>NZ_JAJSON010000025.1 GCF_022410465.1 Christiangramia crocea | reverse complement strand
TATTGGTGACCTTTATTCCGGCCATCAGCCTTTGGTTACCAAATCTATTTGAATAAAAATAACGATCTTGATTATGGAAAATACTCAACTTAAAAGATTAAACAGGAAAAATGCCGGGCTCACCAAAGAGCTTCCTATAAAGGTCATTCAATTCGGAGAAGGAAATTTCCTGAGAGCCTTTGTAGATTATATTATAAATAAACTGAATAATGAGGCCAATTTCAATGCCGGTGTTGCAGTTGTTCAGCCACTGGCCGGAGGACTTATTGATGTTTTAAATGAACAGGACGGACTCTATAATCTTTTTATGAAGGGTATTAAGAAGGGGAAGGAGCTTCAGGTAAATGAAACGATCTCCTGTATCCAGAAAGGAATAAACCCTTATGATGACTATCAGGAATATTTAAAACTGGCAGAAGAAGATGAGCTAGAATTCCTTATTTCAAATACTACAGAAGCTGGCATCGCCTATAATGAAACAGATACTTTGAAAGGCTATCCTCATAAAAGTTTTCCTGCAAAAGTGACTGCCCTTCTCTATAAAAGATTTAATTATTTTGAGAGTGATTCTACTAAAGGATTGACTATTATTCCCTGCGAGCTGATAAATTACAATGCCGACACACTAAAAGAGATTATATTAAAATATGCCGAATTATGGCAGTTGGAAGACTCATTTGTAAAATGGATCAAAGATCATAACAGTTTTCATAATACACTGGTAGACCGTATCGTTCCTGGGTATCCAAAAGATGATATCGAAGCCTATCAGCATGAACTCGATTATGAGGATAAACTTATAGTATCTGCTGAAGTTTTTCTCTTATGGGTAATAGAGGGAGACGAAAAGCTGAAAGCAAAGATACCTTTTAGCAAGATTGATGAAAACGTACTGATTGTTAAGGATCTTCAGCCATACAGGACACGAAAGGTCAGGATCCTCAATGGGGCACATACCACTATGGTTCCGTTTTCTATTCTATATGGAAATGAGACTGTAAAGGAAACTGTAGACCATGAATTTACAGGGGATTTTATTAGAAAAGCAGTATTTGAAGAGATCAAACCTACTTTATCGTTGCCGGCCGAGGAATTGGACTCATTTGCCCAGGAGGTTTTTGATCGTTTCAGGAATCCGTTCATCAAGCATCAGCTTGCCAGCATCGCGCTGAACAGTATTTCAAAATTTAAGGTTCGCGTACTACCGAGTCTCCTTGGTTTTCAAAAAAAATTCAATCGATTACCTATTAGATTAACATTCGCATTTGCATGTTTAATAAGGTTTTACGATGGAAGGTGGAAAGGGCAGAGCCTGCCTGTGAATGATGATGAAGCGGTGGTTTCAGAGCTCAAAAATCTCTGGGAACTGCACAGTTACAATGAAATGGTCGAAAAAATATTGAAGAAAAAGGAATTCTGGGAAAAAGACCTCAATGATATTCCGAATCTAAAAAATGAAATTGCATCCGCCCTTGAATTGATAGACACTCAGGGAATTGAAAAAGGTTTTCAATCCTTCTCAGAAAAATTTGGAAAATAGAAGTTATGAAAAATAAACTTATAAAGGTAAATAACGAGGATAATGTCGCTATTGCCCTGGTGGATTTATGGAAGGGAGATAAGATTGGGTTTGAAGGTGAGGAAGTGATTGTTCTAAATGATGTAAAGGCCAAGCACAAGATTAGCATGGTGGATCTCGCTGCCGGCGATAAGATTTATATGTATGGTGTCCTGGTTGGAAAGGCAACCGAAGAAATCAAAAGAGGTGGTGTTTTAACCATAGATAATGTCAAGCACGAGGCAAGCCAGACCTTTAGGAAATCGGAGGTAACTGCATGGAAGGCTCCTGACGTTTCTAAATGGGAAGACAGAACCTTTATGGGCTACCACAGGCCAGACGGTCAGGTGGGAACGGCGAATATCTGGTTGTTCTTTCCTCTTGTCTTCTGTGAGAATCGAAATGTCGAATTACTAAAGGATATTTTTGAGAAGGAATTTTCTTTTCATAAATCCCCAAAACAACGGCAGCTTTTAAGAAATCTGATAAGTGGAAAAGATGAAGACACCACGGTTGAATTTGATGAAAATGAAAAAGGAGTATTTGATAATATTGAAGTGAAATTCATCACCCATCAGGGGGGGTGTGGCGGTATTCGCCAGGATTCTGTAATGCTTTCAAAACTTCTGGCAGGATATGTAAATAACCCGAATGTTGCCGGAGCTACAGTACTGAGCCTGGGATGTCAAAACCTTCAGATCGACATCTTCAGGAATTCACTAGAAGATATAAACCCCGATATTAAGAAACCGGTTTTTATTTATGAGCAGCAGCAGATGGGCACGGTCGATGAAATGCTAAATACCATTATTAAAGAATCATTTGAAGGTATTAAAAAGGCTAATGAAATTCAGAGGAAACCGGCACCTCTTTCTAAGTTAAAATTAGGACTGGAGTGTGGAGGATCTGATGGATTTTCGGGTATTTCGGCGAACCCAGCTCTTGGTTATGCATCTGATTTGCTAGCTGCACTGGGCGGCTCCCCAATTCTATCCGAATTCCCTGAACTTTGTGGTGTTGAGCAGGAACTTGTGAATCGTTGCATAGATGAAGAAACGGCCAGTAAATTTACTGAGCTTATGAAATCTTATGAGAATGCTGCTGAAGCTTCAGGTTCCGGGTTCGATATGAATCCCTCGCCAGGAAATATTAAGGACGGACTTATCACAGACGCTATGAAATCTGCTGGAGCTGCTAAAAAAGGAGGTACTTCACCTATTCAGGCAGTGTTGGATTATGGAGAATATGTAACCAAACCGGGCCTCAACCTGTTATGTACTCCCGGGAATGATGTGGAAAGTACCACGGGAATGGTGGGTTCTGGCGCTAACGTGGTTGTGTTCACCACCGGCCTTGGCACTCCTACAGGCAATCCTATAGCACCAATCATTAAAATGTCTTCTAATTCTACGCTGGCAGCCAGAATGCCGGATATTATTGATGTGGATGCAGGAGTAGTAATAAAAGGGGAGAAAACCATTCCCGAGATGGGAGAAGAGCTTTTTGAATATATCATAAAAGTGGCTAGTGGAGAGATTAAATCCAAGGCTGACCAGTTAAGTCAGGATGATTTTATCCCCTGGAAAAGAGGGGTTTCTCTTTAATTACTTTATATGGAGCAGCCAATAAAAGTTGGGATTATCGGGTCGGGATTTGCAGCAAGATTTCATTATGATGCTTTGAGAAGGGTGTACGGAGTGAAACTCAGAATTATTGGAGCTTTTTCCAGAAATTCTGAAAACCTTAATCCATTTTGCAACGAAAAAAATATTGAAGCTTTTTCTTCCATAGATAAACTGATTGCAGATTCAGATGTACTTCATTTATGCACCCCGCCTGTAACCCATGAAGAATTAATCATTAAAATTCTTGGTTACAATAAAAATGTAATAGTAGAAAAGCCCCTCACAGGATACTTTGGTGAGGGAAATGATAGTTTTTCAGGAGATATTTTTTCCAGGAAAACTGGCCTCGAAAAGACCTTAAAAAGTCTAAGGAATATCCTTAAGGCTGAAACAGAAAGTAAAGCCAGAATATTATACGCTGAAAATTGGATATATGCTCCTGCAATTCAGAAGGAAAAAGAAGTAATAGAGAAAACAAAATCTCAGATCCTCTGGATACAGGCTCAGCAATCCCATTCGGGATCACATTCTTTGGCCTATGGGAAATGGGCATTATCAGGAGGCGGTTCTCTCATGGGAAAGGGATGCCATCCTCTTGCAGCAGCCGTATATCTGAAATATGTTGAAGGCCGGGTTAAAAATGGGAAACCTATTCGTCCGAAATTCGTAAGTTGTCGGGTGCACAATATTACCCGGTTACCAAATTATATTAACAACCCGCATCTGAAAGATTCTTATACCGATGTGGAAGATTATGCTTTTACGCATATTATTTTTGAAGATGGAACAGTGGCCGATATTACTGCCAGCGAATTACTTCATGGTGGTGTAAAGAACTATCTTGAGGTACATGCTCATAACCATCGTACAATATGCAATCTTACTCCAAACAATGCTATGCAAACCTACAATCCGGAGGAGAGTAATTTTGAAGATATTTATGTGGTAGAAAAAACAGGTACCAAGCAGGGATGGTCTAATATTTCACCTGATGAAGCCTGGTTCAATGGTTATCAGAATGAAATGGAAGCATTTTATAATAATATAGCAACAGGTATTGATGCAGAAAGCAATAGCAGACTGGCGGCAGATGTTATTTCAACAATTTATTCTGCATATATTTCTGCGGAAAAGAAAGGAGCAGAGATATCAGTTTCATCTTTATGAACCTTTAATTTTTAGCTAGCATCACTTAAATTATGAATTTTCCGGCTGGAAGACTCCCTTATTAATAATTCTGGAGGAAGAACTACTTTTTTCTCAATGCTTAGAGTACTGTTTTTTTTGACCTGTTCAAGAAATACCTGTGCCGCTATTTTACCCATTTCTTGTGGAGTCTGATCCATAGAAGTTATTGGTAATTCCATATATTTTGTAAAAGGCTCATTGCTGAATCCCACCACACATACTTCCTCTGGAACTTTGATCTTTCTGGCTCTTAATTCCTGCATGGCGCCGAGAGCTGCATAATCTCCGGCTGAGAAGATGGCATCTGGCTTTTCATTGAGTTTCCACAGTTCATTAATGGCCTGCATACCAGATTCAATTTTACTGTTCACTTCTATAACATAATTAGGGATAAAATCAATATGATAATCTTTCAGTGCTTTTATATAACCTTCATATCTGTTTTTATAGATCTCAAGGTTAATGTCCCCTGAAAGATGTGCTATTTTGCGACAACCTTCTTTAATAAGATGTTCGGTGGCAATATAGCCTGCCCTAAAATCGTCCAGCACTACCGAACTAACTCCTGGAACATCTATTTTCCTGTCGAAAAACACTAATGGTGTGTGTTCCTGAAGTACTTTTTGAATATGATCTGTCTTTTGGGTGGTTTTGGAAACTGACATAAATATACCGTCAATCTGTGTGCTTAAAAGTGCATTGATCTGCTCCGCTTCATTTTCGGCTTCTTCATGCGACTGACAGATAATAATATGGTAACCATGTGGAGTTAACTCTTCCTCAATACCTCTAATTACCGAAGAGAAAAAACTACGATTAATATAGGGGACTATTACTCCCACATTATTTGTCCTGCCCTGTTTTAATGCCTGTGCAAGCCGGTTCTGCTTATAGTTCATTTCCTTGGCGGTCTTAGCCACTAGTTCTCGTGTCTTTTCGCTAATTTTTGGATTGTGATTTAATGCTCTGGAAACTGTGGCGGCACTAATATTTAGCCTTTTGGAAATATCATAGATCGTAACTTTATCTTTACTTTTCATGTAAGCTTTTATATTTGGTAGAATCGGACTTTAAAAAAATTAGATTTATTCTGAGAGTTCGGAAAAATATGATTTTATTTCACAATAAAACAATTCAAATATTATAGAATTATTAAAAGTAAGGATTTTTCTTAGTAAAAAAAGAAAATTAGCTTAATTTAAGCAATCGATTGCAAAAATAATACAATATGCCTTTATCTCCGATTAAATTAAAATTCATTGCTTTTCTTCAAGTTCTTTTGATTTCATTCACTGGGTGGGCAGACCAACCAGCTAATGAAAATACTCAGCAGGAATATCATTTTGTTGTATCTAAAGATGGAAGTGGAGACTTTCAACATGTACAGGAAGCCATCAATGCCACTTCGGATTTCAGAAGAGAGGAAACAAGGATACTTATAAAGGCTGGGGTTTATAAAGAGAAAATAATACTTCCTACTTCCAAGACCAATGTAACTTTTATTGGGGAGAGCCGGGATGAAACTGTTTTGACCTATGATGACTATGCCCAGAAACTCAATAAATATGGTGAGGAAATAGGAACTACCGGATCAACTTCCTTTTTCATTTTTGGAGATGGTTTTAAAGCATACAATCTTACTTTCGAAAATAGTTCAGGCCCGGTAGGGCAGGCAGTCGCCGTAAGATTAGATGGAGATAAGGTTATATTCGTAAACTGCAGATTCCTTGGAAATCAGGATACATTATACTTGCATGGCCGTAATAGTAGACAGTATTATAAGGATTGCTATATCGAAGGAACAACCGATTTTATCTTTGGCTGGTCCACGGCGGTCTTTGAGGATTGTGAAATTTACTGTAAGGAAGGCGGCCATTATATTACAGCCGCTTCCACTGAAGAAAGCTCAGATTATGGGTTTGTCTTTATTAACTGTTCCATAACCGGTGATGCTCCAGAGGAAAGCTTTTATCTCGGACGCCCGTGGAGAAACCATGCCCAAACCGTTTTTATAAATACCGAAATGACATCTCTTATTAAACCTGAAGGATGGCATAACTGGAATAAGCCTAATGCTGAAGAAACCGTATTTTATGCGGAATATAACTCAAAAGGAGAAGGTGCTTCCAAAGAGAGGATTGAATGGGCAAAGTTACTTACTGCAGAGGAAGCAAAAAACTTCACGGTAAGAAAGGTACTCGGAGGGACGGATAATTGGAATCCTGCTAAATCCATTAAAAATTAGCCTGGCTCATTTATATTAAAGACTCATATTCCTTATTAAAAAACCAGTGATTTTAATATTTTGATAAATTTTTGAATAAAAATTATGTAAACTGACAAAGCTTTCCTATTTTAGTGCAATCGATTACAATTAAATATGAAAAGAGAGACTATAGTTAACTTCTTGATCAATGCCGTGGTTTTTGGGTTGATTTTAATGCTGTGTTCATGCAAAGCGGGAGCTCAGGACTTTAATTCAGATAAGGTCTGGCAAAAAGCCGATGCAATTATTGAAAACATAACGGTACCCGAATTTCCGGAAAGAACCTTTAATGTTTCAGATTTTGGCGCCGTTGCCGATGGAGTCACTGATAATACTGAAGCTTTCAAAAAGGCCATAAATGCCTGTAATGCACAGGGAGGCGGAAAAGTTTTAGTGCCAGCGGGGAAATATGTTACCGGACCAATACATTTAAAATCCAATGTAAATTTTCATCTGGTTGAAGGTGCGGAGATCCTCTTCAGTAAGGATAAATCGGCTTATCTGCCCATGGTTCATACTTCCTATGAAGGGATGGAATTGATGAATTATTCTCCTCTTATTTATGCATATGGACAAAAGAACATAGCGGTTACCGGGAAGGGAATTTTCAACGGTCAGGCCAATAATGAGAACTGGTGGCCTTGGGCCGGGAAGGATGAATATGGTTATAAGGAAGGACAACCAAAACAGCACGATGACAAGAATTTACCCCGATTAAGACAAATGGTGGCTGATGGTGTTCCTGTAGAAGAAAGGGTTTTTGGGGAAGGTAATCAGTTGCGTCCAACCTTTTTTGAACCCTTCGAATGTGAAAATATACTTATTGAAGGGGTAACGTTCACAAATGCTCCATTCTGGATCATACATCCTATAAAAAGCAACAATATTACTGTAGACGGTGTGACTGTACGTAGTCATGGACCTAATAATGATGGTTGCGATCCTGAGTATTCCAGGAATGTTAATATCAAAAATTCATTATTTGATACCGGAGACGACTGTATCGCCATAAAATCTGGTCGTAATAATGATGGCCGTCGTGTTAATATTCCGAGTGAGAATATAGTAATTGAAAATTGTGAAATGGCTGATGGTCATGGTGGCGTGGTCATGGGAAGTGAGATCTCTGCAGGGGTGCGTAACGTTTTTGTTAGAAATTGCCGAATGGATAGTCCTAACCTTGACCGTGCGATCCGTATTAAGACCAATACCATTCGTGGCGGCTTTGTTGACGGAGTTTATGTAAAAGATCTTCAGGTTGGGCAGGTTAAGGAAGCTGTACTTAAAATAAATACTTATTACGCTATATATGACAATCAGGAAGGAAACTATATTCCGGAAATTAGAAATATTTTCCTTGAAAATGTTCAGGTGGAAAATGGAGGTGAATACGGTTTGCTGATTAAAGGAAGAGAACAATCACCTGTTCAGAATGTAAGGCTTAAAAACGTAAGTATTAAAAGTACTAAGGTTCCGCTTAATATCGAAAATTGTGAACCAGTGATCTTTTTGAATACTACCATTAACGGAAAAGAATACTAAGAACTCCATTTAATATAACCGATTATGAAAAAATATATTATTCCTGTATTGGCCGCTTTTGCCATAATCTCCTGTAACGATAGGAAAAAAGAAAAAGAAGCTGCGTCAGAAACCGAGAAAGTAACTGAGTCATCAATCTCTAGTGAGACTTATGCTGAAATTTCAGTAAAGGAAGGTGGTAAATGGGTAGGTCGAGAATATGAAGGGGGAGAGTTTAAAAATGTTGATAGTCTCACCGTTCCCGAAAATCATACCGACCATTCATGGTTTATAAGGTATGAAGGTCCGGGTTGGGAAAATAAGAATGTTGGTTACAGGCTTTACCTGGACTGGCGTAATGCTATAGATATCTTCGGGAAGAAAGTGGATACGCTTGTTTTGCCTTATGTAGGTCAGGACGGTTTTGATTCTTATCATGAGGAAGCCGACTGGGGTCTGGATATCCTGAAAGCCGGAAAATCTATGGGAATAGGGGGTTACGGGCGTTATATGAACGATACGGTAGCTCATTTCAGAGATGTAGGAAATACCATGGCGACTGTTATTAATACAGAAAGCAGATCTTCAGTAGAAATATTTTATGAAGACTGGACAACAGGTAAAGACACCATAGACCTGGAAGCTAAACTTAGTATTTTTCCGGAAGGCAGGTATACCAAAGCCGAACTTACGCCTTCAGCAGAGATAGACGGTATTACCACGGGAATTGTAAAACACGGCCCGCAATTGATCAAAAAGCAAAGCGAGAACGTCAATTGGGCCTATATAGCCACTTATGGTGCGCAGACGCTGGTAAATGAGGATGATAAACTGGGAATGGCCGTTTTTTATAATACCGATGAACTGGACAAACAAATTGAAGGGACCGATGATCATTTAGTAGTCTTTAAACCAACTACCGAAACAATTACCTATTATTTCCTTGGTGCCTGGGAGCAGGAAAAGGACGGGATCACCAGTGAAGAGGAATTCGTTTCTCACTTAGATCAATTACTACAGGAATTGAATTCAAATAATAACTTAAATTAATTTTAGATGAAAATTCTGAAAAACCGACTTCACTACTGTTTCATTTTTCTATTTGTTGCTGGGACGTTTATAAGCTGCAAGGAGATTGGAGATAAGCAAAAGGAAGAAATGGCCTCTGCCGATCAGGAAAAAATAGTTCCTGAAGACCTGAAATGGTCAGAAAGGATGCTGTTATCAGAAATGCATCGTTTTCCTGAAGCTTCCAAACTGGACTTTCGCGATGCACCTAAATGGAGCTATACGAACGGACTGGTTCTGAAAGCTGCAAAGGAGGTCTATCAGGAGGCAGGAGATGAAAGATATTATCAGTATATCTACGATTACGCCGATACCATGGTCACCGACGAAGGTGATATCAGAACTTACAAACTAAGCGATCAGAACCTTGATATGCTTAATTCAGGGAATGTGCTACTTTATCTATATCCTAAGACAAAGGAAGAACGGTTTCTGAAGGCATTAAAATTGCTTAGAAGTCAGATAGATACTCAGCCACGTACCAAGGAAGGTGGTTTCTGGCATAAAAAACGATATACCCAGCAGATGTGGCTGGACGGACTTTATATGGCGCATCCGTTTTATGCGCATTATACCCAAATGTTCAGCGAAGGTGAAGAAGCCGAAAACGCCTATGATGATATCGTTCATCAATTCGATCTAATTCAGCAATTTGCCTACGATGAAGAAACCGGTTTGTTGTATCATGGATGGGATTCCAGCAAACAGCAAAAATGGGCCGATAAGGAAACCGGAACTTCTCCAAATTTCTGGTCACGTGCCATGGGTTGGTATGGAATGGCGATGGTAGATGTTCTGGATTACCTTCCGGAAGATCATAAAGGCCGCGAAAAAATCATAGGTTACCTGAACCAGTTTGCGGAGGCGGTAACTAAATATCAGGATGCAGAATCCGGTTTATGGTATCAGGTACTTGACCAGGGAGACCGTGAAGGGAATTACCTGGAAGCTTCAGGTTCGGCAATGTTCACTTACACCTTTGCGAAAGGTGTTAAAAAAGGCTATCTCCCCGAAAAATATATGGAAGTGGCTAAAAAAGGCTATGAAGGAATTCTGAACAATCTTATTACGGTAGAGGAGAATGGCGTTGTAAACCTGAACCAGGTTTGTGCCGTTGCCGGTCTTGGAGGAGATCCTTACCGTGATGCTTCTTACGAATACTATATCAATGAAGAGGTTCGAAGCAATGATCCAAAGGGAACTGGCCCATTTATCCTGGCAAGTTTACAATTCGATAGATAATCAGAAAATACAGAAATGCGATATTTATTCAGCTTAATTTTATTGATCTCCATCACGGTTTCGGCACAGAAGCAAGAAAATTACGAATCTGAGGTTTGGGTAGCAGATAATACTGACGGCACCTATACCAACCCGATTCTCTATGCCGATTATTCAGATCCTGATGTAGCAAGAGTTGGAGACGATTATTATATGACGGCCTCAAGTTTTAATGCAGCCCCGGGATTACCTATCCTGCATTCAAAGGATATGATCAACTGGAAACTCATTAATCATGCGCTACCTATCCAGGTGCCTAAAGAAACATTCGATGTTCCACAGCACGGAAACGGGGTCTGGGCGCCAAGTATTCGCTCTCACAATAATGAACTTTACATCTACTGGGGTGATCCAGACCATGGGATCTATATGGTCAGGACCGATGACCCTAATGGAACTTGGGAAGAACCGGTATTGGTGATGGAAGGAAAAGGCTTGATTGATCCTTCTCCACTTTGGGACGATGACGGAAAAGCTTACCTGGTGCATGCCTATGCCGGAAGCCGTAGAGGCGTAAAAAGCCTTTTAACAGTTAATAAAATGAATGCTGAAGGAACTAAAGTGCTGGATGCGGGAAGGCATGTTTTTGATGGGCATGATGATCATCCAACCGTCGAAGGTTCCAAGTTTTATAAGCGCAACGGTTATTATTACATTTTTGCTCCTGCTGGAGGAGTTTCTACCGGCTGGCAGCTTGCTTTAAGATCAAAGAACATCTACGGTCCATACGAGGAAAAAGTGGTTTTAGAACAAGGTAGTACAGATATCAACGGTCCGCACCAGGGAGCCTGGGTAGAAACCCCGGAAGGTGAGGACTGGTTCTATCATTTCCAGGATGTGGAAGCCTATGGCAGGATAGTTCATTTACAGCCTATGAGCTGGGAAAATGATTGGCCGGTTATGGGGGAGGATAAGGATGGAAACGGCATTGGAGAACCGGTGAAAACATATAAAAAACCGGATGTTGGTAAAGATTATCCGGTAGTAACACCGGTTGAAAGCACCGAATTTGAAGAGGATAGCCTTGGATTGCAATGGCAGTGGCAAGCAAATCCAGACGTGGTATGGCACGCGAAACTTCCGGGAAAGGATCATTTACGGTTATTCTCTATTAAAACTCAGGATGATTATAAGAATCTATGGATAACACCAAGTCTTTTACTACAAAAGTTTCCTGCTCCAGATTTTACCGCTACGACTAAACTGAGCCTTTTTCCTCAGGAGGCCGAGGAAGGTAAAAGAACAGGGCTCATCGTAATGGGAATGGATTATGCCACACTTACATTGACTCACGATAAGGAGGGATTCATCATCAAACAAACCCTGGCGATCGATGCGATAGATGGGGAAGAAGAGGTGACCATTGCCGAAAAACGCATTGATTCCAATGAAGTTGTTTTCCGTGTTGAGGTAAATGCTCCAGATGCGATGTGTCAATTCAGTTATAGCGAAAATGGTAAGAAATTCACCAGGATAGGACAGCCATTTCAGGCCCAGCCGGGGAAATGGATCGGTGCTAAGGTGGGGCTTTTCAGTCTAAGTACCCAGGAAGCCAAACGTGGTGGCTATGCGGATGTGGAATACTTCAGGATCACAGAATAATGACAGATAAAAGAAAGGATATGAAATTAATTAGAGGGATTATTTTTTTATTCTGCTCGATTGCCTTCACAGGAATTATGACAGGTCAGCAAAGTTCCGGTTGGGATCCCGAGTCTCTGTATGAAGGCATAGAGTTCGAAATGCCGGAAGTACAGGAGCCTGTGTTTCCTGATTTTCAAGTAAGTATTAAGGATTTTGGAGCTGTAGGTGACGGACTAATTAAAAACACTGAAGCTTTTGAAAAAGCCATTTCTCACACCGCTTCCAAAGGAGGAGGAAAAGTAGTAGTACCCAGAGGTATTTGGCTAACCGGACCTATTCATTTTAAAAGCAATATTAATCTTCACCTGGAAGCAGGAGCACTTCTGGTTTTTAGTAAGGATTTTGATGATTATCTGTTGGTAAGAACCAGCTTTGAAGGTCTGAATACAGTACGAAATACTTCTCCCATTACTGCAAAAGAGGTAGAGAATATAGCGATTACCGGAAAAGGAATTATCGATGGAAGCGGAGGAGCCTGGCGACCGGTGAAAAAAGGAAAAATGACCGGAAGGCAGTGGGATGATCTGCTAAAATCTGGAGGTGTATTATCTGAAGATGGAAAAATGTGGTTCCCTTCTGAAAGCTCGAAAAAAGGTCATGAAAGTACCACTAATTTCAATGTGCCTGATAAGATTTCAGGGGAAGAACTTCAGTCTGTAAAGGATTTTCTCAGACCGGTAATGGTGAGTATAGTAAAAAGTAAAAGGATCTTACTGGATGGTCCAACCTTTCAGAATTCACCGGCATGGAATATCCATCCCCTGATGAGCCAGGATATTACTATTAGAAACCTTACGGTAAGAAATCCCTGGTATTCACAGAATGGTGATGGTGTGGATCTGGAATCATGTAAAAACGTTGTGATCTACAATAATACATTTGATGTGGGTGATGATGCCATTTGTTTTAAATCAGGTAAGAATGAAGATGGCCGTGATCGCGGCATGCCTACAGAGAATGTGATAGTAAAGAACAATATAGTATATCATGGGCATGGTGGTTTTGTGATAGGAAGCGAAATGTCTGGTGGAGTGAAAAATGTGCATGTCTCAAATTGTACTTTTATGGGTACCGATGTTGGGCTTCGTTTTAAAAGTACCCGAGGCAGGGGAGGAGTGGTTGAAAATATTCATATTTCCAATATCGATATGATCAATATTCCTACTGAAGCCATTCGTTTCAATCTTTTTTATGGCGGAAATTCACCAATCCTTGAAGGAGATCAGGATGCTGTCGATGAAAAGAGAGATGAGACTATGATGCCTGTAACCAGAGAAACTCCGTCTTTCAGAAATATCCATATGAAGAATATCACGGCTACCGGTTCCAATACCGCTGCCTTTTTTATGGGATTACCTGAAATGAAATTGGAAAATGTGAGTCTGGAAAATGCAGTCCTGGAAGCTGAGAACGGGATCACGGTGATCGACGCCAATGATATAAAACTGAAGAATGTCCGGGTCCTGCAAAAGAAAGGTCCCTCGCTCGTACTTTATAACGCTAAGAATGTTGAGCTTGATAACTTTGAGTTCAATAGAGATTCAGAACCTTCTATCAGGATTCTTAGGGAGAGTAAGGAAATAGATTTCTCTAAGTCTGAAATTTCAGAAAAGGATATTCTAAAAAAGACTTCAGCTTCATTTAATAAAAAAAAAACTAAAAACTTCATCGAAGTAAGGAATGCCCAGGAACTTGTTGCAGCTATTGATGATGCTAAACCAGGGGATTCCATTTTTGTTCATTCCGGAACTTATAAGCTCACAGAAAGAATTTATATTAATGATTCCGGTGAGCCTTCAGATAGAATTTATCTGATGGGCGATATTTCAGGTGAGCGCCCTCTACTTGATTTTTCTGCAATGGAAGAAGATTCCTCAAATCAGGGAATTGTTCTTAAAGCCGATAACTGGCATATCAAAGGGCTTCAGTTTTATAATGCCGGGGACAACGGCCTGCATATTCGAGGCAATAACAATCATGTGGAATTCTGCAGTTTTTTTGAATGTGCCGATACCGGACTTCAACTGGATGACGGAGCATCAAATAATACGATTCTTAACTGCGATTCCTTTTTTAATGCAGATTCAAAATTGGAAAATGCAGATGGGTTTGCTGTAAAAATGGATGTGGGATCTGGAAATAAATTCATTGGATGTCGCTCCTGGAATAATCTGGATGATGGCTGGGACGGATACCTTAGAGAGAAAGATAATGTGAACACCACTTATGAAAATTGCTGGGCTTTTAATAATGGTTATCTCAAGGATGGCTCTCCTGGCAAAGGAGATGGTAACGGATTTAAGACCGGAGGCAGTGATGATAAGAACAGAAAACATAATGCCACTTACACTCGTTGTTTAGCCGTAAACAATCTCAATGATGGTTTTGACCATAACAGTAATCGGGGAACTGTTTCAATAATTAATTGTTCAGCCACTAAAAATGGGCGAAATCTTGCGTTTTCAGAAAAGAACGGACTTGAGAAAATCGTCATCATAAATACACTGGTTTATGGTGAATTGGGTAAATACAATGCCGAAACAGAAATAGTGGAAAACAATAGCTGGCAGATGGAGTTTGAAGTTCAGGAAAGTGATTTTGTGTCTATGGACCTTTCAGATTTATCTGCGCCGAGAAAAAGTGATGGCAGTTTGCCAGATATCGATTTTATGCGGCCGGTTTCCTCAAGTGAACTCGTTGATGCCGGAATTGAAAATAAGTTGAAATATAATGGGGCAGCTCCGGATATAGGAGCCTTAGAAGCCAGGTAAATATAAACATGATGAAAAGGACAATTGCAATACTTTCTTTTTTAGCCCTGGGCTTATTAGCATATACATCCCAGCAGGAACCTGTAACCGTATATCTGATCGGTGATTCGACAATGGCCGACTATTCCGGCGATTATGACCCCGGAAAGGATTATATGAATACCCGGTATCCGGTAATGGGTTGGGGACAGGTTTTTCAGCAGTTTATGGCTTCAGACAGTTTACCTAAAGTTAGAGGATTGATCAAGGCGGATAGAGTGGTAGTGGACGACAGAGCCAGAGGCGGGCGTAGTACCCGTACCTTTTTCCAGGAAGGCCGTTGGCGATCGGTTTTTGAGATTCTGAAAGAAGATGACCTGGTTTTGATGCAGTTTGGGCATAATGATGCTTCGGAACGCAAGACAGAGCGTTATGTGAATATTGAAGGTTATAAAGAATTCCTAAGGCTCTTTGTGGATCAAACCAGGCAGAAAGGAGCTGTTCCTGTAATCCTTACCCCAGTGGCGAGGAATTATCCCTGGAAAGATGGTCATCTTCAAAATGTGCATGGACAATATGACCAGGCTGCAAAAGATGTGGCTGAAGAAATGAAAGTAATGTTGATTGACCTTAACCAGCGTTCTATGGATTACTTCTCTCAAAAAGGAAAGGATTATGTAAGTAAAAATTACTTTATGAATCTGCCGCCGGGAAAATATGAAGCCTATCCTGAAGGACAGGATGATAATACCCATTTTCAGCCAGCAGGGGCAAAGGCTGTGGCTCAGCTCGTTTTTGATGGAATGAAGGAGCTTAAAATAATAGAGAAAGAATGAATATTAAATTAAATATGAACCTGAACAAGTCTATATTATTTCTAACGTTTCTTGTCTGTTTCATTTTGAAAATTCAGGCGCAGGAACATGAAATAAAACCATATACCGTTGCCGGAACCTATGAAAAACTTAAAAAGGATTATCCTTTTATCAGACCTGTAGAACCATTAAAATCGGATAATATACTTGCGAAGGAAGACCTGGTATATAAAAAGATCGGTGAGAGGGAAATCAAAGCCGATGTCTATATTCCGAATAACGGTGACAACAGGAAATATCCGGCAGTATTGCTGATCCACGGTGGAGGCTGGCTTACCGGAAGTAAGGAAAACGAACGCGCGATGGCCCAGCACCTGGCCATGAATGGTTATACCGCAGTGACAGCTTCTTACAGGTTGGGAACTGAAGCTACCTATCCCGCTGGAGTTTTAGATTTAAAAGAGGCTGTAAAATGGATGCGTGAAAATGCCGAAGATTTCCAGATAAATAGAGATAAAATTGCAGTGCTGGGAGCATCTGCTGGAGCACAACTGGCGACCCTCCTTGGGGTAACACCCGATTACGAAATTTATGAAACCGAGAATGAAGAAATTTCAGATGAGGTCCAGGCGATCATAAATGTAGACGGAGTCGTTTCTTTCGTTCATCCTGAGGCCGAGGAAGGCTGGATGGCGGCCACCTGGTTGGGAGGATCTAAAGCCGAGAAATTAGAAAGCTGGGTAGAAGCTTCCCCATTGGAATATGTGGATGCTGAAACTCCGCCTACATTGTTTATCAACAGTTCCTATCCCCGCTTTCATGCGGGAAGGGACGATATGACTGAAATATTATCTGAAAATGGTATTTATTACGAGGTTCATACCCTGGAGAATTCACCACATTCTTTCTGGTTGATGCATCCATGGTTTGAAAGAACTCTCGATCTTACAGTAAATTTCCTGGATAAGGTTTTCAAGGATTCTTCTTCAGCCAGAGAAACTTATCGTGAAATCACTGTGGCTCAGGATGGGTCGGGAGATTATTCTAACATCCAGGAAGCGATAAATTCTACACGTGATCTGGGTCCGGGAGAAGTGAAGATTCATATTAAGAATGGAACTTATAGCGAGAAACTGGAGATCCCTTCCTGGAAACATCAGCTTACTTTGATAGGGGAGAGCCAGGAAAATACGATCATTACCAATGATGATTATTCCGGAAAGATAGATTCGGTGACAGGAAAAAAGCTTTCCACTTTCACTTCATATACTGTTCTGGTACGGGGAGACGATATCCAAATTCAAAATCTAAGCATTAAAAATTCTTCCTGCGGTGAAGGGCAGGCAGTGGCTTTACATGTGGAAGGAGATCGGTTTGTAATAAAGAACTCTAATATTCTGGGCTGCCAGGATACCATTTATACTGCAACCGAAGGAAGCCGGCAACTATATCTCAATTGTTATATTGAAGGAACTACCGATTTTATTTTCGGTGAAGCTACGGCGGTTTTTAAGAATTGTACTATCAAAAGTCTGCGTAATTCTTATGTGACCGCGGCAGCCACTCCTCAAAACCAGCAATTCGGTTATGTCTTTATCGATTGTAAACTTACCGCTGCTGAAGATGTGGATGAGGTTTACCTGGGACGTCCGTGGAGGCCTTATGCTCAAACCGTTTTCATTAATACTGAATTGGGGTCTCATATCGTGCCTGAAGGTTGGGATCCATGGACAGGGGATAAAATGTTCCCCAATAAGGAGGAAACCACCTATTATGCTGAATACAATAGCAAAGGTGAGGGAGCTTCACCGGAAACGCGGGTAGAATGGTCGTATCAGCTTTCTAAAGAGGAAGCAAAAGAATATACTCTCGAAAATATTTTTAGGAATACCAAAGACTGGTACTGGGCTTCCAAGGCTATAAATCAAAATGATTGATATGAAAAATATATTTATCTACAGTCTTATATTTTTGTCGTTCACTATTTCTGCTCAGATTAAACCCACGCTTTATTTAATTGGTGATTCCACCATGTCTGATAAAAAAGATCCCGACAGGAATCCCGAACATGGCTGGGGCCAGATGCTCCCTGAACTAATGACTTCAAAGATTAATATAGAAAATCATGCGGTGAATGGCCGTAGTACAAGAAGTTTTATTTCTGAGGGGCGATGGGAAAAGGTTAAAAATAAGCTACAGCCGGGAGATTTTGTTTTTATCCAGTTCGGTCATAACGATCAGAAAATTCAGGATCCGGAAAGATATACCAACCCCTTTACTCAGTACAGGGCCAATCTTGAAAAATTCGTTAAGGAAACCAGGGAAAAAGGAGCTAATCCCATTTTACTTAGTTCGATAGTACGCCGTAATTTTAATGAATCCGGCGTTTTGGTCAATACTCATGGGGAATATCCTCTGGTTACGAGAATGGTTGCTGAACATATGGACGTCCCATTCATAGATATGCAGTTATTAACAGAACAACTTGAAACGGCATACGGACCTGAGGATTCTAAAAAACTACATCTTCATCTTGAACCCGGCGAGGATAATTATGAACCGGAAGGAATGCAGGATGATACTCACTTATCTGAAAAAGGGGCGACCCTGGTTGCAAGTCTCGTACTTCAGGAAATCTATAGAAAAGATCTTAAACTTAAGAAGTATATAAAAACTGGAGTATTAAAAGAGGATCTGCTTCAAAAGGACTAAAAAATATAAAGGACGATGAAGAGTAGTTATCTAAAATATACCGGGGTGCTATTTATGATCCTTCTGATAATATCAGTAGGGAAATTGGATGCTCAAATAACTGAAAAGCCAAGCTGGCGGGAAATTCAACATAGATCCAGAGAATGGTACACCAGCGAGGAAGCCAGGGATATTGCAGATAACGTATTGCTTTATCAGCACAATAATGGAGGCTGGCTTAAGAACATTAATATGGCCAGAGAGCTTTCCGAAGCGGAAATAAAGGAGATTGAAATAGAAAAATCCCAGGAGATAGGAACCACTATCGATAACGGAGCGACCCATACTCAGCTAAGGTTTCTTGCAAGGGTATATAATGCTACAGGAGACAAAAAATATAAAGATGCCTTTCTTCAGGGAATGGATTTTTTATTCGAAGCACAATACGAGAATGGCGGATGGCCTCAGTTCTACCCTATCAGGAAAGGATATTATGAACATATCACATTTAATGATGGGGCCATGATGGGAGTAATGAATCTGTTACGGGATATTGCGAAACAAAAGTCTACTTATTCATTTGTAGATAAAATAAGGATCCAAAAGGCTCAAAATGCAATTGATAAGGGGTTGGAAATTATATTAAAAACCCAGGTAAAAGTTGACGGGGAACTCACTATCTGGTGTGCGCAACACGATAAGGATGACCTGAGCCCGGCCAAAGCCCGGGCTTATGAGCTACCTTCTTTAAGCGGCAGTGAAAGTGTTGGTATTGTAGAATATCTTTTAAAAATAGAAGATCCTTCGGAGGATGTGAAACGCAGTATTCGAAGTGCTGTAAAATGGTTCCAAGAAAATAAGGTGATGGGTCAGAAAGTTATGTGGATCGATGATCCTGATGCTCCGGAAGGTAAGGACAGGATTGTAGTCAGGGATTCTACCGGGGGACCGCTTTGGGGAAGATTCAATGAGATTGAAACCGGCCGACCCATTTTCGTGGGACGGGATGGAAAGATAAAATATCATTTAGATGAGATTGAAAGGGAGAGAAGGGTAGGCTATAATTATATAGATAATTATGCTGAAGATCTCTTAAACCGGAAATATCCTGAATGGGAAAATAAGCATTAAAACTGACGGGGGCCTGAACCTGGTTTAGATCCCAGTTTGCAATAAGTAAAAGGAAAATAGAAAATGATACAGGGGAAAACATATTTTAAAGAAGATGAAAACGACTGGCAAAAGGTTGGAGAGGGAATCAGCCGTCAGGTCACTGGCCATAATACCCAAATGATGATGGTAAAGGTAAAATTCGAAAAAGGTTCAATAGGTTATGTACATGATCATTTTCATACTCAGGCTTCATATGTTGCTGCTGGTAAGTTTAAGATCACCATCAATGGAAAGAGTGAAATTCTTGAAACCGGAGATGGATTCTTTGTAAATCCAAATTTAAAACATGGAGCAGAATGTCTTGAAGCGGGAATTTTAGTCGATGTTTTCAGTCCGGTTAGAGAAGATTTTTTGGAAAGCTGAAGAAATAAAGTTCAATGGATTATGATTTCCCCGTTCTGCTATTGGCCAAACAGGAGAACTAAATTATTAGTAACTTAAGGTTTTTATTAGATAGATGATCAATCAATTATGAAAAAAATTTTTGAACAAAGCTGGAGATGGTATGGACCAGATGACCCGGTATCATTAACTGCTGTAAAACAGGCGGGGGCCAATGGTATTGTAACAGCCTTACACCATATTCCAGTAGGGGATGTGTGGAGTGTTGAGGAGATAAATGATCGCATACGACTGTTGGAGGATAGTAATGAACAATATCCTTTTCCCCTTCATTGGAACGTTGTGGAAAGCCTGCCTGTACATGAACATATTAAGCAGGGAAAACCTGATCGGGATGAACTTATAGAGAATTATAAGCAGAGTCTGAAAAATCTGGGAAAATGTGGGGTTACCCGTATTTGCTATAATTTTATGCCGGTTCTGGACTGGCTTCGTACCAATGTGAAATATCAGCTGGAGGATGGCAGCACGGCCCTGCTTCATAACCTGGAGGATCTGATAATCTTTGACATTTTTATTCTGGAAAGGAAAAATGCAGAAGAAGATTATGATAAAAAGATGGTGAAAAATGCCCGGGAAAAACATTCCCGAATGAATGAGGATGAATTAGAACTACTGAAGCAAAGTTTGCTAATGGCACTGCCGGGAGATAAGGAAGGATTTACTCTGGAAAAGCTTAGCAAAGGGCTCCAGAATTATGTTGGTATTTCAGCTGATCAACTGCGGGACAATCTGGTATATTTTCTTGAGCAGGTTATTCCTGTAGCAGAACAGGCTGGGGTTAAAATGGCTATTCATCCAGACGATCCGCCATGGCCGGTATTAGGGTTGCCCAGAGTAGTGAGCAAAGCCTCAGACCTGGAGTATATTTTTAGCAAAGTCCCCCAAAAGGCTAACGGTATCACATTTTGTAGTGGCAGCCTGGGAGCTTCAGCAGATAATAATCTTCCTGAAATTATACAAACCTGGTATGAGCGTATTCATTTCGTCCATTTAAGATCGGTTCAACGGAAAGAATCTTCTTTATTTTATGAAGCAAATCATTTGGAGGGAAGTGCGGGAATGTATAAGCTTGTCCGTACATTTTATGAATGCCAGAAGGAAAAGAAAGGAAGGGTACTCCCAATGAGGCCAGATCATGGGCATGAGATGCTGGATGATCAGCAAAAATCTTATTATCCTGGCTATTCGGCCATTGGAAGATTAAGAGGACTGGCAGAATTGCGCGGACTTGAATACGGAATTATAAATACTTCGGAAATAATTTAAAAATTACAGAATGATTGGTTTAAAGGATAAAGTTGCAGTAATTACAGGTGGAAATGGAGTTCTTGGAGGTGCGATCGCTATGGGTCTGGCTAAAAAAGGTGTAAAAGTAGGTATTCTTGGCAGGAGTGAAGATACAGTCAGGGAAAGGGTTGAGGAAATTAATGCTAATGGAGGAGAAGCTATTTCTTTGGTGGCTGATGTGCTCGATAAAGATAGTATTATTTCGGCCCGGGAAAGTATAGAGAAGAAATATGGAAAGGTAGACATTCTTGTAAATGCCGCCGGAGGAAATATGAAAGGTGCTACCATCACTCCGGAGCAGAGTATTTTTGATCTTAACCTTGACGATTTTGATAAGGTAAGTCAGTTAAATCTTAAAGGGAGTGTGCTTCCTTCATTGATCTTTGGAAAAGGAATGGTGGAAAAAAAGAAGGGTAGTATAATTAACATCTCTTCTATGGCTGCCCAGCGAGCGTTAACAAGAGTGATGGGATATTCTGCTGCCAAAGCAGCTATAGATAATTTCACTAAATGGCTGGCCGTGGAAATGGCGCAAAAATATGGTGATGGAATAAGAGTAAATGCCATAGCTCCGGGCTTTTTTATTGGAGAACAGAACAGGAGCCTACTGCTTAATGATGACGGCAGCCTAACGGCCCGGGGGGAGACTATAATAAATCAAACCCCTATGAAACGTTTTGGTAAAGCCGAAGAGTTACAGGGAGTGACAAACTGGTTGGCCAGTGAAGAATCATCTTTTGTTACCGGGGTTGTGGTACCGGTTGATGGAGGCTTTGGTGCTTTTAGTGGGGTCTAAAAAAATATTATGAGAAAGTTGGGGAAGTATTCTTTTGGAGTTGGAGATCGTTTCGGTAAAGAAGCCATAGCACAGCTGAGGGCTATTTTACAGTTACGCACGGATGGGATAGAAGTAGTTCCAGTATGGAATAAATCTGACAGGGAACATAAGACTGTAGGGACTCAACCTGAGAGTTTACGGGAGGAGGCTGATACTGCAATAAAATCTCTTGGATATAAAGGAGATTATTTTGTGGATGCAGATCATATCAGTTTAGAAAACGTTGATCCATATCTCCCTGTAAGTGATTTTTTTACAATAGATGTAGCAAACTTTATAGGAAAAGAAACTTCCTTAGAAGAAAAGAAAAGCTTTATTTGGTTTTTCGATAAATATCGTGGAAAACTCAGGATTTCGGGAATTAGCGAAGAATTTGTGATTACTGAAGAAAACCTGGATGAAATGTGCGATATGTTTCTACTGGCGATGAAAAATGCCGGAATAGTATATGAGCATATAGCTTCTGAAAAGGATGGAGAGTTTTCTACGGAAGTTTCAATTGATGAGGTGGATAAACCACAGTCTCCTGTAGAGCTCTTTTTTATTCTCGCGGCATTGGCTTATTATAATGTGCCTGTAAATACAATTGCCCCTAAATTTACTGGTGAATTTAATAAGGGAGTCGATTATAATGGGGATCTTACTCAGTTTGAAAGGGAATTTGAGGAGGATCTTTTGGTACTCAAATATGCTGTTCAGGAATTCGATCTTCCGGAGAATCTTAAATTAAGTGTTCATAGCGGGAGTGATAAATTGTCCATTTACCCGGTAATTCAAAAGCTGATAAAAACGCATGACGCCGGCCTACATCTAAAAACTGCAGGTACAACATGGTTGGAGGAGTTAATAGGTATTTCGGAAAGTGGTGGGGAAGGATTTGTTTTTTCCAAAAATCTTTACGCTGAAGCCTTGGAACGTTTCGATGAGTTAACGGCAGATTATAAATCTGTCCTTGCTATTGATAAAAGGCAGTTGCCAGATCCTGAAGGATTTTCAAGTGGGAAGAGCTTTGCTGATACCTTGAGGCATGAACCTGATTCAAAGGAATACAATCCTCATTTCCGGCAGTTATTACATTGCGCTTATAAGATAGCCGCTGAAAATAGCGACTTTGACCTATTATTAATGAAGTATCGAGAAAAAATTGAGGAAAATGTAACTTATAATTTATATGAGAAGCATCTAAAGCCTCTCTTTCATCCTGTAACATAAAATAGACAAGCATGGAGAGACATATTACTTTAGGAGAATTTATCATTGAGAATCAAAAAGATTTTCCCTACGCCAAGGGAGATTTAAGTGCTTTGTTAAGTTCGATAAAACTAGCAGGGAAAATGGTTAATAAATCCATTAATAAAGCGGGATTAGCCCAGATTCTTGGAAAGGTAGGAAAAGAGAATATTCAGGGTGAAAGTCAGGCCAAGATGGATGTGATGGCCAACGATGTTTTTATAAGTACCCTTAGAAACCGGGGAGAAATATGTGGCTTAGCGTCTGAAGAGCTTGAAGATTATGTGGCTTTTGAAGATGACATTCACAAAGAGGCAAAATATATTGTATTAATGGATCCTTTGGATGGTTCATCAAATATTGACGTAGATATTACCATAGGCACCATTTTCAGTATTTATCATAGAATTTCCCCTATCGGAACCAGGGTTACAAAAGAGGATTTTTTACAACCTGGCAAAAACCAGGTAGCAGCAGGCTACTTAATTTATGGAACTTCCACTATTCTGGTCTACACCACCGGAAATGGTGTGAATGGTTTTACATTTGATCCCGGAATAGGTTCTTTTTTCTTATCTCATCCGAACATGAAATTTCCTAAAGAAGGATCTATTTATTCGGTTAATGAAGGTAATTATATTCATTTCCCTAAAGGAATTAAAAAGCTGATCAAGTGGATGCAGGAACTTGATAAGGATAGCAACCGGCCTTATACAGCCAGGTATACCGGTTCGCTGGTGGCCGATTTTCACAGAAATATGCTTATGGGTGGGCTTTATTTGTATCCACAAGGGAGTACAGCTCCAAAAGGTAAGTTGAGATTGCTTTATGAGTGTAATCCTATGGCTTTTTTAACGGAACAGGCAGGAGGAAAGGCCAGTGATGGGAAAGGAAGGATATTAGATATTATACCAAAAGAACTTCATGAAAGGGTGCCTTTTATTTGTGGAAATTCTGAAATGGTTGTTAATGCCGAAAAGTTTATCAGAGAAAATAAAGAAGATTAAAATTCAAAATTAAATCCTTTTTCTGTAAGCTTCCGATAGATTTCATCATCAAAACTATAAAGCTTTGCGGCACGGTGTGCAACATCTTTTTCCTTTTCATTTAAATTGGTAAGGAGTTTCATTTTCAAAATTTTACGTCTGAAATTAGGCTTATCGAGTTTAATATCAAGGATCTCCTCATAAAGTTGCTGTAGCTGTAGTAAAGTAAATTTTTCAGGAAGCAGGTTGAAACCAATGGGGGCCTGTCTCACTCGTCTACGTAACCTTTGAAGGCTGAAATCCAGGATCTTACTATGGTCATAGATCAGATCTGGAACTTCTTTAATTTTATACCATTCAGCTTCTGAGGCGGTAAAACCTGGTTCAACAATGTATTCATCTTTTTTGATAAGAGCATTGTAGCCTATAGTGATTACTCGTCCCAAAGGGAAACGATCGGGATTACCGAAAGCTTTTAACTGTTCCAGATAAATGTTATTTAGTCCTGTAAGTTCTTTAAGCAGGCGGTGGGCCGCATCATCAATACTTTCCTTTTCGCTGATCCATCCTCCGGGTAAGGCCCATTCGCCTTCCTTAATTCCGCTCGCATGTTTTACCAGTAAAATTTCAAGCACCCCATCCTGGAATCCGAAGATCACACAATCTATGGTCACTGAAGGAACTACTGAGAATTCAGTTTCTGTGCCTGTAGCCTGTTCAATTAGTTTTTTTTTCATTTTGATCTCCAATCAGTTTGTCGGGATTCTTGTGCAAATTCTCTATTAAATGAGAATATTTTGCTGATTATAATAGGCTGTCAATTGCAAAATTAAAAATTAACCTGTAAACTTGTAGTCAAATATACTATAAGTTCATTATACTGATTCTAAATCTTGTTATATTGCTCTATAGCTAAAATTCAATTATGTATTTTCTCGGGATAGATTTAGGTACTTCTTCAATAAAATTATCTGTTTTTGATGCAGAGGCTGGTAAGGAAGTTTGTGCTGTAGCTCTTCCGGAAAACGAAATGGAAATCAATGCTCCCAAATTTGGCTGGGCAGAACAGGATCCCAATTTATGGTGGAGCTACACCAAAGAAGGGTTGAAGAGGATTGCACAGGATCACGGTTTTGATCTTAAAAAGATCCAGGCTGTAGGCATCGCGTACCAGATGCACGCTTTGGTAATCACAGATGAGAAGCTAAATCCCTTAAGGCCTTCAATAATATGGTGCGATAGCCGTGCGGCTGAGATTGGAAATAAGTTTTACGAAAAGATCGGAGATAAAGAATGTAATAATTCAATTTTAGGCAGCCCGGGAAATTTTACGGCTTCCAAGCTGAAATGGGTAAAGGAAAATGAGACTGATATATATGAGAAAGCAGCTCACATTATGCTTCCCGGGGATTATATTGCGGCAAAGCTTTCAGGAAAAGCACAGATATCGAGGTCTGGGTTATCTGAAGGAACACTTTGGAATTTTAAAGAAGCCAAATTAGCTGAAGAAATCTTATCCAAAATGGGTCTTTCGGAAAAGTTAATTCCCGAGATCGTTCCAAATTTTGGAGAGCAGGCTAAGATAGATTCCAAAGTAGCCGAGGAAGTGGGGCTTTCAGAGGATGTTCAGATAACCTACCGGGCAGGTGATCAACCAAATAATGCATTTTCACTAAATGTACTTAAGCCTGATGAGATCGCCACTACAGCAGGGACTTCAGCTGTAGTTTATACAGTTAGTGACAAAGATTCTTACGATGAAAATAGCCGGATCAATACTTTTCTCCATGTGAACGATTCAGAACAGCAAAAGCGGAACGGAGTGATGCTATGTATCAACGGTTCGGGGATACTTTACCAGTGGATCAGGAAACTAGTTTCGATAGGAAATAAGGAATTGATAAGCTATGAAAATCTAAATTATACTGCGGCCAAAGCTCCTCCGGGATGTGAAGGGCTAAGGTTTTACCCATTTGGGAATGGAGTGGAACGAATTTTCAGAAATAAGAAGGTCAATTCGGGAATTGAGAATCTTAATTTCAATATTCACAAGCCTGAATATCTAATTCGTTCGGCATGCGAGGGGATCGTTTTTGCAATGAATTATGGCTTCGATATCATGAAATCTGTTGGAGCAGGAGGTGAGACTGTGAAGGCTGGTAAGGCAAACCTGTTTCTGAGTCCGGTGTTTCGAAGCATTTTCTGCAATACCACCAATACAAGCCTGGAGCTTTATAATACTTCGGGGGCTGAAGGAGCGGCACGCGGGGCAGCCCTGGGGTATGGATTCTATAAAAATGAAGATGAGGCCTTTTCCAATTTACGAATCCTGGAACGTCTGGATCCCGATCCTGAAATGGTAGAAACCTACCATCAAATTTATACCAACTGGAAACAACATATTAAAATTGAAGAATAATGAGTGCAAATAAGGAATATTTTAAGAGCATTAAGAAGATCCAATTCGAAGGGCGCGAAAGCAAGAATCCGTTTGCCTTTAAATGGTATGACGAAAACCGAAAGGTTGGTGATAAAACTTTGAAGGAACATCTTCGATTTGCAACGGCCTACTGGCATACCTTTAACAATACAGGAGCCGATCCTTTTGGGCCAGGAACCGAAACTTTTGAATGGGACAAAAACTCAGATCCGGTACAACGAGGGAAAGACAAAATGGATGCCGCTTTCGAATTCATGTCTAAACTGGGAACGCCCTATTACTGTTTTCATGATGTGGATTTGGTGGATGAAGCTCCAACGCTTGTTGAATTTGAAAAAAGAATTCAAACTTTAGCCGAGTACGCGAAACAAAAACAGGAGGAAAACGGAATAAAACTACTTTGGGGAACGTCCAATCTTTTCAGCAACAAAAGATATATGAACGGTGCGGCTACAAATCCGAATTTCGATGTGCTTGCCTATGCCGGTGGTCAGGCTAAAATTGCAATTGATGCGACCATGACTCTGGATGGTGAAAATTATGTTTTCTGGGGTGGCCGCGAAGGCTATATGAGTTTGTTGAATACCGATATGAAACGTGAGCAGGAACATCTTGCCAGGTTTTTGCATACCTGTAAGGATTATGCACGAAAAAATGGATTTAAAGGTACCTTCTTCATTGAACCAAAGCCAATGGAACCTATGAAGCATCAGTATGATTTCGATGCTGCAACGTCTCTGGGATTTATAAATAAATATGGATTACAGGATGATTTTAAACTGAATATCGAAGTAAATCACGCTACACTTGCCGGGCATACCTTTCAGCATGAACTTCAGGTGGCAGCAGATGCCGGAATGCTTGGCAGTATAGATGCCAACCGTGGAGATTATCAGAATGGATGGGATACCGATCAATTTCCGATCGATCTCTATGACGTAACACAATCCATGCTTGTATTCCTGGAGTCTGGCGGATTAAAAGGCGGAGGAATCAATTTTGATGCTAAAGTTCGAAGAAATTCGACCGACCTTGAAGATAAATTTGTCGCTCATATTTCAGGGATGGACATTTTTGCACGCGGACTTATTTGTGCTCATGAGATCCTTGAAAACAGCGATTATAAGAAGCTGCGTAAAAAACGTTATTCTTCATTTGATGATGGGGATGGCGCAAAATTCGAAAAAGGAGAACTTTCTCTGGAGAGCCTAAGCAAAATTGCAAGAAAGAACGGAGAGCCACAACAAATTAGTGGAAAACAGGAGGTATTTGAACAGATAATCTCCAATTCATTTTAGAAAAAAATTCCCAATTATTCGCATATTAATAAACTTCAAATTATGCATTTAAAGACACTTTTATCTTTATTTCTGATTTCATTTAGTACTATTCAAGCCCAGAAATCTTACACGAAAACCGAATACGGTCTAAAAGCGGTAATAGATTCACTTGTAATTGAATTACAATTTTATTCCTCAAAAAATGTCCGAATTGTAAAGTCTAAAAAAGGATTTGATTTTGAGAAAAATAGCCTTTCTGTTATTGCAGAACTTAAACAAATTGATTTTGAAATATCAGATCACATTAACCAGACAGTTACTCTTTCTTCAGATGATTTAAAAGTATCTCTTGATTTGGTTACCGGGGTTATAACATTTCAAGATTCAAACGGAACTTCTCTTTTAAAAGAAAAAAGTGATGGTACACATCTCATTCCTAAAATGGATTTAAATGAATATTCATTTCGCGTAAAGCAAGAATTTCAACTTGATAAGGATGAGTTTATATTCGGTTTGGGACAATTTCAAAAAGGTAAAATGTCTCAACGTAATCAAGAACTGTTCATGAGACAGGATAATAAAGAAACGGCAGTTCCTATAATACAGTCTAATAAAGGATATGGAGTTTTTTGGGATAATTATTCACCAACAACCTTTTATGATAATCCTGAACTGACTTACTTCGATTCACAATTAGGGGATGTAATTGATTATTACTTTATATATGGTAAGAATGCTGATGGGGTAGTGAAAGGGATTAGGGAACTAACAGGACAGGCTCCTATGTTTCCTTATTGGACTTTTGGTTACTGGCAAAGTAAGGAACGTTATGTGAGTCAGGAAGAAACCATTGGAGTTGTGAAGAAATACAGGGATTTGAAAATTCCCCTGGATGGAATCATTCAGGATTGGCAATATTGGGGGGATAATTATCATTGGAACGCTATGAATTTTGGAAATTCTAATTTTTCCGATCCTGATGACTTTGTAGAACAGATTCATGATCTTAATGCTCATATTATTATCTCGGTTTGGGCATCCTTTGGGCCTGAAACTAAGCAGTATGAGGTTTTAAATAAAAAGGATATGCTCCTGGATTTTACTACCTATCCTCAAAGAGCTGTTAATACCTGGCCAGCCAAACCTGAAGATCCTCTTTCAGGAGTTAAGGTATATGATGCATACAATCCAAAGGCTCGAGAAATTTACTGGGATTTTTTAAATAAAGGTATTTTTTCCAAAGGCTTTGATGGCTGGTGGCTGGATTCAACTGAACCAGATCATTTGGAAATTAAGGAAGAGGATTTCGAAAATGAAACATATCTAGGATCGTTTAGAAAGGTACGAAACGCTTTTCCTTTAATGACAGTGGGAGGAGTTTACAAAAATCAAAGAGAAACAACATCGGATAAAAGAGTATTTATTCTAACTCGATCAGCTTTTGCGGGGCAGCAGCGTTATGCAGCTAATTCCTGGTCGGGTGATGTAGTTTCAAATTGGGATAATTTAAGTAACCAAATTTCTGCCGGTTTGAATTTTGTAGCTACAGGAATTCCTTACTGGAATAGTGATATAGGTGGCTTTTTTGCCTGGGAATATCCTGAAGGAATTAAAAACCCTTCTTTTCAGGAATTATATGTAAGATGGTTGCAATATGGTACATTTACTCCTATGATGCGTTCCCACGGAACTAATACTCCAAGGGAAATATATCAATTGGGAAAACGTGGTGATTGGAATTTTGATGCCGTAGAAAAATTTATAAATCTACGTTACCGACTCCTTCCTTACCTCTATTCTGAATCTTGGCAAGTGACTTCAAATGCATCAACTCTGATGAGACCTTTGTTCATGGACTTTTCTGAAGACCTTGAAGCCCTCGATCTAAATGACGAATATATGTTTGGAAAATCTATACTTGTAGCGCCGGTAACAGAATCTTTTTACACAGAAGGAAAAAATGATTCCGTTGCAAAATTTGACAAAACCGGAAGCCGTAAAGTGTACTTACCTACTTCCACTGACTGGTTTGATTTCTGGACTGGTGAGAAATTTACCGGCGGTCAGGAAATTGAGAAAGAAGTTCCCATAGACATAATGCCGATTTATGTCAAAGCCGGTTCAATACTGCCCCTGGGGCCTAAGGTACAATACGCAAATGAAAAATTAGGTCCAATAGAAATTCGTATTTATCCAGGTGCAGACGCTCAATTTACATATTATGATGATGAGCGGGACAATTATAATTATGAAAATGGATCCTACGCTACAATCGAGTTTAAATGGGATGATTCAAAGAATAAACTCACTATTGGCAAACGCAAAGGAGACTTTAAAGGATTACCTGAAAATATTGAATTCAACATTTTAAAAGTAAAAGATAAGAATAGTTCAGGTATTTTTCCTTCTGCTACCAAAACTAACTTACTTTATACCGGAAAATCGAAAACACTACACATTAAATAAAAGAGTGAGTATATAAGTATAACCTCTAAAACTAATCTAGAAGGGAGAACTTTCCCTGCAGAAATCTATGTGATATAGCCAGAAAGCACGAAGAGCCAAAGTAAATTAATGGAAAACAGGAATTGTTCGTGCTGATGACTTCGATTACAAGAATGATAAGTAAATATTAGCGATTGCTATATTTAGTATACTTCCCTTTAATAAACTTATTGCGCAGAATAGCTCTGATATTGAGCAAAAAATGGCAAAAGAGGCAAGAAAAATAATTTCTGAACTGAGCCTTCAGGAAAAGGTGGATTAGTTGATTAATGCTGGACCTGGGTTAATCCTACACAATTGCTTTCCTCTGTGGAGTATGCATCGAAAGAAATCTCTAAAATTCATTGGAACTAGTTTTTTTCATTTTATAGCTTTCAATTAATTAAATTCTAAATCTATTTAAGTGTTTTTAATACATTTAAATAATAATTGTTACATTGCTAAAAAAATATTATAAATCAATAATGATGAGAAGAACCTTTTATTCTAGCTTAGTATTTCTGGGTTTATTTTTCTTTCTTACGGTATTCATTTCCTGTTCTGGGGCAAAACCTGAAAGAGAATATACCAGTTATTTATTCGCATATTTTACCGGGAATGGGCCAGGCGAGGAGTCTGTACATTATGCAATTAGCAATGATGGCTATAATTTCTATGCGCTGAATAATAATAATCCCGTTTTGAATTCAGATGATATAAGTAATTCCGGCGGAGTTCGGGATCCGCATATTCTCCGTGGAGAAGATGGGAATTTTTATATGGTTTTAACCGATCTATATGTGCCAGAGATGGGCTGGAATAATACAGCGATGGTCCTGCTTAAATCAAAAGATCTGGTAGAGTGGGAGTCAACTGTAATTGATATCCCTGAAACCTTTTCAGATGAGTTTTCTGACGTGAACCGGGTTTGGGCTCCTCAAACCTTTTATGATGAAGAAAAAGGTAAAAATATGGTTTACTTTTCAATGCTACAGCCTGGGGGTTATGACAAAATATATTACGTCTATACTAATGAGGATTTTACCGCTTTTGAAGGAAAGCCAGAGCAATTGTTTTATAATCCTAATGAAATGGCTTCCATAGATGGGGATATTGTTAAGAAAGATGGAAAATATCATTTGTTCTATAAAACAGAAGGTGAAAGTGATAAAGGTATCAAAGTAGCGGTTTCTGACAGCCTTACCGGAGGATACGAACCACTTCCTGGTAATGTTGATCAGACAGATAAGGCCGTGGAAGGTTCTGGAGTATTCAAACTTATAGATTCAGATAAGTATATCCTTATGTACGATGTTTATGCCGATGGTGAATATCAGTTTACAGAAACTTCAGATCTTAAGAACTTCAAGGTAGTTGATGAGCAGATCTCCATGAACTTTCATCCAAGACACGGATCGATTATTCCTATTACTGCCGAAGAAACCGAAAGACTTTTGAAAGAGTTCCCTTCAGATAACATTCCGGGAATTTCTAGGGTTACAGCAGTAAATGTAAAAGAGAACAATGTGGTGATCTCTGCCGATTCGATTTTTATTCCGGTAAAATCTGGAACCGATTTATCTAATTTTGAACCTGATTTTCAACTAATTCAGGCGGAAGAAATTCGGCCAAATGGTCCTCATAACTTTGAGAATGGTCCGGTTGAATACACTTTAAGATCTGGTGAGCAAACCAAAAACTATACTGTCATTGCTGCAATTAATAATAATCCGGTGGTAGAAGGTTATTGGGCAGATCCTGAAATCCTTTATTCCAATAAAACAAATAAATACTATTTGTATCCCACCAGCGATGGGTTTACCGGCTGGTCTGGTACTTACTTCAGGACTTTTTCATCAGAAGATCTTGTAAACTGGAAAAAAGAGGATACTATACTAAATTTGAAAACAGATGTTTCCTGGGCCGATAGGAATGCCTGGGCTCCAGCCATGGCCGAAAAGAAAATTGACGGAGAATACAAATACTTCTACTATTTCACCGCGGCTCAGAAGATCGGGGTAGCTGTATCAGATAATCCAACGGGACTTTTTACAGACATTGGGAGACCTCTTATCGATTTTAAACCTGAAGGAGTACGTGGTGGTCAGGAAATAGACCCTGATGTTTTCACCGATCCTAAGACCGGCAAGAGTTATCTGTACTGGGGGAATGGATATATGGCCGTTGCAGAGCTCAATCCTGAGATGACAAGTATTAAAAAAGGAACAATAAAAGTACTTACACCTGATGAAACTTTTAGAGAAGGTGCTGAGGTGTTTTTTAGAAATGGTAGATACTATTTTTTATGGTCTGAAGATGATACACGAAGCCCCAATTATCGTGTAAGATATGCGACTTCCGATTCTCCACTTGGACCTCTTGAAATACCTGAAAATAACCTTGTGATCAAAAGGGATGATAAAAAACAGATCTATGGTACCGGGCATAACTCTGTAATCAATAAACCAGGAACTGATGAGTGGTATATTGTTTATCACAGATTCACCAGGCCGGAAGGTATAGAGATGGGGCGCGCAGCAGGCTTCCACCGGGAAGTTGCTATTGATAAATTGGAATTCAGTGAAGATGGAAGCATTATCGAGGTAGAACCGACTCTGGAAGGAATTCAACCGCTACAAAAATAGTTTTACACTATTAAAGATCTGGAATTTAAAAGAAAATGATGAAATTAAAGTTTTTTAAATACGCTCTGTTCTTGTTCCTAATTGTAAGCACTGGATGTACTCAGGAAACAAAAGAGATTCAGTTTGACAATCCGTTAGCTTCGCAACGGGCCGATCCCTTTGTAGCCAAAGCAGAAGATGGAACCTATTATTTTATCGCGACCGTTCCGGAATACGATCGCATAGAAATTCGTAAATCAAAAACTATAAACGGCATAAAGGATGCTGAGCCGGTGGTAATCTGGAGAAAACATGATAAAGGTCCAATGGGCAATCATATCTGGGCTCCCGAACTACATCGAATTGATGGTAAATGGTATGTGTATTTCGCGGCAGGTTCGGCAGAGGAAAAATGGAAGATCAGAATGTATGCTTTATCCAATGATTCTGAAGATCCTACCACGGGAGAATGGAAAGAGGAAGGGCAGATCGTAGCTAAGCGCGATGATTTTTCCCTTGATGCAACGACCTTTGAACATAATGGTCAGCGATATATGATCTGGACAGACAGGGCATCTGACACAATTGTGAACACCGGACTTTATATTGCCGAAATGACCAGCCCTACAACTCTCGCTGAAAAGCAGGTGGTGATCTCTGAACCAACTCATGAATGGGAAATTCAGGGGCACAGGGTAAATGAAGGACCTGCAGTACTGGTTCGTAACGGAAAAGTATTTGTAACATTCTCGGCCAGCGCTACCGATGCCAATTATGCCATAGGTTTACTATGGGCTGAAGAGGACGCAGACCTTATTAATCCTAAAGCATGGCATAAATTGCCCGAACCTGTATTTTACAGTAATCCGGAACTGGATCGTTTTGGACCGGGGCACAACAGCTTTACAAAAGCTGGAGATGGCGAGACCGATGTGATGATATACCATGCACGTAATTATAAAGAGATTGACGGGGAACCTTTATATGATCCAAACCGAAACACAAGGGCGCGGGTTCTAAGATGGACCGAAGACGGGATGCCTTTCTTCGGACAGGAGTTGAGTGATAATGAAATAACTTCTATGAATTTGAAAAAGGAATAGAACTGCATGAATTTTAAGATAAAACTTACTGATTATATCTCTTTTATTTTAAAAAAAATTCATAATGAAATCAGATAAATCTTATAGTCTGCCATTATTATCATTTCTTCTTCTTTTGGTTTCCTCTTTCCAAAAAGCAAGATTTATTGCCAAAACATAAAATTAAGATATAATATACTGATAAGGACTACTGAAATACGGGGCAAAATTGAAAGGGGAGGAGGATGGTAAGTTCTGCTTTTCTTCGGCCCAGAAAAAAATTAAAGCTGGAATAATCAGGCCAGAAAGGAATATTATTTCAATTTATTTTGTTGTTAGTACAATAATTTAAGGTAGAGAGTCCTTCCTGTGTTAAGATTTTTAATGAATATTTTTAAAAATATGATAATTATTTCCCTATTTCTAACTGGTTTCTTGATTTTATGATAAGGATGTTGTGGTTTTAACTAAAAAACTTTATAAGTTATTATATTCGTTAAAAACCCTCTCTTTCTATTTAAGAAATTTTTATACATTTGACGATTAAATGTTATAAAGACATTTATTATTGTCGAAGTATCCTGAAAAAATAATAAACTTCAGGGGGTTTTAACAAAAGAGAATTATAACTCTCTATAACTTGTTCTGAGAATATTAACTAGCTTAAATAATTGATTGTATGAGAAAAATTACTAAATTAAATGTTAAAATGGCGGCGAGGTGGCTTTTTATACTCTGCTTTTCGTTTGTGTCGGCAAATGTTTTCGGCAATACCGATAATCTTAATGAAACTGCTATTCAGCAGGAAGTTACAGGGAATGTAGTTGCTGCAAAAGATAACATGCCTCTTGCGGGTGTGACCGTAATGGTAAAAGGGACCCAGCAGGGTACCGTAACTGATTTTGACGGTAATTATGAAATAACAGTTAATCCAGATGCTACTCTGGTATTCTCATTTGTAGGTTTTGCAACAAAAGAAATTGCTGTAAATGGGCAAAGCGTTATAGATGTTGGGTTGGATGAAGACCTTGGCCAATTGGATGAAGTTGTTGTTGTTGGATACGGGGAGCAGAAGCGAAGTAATGTTCCAGGAGCTGTTTCTGAAATTGATACTGAACAATTAGAGGCTAACCCTGCACCTAACATGACCAGTGCATTAGTAGGTCAGACTGCCGGTATTATCGCCACCCAGCGTTCTGGTTCTCCTGGTGATGATTTTTCTAATATATACGTTCGTGGTATAGGAACCACGGGTGATGCTAGTCCTATTTTTGTAATTGATGGCATTGTAAGGGGGTATCGTGATTTTGAACAGTTAAATGCGAATGAAATTGAATCTTTCTCAGTCCTTAAGGATGCGGCTAGTGCCGCAGTATTTGGTGTAAGAGGAGGTAACGGGGTTATTCTTGTAACTACTAAAAGAGGTGATGCGGGAAAAATGCAGATTAACCTAACCACTAATTTAGGTGTTCAGGAAAGAACTAATGAGCCAACTTACCTGAATTCGTATCAATATGCACAACTGTATAATGAAGCCCTGGTGAATCAGGGCGATGATCCTATCTACACACAGGAAGATCTAGAAAAATATCGCACGGGTTCAAATCCGGATACGCATCCAGACGTGAACTGGATGGACGTTTTGAAAAATACTGCTATAATGAAAGAATATGGACTTTCCGCCAGCGGAGGTTCCGAAAAGGTGCGATATGCTACATCTTTAAGCTTTTTAGATCAGGATGGTATAGTACCTTCAAATAATTTCAAAAGATATAATTTCCGTTCAAATATTGATGCAAATGTTACGGAAACAACCAGGTTGGCGTTTGACCTTTCTGGTCGTGACGACAGAACCAATAATGTGGCGGCACCTGAACTTTTCCGATGGTTGGCGAGTATAAGGCCTAATGAACAACCTGTAAAATGGTCAAACGGAACCTATTCTGGTGGACCGGCATACCTTGCTCTACCTGAAAATGGTTATAGAAATAGGGCTATTATGGCTTTTAAAAGTCGGATTCAAATTCTTCAGGAGTTACCTGTTGATGGTCTTACAGCAAAAGCTATTGCCTCCTATGATAAAACTTTCAGAGATCAGAAGAATTTCTTATTTCCTCAAATACCGAATTATCAGAGAAACAGCGATGGGACATTTACACAGGCTCCCAGAGGAAAAACTGAATTGTATCAGGATCATAATGATTACCAGTCCATAACCTTAGAGACACACTTAAATTATGAGCAGGAATTTGGAAAATCTGATGTATCAGCTTTATTACTTTATACTCAGACGGAAGAGAAATGGAAGTTCATGTCTGCATACAGAGATCAGTTCACTTTAGCTATTGATGAACTTGACTTTGGAGGTGCCGCTAACCGTACTAACAGAGGTTATTCCGGAAGAAGCGCCAGGAGAGGGGTTGTAGGAAGGTTAAATTATACCTTTGATGATAAGTATATTCTGGAAGGAAGTTTTCGTGCAGATGCCTCAGAGCAGTTTGCGCCAGGAAATAGATGGGGGTTTTTTCCTTCTGGTTCGTTAGGTTATTTAATTTCTCGTGAACCTTTTCTGGAAGATTCAGAAAGTATCGATTTTCTAAAACTTAGAGGTTCATATGGTGTACTAGGGAATGACCGTATCGGAGGTGCCCGATTCCTTTATCTGCAATCTTTTAACCAGTCAGGTAATGCCGTATTTGGTAATGGGGATGTGCAGCCTGCAATCGTAGAAGGTGATTTAGCCAATCCTGATGTGACCTGGGAAACGGTAAAAAAATTCAACGTAGGTGTGGATGCAACCTTCTGGGATGAAAAGCTTTCCGTAACTTTTGATTATTTTTATGATAAGCGGACCGATATTTTGGGAAGACGGAATTTAACAGTACCTAGTTTGTTAGGTGTAGGACTTCCAGTAGAGAATCTTTCCAGAATAGATAATAAAGGTTTTGAGGCTGTGCTTGGACACCGGAACTCTATAGGCGAGGATTTTACTTACTCGATGAGTGCTAACTTTACTTATGCGAGAAACGAGATCGTCTTTATAGATGAGCCTGAAACATCTAACCCAAGGATCAGGCAAACGGGGCGTCCGCTTTACGGGCAGTATGGTTATAAAGCATTGGGTCTTTTTCAAACTCAGGAAGAGATAGATAATGCTGCAGAACAAGTAGGTGATATTGCTCCGGGAGATATACGATATGCTGATTTAAATGATGATGGAGTGATTGATGATCTAGACAGAACGTTTATTGGAACTTCAAATACTCCTGAAATAATTTTCGGATTAAATGGAAATGTAGGTTATAAAAACTTTCAAATTACATACCTTTTTCAGGGAGCCACTAATGTAAATCAGTATTATTCGGGAGAGGCCTACTGGCCGTTCTTTCTTGGTACCAGTGCCGCTTTTGAGCATAACCTGGATCGATGGACTCCCAATAACAGGGACGCTAGCGAACCACGTGTATTAATTGATGCAAATAATAACCATGCAGGTTCATCATTTTGGTTAAGAGATGCATCTTATGTACGTCTTAAAAACCTGGAGTTAGCTTATAATATTCCTGTAGATAGTTTTAATAACAACTTTATTAAAGGCGCCAGGATTTACGTAAGTGGTAATAATATATACACCTGGACCGATATTGAAGGTTACGACCCTGAGAATGGTAATGGAAGAGGATGGGGATATCCTCAATTGAGATTATGGAATGTTGGACTAAACATTAATTTTTAAAAAACTTAAGTAATGAATATAAATACTAAAAGATTAAGTCAGGTATTTGGAGTATTATTAAGTCTTATTACATTACTTGGCTGTGAAAAGGACTTTTTGGATCAGGTTCCAAAAGATTCACTTACTGAAGAAACGGTATGGACAGATCCACAGGGAGCGGTTCAGTTTGTGAACGCTATTTATGGTGAAATGCCATCTGGTTTTGACCGTTGGTATGACGGCTGGGCCAAAGGGCTTTATTTACTTGATGGTGCATCAGATGATGGAGATGTATCGATGGGGTGGACTCACTCAACTTTACTTCAAAATGCAGAATTCCTACCTACCTATGTGCCATGGGGTAATATGTGGGGTAATTATTATAACCTTATCAGAAAGGCCAATGTAGCTCTTGAAAACCTGGACCGTTTGGAAGATGAAGAGCTTAGAACCCGATTAAAAGGAGAGGTTTACTTCCTTAGAGGTTTTATGTATCATAAATTGTTAAGACTATTCGGGTATAGATCTGAAGGGGGAGAACCTACAGGTGTTCCACTGATAACTGGAAGCTTAAGTATAGAAGATAATCTGCAAATTCCAAGAGCTTCTTATAATGAAGTTGTAGATTTTATAATAAGTGATCTTGATAGAGCAGCCGAAATACTTCCGGAAAAGGGAGGAATTGCAGCAGGAAGAGCTACTTCAGGAGCCGCAAAGGCGTACAAAGGAAGGGTCCTGTTATATGCAGAAAAATGGCAGCAATCTGCGAATGCTTCAATGGAAGTAATGGATGGTACTTATTCTTTATTTCCTGACTATAAAACACTTTTCTTAACCAAGAATAATGAAGAGATAATTTTTGCTAAAAAATTCCTTTATCCGGATAAGCACCACCAGACTAATGCCGGCGGTACTCAGAATGCAGGTTGGGATGTATATAATTCTCCGGCATCTTATCGTGGGGTAAGCGATGGTGGATGGGGTGGAAATATACCTACTCAGAATTTTGTAGATTCTTATGATATGGTAGATGGATTACCCCAGGATGAATCTCCACTATATGACCCGGAAAGTCCATGGGATAATCTTGATCCCAGATTCGAAATGACAGTGGTACATAATGGAGCCAACTTCCGCGGACGCGAAGTGGAATTATTTGAAGGAGGTAGAGATGATTTATTTATGCACACTGGATATTTCCTTCGTAAATTTCATAATGAAGACCTGGTTATTTATTCCCAGTCCAGTGATCAGGATTGGATCTTTATGAGATATGCTGAGGTTTTACTTAATTATGCTGAAGCTCAGAATGAAGCTTCGGGTCCTGATGCTACTGTTTATGCTGCAATTAATGAAATAAGGAATAGAGCTGATATGCCCGATCTTCCTCAGGGTCTTTCTCAGGACGAAATGCGGGCTGAAATTAGAAACGAAAGAAGGATAGAGCTTGCTTTTGAAGAACACAGATATTTTGATATCCGAAGATGGCGTATTGCACCAGATCTGTTGAATGGTCCGGTACAAGGTATGCGAATTATCAAGAATGATGATGGGTCATTTGATTACGAAATCTTTGATGTTGAAGAACGAAGTTTTCCGGAGAAGATGTACGTTTTGCCAATCCCGCAGGATGAGATTGATAAGAACCCTGAGGCCAAACAAATTCTTGGCTGGTAATGCTTAGAATACCATTGATTTAATTTAAAAAGGGTTGCATTGATGTCTGAATAATAAGACGGAAAGCAGCCCTTTTATCAAAGATCTATAGTTCGCTGGGCGCTAGGTTTGTTTTCTGATATCTGATAAATTGTCTTCCAGGTTGTATAAATCTAAATATTCGAATATGATTTCATTTAAAAAGATTCTTCAGGTTGTTTTTATTGCCTGTTACCTCCTTTTGGTTGGATGTGGCAGTGATGAAAATAATGAGAGAGAGCTAACCGAGAAAGAAAATGAGAATACTGTGTTTGAATCTTTATCATCTTCAGAAACAGGCCTTGATTTTGTTAATGAAATTATTGAAACAGAAGAATTGAATGTTATGCAGTATGAATACATGTATAACGGTGGGGGTGTGGCTATAGGAGATTTTAATGGAGATGATTTACCAGATCTGTATTTAACTGCTAATACCGGAGAGAATAAACTTTATCTTAATCAGGGCAATTTCAAATTCAAAGATATTACCGATTTATCTGGTACTAAAGGAAAACAGGCATGGACTACCGGGACGAGTATTGTAGACATAAATGCGGATGGTTTGCTGGATATCTATGTTTGTTATTCCGGTCTGGGCACTCATGAAGATAGGGCAAACCAGCTGTTTATTAATAAGGGTGTCAATAAAGATGGGATCCCGGAATTTGAAAATAAAGCCCAAGATTTTGGACTGGACGCTGAAGGCAGCTATAGTACACAGGCCGTGTTCTTCGATTATGATCTGGACAATGACCTGGATATGTTCCTTTTGAACCATTCAAAAGAATATTATTCACCATTTTATAATAGTACTAAACTTCGCAATTCCAGGCATCCTTATTTCGGTAATTCTCTATATCGCAATGATAATGGAGTCTTTAAGAATGTAAGCGAAGAAGCTGGTATTCACGGCAGTGGATTGAATTTTGGTCTGGGAGTCGCCATAAGTGATATTAATAATGATAACTGGCCGGACATTTATGTATCTAATGATTATGTTGAGCAGGATTTTTTATACCTGAATAATGCCGATGGTACTTTTACAGATGTATCCAAAGATTCCTTTGGACATATTTCTCAGTTCTCTATGGGTAATGATGCCGCCGATCTCAATAATGACGGCCAGGTGGATCTTATTACTCTTGATATGCTTCCTGAAGATAATTACAGGCAAAAACTATTAAAAGGACCCGATGAATTTGACAGGTATCAACTTGCAATAGATAGCGGATACCATAAGCAGCAAATGCGAAATATGTTTCAGCTTAACAGGGGGATGGATAAAAATGGGACACCTAGATTCAGTGAAATAGGTCAGCTGGCGGGAATATCAACTACCGACTGGAGCTGGGCTCCTCTTATTGCAGACTTTAATAATGATGGTTTAAAAGATCTGTTTGTAACCAATGGTTATTTGAGGGATTTTACGAACAAAGACTTCATGAAGTTCGAAGTGAATGAAGCAGTGGCCAAGGTTAGAAAAGAAGGGGAACAGCTTTTTGGAGAACGTGGAAAGCAGAAATATTCCGGAGTTATATATGAGCTGGTCAAAGAGATGCCCGCTACCAAGGTTTCTAATTATATGTTTGAGAATCGTAATGGCGTAAACTTCGAAAACGTAACAAAGGAGTGGGGGCTTTCTCAACCAACTGTATCTACCGGAGCTGCCTACGGAGATCTTGATAATGATGGCGACCTTGACCTTGTGGTATCCAATACCAATGAGCCTGTAGGTATTTACAGAAATAATATTCAGAGGGAATCAAATAACTTTCTTAAGATAAAACTTAAAGGCAAGGAGAATAATACTCTCGCTCTTGGTTCTAAGGTCTGGGTGAGTTCAGATTCTATTATTCAGTTTGCAGAGAATTATAATGTTCGTGGATACCAGTCTTCTGTAGAGCCTGTATTGTTTTTTGGTTTAGGTACTTCTAAAAGTGTAAATGTTAAGATTCAATGGCCTAATGGAGATATTTCTAACGTGGAAAATGTAAAACCAAATCAATTGCTTCAAATTGATGAAACTAAAGCTACGCCAAATGGATCTGAAAATGATATAATTTCTCAACACCTTTTTGAAGAAGTAGAAAACTCGGGAATTAACTTCAGACATAAAGAGAATCAATACATAGATTTTAAGGTAAACCGGCTTGCATTAAAACAAAGCTCGATGTCCGGTCCAAAAATGTCTGTAGCTGATGTTAATAATGATGGACTTGAGGATATATTCATAGGTGGTGCATTTGGTCAACCTGATGCGTTATTTATTACCAATAGCAGGGGTGACTTTGTATTAAGTAACGAAGAATTTTGGTCAGCCACTGATGTTTACGAAAGTACTGGATCCACCTTCTTTGATGCTGATGGAGATGGCGATATGGATTTGTATGTTGTGCATGGGGGAAGCCAGGCAAATGGTGATCCTGCTGTTTTAATGGATGCACTTTATATAAATGACGGAGAAGGGAATTTTGAAAATGTTGAAGAGGGTGTCTTGCCAAAAGCTTTCTCCAACGGAAGCATTGTTGTAGCTGGAGATTATGATAAGGATGGGGACGAAGATCTTTTTGTTGGAGGTGGAAGTGATCCCGGGACTTACCCCGACTCTTCCCTGGGAGGTGTCTTAAGAAATGATGTGGATAAAAACTCTGGCAAGGTCAAATTTTCTATTGTTACAAGGGAGATAAATCCAGAGCTTAGGCAGCCAGGGGTGGTTACTGATGCCACCTGGACAGACCTTAATAATGATGGATGGTTAGATCTGGTGTTAGTGGGAGAGTGGATGCCAATAAAAATATTCATTAACGAGAATGGTAAATTAAAAGAAAGGACTAAAGAATTTGGCCTTGATGGAAGTAATGGCTTATGGCAAAATATCGAAAAGGCTGATATGGATGGAGATGGGGATATAGATCTTATCGTGGGTAATATGGGCTCAAATTTACCATTCAATGTTTCACAAAATGAACCGCTAGAGGCCTATATAGGTGATTTTAGAGGTGATGGAGTGCTATCTCCCGTTATTAGCTGTTATATCCAGGAAAAGCGTTATCCCATTGCAACATTAGACGAATTGCAGGATGCGTTTCCATTGATAAAAAAGAAGTTCCTTAAGTATGAGCCTTATGCAAAAGCTCAATTGAAAGATGTTTTCTCTTCCGAACTCCTAAAGGAAGCAAAACATTTAAGTGTTTACCAGCTTAAAAGTGTCTATTTAGAGAATAAGGGTAAACATTTTGAAATACATGAATTGCCTATTGAAGCCCAGTTTTCTGCAATCCAGGGAATCACTATATACGATTTTAATGAAGATAATATTCCCGATATACTATTAACTGGAAATTATTATCCCTTTAAGGTTGAATATGGTCCTAGTGATGCTAGTAAAGGACTTTTACTAGAAGGCATAGGTAATGGGCAGTTTAAAACCGTTAGTATTGATGAAATGGGAGTATGGATAGAAGGGGACGTAAGAGATGCTAAATTACTCAATGGCAAGAGGGAAAAACTAATTGCCATCTCCAAGAATAATGATAGCATACAATTGATTAAAATAAAAAGATAATAACCATAATGGAAATTATAGAAGTGGTGAATTTTCAACTAATTAAAACTAAATAGAAATGAAAAATTTTAAATTCAAAAGGATGTGTCTTTGGACACTTACAATTTTTATTGGGCTTGTTACTTCCTGTTCTGATGATGATGTGGATTATCCTCCATTTAGTCCTACCTTATCTATTTCATCTGAGGTTGATGCAAACGAACCTTTAACAGTTCATTTCACAAGTAAAACTACAAATGCAGAGTCTTATATGTGGGATTTTGGAGATGGAAATACATCAACGGAAGCTAATCCCAGTCATACTTATGCAGATTATGGAGAATATGAGGTGAGTGTAGTAGTTAATGGAGTAGAAGGATCTGTCCCTGCAGAACAAAATAAAACGGTTGTTTTGGAAGAAGCTTATGATTCTGGATTGATAGATATGGAAGGATGGATTGTTCAGGAGGCTACTCCTGGGGTTACTGTCACTGTAGATGCGAATTCAATTAATTTTCAGGGGCCTGGTGGCTGGACAGGTTCTCACATTTTTCAGGAGATCACAGTGGAACCGGGTACTTATAAATTTAGAGGAAACTTAACTGTAAATTCTGTGGTTGATGAAACCTGGGCTGAGCTTATTTTTAGCGATATTGAGCCCCAGGAAGGGGAGGACTATGTGCCGAGTGTTGATTATCAGGTTATCTACAGTACCTGGAATGGAAGTCCTACCAGTACAGGAACCTATAGTTTTTCTGAATATAACTCCGGAGGTGTTTACCCAGATGATGGTCTTTACACCTTTGATACTGCTCAAAGTTTTTATATAGTGATAAAGAGTGGCTCCAATCAGCCTTATGATCTAACTTTTACAGATCTTTCTTTCATAAAGGTTGAGTAGAAAAATAAACTGTTAAGATATTTTCAATCAAAAAGCTGGATTTTTTAATCCAGCTTTTTGATTTTTATATCCTTAAATTCAACTCCCTGGCCTTCGGCCTGTAGCCCTATATAACCTTCAGTTAAAGGCTTGCCATCAATTTTTATCCCAGGATCATAGCCATTTGCGACTCCGCCACCAATTTGGGGTTTAGTATACTCGAGCACCTTCTTTCCGTTTATTTTATGAATTACCAGAGAATCGCTATAAACGATCAATTCTGCATCAATCCATTGGTCCCACTCGTAAGTGTTGGAAGTTGAATTGATGCAATGCCGGGGATCCATTTCTCCCTCATAATAAACCTCCGTACCGGGAGAGCACATATTACCGGTTGGGCGGGTTTCACCTTCACTTTCACGGGCAAGCATCTGAAACTCTACCGAAATTGGCCAGTCCTGTTCCTTTAAGATAGTTTCAGGAGCCTGTGAATGAAACATCACTCCACTATTACGATAGGTATAAGAAGGCGCATCCTCCATCCATTGATCGCTAAAACGATATCTAAATTTCAAATGAAAAGAAGAAAAGGGCTCTTTGTAAAATAAATGACCATAGCGTTCATCAAAGTCTTCATAGTTGTCATAATTTACCTGAATAGTTCCGTTCTCAACCCTGAAGGTATTGGCATAATTATCACCTGTTTCGTGATGATGTATTTTTACAATCCAGTTCTCCAGGTCTTTACCATTAAAAAGATTTATCCATTCGTTCTGCTCTTTTTCTTTTGCGGAAAATTCACAGGAGCATAGAGCTAAACTTAGAATAAACAAAAGGATATAGATCTTTGGATTTCTCATAGTTATTATAGGGATTTCATCATCCTGTATTATTCTGAAAAGGTGGCCACACCTTTAAAATTAATTTTTTCTATTTCTCCGTCTTGAGTAAAATTCAGACTATCCAGTCGAAGTTGACGTAGAACGTAATCTTTTTCTTGTGGCTTTATCTGGTGATACAGGATGTAATACTGGCCATTTTTTGTAAATACTGAATGATGCCCTGGGCCATAGATCTTCTTTTCAGCGTTAGTGGTAGCGATCGGGCTGTTTACTCCTTCCTCGAAAGGTCCTAAAGGATTATCACTCACTGAATATCTTATTTTATATGTAGAATCAATAGCTTTGCCATCAGAATACATTAGGTAGTATCTGTTATTTTTCTTTAGGATATAAGGTGCCTCAAAATAATTTGGCGGAGTTACATCTTTAATTTCACCATCAAAGTTCACCATGTCGTCTTTCAGTTTTACTGCGAAACATCGGCCATTCACCCAATCCCAACCGGAACCCCAATAAAGGTATGCCTGCCCATCACTATCAATAAAACAATGAGCGTCAATCATATGATAATCTGGATAAAGGCTACTTTTTATTAGAGGACTTCCATCTTCTTTTGCATTTTTCCAGGGGCCAAGTGGTGTCTCACTTTCTCCAACCCAGATCTCGCTACCTACTGAAATATACATATAAAATTTTCCGTTTTTTCCCTTGGTTACTCCCGGAGCCCATACCATAGCATCTTTAGAAGTAGGGGAGGTGCAAGCTTTTTTGGTTGGCCAGTTTAGTTTATGGGTTTTAAACTTCTGAAAATTTTTGGTCTCCAGAACAGCAAGACTATCCCCACCCCATGGATCGATCGTAGCATAAATAAAAAAGCGGTCACCATGCTGAATAACTGAAGGGTCAGCATAATATCCTTTGTGAATAGGGTTCTTGATTATTTCAGTTTTACTGGTTTCCTGTTTTTGCAGAGTAGAATTATCCTTGCTATTTCTACAGGATACCAGTAAAAGGCTAGAAAGGAATATCAGCAGAATTCTTTCATTAATTAAATTCATGGGTTCCCGGGTTAATTTAGATCAATGAATCTATACATTTCTGAAGCGGCTAATAGAAAAGCCCCGACTCCAAAATCAGCTGTAGAATTTTTATCAACTACCTGCCCTGGAATAGCTTTTTCTCCTATGGGCTGGACATATCCAACAGCTCCATTTTCCTGAAGGGCAACATTGGCCAAATATTTCCAGGACTTTTCTACAACAGGTAAATATTTTTCTTGATTAAGAATGCCGTTATTAATACCCCAGAGAAATCCATAAGTAAAGAAAGAAGTTCCACTTGTTTCCGGTCCCGGAGCATGTTCCGGGTCAAGGATGCTACGGGTCCAGTATCCTTCTGGCTGTTGAGCAGCGGCCAGGGCTTCAGCCATTTTTACGAATCGATCTACGTAAAATTGCCTGTGCTGGGCATCCTGAGGTAAATCCTGTATTACCTTTGCCAGTCCGGCAAATACCCAGCCATCTCCACGGGCCCAAAAATCTTTTTTTCCGTTAGCGCTTTTATGTTTTGGATAGACGTACTTTGCATCCCGGTAATAAAGCTTCGCATCTTCATCATACATGATGCTGTTGGCATACTGAAAATATTTGTATAGTTTATCCAGATATTGCTCATTGCCTGTCACCTTATATAATTTTGTCATTACAGGCATCACCATATAAAGTCCGTCAGCCCACCACCAGTAATCATTTTCCGGCGTGCTCATCTGATATTCCATTACCTCCATGGCTCTCGCAATCCTGGATGGATCTTTTTGCTCCTCCAGATTATAGAGGTCAATATAGGTTTGAAAAGCGATTTGCCAGTCACCAAACAATACATGATCATCTGTTTCTCCGTAACTATATTTCCATTCTGACTTATCCTGCGATTTGGCACCCATCCATTGGTTTTCTTCTGCCCATTTGCGGGAATACTCAAGATAATCTTCTTTTTCTGTAACCTTGTAAGCTTCTATATTTCCGGTATGGTATGCAGCATTATGCCAGAAAGCCCATCCGGGTTCAGGGTGGTTTTTCTGCCAGTGCTGGTTGACTTTATTAATAATCTTTGCAACCTGTTCTTTAGAATCTGGTAAAGCCGGGTATTTCTCTGAAATTCTAGGCTTAGAAGAACCGCATGAAATCAAAAAGCCAGTAAATAGAACAAGGCCTAATTTGTTAAGTTGTTTAAAAATAATCAGCATAGTTAAATCTTTTTTTAATTAATGTGCGTGGTCAATTGGAATTGACCTTCCGCTCCATATATTTTTCTGGGTCCATGGTGTGGGAGCATCATTCCAGAAAGGAGTATCTGGTTTTAGTCCAAGCACAAGGAATACCTCCGAACAAAGATAAAGGCTTCCTGTAGAAATATATCCTTCACCTATATTTGGCTGATGCCCGTAAAAACCTATTCTCAACCATCCATTTTCATCAAAGCTTCCTTCTGCTTCCAACTGGTTTTTTATAACTGTGTACAGTGCCGAACGCACCTGTGCCGGCTCTATCTGTTCAGGAAGTTCCTGCCATAAAGTAATTTGTGATAGAAGCTGAAATGCTCCAAATCTATATGCTAAAGATCTTCCAATTGGGGGGTAAGTACCTTCCGGGGAAATTAGACGTTCCTGGATTTCAGCATATCTTTTGGCTCTTCTCAGTACCTCTTTATAATCCTTGTCACGGTCAATGCCAGCATCCTGCATTGTTTTTAGAATGTCTAACATCATTGGCTGGATCACGAAGCTATTATAATAATCCCAGTGGAAATTAGGACCATCCCCATATATCCCGTCACCCAGATACCATTCCATATGCTTTGTCAGAGGCTGCTCCAGTCGGAATCTGTCGGCGCTATCATCAAATTTTAAAAGTGCGGCTTCTACCATGGAGCTGAATAACAACCAATTGCTGTAGTAGGGACTTATTTGACGGGTAGATTTTAAGGCCTCGATCACATTTTGTTTGGTATCTTCTGAAAGCGGCTCCCAAAGTTGGTTAGGTGCTCTTAAAAGGGCCTGTGCCAAAAACGCAGCATCTACCAGGGGTTGACGGTCATTGGTGAAATTCATGAAATCTGGAGATTCAGGATCTGTGGCATTATGAATGCCTTTGCGTGCTAACTGAATATATTTTTCCCTTAATTCACCTTCTTCCGTTTCGTCCGGGCCTAACTCCAGCCAGGGAGCCATTCCTGAAAGAAGTCGCCCGAAGGCCTCAAGGTAAGTTACATGTGTTCGATCGTCCCAGGCACCCGGAGACTTTTCTACAGGCATGCGCTTTTTTAATTCATTTTTACTTAATGCCACCAATACAGGGTCGGCGATTCTTACGAGAGAAGAAATGTAATATTCCCTTATCTCGGTGGGCTTCCTTTCTTCTAAATTACTATTCTGTGCCTTAAGTGCACTTCCGAAGAGTAGTAGAGATAGAATAATGAATTTAATTTTCATAATATTTAGATTTATCTTGATGTAATTTTATTCGGGATGAGATGGTCCGTCCAATTATTTCCGATCAGCTATTCTGGCAATTGTAGAAATTATTGTTTATCAAAAAATGACAAACGCCATTCATCTTCCCACATGATTACCGGTTCATCATCTTCCCATTCAATAGGCAACCAGATATACCGACCATCTATATGATTTTCAGGTTTCCAGCGGTCTGCCATAAAAATAAAAGCATTTTCCTTTCCCTGTACAGGAAGGATAAAAGTACTTTGTGAATGGAAAGTTTTATCAGCATCCACACCTCTTGCTGGGTTTCCAAGAGCCTTCCAGGGTCCCATTAAAGAGCTTGCTTTAAAGGATCGAGCAGGATTGGGGTCCCAGCCTGTAAGCCCTGAAGTAATCATATAGTAAGTACCGTCTTTCTCGAAGACTGCTGGAGCTTCATTTTGTCCTCCCGGTTGTACTCGTACCCACTTTCCGGTGAAGCCTAAATAGTCTTCGGTAAGTTCAGAAATATGCAAGGTCTGATTTTCTTCGGAAGAATGTATATGGTAGGCCGTCCCATCTTGGTCAACATATACGCTCATGTCTCTGGACATTTGCCCTTCTTTGAAATCCCGCCTAACAAACATTCCTTCATTTAGGGCTTTATGCCACTGTGGGGTCCACCATTCTTCAGGATCTCCACCTTTCGGGATGGTTTTCCATTCTTCTTTAAAGTTTAATGGCCATTTTCCGGCATTGGGGCGGTAAGATCTTATATATTTAAAAGGACCGGTAGGAGTGTCGCTTACAGCCACTCCAGTTCTGGCAGCACTATATCCCTGATCCTTTAATTCCAGGTGAAACCATAGAACATATTTCCCCGTTTTTTTGTTGTAAATCACTTTGGGACGTTCCATAACGCTTCCTGCCGTAATTTCAGAATTCGAATCATTTTCGACAGAAAGAGCCACACCTTCCTTTATCCAATTATAAAGATCCCGGGAAGAGTAAACATTAATCCCTACATGAGCTTTACTGTCATCTCCTTTATGTTCACCATACCAATAATAGATTCCGTCTTCAAAATAGAGTCCGCCTCCATGTGCATTGATATGAGTACCATCAGTATCTTTCCAAATATCACCAGGACGAAAAGCTGAATATCTTTCGGAGTTATGTTGTGCCTGTCCTGAGATAAAACCAAGGCTGATAAAAAATAAAGTGTTTAATATTGTTTTATTCATACGGTTTGCTTGCTTAATCCAGATTATTGAACTTTTACTTCTTCTGATAAACTCTAACATAATCAACCTCATAATACTGGGGGAATTCTGTTGTTGAGGGATTTCCACCGTTCGACCCCAGGGCTAAGTTGAGTAAAATATAATGGGGTTGATGAAAAGGATTAAAACCGTCCGGATTCGTGGTTTTACCTAGGTCAATTTCATTCAGGAGTTCATCATCAAGGTAAAGACGAATATACTCTTCTGTCCATTGCATTTTCCAGATATGAAACTTTTCAGTCCATTTAGGATCTTTGTCCAAAAAGTGGCCGAAAGGGATTTTCTCACTGTCCCAATTCACATACTCCTCAGAACCTTTCCAGGCAGCGTTGGCAAGGATATGAGGTTCATTATTCACCATATAATATTCCATGATATCTACCTCACCATTAGCAGGCCATGGTTTTTCTACGCCAAGCGTCCAGATCGCAGGCCAGTTTCCTCTTGCTGTATTTATGCGGGCGCGAACCTCAATGATACCATATTGAAATTCTTTCTTTCCACGGGTATTAATGCTTGAAGAGCTATAATTGGCATATTTCCTGTTTTTACGCCAGTCACTACTACCCTTATCATAATTGGGGTTTTTAATTTCCTCCCGTTTTCCTTCAATGATCAGAACACCATTCTTAATTCTGGCATTATCATCCTGGTACCACTGAAGTTCTTCATTTCTAATAAATCCATACTCATAAGACCAGCTTTTAGGAATTGGTTTGTTACCTTCATTAAATTCTTCTGCCCATACCAGTTCGAATCCATTTTTTTCTTGTGCTGGTTCTGAACTGTCCGGAAGGTATTCTGGGGCCTTACAGGAAAACAATGAAATCAGAATAATCAAAACCGGATACAGCCCTGAAATATTTTTCAAAACACTAAATATTTTATTTTTCTGGGTTCTCAAATTCCTGTTCTTTGTCTTCGTAATATTTTTTAAGAACGTAAAAGGCCTTCTTCTTATTTCCATGATTATCTATAAGGCCTTTTCTATTCCAACCATCCTGAAATTTCGGGTGATTTCTTCTTGGTGAACGAAAATCTGAAAGGATCCAGGGCATCATGCCGCTATAATTTTCAGGCATTCGTTTCATCATTTTGATGGTCTCTTCATAGTACCATTTTTGAAAATCCTCAGTCCATCTTTGTTCTTTCTTTCCCTGATATCCACCTTTTGCACCAGCACCTGTTTCGCTAATTAAAAGAGGTTTGTTATAGGCGAGATCCCAGTTAGATTGTGCCTTGGAGCCGGGAAGGTCGCCGTACCACCCCAGGTATTCATTTACAGATATAACATCAGTAAATTCTCCCAAAGGATCATCGATATAATTTTTATTACGGTTATAACCAACTTCCAGGGCTGCAGAAACAAGTCTGGAATCATCCATGGACTTTGTAGTTTCAACCAATTTCCTCATAAAATTTGTCCGACTTTCACTTACAGGGGTTTCGTTCCCAACAGACCAGATGATCACCGAAGCCTTATTGCGATCCCTGATGATCATTTCCTTAAGTTGTTTTTCTGCCTTATTATAAACAGAATCACTCTTAAAATTGATGGTCCAGTAAACCGGAATCTCAGACCAAACCATTACTCCCAGCGAATCTGCCATACGGGTCATATATTCGTTGTGGGGATAATGGGCAAGCCTGACCATATTGGCATTCAGGTCCTGTGCCCAGCCAAAAAGCTTTTTTGCGTCCGCAATATTTTTGGCTCGTCTGGCTTCGAGAGGAATTTCTTCATGAAGACAAATACCACGTAAAAAGACCTTTTTACCGTTTAATAGAATATCCTTACCAGAAACTTCAATTTTTCGGAAACCGATCTTATCATTAAGTATTTCACCTTTAAAGTTGAAAATAACCTCATAGAGTTTTGGGTTTTCTGTAGACCATAATTCCAGTTTTTTTACAGTAAAATTGAAATCAAGCTGATCACCATTTGCAATAAGTTTCTCTTTTACCTTAAGTTCAGGGATTTCTACTGTAATTTCTTCTGCGTGAGCTTCTTTATTAAGTTTTAGACTGCCTTCAATATTAAATTTCTTTTTTCTTTTGGCTGAACTGATGTCCTGGTCCTGTTCAAGCTGGACTGCATATTGCTGAATAAAATTTTCAGGCATCACCAGTAATTTTACATCTCTTGTGATTCCACCGTAATTCCACCAGTCGGTATTAACAGTAGGGATCTCATCGGGGTGCCTTTTATTATCAACTTTTACTACAAGGAAATTATCTTTTTCCTGAAGTAAATCCTGCGGAATTTCAAAATTAAAAGGAGTGAAACCTCCCTTGTGCATACCCAGTTTTTTCCCATTTAGGTATACATGGGCTTCATAATTCACAGCACCGAAATAAAGAAAGGTCCTTTGATTCTCTTCCAGATTTGGCGCATCGAATTCTCGCTGATACCATACGGTTCCTTCATAATATTTAAAGATATTGTCCTGGGAGTTCCAATCGCCGGGAACCTGCAGAGTATTGGCATCTGTATAACCATGTTCTCTGCGATCTGAAGGATTATTTACTACGGGTTTATTCCAGTAGGCTTCAGGATCATTCTCATTTTTCTCTTTCCAGCGGTAATTATAGAATCCGGTTTCATAAGTATCTATGATATAATTCCAGGTGCCATTCAGGGATATGCTTTCACGGTTATGTGTATTTGTGATAAGATTTTCCTGTGCATTCATTAACATTGAAAAAAAGATCAGGAAAGTGAAAGCGAGAAATTGAGATACAGTTTTCATGTTATTATTTTTTAGGTAGACTTTTAACTTTCAGTATTTTTACTGGTGTAGGTTCTTGTGTTGATAAACCTTCACTATCCATCTGGCTGACGTTTTGGACAAATATGTGAAGTTCTTTTTTTAAGCTGAATAATTCCAGATCATAATTAGGTTCCCATTCGCCTACAGAATAGGAGGTAAGGTCTTTAATTTTCCATGATTCTCCTTTGCTGATGTTTTTATAGGCAAGGGAAATTTTATTATCTCTTTCAGCATCGCGGAATAACAGATAAGCCTTACCTGAATTCACCATAATTTCAGGTCGGGAAATGGGGATTTTTTTGGTTCCTCCTCCGCTAAGATCGAAACTGGTTTTTCTAAAACCTGTATTTTCCTTTTTCCATTCTCCATTTTCCAGATAGACTAAATGATATTGTGTCTTTCCTCCTTCATTCCAGTAACTGGCTATATAGGGGTTTCCATCACGATCAGTAGTCATAGATGTTTGATTGATCAGATTGCTATTCTGAGGTATCTTCCAGGCATACTCTGCCGTAGCCGCGGTAATGGGGAGCTCATATTTTTCTCCGTCAGACCTTTCCCACGTCTGGCCGTTATCTTTAGAAACTGCGTAAGCAAGATCATGATTGGTGGCTACATCCCAGGATTCTCTCCATACCCAGGAAAGATGAATATTTCCATCTCTATCTACAGTAGCCTGCCAATAGGCGTTACGCTGCTCCTCACCATTAATAAGGTTTTCGTGAATCTGCTCCCATGTTTTGGTTTTGTTGTTGAAACGGTTTAAAACGAGGCTTCCTCTTCCAGACTGCCCGGAGCGATACATAAATAAAAGATTGCCGTTGGGCAGCTTATAGAATTGCGGATAGGAAACTTTTTCTTCCAGCTTTCCTGTCATTTTAAGCTCATTTCCCAGTTCGAGACCCGAAGGTTTTTTACTAATCGCATAGCGTAAGTTAGTATCATGATGGTCCCAGCTCACATGCAGATAACCGTCTCCGTCCAGGGCGATACTAATTGCATTATGTGCATCCTTGCTATTTCCTTTATACCTGGTCTTATGTACTTCCCAGGTACTTTTATCTAACCTCCTTTTCGCAAGGATCAGATTGCTACTGTTATCATAGTATGCAGTAAACTGATAGTTTTTATTGGAGATAATCGCATTCTTTCTGAAAATTACCGTATTCACTGAATTCTTTGCCCATCCCTTTCCAACTTCGGAAGTGGTTGTCTTTATTCCGGAACAGGAAGTTAATATTAGACAAACGGTTAATAAAAGTAATTTTTTCAAATCAAAATGTCGATTTTGATGGTTTAATGGGGGTAACCCTATTCACCAGGATCATAGCTTTCGCCAACAACCAGTTTATCTCCTGATATATCAACTTTAAAGAGTTTTGGATGGCGTATATACCTTCCGTTTTCTCCTACACGGTGGCTATGTAAAGACATTAATAACTGTCCATCGAAATTAGTGAACAGCATTCCGTGACCATAATTGGGCGGGGTAATAGGCTCTTCTTCCTGAATCCATGGACCGTCTATGGTTCCGCTCTCAGAGTAAGCAACACCTTGTGTATAATCATCGTGCACCCAACTTGTCCATAGCATGCCTAATTTTCCGGTTTGAGTTCTAAAAATGAATGGGCCATCGGTCACTTTATTGGGAATGGTTTTACCTTCATCATTCTTTTCCTTGCTCCATGGGGAGTCGCTGGCCCTGAAAAGAATTTCACCTTTACCAAGAGAGCCACTTAGATCTGGTTTCAATTCAATTTTCTCCATGGTTCCATCCCAGTTCTGCAACCATTCATGACAATAGATCATATAAGGAGTATCCTGTTGGTCTACCCATAATGTCCCGTCTAAAGTCGGTTTATCTGGAGGTAAATATGTATCATCTTTCATGGGAACATATGGGCCGTCTGGTTTGTCACTTACTAGCACATGGCTTGCGCGGCGCTCAATAACATTTCCTTTAACCGTATCGATCTTTATATCCCTATTGGTGAAAGTGGCAAAATAGTAATATTTCCCCTTGTATTTGTGTAGTTCTGCCGCCCATATCATCGGGTTTTTTCCCATCCAGGAATCAGGATCATGCTTTACCACATCAAACGGACCGGTCCAGAATGCTAAATCTTTACTTTTCCACATTTTGCCACCAGAGCCGGTCATAAAATAGGTAGAGGTGTTCTCATCTGCCAGGATAAAAGGATCGCTTAGTCTTATCGAATCCAGGGGTATCTGTTTTCTAAGTTTTTTTTCCTGGGCAAGACTGGCCAAGGGCAGTAAGATCAGTATGCATAATATGAATTTTAATTGCATGAGTATTTCAATTTTAGTTTTCTAATGAAAGTATATAGGAATAATTATAGGAATCCTCCAAGAGTCTGTATTCATTATGTGGTAACATACCCCAGCTGTTATCTCCTCCAAGTCCCCTTTGTTTAAGATCTATATGAAGAAAGACTTTATCCTGAGGGTCAAGATCTGTAGGATGGCGCTGCGCTTTGTGCATTCCGGGATCCAGTTGTTCGGTAGGAATATTCATGGCGCTAAAGCCTATTGGCTGCTCACCTTCAATTGTAAGCGATTTTCCATTTTTTGTGGAAAGGCTTAGCCAACGTACATCTGTGCGGTATCCAGCTTCCTGGGGCCTAATATAGGTCCAGGTATATTGGTTTTCTACTTTATCTTCATAGGTCCCAACCAATGAAGCGGTATTCCTGTCAGAGTAATTTTCCCAAGGACCTCTTCCATAATATTCCAGGTCTTCAAATTCGCCTGGCACAACCATTCGCATTCCAAACCTAGGCAATTCAGGAAGATCTTTTCCGGTTATATCTATGGTGGCCGAAACTCTTATTTTCCCATCAGGGCGAACAAGGTATTCAACCTGGTAAGGCACATTAACCGTATCTGAGAGTTGGTATTGAATGGTTATAGCTAAGCCTGCGGATGTTTCCTGACCAACTTCAACATTCTTAACACTTTTATCCTGAGTGGCATCTTTCCAGAAGGCCAGGTTTCGTGGCATATTATTGCCAAAGTCATTATCTGTGGGCGCTCTCCAGAAGTAAGGTTCAGGATACTGGACAATAACATTACTATCTTCTCCTTTCAAAGAGTAAGATTTTAGTGTTCCATTTTTTAGGTCGAAAACTCCTTCCGTATTTCCAGCTGAAAAGCTTAAGGTTTCTTTGTCTTTAGAGAATTGAAGCTCTCCTTCGGGCGAATTAGTATCGGTAAAATAATCAACCTCTCCTATTTTGAACTGCTCCCTGGCGATTTCGTGATCTGCCGGAACAAGTTCAGTAGCAGATTTTGTATATGCGTATACATTTAGAAAATGTTCAGCATCTCCCAGATCGGGTAGTGTTATTTGGTGGGTTCCGGTTTCATTAGGCTCAATTGAAACTTCAAATCTTTTTTCAGCTATTTTTTTGCCATCAGCAAGTAATTCCCATTTGAAATAATAAGAATCCAGATTGGTGAAATTGAACCTGTTTTTAATTTTAATGGTGTTGCGTCCTTCCAGTTCGAAATGAATATTTTGGTAAACCTTTTTTACTTCAAAAAGACCCGGATGGGGTTCCCTTGCTGCGTCTACAAGCCCGTTGGCGTTGAAATTCTGATCATTCTGAAGGTTCTCCCCTCCTAGGTCTCCACCATAAGCCCAGAACATCTCGCCATCTTCAGTATAGGCTTCCAATCCCTGGTCTACCCAGTCCCAGATGAATCCTCCCTGCATATGAGGGCTGCTGTAAATAATATCCCAGTATTCCTGGAAATTTCCACTGCTATTTCCCATGGCATGGGAATATTCACACATAATGAAAGGACGCTCTTTAGATTCATCTTCTGCATATTCTTTCATATACCTGATTGAAGGATACATTGGAGCAACAATATCGGTATTAGAATCCTGCCCAGCCTGTTCAAAACTTACATACCTAGTCGTATCTCGTTCTTTGATCCAGTCGTAAGCTTCATGAAATACCGGGCCATTACCGCTTTCATTACCCATTGACCATAGAATAATGGAAGTGTGATTTTTGTCCCTCTCCAACATCCTTTTTATTCGATCCATATGAGCGGGAGCCCATTCCTCCAAATAAGCCGGATGTTTTGATTTGTCAAAATTTCCCTGTAGTTCGGCACCCATCGCATGAGTTTCGATATTAGCCTCGTCTACTACATACATTCCATATTTATCGGCTAGCTCGTAGAGTTCAATTCCGTGTGGATAATGACTCATCCTAATCGCGTTGATGTTGTTCTGTTTCATGATCTGGATATCCTTGATCATGGTCTCACGGTCTGGAACATGACCTTTTATCCCATGGTGTTCGTGAAGATTAACACCGTGAACAATCACTGGTTTACCGTTGACCAGTAATTGCGCGTCTTTGATAAGAATATCACGGAAACCGGTCTTGCCTGATAAGGCGCCAAGAACTTTTCCTTTCTTATCAGCAAGGCTAATGGTATAAGTATAAAGGTATGGCTCTTCTGAACTCCATCTTTTTACGTTCGGCAATTGTTTCTGAAATTTCACTGACTCTTCAACATCGACTTTCTCTTTTTCTTCGGAATAGATCATATCTCCGGAAGGGGAGAAGAGCTGAACTTTGACCGATGGTTTTTTGATCTTACTGTCTTCAAATTTTCTAAGATCTACGCTCAGGTTCAGGGTTCCATCTGTATAATTATTAGTAAGTCCGCTCTGGATAAAATAATCCCAGATGGTAGTTTTTGGTAGCGCTTGCAAATAAACATCACGCTCAATTCCGCTTAATCTCCAGAAATCCTGGTCTTCCAGATAGCTGCCATCATGCCATCTGGTCACTTGTACAGCCAAAAGGTTTTCTCCGCTCTTCAGGAATGGAGTTATGTTAAATTCAGCCGGAGTCTTGGAGGCTTTGGTCATCCCTACTTCTTTACCGTTTAAGTAAACTCGCGCATATCCGGAAATCGATCCAAAATGCAGGATGATCTCCTTTTCACCCCAGTTTTCGGGTACCTTAAAAGAAGTTCTATAGCTCCCAACAGGGTTATAGTCACCATCTATTAAAGGAGGGTTCTTTGGGTGAGGATAGGTGACATTGGTATAAATAGGAATATCATACCCCTGCAGTTCCCAGTTAGAGGGAACTTCAATGTCATTCCATTCACTATCGTCAAGACCGGGACTAAAGAAATCTTCGGGTCGTTGTGAAGGATGCTTTACTATGTCGAACTTCCATGTTCCATTTAGGCTTTTAAGTAATCCAGATGCTGATTTAGATTTTGTTCTGGCAGCTTCTGCATTTTCAAAAAATACAAATTGCGCATGAGCCTCTTCCTTTTTTCTATCCAGTATTTCCGGGTTTTCCCATTCATTTTGCTGAGCCATACCGGCAAGAATGCTTAAAAAACTCAGTGCGATCAACAAACTATTTTTCATTCTAGAATTATTTATTATATCAATTTATTCACAAAACAAATTCAGGTGTTTAAATTACACTTAAAATTTATGATAATGAAATTTTATTTTTTTATTGAAATCCTCCAAAAAGGAACTTCTATTTTGTCCTGTTTATATTATTTTTTTGACTTTCACTCTTTCCTTACCAAAATCTTCACTTATTATGCTTATTTCCAGATTTTGATCTGAATCATCTGTTATCTGGATATAAGCCCTTAGTTTACCCCGGTATGTTTTTCTTTGGGATGCCTGATAATTTTCATGACTGTTACGGTCACCGCTTTCAAGGCCAAGAATTTTTCCGGGTCCATTGATTTCAAAATCAATTATCTGGTCCTGATCGGTTATTTGATTTCCCTGATTGTCCATCAGTAGAAGATCAAGAAGAATGATGTCGCCTTTTTTTGAGAAAGAATCCTTATTAATTAAGGTTTGAATTTTAGAGGCTTTACCAAAGGTCTCTACGTTGTATTCGGCCACTTTTTTTCCATTAATATACCCTATTGCTTTTAGTTCTCCTTTTTCAAAAGGAACTTCCCAGGCGATCATTTTTTCGTTCGAATAAGTTGCTTTTTGTCTGCCTAAAGATCTATCATTCAGAAATAATTCGGCTTCTTCAGTATTTGTATAAACGGTTACCCATTTGGATTCTCCATTATTGCCGGTCCAGGACTCTTCGATGTTTCTTCTTCCCAGAACATTGCTTTTACTATCGGTTATTCCTAAAAAAATCATTGGTTCTTCACTCCAGAGACTTTTTCTAAAATAAAAATCGGGTTTTGGTTTTCCCGCCAGGTCTATGATTCCCGCGCCACTACTTCTGTTTGGCCATTCCCTTGCTTCGCCCATAAAGTCGAATGCGGTCCACAGGAATTGTGAAGAGATATAATCATTTTCTTTCACCGCCAACCATGCATCAAGTGCATCTCCGTTTTCACTCCCGTAGATCACTCTATCGGGAAAAGCTTTATGGTCTTCTTCATACCTGAATTCCTGATAATTGTAGCCAACAATATCCAGAACTTCAGGATAGATAGTATAATTAGACATGGTAACTCCTGCGAGCGCAGCAGTTACCACTCTTGTAGTATCGAACATTTTGGCAGCTTTCACTAATTCATTGGCCAGTTTTCCTAACTGTTCAACTGGGGGATTTTGGGGCTGATAGCCTTTCCCATAGATCTGCGGATTTCGACCTTCGTCCAGTACTGGATGGCTATAAGGATCATTGGGATAATCTACTTCATTTCCAATACTCCACATGATGATAGAAACATGGTTTCTATTACGTCTAATCATATCCTGAACATCCTGTGTTCCCCATTCTGCAAACTCTTCATGAGAACCATCATTGCCAGGAGTTCCCACATTCCAGCCAGTGATCCATTTATTCTTTCCGAACTCCCACTCGTCAAAAGCTTCATCCTGAACCAGGAATCCCATTTCATCAGCCAGGTCATAGATATAATCCTGATGAGGATAATGGCTCATCCTGATTGCATTGGCACCTAGTTCCTTAATGGTTTCAAATCTTTCCCTCCATACCTCTTTTGGTACAGCCGCACCTAAAGCTCCGGCATCGTGGTGAATGCAAACTCCCTTTATTAGCATATTCTCTCCATTGAGAAAAAAGCCCTTGTCTGCGTCAAATCTAAAAGTTCTAAATCCGACTTTTTGCTCCCAGACATCGACAACCGAGTGATCGGCTTTTTGAATACTGACTTTTAGATCATAGAGATTTGGATTTTCCGGGGACCAGAGTTTTGGATCAGAAACATAGAAATTCAATTCTACATAATTCTGTTTTCCGGGTCTTAGCCAAAGCGGTTTATCTTTAGTAGCCACAACATTGCCCTGTTTATCAAATAATTCTGCATGAATGATCGTCTGAACGGTATCCTTGGTTTTGTTTCTAACTTCTACTGAAACCTTAGCTTTTGAGCTGTTTTCAGAAATTTCAGGGGTAGTAAAGAAAACACCCCATTGTGCGAAATGTACTGGGTTTTGTTTCAGTAGATATACATTTCGATAAATTCCAGATCCTGTATAATATCTGGAATCTGCATGTTGGGTGTGATCTGCTTTAACAATTATTTGATTATCATTTGCCTTAAGGTAGGGGGTAAGCTCATACTGAAAAGGGATAAACCCGTTTGGTCTTTTCCCAAGATAATGTCCGTTGATCCAGACCTCAGAGTTCTTATAAACACCATCAAAGTAGATAGAATATGTTTTTTCCGGGCTATAATCGGCTATATCAAAACTCTTCTTATACCAGCCAATTCCACCTGGAAGAAATCCGGTACCACTGGCCCATCTTGAATTGAATGGACCTTCAATACTCCAGTCGTGTGGCAGTTGTACGCTTCTCCAGTCAGAATTGGAAAATACCTCAGTGCTGTCACCTTTCTTAAAACTCCAGCCTTCATTGAAAAGTTCTTTTCCAGCTTGTTGTGCTGATAATTCAGTATTAAGAATCAATAATATCAATAAGGCTAATAGATGTTTATAATTTATCCTGTTCATAATTTAGTTAGTTGAAGATCAATGTGGTTATGGATCTTTTTGGAATCTTATACGAATCGTTTAATTGAAGGTTCATTTTTTCCAGGTTTTTTACAGGAGAAGTTACATAAGCAGTTAAATCCTTAATTTCATTGCCTTTTGCTTCCAGATCGATAGAAATGTCTTCGTATTTGGAATTAACAATAACAACTATTTTTTCTCCTGTTTCAGGATTTTTGTAGGCAGAATATAGGAAATCCTTATTAGAGTTAGAAGAACTTATTTTGATCCTTCGAAATCCTGGTCTTATAAAGCGGCTATAATTTCCAAGAGCCCATAACATTTTGCTTTCATAAAAATTTCCGTTTTGTTCATTTTTGTCTACATAGATCAGCCCATCCTTATAATTATAAGGCGAAATTGCCAGCCACCAGTGCCATGCAGATGCATTAGAAACAGTTAGGTCACTATGGATAACACGGGCAATATATAAAGCCGGGTTTATTCCTAAATCCCTACCATTTCCTTCAATTTCACCCGCATTATCACCTAAAATACAGTATTCAGACATCCAATATTTTAGATTCGGGATACTTTCAAGCTTGGAATCAAGATTTTTGCGCATGGAAACCATATTGGAATAGGGGGAAGTAGTGAAGTAGCTATGACCGGAAATAACCTTGCTCACTAAGTCCTGATCACCAATATAGTTTTCTGAAGAAGTATTAAAAAAATCGTCAATCTGATCTGATCGTCCCGGTTTATTTCCTGTTTCATACAGGTAATTAATCTGTCCTGCCTCGGGTAGATCTATTTTTTGAGTCAGATTCCTTTCGGTGAACTCTGAGCTAATAGCCCTTACAATTCCCGCAATTTCATTATTCCAGAAAGGAGTTCCTTCCTGGCCTCCTGTCCAGTCCCATTGGGGTTCATTAACAGGGCTTATATAATCAACTTCCAAACCCATTTCTGCCATTCCTTCAACTACATTAGCCAGATAAATGGCAAAATCATCATAATTTTCCGGAGCTAAATTGGAAAGATTTGGATCACTGGTAAAGGCTTTGCCATTTCTGGTAATTGTAACGGGGGGGCTATTGGTGAAAACAAGTAGTTTTTCAACCCCAAGAGATTTAGCTGCATTGGCAAACCAAACCTGTCCGGCCATTTTTGACCAGTTATATTCCCCGGTTTGCGGCACCACAAACGACTCACCTCTTCTCCAGGAGTCTGAGATACCACTGGAAGATCCCTGTGCAGCACTTCCCGCTCCCAGGTTGAATCGCCATAATGAAAGGCCAATACCTAGAGGATTGCCCTGTTCATCATTTTCTGAGCTGAATAGAAGATCAGCCATGGCATTTTTCTTGGCTTCTGGCCATCTTCCAACAAATTGGGTGGACCAGGCATCACTTGCTCCAAAATTATCTATGGTTTGATAGGTTAGGCTTGGGTCAATAATTAAACTTATTCTCCCATCTTCCTTCTCAGGAGGAGGTATTGATTCATTCAGATCTTCATTCTCCTGGCAGGATACACAGCTGGCAAATAATATAAGGAAGGAGAAATTTAGTATTAGTCCTTGTATAAAAAAATGTCTTTTAATTTTCATTTTAAAGATTAAGAGTTGTACTAGGTTAGTAGGCCTGTCTTCTACTTAAAAATTTATAAATCGACTGTATCCGACCTGAAGGTCCGGATACAGCCGATAAAAACTAACTACTGAAACAAAAATTAAATTTTAGTTATATCCTGGATTTTGCTCAAGCTGGTTATCTGAAGCTAAAATCTCGGCACGTGGAATTGGTAACCAGTAATGCTTCTCTTTAAAACTACGTCCCTCAAGAGCTGTTTTGATTTCATAGGAAAGATCTCCATTATCATCTTTGGTAATGGTAATTCCCTTAGCTGGTTCATTTGCTGTCTCGTTGGCAATCAACCAACGTCTAACGTCATAAAAGCGATGTTCTTCAAAGGCTAATTCAATTCTTCTTTCATGACGTATTCTTTCTCTCATTTCTGATTGAGAAAGACCTTCAGGAAGAGGAGGCATGCCTGCTCTTTCCCTTATTGCGTCGATTGCTGCATAAACCGATTCATCCGGCCCGCCGGCTTCATTCTTAGCTTCAGCATAATTCAGTAAAATTTCAGCATATCTTATATAGATCCAGTTTTGTATTCCTGCAGCTCCCCATGGATTCTGGATTGGTAAATCTTCATCAATAAATTTTCTAAGATAATATCCACTTTTACTAGTGTTCCAGTTAGCAGGACCATCCTGGCTGTCCAGTCCCCCTGGTACGAAGGTTTCAACTTCTCTTCCTCTGTACTCCGCACCATTATATAATATGGTCTCATAGAATCTTGGGTCACGGTTTTCGTACGGGTTTTTAGCTTCTTCAGGGTCATTCCAGCTAAATTCACTACCATCTTCCATTTCATAATCGTCTACAAGATTCTGTAATGGTACATTTCCACCCCATCCGCCATAACCATTGGGTCCGTTGGCAATCTCCAGGTGAGTATGTAACTGGTTAAGGTTATAATATCTTGCAAAGATTATTTCACTATTTGATCCCGGGGTTAGGAAAAGTTCACTGTAATCCGGATAAAGATTGTAAACTCCAAGATCCATAACTTCTTTAGCAGCCTGAGCAGCTTCAGCCCACTTCTGTGTATCTGTAGAACCTTCTGTATAAAGAGGGCTGGCAGCATACAGCAGTAATCTTGATTTTAGACCCATGGCAGCACCTTTTGTGGCACGACCTTCCTGCCAGTTAGCGTTGTTGTTAACCGGTAATCCTTCAATAGCGAGATTCAATTCACTTATTGCATAGTCAATTCCTTCCTGTATGGAACTTCTCTCGAATAATGACGGATCTGAAAAATCATCTCCCAGTTCAGCTACTCTATCCCCAACCAGGACTACGCGACCATAATTTCTGATAAGATCATGGTAGCGGTAAGCACGTATAAAATGTAATTCAGCTTTAAGAAGATTCTTGTGAGATTGACTCATTTGTAAATCATCAATATTAGCCAAAGCGTAGTTTATTTCCCTAATGCTCCTATAACTACGTCCCCAAAAGGTACCGGCTATTCCGGTATTTTCGGGAGATAATTGTCCCTGCTGTATTAACCAGGTATTATCATCATTGTTATAGATGGATTCATCGGTAAGGGAACTCCACATGGCATATTCGAATCCCCGGCCAAATCCGGGTAAACTTCCGTCACCTTCTTTATTGGTAAGGCGAACCCCTAGGTATCTATTTATCACAAATGCTTCAAATAGGGTAGAGTCTGAGAGGATCGCAGCATCCGAAACACGATCTGTTGGTGTTATTTCCAAAAAATCCTTTTCGCATCCTGTTAATAATATACTGCTAATAAGAGCGGCATATATTAATTTAATGTTGAATATATTTTTCATAGTATATTTTTAGAATTGAACGTTTAATCCTAGGTTTATAATTTTCTGTTGTGGATAGAACTGTCCGCTTTCACTAAAACCTTCCGGATCATAATCTTCCACTTCGGTAAGGGTTAAAAGGTTAAATCCACTAGCATAAACTCTAGCATTTGATAAGGATAACCTTTCCATCCAGTCTTTGGGAAGGGTGTATCCTACCTGCAAACTTTTTAACCTCACAAAAGCATTATTATCTAACCAGAAATCGTTTCTGTAAAGGCCTCCACTAACTGCAGAAGAAGATCTTTCGCTAACTCTGGGGTAAGTACCATCCGTATTGTTCGGGCTCCAGCGGTTATCGGCCCAACTGCTATAAAAGTTACCAATTGTTCCGGATTCTGGCAAGACATATTGTCTTACCTGGCCCTGCCCTGAAATTACGGCTGACAGGTCAAAATTCTTATAAGTGGCATCGAAGGTAAGGCCAAATGTCATTCTCGGAATATTCCCGTATTTGGTTCGATATTGATCATCAGCAGTGATCTCTCCATCGCCGTTTAAATCTTCAAAGATCAGATCTCCAGGTTTTGCACCTGGAACAGAGGGGGTATTGTCAATTTCTTCCTGACTTTGGAAAATGCCTAGGGTCTTATATAATAAGTAAGTATTCATAGGTCTTCCTGTTTGTCTTTGATAATCGGGGATTCCTGCGGCCTCATCTATAAACTGGATTTCGTTCTTCGCATATGTGAAGTTACCCATGATATTGAAATCAAAATCATCATCACTATTATGTTGATATCCCAGGCTAGCTTCAAAACCATGACTGTCTACAGCTCCGATATTTTCTGCCGGAACAAGTGTCTGCGCATCATAGGGGTTAACAATACCTGTTACCTCAGGAATTGAAGCATTTCTGTTAATAAGAATATCGGTTCTGTTTTGTCTAAAATAAACCAGTTCTGTGCTAAAATGCTCTAGCCAGTTGGCATTAATGGCTATATCAGTCTTTTTTGCGACCTCCCAGGTAATATTAGGGTTTGCCAGTCTTGTAAGATCAATACCGGTTACCACTTCATTTCCAATTATATAACGGTTGTTGAATGAATAATTGTCATAATATTGAAATTGGCCAACATTATCATTACCTAACTGACCATAAGAAGCACGAAATTTAAGATCATCAAAGAACTCTATATTAAACCATTCCTCTTCAGTAATTCTATATCCAGCAGAAATAGAGGGGAAATATCCAAATCTTTTACCATCCGGGAAATTTGATGAACCGTCTGCTCTCATCTGGAATTCTGCCAGATATTTTTCTTCATAATCATAAGCGATTCGGCTCAGGAAACTTTGGCGAGTGAAATTGAAACTATATCCATAGTTATTTCTATCGGTCGCCGCCGGTCCTCCCTGGGAAAGTTCAGGAGTTTGTGTTGTTGGGAAATGAATCCTGTTGGCCCCAAGCGTATGAGAATTGGTTTCACTTTGTTCGTAACCTACAAAAGCATCGATATTATGCCCGTTGAATTCGTTTTGATAATTCAGTTTAATGTTTGCAACGGTTTGAGATTCATTGTATTGCTCCTCATCTAAAGAAGCTTGCATATCTGGACCACCTCCTGCAATAACCTGCTCATAAACATCATTTTGACGATTGTAGTTGTAAAGTGTATATGGCGTTCTGAAATTTCTCACACGATTTGAAAGTTCATCAACCGAAAAGAAACCATCTACAGACAAGCCTTTCAGAAATGGAAGCTCATATTCCGCTCTTAGAATACCATTGAAAACATACCTGGGGTTATCATTAATGCCTCCAAGGTCTGTTGCTAAAACAGCCGGGTTGGCATTTTCAATTCCTGTAGAAGGGTTTCCATTAGGATAGTAAGCTGGAATTGTTGGGTAGGCTCTATAAATAGATCTAAAAATAAATCCAGCTCCTTCCGTTGGGAATTGACGATCTTCTTTTCTTCCAGATAAAGATAATCCAACATTTAAGCGGTCGCTTAAGTCTACATCTATGTTTGAACGAACATTATACTGGTCATACTGTGTAGCTCCATTCTTATATAGTCCCTCCTGGGAAGTCTTTCCAAGAGAGAAGAAGTAATTGGTGTTTTCTCCACCTCCTCTAATATTTAAGTGATGCTGTGTTTGAATTGCTACATCCTGTAGTGTTGCCTCAGCCCAGTCGGTATTAGGATAATTTATCGGATCTGATCCGTTTCTGAATAATTCAATTTCGCTATCATCATAAATTTGATTTAAACCTCCATCAGGATTATTATAATAGGCGATTTCGTTTCTTATTTGTGCATAAGTGGAGGCATCTGCCATGTCTGGCAGTCTGGTAGGAGAGGAAAACCCTATATCGAATTTATAGGAAATCTGTGGCTTTGAATTATTTCTACCCCTTTTGGTGGTAATAAGAATTACACCGTTAGCAGCCCGGCTACCATAAATGGCTGCCGATGCATCTTTTAGAACCGTAACGCTTTCGATGTCCTCAGGAGACAACCTTGACAAGCCTCCCACCTGGCCAGGGACACCATCAACAACAACAAGTACATCATTATTACCAGTAGTGGCAAGGCCTCTAATTAAAATAGAAGAGTCATCGTATCCTGGCTCCCCCGCACGGTTAGTTGTAATTACACCAGACATCCGGCCGGCAAACGAGTTTGAAAGGTTAGGCTGTGGACTTTCCGCCAAAGATTCTCCTTCCACTTCAGAAATTGAACCGGTTAAGGTTGCCCTTTTTTTTCCACCATATCCCACCACCACAACTTCATTTAGCGCTTGCTGGTCAGATTCAAGGATGATCTGAAATGATGTCTGATTATTAATTGGAATTTCCTGAGACACATAACTAATAAATGAGATAACAAGTGTCTTATCTTCAGGATTAGTTACTTCAAGCGAAAAATTCCCATCCATATCGGTAGTTGTACCGTTTGATGTACCTTTGATGAGTACTGTGGCACCTGGTAGAGGTAACCCATTATCATCAGAAACAGTTCCAGTAATTTCCTGTTCCTGAGCAAAAAGGAATGTAGTGAACATAATGAAAAAAGCAGAAATATATTTCCGGCAGTTTTCAGGTTTAAATAAAATTTTCGACATACTTTTTTAGCTTTTAATTAGTCGGATGATTAATAAAATGTCAATCTGATTTTAGAAAACGATTTAGTATAATGAGTTTCCTAAAAATCCACTTACAATTTTCATGATTTGCTGATTAAAGGGTGGGGGGTATACTGTCAAAAAAAAGGGGGTATATCGTGCAATGCTTATTTTTTCCTGAATTTTGGGGATATTAATTTATATTTTTAGTAAAATCTTAAATCCAGAAATGAAGATTCGTTACGTATTTATTATTCTATTAATTTTGAAAATTAATTTTATAGCTGGACAAACTCAATTGATAAAAAATAAATCAATCGAGGATAGTCTGCAATTTCATCTCCTGGATGTTTCTTCAGGATTATCACATAACTTCATAAACGATATAAAGCAGGATTCCCTTGGGTTTATCTGGATTGCTACCATAGATGGTTTAAATCGTTACGATGGGAATAATTTCGTCCAGTTCAAAAAACATCTCGGATCTCCTTCTGTTAGTCTTGCCAATAATTATGTTCAGCAATTGAAAATGCACAAAAGTCATGAATTGTTGATCGCAACAGATGCAGGCCTGGTAATTTATAATTTTAAAAAGGATAGTTTTAAACTTATAGATACTGAAGACGGATTAATTAATAACAGTGTAAGTTCTACAACTATGGGACCGGATGGTCACCCGGTGATTGGAACTTACCGTGGAGGAATTCAGTTTGCCGACGATAACTGGGATCTGAAAACACTTCAGGAAAAATTTGGTAGAAATATTAACTTAACTTCTGATGAGATTTCCTCCATGGAGTTGCAACATGATAGTCTTTTGTGGATTGGGACCTATGATAACGGGCTTAATAAGATCAATCTTCAAAATGCCGAAATTACTCATCTTTTTTCTGAGGCTAATTCTAATTTACCGGCTGTTATTAATAGTTTGTATGAAGATATTGACGGGAATTTGTGGATTGGTACGAGAAATGGCCTTCAGATCATAACCAAAGGAAATGATACAATTCGTGTAAACAGGGCAATATCTGGTCCTGACGGTTTAAGTGACGACGATGTCTTATGTTTTGAAGAAGACAGGAAAGGGAATATGTGGATCGGTACGAGAAATGGAGGGCTTAATATACTGGAGAAATCTTCTTTGTTTGATAATAACACTAATTTAAGGATTAGGTGGTATTTGCCGGAAAGTGATGGAAGTAGTGTCTTTAACAGAACAGTTTCTGTTATTACTATGGACAGAAACCATAATATGTGGATTGGTACACCCACCGGAATAAATTATGTGAACCCTCAGGGGGAACCGGTAAGACTTTTAGTCCATAACAGAGATAAAGAATCTATAAGTCATGACCGGATAGGAGCTCTGGCAAAGAGTAAGAATAACAAAGTCTGGATAGGCACTGATGGAGGCGGACTTGATTTATATGACCCCCAAACAGGTCATATCCGTAATTACAGTCATAATGAATTGGATAGTAGAAGTTTAAGTAATAATTATATTCTATCTATCCTTGAAGATAGTAAAAATCGTGTTTGGGTAGGAACCTATCAGGGGGGGCTAAACAGATTGGATCCAAAGACTGGTAATTCCAGGCACTATCTTCAGGGACCTGTCGGGAAAGGCAGTGATGTGCGTGATGTCTTCGAATCGGGGAAGGGAACGATCTGGGTTGGTACGAATCGTGGAGGATTATTCAGGTATTTGGAAAGCCAGGATAAGTTTGAATATATTGAAGAATTAGGTAAAATTGATATCCGTTCCATAGACGAAGATAAGAATGGGAATCTATGGCTTGGCAGCTTTGGATCGGGACTGATAAGGTATAATCCTGATGCCGGTAATTCTCAGTATTATAATCAGGATAACACCGAGGGACTTAACAGCGATGTAATATTTTCAGTGTTAGTGTTGCAAAATGGTGAAGTGCTTGCCGGAACCAGATATGGAGGTTTGCTCAGGTTTAATCCGGAAACGGAAAAAATACTGAGTTTTACCGAAGCAGAGGGTTTAAGTAATAATTCTGTGAACAGTCTTATACAAGAAGATGAAACCTATGTCTGGATGGGGACCTATAAAGGTATAAACCGTTACAATGTTAAAACAAATGCAATACTGGATGTTTCTACTCTAAATAACATTCAGTCAGGAGAGTTCAATATTGGTGTTGCATTAAAAAATACATCCGGCAATCTCTTTTTTGGGGGAAATAATGGCTTGAACATTTTAGACCCGGATCATTTCAGAACTTTAGAGCAAGACTACTATTTGTTTTTTAAGGGGTTAAAAGTTCTGAATGAACTTGTTAATGTGAATGCTAGTGAGGATAATTCTATACTTAGGGAAACGATTCTATATCAGGATGAAATAAGGTTAAAACATTATCAGAACTCCTTTTCGGTTGAATTCGCAGCCTTGAAATATCCCGAAGCCCGGAATTTGACTTATTCTTATAAACTCGAAAACTATAATGATTACTGGATTGAACAGGATGCTGGAATTGCCAATTTTACGAGTGTCCCCCCCGGGGAGTATACACTTAAGGTGAAGACTAACTCGGGTTTCGATACTGAGAATAATAAAGAACTTAAAATAACGATTTTCCCTCCCTTTTGGAAAACTATCCCTGCTTACATACTTTACATAATCGCTGGAGTTATACTTATATGGATCAGTTTCAGGTATTATTCAGAACGAGTATATCTTAAAAATTCACTTTTATTTGAGAAAAAAGAGCGTCAGCTAGAACAGGATCTGAACGAGGAGCGGTTTCGATTTTTTACGGCTTTTTCTCATGAATTAAAAACTCCTTTAACATTGATTCTTGCTCCCGTTGAAAATCTTTTATCCGAAAATCAGAATAAAAAATTGAAAAATGACCTATTGTTTATTCAGAGAAATGCTAAAAGGTTGCATCGCTCCATTAATAAATTACTGGAATTTAGGAAAGCTGAAGAAGGCCTGAGCCAGCTGAACAAAAGGGAAAATGATCTTTCGGGTAATTTAAAGAGATGGATCGAAAATTATCTTCCCCTTGCGAAAGAAAAAAATATATCACTTGAATATTTACTTCCAGCAGATAAAAAAATGTTCTATATAGATATCGAAAAAGTAGAAGTTATAGTTAACAATTTACTTTCAAATGCCATAAAATACTGCCAGAAAGGTGGTGAAGTTAAAGTAGAATTGATCTGTGATGACCGAAAATTTCAGATTATCGTAAGTGATACAGGAACAGGGATTGATGCCAGAGAGCTATCACATATTTTCGATTGGTATTACCGTTCTAATTCTAATATTCGTAAAAAAGGGACGGGAATTGGATTGGCTTTATCCAAACGCTTTGCTGAATTACATGCAGGCACTATTGAAGCCGAAAGTAGACCACAAGAGAAAACGGTTTTTACTCTAACGATTCCCGAAGTTGAAATCAAAGAAATTTCTGAGGAATTTAATGAGGTAGAAGAGAAAGTTATGACAAAACTAACAGCCGTTTTTGATAATAACAAAACTCAGACGCAAATAGCCAGTCTTAACTCACAAGAGAACCGACAACTTATTCTGATCATTGATGATAATGAAGAGATTTTAAATTTCCTGAACGGGATTTTTAAGGAAGAATATGATGTGCTTCATTCAATGAATGGCAAGGAAGGGATTATAAAGGCTTCCAAATATGTTCCCGATCTTATAATTTCAGATGTTATGATGCCTGAAAAAAACGGGATAGATTTATGTTCTGAATTAAAGCAGCAGCATTCCACCAGCCATATTCCTGTTATACTTCTCACGGCTAAAGGAAATGTTGAAAGTATCACTAATGGGTATGAAAAGGGTGCAGACGATTATATTGTAAAACCTTTTAATCCAAAACTTCTAAAGACCAGGGTTGAAAATTTACTGGTGAGCAGGCAAAGATTGCAGGATTATTTTAAAGGTGGAACTGGAACGGGGAAAGTAAGCAAAGAAGAAGATAAACATTCCACTTTATTAAATAAGGAGAAGGAATTTCTTACCGAACTCAATTATATAATACTAACACATATTAGTGAGGGTACGGATAATGTAGAGATGATATCTCAGGATATAGGGATGAGCAGGACCTCCTTGTACAGGAAACTTAGGGCAATTACAGGTTTGAATATAAATGAGTATATCAGAAACCTGAAGATTGAAAAGGCAGCGAAACTTATTAAAAATGAAAATTTCTCTGTTTCTCAGGCCTCCTATGAAGTTGGTTTTAATAATATTAAATACTTCAGAAAAATCTTTAAAGAAAAATATGGTAAGACTCCAAGAGAATTTAAATCTTGAAGTGTCATAATTTTTTAAGGCTCTTTTTTGTGAATCATGATCTGTTTTTAAGTGAAGATGCTCTTGGGAAAAAGGTGGGATTAAGAATGATCGAATTTTCCTTGGTGAGATTTTCTTCTTTTCTGATTTTTTTCAGGAAAATTTCTGCAGCAGTCTCACCCATTTTCAGAGGGGCCTGGTCTACAGTACTTATAGGGGTCTCCATAAACTGGGTAAAAGGTTCGTTGCTAAATCCTGCAATTAAAAGATCCTTTGGGATAGACAACCCGTATTCACGAATTACCTGAATGGCTCCACCAACGGCAAAATCATTCGAAGAAAATATAGCATCAGGTTTGTCTTTATATTGCCATATGCTTTTCATACCTTTTATCCCACCTTCAACATTTTGATCAGTTCGGTAAAAAAACCTTTTGTCAAAATCTAGGTGATTATCTTTCAAGGCTTCAATAAATCCATTAAACCTATTTTGATATATCTCTAACTGGAAGTCTCCTGCAAAATGAGCGATTTTTTTAGCTCCCTGTTTAATTAAATGAGTAGTTGCCTCATAAGCAGCTTTAAAATCATCAATAACAACTGAACTGGTTCCAGGAACATTCAGTTTTCGATCAAAAAAGATCAAAGGTTTATTCCTTTCCAAGACTTCATTTATATGGCCATAATCTTTTGTTTCTTTGGAAGCAGATAAAAATATACCATCTACCTGCGCATTCAGCAGGGCCTTTATATGTTTTACTTCTGTTTCGTAACTTTCGTGTGTCTGGTATATTGCAACATGATAGTTTTCCTTACTCAATGTATTTTCTATGCTTCCAATTACTGATGAGAAGAAATTATGGTTAAGAAAGGGCACAACAACCCCTACAATTTTACTTTGGCCACTTTTCAGAGCAAGAGCCACATGGTTTTGCTGGTAATTTAATTCGGAGGCGGCTGCTAAAATCTTAGCCTTTGTACGGGGCTTTACTTTGGAACTGTTATTCAGTGCTCTTGAGACCGTTGCTATACTAAGGTTTAGCTTTTTAGATATATCATGAATAGTACTATTTTTTTTGGTTTTCATTGTCTTTTAGTAGCTCTGGAAGGAATTTTCTTTATTGTGGGAAATATAATTCATATTAAACGGAATAGGAGAGATTAAAATTGCAATTCATAAATTTAATAATATATTAAATGTTAAAAATAACTTAATAAATTTTAAGTCATTAGCCATAGCACCACCTCTTAATCCTTTTCTTGTTTTTATTTACCGCCGGAATTTTTTTAGTAATCTGCTGGAAGAAAAAAGATCCAAAATTTAAATTACACCTTTGCTATTGTGTGTTTTCCGGGTATAAATAATATTTCTGTTTCGGATTTGATAATAAATTTTTGATATGGATCATAAAATGAAAATTAAAACCCTCTATAAATGTTAAAATAACATTTAATTTAGTTTTTTTTTGGAAAGGAATAAAGTAAGGCATAGATTTAACCCCAAATAAATAACAAAAACTTAACACTATTGCTTCGGATCCACCATTATCCGATTAATTTTTTACAATAATGTAAACGTTTACATTTTTCATTAACTGACTAAAACTAATATGAAAAACAATTATGCGAATTTTTAAAATTTCTAAAAACAGCCTCAACATTTATTTGTTTGGGCTTCTAATTTTATCCTCCGGAATTTTAATGGCACAACAAGTTACTGTGAGCGGTAAGGTTACGGCTTCTGATAATAATATGCCTATTCCCGGAGTGAATGTGATTGAAAAAGGAACTTCCAATGGAGTTGCGACCGACTTTGATGGTAATTATCAAATAAGTGTTAGCTCGTCTGATGCTGTTTTGGAGTTTACCTATCTTGGTTTTTCTTCTCAGGAAATTCAGGTAGATGGCAGGTCTCAAATTGATGTGACTCTTAATCCTGATGTTGAGGCCTTAGACGAAACCGTTGTTGTGGGTTTTGGGGGAGTGCAGAAAAAGGCAAACTTAGTTAGCTCTGTTACTGCTGTGAACCCTTCAGAATTAAAAGGTCCTACTAATAACCTTACCACTATGATGGCTGGTAGGGTGGCCGGGATGGTCGCTTTTCAACGTAGCGGTGAGCCCGGAGCAGACGACTCCGATTTCTTTATTAGAGGTTTGGGGACTTTTGGATCTGGTAAACAAAATCCATTGATTCTAATTGATGGTATCGAATCTACTACCAGGGATATGGCCCGCCTTCAGCCGGATGATATTGAAAGCTTTTCGGTCTTAAAGGATGCAGCTGCAGCTGCTCTTTACGGGGCACGCGGAGCAAATGGTGTGGTTTTGATCCAGACTAAAATGGGACAGGAAGGCAAAACGCGATTCCAGTTTAGAAGTGAAACAAGAGTGTCTACCAATACCCAGGATTTTAATTTTGCCGATAATATTACCTATATGCAACTAGCGAATGAAGCGGCACTTACACGTAATCCTGAAGCACAGTTACCTTATAATCAAAATAAAATCTATAGAACATCTATAGGAGATGATCCTTATTTATATCCAAGTAACAACTGGATAGATGAGCTAATAAAAGATTATACCGTAAATCAGGGCTATAATATAAGTGCTTCTGGTGGAGGCGAAAAGGCCAGGTACTATATTGCAGGAACTTATAATATTGATAATGGTTTACTGAATGTAGAAGGGATAAACAATTTCAATAATAATATTAAACTTAGAAATTATTCGGTTAGGACCAACCTGGATATAGATCTTACCCCTACCACAACAGGTATTGTAAGATTATATGGACAGTTTGATGACTATAATGGTCCGGTTGGCGGAAGAGACGCGAATGGGAATTTAATAAACGGTGGGCAACGTATATTTAATTTAACTTTATGGTCTAACCCTGTTAAGTTCCCGGCGGTATACCCGGCTGAGAATCTGCCTTATATTCAGCATCCGCTATTCGGAGGAGCTCCAACAGGTTTTGGCAGCGACAATATTCTGATCAATCCATATGCAGAAATGGTACGTGGATATCAAACAAATAAGGCGTCTACCCTACAGGCCCAGATTGCCTTGAAACAGGATTTTGATTTTATTACTGAAGGGCTTAAGGCTCGTGCTATGGGGTATCTAAGAAGGTATTCGTATTACGAGGTTGCCAGGCAGTATAACCCGTTCTATTATGATGCTAATATCAGCCCCGTTACAGGTGAGTTAGTATTAGATGTAATTAATCCTGGAGGACAGGGGTCTATAGGTACACCTGGAACTGAATTCCTTAATTATAATGAAGGTGCGAAGCTTTTGGATTCTCGCGCACACCTGGAAACAGAAATTAGTTATAACAGAACCTTTGATGAGGTGCATGCGGTATCGGCAAGGGTGATCAACTATTTGGAAAGTTTTGAAACCGGAAATGCCGGAAATGTTCAGAGTTCTCTACCTAATAGAAACCATGGGATTTCCGGTAGTGTCTCTTATGGTTATGATACAAGGTATTTATTTGAATTCAATTTTGGGTACAACGGTTCTGAAAGATTTGCCCTGGGGAACAGATATGGATTTTTCCCATCGGTAGGTGTTGGATATTCGATCGCGAATGAGAAGTTCTGGGAGCCTCTAAAAGATGTGGTTTCACAATTGAAACTTCGCGGTACCTATGGTAAAGTTGGTAATGACCAGATAGGTAATGTGGCAGACCGTTTCTTCTATCTTTCTAATGTCAACCTGAACGATCCAAATTATGGCGTCGCTTTCGGTGAAACCTTTGGTTATTATAGAAATGGGGTGTTTATTGAGCGTTACGCCAACGAAAATATTGGGTGGGAAGAATCTACCCAGATTAATCTGGGACTGGACCTGGAATTATACAATGCTTTGAATTTTACTGTAGATGTGTTCAGGCAAAGAAGGGATAATATCCTGCAGGCCAGATCAAATATAGGATCTACTTTAGGTCTTACTGCTACTCCTTCAACTAATTTTGCGGAGGCCGAAAGCCGTGGACTTGATGCTACGGTAACCTATAACAAACAGATCAATCAGGACTGGTATACTCAGCTAAGAGGGAATTTCACCTATGCAACCAATGAAATCCTGCAGTATGATGAGTTGAATTATCCGGAGGAACTGGCATACCGTTCCAGGATCGGGACCAATACTAACCAGGCTTATGGTTACATCGCAGAGCGCTTATTTGTAGACCATGAAGAAACCTTGAATGCACCTACACAATTTGGAGATTATACGGGAGGGGATATCAAATATCATGATGTAAATGGTGATGGTGTAATATCTGAAAACGATATGGTTCCTTTGGGTTATCCAACTATACCAGAGATTGTATATGGTTTTGGAGGTACCATAGGATTTAAGGATTTTGACCTGAGCTTATTTTTCCAGGGTGTAGGAAGAACTTCTTTCTTTATTAATCCGTGGAATATATCGCCGTTTGTAATAACTGGTTCAGCTCAAAACGGTTTATTAAATGCAATTGCAGAAGACCATTGGTCAGAAAGTAATCGGGATCTATATTCATTCTGGCCACGGTTGAGTGATACTTTTATTGAAAATAATAACCAGACTTCATCCTGGTGGATGCGTGATGGTTCTTTTCTAAGGTTAAAAACCGTTGAAGCAGGATATAACCTGCCTTCTAAATTCCTTTCCAAGTTCGATATCAGGGATCTAAGAGTTTATTTTTCTGGTAATAACCTTGCGGTCTGGAGTAATTTTGATATGTGGGACCCTGAAATGGGGGGTAATGGTCTGGGCTATCCTATACAATCTGTATATAGCCTGGGTGTTAAAGTTGATTTTTAAACAAGAGAGTTATGAGAATTAGAAATAAAATTTTGAAAAAACAATTAACTGGTGTTAAGCGAGCTTTTAGCTGGATCTTTCTGGCTGTCTTAACACTAAGTATGGGGTCTTGTGAAGAATCCTTTCTGGAGGTGGTCCCAGATAATATCCAAACCATAGATCAGGCTTTTAATCTTAGGAATGAGGCTGAAAAATATTTATTTACCTGTTATTCCTATCTTCCAAAGAATGGGGATGGTGTTTATAATATCGGGATGCTTGCTGGAGATGAAACCTGGATTCCTGGACAGGATGCGGCGATTAATAGTTTTGCTTTTGATGTGGCAAGAGGCTTACAAAGAGTTTCAAATCCCTACATGGATGCCTGGGAAGGTCGCTATCAGGCCGCTGGCCCTGGTGATTTGTACCCGCTTTTTGATGGTATAAGGCACTGTAATATCTTTATTGAGAACTTAGAAGATGAAAATCAGGTTCCAGACATTACTCAGGCAGAACGCTTAAGATGGATAGCAGAGGCTAAATTTCTAAAAGCCTATTATCATTATTATTTGATGCGTATGTACGGTCCTATTCCGGTTATGCGTGAAGTAGTGGCTATCGATGCTCCGGAAAGTGAACTTCAGGTTTCTCGGGAACCTATAGATCAAACTGTGGATTATTTGGTGAAGTTACTGGATGAAGCGGCAGTAAATCTTCCTCCTAGAATTATGAACCTTCAGGATGAATTGGGAAGAGTAACCAGGCCTGTAGCCCTTGGTATAAAGGCTGAATTATTGCTAACAGCAGCAAGCCCTTTATTTAATGGGAATTCTGATATGTCTGGACTGGTAAATAATGATGGAACTCCATTATTTGATACCACTTACGATGAGTCTAAGTGGCAAAGAGCTGCCGATGCCGCTAAAGAGGCTATTGAGGTAGCAGAAGCTAATGGGCATGCGATCTTCTACAAAGAAGACATTCCTTTTGATGTTTCTGAAACCACGGAGACTAAACTTGATATAAGGCAGGCAGTAACAGAACGGTGGAACCGTGAAGTAATCTGGTCAAATGCTGGAAGTCGTACCTACGAATTACAGCGTCTGGTTATGGCTCCTTTAACAGGAGAAGTAGCACACTGGCAGGCCAGGAAGGTTTTTGGGGCTACTATTGAAGCAGCTTCAAATTTTTATACTGAAAACGGCGTACCTATTGAGGAAGACAGAACCCTGAACTTTAGTGATATTACCAGAATTAGGGAAGCCGGTCCAGATGACAGGCTTAATATCAAGGAAGGATATCGCACCTCAATCCTTAATTTTGATCGAGAGCCAAGATTCTATGCAGACCTTGGATTTGATGGTGCCATCTGGTATATAAATGATAGTGGTTCTGAAGAGACCAAATATCATATTGAAGCTAAATATAAAGATTACGCTGGAAGTTCAGATGCCTTTGATTTTAATGTTACAGGTTATTATATCAAAAAACTGGTTAACTGGGAGGTGAACTTTAGTGGTACTTTATATAAGGAGTATGCCTGGCCAGAATTAAGACTGGCAGATTTATATCTTATGTATGCCGAAGCTCTGAATGAAGTGGCCGGACCTACAGGTGAGGTTTTGGATTATGTGGATGCCGTAAGAGAGCGTGCGGGGCTGGAAGGTGTAGCGACTTCCTGGCAGAACTATTCGGTGAACCCGAATAAATACACCACAAAAGAAGGAATGAGGGAGATCATACACAAGGAACGTAGTATTGAGCTTGCTTTTGAAGGTAAGAATTACTGGGATGTTAGGAGATGGAAAAAAGCCGTTCGTGATTATAATGAACCGGTTAAAGGATGGAATGTATTTGGTGACACTGAAGGTTCATACTATCAGGTTAATACTTTGTACCAACAGCGATTCGTGGCCCCGAGGGATTATTTCTGGCCAATTAATGAAACGACTTTAATTCAAAACCCTAATCTGGTTCAAAACCCAGGTTGGTAAAAAATATAGCATTATGAAAATAAATCTTAAACAAATTTTATTGGTTTTTATTTTACCAATAATCACCACAACTATTATAAGTTGTAGTACAGATGATGGGCCTTCACCTTTGTCTAATGATACCACTCCTCCCGGGACGGTAGAGAACCTAACCGTTGAAAATTTACCCGGTAAGGCAAGATTGACCTATAATTTACCAGAGGATGAGAATCTGTTATATGTTATTGCCCGGTACACCCTGGAGAATGGAACTAAAATGGAAGAAAAGGCTTCATACTATAGCAATAATATGGTGCTGGAAGGTTTTAAAGGTGAATCTGAAATTGAAGTGACGGTGAGAGCTGTAAATAAAAGTGAAGTTGAATCTGAACCAGTTACAGTGACCGTAGCGCCAGAAAAGGCTCCAATTTTTGATGTTTTTGAATCTTTGGAGGCAAATCCAGACTTTGGTGGGCTAAAAGTTAGTGCTCAAAATCCAACAGAGGAATCAATTGCTGTATTGATAATGCAAAGGAATGATGTAGGTGATTGGGAACCTCTCCCAACAAGTATTTATACAAAAACCAGTGAAATTTCTCAAAGTTTAAGAGGTTTTGATACTATAACACAGGAATTTGCCATTGCTGTGAGAGACAGGTGGTTAAATGTGACCGATACTTTATTCACAGAGATCACACCACTCTATGAGCAATTAATGCCTAAGTCAAGCTATAGGGCCGTTAGTTTATCAAATGATGCTGTTACTATAAATAATGCTTACCCTGTAACTAATTTATGGGACAATGAATTTCTCGAATATTGGGGATCTTATTTTACCGCTAGAAATTTAAATCTGGATTCGCATTTGGTAACTTTTGATATTGGTCAGAAAACTAAATTAAGTAGATTACACATCTGGGCATTTTCGGAACCTATCGGGGGCCAGCGTTTATATTACTATTTAGGAGCTATGAAGAAATTCAGGATCTGGGGATCTAATGATCCTAATAATCCCGATTTAGATAGCTGGACCTTAATGGGGGAATATGAAGTAAATAAACCTTCCGGATTACCATATGGCCAGGAAAATAACGATGACCTTTTAGCGGCCCGGGATGGTGCTGATTATGAAATTGATATTAATAAGCCAGCCGTAAGATACCTCAGAATCGAGTCTCTGGAAAACTGGGCCGGAGGTGAATTTATGGCCATTTCGGAAATTCATGTTTATGGTAATCCAGACTTTGTAGAATAAATTAAAGATTATGAGAAATTTTAAATATATAGTAGCCAGTTGTTTAATTGTCTTGTCTATAATAGGAATCGTGTCCTGTTCAGAAGATAATAAGGACTATTTAAAGTACGTAGAAAATGGGGAAACCTTATACCTTGCTAAGGTAGATTCATTAGAGGTCTTTCCCGGTAAAAACCGTGTGAAAATTGAAGGTCTTATTATTGGCGACCCAAAAGTAAGCGAAGTCCGTGTCTACTGGAATGGGCAGAAAGATTCGGTTGTAGTTCCTATTGAAAGAACTCAGGGAACCGATATGTTTTCTAAAGTAATTGATGGACTGGAAGAAAATGTATATAATTTTCAGTTTAGAACTTTTGATGACCAGGGCCATAAATCCATTATGGAATCGGTCACCGCAGAAGTTTACGGAGATCGTTATATTACCACCTTATTCAACAGGCCTATTGAAAAAAGTGTCCTTATAGAGAATGATCTGGCCATTAACTTTGCCGCTATGGACCTCAGTTCTGGAGTGATAGGTTCTGAAGTGAAGTATACCACAACAGCTGGAACTCAAAATTCGGTATTCCTGGATATAGACGACTCTGTTCTTGATATATCCGATTATGAGAATGGATCTACTTTTTCTTATCGTACGGCCTTTCTACCTATCGAAACAGCTATAGATACCTTTTATACCGAATTTGAGGAAATTAAACCAATCCCTACACCGGTTTTAGGAAATGCTGCGGTTCCTTTTATTGCTGCTGAAGCCGATGGAAGATGGGGAACTCTTGGAGAACCTTGGATTACGAACGATGCAGCCAAAACCCATAACGGTTATGGTGGCTGGGATGAATGGAATGGAAATATTTTCAATCTTGAATCTGGCTGGGGATCTCCTGACATTATTAATGGTAAAATATATCAAATTGTAATGGTGGAGGAACCGGCTACCTACCAGCTAAAGGTTTCTTTAATGAACAATAATCATCTGCCTGAAGATGAAGGTGGAAAATATATTGTTGTTGCTAAAGGAGATGGATTGCCCGACGTAGAGAACATTACAACAGCTTCTGAAATTATGGGCTATAAGCGCATCCTAGAGGGCACTACAGAATATACTGTAGAATTTACTACAGAAGAAGAAATGTCTGAAATTTCAGTAGGGCTTATAAGCACACAGATTGGGAACAAATTCTCAAATATTTTATCCTGGGAAATAATTGTGGCAAATTAAAAAATGATAATGAACGGAAAGGAGGTTAAATACCACTCCTTTCCGTTTTTAATCCTTAAAGCTTTCTTTTATTGAATTAGATAAATACTCTTCCTTATTAATCAAGCTGTGAGAAAAAAAAAGCAAGTAATACTTAGTGCATTTTATTTAATATTCTTTTGTTATTCTCAGCTTGCTGCTCAGGATTTCCAAAGGATAGAATCCTATGCCGGATTAACTTCAGCTGAAAAAAATAATGCGGTTGCTATAGCTGATTATGATAGGGATGGGGATCTTGATTTATTCCTCGTTGCCCGGAATAAGGATAACGAGAGAGTAACATCCAGCCACAGTAAATTATTTCGGAACAACAATGATGGTACTTTTAGCGATGTTACCAGTAGTTCCGGTTTAATTAATCTATTTCCGTATACTGAAAATGGGGAGGTATCTGTAGCATTAACAGGAATCAAATTTGGCGCTTTTTGGGGGGATTATGATAATGATGGTTTTCCTGACCTCTTCATGACTCACTCTAACAAAATGCAGCTTTTTCATAATGAAGGCGATGGTTCTTTTATAGAAGTAACCGAAGAAGCTGGTTTCAAAAAATATAATGATTGTATCAATACTGATGCCGTCTGGTTTGACTACAATAGGGACGGTTTTCTGGATATTTATATCTCAGACTGGAATAGCGATTGTGAAGGCAATAGGTTATACAAGAATAATGGAAATGGAACCTTCACCAATGTGAGTCATATTTTTGAGGGAGTAGAAAGTAAACATTCTTACCAGAGCATTCCTTTTGACTTCAATAAGGATGGATGGATGGATCTATATGTTGCCAATGATTTTGTTCCTGGTCCTAATGATCTTTATATAAATAATGGTGGGACCGGTTTTACCGAAAGTGCGTCCTCCTATGGTTTGGGCAATTCTAAAGGTGATATGGGGATGGCCGTTGGAGATTACAATAATGATGGAAATTTTGATATCTATATTACCACCATTGGAGATAATGCTCTTTTTACCAAAACTCCTGATAATACTTATATAGATCGTGGAAGGGATTTGAAAATTTATAATGCGGGCTGGGCATGGGATGTTACCTTTTCTGATTTTGACCTGGACAGGGATGAAGATATTTTTGTAGTGAATGGTTTTAACTATCCAAATGCTGGTTCGGGAACTAATGTATATTTTGAAAATTTATTTGCCAATGGCAAAAATCAGTTTATTAATAGTTCTCAAAAAACTAATTTAGGTGAAGTTACCATTAGTGTTGGAGCAGGAATATTTGACTATGATAAAGATGGAGACTTGGATATCTTTGTAACAAATAATGATGAACCCTCCTATTTTTATGAAAATACACTAACCGATTTTACTAACCCTTCAGGTGACCTTCACTGGTTTAAAGTGAAACTGGAAGGAACGAATTCTAACAGAGGTGCGATAGGAACTAAAGTTTCTATTAAAACGATAAATGGTTCTTTGCATCGCTATTATTCAGGAAAAGGATTTCTTTCACAAAATTTGAGGCCTGTACATTTTGGTTTAGGTTCTGATGCTGAAATTCAGGAACTGAAGATCACGTGGCCATCCGGGTTGGTTGAGACCTACGATGACTTGCCGGTAAATAAAACTATTTCTGCTATTGAAGGTAATGGTTTTACCATTATTAATGAAGAGCCAAGCAAAAAGATTTATGGTTGTATGGATCCCAAATCCTGTAATTACAATCCCTATGCTATAGAAAGTACAGGAAATTGCATTTATCTTGAAACAGGCCATATCATGGGGAGTAATGTAGCGGTGAAGAACAGTATCGAGGTATATTCCTATCAATTAAAAGAAGGTTCTTCTTTAGAATGGGAGGTAATAGGAGGTGAGATAATAGAAGCAGATGAAACCGGCAATTTAAAAGTAAAATGGGGCGCAGGTAACTCAGGCAAAATAAGTCTTAAGGAATCTAATGCCAATTGCACCAGTGAATTGCTAGAATTAAGTATTAGCTTAAAGGATGATGAGTCTCAAATTATAAATCATTCCATTGCCCGGTTCTGGAACGAAGTTCTCCTGGAGTTAATCAGGCAGGACTATGCCCGGCCAACCGTTCATGCCAGGAATTTGTTTCATACCAGTATTGCCATGTATGACGCCTGGGCTATTTATAATGATAAAGCTTCTACCTATTTAACAGGGAAAATGCTTCATGGTTTTGAAAGTGAATTCAAAGGATTCGAAACAACTGTGAATAAATCCGAAGCCAGAAAACAAACCATAAGCTTTGCAGCCTACAGGTTGCTGTCTCATCGTTTTAAGCATTCCCCTAACTCTTTGGTTGCCCAGGAAATTTTAGATGAGGCAATGTATGAGCTAGGATATGATACTTCAATAAGGGCTGAAGATTACACGTTCGGCGATCCTGTAGCTCTGGGAAACTATATAGCGAAGCAAATAATTAACTATGGTTTACAGGACGGCTCTAACGAAACAAATGATTATGACAATATTTTTTATGAGCCTGTGAACGATCCTTTAGATCTTACACATCCGGAGAACATAGAAGATATTAATCCTAACCGCTGGCAACCCTTAACCTTCGAATCTTTTATTGACCAGAGCGGTCATCTTATAGAAGGACAAACTCCCGGCTTTCTGGGGGCAGAGTGGGGGAGGGTGGAACCTTTTTCGCTTGAAGATGCCACTAAAACTATTCATAGCAGATCCGGTAACGAGTATCACGTCTATTATGATACTGACGCTCCACCATCAATTGAAGATGATGATTATAAATGGGCGTTTTCATTAGTTTCCAAATGGGGATCTCATCTAGATCCGTATGATGGAGTTCTATGGGATATTTCTCCAGGATCTATGGGGAATATTTCAATTGATCAGTTCCCTCAGCAGTATTCAGATTATAAAAATTTCTATGATGAAATTGACGGAGGTGACTTGGGAGAAGGTCACAGAATTAATCCTTATACAGGGCAGGCCTATGAAGAGCAGATTGTTCCCCGGGGTGATTATACAAGGGTTTTAGCAGAGTTCTGGGCAGACGGACCGGATTCCGAAACCCCTCCGGGACACTGGTTCACCATACTCAACTATGTAACCGATCATGAGGCATTAGAAAAAAAAATTAATGGGAAAGGGACAGTTCTGGATGATCTGGAATGGGATGTCAAAGCTTACTTTTTGCTTGGGGGAGCGATGCACGATGTTGCGGTTGCATCCTGGAGCCTGAAAGGATGGTATGATTATATAAGACCTATTTCAGCTATACGCTATATGTGTGCTCAGGGACAAAGCTCCAATCCATCCAGAGATAATTATGCCCCTAATGGAATCCCATTAAAAGAGGGATTAATTGAAATAATAGAAGAAGGGGATCCACTTGCAGGCGAAAATAATGAAAACCTGGGTAAAATAAAGTTGTATTCATGGAAAGGCCACGATTTTATAGATGATCCTTCTGTAGATGTGGCAGGGGTTGGGTGGATATTAGCGGAAACCTGGTGGCCCTATCAACGTCCTACTTTTGTAACACCGCCATTTGCAGGTTTTGTTTCGGGGCATTCAACTTTTTCGAGAGCTGCAGCTGAAGTTTTGACTTTGTTGACAGGGGACAAATATTTCCCTGGCGGTATGGGTGAGTTTATAGCTAAAAAGAATGAATTCTTAGTCTTTGAAGAAGGGCCGTCGGTTGATATTACCTTGCAATGGGCAACCTATCAGGATGCTTCCGATCAGTGTAGTTTGTCAAGAATATGGGGAGGTATCCATCCTCCAATAGATGATATTTTAGGAAGAATTATTGGTGAAAAAATAGGAAAGAAAGCATATGATCATGCAATCACTTATTTTGAAGGTCTGGAAAAACCCATCAAGGAATATCCTCAGAAACTAATAGTTTATCCAAATCCGGTAAGGTCTTCCTCTCCCGAAATATTTGTATCAAATACGAAACTAAAAGATGAGTTTTATTTGTTTGATTTGAGCGGAAGATTTATAGAAACTCCTTCAGTTGAATTTAATGAGGCAGGGAATATTTCAAAATTGAAATTAAATAAATCTGTTTCCCGGGGTATTTACATTCTCAGAATCAATAATACCTCCAAAAAAATCCTTGTCGTTGATTATTGAAAATTTAGGCTGTGTGCTGAGATTTAGGTTATGTTTTACTGGGGCTTTTTACCTGACACCGTTTAGAGGCATTTTAAATAATTTAAAAGAAAAGCCTTTCGTGTATTCTATACCTTATAAACATATATGGAAAAGAGTCTTTTCCTTATTAGGGAGCTCAATACAAAATGACTTTATATTTTTTCAGGAAGATGGATATTAGTTAAGTGCTTTATAATTTCTTATGATGTAAATTACAATATATGTTTGAAATAAACATTTCTCTTGTAAGATTAATCTTAATATTGATTAAAAAATTAATTTATGCATATGTGTGGATTTAAAAGTTTGATGTTTTATATATTTCGAAAAATGGAATCTTTCTTTAATAACTGGCTAAGTGATTAATCATGCATAAGGATCTAAAAATCAAATGGGGTATCATTGGCTGTGGGGATGTGGTTCGCAAGAAAAGTGGCCCTGCGTTTAATAAAAATAATTTATCTGAACTTATAGCTGTAATGAGCCGGGATGGAATAAAGGCGAAAAAATTTGCCAAAATTCTTGGAGCAGAAAAGCATTTTGACAATGTTGAAACATTGCTAAAGGACAGGGAAATAAGTGCGGTATATATCGCTACTCCTCCATCGACTCACGCAGAACTGGCCATTCAAGCCCTGGAAGCTGGTAAAAATGTATACCTTGAAAAGCCAATGGCTTTATCATCAAAGGAGGTGTCAAAAATTATCAAGGTATTAAATACATCTGAATGTAAACTAACAATTGCTCATTACCGCAGAAGACTGCCTGCTTTTTTGAAAGTGAAAAAGCTTATCGATTCAGGGGCAATCGGAGAAATACGATTTGCAGATATCAGGATTTTGCAGCCTCTGAAATCTGATCTAATCGCAATGGGAGCTAACGAAGATTGGCGCATTAAACCCGAAATATCGGGAGGAGGCTATTTTCATGATTTGGCACCTCATCAGTTGGACCTGATGTTATTATATTTTGGGAATTACAGGTCATATTGCGGTATTTCGGGAAACCAATCCAGTAATTATGAGGCCGATGACTATGTAAACGGACTAATCCGGTTTGAAAACGGGATACATTTTCGCGGTATATGGAGTTTTAATATGTCAGTAAAAGAAAGTAAGGATGAGTGTTTGATATACGGCAGTAAGGGATACCTGAAATTTAGTTTTTTTGGGGAAAAGCTTGAGTTAGTATCTGATAGTAGTCATGATCTTTTCCATTTCAGAAATCCGAAGTATGTCCAGCAACCTATGATAGAAGCTACTGTAGATTATTTTCTGGATAATGGACCTAATCCATGTAGCGCTGAGGAGGGGCTAATGGTTATGAAAATTATGGATGGATTCTGTAATAATAATGATTAATGAGGTTTTATGATAGGCAACAGGATTGAGAAATATACAGGAAGCTAATTTGTGGTATTCTTAAAATTTGTGTCTGGTGAAAAAAATCAACTGGGAGAGAATTTAATTTAAACCTTAAACGAAAACCCTTCAGCTTTTTTTCTTTTATATTTTTCTTCATCAAACATATATAAAAAAGAGCCTTTCCTGGAAGAATTCATATCTTTTTCATCAAGCTTAATAAGAATATCCAGTGAATTGATTTTATTTATGAAGTTACGTTTATCAAGTTTCTGGTTCAGGATTGCCTCATATAATTTCTGCAATTGCCGCATAGTGAATTTTGGGGGCAATAGCTCAAAACCAAGTGGTTCTTTTGATGTTTTATAACGAAGCCTGCTTATGGCATGCTTAACCATAATGTTATGGTCAAAAATAAGATCTGGAGCTTTTTTTATACTGAACCATTTTGCAGAGTATTTTTCGATCAGTTCTGCATTATGATCTTCGATGTTTATCAGAGCATAGTAAGCAACGGAAATAGTTCGTTCTGCAGGATCCCTGTCTACTTTACTGTAGGAATGCAGTTGCTCCATATAAACATTATTGATTCCTGTAAGAGTACTTAGGATTCTGTCTGCCGCCTGATCTAGATTCTCGTTTTGCTTTAAGAAACCTCCCATTAATGACCATTTACCCTTTTCAGGTTCAAAATCCCTCTTGATTAATAAAATCTTTAATTCTTCCTTGTCAAAGCCAAAGATTATACAGTCTACGGCCAGGAGAACTTTATCCTCTGTTGAATAAGTATTAAGCATGGACAAATTTAGAAATTTTTGTAAAATCTAGCTTATTGGACAACCATTAATATATAAATCTTCCGCTAAGTTATTATATTTTCAAATATAGGTGTTAAAAATACACTTTTGATATTTTTTTTCTTGGTTTTATGGATATATTTGATAACATTTGTAAATGTTTAATACACACTTAAAACATAAATTATGAGAAAATATCAACTCAAGCGAAATCGATTTCGCTTTCTGTTTTATTTAACTCTTATTTTTAGCGTTCCGGTGGTTGCACAGAATATTACCGTTACCGGAACTGTATCTGCTAAAGATAATGGAGAGCCATTACCCGGCGTAAATATTATTCAGGAAGGAACTTCCAACGGAGTGGTAACAGATATGGATGGAGAATATTCTATTGAAGCTCCTTCTAATTCTACTCTTGTTTTTTCTTATCTCGGCTTCGTTACACAAGAAGTTGAAGTGGATGGCAGAGAAACTATAAATATTACTTTGACGTCAGACATGAATCAACTTGATGATATAGTTGTGGTAGGTTATGGTACACAAAAGAAATCAGACCTTACGGGCTCAGTCAGTGTAGTAGATGCCGATGAAGCGAAGAAAGTTATTTCGCCTGATGTCGCAAAATTGCTTCAGGGACAGGCTGCCGGTGTTACTGTTCAATCCTCCGGAGAACCGGGAGGTTTTGTGAACATTAAAATTAGAGGGGTGACCTCCTTCAATAATAATAATCCACTATTTGTTGTGGATGGAGTGATTGTAGATTCTCCATTCGATTTCCCTACCGGCGATATTGAGAGTATCCAGGTTCTTAAGGATGCATCTGCAGCCGCTATTTATGGTCAGCGTGGTGCTAATGGCGTAGTTATTATCACTACTGAAAAAGGAAAAGAAGGTACAAATCACATTACATACCGTTCTCAGGTTGGAATTCAAACTGTCCCAAACACTATTCCTCTTACCAACCGGGTGCAATATCAGGATATTACAAGTGCAGCCGAAATAAATGCGGGGCTTGAAGTTGTTCCTGGAAATGATCCTGACAGTGAATTCTATATTGATGATGTTGATACTGATTGGCAGGAGGTTGCTTATAAGACTGGAATGGTAGAAAATCATACACTTGGTTTTAGTGGTGGCTCAGGAACTATTAATTACAACCTGAATCTTGATTATTTCAAGAATAAAGGATATATCGAAACTCCCCAGGATTATGAAAGATATTCAGCAACACTGGACCTGAATGGTGAGAAAGGCAGGTTTAGATATGGCGGAAAGATTGCGGTGACCAGTTCAGATAAAAATAATTTCAGTGAATATCTGGCAGGACAAACAGCAGTAATAGATCTCCTCCAGGCAATTCCAACCATGCCGGTTTATGATGAAAATCGCCTGGGAGGATACGGTGGAGCAGATAATCTTACCCAGCGGGCAATTACTCTTAACGTAATTGGTTTTCAGAATCTGATTACCAACCTTAGTGAAAGAAACAGGTTCCTGGGGAATATTTATGGTGAATTTGATATTTTAGATGGCTTAACCTATAGATTCCGTGCAAGTGCAGACAGGCTAGACACCTACAATAAATTCTTTAATCCTCCAAGTGACCTGGGCTGGTATTATATTACTACCAATAGTGAGGCGGCGCTTGATGTGTCTAACGGAAGTACTTTGAGAACCATCGTGGATAATCTTTTAAGTTACGACAAGACCTTTGATGAACACACTATAAGTGCTTTGGCTGGGGTTATCCAGGAACGAAGTGATTATGAGGTTACTACAGGAAGAGGGGTAGGGTTTAAACCAGATGAGATCAGCAAAATCCAATTTGCTGATGCGATCTCAGGAACCGAGTATGAAAATACCGTAACCGCCCTGTCTTACTTAAGTCGTTTGAATTATGGTTATGATGACAGATACCTGTTAACTTTAAACTTTAGGCGTGATAAATCTTCATTATTTGCAGAGGAGAATAACACAGGAGATTATTTCTCTGTTTCAGGAGCCTGGAAATTGCATAATGAAAGTTTCTTTGAATTACCAGGATGGTGGAATTCCCTAAAATTACGTGGTGGATACGGGCAGTTAGGTAACAACACGATTGGTCCATATGACTACGCAGCCGTGGTGAATCCTTTTGCGAGTTACGCCTTCGGAAATAGCCTTGCTCCGGGTACTATTGCGATCGATATCAAAGACCCGGATGTAAAATGGGAAGACACTGAAACCTGGAATGCTGCCCTTGAAGCGGGACTTTTTAGCAATAAACTACAGTTTACTGCAGAATGGTTCAAAAAACGTTCGAGTGATCTTCTTGCAGATGTTCCGTTGCCATTTTCAACAGGTGCCTTTCCTGCAAGTATTACGACCAATGCTGCTATTGTAGAAAACACGGGTCTTGAATTTGCAGTTAGTTACAGCAATGCTGAAAGTGAATTTCAATATAATATTTCAGCAAATCTAGGTACTCTAGATAACGAAGTCCTCAAGATTGGTGCAGATGATATTCCAATTAGCGGGGCGGCTTCCAGGACTGAGGTCGGAAGGTCAATAGGTGAACTTTATGCATTTGAAACCGAAGGTCTGTTTCAGGATCAGGCAGAGATAGATGCTCATGCCGATCAGCCCGGAGCTGCTCCCGGGGATGTGAAGTTCAGGGATGTAAATGGTGATGGAATTATCACCGACGATGACCGTACTTTCCAAGGGGTTACTATACCTAAAATTAGTTATGGATTGAATTTTAGCAGTACTTATAAGAATTTTGACTTTTCATTTTTCTTTCAAGGGAACGCAGGAAATAAGGTCTTCAATGCGACTTATCAGAATCTAATGGTTGGGCAGTATACTAACCATCATATAGATTTGGTAGATTACTGGAGACCTGATAATACCGATACAAATGTACCCAGACCTGTTATTGGTGACCCGAATGGTAATAATAGACCTTCTGATAGGTTTATTGAAGATGGAAGTTACATAAAACTACAGAATCTTCAGCTCGGTTACTCAGTACCATTAGTGGAAGATTTGTTTATAAACAGCGCAAGGGTATATGTTACAGGACAAAATTTATGGACTATTAGCGATTATAGAGGTTACGATCCGGACTTTATAAGTGACGGGTTATTCTCAAGAGGTTTTGCCAGAGGAAGTTTTCCAAATCCAACTACCGTAGCTCTTGGTGTAGAAGTTCAATTTTAAGCAAAAACATCATAAAATATTAAGAAATGAAAAATATCAAATCTTTTTACCCACTCTTTTTGGCAGGGCTCTTCCTGTTAGGTGGATGTGTTAAAGAAGAGGATCTGGTACAACCCGATCCAAATGTCGAGACAACAGCATCGTTCTGGAAAAATGATCAGGATGCATTGCTGGGAGTGAATGCAGTTTACGGAAGTTTATTAACCGATGGTACTTACATGAGAAGTACTCCATTACTACTCGATCTTAAGGGAGATGATTCCAGAAGTCAGAGTCCATGGGGTGCTATGTATAATGTTGGTAGGTTCAATTCCAGTATTGCAGATCCGTCGATCTATGGCTGGGCTTATGAAACCTATTATCAGGGAATCTACCGGGCAAACCAGGTGCTGGAAAATGTACCAATGATAGAAATGGAGGATGAAGCTTTGAAGGAGCGAATTCTGGGTCAGGCGTATTTCCTTAGAGGTCTGTATCTTTTCCACGCTGTGAATATGTTCAAAAATGTTCCGGTTCCCACTTCTACTGAACTTTATCATGAACAGAAATCCCAGGAAGAGGGATGGGCTCAGGTAAAAGAAGATTTTACTACAGCCATAGAGATGTTACCTGTAAGTTATAATGATGTTTCCGGTTCCGATGCCGGGCAGGTTGGAAGAGCTACAAAAGGAGCGGCGATTGCATACCTGGCAAAGGCTCAGTTGTTCACTCAGGATTATGAAGGAGCGAAAGTAAATTTTAAAAGGGTGATAGACCTGGGTGTGTATTCACTGGTTCCAGATTATAAGGATAATTTTACCACAGAGAATGAGAATAACTCAGAGTCTATTTTTGAAGTTCAGTTTAGCCGTGAAGCTGGTGGAGTAGACCTTGGATGGGGTGGAGCACCTGCTTCGGGATGGGGTAAGACCTCGGCCAGAGCAATTACTTATGCTCCAAGAGGCTTTGGATGGACAGATGTTCAGCCTACTCAGACTCTTTTTGAAGAATTCATGAAGGAAGAAACGCTGAATGGTGAAAATGATCCTCGTTTAAATGTCACCATTGCATGGAATGACCCTGAGGGTTATACCTTATATGGTAAAGATTTCGCCACTTATTATGCAAATAACCCTTCTGATCTTAACGCACTTTTCGTAAATAAGTACCAGAATTCTTACGGGGATAGAACGGATGAATTTGACTGGCGATCGGGGATAAATGAAAGAATTTATAGATATGCAGACCTTCTGTTAATGTATGCTGAAGTCCTGAATGAGACCGGTGAAACCGATGCTGCTTACGATTATGTTCAAATGGTTAGGGATCGTGTGAACCTGCCTGATCTTAGAGAGATCAAGCCTAACATGACCCAGGAGGAAATGTTTGAGCAGATAGCACATGAAAGATTTTTAGAATTAGCCCTTGAAGGTCATCGATTTGATGATATAAGAAGATGGGGATGGCTAGATACCAGGCTGGATTGGTTGCAGGAAAGAGATCCTGAATTTGAAACCTATACAGATGGCCGGGAGTATTTCCCAATCCCTCAAACCGAAGTTGATAATAATCCTGGAACTGAACAAAATCCTGGATATTAATAGTGCTTAAATTAATAATTAATTTTAGTTGTTTTTAGCTAACTGAAGAATTCGGTGGTTTGAATTAAACCACCGGAATTCTTCTATCTTACAAGAATGTATTATGAAAAAGTTTAAATTTAGTTTTCCCATTTTCTTATTTATGTGTTCAAGCTTATCTGTACTTGCACAGGATGCACAGGTGAGTCTTCAATCTCCTGAAGACTCTGTAGTTATAAGCCGGCATATTTATGGCCACTTTGCCGAGCATCTGGGACGTTCTATCTATGATGGATTATATGTAGGGCCAGATAGTGATATTCCAAATACCGATGGAGTTCGTAATGATATTATTCAGGCATTAAAGGATATTCAAATTCCCAATTTAAGATGGCCAGGGGGCTGTTTTGCTGACACTTATCACTGGAAAGATGGAATTGGTCCTCAGGAAGATCGTCCCACTATTGTGAATACCTGGTGGGGAGGGGTTACTGAAGATAATAGCTTTGGAACCCACAATTTCCTGAATCTTTGTGAGGAGCTTGGAGCTGAACCCTACCTGGCTGGAAATGTTGGTAGTGGTGAAGTAAAAGAACTTTCAGATTGGGTTCAATATGTCAACCATGATGGAGTGAGTCCAATGGCCAAGCTTCGTAGAGAAAATGGCCGTGAAAAACCCTGGAATGTGAAATACTGGGGTGTTGGAAATGAGATGTGGGGTTGTGGAGGAAATATGACTCCGGAATTCTATGCCAATCTTTACCGGCAATATGCAACTTTTATGGGCGACTGGAATAATTCTGGCGGACTTTTCAGAATTGCTTCCGGTGCCAGTGAGGACGATTATCACTGGACCGAAGTGTTGATGCGTGACATACCGAAACATTTGATTGAAGGGGTTGCATTACATTCGTATTCGGTGATAGAATGGAATGATAAAGGTCCGGCTGTGGAATTTTCAGAAGACCAGTATTTTAAGACCATGACCAAAGCGCTCCGAATGGAAGAACTTATCAACAAGCACCTGGAAATAATGGATAAATATGATCCGGAACACGAGGTAGCTCTTGTTGTAGACGAGTGGGGTGGTTGGTATAATGTGGAAGAAGGTACGAATCCTGGCTTCCTTTATCAGCAAAATACCATGCGTGATGCCATGATTGCCGGAGCTACTCTTAATATCTTTAACAATCATGCAGACAGGGTTAAAATGGCAAACCTTGCACAAACTGTGAATGTATTACAAGCTGTTGCTCTTACCAAGGAAGAGAAAATGTTGCTTACACCTACCTACCATGTAATGAGAATGTATACCGTACATCATGATGCGACTCTGATTCCGGTAGAACTTAATGGAGTGAATTATACCTATAACGGCAAATCCCTGCCGGCAATATCTGTATCAGCTTCTAAATCTGAAGAGGGAAAAATTCACATCTCTCTTGTAAACATTGACTCTAAGAAAACAAATACAGTGGAGATCAACCTTGGAGATCTTGAAGCAGGGAAAATGGATGGAGAGATCCTAAGCAGTGCAAATCTTCAGGACCATAATACCTTTGACGATCCTGGTAATATAACACCAAAGGAGTTCAAAGATTTTAAGATAAAAAATGGAACTATCGAAGTGACCCTGCCACCATTTTCGGTAGTGATGCTATCTGAAAAATAATGACTGTAAGACTTTGTAACATATTGTTCTGTAGAATAATAATTTCCTGCTTTATTTTGCTGGTTACAGTTTCCTGTAGCAAGGAGGAGCCGGGAACAGATGATGCGCCCGGACCGAGTCTACCTGACCAGGGTGAAGATGGTGGAAATCCGGAACCGCCTGATAACTCCATAGACTTTTCAGCGATCACTGATACCTATCATCATGTGGCAGGTGCCGACAATGTCTATAGCTGGGGGCTGTACAATTCTCACGATCCTTCAATAATCAAGGAAGGTGATACCTATTACAGTTACAGTACCGATGTTTCCTTTGGTTCTGAAATTCGTCCTGGCATTCAAATTAGAAAATCAAGGAATCTGGTAGAATGGAGTTTTGTGGGATGGGTTTTCGATGGTTTACCACAACGGGGGAGGGAGTTCATAGAATCGAAGGGAGGAGATCCTTTCGATGCCTTATGGGCTCCTTACGCGATGAAAGTAGGGGACGAATACAGACTGTATTATTCCCTGAGCAGTCCTACACCCAGGTTAAGCGTTATAGGATTGGCAACATCAGATTCCCCTTTGGGTCCCTGGGAAGAACAGGGGTTGGTTGTGACTTCCCAGGCCGACAATACGAGGCAAACAAATGCTATAGACCCTACTGTAGTGGTTACTCCGGGCAATGAACATTGGTTCTATTATGGATCGGCATGGGACGGTATCTATTATTTTAAACTGAATCCTTCTACTGGACTTCCGGAAAATCCCGGGACCAAAGGTACAAGAATAGCTCAACGTGGATTTACAGGGGGAATTGTTAATGGAAATATTGAAGGTCCTGAAGTGATCTATCACGAAGAACAGGATAAGTACTATATGTTTATAGCATATGACTGGCTTCAGACAAAGTACAATGTCAGAGTTGGAAGGAGTGATTCACCTGACGGACCTTTCCTGGATTATAATGGAAATAATATTAATACTGAAATGGATAACCTTCCAATGATCCTGGCTCCATATCAGTTTAATGGCCATTCAGGTTGGCAGGGAGTTTCTCACCCATCGGTTTTTAGCGATGATAAAGGTCAGTATTATATGGCACACCAGGGAAGACCTGGGGAGAATAGCTATTTTATGGTGCTACATGTAAGAAAGATGCACTGGACAGAAGATGGATGGCCGGTGGTTTCTCCAGAACGTTATGCAGCTGTGGAGCAGGAAGGAATTGCAGAAGAAGACCTGGTTGGTTCTTATGAGCAGATCATATTAGGCTATCAGGTAGTACCTGGCTATGCTGAAGAACAAACTTCTCCTGATTTTCAGACTTCAATTAATCTTGAGCTGAATGCAGATGGTTCAATTAATGGAGATTCAGACAACCATTGGAGCTATGAGGCTCCATGGTTAACAATGGAATTCAGCAATGGATACACAGATAAACTCTACGTGGAGTGGGGCCGTGACTGGGAAAACAATGTTGATAAGACAATTTTATTCACAGGTCTGAACAACGATGGAACCGCAATCTGGGCAAAAAAAATAAACTGATATAAATGCATTGTAGAAATTCAGTATTAAAACGAAGAATCTCAGTAGTAACTCTCCTGATATTGCTTGCGGCATTCAATGCAAATGCCCAAAAGAAAAAACTGGAATTTTTCCTGCATAAGGATGTGAAGTTACTGGATAGTCCTTTTCAGGACGCCATGCAGGTAGACCTTGATTACATCATGGAGCTTGAACCTAACAGATTACTGGCTCCTTTTTTAAAGGAAGCCGGTCTGGAGCCTAAAGCCGAGAGCTATCCTAATTGGGAAAATACCGGTCTTGACGGACATATTGGGGGCCATTACCTAACTGCTTTATCGCTTATGTATGCTTCAACAGGGAAGAAGGAGGTGCTGAAGAGACTGGATTATATGCTACGGGAGCTGAAGCTCGCCCAGGACGCCATAGGTAATGGATATATAGGCGGAGTTCCCGGTAGCACCGAATTATGGGAGGAAATAGCTTCTGGAGATATAGATGCAGGTAGCTTTAGCCTGAACGACCGCTGGGTTCCTCTTTATAATATTCATAAAACCTATGCAGGATTGCGTGATGCTTATTTGTTTACTGGAAATGATCTTGCTAAGGAAATGCTTATTGATTATAGCGACTGGATGATTGATATTACCGAAGATCTTTCGGAAGAGCAGATACAGGATATGCTCCGCTCTGAACACGGAGGGCTTAATGAGGTTTTTGCCGATGTGGCTCAAATCACAGGAGATAAAAAGTATCTGGATCTGGCCTACAGGTTTTCTCATGAATATTTACTTCATCCTTTGGAAGAGCAAAAAGATGTCCTTAACGGAATGCATGCGAATACGCAGATCCCTAAAGTTGTCGGTTTTGAGACCATAGCATCCCTTGATGAAAATAAGGACTTTCATGAAGCTGCTAAATATTTCTGGGAGAATGTGGTAAAAAAGCGAACTGTGGCAATAGGCGGAAACAGTGTACGTGAACATTTTCACCCCACCAATGATTTTGCAAGTATGATATCCAGTGTACAGGGTCCCGAGACCTGTAACACCTATAACATGCTTAAACTAAGTAAAAAACTATTTCAGGCTGAAGCCGATGAGAAATATATTGATTATTATGAGCAGGGATTATACAACCATATTCTTTCCTCTCAACACCCTGAAAAGGGCGGGTTTGTATATTTTACACCGATGCGTCCCGGTCACTACAGGGTCTATTCTCAACCGGAAACCAGTTTCTGGTGTTGTGTGGGCTCTGGTCTGGAAAATCATGGAAAGTATAATGAGCTTATTTATGCTTATAAGAATAACGACCTTTATGTGAATCTGTTTATTCCTTCAAAGTTAAACTGGAAAGAGAAGGGAATTAGCCTTACCCAGCAAACCCATTTTCCTGAGCAGGAATCCACTTCATTTATTATAAATTCTAAAAGGCCACAAAAGCTAAACTTAAAATTGCGTTATCCACGTTGGATTCCGGCCGGTGAATTTGAAGTAGAGGTGAATGGAGAGGCCTTAAAATTTGATACTGAGCCTGGTTATTATGTTCCTATTGAAAGGAAGTGGAAAGATGGTGACAGGGTGGAGGTAAAACTGCCTATGCAACTTAGTTCTGAAAGACTGCCGGATGGGTCAGATTATAAATCTTTAAAATATGGCCCGATCGTATTGGCTGCCAAAACCGGTGAAGAAGATCTACAGGGACTTTTTGCAGATGCCAGCAGAGGAGGTCATATTGCGGCGGGTAAATCTATTCCACTTACCCAAATGCCATATTTCCTTTCAGACAAAACCGAAAATATTGAAAAACTGGTTAAAAAAGTACCTGGTAAATCTTTGACTTTTTCAGCTCCGGAAGTCTTATACCCTGAGAGGTATAAAGATCTGAAGTTTATTCCTTTTTATAAGCTACATGAATCCAGGTATGTTATATACCTGCCACTGGAAACTACAGAAGGAATTAAAGAAATAAATGAAAAATTGAGACAACTGGAGGAAGAAGAAAAAATTCTTGCCGCTCTTACCATCGATATGGTTGCTCCCGGAGAACAGCAACCGGAGGCCGATCACTTTATTGAAAGTGAAGATTCAAATATTGGGGTAAACCGAAATCGTCACTGGCGTGATGCCCAGGGTTGGTTTAGCTATCGACTTGTGGATAAGGAAGAGGAAGCGCGAAGGCTTAGAATCACTTATTTTGGAGGAGATAGCAATAGGGATTTTAAGATTCTGGTAAATGATAAGCTAATTGCTCAAGAAAGTTTTAACGGTCTGGAAGGGAACCGGTTTTTTGAAAAAGACTATACCATTCCTCCGGGTATCCTGAAGAAAAGTGAGGGGGTACTTATTCTTAGATTTGAAGCAATGCCTGGTTCAAGTACGGCTGGTGTATACGGAATTAGATTAATGAAAAATAACGATAAACAGAATGAAAAGTAACTTTAAAATTCTTGCAATAGCTATGGCCCTGCTTGGGGGAATTTCTTTAAATGCACAGCATGAGTCGGATTCTATTAACGAAAACTTCAATAATCCCATAATTACAGATAAATATACAGCCGATCCGGCAGCTATAATTCATGATGGTAAAGTCTATTTATATGTAGGTCACGATGATCCTGCAGATGATTATAATTTCTATGATCTGAATGAATGGCTGGTTTATTCTTCAGATGATATGGTTAACTGGGAAGAGCATCCGGTACCATTAAAAGCTAAGGATTTTAAATGGGCAGTAGATGATGCCTGGGCTGCTGAAGTTATTGAAAAGGATGGTAAATTTTACTGGTATGTTACGGTACATCATGATGATACACACCCTGGTAAAGCCATTGGAGTTGCTGTGGCTGATAGTCCTATAGGACCTTTTAAAGATGCAATAGGAAAAGCTCTTATCACTAATGATATGACTACGGAATATACAGGCATTAGCTGGGATGATATAGACCCTACTGTCTGGATCGAGGATAATGGACAGGCCTATCTATACTGGGGAAACACCCAATTGTACTGGGTGAAATTAAAAGATAACATGATTGAGCTGGATGGAGATATACAAACAGTGGATTTGCCCCATTTTGTAGAGGCACCATATATTCATAAAAAGGGAGATTGGTATTACCTCTCCTATGCCTATGACTTTCCGGAGAAAACGGCTTATGCAATGAGTAAATCTATTGAAGGGCCCTGGGAGTATAAAGGGATCCTGAATGAAGTAGCCGGCAACAGTAATACCAATCACCAGGCCATCATAGAATTCAAAGGAATAGATTATTTTATCTATCACAATGGAAGCAAACCCACTAAAGGAGGAAGTTACAGGCGCTCAGTTTGTATTGATCAGTTATTTTACAATGCCGATGGCACTTTGAAAAGGGTTCAAATGACTTCTGAAGGAATTTCAAAACTAGAAGAATAGAGATATGAAAAATTTAAATTTAATTTTCCTGGTTACTTTATTATTAGGGTTCAGTGCATCTGCCCAGGATACCCGGGAGATCCGGGTCCACGATCCTGTAGTCGCGAAAGAAGGTGATACCTACTATTTGTTCAATACCGGTAGAGGCATAGGAGTTTATACTTCGAAAGACCTGCAAAACTGGGAAAGAGGAGAAGCCGTATTCAGCGAAAAACCTGAATGGACAGATTCTGTGGTGGCAGATTTCAGAAATCATATCTGGGCTCCCGATATTATTAAAAAAGGAGATACCTGGTATTTGTATTATTCGGTTTCTTCATTTGCCAAGAATACCTCGGCTATTGGAGTAGCTACTAATAAAACCCTCGATCCTGAAAGTGAAGATTATGAATGGGTAGATCATGGCATTGTTGTTCGTTCCGTTCCGGACCGTGATATGTGGAATGCTATTGATCCTAATATCATCTATGATGATAACGGTACTCCGTGGATGTCTTTTGGCTCCTTCTGGAATGGTTTGAAAATGGTAAAGCTGAATGATAGTCTTACCGGGATCGCCAAACCAGAAGAATGGCGTACGATTGCCAGGAGAGAAAGGTCCTTTGAATTAGATAATAAGGATCCGGGAGATGCAGCTCTGGAAGCTCCTTTTATTTTTAAAAAGGGAGACTGGTATTACCAGTTTCTTTCATGGGATCTTTGTTGCAGAGGAGAGAACAGTACCTATAAGGTAGTGGTAGGAAGATCGAAAAATGCTACCGGCCCTTATGTGGACAAATCCGGTAAGCCATTGAACGAAGGTGGAGGAACTCTTATTCTTCAGGGAAATGAGAACTGGTACGGTGCAGGTCATAACAGTGTCTATAGCTTCGATGGAAAGGATTATATGTTCTTCCATGCCTACGATGCCAATGATGATGGAGCTCCCAAATTAGGAATTAAGGAAATTGAATGGGTGAATGGCTGGCCTACTGTACAGCCCATGAATTAAAGGAATAAAATGGTGCCATGATTAGATATAAAAACCTGACCTTAGAATAAGGATAATTAAAATAAGAACTGATATGACGACAAAATCATTTATAAACCTGGTACTTGTAACTTTTTCTTTGTTGGGAGTTACAAATTTTTCGCAAGTAAATGCGCAAGATCATACGGCTGAGAATAAAAATATTAAGATATCCAACGAACCAATCGTCATGCAACGAGCAGATCCATTTGTCTACAAACATACAGACGGTTACTATTATTTTACAGGTTCTGTCCCAACATACGATGCTATAGAAATTAGAAGGGCAAAAACCATTGAGGGGTTGCAAGATGCAGAGCCTTTTACGGTATGGAAAAAGCACGAAAGTGGACCGATGAGTCGTCACATTTGGGCACCGGAAATTCATTATTTAGATGGAAAGTGGTATGTATATTTTGCAGCGAGTGAAGAAGACGATATATGGAAGTTGAGACCTTATGTGTTGGAATTAAAAGGTCAGGATCCATTAAAGGATGAGTGGGTTGAGCTTGGAATGATGCAAGCTGCAGACGATGATCCCAAAAGCTTTACCGATTTTTCTCTAGACGGAACTGTCTTTGAACACAATGGAAAACGCTACTTCATTTGGGCAGAAAAAACAGGTGGACAATTCGCTGCCTCTAATTTGTATTTAGCTGAAATGGAATCGCCAATTAAGTTAAAAACAGTCCAGTTTATGCTAACCACACCAGATTACGATTGGGAGCGTATTGATTTTTGGGTGAATGAAGGAGCTGCAGTTATTAAAAATAAAGGCAAAATTTACATTACTTATTCAGCCAGTTCCACTGGACCTGCTTATAGTATGGGAATGTTGGAAGCCGATGCGAATGCTGATTTATTGGATAGAAATTCCTGGAAAAAGTCAAGATATCCTGTTTTAAAAACTAATGAAGAAAAGGGTATATATGGTCCGGGACATAATTCCTTTACCGTCGATAAGGACGGAGATCCATTAATGATTTATCATGCAAGAGATTACGAAAAGGCAGTTGGAGATCCAAAAATGGTGCCTGAATCAGATAAAAGACCGTTAGAAGCAATTAAGGCAGATCCTTTATACGATCCTAATCGTCATGCAAGAATGATGGAGGTAAAGTTTGATAAAAACGGAAGACCGATTTTTGAATTTTACTAGAAAGAGGTGAAAAAAGGATATACTACAAATAAGCAATATGATTGCATTTCTAATAATTAGATAAATCCTAAAATTAATAAGTGTTTTAATTACAATTATTAAATGAAATTGATATATTTGAATCCAAAGTTTTAAAGATGAGTAATTATGTAATTGGCTTGGATTACGGTTCAGATTCGGTTCGCGCCGTTCTGGTGAACACCGAATCTGGAAAGGAAGTAGCCTCTGCGGTGCATTGGTATAAGAGATGGGAGAAGCAATTATACTGCAAACCTTCTCAAAACCAGTTCAGGCAGCATCCCCTGGACCATGTGGAGGGGCTTGAAAATACGATAATAGAAGTAATTGCCTTGTCAAAGGTAAAGGCTGAAGAAGTAAAAGGTATCTGTATAGATACCACCGGATCTTCTCCGGTACCTGTGACCAAAGAAGGAAAACCTCTTGCCTTTGAAAAGGGATTTGAAGCGAATCCAAATGCAATGATGGTACTTTGGAAAGATCATACTTCTATAAAGGAAGCCAATGAGATCAATGAACTGGCCAGGAGCTGGGGAGGTTTGGATTATACCAAATATGAAGGAGGGATATATTCATCGGAATGGTTCTGGGCCAAGATCCTGCATGTAGCCAGGGAAGATGAAGCTGTAAAGAATGCAGCTTATTCCTGGATGGAGCACTGCGATCTAATGACCTATATGCTGGTAGATTCCGATCTTGAGAGTTTTAAACGGAGTCGTTGCGCCGCAGGGCATAAGGCTATGTGGCACGAGGAATGGGACGGATTGCCTTCGGAAGAATTTCTTGGGAAACTGGATCCCTATCTGGCCCAATTGAGAACCAGGCTTTACCGGGAGACCTATACTTCTGATGAGGTTGCCGGAACATTAAATAAAGAATGGGCCGATAAGTTAGGTCTTACCACAGACTGTGTAGTAGCTGTGGGAACCTTTGATGCACATGCCGGAGCAGTTGGCGCACAGATAGACAAACACGCTCTGGTACGGGTAATGGGGACTTCCACCTGTGATATTATCGTGTCTGAAGATTCTGAAATTGGGAATAATACGGTTAAAGGTATCTGCGGACAGGTGGACGGTTCGGTTATCCCGGGTATGATAGGGCTTGAGGCGGGACAGTCTGCTTTTGGAGATGTGCTGGCCTGGTTTAAGGATGTGCTTAGCTGGCCTTTGGATAATCTGGTTTATACCTCCAACGTGCTTTCTGAAGATCAGAAGAGAAAACTCCAGAAGGAAGTTAATAATGACTTTATACCAAAATTATCGGAACAGGCAGAAAAACTGGAGCTTTCAGAAAGTATTCCGATAGCTTTAGATTGGATTAACGGAAGACGAACTCCTGATGCCAACCAGGAACTTAAGAGTGCTATAAGCAATCTTTCCCTGGGAACAAAAGCTCCTCATATCTTTAATGCTTTAGTGAATGCCATTTGTTTTGGTTCCAAAATGATCGTGGAGCGTTTTCAAAGTGAAGGAGTGAAAATAGATACTGTAATAGGCATTGGAGGAGTGGCCCGTAAATCGGCTTATATCATGCAAACTCTTGCCAATGTTCTGAACATGCCGATAAAGGTGGCGGAATCTGATGAGGCGCCGGCCCTTGGAGCCGCTATCTATGCCTCGGTAGCCGCTGGCTTGTTCCCCAATGTGATTGAAGCCAGTAAGAAACTGGGAAGCCCTTTTGAGGCAGAGTACCATCCGAAACCTGAAAAGATAGAAGCGTACCAGGAATATCTGGAAGAATATAAAGAACTTGCTGCTTTTGTAGAGAAGAACATCAGCAATAAAATCAATAATAATGAGCTCGTATAAAGAATTGAAACAGGAGTGTTACCAGGCCAACATGCAGTTAAACGATCTTGGTCTTGTGATTTATACCTTTGGAAATGTAAGCGCGGTGGATCGTGAAAAAGAAGTTTTCGCTATCAAACCTAGCGGAGTGCCTTATGAAGACCTGAAGCCGGAAGACATCGTGATCCTGGATTTTGAGAATAACGTGATCGAAGGTGAAATGAGGCCTTCCTCAGATACCAAGACCCATGCTTTTTTATATAAGAACTGGGAAAATATTGGAGGAATAGCACATACCCACGCTACCTACTCTGTGGCATGGGCGCAGTCTCAGAAGGATATCCCGATTTTTGGAACTACCCATGCCGATCACCTAACCGAAGATATTCCCTGTGCGGCCCCAATGCGAGATGATCTTATTGAAGGCAATTATGAGCACAACACCGGCATACAGATCCTCGACTGTTTTAAAGAAAAAGGAATTTCCTATGAGGAAGTACCTATGGTTCTTTTAGGAAACCACGGCCCTTTCACCTGGGGTAAGAATGCTGCAAAAGCTGTATATCATAGTAAAGTTCTGGAAGCAGTGGCTGAAATGGCCTTTTTAACACTTCAGATAAACCCTGATGCACCCCGTTTAAAAGATTCATTAATTAAAAAACATTACGAGCGTAAGCATGGTAAGGATGCCTATTACGGTCAGAAATAACCATATAAAAAATTAAAAATGACAGATTTTAAAAATAAAGAAGTTTGGTTTATTACCGGAAGCCAGCATTTATACGGCGAAGAAACCCTGAAACAGGTTGCGGCCAATTCTGCAGAAATAGTTAAGGGGTTAAACAAATCAGCTTTTGTTCCGGTAAAACTGGTTCATAAAAACACGGTAAAGACCCCGGATGAGATTACCCAGGTAATGCTGGAGGCAAATAATAACCAGAATTGTATAGGGATTATTACCTGGATGCATACCTTTTCTCCTGCCAAAATGTGGATCAATGGATTAAGTATTCTTAAAAAGCCGATCTGTCATTTCCATACTCAATTTAATGCAGAGATCCCATGGAGTAAGATAGATATGGATTTTATGAATTTGAATCAGTCGGCGCACGGAGATCGTGAATTCGGATTCATTATGTCAAGAATGCGTAAAAAGCGTAAGGTGGTCGTTGGTCACTGGAAGACTGAAGCAACTCAGCGTAAAGTTGGGAACTGGCAACGTGTAGCTATGGGATGGGACGAATTGCAAAACCTGAAAGTTGCCCGTATTGGGGACAATATGAGGCAGGTTGCAGTGACCGAAGGAGATAAGGTGGCCGCCCAGATCAAATTTGGCGTAGAGGTTAACGGCTATGATTCTTCCGATGTTGTAAAACATATTAATGCCGTTTCCGATTCTGATCTAAATACACTGCTTAAAGAATATGAAGAGACTTATACGCTTACAGACTCCTTAAAGGAAGGAGGGGATAAGCGACAATCCCTGGTTGATGCAGCGAAGATTGAACTGGGACTTAGAGCCTTTTTAGAGGAAGGAGGATTTAAAGCCTTTACTGATACTTTTGAGAACCTTGGGGAACTCAAGCAATTACCGGGACTTGCAGTACAACGGCTAATGGCTGACGGTTATGGCTTTGGAGCCGAAGGTGACTGGAAAACAGCAGCTTTATTAAGAGCGATGAAGGTAATGGCTCAGGGACTTGAAGGCGGTACTTCATTTATGGAAGACTACACCAATCATTTTAAGGCTGAACGATCTTATGTATTAGGTTCACACATGCTGGAGATCTGTCCGAGTATTGCAGACGCCAAACCATCTTGTGAGGTACATCCTTTAGGAATTGGTGGAAAAGAAGATCCGGTGAGACTGGTATTCAACTCACCTGAAGGAGAAGCCTTGAATGCTTCGTTGGTTGATATGGGTAACCGTTTCAGACTTATTGTAAACGAAGTAGAAGCTGTTGAGCCAGAAGCAGACCTTCCTAACCTACCGGTTGCCAGGGTACTTTGGGATCCCAAACCAGATATGGATACGGCCGTGACATCATGGATCCTTGCCGGAGGAGCCCATCATACGGTTTATACCCAGGCCTTATCTACAGAATTCCTGGAGGATTTTGCAGATATAGCCGGAATCGAATTGTTAGTTATCGATGATAAGACTACGGTAAGACAATTCAAAGATACTCTTAATGCTAACGAAGCCTATTATCACTTGTTCCAGCACGGAATGTAAGAATACTATAACCAATTGATTATGAAAAATTATAATAAAATTCTCAGATTAGCCTTCCTGGCAGTTTTGCTTGTTTTTATACAATGTAAGAATGCTACTGAAAATGAATCTGAACAAGAAGAATCTAAAATGGAAGAAAAAGGATTTAGTGTTAAAACAGAAAGCTTTGGAGAAACTTCAAATGGAGAGGCCGTCGAGAAATATATAATTTCGAACGATGAAGGACTTGAAATGGCTGTTATCACTTATGGTGGTATCATTACATCCTTAAAAGTTCCCAATAAAGAAGGAGAATATGAAGATGTTGTCCTTGGTTTGGATTCGCTTTCTCTGTATGAGGAAAAGAACCCTTATTTCGGCGCTATTATCGGCCGCTATGGAAACCGAATCGCTAAAGGTAAATTCTCGCTAGACGGAACTGAATATGTTTTGGAAACTAATGATGGTGAAAATCATCTACATGGTGGGGAAAAAGGATTTGACAAGGTTGTATGGGATGCAGAAGTTACCGAAGCTGAAGATTCGGTTTCCCTAAAGCTTTCTTATACCAGCAAGGATATGGAAGGTGGCTATCCGGGTAATCTCGAAACAGTGGTTACTTACACCCTTACTTCAGATAACACCCTGGATATAGATTATGAGGCGACCACAGATAAAAAGACTATAGTGAATCTTACACAGCATTCCTATTTCAACCTTTCTGGAGATTTCAGTGAAAAGATTCTGGACCATGTAGTTGAGATCAATGCCGATCAGTTTCTGCCTGTCGATGAAACCCTGATTCCAACCGGAGAATTAAAACCGGTAGAAGGAACCCCATTCAATTTTACGGAACCAAAAAAAATAGGGGCAGAACTGGATAAGGAGGGGACCAATGAACAGCTAAAACGCGGACTGGGTTATGATCATTGCTGGGTCTTGAATGAGCAGGATAGTGGCGTAAGATTTGCCGCTTCCGCTTATCACCCTGGTAGTGGTCGTTTTATGGAAGTATTCACTAATGAGCCGGGAATTCAGTTCTACATTGGTAATTTTCTTGATGGAACACTTCCGGCAAAAGGAGGTGGGACTTATGAAAAGAGAACAGGTTTTTGTCTGGAAACACAGCATTATCCGGATTCTCCAAATCAGGAAGGTTTTCCTTCTGTAGTACTTGAACCAGGAGAAAAATATGCTTCTCAAACTTCTTACAAATTTTCAGTAAAATAATATGCAGACTTTAGATACTTTAGACTGGATCACTATATCCATATATTTCGCTATACTCCTTGGAATTGCGGTTTGGGTGATCAATAAGAAACAATCGAATACCGAAGATTACTTTTTAGCGGGAAGAAATGTTGGATGGTTTGTGGTTGGTGCTTCCATTTTTGCTTCCAATATCGGTTCAGAGCACGTGGTGGGACTTGCCGGAGCCGGAGCAGGGGATAAACTTCCCATGCTTATCTATGAAATTCAGGCGTGGGTAGTACTTATCCTGGGTTGGGTTTTTCTGCCCTTCTATGCAAGAAGTGGTGTGTTCACTATGCCTGAATTCCTGGAAAAAAGATTTGACGCCAGGTCAAGATGGGTACTTTCGGTTTTCTCGATCATTGCTTATGTTCTTACCAAAATTTCGGTAACTATCTATGCCGGTGGTGTGGTTGTTTCTGCTTTGCTGGGAATAGATTTCTGGACAGGGGCTTTAGGAACTGTTATTTTAACCGGACTTTATACTGTTCTTGGTGGAATGCGCGCAGTAGTATATACTGAAACCCTTCAGGCCATCATCCTGGTTATTGGAGCAGCAGCATTAACCTTTATAGGTCTTGATAAAGTTGGTGGCTGGGAAAGTATGACCCAGACCGTTGGACCTGAATATTTTGATATGTGGCGACCAGCAACCGATCCTGACTTTCCATGGCCGTCGTTATTAATAACAAGTACGATTGTAGGTGTCTGGTATTGGTGTACAGATCAGTATATTGTACAAAGGGCGCTCACTGCAAGAAATATTAAAGAAGGACGTAGAGGTACTATTTTTGGAGCCTTATTGAAATTGCTACCTGTATTTCTTTTTTTAATTCCGGGTATTATTGCACTTACGCTTAAGATGAGAGGAGAACTGCACTGGGATTCACCAGATGAAGCCTTTCCTGTATTGATGAGTAATTTATTGCCATCCGGTTTACGCGGACTTGTAGCGGCAGGTTTACTTGCAGCTCTAATGAGTTCATTAGCCTCCGTATTTAACTCATGCTCTACTTTATTCACCGTAGATATCTATAAAAAATTAAGACCTAATACACCGGAAAAGAAACTTGTGCAAACAGGACAGATCGCAACAGTAATTATTGTAATTATAGGAATCGCCTGGATACCAATCATGGCGAATATTTCCGGAGTTTTATATGAATACCTGCAAAGTGTTCAGTCTTATATTGCACCACCTATAACGGCCGTATTCCTTCTCGGAATATTTTATAAAAGGATCAATGCTCAGGGAGCTATAACAACACTTGTTGTAGGCCTAGTAGTAGGTGCGGTTAGAATTACTCTTGAAATTGTAAAGGATTCTCTGGATCCGGACGGAATCTTATATATGCTTGGAAATATGAATTTCCTTTCTTTCGGAGCCTGGTTTTTCCTTTTCTGTATTGTGTTGATTGTGGCGGTAAGTCTGCTTACTCCTGCACCTTCAGATGAAAAAATTGAAAACCTTACGTTCCAGACAATTTCAGAAGAAGAAAAGAGAAATAATAAAACGAGTTATAACTGGAAGGATATTGTGGTTTCAATTATAATTCTAGCGATAGTAGCGGGAGTAATGATATTTTTTAACGGAGAATAATTATGAAATTTTTTATAGACACTGCAAATATTGATCAGATCAAAGAAGCCCAGGATCTGGGTGTTTTAGACGGAGTGACGACAAACCCTTCGCTCATGGCGAAGGAGGGAATTACCGGTAAAGACAATATTCTAAAACATTATGTGGATATCTGTGCGATCGTAAATGGTGATGTATCAGCCGAAGTTGTCGCTACCGATTTTGATGGAATTGTAAGAGAAGGAGAAGAACTTGCGGAATTGCACGAGCAAATCGTTGTAAAGGTTCCGATGATCAAAGAGGGAGTTAAAGCTCTTAAATACTTTAGTGATAAAGGGATCAAAACCAACTGTACTCTGGTGTTTTCTGCTGGTCAGGCCTTGCTTGCTGCCAAAGCCGGGGCAACTTATGTGTCACCATTCTTAGGTAGACTGGACGATATTTCAACTGACGGGCTTCAGCTGATTGAAGACATAAGGTTGATCTATGATAATTATGGTTTTGAAACAGAGATCCTTGCAGCATCTATAAGGCATACCATGCATGTAATTAATTGTGCTAAGCTTGGTGCCGATGTAATGACGGGACCGTTATCATCAATCGATGGATTATTAAAACATCCGCTAACCGATAGTGGACTTGAAAAATTCCTTCAGGATGCTAAATCTTTTAATCTCTAGCTATGGATGTAAATGAATTAGAAGATTTTGCCACACAGGTAAGACGGGATATTTTAAGACAGGTTCATAAAGTGAATTCGGGACACCCCGGAGGATCATTGGGCTGTACCGAGTTCTTTACGGTGCTCTACAAAGAGATACTCGAACATAATCCTGATTTTAATATGGACGGTATAGGCGAAGATCTTTTCTTTCTTTCCAACGGTCATATTTCACCGGTTTTTTACAGCGTTCTGGCACGTACCGGTTATTTCCCGGTAAAAGAGCTGAATACATTCAGACTGATAGATTCGAGGTTACAGGGACATCCTACCACACATGAAGGTTTGCCCGGAGTAAGGATTGCCTCCGGTTCATTAGGACAGGGAATGAGTGTGGCTCTTGGAGCAGCCCAGGCAAAAAAACTGAATAATGATAAGCACCTTGTATTTTCCCTTCACGGTGATGGAGAACTTCAGGAAGGCCAGAACTGGGAGGCTATTATGTATGCTGCCGGTAATGGGGTGGATAATATAATTTCTACCATAGACTACAACGGGCAGCAGATAGATGGAAGTACAGACAATGTGCTTCCTATGGGAAATCTAAGAGCCAAATTCGAGGCTTTTGGCTGGGATGTTTTGGAAATCAAAGACGGAAATGATCTTGAGCAGGTCGCCGAAGGACTTAGAAAAGCAAAATCCAGGACCGGAAAAGGCAAACCTGTTTGTGTATTGCTGCACACCGTAATGGGACACGGGGTAGACTTTATGATGCATACCCATGCCTGGCATGGCAAAGCGCCGAACGATGAACAATTGGAAAAAGCACTTGCTCAAAACCCGGAAACCTTAGGAGATTATTAGTCATGGAAAAAATTGAAATAAAAAAATACACAGATACTGGTAAGATAGATACACGTTCAGGTTTTGGAGACGGATTAACTGAACTGGGAAGAAGTAATCCTAATGTGGTAGCCTTATGTGCCGATCTTGTGGGATCTCTGAAAATGCAGGATTTTATCGATGAAAATCCTGAAAGATTTTTCCAGGTGGGAATTGCCGAAGCAAATATGATGGGAATGGCAGCCGGGCTTACCATAGGAGGTAAGATCCCTTTTGCCGGAACCTTTGCTAATTTTGCTACCGGAAGGGTTTATGACCAGATACGTCAGAGTATTGCCTATTCGGGAAAAAATGTGAAGATATGTGCCTCTCACTCGGGGGTGACCCTGGGTGAAGATGGAGCCACTCACCAGATTCTTGAAGATATCGGGTTAATGAAGATGCTTCCGGGAATGACGGTGATCAACACCTGTGATTATAACCAGACCAAGGCGGCAACGATTGCTATTGCAGAGCATGAAGGGCCTGTGTATCTTCGATTCGGAAGACCAAAGGTCGCGAATTTCACACCCGAAGATCAGAAATTTGAAATAGGAAAAGCTGTTCATCTGCTTGAGGGAACCGATGTCACTATTGTAGTGACTGGTCATTTGGTTTGGGAGGCCATACAGGCCGCTGAAAAGCTGTCTGAAAATGGGATTTCCGCTGAGGTGATCAATATTCATACGATTAAACCTCTGGATGAAAAGGCAATTCTGGACTCTGTTAAAAAGACAGGTTGCGTGGTAAGCGCGGAAGAACATAATTTTCTTGGAGGTCTGGGAGAAAGCGTGGCAAGAACTCTGTCTTTGAATCACCCGGCACCTCAGGAATTTGTGGCTACCCAGGATACCTTTGGGGAAAGCGGAACTCCGGAACAGCTATTTGCAAAATATGGATTGGATGCAGATGCGATAGTTAAAGCCGTTAAAATAGTAATCCAAAGGAAAGAGTAATTAAAATGCTTTAAAGTCACGTACTTCTTGGAAAATAAGAATATCCGAATGGAAAAATTCAAAAAAAGCCTATGGTTAAGGTTTTTACTCCTTCTTATAGGGGGAATATTCTTATTTCAGAGTTGTAAGGTAGCCGCAAAGCCAGGGAATAATTCTGCTGAAATAGAAAACCAGGAAAGCCAGGATTTTGAAGCATATTTGCTGGTTTACTTTAAGGACGATGACCATAGCTTGCATATGGCTCTTAGTAAGGATGGCTACACATTCACAGATATTAATAATGGTAAACCGGTAGTAGGCGGTGATACAATTGCTTCACAAAAAGGAATAAGAGATCCTCACATTTCGAGGGGTCCCGATGGAGCCTTTTATATTACCATGACAGATCTTCATCTGTTCGCAAAGGATCTGGGATATCGTGAGACTAGATGGGAAAGGCCACAGGAGAAATATGATTGGGGAAATAACAGAGGCTTTGTCTTGATGAAATCTTATGACCTTATTCATTGGACACATAGTAATTTTCTTTTTGATGAAGCTTTTGAAGAATTACAGGATATAGGCTGTGCATGGGCTCCTCAATCTATTTATGATCCGGAAAAAGACAAGATGATGGTCTATTTTACCATGCGGATTGGGCATGGCAAAACTAAAATGTACTATGCATATGCCGATGAAGATTTTACTCAACTTATAAGCTTTCCAAAACTTTTATTTGATTATCCAAAAAGTGAAATTCAGGTACTGGATGCAGATATTCTTCAAATGCCCAACAGACGGTATTGTATGACTTATGTTGCTCAGGAAAATCCAGGAGGCATCAAAATGGCGTTTTCTGATCATATAAATAGAGGATATAAGTATGATCCGGAATGGATCGATAAAGAGCCTGGAGCCTGCGAAGCACCAAACATGTGGAAGCGTAATGGAGTTGATAAATGGGTTTTAATGTATGATGTTTTTAGCGTAAACCCACATAATTTTGGGTTTCTTGAGACGACCGATTTTAAAAATTTTAAAGACCTAGGACACTTCAACAAGGGCGTTATGAAGACAACCAACTTTACATCTCCAAAACATGGATCAGTGATTTCTTTAACCGCTAAAGAAACAAGGGTTCTGGCCGATCATTGGGGTTACGATTTGAATCTGGAGTAGAATTCATATTTATTCAATCCCTTATGAGATATACTAAGCTTGGGTTATTCTGAGATTTGAGAATATAAATTTTACCTACGCCCGTATGAATATAAAGGAATATTAAATGAAATCGCCGGAAATGGTAACACTAATCATCAGGCGATAGTTAAGTTAAAAGATCAGTGATATTTCATATATCATAATGGAGGTTTACAAAATGGTGGAAACAGCTATAGTAGATCTGTTTGTATAGATTCCTTAAAATATAAAAATGGCGGAAGCTTAGATAAGGTTATTATGACCTCTAAAGGAGTAGATCCTTTAATTCAGGAATAGGATAGGAAAGGAAAACCGAAAAAATTTACAACTAAATACTGATTTGTTAAAAATAAAAAGTAATGACAGGTTATATCTCAATTAGGAAATTTTATACAATCTTCATAATTCTATTCACCTCTTTCTCTTTTTCAGTTTTTTCACAGGAATCTCTAGAAATTAAAAGTCCGGATGACAGGCTGAAGCTTGAAGTTAATTTAACCACGAGTGGACAAGCCTTTTATAATATTAGTTTGGATGAAGAGATCTTCCTTGAAAATTCGCCTCTGGGGATGAGAACATCAATCGGAGATTTTTCAAAAGATCTGAAATTTGTTTCCAGTGATCAGTCTGTGATCTCTGAAACTTATGAAATGGATCGCGCTAAAGTAAGCAAAGTTGAATATAACGCGAATCAACTGATAAGTACTTTTACTAATCAGACTAATGACACTTTGAAGGTGATCTTCAGACTTAGTAACAGGGATGTCGCTTTTTCTTATAAGGTGATTGGAGGAAAGAATCAGACAAAAATTCGCATTCAGGAGGAAACCACAGGGTTCAATCTTCCGGATTACGCGACTACATATATCACTCCACAGGCATTACCGATGACTGGTTGGGAACAAACCAAACCAAGTTATGAAGAAGAATATAGCTTGAATGGGGATATGAGTAAACCATCCCTTAACGGTGTTGGATATACCTTTCCTGCGCTGTTCAAATTAGCCAAAAATGGGTGGGTTTTGATTTCAGAAACAGGCGTTCATGGGCAGTATGTAGGATCAAGACTTGGAGAAGGAACATCTGATGGACTTTATAAACTTGAGTTCCCCCAGGAAGGTGAAAATAATGGTATTGGGGAAACATTCCCTTCTATGGCTTTACCGGCACAAACTCCCTGGCGCACGATTACAATAGGAGCAACTTTAAAGCCAATTGTAGAGTCCACTGTTGCTTTTGATGTGGTGAAGCCACTTTATGAGGCTTCAGAAGATTACAAGATGGGAAGGGCCACCTGGAGCTGGATCGTATGGCAGGATAACAGTATCAACTATGAGGACCAGGTAAAGTATATCGATCTCGCATCAGAGCTCGGTTTTGAATACGTACTGATAGATAACTGGTGGGACAATAATATTGGCTACGATCGAATGGAGGAACTGGTTAAATACGCCGAATCAAAAAATGTGGATGTATTACTTTGGTATAACTCTAACGGATACTGGAACAATGCCCCACAGACTCCACAGGATAAAATGAATAGGGCATACGCCAGGAAGAAAGAGATGCAATGGATGCAGGATATTGGTGTGAAAGGTATTAAGGTTGATTTCTTTGGAGGCGATAAACAAATCACCATGCAGCTTTACGAGGATATTCTCAGTGACGCGAATGATTATGGTTTAGGTGTTACTTTTCATGGTTGTACCCTGCCCAGAGGATGGCAGCGAATGTTTCCGAATTTTGTGACTTCGGAAGCTGTTCTGGCTTCTGAAAATCTTGTCTTTCGACAGGAGGCCTTAGATAAGCATGCTTTAAATGCGACCATTTTACCGTTTACCAGAAATGCAGTTGGTTCTATGGACTTTGCCCCTGTATTTCTTAACGACCGCTTATCCAGAGATCAGCAAAATGGAACTATTCGTTCCACTACAGATGTCTTTGAACTGGCCACAGCGGTCTTGTATTTTTCCCCCATTCAGCATTTTGGATTAACACCAAGCAATCTGGATGAGCAGCCGGAATTTGTGCTGGACTTCCTAAGGAATGTTCCAGTGACCTGGGATGAAACCATTTTTATAGATGGAGCACCAGAAAAAGAAGTTGTCATAGCTCGCCGAAAAGGAGAGAAATGGTATGTCACAGCAGTAAATGGTGAAAGAAAAGATAAAAAGGTGACAGTTGAACTTCCTATGCTTGCAGGAAAAAAGGTTCAGATGATATTCGATAAGGAAGATGGTTCGGCAGCCAGTAAAGAAGTGAAAATTAATAATAAGGGGAGGGTGAAGCTGGAATTTTTATCTGAAGGCGGAGTCTTATTTATTGGTAATTAATTCTTTTGTAGAATGTATGATCTTAATAACTTGAAGAAAGTTGGGCTCCCAGCCATGATACTTTTTTTCATCATTTTGCTATTTCAAAACTGTAAATCCGATAAAGATTCAACAGGGGAATCAGGTTCTACTAAATTAGAACAAACTAAAGAGGAATTACGGGCTTATCTGCTTGTGTATTTCAAGGATGATGACCATAGTTTGCATATGGCTCTGAGTACCGATGGAAGGACTTTTACCGACATCAATAATGGTAAGCCGGTAATTTCGGGAGATAGTATTGCCGAGCAGAGAGGAATTCGGGATCCTCATATTTATCGCGGACCTAACGGTAATTTTTATCTGGCGATGACCGATTTGCATATTTTTGCTCAACGGGAAGGCCTGCGGGATACAGAATGGGAGAGACCTGGCGAGGAATATGGCTGGGGCAATAATCGGGGTTTTGTTTTAATGAAATCTGATGATCTAATAAACTGGTCCCAGGCTAACCTTCGAATTGACCAGAGTTTTGAAGGTTTCGAAAATGTAGGAGCCGCATGGGCACCTCAGACTATCTACGATCCTGTGGAAGGGCAACTCATGCTTTATTACACCATGAGGTTCAAAAACGGACAGAATAAACTGTATTACAGCTATGTAAATGAATATTTTGATAAACTCCTCACCAAACCTGAACTGCTATTTAAGTATCCGAAGGAGGTATCATATATTGATGCAGATATAACCTGGGTGAACAATAAATACCATATGTTCTATACACCTCATGATGGGATACCAGGGATAAAACAGGCTGTCTCCGATACGATAAATTCGGGATATTCATACGACCCTGCCTGGTATGATACCGAGGAAGAGGCCAGCGAAGCACCCAATGTCTGGAAGATCATCGGAGAAGATCGATGGATTCTTATGTATGATGTTTATGGAATAAATCCTCATAATTTTGGTTTTCTTGAAACTACAGATTTTGAAAATTTTAAAGATCTGGGTCATTTTAATGATGGAGTTATGAAGGCGACCAATTTTTCATCCCCTAAACATGGAGCTATAATTCATTTAACTGCTGCTGAGGCCAAATCCCTTGCAGATTATTGGGAATATGATATAGAATTCTAAGTATGCACTTTTTTTAAAAAAATAATTAAAAGCACAATGAAAACTTTTAAATCCTTATGCTATTTAACTTTTATAGTTTTCATCGTGGGATGTTCTTCAGAACAGCAGGAAAATCCTCAAAGAAGACAATTATTTGATGCTGACTGGAAGTTCTCTTTAGGGGAAACTATTGGTGCCGGCACAGTTGATTTTGATGATAGTAACTGGAGAGATCTCGATCTCCCTCATGACTGGAGTATAGAATCTAAACCAGACATTGAAAATCCGTCTAAAGGAGATGGGGGGTATTATCCCACTGGTACAGGTTGGTACAGAAAGACTTTTGAAGTGCCTCAAAAATGGAGCAACAAAAAGGTGCTGGTCTATTTTGAAGGTGTATATATGAATGCGGAAGTATATATCAATGGTGAAAAATTAGGTGTTCAGCCTTATGGCTATACTTCTTTTGATTTTGATCTTACTCCGTATTTAAAACCCGGGCAGGAGAATGTCCTGGCGGTGAAAGTTGATAATTCCAACCAAACGAATAGCCGATGGTATACCGGTTCGGGTATTTACCGGTATGTATGGTTAAAGGTAACCGATCCCTTGCACATTGCACATTGGGGTGTCGCTATTACCACACCCGAGATCAATGAAGCTCAGGCCAAAGTTCATGTCAAGACAAAGCTGAAAAATGAGACATCTTCACCTCAAAGTTTTTCACTTTCAACCCGGATAAAGAATTCAGAAGAAAATGTAATGGAAGTAAACCTTCAGCCTAATGAGGAAAAGGAGGTAACCCAGGAAGTAATCGTGGAAAATCCTTCATTATGGACTCCGGAATCTCCTGAACTGTATAAGGCTGAAATCAGCATAATTCAGGATTCAGAAACTATAGACCAGGTTACAGAACCTTTTGGGATTCGTGATATTCAATTTTCTGCCGATAATGGCTTTGAATTGAATGGAGAAAAGGTAATTATCAATGGAGGAAATGTTCATCATGACAATGGTAGCCTGGGAGCAAAAGCATATGATAGAGCGGAGGTTCGAAAGGTGGAATTGCTTAAGAAAGGTGGATTTAATGCCGTAAGAACATCACACAATATTCCGTCAGAAGCCTTTTTACATGCCTGTGATAGTTTAGGATTGCTGGTGGTAGATGAAGCCTTTGATGGATGGAGGGCAATGAAAACCACTTTTACGCCGGTAGAACATGATTACTCAACGCTTTTCGATAAATGGTGGAAACATGATATTCAGTCGATGGTTAAACGTGACAGAAATCACCCGTCGATTATACTGTGGAGTATAGGTAACGAAATTATTGAAAGAAAAGAGCCAGAAGCCGTGGAAGCCGCACATAAACTGGCCGAAGCCGTTCGGGAAATCGATACTACCCGCGGCATTACTTCAGCAATGTCCACCTGGGATGCCGATTGGGAGATCTTTGATCCCTTAATGGCTGAACATGATGTGGCCGGTTATAATTACCAGCTGCATCGCGCCGAAAGTGATCATGAGCGAGTGCCTTCAAGAAAAATTTTGAATACGGAATCTTATCCTAATAATGCATTCTATATCTGGAAAATGGCCACTGAGCATGACTATATTCTTGGTGATTTTGTCTGGACTGCGATAGATTATTTAGGTGAATCCGGGATTGGAAGATATTACTACCCGGGAGAACCGGATGGAGAGCACTGGATGCTTGATACTTTCCCATGGCATGGTGCCTATTGTGGGGATATAGACCTAATAGGGTGGAGAAAACCAATTTCCCATTACCGTAGCATGCTTTACAATGGAGATGAAAAACTTTATATGGCCGTTCAGGAACCAAATCCTGAGGAAGGAGAAATTAAATTGACCATGTGGGCGGTATGGCCGACCTGGGAAAGCTGGACATGGCCGGAGCATATTGGCGCAGAGGTGAAGGTAGATGTGTATTCTAGATATCCGAAGGTGCGTTTGTATTTGAATGACAGTCTGGTTGGAGAAAAACTTACGGGAAAAGAACAGGAATTTAAAGCAGTTTTTGAAGTTCCTTATAAACCGGGTAAACTGAAAGCTGTTGGCATCCAGGATAACGAGGAAGTTGAATCGGTTAATCTTGTAACGGCTGGTGAAGCAACTAAAATTACACTTTCTGCCGATCGTTCCACAATTGCTGCAGACGGGCAGGACCTTTCTTTTGTTAGAGTTGAAATTACCGATGAGAAAGGAGTCCACCAGCCCAATGCCGATGACGAACTTCAGTTTAGCCTGGAAGGTCCGGGAGAGATCATTGCGGTAGATAATGCAAACCTGAAAGATACGGACTCTTATGTGTCAAAAACCAGGAAGGCCTGGAGGGGAAGGGCCATGGTGGTTATAAAAAGCACACAAGAAACAGGTGAAATGATTCTTAAGGCATCCTCCCCCGGACTAGAAGAAGAGCATGTGGTAATTAAATCTACCACGGTTAATAAATAGGGCAAATTATTTTTAAGAGTCGGAGTTTTTGGTCTTAAAGGTTGAAATAAAAAAGGATTGAGTATATAGAAGGATAGGCCGAAATATCTTTTTGCCGTTAATAAATTTATCTTTTATCACTTTAGAGCAGATATAGACAAAGTAAATATGAGGGCTTTATTTGCAAATCAATGGGTGTAATAAATTTAATAATGAGAAAAATAATTCTATTACAATTATGCTTCGCGTTCGTATTAAAATTTGGGAACGCCCAGGAACCTAATCATTTGCTTTGGTATAACAGCCCGGCAGAAAATTGGAATGAGGCTTTACCGATTGGTAATGGAAGAATAGGAGGAATGGTATATGGCATTCCTACTGAAGAAAAGATTCAACTTAACGAAGAGACAGTCTGGGCTGGTGAACCTGGTAATAATGTTCCCAAGGGTGTATCTTCAAAAATAGAGGAAATTCGCAACTTACTTTTTAGCGGAAAAAATCAGGAGGCACAGGATCTAGCCAATAAAATTTTTCCAAGGGAGGCTATTCAAGGAAACAATTATGGTATGCCTTACCAATCGGTTGGTAATTTGGTATTAAGTTTTCCGGGACACAAGGAAGTTAATTCTTATAAAAGAACTCTGGACATTAGTAATGCTATTGCAGGAGTAGAGTATAATATTGGTGATGTAAATTTTAAAAGAGAATATTTTGTCTCTTATCCAGATCAACTTTTAGTGGTTCGAATCACAGCAGATAAGAAGAAAAGTATTTCCCTGGAACTTAGTTTTGAGACTGCACATAAGGACTCTCAGGTTTCTGTTAAAGATAATATTCTTAAGCTTTCCGCTACTACTGGTGATGTGGAAAATAAAATCGGTAAAGTGAAGTTTACAAGTCTGGCCTATCCGGTAATCAATTCCGGAAATATTATTGTAAAAGAAAATAGCATAAAAATTCAGAATGCTGATGAAGCTTTGGTACTGGTGAGTATTGATACAAATTTCAAAAGCTATAAAGACCTCAGTAACTCGTCAAACGAAATAGCCGCTAAATATCTTAAGAAAGCAAAAGGTAAATCATACAAGGCATTGATAAGTTCTCATGTTGAAGATTATAAGAGCTTGTACGATCGGGTTTCATTAAAACTTGGGGATCCAGAATTTCAGGATATTCCTATTGATGAACGCCTGGAAAACTTTTCAGGTTCCAATGATCTTGGATTGGTTGGTTTATATTTTCAATTTGGGCGGTATCTTTTAATTTCGAGTTCCCGTCATGGAGGCCAGCCTGCTAATCTTCAAGGTATTTGGAACGATAAACTTTACCCACCATGGGACAGTAAGTATACTGTAAATATTAATACAGAAATGAATTACTGGCCGGCAGACATTACTAATCTGGGTGAGTTAAATCAGCCATTATTCAAGATGATAGAGGAATTATCCGTAACCGGCAGGGAAAGTGCCAAAGCAATGTACAATGCTGGGGGATGGAATATGCATCACAACACAGATCTATGGAGAATTACAGGGGTTATAGATGGTGCATTTAGCTGGGGTTTGTGGCCGATGGGCGGCGCCTGGCTCACTCAGCATATCTGGCAACATTATCTCTTTACAGGAGATTTGGGATTTCTGAAAAAATATTACCCGATCTTAAGATCTACGGCGGAATTTTATACAGATATACTTTATGAAGAGCCAGAAAATGGCTGGTCGGTTATAGCTCCTTCTGTTTCGCCAGAGAACACTTATCAAAATGGTGTAGCGGTTAGTTATGGAACTACTATGGACAATCAGCTGGTTTTTGATGTGTTTTCGAATGCTATCAGGGCAGCCGAAATACTTAAAAAGGATTCGGAATTTTCTGAATTACTGAAAAATTACCGGAAACGCTTACCTCCCATGCAAATAGGTAAATATTCACAACTGCAAGAATGGATAAAAGACTGGGACGATCCGGAAGATAAGCACAGGCATATTTCACATTTGTATGGCTTACATCCTTCTGCTCAGATATCGGCATTTAGAAATCCTGAATTATTTTCTGCTGCAAGAAATACTTTGGAATATCGGGGTGATAAATCCACCGGGTGGTCAATGGGTTGGAAAGTGAATTTCTGGGCACGTCTGTTTGACGGAGACCGGGCATACGACTTGATACGAACCCAGCTAACAAAAGTCGGTGACGGTCCTGAAGAAGGAGGGACTTATCCTAATTTACTGGATGCCCATCCACCTTTTCAGATTGATGGAAATTTTGGTTGTACTGCAGGAATAGCGGAGATGTTATTACAATCGCATGATGGCGCTATCCATTTATTACCTGCCTTACCAAAAGCATGGCATAAGGGTGAAATTAAAGGCTTAAAGGCCCGTGGTAATTTCGAAGTGGATATTAAATGGGAAGAAAACCATTTGAAAAAGGTTAAAATCCATTCTAATTTGGGAGGAGTCTGCAGAATAAGGACAACGAAAGTTCTCTTAGATGAGAACCGAATTGAATTACCCGGGGCAAAAGGTAAAAATCCAAATAAATTTTATCAGAACCCTGAGATAAAAAAGATACTGGTGTCTGAAAAAGCTGAAATAGAAAAAACAGACCTACCTGAATATCGGGTTTATGATTTTCCCACACAAAAGGGTAAAACCTATATATTTTTAGCTGAATAAATGGATTTTTTTTAATGAAGTGACTATAAAAGTTGCTGGTAATAACCGTAAAAACTCTTTCGCCCACGATTTATTTGGAGCAATTAGAGTCTGGATGTATTCTAATACCATGAGAATTGCAAGGGATTAGGATTCTCCTGGATCAGGCATTTTATTTTGCAGCCCGAACCGGATCCAACCTAAGAAATGACCTATGCAAAAAGATATTATGATTCCATGAGTTGCGAATTAGTTGATATTCAAATAAGGGCATAGATTTGGTGGAGCCGTGATGTAATTTGGTAGGCTAATAATTTCTTCTCTGTATTTAGTTCTTTTAAACCTGTACTAGGAATCACCACGGCATCAAACTTTACGATCCTCGGCTTTATTTTCAGGTTTTTTATTGCAGCCTGTTCCGTAAGTTTTCCAGTTGTGGCCCGGAAAATGTCTCATAATCCAGCATGAATTTCTTTACCGTGGCCAATCTAGGTAATTGCTGATAAAAGCTCATATTAAAATCCCATTTTTTATTCATAAAGAACAGAAACATAACTTTTAATTTTCCAGAAAGGGCACTGGTAATTAAACCTTTGCTTACAAATGAAGTCCTACTCATATAAAGTGTTAATATAACACCAAACAGCCAATCATTTATGAAATCTATTTTTACCTGCCTGGCCCTTCTTTTTTTCAATTTAATCTTTTCTCAGAATTTTAAGATCAGTGGGGTGGTTCTGGATGAACAGGGTGATCCCCTTGAATCGGCAACTGTTTATGTGGAAAGACCCGCCGATAGTTCCCTGGTGACTTATTCCATTTCTAAAAAAGATGGAGGTTTCAATCTTTCAGGTAATGCTGAAGTAGAAAAATTAAATCTTATCATTTCTTTTTCAGGTTACAAACCACATCAGGCAATCATTCAGGTAAAAAATGAGCTTGATTTAGATCCTATAAAGATGGAAATTCAGGATAATCAACTGGAAGAAGTTGTACTTACTGCTAAAAGTGCGCCAATTGCGGTAAAGAAAGATACTCTTGAATTTAATGCCGATTCTTTCACTACCCGTCCCGATGCCAACCTGGAAGAACTCATGAAAAAACTTCCCGGGGTAGAGGTAGATAGTGATGGAAATATTACAGTGAACGGGAAGCCCGTGTCCCGTATACTTGTAAATGGCGAGGAATTCTTTGGAGATGACCCTAAGATAGCCACGAAGAACCTTCCCAAGGAGATCATCAATAAAATACAGGTAACCAATACAAAAACACAAGCTGAAGAGTTCACGGGTAAACCGGGAGATCCCGATAATAAAACCGTTAATATCACCATTAAAGAGGATAAGAACAAGGGGTATTTCGCCCGGGCTACGGCCGGTGGCGGGACCAACGAAAGATATGAGCTCAGTACTATTGCAAATTACTTCAAGGATGATCTAAGACTCAGTGCGCTGGGAAGTTCAAATAATATCAACAGTTCAGGATTTAGTTATGATGAGGTGTATGGGATGATGGGCAGAAGCGCCGGAAGAAATGTTTTTGGAGGTAACCGTGGCGGTATTACCAAGTCGGAGACCGCGGGACTTAACTTTGTGAATAAATGGAAAGATAAATATGAAGTTAACGGCGATTACTTCTTTGGACGAAACAACACTGAAAGCAGAACCCGTGTTTCCAGAGAAAATATTCTCCCGGATTCTACATATTTCACTAATTCAGAACAAAGCCAGAATCTTATAAATGATAGTCACAGAGCTAACTTAAGGTTCGAAGTGGAATTCGATTCCCTCACACGTCTTTCAGTAAGACCACGGTTTGATATGAATATAGGTGAATCACATCGGAATAGTACAGCCGAGTCCCTTAACGAAAACCGGGAGCAGATCAATGCTACAGAAACCCAAAGCGACGAAGAACTTGAAAGGACGAACTTTAGTAATGATATAGATTTCATTAAGCGATTTGGAGGTAATGGTGCTTTTCTAAGACTGGAATTTTCCAACTGGCACAGGGAGCAGAAGAACGATAACTTCTTTTATTCTGAAAGTGTTTTTAGGGAAGAAGGTGGAGAGAACATTGAGATCCAGGATCAGTATATAGATGAAGATGAGAAAGAGAATTCCTATTCATTCGAAGCAAGTAACCGAAGCGTACTGGTCACAGACTTTTTTCTCGATATTTCTTATGACTTTGATTATTCAAATTCAACGAACAAAAGATATGTTTATGAGGCTGAGCAAACCAGCGGCAACTACAATATTCTGAATAATACCTTAAGTAACGATTTTGAAACGACCAGCAGGAGGCATACGCCAAACATAGGACTTAATTATGAAGGAGAGATCTGGAGAGTCCAAACAGAGATAGGACTACTTTATACCGAGCTCCTGAATACCGATTATCTTCAGGATAATTCCCTGGACAACAGTTATAATAATCTGTACGTGGAGGCTGAGGTTCGCTATGAGATAGAGCGTTCCAAGAGCTTATCTTTTGAATATGAGACCGATGTGGATATACCATCCATAAGACAGCTGCAACCCGTAGAAGACAGGACGAATCCGCTGAACATCGTTGTGGGTAATCCTGGTCTGGAGCCTTCTTACCGTCAAAGTTTTGATTTTAATTATCGCAATTTTGATTTTGAAACCAGAACGGGGATCTTCACCTGGGCCAATTTGAATTTAACCGATGACAGAGTCGTATCTGTAACTACCCTAAACGAAGATCTTGTAAGAACTACTACCTTCACAAATGTGGATGGAACTGTCAATGCCAGTGTGGGGGTATTCTATAATAAACAAACCAAGAAGGAAGAACAGGAATTCAGGTACAGGATGGGCCTTAGAGCCAATTTTGATAAGAATGTGGGATTCACCAATGGCGAGAAGTATGAGGCATACAGGTATCGGGTAAGCCCCTCTGTTCGCTTTACCTATGCAATTGAAGAACTTATCGAGATCAATCCCAATTATAATTTAACCTATAACGAAACAAGATATGATATTAATCCAGACAGGAATGAAAACTTCATTGATCACCGGGCTGGGTTGGAAGTAACCTCTTTCTGGCCGGAAAATGTGATCTTCGGGAATGATATCTCTTTTAATTATTTTGGGATAGCATCACCAGGTTTTAAAAACTCTTCCTGGTTCTGGAACATGAGCCTTGGCTATCAATTTATGGAAGATGATGCAACAGTAAAACTTAAAGTTTATGACCTGTTGGATCAGAATATAGATACCCGCAGAGATATTGGGGATGATTTTATTCAGGATACCAGTAGCCTTATTTTAACCCGTTATGCAATGCTGAGTTTTACGTATAAACTGGACAAGTTTGGTGGCGGGCCTCCTAATAGAAGAGGCCGAAGGTGATAATGAGAAATTTAGAATATAAATTATCTGAAATTAAATAGGTTATCTTAAAGTATATTGAATTTATTTGAGTTCCTGCCTGATTATTTATCGCTTTGTTTACGAAATAATTATTGACTTTTCTGTTATCGGGTTGAACGAATAAGTGAGAAATGGCCTTTATAAGAAGTACCGTCTTTTAAATTTAGATGAAACCAATAATCATCAGCAGGCATCAATTTGCCCAGATACCTGCCATTCCATCCATTACTCTGTTGGTCGAGCCTTATTAAAAGTTTTCCATAGCGGTCATAAATTGATAATAAAAAGTTTTCCTGATTTGGGATCCCTTTAATATTCCACCTATCATTGTAGCCATCACCATTAGGGGTGAAAAATTCTGGAATACCAAAAAGGAATAATTCCAGGCTGCTGATCCCACAGCCATTTTTATCGTTTATGTAGAGGGTATGAGTCCCTGGAAGAACATTATAAAAATTTCCATCATTTTGATATTGTCCCGTCGGAGTGTTCAGGATAAACTCATAATCCCCGATTCCCAAAAGTTCAGGATCTATAATACTGATCTCGTAAGTATCTCCTGTAGCTGTAACCCTGACATTTTCCCAGGTTAGAGCAGCAGGTCCGGAGTCAATGATTTCGATCATCTTTGTTTCTGAAGTGCAGCCCTCACTGGAAGTGGCGAAAACCGAATACCATCCTGGTGAGGTAACCGTAAGTTCCCGGTTGTTACTAATCAGGTTTCCTTCTTCATCATACCATGCATAATTATAAGTTTCATCAGTATCAATGGGAATTATATCGTATGAAGGTTGCATCGAACAAAACTGGCCGAACTCAGGCAAATCGAATTCCGGCATTTCCCTTACCACCAGTTCCACATAGGGGCCAATGGCATAGCATCCGTTTGTACTTTCATTTTCTATTCTAACAAAGAGTTCCTGACGGCCTGGAGTTTCGTTAATGAAATTCGCTTCGTTGGTTATTTCGTTAATTTCATTTAATGCATTTTCAGAATTGGAATAAAACGAAATGGAATAATTTTGATCTGCAGGCAACGCGTTTAAAATTGTTCCTCTGGCTTCAGAAAGGTCAAAGTTATGTAAACCGTCCTGATTTTCATCATTATCACAGGTAGATAAAGTATGGATAAAGTTTTGTGGAAGGTTCGAAGAAGAGACTTCCAGGCTAAGTCTTACAATTTCAAAACATGGCGATTGGTTACTTACCTTAACAAAAACTTCGCTGCTCGTAGAAATATTCAACAGAGTTTCATCCAGCATGTTGGTTTCAGATTCAGCATCAGCCTGCGAGGTGTAGAATTCAAAATAATAGGAGGAATCAGAACTAATCATTGGGATTGCTTCTTCCAGATCAAAAGTTGAGGAAGTTTCCTGTGAACCATCCACTGTACAAATGGTGAGCTTGACATTATTGTTTATTACTGTTATAGGTTCAAAATAAGTAACTGTGATTTTCTCGCGCTGACTCTCATTGCATCCCTTAGGACCGGCCGAAACATAAAAATCTGTCGTGGAATTAACCGTGGGATTGTAATTTGTACCTTCATGAATAGGAGTTCCTCCTGAAGCAGCGGTGAACCAGTACACTGTTCCTGCATTAGCTTCAGCACTGATTGAGACCATATTTGGACCACATATGTATGTTGCTGATGTTTCTGTGATTTCAGCCGCATAAATACGGGTGCTTGCTGAAATGTCTATTTCGGGATCGCCTGGCATGCCACCGTATTCTACGATATAGCCTTTGGGATGGTATACACCTGGAGGATCTCCATCTACCCGGAGGTCGTTCCACGCACCTCTATTACCTACCGAAGGATCTGTTATATGTAAATAATCTTCGCCAGGTCCGCCATGGGCATTATCTGGCTGATTAATATTCCAGTTAGCATAATTTGGTGAATAACCTGAAGAGCCTCCATACCAGAAAACAAGTCCGCCATTTAGCCCTTCAGGACCGGTCACCCATTTCCAGACACCTTCTGCATTTTTGTCTGTTCCGCCAATCCAGCCGGCTCCATCAGCCTGTTCTCCGGAAAGTTGGGCTTCTTCAGCAGATACTAGAGTGGCAAGGTATCCTTGCAGTCCATTGTAAGTACGCTGTGCAGCAGCTATTTTTGCATCTTCCCACGAGATTCCCAAATCTGATACATATTCATAATAATGACCTGTAGAAGCGAGGTAATTAGCCTGACCCGTGGTGATGGAAAATACTCTTTCACCCCTAAAACTGTTATTGGTACTCTCAAAATATATATTAGAAACTGCTTCAGTTATCTGCTCCAAAGTAGTTCCTGGTGATATGTTAAGCTGAAGCTTTGCAGTAGTCTGATTCCAGTTCGAAGAGATATTTTGATGATTTCCAGTTAAATATAATCTGTCGTGTTGTGCATCATATCCTTCAGAAATTTGTATGAATACCGCATTAATAGGAGACGAAGATGGGTTTTGTATACTGAAGGATGTGACGATAGGAATAGTTGATAAAGGACAATATAACTGATCCCCGCTGGCCGCTAGTTTAGGAGCCTGAGCAAATGTTGACATACTCAGGCAGAGAGTAAAAAGGCACGTGATAATACCAGAAGAGCTTTTCATTAATAATGTAATAAATACACTTCTAAGTTAATAATAAAGGTGGATTAAAGAGTGATTTAATACCAATTCTTTTGAAAAGATTTACCGTGAATTCCAAATTAAATAATGGTAACAGATTATTTATATGTGATTCAGGATGAATAAAGCATACATTTTCAAACCTATCAATTTTAAAAAGGAAATCTTCATTTAAGTAAAATATATGAGATAAGAATTATCAAATTACATTCATGACTTATATTGTGGTAAGGTGATATTGGAAGTAAGGAAAATCGTAAAATTTTTTAGTAGAAAGTGGAATTGCATAGCGTCAAATCATCCCAATTAGTCATTATATTATATAAAGGATTAACGAAAACAAATTTTTTTAATCTACAGTGAACTTATTTCGAATTAAACTATTCTTGCATTTTATAATGCTATCCTGTAGTAGCCTGATTATTTAGGGAGAGATAAAACCACTAAATTGTTTCAGGATATAGTACCTCATTAAAATGAATTTCTCCCTCCTTTAATTATCACCAAATTATATATCAGGATACTGCAGGATACAGTTCAAAACCATAAGCTATAATTTTATATTAATTTGGACATTGTTCCCTTTGAATGGGAAAATGAAACATGAGAAGAATCAATATATTTAAGCTAAAAAGGTTTTATCTTAAAATCATTCAATAAAGAGTGAGTTCAAATACCGTTCAGATAAAATGTACTTGTAGTTTGTAGATTTTGAATTAAGGAAAGAGCTAAGGGAGGGCTCTTTCTTAATTTTAAGTTTAAGGAGTTGTGGCCATGTTTAAAAATCTCTCTAACCTACCTGACCGCTATCGCAAATGGCCTAAATTCCAAATTTTTTTAACCCTCATAAAACTCTAACACAATTACTATGAAAAAAAATAAAAGCTTAGAAGGTGATGAGCACAGAAGGATTAATTTTTCAAAAGTAATAATCTTAATTAGTGTCTTTTCTACAATCCTGAGTGTTAATGCTCAAAAGGAAATGGAATATCTGGATAGAGGAGTAGTAGCGGTTAAAACAGATGACCAAAACGTGTTTGTGAGTTGGCGTTTATTAGCTGATGACTCAAAGGATATCAGTTTCAATATATACAAAGACAGCGTCAAATTAAATGAAGAACCAATTACCGAATGCACCTGTTTTGTAGATACAACTAATGGAAAAGGGGGGTATGTTGTTAAACCCATAAGCTCAAATAATAAGTTGGCTGTGTCAGAAAAGGTTGAGGTCTGGGAGAATGCCTACCTCGAAATTCCGATTCAAAAACCTGAAGCCGGTATTTCACCCGACGGTAAAAATTATGAGTATAAAGCTAATGATGCAAGTGTAGGGGATCTTGACGGAGACGGGCAATACGAGATTGTATTAAAATGGGATCCCTCTAATTCTAAAGATAATTCTCACCACGGCTATACCGGTAATGTATTTCTGGATGCATATGAATTTAATGGTGAGCAGCTTTGGAGAATAGATTTGGGGAAAAATATTAGGGCAGGAGCCCATTATACTCAATTTATAGTATATGACCTTGATGGTGATGGTCTGGCTGAGGTGGCATGTAAAACTGCTGACGGTACAATGGATGGAAAAGGCAAAATTATTGGAGATCCGAATACTGATCATAGGAATGATAAAGGAAGAATCTTAAAGGGCCCCGAATTTCTTACAATTTTCAGCGGAAAAACTGGAGAAGCACTAGAAACAACTAACTATCTTCCCTCCAGGCATCCCAGTAAGGAAAATCCGGAACCTGAAGATTTAAATAAAATCTGGGGTGATAGTTATGGAAATAGGATTGATCGTTTTTTGGCTGGCGTAGGCTACTTTGATGGCAAAACACCAAGCCTGATAATGACAAGGGGCTATTATACTCGTAGTGTTCTGGTGGCCTGGGACTGGAAGAATGGAAAATTGACCAAACGCTGGATATTCGATTCTAATGAAAACGCATATTCGAATTATGCAGGCCAGGGAAATCATCAGTTAAGTATAGCTGATGTGGACCAAGACGGAAAGGATGAAGTAATATTTGGTTCCATGACGGTTGATGATGACGGAAGCGGTCTTTATAATTCTGGATTAGGACATGGAGACGCCATGCACGTTTCCGATCTTGTACCGGGAAGAGATGGATTGGAAATATGGACAGCCCAAGAAGATAGAAATAAATACAGAGGGAAGGGACTGTGGTTAAGAGATGCAAAAACTGGTGATACCCTGTGGGGAGTACCTGCCAATGGTGATGTTGGTAGAGGACTTTCAGCCAATATAGATCCTAATTTTCCAGGAAGCGAAATGTGGGGAGCTGTGGGTGGAATTTTTAGCGCCGAAGGAAAGGAAATATCCAAACGTAGGTTGCCAATGAATTTTGCTATATGGTGGGATGGAGATCTTCAAAGAGAATTATTGGACGGGAATATTATTTATAAATGGGATTACAAAGAATCGAAAGTGGAAGAGCTGTTAAGGGCAGAAGGATCATTATCTAATAACTGGACAAAAGCTACTCCTGCTTTAAGTGCTGATATCCTGGGAGACTGGAGAGAGGAGGTGATTTTTAGGGCCGAGGATAGTAATTCTCTCAGGCTGTACAGTACAAATATCCCAACTTCATATCATTTTATAACTCTAATGCATAATCCACAATACAGAGTTAGTGTAGCCTGGCAAAATGTTAGCTATAATCAGCCGCCACATCCTAGCTTTTATATTGGTGAGGACATGGAAGAACCAGAAGATCCCAATATTGAAATAATTAAGGGGCTTTAATAAATGTATAAAGTTTAGTAATGTAAAAATATTAAATAATTAAAGGATATTGAGATGCGAATCTACCGGATGATTTAATTTTTCCTTTTTCTTTTTGCGAAATTTTTAAGACTGCACGGTGTCTTGCACCTTCAGGGAAAACTATTCTTTCTGCAACATCTTCCTATTCTTTTAAGTCACTTGATCATTTGGGAAACCCAATAAAAGTACATGGTAAAAACAGCTGTCGAAGATAGGCCTAAGATAAGCGAGAATAATTTTGGAATAAGGCAAAATCTTTGGTTCGAAACCATCTATTAAAAGTTTGAAGGCGAACTTGCTGAATAACGTAAGGAAATGATCACTCCTCTTTTTTTAAAATCTACCAGAGTGGTTAATTAAATATTGGCTAAAAGTATGTTCTGTTTCAGGAATGTATTATTCGTGTAAAGAATGATTTTTCCATCAGTAGTGCTGATTCTCAATTTCTTTACCCTGGAAAATATTTAGTACTCCTTTCTTATATTTTTATACTCTTCCCAGTCAAAATCATACAAAAATCTAATTGCCTTTTGGGCTCCAAGTAAAAATAACTGTTGTTGTCTTTCTTCAGACATTCCAAAGTTTAACCAGTTAAATTTCTCGTCTGCATCAATTTTACATATAAGCTTTTTATAATCAGGATTTTTGAGGATAAAATCATAATCATGGATTTGTCTCATGGTACTTATCATTGAACCACAAAAACTGAAGAATTTATTGGTATCAGAGTATTTCTCCCGGTAGGTGCTTAATCGTACCCCAAAGGTAGGGCGGGAAGGAACTCCTTGGACATGAAAAGTATTTATAGGGAAGTTAGAAAGCATACCTCCGTCCACGAACTTTACTTTTTCTGGTACCTTTCCATTATAGCTTACGTATTCATCCCATTTCATATCACCAATTTTACCAGCATTGGGTATATTTTTAACCTCGTAAGGATAGAAGAATAAGGGAATGGACATTGAAGTCCGTACAAATTTAGCAGGATTTATAGTTTCAGCATTGGTCCAGTATAAATCTGCCATTTTTGGGAATTCTACCTTAGAATGTGTTGTGATCTCTGAGGTTATAATTGAAAGTTTGGGGGGAGTAGCCTTGTATTCAGGATTATTCCGGTGTCTAATGCCTGGAATATTTTCTCTGTGTTCTTTTAGCGCTTTGAGATTTTGTATACCGTTGGATTGTAAAATATTACTAAGCCAGTTTTCGAAATTATCTCCCGGATTAATGCCAAGCTTGTTTTTCAAAAGCAGGTAGATCTTACGAGCATTAAATATAATATTCCAGAAAATACTGCCTCCATTTTCGATCTTCTTCTGGATTAAGCTTTTGATTCCTGATGGGCCATCAACAAAATCAAAGAAGTTCTTGTTTCCTATGATATCTATTATCTTTTCAGAAGTGGCTTCACCGGGTTTTCCAAGTGCGGCCATAAGCAGAGCATTGATAGAACCGGCAGAGGTCCCGGCCAGACTGTAGAATCTTATACCGGCCTTTTCAAGGATATAAGTATATCCAACCAGGGCGATACCCAATACTCCACCACCTTCCTGGACCAGGTCAACATATTGGTTGCCTTCCTCATCGATAATGTCAGAAAAAGGAGTGCCCTTCACTTTTATAGAAACAGCTTCTTCTACAAGTTTTTTTACATCAGGATGATGAATGAATCTGTTAGGTATCATAGGGGGATTTTGCAAGGCAAAATATCATTAATATAATTTAAAAAGAAGGGGGATTTTCCCCTTTTTAACTTTTAAATATATAGAAACCTATTTCTTTAATTTCTAACTGGACTTCTGTTTTCTATTTGAAGCTGTTTTTCGATCTCCTGGTATCTGAGGTTTTGTGGTGAGATAATCAGAAGTGTATTTACTGTTTTTAATGCCGCATTATTGTTACCGCTTTTAAGCTCACCGAGTAATTTAACGTAAAGCAGGTTTTCATTCATGGGAAAGGATTCTAAAGCTTTTTCCAAAACTGATACAGATTCGGTATGCTGACCATTTTGCTGTAATAGCAAGGCATAATTATAACAGGCTCTCATTAAGGGTGTATCCAGCCCACATGCCCTGGAAAGATATTTCATGGCTTCTTTCGGCCGCCCTGTTTCATTATATAAAAGCCCAAGCATATAATAGCTTTCAGCAAATTGAGGTTCCTGTTCGATCACTTTGAGGTAAAGATCTTCTGCCTCTGCAATCTTACCCTGCTTGTAAAGAAGTAATGCCAGATTCATCCTTGAATGATTATTAAGATCATCAATCTCTATGGCCTTTTGATATGCTTTTATAGCCTTTTCAATATCTCCTTTTGCTTCATGATAAACTCCTATTTGATGCTGTCCAGAAGGAAAATCAGCGTTCATCTCCAAATATTCCAGATGTTCCTCTTTGGCCTTTTTAAAGGCCTCATCATTCCGAGCGTTTTGATTACTTATAGTGAAATATCTGGCAGAATTTATCCTCACTAGGCGAACAGTATCGTTTAATAATTCATTGATATATTGTGAAAGATCAGGTTGTGCCATATTGGTTAATGCTCTCACCACTTCATTTCTCACAAGCGCTGAAGAGTCATTTTGCTGTCTTTGGAGAAGTTCAAGTTCTCCGGGAGAAAGTGGTCTGTTAGAGAATTCCCGTATTGCTGTAGCCCTGACAATTGCAGGAAATTGTTTGTTACTGATTAAATATTCCAATGCCTTATAATCTCCAAGCTGTCCCGGAATTAAATAATCTGAAAAATGTTCAGCACGTTCTTCTCCAAATTTACTGGTCACAATCTCACTGGCCCATTCGGCGGTTTTATTATCATGACAGGAATTACAAGCATTGGGCGTTCCGTACTTAAGCGTTTGATCCGGTCTTGGTATTCTGAAACTATGATCTCTTCGAAAATCATTTCCCATATATGTCTTTCCCGTCATATGACAGTTAATACATAAAGAGGCTTGAGAATTTTCCTGATGAAAATGATGTGAAGGCTTATCATAACTACTTTCATGACATTTTAAACAGAGATCATTCCCGGTGCTCCTCGTTTTTGTTGTGTGCACATCATGACAGTCTATACATGATACTCCGGAATGATACATCTTACTCTGCATAAAGGAGGCATATACGTAGTCTTCATCCTTTATCTGACCATCCCTTTCATAGGTGGGGTATACCAGTAGCTCAGGATCATAATGATCAAGAAAATGCCCTTGATAATTAAAATATTTTGTGATCTGAGATCTTCTTGAGTGGCAGCGTGCACACTTTTCTACCACTTCTTTTGAAGGCATATCAGTTTCCATATAGAGTGGAGGAGGGGCCAAACCAGGTTCGGGGTTTTTGTAGAAATGTACATGGAGACTGGCAGGACCATGACAGGCTTCGCAGCTCACATTAATTTCGCTGAACTCGGTGTTGTAAATTTCTTTTTCAGGATCAAAATTTTTCTGAAGATTGGTGGAATGGCAATCAGCGCACATAGTATTCCAGCGCATGGCACCTCTGCTCCAGTGCATCCATTCTGTATGCCTTATATCCAGCTCTTTCTGAAGAGCAAACCATTTGTTCTTCTTTGAATCCCATGCTGTTAGCAAAACCTGATACTGCCCTTTCGGGAATTTTACAAGGTATTGCTGAAGCGGTTCCACGCCAAAGGTATACTTAACTTTATAATCATGATATTCACCATCAGGACCTTCAGTATTCACCATAAAATCCTCTTCCTTTTTGAAAAAACGGGTAGTGATTCCTTTATGGATAAATTCGACATCATTAAAATCTCCTATTACAGTATTGGTGTCTGCAATTTTCATTGCCAGATCATGATGGGATCCTTCCCAGCTCTGGTACTCTTTCTGATGGCAGTCCATACAGGATTCTGAACCTATAAAATTACCATAATGAACTTCGGCTTGATCGGGACTGATATAGACCTCTTTCATATCATTCTTACAGCCAGCTAAAGAAAGCACCAATAAATTAAGGAAGGAGTATATTAAATGGTAATATGTTCCTGATTTAAGACGGACATTTAGAGATGGATTCATAGGGCTCCTTTACATTTTATTATACTTACAAATTATATTTCAAAGCATATCCTGCCTGGAGATTATACTTAGGAAATAATAATATTAATAAAGATGTTTAGTTGCCGCGAGAGAATACTATCGAATCATTTTTGCAAAATGGATCAATATGTGGTATCAGGAAAAATTACCTGAACTTAAAGGGGATTATATCCTCTATCCGGGTTGGACAAATATAATAAATGTTGTGGATGCCTTTGTAAAAATATAGGTTATCATACTATTTTTTTACTGTTTCTTATAATGAAAAAGGTTAGAGAAACTAGACTGATAATTACCCGGGATTACTATGCTTTTAGGATAAGTATCCAGATTCCTTTGGTCAGAGTGATAATTTAAGGAATCCCTCAATCTACTGGACCTTCCATGGGTTTCATTTCCAGTTGTAACTTGTTGATTGTCAGAATACTCTAAAATGTAAGCAATTTTATATATGTAAGTATAAACCTACAAGTGATTCATTTCATTTCGATTGGATGATATTAATAAACACCACTAAATCAAAGTATTAGGTATTTTTATTCTAAATAAATTCTTAAATTTAAGTCCATACTCGCCCCACCTTTAGTCGATTAATATAAACCTATCACCATGAAAAATCTACTAAACATTGCGACGGCGGAAATCGGTGTTAAAGAAATTCCAGGTAAAAAGTCAAATCCGAAAATTCTCCAGTACGCCAAAGATTGTGGCTTCACTAATTACACAAACGATGATTCGGCCTGGTGCAGTCTTTTTATGAACTGGGTGGCCCATAAGGCGGGTCTGGAACGTACAAATAAATTATCGGCCAGGTCCTGGTTGAATGTAGGAATTCCTCTAGAGAATCCTGAACCTGGCGATGTTGTTATTTTCTGGCGTGAAAGCAGGGAATCCTGGAAAGGTCATGTTGGAATATTTACAGGTTTTTCTCCAAATTCCTCCCGTATATATTGTCTCGGAGGAAATCAGGGAAACCAGGTTTCAGTAACTGCAAAATCCATGGACCGTATATTAGGTTATCGCAGGCTACGCCCGGTGGGTCGTCTCAACTTCACAAATAAGATTCTAAAGAAAGGCGATACGGGTATCGATGTGGTTCAACTACAGGATGCGTTAAAACAATTAGGTTTCAATTGTGGAACTTCAGATGGAGTCTTCGGACCCAAAACGGAGGAAGCCCTGAAAGATTTTCAGGCAACCGATCGCTCCTTAACTATCAGTGGTGTACTCGATAAACCAACCCGGGAATTCATGGTAGAGACTCTCAAATCTAAGTAATAAACCAAAAAAATAATATTATGGCAAAAGATGTATTGCCCGATGAACTGATGAACTCAGTGCTCGGAAAACTCTTTGATGTATTGACCAATGGGGATGATGTTGCCCCAAAATCAGAGGATAATTATCTCGCCTGGCTTTCAGTGGGCATGCCATATCCTCCTGAAGAACTTGATTTTCTTTCTACCGGACTTACAGGAATTGTACGTGAACCTGAACGCCCGGAGGGCGAAGAGACTGAACCTCCTGCGAAAAAAACTCCTGAGGAAATTAATCAGTTACTGGCCCAGGATGTTAACAGGAAATATATGCAGGCCGAAAATCTCTCACGACTATGTGATATGGTACCAGATACCAGCGGTGTAACCGGTGATGTTACTATGAATGTTTGGTATCAGGAGAATACGTTATCTCAGGCCTACAATCATATTTTGAAGTTTAGACAGGTCACCAATTTTGAACCTGATGAAAAAACCAAAGCTAAGATCAAGCGACTTAAGGGATTATTGCAAGAGAAGAAGATTAAAAAGAATATTGTTACCGAAGAGGAAAAAGAAGTGCTGGAAGAAACTTCACTGGTAAAGATGTACAATGAAAAAATGCAGAAATGGATGAATGAAGCTCTGGAGTACAATTTAAAATGATGTCTTAACCTTCTGGCGGCTTAAAGCTTAAGAATAAAACTATCATCCTATGAAAAATATAATTTTATTATTGTTTTGGATGCCATTCTTTGTGGCTACAGGTCAGGAAACAAAAATACAACTCAACCAAAAGATCAATAGTTTACCGGCAACTCAAAAGGTGAAAATTCAGGAATATGAGAACTCTGAAAAAAAAGCAGAGGAGGTTGTAAATGCTGGTTCATTTTCTCTGCCTGATAATATGAATAAGCTAATAATAGCTAAGTATGATGATCAAATTATAAAAGTCACCGAGCCTGAAAAAGAGAAAATGGAGCGCAAGTTCAATCTGAATATTCCGAAAAACAATTTGAAAATTATTCCTGAGTATTATGTTTTCTCTCCGAATGGAAGTGATGAAGAATTAATTGTCACTCCTGTAATTATTAATTCAAAGCCCTTAACTTACAATAATGAGAAAGGTTATGAAGCTGAATTAAATTTTATAATGTACTCTGAAAGTGGGAACGAAAATGGGCAGAAAGTTAAAAATCCTATTCATCTTGAGATAAAATCCCCAGTTCTTCAGCCTGATCCGGAACAATTGTCTATAGAGCATGTTAATCTTCCTTCAACCAGGGTAAAAGTATTTGCTAAATCGGCTAATGATTCTGTAGAGCTTCGTATAATTACTAATAGTAATATCCCTGAAGGCTATCCATATTTTTTGAAAGTTACACCAGTGCTGGAAATAAGTACGAACAGACATAGCATGCAAGGTTTGGGTATACAGGAAATACCTATTTCGGTTCAATTTAAAGGTTCAGGTAATTCTAAGAAAGAAGATGTAATAGTAAAGAGTAGTAATGGAATTATAGACCCCAGCTCTTTTAAATTGGCTTATAATGAAATAAAAACGGTTAAGTTGAGGTCTGAAGGTTTGGATAGTATAAATATTCAGGCTTCCACTTCTTCTTCAGAGGTTGCAATACAAGATTCGAATATTATTGTTATTCATCAAAAATTTCCATTTGTCTTCCTTATTTTTTCATTGATAGGTGGTTTGGTAGGAGCATTAATTCGTTTTGGTTTCCAAAGAAGTAAGGAATATCCCTGGAAGTTATTTATGGCAGGGATATTAATGGGATTTTTGGGAGCTGTAATATATTATGTGCTGGGAATTAGTTTTTTCAAAGTGGAAATAAGTGGTGCCATGAATGAATTTGCAGTTTTAGGATTTAGCGCACTTTGCAGTTTACTTTTAAAACCTTCAATTCTCGGAGCACGTGTTTCAGGTTAACTAATAAAAGAACTTCCATATTTGATTTTCCCCAGGAAGGAATCTATTTTAAATTAATTTGAATTTTTTCAACTCCAACAGTCTGATTAAAAGTTGTTTATGGGTATTTTTTGGTATATTTATATATAACTAAACCAGAAGATTATGAAACGATTATTTATTTTGATTTTAGTAATGTTTCTGGGCAACATTAGTTTTGCTCAGGAAGAAACCTACCTCATTTTTGAATTCATGGAGGTAGATAATGAACAGGAAGCATTTTACTTTGAAACCGAGGAGTTTTGGGAAAACATACATGAACAGCGTGTTAACAGCGGTGATATTGTAGGCTGGGATCTTTGGCAATTATTACCTGGGGGTGAAGACCAGGGTTATCAGTATCTAACGGTTACTGTTTTTGACGATCCATTAAAGATGATGAGGGCTGGTGAGGGAATTCTTGAAAGCGCAAAAATGGCCTATCCTGATCTTAGCGATGAGGAGCTAGATAATCGTTTGAATATGGCAGGGGGTTCCCGGAACCTTGCAGTGAGACTTTTTCTGCAGGTGATAGACAGTACAGAAGATGAATTTGAAATGAAACCAGGGATGATAACTTCTATTGATCTTATGAAGATTAAAGATGGTCAGTATGATGCCTATGAAAATGCCGAAAGTAACACATTCAAGCCCTGGCATCAAAAATTTGTTGATGGTGGCGTGAAGGGGAACTGGCAATTATTAAGGGTGCTTATGCCTCAGGGAACCGATGTTTATACTTCACATATAACCGTGAATATGTTCGATAACTGGGAACAATATTTGAAGTCGATGAACTTTGACGCAGGAATGACTCCCGCCCTGGAGAATGAAATGTCAAAAGGGATTGAAACCAGGGATATGAAATGGGTTTACTGGGCTACTCTTGTAAAAATGGTAAGGTAAGCGGCTTCAGGGGAATGGTCTATAAGGATGAAAATCCAGAATTCTCTGATAAAATCTTTGATTGTGAATTGTACAGTTGATTTTTTTTGGAGGAGTGCTGTCTTAAACAGTGGCTTAGCTTAGCATTCCTGCTATCATGATTTTTCAAATAAAAAAGGGGATACTTTCTAGCATCCCCCTACCTTGCTTAAAAATCAGACGTTATACTTAAGAAATATCTATTCGTTTACGTTGTGTTTTAGCGGCTTCTTTGTTCTTTAATAACTGAAGTTTCAGGATACCATCTTTGTATTTAGCTTTTACATCTTTTGATCCGTCAACACTTTGAGGAAGTTGAAGTGTCCTGTAAAAACTTGAATAACTGAACTCCTTACGAGTGTAATCGTCTTCGTCTTCTATATCCTCCTTGCTTTTTTCGGCAGAAACATATAGGAGATCATTTTCTATGCTAACTTCAAAATCTTCTTTTGAGAATCCTGGAACGGCAAACTCGATTTCGAAATCGTCTTCATGTTCCTTTACATTCATTGCGGGAAGTCTCCTATCCATTGTAAAGAAATCATCATCAAAAAGATCATCTAAACCGAATGATTTGGCTAAACCACCATTCATCCAGGGAAATCTTTGCTTTTTGGATTTAACTAATGACATGACGAACTATTTAAATTATTAATATGATTTTACCTTTGAATTTACCTTTAATCGAGTTGAAAAAACATGATAAATATCATTTTACAGGTAGAATTTTTTAAATAAATGTGACCTTTGTTACTATAGTATTCTGATGTATTTTCTAACTTTAAATTTCAAAAAAATTAAATCATGAATTATTATTTTCACAAGACTGTAGAAGGAGACTTTGATAGTATTCTCGATAAAGTTACCAATGAACTGGAAAATGAAGGTTTTGGTGTACTTACTGAGATCAATGTGAACGAAACATTTAAAAAGAAGCTGGATGTGGATTTCAAAAGATATCAGATTCTGGGTGCCTGCAATGCTCCTTATGCCCATAAAGCTTTAACAGCTGAAGATAAAATAGGTACCATGCTTCCATGCAATGTGATACTCCAGCAACTGGAGGACGGAAAAGTAGAAGTGGCAGCAGTAAACCCCGTCGCATCTATGCAGGCGGTAAAGAATGAAGAACTTGGTGATATCGCTAAGGAGATCGCGAAAAAGCTGCTTAGGGTAATAGAAAAAGTATAATCAGTTCCATCTTGACGGAACTGATTATAGCTTCAAAAGCACTGTTTAATTATTAGCCGGGCTTATCATAATGTGGGCTCTGTGGGTTCCCGGATCCATTAGCCATGGCATTCCCGGAGCTTCGGGTTTTGCAGGCAGGCCGGTGGACTCTGTAGTTGCGTATGGTATATAGATCACATATCTGAATTTTCCATCCTTAAGTTCTCCTGTTGTTTTATCGTATTTTTCATCAGAGCCGGCGAAAACGTACAGGGTGCTTGGCGCATCAGGCATTTTCAATTTGCCGGATTCCACTTCTTCTTTACGGATCTTTCTTTTTTCAATTTCAGATTTGCCTTCTGCAGAAAGCTGTCTTCCTCTTGCCATAAAGGGCTCCAGCTTCTTTGAATAACAGGCTACCTGAACACCGTCGAAATCGGGATTATCAGCTATGCACACCATATTGTTTGTTCCTTCCTTTAATACTACCATTTTCCCGTTTTTATCATAACCGTAGACCATAGCACCACTTCTTTCTTCAGTAGGTGCAGCCAGTAATGCAGTTTTAATTTGTATCTCGGGGGGTAGAATATCAGATTGCGAATAAGCTGCAATACTGATAAAAAGAATAGCGGCCAGGATTAAATTTTTCATGGTTTTATTTATTTGATTATTAGTAATAGTGTTACTTGGTTTCTGTTAATCTATCAGGACTGTCCCGGTAATTCAAAGCTTACCATCCAGTTGACATCAAATTTATCGGTGAACATTCCAAAATAGGAACCCCAGAAGGTATTATCCATTGGCATCATTATTTTGCCCCCATCAGAAAGTTTATTAAAGATACGGTCAGCATCTCTTTTCCTGGTGGTGTTAACCGAAATGGAAAAGTTATTACCTTTTTTAAAAGTCTTAGCCCATTCACCACTAATATCGCTTCCCATTAACATGGTCTCTTTGCTTATTGGTAAGGCGATATGCATTATCTTATCTTTTTCTTCATCAGGTACCGGTGGCATATCTGCCTGTGATGGCATTTCCCCAAATGTGGCTATGTTTGAATATTCCCCGCCGAATACCGATTTGTAAAAATCAAAAGCCTCTTTGCATTCACCTTTGAAGGTGAGATAGACATTTACTGTTGTATTCATGATTCTCAGGAATTATTTTTAAGAAGTGTTTTCACAATGAGCTCATTAACTAAAGATAAGAATTACCAGAGAATTCTTCACAAGCAATTCTCATATACTCAGAGTTCAATTTTATCCTCTAATTTTGGAATTCTTATGTTCCAGTTGAACTCAGATTCCAGTTTAACTCTAAAGGCATCTGCTGCCTGTCTTTCTCCATGGATTAGGAATACTTCCTCCGGAATATTCCTAATGTTTTTACACCATTCAATAAGCTCTTTCTGATCGGCATGAGCCGAGAGGCTTTCTATTCTTTCTATTTTGGCCTTTACAGGATAATACCTGCCTCTGATCTTTATTTCGTGGGTTCCTTCCTCCAGTTGCCTGCCACGGGTACCTTCGGCCTGGTAGCCTGTAAGTATTAAATGAGTGTTGGGGTTATCTATAAATTGCTTTAAATAGGTTAGTATCCTTCCTCCGGTGAGCATTCCGCTTCCGGCTATTACGATTCGTGGTCGTTGTTCATCGATGATCTCCCAGGTTCTTTTATATGATGAAACAAGTTCAAAATGACCTTTTATAGCTTTTAGTTCTTCTATGGGAATTAAGTGGGATTCCGGAAATTTTTCAAAAAGTCTCGTCACATCTATTCCCATGGGACTATCAATATATACTGGAATATTTGGAATTTTATTTTTCTTGAAGAGTTTCCATAAGATATAACTCAGCAGCTGAAGTCTTTCCACTGCAAATGAAGCCATAAGAAGTATGCCATTATTTTGGATGATCTCGTTGATATTTCTCATCAGGATTTCTTCAACATCTTCCCGGGGATGCAGCCTGTTGCCATAAGTGCTTTCCAGGAACAGGTAATCGCCCCATTTGGGTTTATGGGGAGGAGCCAGAAGGAGATCATCATTTCTGCCCAGATCACCCGAAAACAAAAAGATCTTTTCATCAATGTCCAGCTCGATGAAACACGCCCCCAGGATATGCCCGGCAGATCTCATTCTGAACTGGATTTTATCTGAGAGTTTGATCCATTTGTCCTGCTCTATACTTTCAAAAAGTTCAATTGCTTTTTCCGCATCCTTTTCGGTATAAAGGGGGAGTGCCGGGTGATGTTTGGAATAATTCTCCCGGTTTGCTTCTTCTGCTTCCTCTTCCTGAATCTTGGCCGTATCCATCAGAATGATCCTCGCTATGGCGAGACTGGGGGAGGTACCCAGAATACTGCCTTTAAACCCCTGCTGAATAAGCCTTGGAAGATAACCTGTATGATCAAGATGCCCGTGGGTAAGTATAACACAGTCCAGATCTTCAACGTGGATCGGGAGATCCTCCCAGTTGATTTGTCTAAGTTCCTTCAGCCCCTGAAATAATCCGCAATCTATCAGGAATTTCATATTATGGGTCTCAATGTAGAATTTAGAGCCGGTAACCGTACCGGCTGCCCCAAGAAACTGAACTTTCGTTTTAGCTGCCATCGCTTTTGGTTTTAGTACAAAGTATATTGAATTCTGAAAGTATCCTCGATTTTCTGGAATCTGATATTCCCAGATGATCCAGCAGGAATTCATTTTTTAGCAGGTCGCTTCCCAGTACTACTTCCCGTTGCAAAAGGAAGTCTTTTTCCTTTTCAGACAGGAGCGTGGAAACAGTTATGGGATATAGTTTCGATTGGTCTATTAATTGTTTCAGGCTGTGCTTTTCCGGGTAATTCCAGCTTATCAGTTTTAGTCCCACACATTTGGCATATTGAACCGCATCCTCACTAAAACGGGTATTGGTTATGAGCCAGCCGGAAACTTTTGCTGATCTCGTTGCCATTTCTTTGATATCGGTGAATCTGGCATATATATATAAGGGAACCTTTACGTCGCAATTCCGTCCTTCTTCGCTGTGGAATTTACATTCAATGAGATTTTGCACGGAATCCTTTATTGCTATGATATCGATCTCATGTTTTACACATTTTCCTGTTAAGCTTTGATTAAGCAAAATTTTATAGCCTTCGGAAGACAGTATACTGCCAATATATTTTTCAAAAGGGAACCCCGTGGGGCCCAGTTCGTAGATGGCTTTTTTTAATTTATATTTTGAAGCGTAAACAGATTTGACCTCCTTTAGAAGCGCAAAAGCACGATTATAGATCTCCCTGGTAGAAATACCCTGATAAAGCTCATTACGCATTTCATCAAGTACATATTTTACTGTTTTTTTATCGGCACCACTTTTTAATAAGGAATTCCTGAGCTTGGACAATGAGAATTTAACCTTGTCTCCGGAAGATTTTATTATATCAAGCTCGGTGTTCTGCATTTTTAAAATTCAGCATAACTGTAAGATACAAAAGCCCTGGCGTTTTAGGAATGATAAGGATCAGTATTTTTTGAAGGTGTCAACCTGTGGTTGAATATGGTAAGAGAATTGAAAAAGAAACAGGATAAATTCGGGGGGAAGCTTTAAAGTAGAAGAGCATTAAATATCCTGTTTTAAAAGAACTTTATTCTATAGAAATTTGTTTTTGTTTATTATGCCTAATGGCCTGGGTAACCATTTTGAATATCTCTTTTTTGATATTCTGATACTTGCTATCAAATTCATGCACTTTAATCATTATTTTTCTGTGCTGATGCTTATAATCCCATTCTTGTTCGAATTTCTCAACACCCTCGAACAGGATTTTCAAGCCATTTCTTAGAACACTTACTTTACTAAGAAGATTTGAAACTTCAGTTTTTAGGTCCATTAATTTTTCCTTCAATTTTTCAGCTTCTGTGACCATATGTGATTCCACTATGGGGAATACATTTTCATTTAGCAGATTATTTAGGAAATCAAGTTCTTTTAGGATGAAGCTTAATCTGGAATGCCACATTACAGAATTCTTGTGCATCAAATCTGGCCTTTCCCATCCGTAATTATTGGAGGCCTTGGTTTTCATGATAAAGTTTTTAAATTATTGGATATTACTGCGGGAATTGTCTTAAAAGACAGATCGTTCGGAATCCGGCTTACTATTGAAATTCTTCAAATTATAAAGCCAGCAGGGTCTTTTTTCATGGACTATTCAGCCCATGAATCTGTCCTGAATATAAGAATTTTGACTGAGAAAAAGTATGATTTTAATCAATTAATAATCAAAATTTTAAGTGGTGATATTCGAGGTTTATTAGGGGAAGAAATTTACATTATCCGGTTCCTTTTTATAATCCTGAATAAATTTTTGATGTCCTGAAGAACAGGGATGTCCTCATCGGCATCCCTCCAGATTTCTATAAAATTCTTTTAGTAACCAGCAATAAAACCAGCTTTAAATGCTATGAGATATTGGCAGGATCCTGACTTTTAAACGGGTTTGCCAAAGAGCTGTTTCACCTGGGGTTTGTTGAGTTCGATAATCGTGAAAATACCAAGTAATATTCCCAGAATACCGGTAAAACAATTAAGTATGGCTATTACGAATATGAAATCATATTTGCGTCTATCCCCAATGTACTTACCCGCAAGTAGAGTGAGAACACCTAAAGTCAGAAGAAAAAGAAAGATCACACTTCCAAAAAGAACGAATGCCAGTCCTGTCAGCCCGAATTCATGACTATTCTGCCACTCGTTATTGAATATGAATAAGCCCATGAAAATGTAGATCAGGGGAAAGAAAGATATGAGCAAGGTAAAGATTCCCTTTATTAGAAAAAGTACCCTAAATACGTTGAGATTATGATTTTCGGCTGTCATTTTGATTGGTTATTTTGTAAGTTACTTTTTCATTTCTACCAGCTGAATATGATTCCCGCAGGTATCATCCAGGATGGCGATAAGAGCGCTTCCCACATCTGTAGGTTTCATGCTGAAACTCACTCCTTGCTCTGAAAGCCTTTTAAAATCGGCCTCAATATCATCCACATTGAACTGGGTATACGGAATACCAGCCCTGAATAATGCATTCTGATAATCTTTAGCCGGCGCAAAGTTGTTGGGCGAGGGTTCCAGTAAGACCTCCGGGCCGTCGGGTTCTTCTTTGGATACAACGGTTAGCCACCGGTGATTCTCTCCTACGGGTATATCCTTACTTTTCACAAAGCCCAGTTTTTGTGTGTAGAATTTTAAAGCCTGTTCCTGATCCAGGACTGGTATGCCAATTGTACGAACCTTCATAACATGATTATTCCAATAACCATTATTGAAGATAGCTATTTTTGATTAAACCTGAAGCTTCTACTGTTGTTTTGCCTTCCGCATTCGTTTGGGACCGTACCATAGCCAGAAACCGGTTATAGTGAAGGTAAGTAAAGCAATACCCGTAACACTGGTATATAAAAGTTTGATCCACCCGGAGGTTCCAAAATAATTATCGAGGACCGAGCCATCATGAATGTTTTCTATAAGGTCTGAATGTCTTTTTCCAATATTAAGAAGTTCCCCGGTTGCACCATCTAACTGGATTCCGTAGTAATGATCTTCAAAAATGAATTTCACCATTCCTTTCTCCTTTCTCACGTCTATACGGTCAATCTTCGAGGAGAGTGTGGGAGAAACAGAATCCTTAAGAATTAAAACTGCCTTTTGATGCAGGCTGTCCAGGGGCAGCCAGTCCTTAAGTTCTGCTGTAGAACCTTGATAGGAAGGAGGTAATATTATACCCTTACTATCTTTTTTCCAGCCTAGAAGAAGTCCCGAAACAGAAATAAAAAAGAAGAAAATGAATAGGAAGGCCCCGGTATATCGATGTACCTTTCTGAAAATTCTTAAAGTTCTGGCCTGTTGTTTCCTTTTCTTATTAGCAGTCATACCGGATATAAATGTTCGCCCTCAGTTTTGGCGCGGCAAAATAATAAATTTGGGGGTAAGAAACCTCTTGATAGGCTTAAAATTAGTGGTGTTTCAGGTAGGGGTGCTTTCAGTAATTTCTTCAAGCTTCAAAATGGTTCTCCAGTTTCGGGTAGATGCTGAAACACCTAACTTATTCTCAAAGAAATTATTATTAAGTTTAGAATCACTGTATTTACTGGAGTACCTAACATATATGTGATCACCATCTATTTTGAATTCGTCTGGGGAATGAAAATTTTCCAGTTCACCGATATCTTCAGGTTTTGGATTTTTCTTTAGTAATACCAGGTAATTTCTTTTGAGATCATCAGCTTTCGGTTTAAAAGGATTATTAGAAATAATTTTCTTTAGTCGGGGAGGAGTGGTGATGATCACATTAACCTTGAATTTATTAGCTTTTTCAATGGCATTTTCTATGTTCTTTTCAAGTTTTGTAGTGCTAATATCATTTTCAGAATCAAAAATGACATTCCCGCTTTGAACATAGGTTTGTATATTAAAATAGCCAATTTCCATGAAAACTTCCTTCAGGTCTTTCATAAGAATCTTCTTTTTGCCTCCAACATTTATTCCTCTAAGTATAGCTATATAACGGGCCATTATCCTAATCCTCTTTTTTATTTGTGCTCTCTAATGTACTAATTTAAATAGTTGCCGGATGCTTTTTTCTTTGTTGTAAATTTTAAGGTTAAAAATGATAAATACCATTAAAAGTTCTTCAGGGTTAGAAAAATATAAATTAAATTAGGTAGTTGATAATCAGTGTATTAAACCGGGATGTATATGTGCTGATAATCAGTTTAAAAAAATATAACCTTTAGAAATGCAAAATGTAGTGAATGAAAGAAATGGTATTAATGTGGAACAGTTGATGGGAACCATTGATGCTGTTAAGAAAGAACCTGAAATTGCCGATTTTGAGTTCAGAGCAAAAACCGATTGGTTAGGAGGTGGACACGTGCGTACCACAATTCAGAATTTCTATGGTGCCAAAGAAGAGAACACCTCCAGAACAACCCCGATTATTATGGAAGGGGATGAGCCTCCTGTTTTACTTGGAGAAAACCATGGAGCAAATGCAGTAGAGGCCATTCTACATGCACTGGCTTCATGCCTTACAGTGGGTTTTATTTATAATGCTGCGGCAAGAGAGATAAATGTCGAGTCTCTTTCTTTTGATATGAAAGGGAAAATAGATCTGCATGCTTTCCTGGGCCTTTCAGATAAAAAACGGCCTGGCTATGAAAATATTGACGTGAAATATAAAGTTAAAGCTGATGCCCCGCGCGAAAAACTTGTAGAACTTTGTGACTATGTACAGAAGACTTCGCCTGTTCTGGATATGTTGAGAAATCCGGTAAAGGTGAATATTCGAATGGAGTAGTCACTCATACATCCCGGTATTTTGGAATCGCAGCTTTTCAGATTCTTCAGGGCTGCCTTTCCCATCCCCATTTTCTTTCAGGCTTTCCTAACTGACACTAATTCAGTGAATTCAACTGAATGCTGAGGATATTATAATAACTGAAAAAAATTGAAAATGTCAGAGGAGAATTACCCCATAATACACTACACCGGGATTAATCAAAAGGTTCCTTATGACGATCCCGATTCTACGATTTTAGAATGTTCTATAAGTCATCAGATTCCTCATTTGCATGAATGTGGAGGTAATGGCCGCTGTTCCACATGCAGGATAAGGGTTATACAGGGGAGTAAAAATATTTCACCGCCCACCATGAAAGAGCAGGAGATGGCCCGGATTAGGAGATGGGATCAATCTGTTAGGCTGGCGTGCCAGTGTTATGTAAAAGGAGATATTGCAATCCAGAGACTAGTATGGACCAGTGCCGAGATCAATATACTTCAGTTAGAGACCGTTCCGGAGGGGATGGCAGAAGAAAGAGCTATAGCCATACTTTTTTGTGATATCAGGAACTTTACAAAAATGGCATTTGAAAACAGCACTTTTGATATGGCCCATATCCTCAACAGGTTTTACACTACTATTGGGGATCCTATTTTGTTCAATAATGGTGTGATATATCAGTATATAGGAGATGAGATTATCGGCTTGTTTGGTGTGGCCGGTGGTACAAGGGAAAAGAACTGCAGGGATGCTGCCAGGGCAGCCCTGGGAATGAATTATGCTATTGAACATTTGAACCAGATGGAGCTGGTAGATTTTGATCTTAACATAAAAACAGGAATAGGAATCAATTTTGGAAAAGCTTTCATAGGTCATCTTGGCCATCCAAAACATAAACAACTGGCAGTGGTGGGTGATCCTATAAATACAGCAAGCCGAATCCAATCATATAACAAAGATGTTGGAACCAGAATTCTGATATCGCAATCGGTGCTAAGAAGTGTTCCTGAAGGCACTTTCGAGTTGGGAAAGGAGTTCGCTACTACATTTGCCGGACATGAACATGAAAGTACGCTGTATGAGCTTAAAGGTTTTAAAGAGCTTGATGTACAACTGGAGTTGCAAAGTTCCATGGATTTTCTTTTCACCAATAAGGATGAATTTGCTGAAAAATTCTATGAGAGAGTCTTTACAAAAGCCCCTGAGGCCAGGGAACTCTTCAAGAAGAACATGAGAGACCAGGGAAGATTATTAACCCATATGCTTGGAAGTATTGTATATTCTTTAAGCAGGCCGGAAAACCTTAAGTCCGGATTAGAGTTTCTTGGAAGAAGCCATTCCCGATATGGTGTGACAAAAGAGTATTATCCCGTAGTGCTAAGTTCCATGATGGAAACCATTGAAGAACAGCTTGGAGAAAATTCAACACCCCAATTATTAATGGCCTGGGAGAAGGCACTAACCTATGTAACCGGTGAAATGATGAAATACTCGGGCTGATTACTCCTTACGTTCGTGGAAGGGCTTATATGAAGTTTCAGAACAGTGAAGCATTTCCAGCATAATTATTTTCCGATCTTCAGGATCCTAACAGCTCCCTGAATTACAAGAATAAACACAATAGAGCCGATTATCAGGTCTGGTTTACTTGAATTTAACCAGTTTACAAGTAGTCCGGCTATTATGACCCCAAGATTTATGATCACATCGTTGGACGTGAAGATCATACTGGCTTTCATATGAGCTTCTTTTTTACTTTTCGATTTTTGAAGCAGATACAAACAAATTCCATTTGCAATCAAAGCGAAAATGGAAACTACGATCATTGTGGTAAAATCAGGAAGTTTCTCATTTCCGAAAAACCTACGCAGAACTTCTGCAAAACCAATTACAGCTAATAATATCTGAAAATATCCGGCCAGGGTAGCAATCTTCTTCTTTCGAACCACAGACCCGCCAACTGCAAAGAGACTTATTCCATATACAAACGAATCGGCCAGCATATCCAGACTGTCTGCCACCAGTCCCATTGATTTGGAGATCAAACCGGTTGTCATTTCAATAATAAAAAAGGCAAAATTAATTGCCAGTACAGTCCAGAGTAATTTCTTTTGATGTGCATCCTCTTTGAATTCGATCTCCTCAGTTTCCTCTGTGGTAAGTCTTTTACCTCCAAGGTTCAGCCCTGCTATGGATTCTTCAATTATCTGCGTATCACCATTATGGAATACTGTTAACTTTCTATTTGGAATATCGAAATCAAGGTTTTTAATGCTGGAAATTCCATCCAGTTTCATTCGGATAAGATTCTCTTCTGAAGGACAATCCATTTTAGAGATTTCGAATACTGACTTTTGCATTCAGAAAAAGTTGTTTTTTTGGCTTTAGTGCTGGTTTAAAATACAGTCTGCAAACTGCATTTTATAATGTATGATATTACATTACAAAAATTAAATTTATGATTAAATTTTGTAATAGGCGCTTGATTATATCCAATCAGTATAAGTAATCAGGAAGACTGGGAGGTAAAGGATCAATAGTAAAAATAAAGCCCGGTGGATACCAGGCTTTATTATAAAACGGAAGGAGATAGAACCATGATTCGATTGATGAATAACCTTGACTTGTATTTTTAAAAATTACCAAAGCCAACTGAATTAGGACAAACATAATCATCTGGCATGGCAGCTGGAACATACATGTTTTCACCTGTATTCACTACCTGTTTGATAATTAACCTATCACTCCAGTAATAGGATTCTATACCTATTTCCCTTCCATCAGAATCATACCAGACTCCATCTATAAGTTCATCTCCAGTGGAAATAGATACAAGTTTGCGTAACTGCGACCAGTTTTCATTTGGTGTATGCATTTTGTATTTGAACATTATCCAGGCATCTGCATCATTCCAGGTGGGAGGATAAACGCCCTCTGAATTTAACATAGCATCATTCCATTTCATTTCTAATCTACAATCCAATAAGCCGGCAGGCATCATCTGGGTAAAGTAGGGATACTCAAGAACAAGCTCGTCCCAAAACCCCTGTCCTTCACCATGATATATCAAGCCGGGTTGTCTGTAATGTGGCATTCCTTCAAATGCAGGATCACCAAGCATGGCATTAATTAAATAGCCTTTAAAATTGTGTGCCGTAAAATTAAAGCCCCATTGGTCATATCCTTTTTGTTTGGCATGTTTGGATAATTCTGTTTTCATATTATAATCTGATAAGAATATATCATCTGTGCTTTCTGTTGAGCAGGATGATTTTGTAAATACCAGTGCGATAATGAACAATAATGAAATTAGCTTTTTCATGATTTCATATGTTTAAGATTACCTTCTAAATTAATACTCAGAAGGGCTATAAAAGTAGAAGGGAAGTGGCAGCCTGTAGAAAAAATGAAGCAATGATTGTAATATTGGAGCATTACTGATAGCTAATAAGATCCTATCAGATCTAATCAGTTAAGGTAACTCCTATGTTTTTGGCTATTTCCTGAAACTCCAGATAATCGTGAAGTGGATGAAAGTCCGGGTAGGTAAGCTTAACCGGCAAATCCTCGGTTCTGTATTGATAGGCTATTCTCAGGTACTCTAAGGCCTCCTGTTCCTCATTTACCATCATATGTATAGAAGAAATAACACCTGGGTTTCGACAGAACCTCGGAGTGTCCTTTTTTGCCTCGCTCAGATAATAACGTAAACATTCCTGGAAATCATTTTTATCATAACAATCTGCCAGAGACGTATTTCCCATAATATGCTGGAGTTTCTGCCAGGATTCGACTGTTTTATTCGGTTGCTTGATTTTAAAAAAAGCATAACCCAGTCCATCATATGCACCTCCATAATTCGGGTTTAATTCTATTACCTGATTATATTTTGCTATGGATTTTTCGTATTCATGATTAATGTAATATCGTTCGGCAACAAAACAGCCCAGGTTAGGGTTGATGGGGTCTAATTTTTCTGCTATCAGGGCTTCTTCAATAGCTTTAGCGTAATTCCCTTTTATAAGATGATAATCAGACAAAAGGATTCTTGCTTTGGAGTTGTTAGGATCTAACTTTAATCCTTTTTCAGCAAAAGTTTTCATTTTATCCCAGTTCCAGTCCAGCTTTCCCAATAAACTTCCTTTGGTGATGTAAGCTTCTGCAAGTGTAGCATCTATAAGCAAGGCTTTGTCAACTGCAGTTTTGGCCCTTTTTCTGTTATTTAATTTTATTTGGTTATCCCCGATTAAATTATTGAATGCTAAATAGGTTTCTGCCAGAGCTACATAGGCTGGAGCAAACAACGAATCTTGATCAATAGAGGAATTTAGGTATTCAATGGCTTTCTGTAGTGAAAACTCTCTTGTTCTCTGGGTGTTCAGGATATGCTTTCCTTTTAAATAAAGGTCATAGGCCACGGCATCGGGTTTGTAAGCGGTCAAAGGCTCTATAGGATCAATAACTGCTGATATTTCTTTTGCAATTTCATTGGATACATTATGGACCAGGCCAATAATATCAGAATGGTTACGGTCGTAACTGTTTTGCCACAAATGTTTTTCCTTAGGCAATGGTTCTATAAGTTGTACTACTACTCGAAGACTATCATCACTATACAGGACAGATCCCTCCAATAACAGATCGACGTTTAAATCTTTTGCAATTTTAGAATAGAGGTTAGATTTCCCTTTATATTTCATGGCGGAGCCTCTGGAAATTACCCGTATGGAATTGATCTTTGACAGTTCCAGGGTTATTGCTTCGGTTAATCCATCAACCAGGTATTCTTTATCCTGATCCTTTGAAAGATCTAAAAGGGGCAATACTGCAATTGAGGAACGGGGATTATTATTTACAGGCTTATTACCAAAAATCACTGCCATTAGTCCGGTTAGGAAAACGGCAATGATCAGGAAAGTAAAAATGATAGTTTTTTTTGGCCGCTTTTTATTAACAGGTTCCGGGTCTTTATTCTGTAAAGTTTGTAAATCAACATTGCTTTTTTTGAATTCACCGGGAGTCACTCCATAATGATTCAAAAAGCATTTATTGAAGTAGGAAGGGCTATTAAAACCGACCTTATACGATATTTCTGAAGCAGTCAGATCTTCACTCAGAAGTAATTTAACACTCTCTTCCAACCGGATTTCCCGAATAAACTGATTTACTGGTTTTCCAGTCGCAGCTTTTAGCTTTCTTAACAACTGGGAACGGCTTAGATTTAATTCTTTGGCAAGATCTGAAACACCGAATTTTTCATTATCGATATTACGTAAAATAGATTTTTTAACCCTGTCAACAAAAGCACCAGCCATAACTCGAATATGGTTTGAAATTCCTTTTTCATGCTTTTTTGAACCATACCTAATTTACTAAATATCAGTCACATTCTCACTATAAAAAGAGTGTATTAATAACGAGGTGAGCATGTTGTGAAATTTAACAAACAGTACTGATAAAAGGAATAATGATCAATGGAGTCTACTACAGTTTCCCGGGTTGTTTTCTTTTAATATATCTTTCCACCAAATCCATTAAATCCTTTCCATGAACATTTTTGGCGATAACAACCCCTTTATCATCTAGAATAAAATTGGCAGGAATGGTTCGAACACGGATTCTTTTTAAGAAAGGAGCATCGTCTCCCTGCAAATCTGAGGCTTGTATCCAGCGATTGGCTCCATCCCGTTCTGCCGCTGCTCTCCAGGCAGACTCATCACTTTCCAGACCATAACCAATAATTTGCAGGCCCTGGTCGTGATATTCATCCCACATGGGTACTAGAACATTACGATTTTCCTTTCGGCATGGAGCACACCAGGATGCCCACAGGTCTATAATAGTAACCTTGTCTCCTAATTGGTCCTTAAGAGAAATTGTATCCTTTGTAATCATGGGAAGCCTGAGATTTGGAAATACATCTCCTACCAGCACAGGTAAATTAGAGGGTTTACTTACTTTACATAATTGTTCTACCCATGGATGACCTGGTTGTTGTTCCTTCCATTTGTTACATTGATTCACCAGAAATTCCGGTACCCGTTCATAATCCTTCTCCGGACTCACCCATCTTAATGCCACCATTGCAGGTATTAAATACTGTGTACTGTCAGCAAACTTTATCAGTTTCTTCTGATATTGTAGGATAGCATGTTCCTTTTCCAGCAATTGGCTACCATCTTCTATTTGCCATTGTTTTCCTGCAAGGTAGGTTTGATAAGCTTTCTGGTTGATATCCCTTAAGTCTAATAAAGCTTTATTAATTTCTGAAGGCTGTTCAATTGCAAAACTTTTTTGAAATTCATCCATTTTCGCAGTGATTTTCAGAGGCACTCCAGATTGCCATATGACTGGCATATAATTAGCCTTTGCCGGATCGCCGGTTTGTAAATATTTAGGAGACCTTCCGGGTTGTTTTAAAACAATTTCGAGCAACACAGGCCCTTCATTTTTAGGGAGATTGTGAAACTTAAAGTAGCCATCGGAATTTACCACGGCCGAATCTATCACTTTTCCAAAAAATGAAGCGGCTACTTCCTTTAAAGATCCAGGTTCAATTAGATAAACCTTTGTCTCTTTATTTTCTGCGCCTTCTAATTTTCCAGATATTTTTATTGATGAATTACAGGCTATAAGGCTTAAGCTTATTAGAATAAGGCCAATGGTATTTTTTATGGGGAAAGTTCTCATTGTTTCAAATTATTGCCCGGGTTTGTTCAGGATTCCTTAGGTTGTTTGAGCACCAAATTTAGTAAATACAAACCTTTATTATTGTGGGGCAATAATTTTCTTAGCTGTTTCATTTGCTGAATATACAGCGCCATCCATATAACCGGGAAATTCTAAGGCTGATTCAGAGCTGGAAATTAATAATTTATCATTCATAAAGGATTTACTGAATATTTGATTTCCGTTGTTTTGATGAGGAAAAAGAGGAATATCAGATGTTTCAAAAGTATGCTGTTCTTTACTCCAGATGCATTCTTCATAATCACTAAAATCTTCAGCTTTCTCTCCAAAAACATTCTTTATTTGATCAATTACTTTTGCACGCCTTTCTGAAAAAGGGAGTTGCTTAAAGGATGAATTGATGAATCCACACAGCGCGTATTTAGATCTTTGATGATCACAATGGTCATATAGTTCTGTAATAGGTCCCGTATTGCTAAATAAAGTTCCGGAAAGATTTTCCTCTTCCCAAAATGGTTGTTTATAGGTCAGAGCAATTTTAATAGAGTCTTCCATCCAGGTCTGCGTTTGTTGAGCGATTCTCATCAAATTATCGGGTAAATCAGGCTCAAATAATATTTTTTTCGCCCATAATTTAGGTGGAATGGCCAAAACAACTTTCTCTCCTTCAAAAACCTCTTCCGCAATTACCTGAACGGAATCATTCTGAAATCTGATTTCTTTTACTGATTGATTTAATTTTACATCCTTTTCATCTAATTTTTTATAAAGAGTATTAATAAGATTGGATGTGCCCCCGGAAATTCTATAACTGGGTGGTTCACCTGGAATTTGTATAGATTGAGCCGGTGAAGTAGAGAAGGGCTGAAAAAATACGGTGCCATCCATATATTGCTCGAAAGATCCTATACCTAATTCTTCCAGTAGTGAGATTAGATGTCTGTGCTGATTACCAAACCAGGTTGCACCCATTTCAACGGGTGTATTTTCTCTTCCATATATTGTATTGATTCTTCCTCCAATTCTGGATCTCGCCTCAAGAATTTTAAATGGAATACCTTCTTTCTTTAGTCGGTAACCTGTTAGAAGGCCAGATAGACCAGCTCCTATTATTACGATCATATTGTAAAAATAATGAAGTGGATTCTAAGAGATCCCTTCTTCGTTAATTATTATTGATTTGGCTCTAAATATACTTTACGTGAGTATGGATGCGACCCGGATAACTATTAGGATTTAAACCACTAAGCCATAATAATCTTTCTATATTTATTTTTTAAAAAAGAGAAACCATCACCCTGTATGCGCATCATTAATGCACACCAAAACAATCTAAAAAACATTGATCTAAACCTCCCTGAAAATCAGTTGATCGTGGTGACCGGCTTATCAGGTTCCGGGAAATCATCCCTGGCTATGGATGTGATCGCTAATGAAGGATATCGTTATTTTTTAGAGAGCCTCCCCGCATATAACCAGCAAAATGCCCAGTCAATACCAACTGCTGAGGTGGATGATATAGAAGCGCTGCCGCCAGTGATCAAAGTGGGACAGTCAAAACGCTTCCAGTCTATAAATGCCACATTCGGAACTCTCTCAGAGCTTGCAGCTGTATTCAGGATCTTATTTGCCCGCTATTCTGGCAAGGAAGCTTTGAGTAAATCACTCTTTTCCTTTAATCACCCCAAAGGAGCCTGTGAGCGTTGTAATGGTATTGGACAGGCGGAATATATAGATATAGATAAATTAGTGGGAGATGAGAATAAGACGCTTCGGGAAGGGGCTATTACTACTACCTTGCCTAACGGTTACATCGTTTATTCTCAGGTTACTGTTGAAGAATTAAATAAGGTATGTAACGCACATGGTTTTAATGTGGACGTGCCCTGGAAGGAACTTTCAGATGAACAAAAAGATGTGATCTTAAACGGTAGTGATCGTATTAAAGTGTTTTATGGGAAACATAGTCTGGAGTCCCGGTTAAGATGGGAAGGCTTTAAGGCGAAGCCTCGTGAAGAAGGTTATTATAAAGGGATACTCCCGATCATGACCGATATTTTAAAACGGGACCGTAATCCAAATATCTTAAAATTTGTGAGCTCCAGTATTTGTCCGGGTTGTAATGGTGCCCGGATCAAAGCGGATCATCTGAAATTTAAATGGAAAGGCCTTAACTTTCAGGAATGGATGGATCTTCCTCTAAACGATCTATATGACCGGCTGAAGAAACACGAGCTCGCAGAAGGTGAAAATGTACTGGTAGATAAGATCTGTACTCAATTATTCGATCTGATAAGATTAGGGATGGAGGATTACAAGTTGAGCACTCCCAGCACCGATATTTCTTCCGGTGATGCCCAGCGTATCAAATTGATAGGGCAGGTAAACAGCAATCTGCAAGGCATTCTATATGTGTTTGATGAACCTTCCATAGGCTTAGCGGAAGATTACCAACGCTATTTACGTCATATTCTGGACCGTTTGATCAGCCGTGGAAATACGGTCATGGTAGTGGAGCACGACTTAAACTTTATTCGGTCCGCTGACTGGATAGTAGAATTAGGACCCGAAGCGGGAATACACGGGGGAGAAGTGGTGTTTAATGGCCCAATACAGGAATTTTTAAATGCCGAAGATCTGAAGAGTCCCACTTTGACAGAATTGCAAAACTCAACTCCGAGGTCTGATAAAAAACCTAAACGTGAGTCAGAAGATTCATTTCAGCCTCGATCAGGGGAATTATGCGTGGTGAGCAGAAAAACACCTAAAATATTACAAAGGCTTTCCGGATATTGTAAAAAGGAGGATCTGAATCTTCTTGCAGTTTCCGATCAGCCCATAGGTAAAACGCCCAGAAGTAATCCGGCTACTTATACCAGTTTAGCCGATAAGATCCGTGATCTGTTGGCTAAATCACCGGAAGCTAAGTCCCTGAAATTAGGCAAAGGAGCCTTTTCGTTTAATAACAAACGTGGACGATGCGAAACCTGTGAAGGGGCGGGTGTGATCACTTTATCCATGAACGTGATGGGCACTATTAACCAGGTTTGTCCCAGCTGTAACGGGAAGCGTTTTAAGGATGAGGTACTTGAAGTGCATTGGAATAATAAAAATATTGCAGATATATATAACTTAAGCATAGAGGAGGCTTACGATTTCTTTAGCGATGAAAAGCAGCTCACCAAAATTCTCTCTTTGATGCTGCAATTGGGGCTGGGTTATATCAAACTGGGGCAGCCTTCCAATACTTTATCTGGCGGTGAGGCGCAACGTATCAAGCTCACCAAGCATTTTGCAAAACAATCAAAAAGGACGCTTCTATTACTGGAGGAACCCAGTATTGGTTTGCATCAGCAGAATGTGAGGCAGTTGCTAAAAGCTTTGCATCAGCTTAAAAAACAAACGGCAGGAATTATTTGCTTTGAAAATCAACAGCTTTTTCAATCCTCCTGCGGCAGGTGGGTGGATAATGCCATAAAAGCTGAGCCAATAGATCTCAAGGTTCCGGCAGAGCAGGATATGGATAAGATATCCATTAAAGGTGGCCGAACTCATTATCTTAAGGATCTGGACATAGATCTACCTAAGCATCAGTTAACTGTGTTCACCGGAATTTCCGGCTCAGGAAAATCTTCTTTGGTGATTGATACCCTGCATGGCTACGGACTGCAGGAAATGACCAAACAGTTTTCATCTTATCAGCAATCCAGAGCGGGAGTGAATTTTCAGTTTGAAGTTGAAAATATTGAAGGTCTAAGTCCCACGATTTGTATTACCCGAAAGGAAAGGAGCTTTACGGAGCGGTCTGATATTGCCAAACAAACAGGAATAGATAAAATCTTACGCTTTGCTTTTTCCAGAAAAGCGCAATTTGAAGGAAAGGAATTATCAGCCAGCCATTTTTCCAATAATCATGAATTAGGAAAATGTGCCATTTGTGATGGCTTAGGTGAGGAATTGCTGCCAGATCTGGATAAAATAGTTTTGGATAAGGACAAGAGTATAGCTGATGGGCTCTTTGAGCACAATAAAGCGCTGGCTTATTATGGTCATCCGGGGAGCCAGTATATGGCGATCGTAAAGGAACTCGGGTCTACCTATGGATTTAGCCTGGAAACGCCATTTAAGGAGCTGACCGAGCAGCAAAAAGAGATTCTCTTTCAGGGAACAGGGGATAAGGTCTGGCAAGCAAACTGGCTATTCAAAACTAAAACCAGGGAAGGTACCCAGGAAGTAAATATGAAATGGGAGGGACTTTTCCATTATTTAAAGGAAGAATATTATAAGACGCGGAAAAATAAAAATATCGATAAGCTCAAAGCCCTTTTCTCTCCTGCGGAATGCAGCCATTGTGAGGGGAGTGGATTAAAGCCTGAACGATTGGCCTTTCAAATTGGAGGAAGCTCCATCCATGATATAAAGGCCATGGACTTTAAAGCTCTGGAAGAATGGCTTTCCGCTATTGATAACCATGAAGAGATCGATCAAAAACTCATTTCCAAAATTCAGCCTCATTTTATCAATACCATCAAAAGAGCAAAGCAATTGCATATTGATCACCTGCAACTCAACCGAAAATCAACCACCCTTTCCGGAGGAGAGAACCAGCGGGTAGCACTGATCAAACAGTTGAACAGTCCGCTGAAAGGTATTACCTATCTTTTAGATGAACCTTCAGCAGGATTATCCAATGACAATATCCCGGACCTGATCAATATTCTAAAAGAACTTATTGAAAAAGGCAATACCGTGCTGGTGATCGAGCACAACAAAGAGATCATTCTTTCGGCTGACCGACTGGTGGAGCTCGGGCCTCAGGCGGGTAAACTGGGAGGATATATAACTTATCAGGGAAGTCCCCAGGATTTTCTGAAACAAGCCGAATGTCATCCATTTCTGAAGGCGCCATCCAAAGCGGTAGAATTGAAATCCGGTAAGGATCATATTGCTATCAAAAAGTTGTCGAAACATACACTGGTTAAAGATTCGCTGGAAGTGCCTGTTGGAGGTATCACAGCCATTAGTGGTAAATCAGGAATAGGGAAAACCACCTTGGTAAAAGAGATCCTTATACCTAGTATTCAAACGGGCAGGCCGGTGAATTGTGAAAGTATAAAGTTCCCCGGAAAATATGAAGGAGCACATTATTTTGAAACTAAAAAACTTCGATCTCATGCGAAGACCTTATTGGTCTCTTATCTGGATTTACTGAAGGATATAAGTAAAATTTTTGCAGCCGAATCAGATCTGAAGGTTCGGGACTTTTCATATAAAACAAAAACCAGTCAGTGCCCCAACTGCAAGGGCAAGGGATTTACTGAAACCAGCCTGGATGTAGCCGCTAATTCGATTGAGAAATGTGAAGTATGTATGGGGCAACGCTACCAGCCACATATAATGGAGCATACTGTTCAGTCGAAGCACATTGCTGAGGTGCTTGCCTTGAATATTACAGAATTAAAAGAATGGTTAGAGAAGGTGAAGGCGACTGCTTCAATCTTCCGGTTCCTTGATCAATTGGAGGAGATTGGGTTGTCACATCTTAGACTGGATCAACCGGTACAATCTCTTTCTTCTGGTGAAAAGCAACGATTGTTATTATTGAACTGGCTGAATGACCAGGCTAAAAATGCGCTTTACATTTTAGATGAACCAAGTACGGGATTACACTATGCTGATATAGATCTATTATATGCCATTCTCAATAAACTAAGCAAAGCCAATGATACTCTTATCATTGATCATAATCCATATTTACTAGGGAAAATAGGGGTAGGGGTAGTATTGAAGTGATTAATTTAACGGTTAGGCGAAATAGACAGGAGTAGGGATAAAGCCTACAAACTTCGGTGGTCTGATTAAGACCTGGTTTGTTGGTTTGGTTAATTATTTTCTCTGATTTCACCCCCCTGTTAGAGTTATAAGTTGTTTTATAAAGTTTTTTATCTTTATTTTCATTTTACTCAAAACCGTTAAATTCTCCAAATTAGAAATTCACTAATCCTATATGTCCAGAATTAACTTACTTACTTGTTTTATTTTACTTTTCTCTACTAACATTCTCGTTGCTCAAGGCAAGGAAGTTTTCATTAAAGCAGGATATGTATATGATAGTAAACAAAATATTATTTTAAAGGATAGGATAATTCAAGTAAAGGAGGATAAAATTGTGAAAATAGGAAGTAATATAGATATTCCCGATAATGCTAAAATTATTGATCTGGGAGAGTATTTAGTACTTCCGGGCTTAATTGATGCTCATACACACGTTTTATTCGATCAATCTCCAAAAGATGATTTCGCGAACCATAGTATTAGAACCCTCGTACTGGAAAACCAGGCCTTGAGAACTTTAAGAGGAGCCAGCAGGGCTAAATCATATCTCGATGTAGGCATAACTTCTATTAAGGATTTAGGTAATTCCGGACAGTTTCTCGATGTTGCATTACGTGATGCAATTAACGAAGGAACTGTAGAAGGTCCTGGCATTTTTGCGGCAGGGCAAATTATGTCTGGTCCCGGAGGCCAGATTTATGGAGTTCAGAAAGAGCATCAGGATATTGTAGACCAGGAATATCGTATCATTAAAAATCCTAATGATGCTATTAATGCCGTTCGTGAACATATTAATCAGGGAGTTGATTTAATTAAAATTTGTGCAGATAATCTTCCAAATAATACAAGATTAACTTTCGAGGAAATTCAAGCGATTGTTAAAACCGCCCACGATTACGGATTGACGGTTACAGCTCATTCAATTAGTGATCAATCTGCATGGGAGGCAATCAAAGCTGGTGTGGATGGTATAGAACATGGTTTTTTCCTGGCTGACTCTACTTTGAACTTAATGGCGAAAAAGAAGGTTTTCCTGGTACCTACTGAAAACAGTCGCAAATATATGGAAACCTATTATAGACTTGAAGGTAGTAATCCGGAAGAACTTACCTGGATTGATGGTTATATGTCTAATATGAAAAAAAGATTAATGAAGGCAATTGATATGGGAGTAACTATTGTAGCAGGATCAGATAATTATACAGATATAGGCGTTTCCCGTGGTGTTTCTTCGAGTGATATGTTCAAAACCTATTACGAAGCAGGAATGAACCCCCTGGATATTCTCCAGTCAGCAACCTATCTTTCTGCTCAAAGTCTAAATATGGAGAATGAAATTGGAGTTTTGAAGCAGGGATCATTTGCTGATATTATTGCGATAAAAGGTGATATTGAAGGTGATTTTTTAAATACTTTAGAAAATGTGGTATTTGTAATGAAGAGAGGTGAAATTTATTTAAACAAATCCCTTGAAAATTAATATTTATTAGCCTTCATAAAAATTTTGTACAACGGTCTCCGCTGCAGTAAACCAATTTCTTTCCTAGTTACTAGAATTACTATTTTCTAAGGATTAAATATTTAACTATTTATGGCGTTCTGTATGCCGATTTCTTCTTATTTAATGTTTTATCCCACTGCATATTACAAACTCACCCGGGATTTCATATCCGTTTTCAGTTTTAAAAGGCTCAATAGATTTTATGTATTCCTTTTTAGCTTCATTTTTAGTATCCTCATCGAATCTGGAATAGGCCAGTGCTACTGGCCCTCCTAAAAATGATGCTTCACAAGCTTCCTCGGCAGAAGAATAGTTTAGTTTGGTTTCAATTTTAACTAAAGAAACCTCTTTAAATCCGGCCTTTTCAAACGCATATTTTAAGACTTCGCTTTCTCCAAGATTAAAAAACATTGGACAGACATCTGTATTCACCCGGGCATCAACAATTGGAAAAATTTCGGCCCATCCGCATTTCTTTCTGGATCCCCAAACAGCAACAACTGCACGACCATTTTGTTTGAGCACCCTGTACATTTCTGCAATCGAAGCATCAGGATCAGGGAAATACATTAAACCAAGTGCACAAATAACCAGATCAAAGCTATTATCTGAACAAGTAAGATTTTCAGCATCCATCCTTTCGAAAACGACATTGGTAAGATTTTTTGAATCTCTTATTTTAGTGCCAATCTTGACCATTTCGTCTGAAATATCTGTAGCAAGGATTTTACCCTTTGAGCCGACTTTTTCAGCGATTCTGAAAGTTATCAATCCGGTTCCGGCTGCAACATCCAGAATATCTTCATTTGGTCGAATATCAGACACTTCAATAAGAAGGTCATGAGCAGGTCTTAGCTGTTCCTGCCAGCAATTTTCATAATATGCTGCAGCCTTGTCCCAGCCATATCTCTGAACCCTGCGCTGTAAATCTGGTTTCATAACTTATTTTTTTAATCCTTATTTAATTCTATTTGTCTCACACAGGATTGAGCTCTTGTAAAAACGTCCAGATAGGGACTGTGTTTATCTCCTGAATTCAATACGTTTTCTATTTCTTCACGTGAAGCAGGACTTTTAATTCTTACGATGTATCGAATCTCTGAATATCCTGGAGGAGAATCTGAAGTATCGAATAATCCACCATCATCATAATCTGCCTGTATTTCTACTTCTAAACTATCTATTGTTACGTCAAGTTTAGATGCCCACATCATATAGCCAATTGCTAAACAGCTTCCCAGGGCGGCACGACCTAATGCACCGGGTGTTGATGCAGTACCAGATCCACCTACCTGTTTAGGCATATCTGTGTTAAACACCCAATCACCTTCCCTGGTCTCGCAAAAAAGCCCATTTACAATACGAGTTTTAGAAATGCCGGTACCATAGCCTAATGATGGTTTTAATGTCAGGGCCTGATGGGTTCTATTAAATTTATTTTTTATTTCATCCTGGTCTTTCATATATGAATGCTCCTTTACTGTATCTAAATAAGGCTAGGGGTCTTTGTTACGGCAAGTAGCGTGGAGGAGGGCGAGTTCTTGTCGGCTTTAATATTTCTTGCGTAGTCTCTAAAATAGCACTTTTTACCCAATAGTCTGCTATTTGTTGATAACCGGTGTTGAGCAAGGATTTATATCCAGAACTATTTTATTTTCCAGGGTTTCGATATTCCTATCCGGATTTCCAGTTGAATTATTTTTTAATACCCTTAAAATCTAACTGATATATATCATTTCTAAAAACCGGTATTTAATATAACTTACTAATTAGAAGGTTGTGTATACTGGGTCAGGCCAGGCTGAAATCGAATAGATAGAAATACTGGTTTTTACGTACTAGATCTTTAATCTGAAATAAAAAAGAACCGTGTATTTACCTATATAACTCAGGATGTATACATCATCTATTTCATTTCTAAACTGATGAAAAAGCTTACAAGCAATAAAGGAAAAAAGAGCTTTCAGGAATTTGAAAAACCTGGAAAACAGAAGCCTGGATCAGGTTTTGGCTGGTTCTATTTCCTTGTAATCATTTTTATGCTCATTATTTTCGTGTTCACCAGGTTCGGCAATGAAACCAAACCAATAAGCTGGTTGGATTTTGAACAAAAAATGTTGAGTCAGCATGATGTGGCTAAAATTGTGGTGGTTAACAATGAGATTGCCGAGATCTATATAAAGCCGGAGAAACTTTCTGAAGATAAATATAAAGGTTTAACCGATGGAGTTTTTGCCAGTAGTACCGGGCCGCATTATATCATGCAGATAGGAACTGTAGAAAGCTTTGAAAGTAAACTGGGAAAAGCCCAGCAGGATTTCACTTCAGATGAATTGATAGAGGTTACCTATAGCACTACTTTTGACTGGATCTCTGCTCTGGCCTGGATTATACCTATAGGTTTGCTCATATTCTTTTGGATGATTATTCTACGCAGCGGTCGTTCCGGCGGTGTGGGGAATCCACTTTTTAATTTTGGGAAATCTACCGCTAAATTAATGGACAGGACCATTAAAAGTACTACCACATTCAAGGACGTAGCCGGTTTAAAAGAAGCCAAGGTCGAAATTAAGGAGATTGTAGATTTTCTTAAAAATCCTGAAACCTATACCAAACTGGGGGCCAAAATTCCGAAGGGTGTTTTATTGGTAGGGCCTCCCGGAACTGGGAAAACACTGATGGCCCGTGCGGTAGCCGGGGAAGCGCAGGTACCATTTTTCTCTCTTTCCGGATCTGAATTTGTTGAGATGTTCGTAGGGGTAGGAGCCTCCAGGGTAAGGGATCTTTTTAAAAAAGCAAAAGAAAGTGCCCCAAGTATCATTTTTATTGATGAAATAGATGCAGTGGGCCGTACCCGGGATAAAGCAAATGCGCTTAGAACCAATGACGAAAGGGAAAGCACCCTGAACCAGTTACTTACTGAATTAGATGGATTCGGGGTAAATACCGGAGTTATAGTACTTGCGGCTACAAACCGCGCCGATATTCTGGATAAGGCCCTGCTAAGACCGGGAAGGTTTGACCGGCATATTTTTCTGGAACTTCCTAATAAAGATGAGCGGAAAGAAATTTTCCTTGTGCATTTAAGGCCAATAAAGAAAGCTGCAGATGTAGACCTGGAAATATTAGCCTCCCTGAGTCCGGGATTTTCAGGGGCAGATATTGCCAATATCTGTAATGAAGCCGCTTTGATCGCTGCGCGTAAAAAAAAGAATGAAGTGGCGCAGGAAGATTTTATGGAAGCCAGGGACAGGGTAATAGGAGGTTTGGAGCGAAAAAGTAAGATTATATCTCCAAAAGAGAAGGAGATCATCGCCCATCATGAAGCCGGGCACGCGGTAGCAAGCTGGTATTTAAAAAATGTGGATGCTCTGGTTAAGGTTTCCATTATCCCCAGAGGAAAATCCCTGGGTGCCGCGTGGTATCTACCGGAAGAGCATCAGATTATAACCAGGTCCCAGTTCATAGATCAAATTTGTGCATCCCTTGGTGGCCGGGCAGCTGAAGAGATCATCTTTAATGAGGTGTCATCGGGTGCTTTGGATGATCTTGAAAAGGTCACAAAACAGGCATATATCATGGTAGCCTATTACGGTCTGGACAAGGAAATAGGGCCTATAAGTTTCTATGATTCTACAGGACGCTATGAAAGTTCATTAGTTAAACCATATAGCGAAAAGATGGCAGAGTCTATAGATCGCGAAGTACAGAATTTGATTAATACTGCCTACGAAACCACAAAAGGAATATTACTGGAACACCAGCCTGAACTAATAAAACTGGCTCAACTTTTACTAAAGAAAGAGGTAGTGGAACAGGAAGATCTGGAAAACATTCTCGGGAAACGGAATAGAGAAACGGAAACTATAAATAAAAAAATTAAAAATCATGAAAAGCGAAGTAATTTATAACGATGACCTGCATTTTGAACATCGTCACTGGCAGGGGGAACTTTCCTTCTGGCAGGACGAATTAAAATCTTTCAAAAAAAGGATGGAGGAGCTGTCTAAGAGATGGACAGATGAAAAGGTTCTGGCGCAATTAGAACATTTTCAAAACCAGTTTATTCGCCATGGAGAAGTTATAGACAGCCTGGAGCACGAAATACACGTGCATGAGACAGATATGGCCAAGCATGCTGAGAAAGGCGAAGAGGTTATGGACAGGGACCTGACTAAAAATCATTTTGAATTCAGAGAACGTATGGGATTACAAAGGAAGATTTATGCAGAATTGAAAGAGGATTTTTTCCGGTTTCTTTCTAAATACAGGTAGAAGGCGAAAAAAATTCACATCACCCTAAGTCCCGAAAGGGCTCCGGAAAATACAAATCGGGAAATAGAGAAATTATCTCTTAAACATTATCTGCCGAACGAAATAGGGCAGTCTGAAACTGTGTATTATAATTCTTTTAAAGAAGCTGGAGGTTTTCATTTTACCCTGGCCGTATTTCATGTGAAGGACCATCATTATAGTTGAAAAACTGAAAGATCATTCATTTAATCAATAAAACCGCTGTTACTTATACACCATGTTGTGCTTAGTGCTTTTTGTAATTACTTTTCTTGTAATTCTTTATCATTTTCCCAAAAGCCTTGTCCTTCTTGCGTTTTTCAGCGACTGTTGTTTCAAAGTGCTCTTTTTCCCGCTCCATTTTTAAGTAGTTTTCGTAGGACGATCTGTCTATTTCGCCACTTTCAACTGCTTTCAAAACTGCACAACCTACTTCAGTAGTATGCGTACAATCTTTAAATTTACAATCTTTGGACAATTCGATTATTTCTCCGAATGTAATTTCTAATCCATCCTTAGAATCTGCAATTCCAACTTCTCTCATTCCTGGGTTGTCTATAAGAATACCGCCATTTTCGAGAACTAATAATTGACGGTGACTTGTAACGTTACGTCCTTTGTTCGTGCTTTCACTAATCGTATTGGTTTGCATCAACTGTTTCCCTGAGAGATTGTTCAAAAGGGAAGATTTTCCTACTCCCGATGAACCTAACAAACAATAGGTTTTACCTTTTTCAATATTCTCTTTCAGTTTTTCAAATCCTTCTCGGGACTCATTGCTTATAGGAATTATAAGTACCTGTTTTATTCTTTTTTGTACGGTATCGATCAGTTTTGATAATTCGCGATCATTTATCAAATCAATTTTACTGAGAATGATAATTGGCTTTACGTTGGATGAATTACAAATGGTTAAATATCTTTCAATTCTGTTGATGTTAAAATCCCTGTCAACAGCCTGTACAATAAAGGCGTAATCAATGTTTGTTGCTATAATTTGCTTCTCTCCCGGTTTTGCTACGGCTTGCCTTTCAATAATTGTTTTTCTTGGGAAGACGGAATGAATAAGTACTTTATTGTCGTCGTCAAATTCAGAGATTGCAACCCAATCACCTACAGCGGGAAAATCAGACCTATTACGTGCTGTAAAACGCAGGTTTCCGATTATTTCACCATCATATTCTTTTTTAGGGGTTTTCACAATGTATCTTTCCTTGTGTTCTGAGATAACCCTACCCACGCTTAAAGAATCAAGATTTTGGTCTTTTCTGTAATTTTCTAATTCTAAATTATATCCTAAATCTTCAAGTGTCATTTTATCTCTTCTGTATTAAACACAAAGGCTGAGATTATCGCAGGCCAGGTGAGAAAGGTCACATTCTTGCCGGCCTGGTTATTTTGCCTGTTAGTATCTAAAATAACTCTTTTTATCTAACTGAAGGCTAACTGTTAACCGATGTTTCAATTAGTTTTTATTGCAATTATTCTTAATCCATTTAGTGTATGTTTTTAAATATCCTTTTACAAAAAACGGGGGTGGAATACCTTTTCCGAACTTCCACTGGAGTAAGGAATGGTCTCCTTTATCAAATTTCACAACTTTGATATTCTTATATCTTTTGAAGTTTGAAATAGTTTCTGATGGAGGAAATGATTGATTGTCATCTCCAATTAGAACGAGAATATCTGTATTTGTTTTTTCTAAATATTCCTTTGGATTAAAATTCATAACCTTATGCCACCATGGGTAATAGTAAAGTTCATTAGAGAAATCTTCGCCTGCCTCAAACCAGGCTTTATTCTGTGATTTCATGATCTTGCTTTCTATTTGTTTACGATTCAATGAATCATTATCAAATGCCAAGATTTTCTGATAAAGACTTTTAGCCTCCTTAATATCCTTATTGTTGAAATTTTTTCTTTCCAGGCGATAGGTTAACTCTCTTAGGGTTTGTTGGAATGGAGAGGTTCCTGAAGCCGATACCATCAATATAAAATCTATTTTCTCCAGGGAGTCAACTATAAGGCTAACCCATTCACCCTCGCTTACAGCAAAAAGGCCTACTTGTTTAAAATTATTTTGAGATTTCACCCGTTTAATTGCTGCAATAGCATCATTAGCATAACCTCTGTATCCAACTTCATAAGTTTCCCCACCTGATTTTCCACTACCTCGTTTATCATAAGTAAAGCTGGCAATTCCTTTACGGGCTAAATGGCGGGCATGAAAAGCATATTCCTTTCTCGTTTCACTTCCTGAACCATGAATAAAAACTATTAAACATTTACTTTCTGTAAACTTTGGCTTATAAAGAGTGCCATAGAAGTCTTTTCCATCATTTTGAAAAGTAATTTCCTTTTCATCATAAAGGAAATAATATTCCTTAATTGAAAGAATTAATAGAAGGAGAGAGAGGGATAAAACTATATAATAATATGGTTTTCTTTCTTTTAAGAGAAAGTAAATAAAAATTGAAACTAAAATTATTGATAAAATTATTACAAAGAATCTTGTATCTATAATCACTCCTGTAGCAGTGAAATTAGACCAGAAAAGCAGGTAGCTTAAAATCAAAAAAATTATTATCAATAACTTTCTCATATTAAAAATTAATGTTAACGGTTAGGGTTAACAACATGGTGCGGAAATTAGCACATGGCTCCGTAGCTATTGGTATGTCTTAGACCTGGTTTGCTGATCAAGTTAATTATTTTCTTTCTAACGGCGCCGCCTATTTCCGATAGGCGTTGTCAGGCACAGTTTCAATCGCTAATATTCTGCTCTTTTATTCCAGTCAAAATCATTTTTATTTAAATCATTTTTCTTCTCCAATTCTGAAAGCATAATGTTGATTCTTTCCTTTCCTATCCATTTTCCATTGACAAATACACCTTCAATTTTCCTGGTGTTTTTTATATTTTCTAAAGGATTTTCAGCAAGTAAAACCAGATCTGCAAATTTTCCTGTTTCGATAGTTCCAATCCTGTCATCTATTTCTAACCATTCTGCAGGCAGACGAGTTGCAGAAGTTAACGCTTCTTTTGTAGTTAGTCCCGCGTCTACCAGAAGTTTTAATTCGTCGTGTAGTGAAATACCCCAAACGATTCCTGATGTTCCTGAGTCTGTTCCGGCAACCATTGGTACACCTTCTTCTTTGAAGGCCTTAACTAACTGAATATGGAAATCTACCAGGGAGTCAAAATATGCCACACGCTGGGGTGATGTACCTTTATTGTACTGGTTAGAAACTATCCATTTACTTTGCATTAATGGATGTACGTATTTAAAACCAGGTAAATTTCTAACACTATCAAGTGAGCGTGCCTGTTTCGCTATATAAACTAAATTCGATAGATTGGGAGTAACCCAGGTGCCATTATCTTTGGCAAGTTTGGCAAATTCTTTTGCAACATCATTTGTGTACCTATCAGTCTGACTTGAGAATTCTTCTGCGTGAGCCACCATACCAAAATGAGGAACAAATGCATCTCTTGTATTTCCTTTAAAGACTGTTGGAATATGGCCTATGACTTTCATCTTTTGTATTCTTGCTTCATCAACAATGGCTTTGTATGTTTCAGCATTTAGATTTGAATATACTTTAATGAATTCGTAGCCTTGCTGTTTGGCAATTCTCACCGTTTGTCTTCCGTCACTTGCGGTATTGGCATAATTCCCGGAATTTCCACCATCAATTAGAAATGCTAAAGCAATGCGAGGTCCCATGACTTCCCCATTTATAATTTCGTTTCTCTGACCGAAATGTTCTACCCTGCCATTAAGTTCAAAAGCGGTTGTAACTCCATTTGCTATGTAGAGCAACATAAAATCTTGATTATTAAAAAATAGGGTAGCACCCTTTGTAGGATAATTTGAGCTCATTCTTATATCAGCCAGATTATGAACGTGCATATCAATTAGACCGGGAATCAGCCATTTATCTGTTCCGTCAATTATTTTCACATTTTTTGGAATAGAATCACTATTAACGGATGATATTATATTGTCTCTGATTACAATTGTAGCATTCTCAATTACTTCATTATCTGCAGTCATTGGGATAATATTTACGTTTTTGATCACGTAAGCATTATGCGATAGATTTTTGGTCTCTAATGTTGAATTATTCTGTGCAATTGAATGGAAACTGATAAGCAGAAATAAAGCTGGAATTTTCAGGTACTTCATTATATTTTTTGATTGATGATTATAATTATAAGATGATGGAATTCTTTATTTGTTACAATACTGGTTTAATATTGTGCCTGACGGTCTTGGTTATCGCAAGTTAGCGGAGTAGGGAAGTGGTCCCTATAGCCAAAGGTCCAGATAGCTATTGGGATGTCAGATTAAGAGATGGATTATCGTCAGGTTAATTATGATCTTTCAAAGACTGCCTCCTATTTAAGTTATGCGTTGTTGGCAGTAGTGTTTTTACAATTCTTCCACGAGTTGAATATTATTACCGCAGGTGTCATTAAAAACGGCAAAAATTACCTTCCCCATTTCAGTTGGTTTCGTGCTAAACTCTACACCAAGTTTCGTCAAACGTTCATATTCGGAGGCTACATCCTGAACGTCAAATTGAGTCCAGGGAATTCCAGCTTCCATTAATGCCTCTTGATATACCTTAGATGGTTCAAAATGATTAGGTGCTGGTTCCAATAACAATTCAGGCCCGTCTTGCCAATCTTTAGAAACTAAGGTGAGCCATCTGTTACCACCTCCTAAAGGTTCGTCCTTCTTTTTGATAAAGCCTAATTTCTCAGTATAAAATTTCAAGGCTTTTTCTTGGTCTCGTACTGGAATGCTAATTAGTTTTATTTTCATTTTCTATGATTTCACATTACTCTCAACCTTATGGTTATCGCAAGTTGCGTGTGGAAGGAAGCGATCTGATAGCTATAGGGATGTTGGCTTGACCATTTTCTTTCCTGGTTTCTAAAATTACACTTTTTCTATATAGGTCAGTGTTTTAAACCTGAAGGCATTGAAATTCATAATTTTTTATTATTAATACTGGTCAGTGTTCTGCTTTTTATTCCATCTTTATACCCTTAAAACCAGAGGACTGACTTTAAGATTATTCGATTTTTATATTTTTTCAGTTAAATCATTACCTCACTAATCTGAACAGTAGGTTCAATATTTGTGAAATTAGGTAAATCCGCCATTATTTTATCGGCATTCGGACCAAAAGAGTTTCCAAATTCCTCCATAGAATTAAAATACAGGTTTCCCATAGCTGCAAATGCTGCCGGTGAGTCAGGTGCTCCACCCTGGAGACCTTTTTCAACTGTTGCACCCTGTACTGCATCTCCCAATAATTTACCAACCATTGGTACGTGTTTGTTACAGTAATAATCCATGTTAAATGATTTACCTTCTCCATTGGGGTACAATACGCTTACTTTGATCATTCCTTTTTTCATAATACCTGTATTAAATTTCTTACCAGTAAGTTGTTTAAAATAAAACCACGTTTTTTCGTAGTGCTAGATTTCATTGAAATTATGTTGAAGATAATATTTTTCTTTAAGCAATTCTTTGCAAGACTCTGTTTTATAGTAAGTTGCTGGCTTATTGTTTTGTTGTTTGGGATTTAAATCATCGATTTTGTTCAAATACCGCATCCTGGTCCCTTACCGATATTATAACCAGTTTTCTTCTCAAGGCTTAGCTTTACTTTTTCTAACAAATAATCATTCTATAAACCTTAGAACAGGAATTAAGACTTGTTGCTTTTTTTCATTTGGTATAAGTCAAAACCTTTTGCCCAGAAATCCCTTTCGATCTTTTCTAATTCGAACCCCATTTTTTCATAAAATCTATAAGCTAGTTGAGATGTTCTGACAATTATCAGGTCTACTCCAGTATTCTTTTTTATATGATCAATTCTGTGTTGTGCCAATTTTCTTCCAATTCCTTGGCCTTGTAATTCAGGATCAATAATATCCCAGGAAATTCTGGCTAATTTTTCTTTGGGAAAGTAATTTATTCCACCGGCACCTACGATTTGAGAATTCTGCTCGAAAACGAAATAATCTTCTATTTCTTCATCGAGATATTTTTCTAATTCTCTTTCTTCAGACGGATCAAAATATTCTGGAGTATTTCGTTTTAATAAATCTTTTACTTTCGATTTATCTTCGGGAACATAACGTCGTATCATTCTTTTTTTCGCTAATATTCAGATTCTTTCTTTTATAAAAATCCCTGTGAAAATTGGTTAGAACGGCCTCGATTATCGTAAGGCCGTGATCCCGACCCTTCTGGAGTCGGCTTATTGTTTTGTTATTTGGGAGTTTAGATCATCAATTTTGTTCGAATTCCGCATATAGGGCGATTGTACGTTTTTTATTGTATTTCCTTCCACACTAAATAGATAGTATAAATCAAATAGAAGCTTAATAATATAGCAGATTCCCATCTGTCAAGTCTTTTTCTTTTACCTGTAAACATTGCCATAAAAAGAAAAAGGCTTCCTCCTATTAAAATAAGAATGTCTAAATTAAATTTTGGGTGATATGAAATTGGATTGATGAATGAACTAACAGATAATATTAGCAGAATATTAAAAATATTTGAACCGATCACATTTCCAATCGCTATATCACTATTTTTCTTAGTGGCTGCCACAATTGATGTTAATAATTCTGGTAAAGAAGTTCCTGCAGCAATTATAGTCAAACCAATAACTTTTTCGCTTACTCCCAGGTTTGTTGCTATCAGTATTCCATTATCAACAACCAGTTGACCTCCAACAATAAGACCCGTAAAACCTAATAATATAAATCCCCATATTTTCAAATTTGATTTGTGCTGGTAAGAAACTGCAATATTTTCATCTTTTTTCATCTGCCTGAACATATAAAACAGAAACGCAGTAAAACCTATGATCAAAATTCCCCCATCAAGTCTTGATATTTGAGAAATTTCATCTAAAAAGAAATTATTCGCCAGTCCTACCAGTAATATAGCTACTACTAATGAAATTGGAATTTCTCGCCAGACAGTTGAGGATTGAACAGTGATAGGGTAAATTAAACCTGCCGTACCAAGTATTATAAATAAATTGAAATTATTACTCCCAATAATATTCCCTAATATAATATCTGGATATCCATTTAAAGAGGCAATGGAATTGACCACTAATTCGGGTGCGGAAGTACCGAAAGCAACAATTGTTAATCCAATTACTAGATCAGAGACATTGTACTTTTTCGCTAGTGAAGAAGCACCATCCACCAACCAGTTCGCCCCAAAAATCAAAGCTGCAAACCCAAGAATTATTAACAGTAATGAAATAACCATTCTAGTTTTTATCTATTTTTAAATACACCACAATATTGGCTTAAGACCTTGTTCGCTGGTGAAGTTAATTATTTTCTTTCTAAGGCTACCTGCCTATTTACCGATTAACCGTAGTAGAGCGTTCGTATTTCTTTTACCAGGGTCCATTCCTCGTTACATTAATAAATTTCCCGTTATTTAATCTAAAAGCACCACCAAAACCCACGAACCAGAGTCTGTTATCCCGATCTTTAAATATTTCAAAAGTTACTGGACCTTTATTGTTTTCTGTTTTCTCATATTCAATCAACTTTTCTCCATTATAGGTATATAAAAAATGTTGATCTGAAACGAACCAAAGATTACCCTCTTTATCTTCTGCTATACTTCCTATCCCTTTTCCAGTTTCAATTATCCCTTTTGTGATATTTTTTGAACTATTATCTTTTAAATTATATAGCCCGACTTTGGTAGAAACCCATAATTCTCCATTTTTATCTTCAAATACTTCATTGACAAAATTTGTTTCAAACCCTAATTTTTGAGAAACATGCGTAAGCGAATTATTGGCATACGAGAACAGACCAGCGTTCGAGCTAAACCATAATGTGCCTTTACTGTCCTGAAATATATCGTGAACCATTTTTGAACTTGAAACACCTGAAGTCGAGTCTACTTTACCTTCGGGAAGACTGAATTCTGTAAACCCCTTAGCGTTAAAAACACATACGCCATCTATTGTTCCAATCCATATATTGCCCTTTTTATCGGAGGCAATAGACCAAACGTCATTGTTGATCAATCCATCAGATTCATAGTAATTAACCACAATGTCTCCATCGATACTACTTACTCCATCTGTATGTCCAAACCATATTTTTCCATCCTTAGCTTCGGTGATATCCTTTATGGTTACTCCTTTTCCGGATTCACTGATTATTTTATCAATGTGAATTAATGAATCACCATTTAATTTAAATGCTCCATTTTGGGTTCCAAACCAAAAATTGCCTTTACTATCCTGAAATATAGTTCTTACTACTTGACTTATCTGATTGTCGAAATCTGAAAAAAACGTGTTTTCTTCGTTTTTAGTTTTTGATTTAGGGTTCTCTGTTTTCTTTTCAGAATGTATAGGTTGTAACTCGCTCTTACCTTTTTTTCCATTACAAGAATTTAAAATAAGTAATGAAATTATGACTATATATAGTTTATTTTTTATCATTAGTATCTTTCATTCGTATTAAATAGGACACACAGCGGTTTAGTATATGGACCGTTTTAATGACTTATTTACATTGTTGTAATGCGTTATTCTCTTTCCCCTTCAACGGTTATCCCTTTCCAGCCCATCAAAGCATTATATGAACCTGATTCATTTTTAACGAATTCAAAGGATTCAGTTGCTTTGGGGTTTTCAAAAAAGATTGTTTCAGTTTCAGCTTTAAGTGTAGCAATCTTTTCATTGTCCTGAAAAACAACAAGATTATCACCCTCTATGTCTATTTTTAGAATTAATCCATCAAAATCAGCGAAGGAATAAGAGCCCACATAGCGTTCTAGAATTTCTCTTTTTACAGCAATGGACTGTCTGTTCAGTTCTTTCGGTAGCTCAAAGGCTTCTTCTTTTAATATTTTCGCAACATCCTCAATAGTTTTGAAAAATGGCATCCCGTCATAATTAGCTAAAAGCACAAACCTGAATTCGTGTTCTAAATCAGAATAAACCTGGGCTCGTATTCCTTTTGAACCGCCATCTTTAGCAATTATCCCATTTTTATTCATCATTGCTGATTTGTAGGGTTCATTTTCTAATTGAATAAGAAAAGTATTCAAATCTGAAACAGTAGAATATAATCGGGCTGTTTTAAATTCATCTTCTAGAATATTAGGCACTTCAAAAAGAGTGGAATCCTTCAGGATATGATTTTTTGCAAGATTTTGTAATCGGTTCTCATCTGTAAAGAAATGCGAACCACTCTGATTCATATTTAAAGGCTTAAATATTTCGTCTACTACACATTCGGCAAAAGGCTTTTTATAAATTTTTGAAATGATGTTGTACAATAATTCATAACCAACATTTGAATATTGAACGTCCGTTCCTGGTTGAAAAAGTAATTTTTCTTTTTTAGCCAGATTAACTATTTCATCAGAAGTCAAATTGATTTCCTTTTGTGTTAAATTTTGCAACTCTCGTGGTAAACCAGAACTATGATTAAGAAGCATTTCAATCGTAATCCTTTTTGCATTTGGAAAGTCAGGATAAAACCTGGCTATGGGTTCGTTTTTAGAAATAACTTCATCTTCATTTAATTTTACAATCAAATAATGGGTCATTAATTTAGCAACAGAATGAATATCAAACTGATGTTCTGTAGTTACATAACTTGAACTGTCGGGACTTTGGTAAATATTATAGGCTTTTTCTATAAGTAAAGTATCGTTTTTATATGCCAGTAAAACACCATTGAATTTTTTAAGATCTGTCAATGCTGAAAAATAATTATCCAAATTTTCACCTGTTGCTTTTAACCCTTTGGAAAGTCCCATCTCTTTAGGCTGCTCATTACAGGAATTGAGTATAATTAGTAAAAGAAAAAGGCCAATTACTTGTTTCATTTTTTTCGTCTTTTATAATGCATTACAACGGGTCTCGATTATCGCAAGCTGACGGAGTAGGGACGCGGTCACGATAGCTATCGGGATGTTGGGTTAACCAGTTCCTTTCCTGGTTTCTAAAAATACACTTTTTCCACAATACCTGTAATTTGAGATGAACCGCTTTTGTGAGCTGGCCATATCTTAATTTAAATTGGTTTAATTCGTCCACAGGGAATTTCTAATCCTGAGATCTTATAAAAAAGCTGATTGTTCTTCATTATAAAGCCTGCTCGAATTATTCCTTCTACTCCTTTGTCATAAAGTGCAGTCACGTAGAACAGATAGGATTGCTTTGCGGGTATTGTCTTACTTAAGCTACTTTCTTTGTTATAATTTTTATTTAGATAAACTTCTATATCTGTAAAACCATAATTAAATAATGGTACCTTTTCTAATGTCATTCTATTTGTGGGTAACAGCAACTTAACAGAATTGTCTATTGAATTTGGTAAGTGAAACCCATCTTCAGGATAATCAATTTTTAATTCTATAGGAGTATTAGTTTCATTAGTTATGCGAGTCCAGAATACTGCATAAACGAAATTCTCATTAGAAGGAGCAGTATAGCCTATTCCTCCTTTAGGTAAACTATTCTCAATTATTATATTTTTTCCGGAACTATCAGAATATTTAAATTCGGTATCGAAGTTTTGGCCTGTTGCTATTGAACAGTTTAAAATTAAAAACAGAACTAAATTTAATCTCATCAGATTTAAAAAATTTTGATTAGTCTTGCTCAAAATGGTCTCGGTTATCCCAAATTGGCTCAGTAGGGGCATGTGCCATATCATTCGTTAGAGGTCGTTCAGAATTCGTCCAGATTAATAATAATCTTACCAAACTGCTCTCCTCTATTCATTTTTTCAAATCCCGGATTGATGTTGTTGGCTGGATAAACGGAATCTATAACCGGATGTATGCTTTTTGAAGAAACAAATTCAATCATTTTTTTAAATTCATGACCATTTCCCATAGTCGTTCCATGAATAGATAATTGTTTCCAAAAAATCGTTTTGGGATTTAAGCTCGTTATGTTGCCCGCAGTTCTTCCAAATAATGCAATTCGACCACCAGAATTGGCTAATTCAGTTAACTTCTCAAAATCCTCCCCGGCTGCACTATCCACAATTACATCAAAACCACCAGCCATTTGTTCCAAATCAGAACTCCAGTTATTGGCCTTATAATTAACTCCACCTTTCGCGCCTAATTCGATAGCTTTCGATATTTTACTTTCACTTCCCGATGTAACATATACATCAGCCCCGGAGGCAACAGCAAACTTTAAAGCGAATAGAGCAACTCCTCCGCCAATTCCAGTAATCAGAACCTTGTCGTTGCTTTCAAATTCCCCTCTGGTAAATAGAGCACGATATGCGGTTAATCCTGCCAATGGTAGAGCTGCCGATTCTTCAAAAGAAAGGTGTTTGGGTTTGTACTCTACATATTGATGATCGATGCTAATATATTCAGCAAAAGTTCCCTGACCCGGGAATCCTAATATTTGATAATTTGGGCCTTGTGCTCTTTCATTTGAGCCCCAGTTTATTGATGGGTTAATAATAACTTCATCACCAGTTTTGAAGGTTTTCACTAAAGACCCAACCTCCCTGACAATCCCTGCTCCATCAGACCCTATTATTATATTCGAATTGCTTTTCAGGTCCTTTTCTTTAAGCGACCAAAGTTCATGATGATTAATTGAAGCAGCTTTTAACTTAATCAACACATTAGAATCAGATACTTTTGGAGGTTCAACATCGCTAATTTCAAGCTTATAAGTTTCCTGATTAAGTACAATTGCTTTCATTTCGTATTATGAGGATTTGATTTCATGATGTCTAAGGGTATCGGCTATCGCAAGTAGCGGTACCAGGTACGCGGTCCCGATAGCTATCGGGATGTTGGTTTAAGACCTGGAATGCTGACTAAGTTAACTATTTTCTTTCTAAGGCTGCCTCCTATTTGAGTTATGCGTTGTTGGCTGCTGGCATTAGTAGTTTAATAAACCGGAATACGGATCTCCTTTTATGTCCAATAATTTTGCGAAGGCTGGCTCAGTTTTTAGACCACTTCTTTTTAATTCAATTATAGATCTTCTGAACTCGGTATCTCTATTTTTCAATATTTCATTTTCTTTGATCATGTGGAGAAAGGCATCCTGTTGATCAGTAGGAATATTTTGTCCAAATATTTCAAAATCATAATTCTCCAATCTGAATTTAGCAACTACACTTTTTCTTTTATTAATATTTTTAATTGAAATCATGAATTGATTTTCTTTTGAAAAATTAGCCTTTACATCAGTTTCGAATTTTTCCAGATTCCTGGAAAAACATATAATATCTAAATCGCTATTTTCAATGTCAATTCTTATTGGGATTGTTCCAACCAGAATAGGAGAGTATTTTGCAAGTTTTTCTAATATTAAATTATCCTTTAAAATTCTATAAACCTCTTTCTGTTTAGAATTCCCGGTTTTTAAATATTCAATATTTTTAAAATCTTCTCTCATCTTCCTTTTCCTAGCATATTTGCCTGCAGCCAATGGTCCCGGTTAATACAAGTTGCGGGAGTAAAGGACACGGTCCCGATAGCTATCGGGATGTCGGCTTAGTATTGGTTGGTCAAGTTAATTATTTTCTTTCTTGCGGTGCCGGCTATTGGCGATGTACCATTGTTGCCCACTGTATGCTTTTCCAATTATCTTAAATCGATTATGTCTTTAAAAATCATAAAAGAATATGTATTCTCCGTTGGAACTCTATAAGCACCTTTTGCTTTCATTAAATATGCACTTATAGCTGTCATTTCCCAACCATCATATTGATCTGCATGCCATTTTCTTTTCGTTAATGCTTCAATATTATTCTCTTCTCCATATTTCTTAACTTTTTTAATATCAGATTTTACTATTTGTTCTAAGTGTTCATTTGCCCATGACCAGAGCCAGGTTTCACTTATTTTTGAAATTGACCCTACTGATTCATATTTTATTTTCAGCTTGATTTCATCATTATCGGAAAAAGTTAGCAAACCTGTTTCTTGGTCGTAAAACCATTTTTCGTATTTACCAATTCCATATTCTTCTTCGGCATATTTTTGTTGCTGATTCAAATATTCGTAGGCTTTTTTACTTAAGGATTCAAACTCTGGAGTTCTATTAGGTTTATCTAAACTTTTTTGTTCAGATATTTCTTCTAAAGTTTTTTCTGATTGTGAAGCTTTATATTCAATAACTTCATTCTTTGTTTTCTTTCCATAATTAAATGCAAAAAATAGTCCGATAACGAGAACTATTATAATAAATAAAGTTTGGATCATATCTTTCTGCATATTGTGGGCAACGGTCTCGGTTATCGCCAGTTGGCGGAGTAGGGGACGCGGATTTGTCGGCTTAGTATTAGTTTGGTGGTCAAGTTAATTATTCTCTTACTAACGGTGCCGCTTATTGGCGATGAACCGTCTTAAGTTTAATTTCTCTAAATTTTGATTGTATAACCAGAAAGAACAAAAGAGAGGAATAAGATTACATGAACCGTGGGAACTAGAGATTCCGTCAACAATGATAATCCCCTCTCTTTTCTACTTTAATTTCGTTTAGTTCTGTGAGACCTGGATCTCGTTTTTAAGTCGATGAAAACCAAAGTAGCTGTTCTTTCCAATCATTCTCTTATGGATAAAATTAAACATTTTTACGGAGTAGACATCAGTAAATCATTCTTTGATGTAGTTGACCAGGATGGCAAGCATGATCAATTCTCCAATGATGTAAAAGGCTTTAAAGGCTTACTGAAGTTCATTAAGAAAGACAGTTTAGTTGTTATGGAAGCTACTGGCTACTATCATTACAGGCTGGCTCAATATCTATACGAGAATGGTATAACGGTATCGGTTGTGAATCCACTTTCGGTAAAGCGTTTTATTCAAATGAAGCTCTCCAAGATCAAGACGGATAAGAGCGATGCTAAGGCGATCTGTGAATATGCACAGGCAGCAGAAGTTCCATTGTACACAGCCAGGAATGCTGTTCAGGCAGAATGCTTGCAACTACTGAGTCTTCAGGATCTTTACCTGAAACAACGAACAGCTATTAAGAATAAGATCCATGGCGAAAAAGCTTTAGGAACACCCTCAAAGACTGTAAGTAGATCTCTTGTTAGAATGTTGAAGCAATTAGAGAAGGAATTGGCTCAGATCGAAACCAAGCTGGAATTCTTAATCAGAAAAGCCCAGGAAGAGCAACTGGAGCAATTAACCAGCATTCCGGGAATGGGAAAGAAAACGGCGATGCTGTTAATTGTACTTACAGACGGATTTACCAGTTTTGAGAATGCCAGGCAACTTTGCTGTTATACCGGGATCACACCAACGATTAGGCAATCCGGAACAAGTGTAAGAGGCCGTAGCAGAATAAGTAAAGTAGGGAACCGAAAACTTCGCAATTTATTATTCATGTGTAGCTTCACTGCCTGTAAAACCAATAAGGCCTGCAGGGAAATTTATGAGCGAATAGTAGAGAAGGGAAAGAGTAAGAAACTGGCACTAATAGCCGTATGTAATAAGCTCCTGAAACAGGCATTTGCAATAGCTAAGTCCGGAACTTATTACCAGGAAAATTATATGTCGAAATTAGCTTAAAACTACTTGGATTTTACCTTAGTTCTTTGTTGGCAACTGTTTATGAATTTAAAGCATAAAATTATTAGCAAAAATTAATTTCTTTTTGCTTCTTCAATACTTAAATGAGCAAAAAAGTTTTGAGTAAAGAATCTACTTTTATCGATTAAGCATCTAACCTCTACATTTTCATTTACGAAAGGTGCAATTGCATAGTCTGCATCATTGTAGCGTCTATATAATTGTAAAAATCTTTGGAAGCTTTCATTTTTGGTTGGGTATATTAAAATTTCGTCAATTACAGCACCATTTACATTTTTACCCACTAACTCTAGATTTTGCTCTTTAATTTCAACTGCTTTTTTAAAGTCCATTGGTTTTATATTTACCGTTAAAACTATAGAATTTTAAAGTTTAAGGAGATAGATAATTGATGCTATTTATTAACATTTAAATTATCTATCATTATTGTGGGTAATCTGTAATTACTAATCTTTTTAAATCACCAGGTTTCAAATCTTTAAAAATCTCTTGAACTATATGTTTTTCTGCCTTGCTGAATTTTTTCCTGATTTCCAGCATTGTAAAATCAAATAGAGCTTTATATCTAGGTAATTCTTCTACTGAGAAATTATTTGTGAACAGATGTCCTACCTTAATACTACCCTGCATTTTTGAAGGTGAAATTTGTAAAAATGCTTTTCCGACAGAGTGGTCTGAAAATCCTCGGTGAGCAATAAAATTATGCCTCATTTCCATTAAATCTTTATGTAAATTTTCTAAGTCAGGATTGTTCTTAAAAATTTTGTCTTCAAGTTTTGGTGTCTTTGAACTACTACTGTCTGTAAAGCATCTTCCATAGGAAATTATTATAGTTGTAAACAAAGCATTTGTAATTATTTCGTCTTCTGACTTTTCTAATTTATCAAGTGCATTACTACAAATTTCCAGGTCTGCAAACATATTAGCATACCCTAAACAACGAGGTTCTAAATGTTCTGGGATTTTTAAATTAATATAATCGCCTTCCGTCTGTTCAGGAAGATCGGCAAGAAGTAATTTTTCTCTAATTTCTCTTTTCATAAATTGTTGCCAACTCGTTATATGTCCCTAAAAATACATTTTTATCCGAGAATGTTCCGGGATAAACAGAGGTTTCAGGCTAAGTTAAGGAATACTAATTCCTGTTACGGTTAACTCTAAATAATCTTATAAACATCTTGATAACAACCAACTTTTCTTAACCTCCCTTTTAGATTCCTGATAATCTTATGTTAATCATTTGATTCTCATTCCTTTAAAAACTAATTTGAAAGGGAGACCTCGATAAAACCTAAACTCTAAGGCATGGCAGAAAAGGAGAAATTTGAGATTGAGAACATGGAGTGGCTGGATTCTTACCGCTGGATCCTCGCCAATGAACCCGAAGAACGCGCCACAGAGATCCTGCAGTTATTGCAGGAAGAAGCCGCTAAAAAAGGCATCGATCTGCCAACCGGTCGCGTTACTCCCTACGTCAATACCATAGCCACAGAAGAGGAAACAGCCTACCCGGGTAAACTGGAACTGGAAGCAAAGATACAGGCCATCATTCGCTGGAACGCCATGGCCATGGTGGCAAAGGCCAATAAAAAGAAAGCCGGTATTGGAGGGCATATTTCTACCTATGCTTCCATTTCCCATCTTTGGGAAGTAGGCTTCAATCATTTCTTTAAAGTACACGAAAAAGACAGGGCAGATTTTATCTATTTCCAGGGTCATGCTTCGCCCGGGATTTATTCCAGGGCATTCCTGGAAGGCAGGTTAAGCGAAGAGCATCTGGAGAATTTCAGGAGGGAGATCAAAGAAGAGAAAGCGCTTACCTCATATCCGCATCCCAGATTAATGCCGGAATTCTGGAATTTTCCTACTGTATCCATGGGACTTGGTCCTATCATGGCCATTTACCAGGCAAGGTTCAATAAATATTTGCAGAACCGTGAACTCATAGAAGATGATAACAGGAAAGTATGGGCATTTCTCGGGGATGGAGAAATGGATGAGCCAGAAGCCCGTGGAGCTATAAGCATAGCCGCCCGGGACAAACTGGATAATCTCATTTTTGTGGTGGACTGTAACCTGCAGAGACTCGACGGCCCGGTGCGCGGAAACCAGAAGATCATCCAGGAACTGGAAGGCCTTTTTAAAGGTGCCGGCTGGAACGTGATCAAAGTGCTTTGGGGCAGAAAATGGGACGAACTCTTTGCCAGGGATAAAAGCAATAAACTACAACATAGCCTTGCCCAACTCACCGATGGAGAAATGCAGAAACTGGCCTTTGAGAACGGTGAATTCATCAGGGAAAATCTTTTCGCGAAAGACGATGATCTTGCGGAACTTGTAAAAGGCTATTCAGATGACCAGTTAAAGGAACTCATCAGGGACCGTGGAGGTCATGATCCGGTAAAGGTCTTTAATGCCTATAAAAAAGCCACCGAATATTCAGATGGGCCCAGCATTATCCTTGCTCATACTATCAAAGGTTATGGACAGGGCGAGGCCGGCGAGGCCAGCAATGTCTCTCACCAGACCAAGAAAATGGATATGGACGGGCTTAAGCAGTTCAGGGATTATTTCAACGTGCCCCTTTCAGACGAAGACCTGGAGGATATAAAATTCATTAAACCCTCTAAGGACAGCGAGGAGCTGGAATACCTTAACGAACGCAGGGAAGAACTGGGCGGATATATTCCGGAAAGGAAGGATCATTCTGAACCTCTTAAGGAACCATCTGAAGACATTTTCAGCAAATTCTATGAAGGCTCGGGAGATGATGAAGCCGGAACTACCAGCGTGCTGGTTCAGATATTAAGCAAGTTATTGAAAGATGAAAATACAGCTGACCTTATAACCCCTATTATTCCTGATGAATCCAGGACCTTTGGGATGGAGTCCCTTTTCCAGCAGGCAGGGATCTATGCTCCCGGCGGTCAGCAATATGAACCAGTAGATAAGGACAGCCTGCTTTATTATAAGGAGGTCAGGGACGGGGCGATCCTCGAGGAAGGTATCACCGAGTCCGGTTGTACCGCTGAATTTATTGCCGCAGGAACTGCTTATCTTAATCATGCCCTTAATATTATCCCTTTTTATTTCTTTTATTCCATGTTCGGATTCCAGCGTACCGCCGATCTTATCTGGGCGGCGGCAGATGCAGGAGCCAAAGGCTTCCTGATAGGTGGGATCTCCGGAAGGACAAGTTTACCGGGTGAAGGTCTACAGCACCAGGACGGGCAAAGTCATCTCTATGCCTATGCCTTCCCTACCGTAAAAGCCTACGATCCGGCTTTTGCCTATGAAATGGCAGTGATCGTGAAGCACGGTATCAAAGAAATGTACGTAGATAAGGAATCTTATTTCTATTATATCACCGCCGGGAACGACACTTATCCTATGCCTGAAATGCCTGAAGATGTTGAAGAAGGCATCCTTAAAGGAATGTACAGGTTCAGAAGTTCAGAAAAGGATTCAGATCATAAAGCTCATCTCTTTGGAAGCGGGGCCATCATGACTGAAGTGCTGGAAGCCGCAAAGATACTGGAGGAAGATTATGATGTAAGTGCCGATGTTTGGAGCATTACCAGCTACAAGGCCCTTTATGATAACGGGATAGATACCGATCGTCGCAATCGCTTAAGCTCCAGAATGAATCCGGAAAGGAATTATATAGAACAATGCCTGAAAAAGGAAAAAGGTGTTTTTGTGGCGGCTTCAGATTATGTAAAAGCCCTGCCCGAATCTATTTCGAAATGGTTCCCTGAAAAACCGGTGAGCCTGGGTACCGATGGTTTTGGAAGAAGTGATTCCAGGAAACAGCTCAGGAAATTCTTCGAGGTTAATGCAGCCCATATTGTATATGCAACCTTATATGAACTTGCCCTGAAGAAGGACCTGAAAAATGATACGCTTAAAAAGGCTGCGAAAGATCTAAACATAAACCCGGAAAAAGGAGACCCCAGAAGGTCCTGATAAATAATACCGATCAAAAAATTTGAATATGGCGAAAGAAATTAAGATTCCGCAGATAGCAGAAGGAGTGGATAAGGCCACGGTGACCGAAGTACTGGTCTCTGAAGGAGACAGCATAGAAAAGGATGATTCCCTTATTACCGTGGAATCAGATAAGGCTTCAGTAGAGATCCCGTCACCAGAAGCAGGGAAAGTAGCTTCAGTTGAAGTTAGCGAAGGAGATGAAGTACATGTTGGAGATGTGATCATTAAGCTGGAAACTTCAGAAGATTCAGGGGATTCTGAAGATTCAGATGGATCAGAGGATTCAGAAGATAAAAAAGAGAAGCAGGATTCTGCAGAAAAAAAGAAAAAGAAAGAAACCTCTGAGGAAGATACTGAAGAGGAGAAGGAAGATAAAGAAGAAAAAGATTCATCAAAGGAAGAAGCTGAAGATTCAGGCGGGGAGCCAGAGAAAAAGAAAGATTCAGATAAAAAGGAAAGTGATGAGGATGATAAAACCGGGGAGGAAGGACAGAAAATACCTGCTTCTCCCGGCGTAAGAAGATTTGCCAGGGAGCTTGGAGTAGATCTTTCAGAAGTAAAAGGCAGTGGTAAGGATGGGCGCATCAGTAAAGACGATGTTAAGGCACATTCTAAAGAAGGAAGTAAAAGTAAGGCAGGGCCACAGGTATCTGAACTACCAGATTTCAGCAAATGGGGCGAAACGGAAACAAAGGAACTTTCCGGGATACGAAGTGCGACGGCCAAAGGAACCGCGGCATCCTGGAGCTCCATTCCACATGTATTCCAGTTTGATGAGGCCGATATTACCGGGATAGAAGAATTCCTTGAAAAGAATAAGGATAAGGCAGAGAAAGCCGGTGTTTCCCTGACCCTAACCGCCGTACTTACCAAGATAGTGGCTAGTGCCTTAAGACAATTCCCGAATTTCAATGCCAGTATAGATATGGAGAATGAGCAAATGATCCTGAAGAAATATGTGAATATCGGGATTGCGGTAGATACCGAAGAAGGACTGCTTGTTCCGGTGGTAAGAGATGTGGACAGGAAGAATATTATCGAGATCGCCGGAGAAATAGAAGACCTTGCTAAAAAAGCCCGTGACAGGAAACTGAAACCAGAAGAAATGAAGGGAGGTAATTTCAGCATTTCTAATTTAGGCGGGATAGGAGGCACCAACTTCACTCCAATCATCTATCATCCGCAGGTAGCGATCCTGGGTGTTTCCAGGGCGCAGCAAAAACCGGTTTATATGGATGGTGAACTACAAGCAAGGGATATACTGCCCCTTAGCCTTTCTTATGATCATAGACTGATAGATGGTGCTGACGGGGTTCGTTTCCTCACCTGGATATCGAAGGCCCTGGAAGACCCCTATAAAGCCTTACTCGGCGTTTAATCTAAGACTTATGGCTAAAAATAAAGAGCTTATTATAATTGGTGCCGGGCCGGGAGGTTATGCCGCCGCTTTTCAGGCTGCTGAATCAGGCCTTAAAGTGACACTTATAGATCCGCAGGAGAATCCCGGCGGAGTTTGTCTTTACCGTGGTTGTATCCCTTCCAAAGCCTTGCTCCACCTTTGTAAGATAAAGCAGGAAGCCAGGGAAGCTTCAGAATGGGGATTGGAATTCGGGGAGCCTGAAATTGATATTAAAAAGATCAGGAAATGGAAGGATAAGGTCGTGGAAAAACTAACCGGAGGCCTGGGACAACTTTCTAAAAGCAAAGGCATCGAGTATATACAGGAGAAGGCCGAATTTGTTTCAGATAATAAGATCAAGGCAGGGAAAGAAGAACTTGAATTTGATCATCTCATCATTGCAACCGGTTCTGTAAACCTTGAGCTTCCTGATATTAAAGTTGATCATGAAAAGGTGATCGATTCTACAGATGCGCTGGAACTAACTGAAATTCCAGATACATTACTGGTGATTGGTGGTGGTTATATAGGCCTGGAAATGGGAAGCGTTTATGCCAGCCTGGGCAGTGAGGTAAGCATCGCCGAAATGACCCCGGGTTTTTTACCCGGAGCAGACAGGGACCTGGTAAAGATCCTGGAAAATGAAAATCCCTTTAAAGAAACCTATTTCAATACTAAGGTAGAATCACTGGAGATCAAAAAGGATAAGATAGAAGTTGAATTCAGCACTAAAGAGGAGGAGAAAAATAAGCTTAAGTTCGACAAAGTGCTGGTGGCAGTTGGAAGAAGACCTAATACTTCCGGGCTCAACCTGGAAAATACAGGTATTAAAACTGATGAAAATGGCTTTATAAAGGTTGATGATAAACGACAGACCAATATTGAAAATATCTATGCGATTGGTGACCTTACCGGGGAACCGCTGCTTGCACACAAGGCTACCCATGAAGGCCGCATTGCCGCTGAGGTGATCTCTGGCGATAAGTCGGCAGCCTATGATCCGGCCGCTATCCCCGGAATCGTATTTACAAATCCTGAAATAGCCTGGACCGGACTTTCAGAAACCGGGGCTAAGGAAAAAGGCATAGAAGTGAAGATCCTCAAATTCCCCTGGTCGGCATCGGGAAGAGCGGTAAGCATGGGAACTTCAAACGGGCTTACAAAACTAATAACCGATCCTGAAAACGGAAGGATCCTTGGTGGGGGAGTGGCAGGAAAAAATGCAGGCAGCCTTATCCCGGAGATCAACCTGGCCATTGAAATGGCAGCCACTGCAGAAGATCTTGAGCTCAGCATTCATCCGCATCCTACACTTTCAGAGACCATCATGGAAGCTGCGGAAAGCTTTATGGGTGTCCCCACGCATTACTCGAAATAGGATATATCACTAGTTGGCGGAGTAAGGGACGCGGTCCCGATAACTATCGGGATGTCGGACCTGCCACGCAATAGGCATGGTTAATATTAGTTTGTTGGTCAGGTTAATTATTTTATTGAAAAGCTATCCGTTATTTTTAGATGAAACTCAGGTTTCGAAACCTCTGTTATATTTGTATTGAGGTTTAACGAAATTCGTAGCTTTCATTAGCAAAGCATGGTTTATGCGGGAGAAAGAGAAGACAATTAAAAGATCTAAGAAGCCCTGGCCCACCAAAGCTGCTATGGAACAGGTTTATAGCATGAACCTTTGGGGAGGTAATAAAGCTGAATTTTATTCCGGAATCGGATCTCATCATCCGGACATCATTAATCCGTATATCGAGGTGGTAAGCTCCTTTTTAAATTCATTTGAAGATCCGCTGAGCGTATGTGATCTTGGCTGTGGTGATTTTAATGTAGGGAAAGAACTGGTAAAGTACACCTGTAAATATATAGCGGTAGATATTGTAGAGCCACTTATAGCCTATAACACTAAAAAATTCCGGCAGAAAGACCTCGAATTTCATTGCCTGGATATTGCAGCAGATCCATTGCCTTCCGGAGACATTGCAATTCTAAGACAGGTGTTGCAGCATCTGTCTAATGCAGAGATACAGTCTATATTGAAAAAGTTGAGCGACTTTAAATATCTTATTTTAACCGAGCATTTTCCCCAAGGAGATTTTGAACCCAATAAAGATATTATTTCAGGACAGGGAACAAGACTAAAAAAACAAAGTGGCTTGAATTTGTCTTCTCCGCCATTTGATCTTAAAGCAATAGAGAAAAGAACATTACTGAAGATTGTTTTAGATAATAATGAAGGTGTTATTGAAACTACTGTTTTTAAAATGCAGTAGATCATATTTCCCGGTTTCTGAAATAAGACTTTTCCGCCTTTCCCCTTTTAGTTGCATTTCATCACTTCCTCCTGTTGGGGTATTTCCTAAAAGGTGGAGAAAAAGAAACTGTTGAACAGGGAATCAGGGGATCCAAAAACTTCTGAATATGTAAAAAAACACCGCGGAGTAGGCTTAAGGATAGAAAACTTTAACTTTTGTAGGTGAGAGCGATATCCTTTATTAGAAAAAATATATCTTCCCATATACATTATTTCAAGTGAACTTTTTTTATGCGTATATCTTCTGAAATGTATTTAGCGGGAAAAATATTCCTTCCTTTCTATGCTTATTGTTGCTTTTTCTTTCTTCTTTCCTGTTCTGATGAAGATCATTCAAAAACTACTGATTATTCTGGCTGGGAAACCTATGCAGGCACTGTTTCCGGAATGAGGTATTCTTCCGCAACTGAAATTAACCGGGAAAATGTTGCAGATCTTCAGGAGGTATGGAGGTATAGCACAGGTGACAGGGACAAAGATAATCGCTCTCAGATCCAAACCAATCCGGTAATTGTTGAGGGGATATTGTACGGTATATCTCCACGGCTGAAACTTTTTGCCCTGGATGCTGCTACCGGAAAACAGAAATGGATTTTCGACCCTGCAGTTTTAGATACTGTAAATAAGGAGGACCCTATGGCCTTTTTTAAAGTTAGTCGCGGCCTGGTGTACAAGAAGGAAGAAAATGGCCCTGACATTATATTTCACGCAGTAGGGAAAAAAATCTATGCAATAAATGCTGAAAATGGTGAACACCTTCCCGACTTTGGAAGCAATGGAGCTATTGATCTCTCCCGGAATCTGGGAAGGGAGGAAGATGAATTTAATTCTTTCATTGCTGAAACAACTCCTGGTGTTCTTTTTAAAAACCTGCTGATCGTTAGTATGCGAGTGGCAGAGTCAGCCGATGCTGCGCCCGGACACATCAGGGCTTATAATACAAAAACCGGTGAACTGGAATGGATTTTTCATACCATTCCCCATCCCGGTGAAGAGGGATATGATTCATGGCCTGATAAGGATGCATGGAAAAAACTGGGAGGTGCCAATTGCTGGGCTGGAATGTCTTTAGATAAAGAGCGGGGTATAGTTTATGTGCCTACAGGTTCGGTTTCCGGCGATTTTTATGGTGGTTTCAGGGAAGGAACCAATCTTTTTGCAAATTCCCTGATCGCTTTAGACGCGGCCACAGGTAAATATATATGGCATTACCAGATTGTTCATCATGATTTATGGGACAGGGACCTTCCGGCCAATCCGAATCTTGTGACTTTGCATAAGGATGGAAAAACGATAGATGCCGTGGCTCAGATCACCAAGCACGGCTATATTTTTATTTTTGACCGGGTGACCGGAGAGCCGGTCTATCCTATAGAAGAACAACCGGTTCCACAGAAGCATTTGCCGGGAGAAAAACCATGGCCTACTCAACCGATTCCCAGTTTACCTGAACCTTTTGCCAGGCAGCATTTCAGTAGAGAAGATGTTTCGAATTTAGATGAAGAAACGCATCAAAAACTGCTTCAGAAATATGATAGTGTAAAATACGCCGAAATGTTCACTCCTCCTTCAAAAGAGGGTGGATGGATCTTTCCCGGATTTGACGGGGGAGGGGAATGGGGAGGAGCTGCCGTAGATCCCGAAACTCAAATAATGTATGTCAATTCCAGTGAATTACCCTGGTCACTAACTATGATAGATGTTCCCAAAGAAGATACAGCTCCCAAAAGTTTACAGGATAAAGGGGAAGGTGTCTATAATAAATACTGTATGTCCTGCCACGGGATTGATCGCCAGGGCAATGGTGAATCTTATCCAGCTTTGGATAACCTGGGGGAAAAATATGAAAAAGAACACATTTTAAGTATTATTGAAAATGGCAGGAATATGATGCCTGCTTTTGGGAACCTCAAAAAAGATGAAAAAGAAGCTTTATTGGCCTACATGCTGGATCTTCAGGATGAGGATATAAAAGAACCGCTTAATAGTTCAGAAGAAAACAGCCTTGTAAATGAGGTGCCTTATACCATGACTGGTTATAATAGGTTTCTTGATGAAAATGGATATCCTGGCATCACTCCTCCGTGGGGAACGCTGAATGCGGTAAACCTGAATACAGGAAAACTACTCTGGAAAGTTCCTTTGGGAGAATATCCTGAATTAAGCAAAAAGGGAATTCCGGTTACGGGAACTGAAAATTATGGAGGACCTGTGGTAACCAGGGGAGGTCTGGTCTTTATAGCGGCAACCAAAGATTCGAAGATCAGAGCTTTTGATAAAACTAGCGGTGAGGTCCTGTGGGAGGCAAAACTTCCTGTTCCAGGCTATGCCACCCCGGCCGTTTATACTATAGAAGGAAAGGAATACCTGGTAATCGCCTGTGGTGGAGGTAAAATTGGAAGCCCTTCGGGAGATGAATACCTTGCTTTTGCACTTCCATAAGAAGCTATATGTGATGGTATAAAACAGAGCTGCTTTTACTCGAGTAAGTGAGAAACAAAACTCCTGGTTTCTGAAATTACTCTTTTTCTCCAATACCCGTAATTTGCGATGAACCGCTGTTAGGCAGCGCTATTTTCTAACGGGGTTATGTTATTGAACTCTTTCGCCTTTAAAGATTTTTCTTCTTCTAAATCGTAGTCAGCTTGTAATCCCAGCCAAAATTTAGCAGTTGTTCCAAAATATTTTGCAAGTCTTATTGCGGTATCCGCAGTAATTCTTCTTTTCTTTTTAATGATTTCACTAATCCGAGTTTGAGGAATAAAAGTTTCTTTTGAAAGTCGGTAAGCAGTGATTTCCATTGGATCTAAAAACTCTTCTTTTAGAACTTCTCCAGGATGTATGTTTTCTAGCTTTTTCATTTTTTCTGTTTTTTTAGTGATAATCAATAATTTGAACTTCAAAGGCATTGTCATTTTGCCATTTGAACATTATTCTCCATTGCTTATTAATTCTTATACTATGAAAACCTTCTAAATTTCCACTCAGTTTCTCTAAATGATTTGCTGGTGGAATTCTTAAGTCATTAATATTTTGAGCATTATTAATCATTCTTCGTTTTCTTCTTGCTACATTTTGAATATTAGCAGGAAGCTTTCTTGATTGTGTTCCATTCCAAATTTTGTCAGCTTCTTTATCCGCAAATGATTTTATCACAAATAATTTTGTTTCACGTTACTAACGTCAAAGATAAGTAAAAAAATCAGATATTCTAAACTCGAAAAAATTATGCTGCCTAACGGCTGGTGTAAAATGCGATTTAATGCTTTTTTACAATTTCTTAGAGAAAGGTCTTTTATTTTTTGTTGGCCAATTTGTTAAATACTTTGCCCTGTTGTTTTTGAATTTCACTTACTACTTAACTTTATCAGAAGTAGTAAGTTCAATCATAGATCCAAAAACCACTTTATCAAAAGCCTCTAATTTATCTACAATTTTATCCAATCTGTTACTATAACCTTTCTTCACTTTAAGGTCGATCACTTTGCTGTTACTCATAATGATTCTAATTATAAGATTGAAATATTAATAATTCTAAGGCGCGAACTGGGCTTACATTATAATTTAACAGGTTATTAATTTTTTTATGAATTTCAGTAAAATCTGTATGTTGAATAGTATTGTTAACCTGGTTTGTGAATTCTAAGTAATTTTCAGGTTTTTGTATTCCATAAATTGATTTATTTCCTGACCAGTATTTGAAAATTTTGCTATCCCAAATTGGATAAATTCCGGGATTAATAAAGTGAAGTAATTTTGAGGCTCCTACTAAAGAATTATTAATTGAAAATCTCAATTTTTCCAGCTCTTCTGTATTTAAAACCTTGTCTGTTTTGGCTTTATTAAGGATTAGAAGTATTTCATCTAAATTAGTCAGTTTAAGTTTTAGAATTGTTGGCATCCATCCGTAAACGAAGTGACTTGAAATTATCAGATGGTGTTTTTCAATTTTTGATACTTCATCGAAATATTCAATAAATTCCTGATAGCTATTTAAATAGGAATTTTTTTCATCAACCTTGAAGCTTTCAATTTCCTTTTTTAAATTTTCTATTTTTAGTTGTCTCACAATATTAATTCTGGATTACGGTCTCGGTTAACACAAGTAGCTGAAGTAGGGGTGCGGTCCCGATAGCTATCGGGATGTCGGCTAAGACCTGGTTTGATGGTCAAGTTAATTATTTTATTTCTAACGGTACCGCCTATTTTGTCATATACGTTCTTATATATATAATAAACTGTCATACAGATGTTTACATTGCCTGGTTTATTTTACTGAAATTGGATTTTTGGTAATATCTTTCAGTTTCAATTCTTCGGGATGATATGTATCTGCAATCAAAAATAAGGGCCCAGCTATATCTTGTGCTCGGGATGACGCTCTTCTGGATGGCCAGCGGCGCATTTATGGCTTTCTATAAATGCGTGAACTATATGCCTGCTACAGATGAATTCATTTTTGTGGTTCCAAATAAGTTGTCATTCGGGTCTTTTCTCCTTATAAATATAATCGGTCCCGCGGTGGGAGGTTTCATTGGAGGCAGTATTTTAATATTCCGCCTTAGTGAGAACCTTCGAAAAAGGAGCTACTGGTATTATGTTTTTGTGAATTTCTGGTTCTTCCTGGGCTTTATCCTGGTGCTCAATACTCTTATCCCTTACTTTTTCTATTACCGGGAGGAGATAAATTCTGCAGATGCTCCCTTATCCCGGGCACTGGACCTTCTTATACTTGACCCTTATGCGCTGCGAAACCTCGTTTCCTGGCTTGTCATTGCATGGATCACCGTGCAGGGCCTCAATATCTATGAAAAATATGCGCCAACTACACTCATTTCCCTTTTCCTGGGACGATATCACAGCCCGCATGAGGTGAGCAGGATCTTTATGTTCCTTGATCTCAGTGACTCCACAAGCATTGCTGAAAAACTCGGGCATATTCGTTTCTTTGATCTGCTGAAGGATTTTTTCAGTGATATGACAGATCCTATCCTGGATACACAGGGAGAGATCTATCAGTACATAGGTGACGAGATAGTGGTCACCTGGCCGGTGCGCCGTTCAGTGCGTAAACATATGCGGCCGCTGCGATGCTTCTTCAGAATAAAAGAAAAGGTGAAAGAAAAGGAAGCTTATTACATGGAGAAATATGGGCTACTGCCACAATTCAAGGCAGCCATCCATAGCGGGAAGGTAGTTGTTGGGGAAATAGGAGTGATCAAGAGAGAGATCGTCTATTCCGGAGATATCCTTAATACTGCTGCCCGCATGATGGAACAGTGTAAGGTCTACAATGAGAAACTTATCATCTCTAATCAGCTCCTGGAAATACTTCCAAAGAAGAAAATAAATATATACAGCCTGCATGAACTGGGGGAACTCACCTTACGTGGTAAGACTCAAAGGATGAGGCTTTTCGGAGTTAGTTGGTCCCGTCCGGCTCCCTAATGAAGTTTCATTCTTTCAGGATGTCTGTTTTCACGGCGTTCCAGGAACCAGTATACAAGGTAAAGGAAACCCGGAGGGAAGATGGTTAGCAGGAATTTCAGGTCGATCCCGTCATTTATGAACATTGCGGTTAAGATTGCAAGACTTGAGATGAGTCCGCCCAGTCCTTCCCATTTATAGGCAATGGCCAGACCCGTGATCGTGCTTACAGGAAACAGGATAAAAGTGATCACCTCTTTGGTATTCGCAAACCCGGATCCACCTTCGTCATTTCCAAAAATATGTGCAATAAGGATAAATAGGATGAAAGCCAGGATGATACCACCCCAGCCCCTGGCTATCCAGAGAATACTTCGGTTAAAATATTTGGAATTGCTTATCATGATCTCCAGGATTACTTTCCGGTTATTTCGTTATTCTAATTTAATCAATTTCCAGTAAAAGTTATATGGGGTTAATTGCTGATTATGAATGTTTTAATGGATAAAATCAGTTTCTTTTCACCGTATAATTTTTCAACAAGGAAGCATTTATATTTTCTGAAGATAGGTGCTGATTATGAGCCTGGTAAATGATCGGTTATTTTGCTTAATTTTCGTCAGGAAGTTATTTCCTAGCAGACCGCTAGGGTTTATTCTGAAATTTTCTTACTAATTTTAACCTTTAATCAGCCATAAATGCACGAAGAAATAAAGGAAGCTTACGGATTTCTTTTTGAAAAGGAACTACTCGAAGAAATAAGCGAGGTGGGTACCCTCAAAAGGGTAAAAGCCGGGGAAACTATCATAGAAATTGGGGATTATGTAACCGGTATGCCGCTACTTATCGATGGGGCCATCAAGATACTTAGGGAAGATGACAAGGGCGATGAACTATTGCTTTATTTCCTGGAACGTGGTGATACCTGTGCCATGACCCTGAGCTGCTGCCTGGGGCAGAAGAAGAGTGAGATCAGGGCCGTAGCCGAAACCGATACTATTTTTGTGATGATCCCCATTGCAAAAATGGAGGAGTGGACTTCTAAATATAAGACATGGCGTAATTTTGTCTTTCAGGCATACCATGCGAGACTTTCGGAAATGCTGGATACCATAGATGCCATAGCCTTTCTTAATATGGATCAGCGACTCATGAAATATCTCAGGGACAGAGCTAAAATAAAAGGCGAGGTGGAGATCCAGAGCACACATCAGCAAATTGCATACGATCTTCATACTTCCAGGGTGGTTATCTCAAGGTTATTAAAGAAACTGGAGATGGAAGGTAAGATCTCCCTTCAGCGTAACCAGATAAAAGTAATAGACCTGTAGCTCTGTAACCATTGTTACTGCAATACCTGTATTAAGGGGCTATTTTAGCGCAGAAAAATATTGCGGATGGAAATACTTGAGATATTAGGTTATTTTGGTGGATTATTAATTGGAGTGGTACTCGGCCTTATTGGAGGTGGTGGTTCCATCCTCACGGTTCCGGTTTTGGTTTATCTGCTTGCTATTAATCCCGTAACCGCAACGGCATACTCACTTTTTGTGGTGGGAACTTCTTCACTCGTTGGTGCTCTTAGAAATATTCCGAAGAAACTAATAGATTTTAGAACGGGGATCGTTTTTGCCATCCCCGCCTTCATAGCTGTGTATCTAACCCGAAAATTCCTTGTTCCGGCGATCCCTGAAGAGATCTTTACGATATCTGGAATAACAATAACCAAAGACATTGGGATCATGATCTTTTTTGCGATTATCATGGTCGTAGCCGCTATTTCAATGATTAGCGAGAGAGATAATGGCAAGAATATAAAAGAGGAGAAGGTCACTTATAATTATCCGCTTATCATTGCTGAAGGGATCGTGGTAGGTCTGCTCACAGGAATAGTAGGGGCAGGAGGTGGATTCCTCATTATTCCCGCACTGGTGCTACTTGCAAAATTGCCTATGAAAAAGGCCGTGGCAACTTCTCTTCTTATTATAGCTATTAAGTCTCTTATCGGTTTTATTGGGGATGTACAGAATATGGAGATCGACTGGATATTCCTTATGATTTTCACCGGACTCTCTATCGCGGGCATTTGGCTTGGGGTCTATCTCAATAATTTTATAAATGGTAAGAAACTGAAAACTGCCTTCGGTTGGTTTGTGCTATTGATGGGAATTTATATCATCTGGAAGGAATTATATTAATTATCTGTTAAAATTAGATCCTTTTCATGCCGAATGTAACATTTGTTACATTCAATATTTAGGGAAAGATGTAAATTCTTTTTTTTAACTCCCCCCGTTTATAATGGAATCAACGCAGCGGCCTTATCATTGATGGTTGGTGGTATTCCGTTTATATACAGAATTATAGATTGGTTAAATATTTGATTTATCCGGATAACTGGGTGTTTTTCCGGTTCCTGAGAGGAGGGTTGATTATTGCTTGCATAAACGTTTAGACTTAAGTAAAAGACCTCTTGCTTTCAATACCTGAAGAATAATTCTTAAATTATAACAATGCTTATTTAGAATGGTTAGGTGACCCATTATCCGGATATTTTCAATCGCATATTTATCTGCCTTTCATTTCCATATTTCAATCCTTAAAAGTTTCAAAATATTTAGCGGGCTCCAGGGTAAGCCATGGAATTTTCCCTAAATTTATTAGCCGAAAAAACAGGCCTTTTTCGGCAGATTTGCAGCTGATCCGGCCCGAAAAATATTCCTTGAATGGAAAACCTCGATTACGCCAGGCTTCAAATGGCATTTACCCTTGGCTTTCACATAATCTTCGCATGTATTGGTATGGTGATGCCTTTTTTTATGGTTGTATCCCATAAGAAATGGCTGAATACCCGTAAACCGGTCTATCTTGATCTTACAAAGGCATGGCAAAAAGGAGTAGCTATTTTTTTTGTTACGGGAGCGGTTTCCGGTACAGCCTTGTCTTTTGAACTTGGAATGTTGTGGCCTGAATTCATGAAACATGCCGGTCCGGTGATTGGGATGCCTTTCTCCCTGGAGGGGGCGGCCTTCTTTGTGGAGGCTATTGCCCTTGGTTTCTATCTCTATGGCTGGAAGAGACTTCCCGAGACCTTTCACTGGATCACCGGGATCATAATTGGTATTTCCGGGGTGGCTTCGGGGATCCTCGTAGTTTCCGCCAACGCCTGGATGAATGCTCCTGCTGGCTTTGATGTAGTGAACGGAGAGTTTATAAATATTGATCCTGTAGCCGCCTTCTTTAATGAAGCCTGGTTCACCCAGGCTCTGCATATGACGCTCGCTGCTTTTGCCGCTACCGGTTTTGCCGTGGCAGGGATTCATGCTTTTCAGATACTTCGTAATAAAAATCCCGAACTACATAAAGAAGCTTTTAAGATCGCGATCTTCTTTGGTGCGGTGGCAGCTATTCTGCAGCCATTAAGCGGAGACCTTTCGGCCAAGGATGTTGCAGTAAGACAACCTGTAAAGCTGGCTGCAATGGAAGCTCATTATGAAACGGAAAAAGGCGCTCCGTTATTCATTGGGGGAATAGTGGATGAAGATAAAAAAGAGGTAAGTCACAAGATAGAGATACCCGGGGCTTTGTCATTCCTGGCCTTTGGAGATTTTGATGCAGAGGTGAAGGGGCTTAATGAGTTTCCCGAAGATGAATTACCTCCGGTGGCAATAGTTCACTATGCTTTTCAGTTAATGGTAGGTATTGGAACCTTGCTTATGCTGGCCGCACTTATCTTTTTTATCAGTCTTAGGAAAAGAGGCTGGTGGGATAACAAAAAGTTCTGGTGGCTTTTTGCGGTTCTGAGTCCTTTAGGATTTATTGCCGTGGAAGCCGGTTGGGTGGTGACCGAAGTGGGCCGGCAACCCTGGATAGTCTATAATGTGATGAGAACAAAAGATGCAGTGACCCCCATGCCTGGACTTGTATATAGCTTTTATATGTATGTGGTTGTTTATCTCGCCCTGGCGGTGACCGTTACCTGGCTAATGAACAGGCAGATAAAGGCGCTTAACAATTCAACTGAATAATTATGCTGTATGTAGTGCTTTTCTTTACTTTTTTCTCGCTCTTCCTGTATGTACTCCTTGGAGGAGCCGATTTTGGAGCAGGCATCGTTGAACTGTTTTCCTCGCGTAATAACCGGAAGCTTACCAGAGATACTATCTACCAGGTAATGGGCCCTATTTGGGAGGCCAATCATATCTGGCTTATTATTCTAATCGTGATCTTATGGATAGCTTTCCCTGCATATTTCAATATCATTATTATTTATCTGCATGTTCCTTTAACGCTGGTTCTTTTGGGAATTACTATCAGGGGCGTTGCCTTTATTTTCAGGCATTATGATGCCGTGGTGGATGCCTCTCAAATATGGTATAACAGGCTTTTCAGGATTGGTAGTCTTATCACACCTGTTTTTCTCGGAATGTCCTTTGGGACCCTTGTGAGCGGAAAAATAATCCTCACAACAGATTATTCTGAAATAGGTTTTGCCGATATCTTTATTTTTCCCTGGCTGAATACTTTTACCCTGCTTACCGGTCTTTTTTATGCCGCTCTTTGCGCTTTCCTGGCATCAACCCTTTTAATAGGTGAAACTACGGGTGAAGTGAGAAAGATCTACAGCCGTAAATCAGCCGTTTTTACCATAAGCCTGGTCCTAATAGGTGGAGCCGTGCTGACCTATGGCTATTTTACCGAAATGGTTTTTGTGAAAGACTTTCTGAACAATCCTTTTTCTTTGATTGCGATAGCCCTTTCAGCCATCCTGCTTATTCCTTTATGGCAGGCAATAAAGAAACAATACAGTATGCGCACAAGGATTCTGGCCGGTTTACAGGTACTGCTGGTTATTTTTGCGGCGGTGAATACGCACTTTCCAAATCTCATAATTACCGATACTTCTGAAGTGGATCTGCTGGCGGGTGCAGCGCCAGATTCGGTGATCAGGGTACTAGGTATTTCACTGATAATAGGAGGTGCCATTATTCTGCCCGGTCTTTTTCACCTTATGAGATCCTTTAATATGATAAACCCTAAAAAGGAAAGCTGAGTGAGCAATAATCTGAAACTACTAAAAAACATATAAATAGTGCTTAAGCTTTTGCTTTGAGGGCTTTTTTGACTAATTTCAAGACAGCTTTTTAACTGAAAACTAATCTTAAACAATTTGATATGAGATCTACTATTTTAAAAGGATTAATGTTCAATACCATCCTCCTGTTCTTTGCCTGTGGTGAAAGTACAGATGTAGTGGAATCAGGTACTTACCAGGGAACCATCAAGGAGGTGGAGCCTGAAAAGACTGAGATCTATGTGACTACAGATGATGATAAGACCCTCGAACTTTATTTTACCGAAAGCACCAGCCTTACGAGGAATGGCAGCGAGGTAGATTTTTCTGAACTGAAAGAAGGTCAGAAGGTTGAGGTTGAAGTGGAAAAAGTAGGGCAAAGACTGGATCCTATTTCAGTGAAAATCATGGAGTAGGTATGAATGAGATACCAGAATTCTGGCGGACAGAGGTTTATCATCCTCTGTCCGTTCATTTTCCGATAGTTCTTTTGCTTATGGCCACCCTCTTTAAACTGATTGGCCTCTGGTCTTCTAAGATCACCTGGGAACAGGGTGGAAGATTTCTGTTGATTCTTGGCGTGATAGGTGTTTGGATCTCTGTATATACCGGAGATCTTGCTGATGGAATAGTTTCCAGGGAATTATGCGATCCCACCATGCTGAAAGATCATGAGAATTTCGCGTTTATCACCGCATGGATATTTTCGGCAGCTCTTGTAATAGAGCTTCTTATCTCCTATATAGATCTTTTTAAAACAAAAATGCTTTCCCTAATACTTGTACTGGTTTTACTCGTGGGCTCCGGAACCCTGGCCTATGTAGGCCATCTGGGAGCAGAGCTGGTATACCAGCAGGCAGCTGGGGTGTATGTGCCTTCTGAAGACTGTACGGAATTTAATTGATAAGCATGACAGACCTTAAATCTCATTGGGAAAATATTTATTCGGAAAAGGAATTCCGTGAAACCAGCTGGTATCAGGGTAAACCTGAAACCTCCTTGGAAATTATTGAAGCCCTGAACCTTTCAAAAGACGCGGAAATAATTGATGTGGGCGGGGGAGACAGTTTCCTGGTTGATAATCTTTTGCATCTTGGTTATACTAACCTTAATGTCCTGGATATCTCAGTGAATGCTATTGAACGTGCTAAAGATAGAATAGTCGAAATTTCAAAAGAGGTTAAGTGGATAGTAAGCGATGCCAGTGAATTTACCCCGGATCGGAAATTTGACCTGTGGCACGACCGGGCAGCCTTTCATTTCCTTACCGATGAAAAAAGGATCAGGGCCTATATTTCCAGTTTAAATAGTTCCTTAAAACCTGGAGGCTATCTTATCCTTGGGACGTTTTCCGAAAATGGCCCGGATAAATGTAGCGGTATCCAAATAAAGAAATATTCGAAGAAAGATATGGAGAGCCTCATGCAAAATGATTTTCAAATGCAGGATTTCAGAAATGTGGATCATGTAACGCCCTGGAATGCGGTTCAAAACTTTAACTTCGGCTTATTTCGGAAAAAATAAGATTTTTTATCATTGCAGGAGTTACGTCTGAAAATTCCTAAATTTAACCTGTACTTCAATCAGAGACTTGACGAAATTTAAAGATAAAACCATACTTATTACCGGAGGTGCTTCAGGCATCGGCCTTCTAATGGCCAAACTCAGTATTCAAAATGGAGCAGCCAGTCTTATCATTCTTGATATTGACAGAACGGCTCTTCTAAAAGCTGAAACGCAGCTGAAAAGTTCCGGATGCGAGATTATTATTTTCCCTGTAGATCTTACAAATGAAGAGCAATTAACCACCACCATACATGAGATTAACAGGCGGAAACTGATGGTGGATATCCTTATAAATAATGCCGGGGTGGTTACGGGTAAGGATTTTAAAGATCACTCTGAAGTGGAAATAGACAGGACCATGAAGGTAAATTCAATTGCACCTATGAAACTTAGCCTTTCCTTGCTTCCGCAGATGATAAAAAAGGGCAGTGGGCATATTGTGAATATTTCTTCGGCCGCCGGGATGCTCGCCAACCCGGGAATGTCAGTTTACTGCGCCAGCAAATGGGCTCTTAGTGGTTGGTCTGATTCATTGCGTATTGAAATGGAACGGGAACGAACAGGTGTAAAGGTCCTTACGGTGACCCCATATTATATTGATACGGGCATGTTTAAAGGCGTAAGTTCACCTCTTATACCAATATTGAAACCTGAAAAAGTAGCAAAAAGGATCATCAAAGCAATCGAGAAGGATAAGATTATATTAAGAACTCCTGAGATCATCTATTTATTACCTTTTGTTAAGGGGATTCTTCCCAAAAGGATGCTTGATCTAGTGATAGGAAAATTATTCGGGATTTATAGTTCAATGAACACATTTAAAGGCAGGACCAATGACCAGAACTGAATTAGAGCAATTACTCATACAGCAAAAAGCTGCTTTTAAAGCTTCCCCTCCGGATCTCGGAAAGCGCCTTAAAGCCCTGAAAAAGCTTTCCGATATTATTGATGAGAACAAGGAGAGCCTTATTGAAGCAATTTCCCGTGATTTTGGTTTGCGGTCGCGGGAGGAGACACTGGTACTGGAAATATTTCCATTGCATGATCAGATAAGACATGCGACGAGGAACATGAGAAGCTGGATGAAGAAACAGTATGTTACGGGCTCCTGGTTTCTGCTGCCCAGTAAAGCTTATTATCAATATCAGCCTCTTGGTAGTGTGGGTATAATGGGAGCCTGGAATTACCAGCTCCTGTTAACCTTAAGTCCGCTTTTAGATGCCATTGCGGCAGGGAATCATGCTATTATCAAACCTTCTGAGATTGCACCGGCCTCTGCCGAAGTGCTGAAAGAGCTCATAAATTCAAATTTTCAGCCGGAATATATCCATTGCGTAACAGGAAATACGCAATTGGCCAAAGACTTTTCTTCAATGCCTTTTGATCATCTTTTCTTTACTGGTCCAACCAATGTTGGGAAGATGATCATGGCCGCCGCCGCACCAAACCTTACTCCTGTGACTCTTGAACTGGGAGGTAAATCTCCCGCGATCCTTCACGATTCATATTCGGTGGAACTGGCGGCTAAAAGAATCATGGCCGGTAAACTCTTCAATTGCGGGCAGACCTGTGTAGCTACCGATTATATTATTCTGCCCCGTAAACTAAATGAGGAATTTAAGGAAGCTGCAACTAACTCAGCCCGGAAATTTTACCCTGATATTTTAAATAACAAGCAGTATAGTGGGATCATAAATGAGGATCATTATAACCGCCTTGAAAGTCTGCTCGAAGATGCCAGAAACAAGGGAGCTTCAATTACAGAACTGGCTTCCAATACCTCTTCAGATGAAAAAAGAATTATGACGCCTAAGCTGGTCTTTGATGTTAACGACGAGATGGAGATCATGCATGAAGAGATCTTTGGCCCTATTTTACCAGTGTTAAATATGGAGACTGTTGAAGAGGCTATAGAATACGTAAATGAGAAACCAAAACCTCTGGCACTATATTACTTTGATACTAACAAGAAACGTATAGACTGGCTGCTTAAGCATACGCTCTCCGGCGGGGTGACCATCAATGATACTGTATATCATCTAGCGCAGCATAACCTTCCTTTTGGAGGGGTAGGAGCCAGCGGGATGGGACATTACCATGGATTTGATGGTTTTCAGACCTTTTCAAAGAAAAGAGCAGTAATGCATCAAAAGAGACTGGCAGCATCAGATCTTTTACATCCACCTTATACCAACCTTAAGAAAAAGCTCATCCAGGTTTTAGGCACACTCTCAAAGGTGTAATAGCCATTGCGAGCAAGGCGAAGCAATCTTCAATTGTGCCCCCGGGTCTTCATGAGACTAGTTCGGTCATTGCGAACGTAGTGAAGCAATCACTCCTTGTTTCAGTCATTGCGAGCAAAGCGAAGCAATCTCTTGTGGTCTGAGTCATTGCGAACGAAACGAAGCAATCTCTTTATTGTGAGCCAGGCGAAGCAATCTCACTTTCCTGGTTGGGAACCCTAAATCTTCAATTCCTTTTAATAAATTTGAATGAACACTTGTTAATTTATGTCCGCCAGGGAAAAACTAGTCAATGGATTCAGACATGTGCCTTATCAGGCAGAGAATTTTTCTTTGGAAGAAATGCTCAAGCGATCAGAGGAATATTATAAGTGGCTTGATAAAAGAAGATCTGTGCGGCATTTTTCAAATAAAGCGGTGCCCCGGGAAGTCATTGAGAATATTATCAGAACTGCGGGAACAGCCCCTTCCGGAGCGCACAAACAGCCCTGGAAGTTTTGTGTGGTTTCCGGTTCAGATCTAAAAAAGAAGATAAGAAAGGCGGCAGAGCAGGAAGAAAAGGAAAATTATAGCGGCCGAATGAGTGAACGCTGGCTTGAAGACCTTGCTCCTTTAGGAACAGATGAAAACAAGGAATTTCTGGAAATGGCCCCCTGGCTTATCGTGGTTTTCAAAGAAGTTTATGGGCTGGACGAAAAGGGAGAGAAGTATAATAATTATTATGTGAACGAATCGGTTGGGATCGCTTGCGGCATGTTGATATCGGCCATACATAATGCCGGGCTCGTTACACTAACGCACACACCGAGTCCCATGAATTTTCTGGCAGAGCTACTGGAACGCCCGGCCAACGAAAGGGCTTTCCTGCTTTTACCGGTAGGCTATGCGGCAGAAGATGCATTGGTACCCGATATTCATAGAAAACAATTAGATGAGATAAGCAAATTCTATAAATAAAGATGCCAGTTCCGGTAGGGCGAAACTGGCATCGGTATCTATGAAAAAACACAATTTTTTGGGGCAAAAAGGCTTCTCCTTTTTAGAAGTCGCAATTTATAATTCTTGATTATGTTTTTAAGTAACCTATGTTACACAGTAAATTAGAATCTGGAAAATGCCAAAGCTTCTTTTAAAAAGAAATTCTGAATGGGCTAATAAGATGAAGACTTACCACCTTTATCTGAATGGCCGGGAATTTACTGAGATAAGGCATGACGAGGTATTATCATTTGAAATACCTGAAGGTAAATATCGTTTAGAGGCCAGGGTCGACTGGTGTGGCAGTCAGCCGCTGGAGCTTGAATTTAAAGAAGGAGAAATACGGAAGGTGGAAATAACAGGCTTTGTTTTTTCTAAATATCTTTTTCCTTCAGCCCTCTCCACATTGATTATTTATATGGCCATCTACTTTCATTTTAAGGTCAACAGTCTTTTTCTGGCCAGTGTTTTAATGTTCTTTTTTGGCTATCTGGTTTATTTCATGACTTTTGGACGTAAGCATTATTTAAGACTTATGGAAAGAGCATAATAACCGAAATCAGAATGGTTTTCTCTTAAAAAATACTGGCAGCAAATAGCTTGAGAAACTGTAACAAAGGTTACTGCTTTTACTTAGCTATATTTATATTTTTGTATCTCAAAATTTTAAAAGTGCTGGAGAAGTATATAAACATAATTCAGGAATCATTTTCCGGATATTTTAATTACCTGGTGAATGAGATTATGCATCCTGCCTGGACGAGTTATTTCTACTGGCTGATAGGCCTTTCCCTGCTGGTATGGGGTCTTGAGGTCCTGATTCCCTGGAGGAAGGATCAAAAACTTTTTAGAAAGGGCTTCTGGCTGGATACTTTTTACATTCTCTTCAATTTCTTTCTTTTTTCGCTTATAGGTTATAATGCCCTGAGTAATGTTGGAGTGGAGCTGTTCAATGATTTTCTTAACCTCTTCGGAATAGAGAATATCGTGGCAATAGAGATAGATGATCTGCCGGGATGGGTTCAATTACTCATAATGTTCGTTATTGCCGATTTCATTCAGTGGAATGTTCACAGGCAATTACACCGCCAGCCATGGCTCTGGGAATTCCATAAGGTACACCACAGCGTGAAGGAAATGGGATTCGCAGCTCAGTTCAGGTTTCATTTTATGGAAACTATTATCTATAAGACCGTGCAGTATATTCCTTTAGCTATGATAGGTTTCGGAATACAGGAATTCTTTGTGGTTCATATGTTAACGGTATTTATAGGACACCTTAACCATGCTAATGTTGGGTGGGACTACGGGCCTTTAAAATATGTTTTGAATAACCCGAAGATGCATATCTGGCATCATTCAAAAGACCTTCCTGAAGACAGACCCTTTGGAATGAATTATGGCTTAAGCCTGAGTATCTGGGATTATATTTTTGGTACGGCGCATATTCCAAAGAATGGAAAGAATATAGAACTTGGATTTGAAGGAGATAAGGATTTCCCGGAAGATTTTGGGAATCAGATGCTTTTCCCTTTCAGAAATAAAAATAAAGTAAAACCAGATAAAATATAAAAATTGAAAAATATGATCATAAAACAGTTTAAAGATAGCCCACTGGCCCATTATTCTTATGCCGTTGTTAGTGATGGAGAGATGGCGCTGGTAGACCCTTCAAGAAATCCTATGCAATATTACAGGTATGCTGAAGAACAGGGTGCAAAGATAGTTGCGGTTTTTGAAACGCATCCCCATGCAGACTTCGTTAGCAGCCACTTGCAGATACATGAAGAAGCTGGTGCTACAATTTATGTAAGCAAACTGGTGGGAGCCGATTATCCGCATAAAGGCTTTGATGATGGAGATACTGTGAATATTGGGAATATAGAATTCAGCGCAATAAATACTCCGGGACACTCTCCAGATAGTATCACAGTTGTTGCTAAAGAAGGTGATGAGACCGCTTTATTCACTGGTGATACACTCTTCATTGGAAATGTAGGAAGGCCAGACCTGAGGGAAAAGGCCGGGAATATGAAGGCGAAGAGAGTAGACCTTGCCAAGCAGATGTATAATACCATTAAAACGAAATTCAACGATCTTCCTGATGATGCCCTGGTATATCCGGCTCACGGAGCAGGTTCGCTTTGCGGAAAGAATATGAGTGACGCTTCTTCAAGTACACTTGGAAATGAGCGTCAGGGGAACTGGGCTTTTAAAGAGCAGACCGAAGAAGAGTTCGTGGAAGAGATCCTTAAAGATCAGCCTTTCATTCCTTATTACTTCGGTTTCAATGTGGATATCAATAAAACAGGACCTGAAAATGTTCAGAGAACCAAATGGGCCAATAAGCTCAGACTGAATGTTGATAAGCCGGAAGAAGGAGTTGTGGTGGTTGATACACGTAATGGAGATGTTTATAAAGCAGGTCACCTTCCAAACAGTATCAACATCATGGCAAGATCTGAAGATGACAGTTATGAAACCTGGCTTGGAGCCATTATCAAGCCTGAAGAGGAGTTTTACCTGGTTATAGAATCCGTAGATCGCCTTGAAGAAATACTTGAAAGAACAGCCAAGATAGGATATGAGAAACAGGTTAAAGCAGTGGTTACTTTAGGTAATAAACTGTCTGAAAAATCAGATCAGTTTGATCTTGAAGATTTCAAGAAAAACAAGGATAATTATACCATTGTGGATATCAGGAATCAGAGCGAAGTAAGTGAAGGGAAGATCTTTGAAGATGCGATTACCGTTCCTTTGAATGAGCTGAGGGATAATACTACAGAGATCCCGTCACATAAGCCGGTAGTGGTTCATTGTGCAGGAGGTTACAGATCTTCTGCGGGAAGCAGTATCCTGGAGAATCGTTTTGAAAATACAAAGGTTTATGATCTTAGTGAAGCAATAAAGGAGTTTAAGCAATAAGCTTATCACACCCATTATCTAAACCCGGAAGTAACCTTCCGGGTTTTTTTATGTGTCATTGCCCACGAAGCTAATGACTTTCCCCAGGTCATTGCGAGCGAAGCGAAGCAATCTCTTCGGAGCTGGCGTCATCATGAGACTGCGTCAGTCGTTTCACTCCTTCGCAGTGACGTTTCCATGGTCATTGCGAACGCAGCGAAGCAATCACTTTGGAGCTGGGGTCTTAATGAGACTGCATCAATCGTTTCACTCCTTCGTAGTGACGTTTCCATGGTCATTGCGAGCAAAGCGAAGCAATCTCATCAAATAGGGAGTATCCAATCCTCAGCAAGATCAACCCACTCGGGGTTCTGATCATTAATCAAATTTTCTTTTCGGGCTCTGTTTCCGGCTTTAATTTTCTTTTCAAAATTGATGGCTTCAACAATATTTTCAAATTCAAGATAAAAAACCAGTCGGTCGCAATTGTACCTGGCAGAAAAACTTCCTCTGTAATATTTGGTTTTGTGTTGAAAGACTCGATTAATGAGATTGGAAGTTACTCCGGTGTAAAGTACTTTTTTGTTTTTATTGGTGAGTATATAAACATAACTTTTCCTCATTCATTAAATATAATTCTAATTCCAGTCATTGCGAGCGAAGCGACGCAATCTTTAAAGGGGTGCTGGATCATCATGAGACTGCGTCAGTCGTTTCACTCCCTCGCAGTGCCGTTTCCCAGGTCATTGCGAACGCAGCGAAGCAATCTCTTCGGAGTTGGGATCATCATAAGACTGCATCAGTCGCTTTGCTCCTTCGCAGTGAGGTTTCCTAAGTCATTGCGAGCAAAGCGAAGCAATCTCATCCGGTTTCACCAGGACCTTCAATAATTTGAGATTTCTACAACATTTGAAACAGCTTAATTTTTCTATATTTACGCTACCATGCTCAAAAAGAACACAGAACTTTATGGATAAAAAATACAGGGTAAAAGTTAATGATACCTACAATTTTGAATTCACCCAGGAAGAGGTAGATGCTCTTGACACACAGCAAACTTCAAATTCTCACTATCATCTTCTTAAACATAAACGGTCTTTCACTGCGGAGATACTTAAACCCGATTTCCTTAGCCGGAAATATGATATTAAAATAAACTCCAATATATATTCGGTCAGGATCAATAATGACCTTGATATGCTTATCGATGATATGGGGCTGTCTTTGGGAAGTCTTCATCAGGTAAACGATATCAAGGCGCCGATGCCAGGTCTTATCCTGGAAGTGAATGTGAAAGAAGGGGATGAGGTAAAAGAAGGTGACTACCTTCTGGTACTGGAAGCGATGAAAATGGAGAATACCCTTACAGCTCCCAGAGATGGAGTGGTAAAATCAATAACTGTAAATAAGACAGATACTGTAGAGAAGAATCAGTTATTGATAGAAATGGAGTAACTGGAAGTGGGATTTCCGAAATAAAAATTATAAAATTAATGAGAAGTCACCTTGAGCATAGTCGAGGTCTTGTTAAAAAATAAATATGAAGAAAATATTAGTAGCCAACAGGGGAGAGATCGCATTGAGGGTGATGAAAACCATCAAAAAAATGGGAATCGATACCGTAGCGGTTTTTTCCAAGGCCGACAGGAATGCGCCCCATGTGAAGTTTGCTGATGAAGCGGTTTGCATTGGAGAAGCGCCTTCCAGTGAATCTTACCTTAAAGCAGATAAAATAATAGAAGTAGCCAGGGAGCTTAATGTTGACGGGATACATCCCGGATATGGATTTTTAAGCGAAAATGCTGCGTTTGCCGAGAAAGTCGAAAAGAACGGCATTACCTGGATAGGCCCTGGTTCAAAAGCCATTGAGGTCATGGGGAGCAAGCTGGCAGCTAAAGACGCGGTCAAAAAATATAATATTCCCATGGTGCCGGGAATCGATGAAGCTATCACCGATACGGAAAAAGCGAAGAAGATTGGGAATGATATTGGATTCCCCATACTTATAAAAGCCTCTGCAGGTGGTGGGGGTAAAGGGATGAGAATCGTTGAAAAAGAGAAGGATCTAGAGGATCAGATGAAGCGCGCCATTAGTGAGGCCGAATCGGCATTCGGAGACGGTTCTGTATTTATCGAGAAATATGTGGCATCACCCAGACATATTGAAATTCAGGTACTGGCAGATACCCACGGAAATATTGTTCATCTTTTCGAAAGAGAATGTAGCATTCAGCGAAGACATCAGAAAGTGGTGGAAGAAGCACCTTCAGTCGTACTTGATGAAGCATTAAGAAAGGAAATGGGAGAGGCCGCGGTTAAAGTGGCAAAAGCCTGTGATTATGTTGGTGCAGGTACTGTGGAGTTTTTGTTTGACGAGAATCGGAACTTCTATTTTCTTGAAATGAACACCAGGTTACAGGTAGAACACCCGGTAACCGAATATATCACAGGAGTGGATCTGGTAGAGCAACAAATTCTGGTAGCACGCGGGGAGAAACTTGCATTCTCACAGGAAGATCTTAAAATAAACGGTCATGCGATGGAACTTAGGGTGTATGCCGAAGATCCGTTGGAAGATTTTATGCCGAGTACGGGAAAATTGGAAAAATACCGTCTGCCTTCCGGAGAGGGCATAAGGCTGGACAATGGCTTTGAGGAAGGTATGGATGTGCCTATCTATTATGACCCAATGCTTGCCAAACTCATCACTTATGGAAGAACCCGTGAGGAAGCCATACAGTTGATTATAAAGGCCATCGATGATTATATAGTAGAGGGAGTGAGTACAACCCTGCCTTTTGGAAAATTTGTCTTTCAGCACGACGCATTCCGAAGCGGAAAATTCGATACGCATTTCGTTAAGAAGTATTATTCACCTGAGGCACTTAAAGAAGAAACAGAGAAAGAAGCCCGCCTGGCTGCTCTCATGGCATTAAAACAATATTTTAAGGATAGGGAACAATTAAGATTACCTCATAATTAGAATACCGGGAAATAGATTTTTTTAATTCAGAATCGAAGTAATGAGTAACAACCTTGATAAATTAAAAGAAAAGATTGCCGAAGCTCATAAAGGAGGTGGCGAAAAGAGGATTGCCAAACAACACGAAAAGAAAAAACTTACCGCCCGCGAGCGGATAGAATACCTGCTGGATGAAAATTCATTTGAAGAAATAGGCATTTTAGTTACCCACCGTACCACTGATTTTGGTATGGATAAACAAAAATATTACGGAGATGGTGTTGTGACGGGCTATGGCACCATCAATGGCCGGCTTGTCTATGTATTCGCTCAGGATTTTACAGTTTTTGGAGGTTCACTCTCTGAAACTCATGCCGAAAAGATATGTAAGGTTATGGACCTTGCCGTTAAGACCGGAGCTCCCATGATAGGGTTGAATGATTCCGGTGGTGCAAGGATACAGGAAGGAGTAAAGTCTCTTGGAGGTTATGCCGATATTTTTCATAGAAATGTAAAGGCTTCCGGGGTCATACCACAGATATCCGCAATTATGGGGCCGTGTGCCGGTGGAGCGGTCTATTCACCTGCCATGACCGATTTTACCCTGATGGTTGAGGATACTTCCTATATGTTCGTTACGGGGCCTAACGTGGTGAAGACCGTGACCAATGAGTCGGTGACTTCTGAAGAACTTGGAGGAGCCAGCACACATTCCACTAAATCTGGGGTTACGCATCTTACCTGTGCAAATGATATTGTTTGCCTGGAGAACATCAAACAATTAATAAGCTATATGCCGCAGAACAATCAAGCGGCACCTGAGAAGCTTCCTTTTGAACTGGGTGATGAGCACCGGGAGGTTCTTGAAGGCATAGTTCCTGATAGCTCCAATAAGCCTTATGATATGCATGAGGTGATTAAAGGCATTATAGATGAGGATTCATTCTTTGAGATACATAAGAATTATGCCGATAATATTATTGTTGGTTTCGCCAGGATAGGAGGGAGGAGCGTTGGAGTGATCGCCAATCAGCCTATGAGCCTCGCCGGGGTACTTGATGTTGATTCTTCAAAAAAAGCAGCCAGGTTCACACGATTTTGCGACTGTTTTAATATCCCGTTGCTTGTGCTTGTGGATGTGCCTGGTTTCCTGCCGGGAACCGATCAGGAGTGGAACGGGATCATCCTTCATGGAGCGAAATTGCTATACGCCCTGAGCGAAGCTACCGTGCCGAAGGTAACCGTAATTACCCGTAAAGCATACGGCGGAGCCTATGATGTGATGAATTCCAAGCATATCGGGGCCGACTTTAACTTTGCCTGGCCTACTGCCGAGATTGCGGTAATGGGAGCCAAAGGAGCTTCAGAAATTATTTTCCGAAAGGAAATTGCTGAAGCGGATGATCCGGAAAAGAAACTTGCCGAAAAAGAAGCAGAATATGCAGAGAAATTTGCGACTCCTTTCGAAGCAGCTCAGCGGGGATTCATCGATGAGGTGATCATGCCTAAAGATACACGTCGTAAGCTGATCAAGGCATTCAGTGCCCTGGAGAATAAGCATGTTTTAAGACCGAACAGAAAACACGGGAATATTCCATTGTAAGGTCATTGCGAGCAGAGCGAAGCAATCGCTTCCTGGTTCGAGGAATCATCTTGAGACTGCTTCGGTCGCCTTGCTCCCTCGCAGTGACGTTGTCCAGGTCATTGCGAGTGAAACGAAGCAATCTCTACTTTGTTCTAGGAATTATCATGAGACTGCTTCGGTCGTTTCACTCCCTCGCAGTGACGTTTCGCGAGTCATTGCGAGCAGAGCGAAGCAATCTCTTCGGAGCTGGTGTCATCATGAGACTGCTTCGGTCGCCTTGCTCCCTCGCAGTTACGTTGTTTAGGTCACCTCGGGCGAAGTCGAGTGGTTTTCTATAAATAAAGTATATGAAATTCAATAAGATAATCTGTGTGGACAATACCAGGCTTAATAAGCAAGCCTTATCAGAACTGGAAAAACTTTCCGGGGAGGTGGTGGTTTATTCGGACTATCCAAAGCAAAAGGAAGAGATCATTAATCGTATTGGTAATGCTGAAGCTATCATTGTTTCATGGCGTACAGAAATAGACGAGGAGGTCATTAAAGCCTGTCCTGAATTAAAATATATTGGCATGGCCTGCAGCCTGTATGATGATGAGTCGGCTAATGTAGCAGTGAAATTCGCAGGACAAAATGGAATATCAGTAAAAGGAATTAGGGATTATGGCGATCCCGGGGTGGCCGAATTCATAATTTCTGAACTTATACAATTGCTCAATGGCTATAAGGAAGAACAATGGAAAGAACTACCTCAGGAACTTACGGGACTTAGGATTGGAATTGTAGGCATGGGTGTTACCGGCCAGCTGCTAGCCAAATGTTTACTACCGTTTGGTGCAGAACTGTCTTATTATAGTCGGTCCAGGCAAACTGAATGGGAGAAAAAGGGAGTTGAATACCGTCCATTAAATGAATTATTAAAAACTTCCGAGGTGATATCATTTCACCTTCCGAAGAATACTATATTGATTGCAGAAAATGAATTCAGGATATTTGGAAACGGGAAAATCCTTATCAATACTTCGCTTGGGTTGCCTTTTGAGAAACGTGCTTTTAAAAAATGGATAAAGAATTCCGGCAATTTTGCGATCTTTGATGCAGACGGCAAGAAAGAATTGACCTCAGAGACGAGAATGATGCCGCGGGTTATAGTTTCTGACTCCAGTGCAGGCTGGTCTGAACAAACCCTGGAAAGACTTTCAGAAAAGGTAATACAGAATATTAAAGAATATATTAAAGGGAACTCCTGATCAATTCTTTTCAATTAGGGAATTCTGTTCTGAAAATACAGTATAGAATACTTACTTTTGCCATCCCCCCAAAAAAAATGCATTATGGAAATGATATTACAACCCTGGCCCTGGTACGTTTCAGGTCCTCTGATAGCTTTGATTATGTTCCTTCTAATTTTCATGGGAAAGAAATTTGGAATGTCCTCCAATCTTCAAACACTCTGCACCATGTGCGGGGCTGACAGGAAGGCCGATTATTTCAAATTTAACTGGCGGGAGCAAAGATGGAATCTTATCGTGATCCTGGGTGCTGCCATTGGCGGATTTATAGCGATCAATTTTTTAACTGCAGATCCTGCTGTAGATATCAATCCGCAAACGGTTACAACTCTTAATGAATTAGGCTTTGAAAGTTCGGGTAAGGCTTATCTACCGGATGAAATATATAGCCTCGAAGCTTTGACCGACTGGAAGGCACTGAGTATTCTTATTGTTGGTGGTTTCCTGATAGGTTTTGGTGCCAGATGGGCGGGAGGTTGTACCTCCGGTCATGCCATTTTTGGCCTGAGTGATCTTCAGTTACCTTCACTAATCGCAGTGGTAGGATTCTTCATAGGAGGCCTAATGATGATTCATTTATTATTTCCATTAATATTTTAAGATATGAGAGTAGTAGGATATTTGTTGACAGGTATATTTTTTGGAATCGTAATGTTCAAATCTGAAGCGGCTTCATGGTTCAGGATCTATGAGATGTTCCAGTTCGATTCCTTTCATATGTATGGGATCATGGGTTCGGCACTGGTGATTGGTGTACTTGGAATCCAGCTTATAAAAAAGAAAAAACTTAAGGACTTTAGTGGACAGGATATTAGAATAGCACCAAAGGAAAAAGAGTACACCGCGAATATAATGGGAGGTATCGTTTTCGGACTTGGCTGGGCACTGGCAGGAGCCTGCCCCGGCCCTATATACACCCTTATTGGGGCAGGATATATTTCTGTGATAGTGGTATTTCTTGCCGCGATCCTAGGAACTTTTGTCTATGGAATATTAAAGGATAAATTACCTCATTAATCTATTATATATGAAAAACGCTTAAAAAGGATCTCCTTTTTAAGCGTTTAACCATAAAGAAAAGGTAGTTTATTCAACTCTTGTAGCTTTTAAATAAAGCTCACTGGCTCTTACCTTTTCTATCATCTCCTTTCCTTTTTCGGCTATCTCTTTCCATTTTTCGGAGTTATGAATTTTATCATAGGTGGCAGCATCCGGCCATACACCCTCCAGAAAATACTGATAATTTTCATTATTGGTTCCCTGAAGCTTATATAAATGGTATCCGGCTTGCGGATAGCCTTCTTCACGAATGGCCTGATTCATCTCTTTTAAATGATCACTTAATTGCCTTTCAGTAACGCCTTCGGGAAGTTCAAACAAATGCAGGCTCTTTTGCCCGGCTATATTATTCTTTAACTCAATTTGAATAAGTTCAAAAGGTTTATCCCCAATATTACTGGGTTGATGTTTAGACTTTTCCAACCACATTACATCACCTTTTTGTCCGGCCATCTCAAATGACTTACCATCATCTGTCTTCATTTTAGCGGTATGGTCTGTAAGAAACACCGCAACTCCTTCCGGGTGGCCATGCATTACCGATTCTTCTCCTGGATTATAGCTTATGCGCAGAATCCTCACCTGAGGATTATCCACTTCAACCTTATAATGCTCAGGATCGACTTTTACAGCATCCTGAGCTTTTATCCCTGCAAGAGGTATTAAGAGAAGAACAAACAGGAAATTGCTGCTCAAAAATTTAAATATTCTCATGATCTCTGTCAATTAATGGTATCAGTTCTGGTAGTATCTGCTGTCTGCATGGCCATCATCATCGCCGAATTATCCCAGTAACCATATTCTCTTACAATTTTCCCATCTACAAAACGAGCCGTTAAATGAACAGGAATTATTATTTCTTCATTACTGCCTGAAATAGTTCCTTGCCAGTCACCCCAGTAATTTACCCAGGTATGATCATCATCGGTTAAAACCATTTCAAATTCTTCCTCCTCATCTAAAAATCCATAATTCGATAATCCTGTAAGGGATTCTTTATGTGAATTAATAGTTGCATCTATATCTTGTCCTTCCTTGCTGTTATGAAAAATCTGAGCCGTATCGGCATAATGTGATTTCATAGATTCCCAATCTCCTTTTTCATAATCACTAATGGCAGCCTTCAGGGTGTTGATCTCTTCAGAATCCTGGGTATATCTAAGCTCCTTATCTTCATTGGCATCTTTGCATGACCATGAGATCAGGCCTATAAAAAGGCTTAATATTATTAGCTTTTTCATTTGCTTAATTTTTGGTGATCTTAGTACCGCTTGGAGCGCCCTTGTAGGCCAGATCTGGTCGCATACCTCCTCGTTTTACCGAATATGCTTCCACATAATCAAACATTTCTTCGAAAAGTTTCTGACCATCTGCACCGAGTAATTTGTTATTTTCGTCAGACATCCTATCGTAATCCTGGGCATCTTTTGCCGAGATCACCGCAACATAATAATTTCCCATATTGCCAAATCCGCTGTGATAAATGCGATAGTGCATCTTTGAGCCTTTGTCAGCAAAAAGGGTTTTTAATTCCTTCATTTTCCCTCTTAGATCCTGAATATTTGCGGGAGTCACCTCCATACGGTGCCAGACGCGATAATTTTTTCCGGCAGTTTCAGTTGTAAGTCCATCGGGCATATAAGAAAGCTCACTGTTTAGTATAGCCACATAATCTCCATGCTTATCATAACATTTATTGAATTTCTCAAAGATCTTTGAAAACTCTTCGTCTCCCATCTTTTCCCTTAAGGGATTAAAAGAAATGTTCTGGATATCAGCCAGATCTTCAATAGGAGTAATAGACATAAAAGTGCCGTCGTCCATTTGGGCTACAGACCATTCTACATCTTTTAGATCATGTTTTTTACAGATTTCAACAAAGTCCTTAGAGACTTTATCATATTCTGCGATCATAGAAGGTTTTACCTTATCTTCATGGATCCAGAATGCCTGATTCTTAGTTTCCTGAGCCCATAGGCCAATTGACATGGTGAGGCAGAAAAATAAAGCCCCGAATTTTTGAATGATTTTCATGATAATGGTTTTTATGATTGATATTTAGTTAAATAAAAGTTCAGATATGCTAATTATTGGTAACGTACGATAGTTCAGGTTTTAAATAACCGGTTACTCTTTCCTGTTTTGAGGTGCTATTCTCTATTTCATCGAATAATTTCTTTCCTTCCTCTCCGAGTAATTCCATATTCTCCTCACGCATTTTCTCCATAGCCTCAGGACTTTCCGCAGCAACGGCAACCATATAGTAATTCCCCATATTCCCGAAACCACTTTTATAGACCCGGTAATGAATCTTGGAACCTTTTTTAGAATAAAGCTCTTTTACTCCCCGGGCTAACTGTTCGGCTTTTTCACCTTCTCCCGGCGGAATCCAGTAATAGGTGAGTTCCCTGTAATTCTGACCTGCAGGCGTTTGTGTAATACCATCTGGCATATAAGAAAGCTCTTTGTCTAATCTTAGAATATAATCACCATGTTTGGTATAGGTGCCCTGATAATCTTCAAAAAGCTTTTCAAACTTATCCTTCCCCATTTTCTTTTCAAGATCCTCGAAGGGGTTTTTATCCAGCTCGGCCATATTTTCAATAGGAGAGAGGTACATTACCCTGTTATCATCTGTCTGAAAGGTTATCCAGTTCATACCTTTCATGTTATGCTCCTTTGCGGCTTCCATAAGCACCTTGTCAGCCTGATCATGCATGCTTTGCATCCCGTCTTTAACATGATCTTCATGCACCACATATAATTGGTACCTGTCGTTTTGAGCATAGATCGAAATACAGATAAACAGCATCAGTATAATTGCTGTTAAATTTTGTTTGGTTGATTTCATCACTTCCATTTTTTGGTTAATAAATAAGAGGAGAATTTAGGAAGTATTTTGAGGCAGGCCAATCCAAAAAGGACAGGCATGCCGGAATACTTTCCGAAAGGCAATAATTATTTACCGAAAGGATTTAGAAGGATTATTAGATGACCTGAAGATGTTTGAAGAGTTCAGTTCTCATGTTTTTGCTCATTGGTAATGACCGGCCTGAGATCACTACGTGATTACCACCAATCTCATCGATATGTGAAAGATTAGCGATATAGGATCGATGTATTCTTAAGAAGCGTTTATTAGGAAGCTTACTGGCGACTTCTTTTAAAGTTGTAACCAGAAGATACTGGCGATCTTTTGTAAATACTTTGCAGTAGTTCCTGTCAGCCTCAATGAACTGAATTTCATTGAGGGAAATTTTAACCATTGTATCTTTATATCTTACAAAGATCCGATCATTTAGAAATGAATGTTCAGCCTTTGGAGATTTCTTTAGGCTGTATTTCTTTCTTAGTCTCTTAAAAGATTCCCTGATCTCTTTTTTTAGAATTCCTTTACTTATGTTTTTTCCGGAGGGCAGTAGTTTATGTATGCTCTGAGAACTTTGTTCTTTATTAAAATAAATGATAGAGGTTTCTTTTTTGGGATCGCTTCCTTCAGATTCCATTCCATTAAGCTGTCCTTTTAAGCTATCGTCCAGAAGAATAAGGTCTGGAGGTTCCTGTTCGATGAAGAAAAGCGCATCTTTGGCTCGCGAGAATATTCCTGTAATCCTGTAACCAAGTTCATTAAGTGTCAATGATAATTTCGCCGCCATGGGAATATCATTTTCCACGATCACTATTTCGGCGTGCCTTTTCATTTTCGAGAAGCTTTTTATAAAGATACTGAAACTATTGATATTCAGGTATGTACATTTGAAATTAACGAGGGTTTAATCGGAATTCCTCTCGGAAGAAAGGTAAAATGATGGTAAAGAGATATGATATTTTACTACAACGAGTCGAATACTTATTACAATTAGAGTGGTTGCCAGGTAGATGATGTCGGAGTTCACTCCCAGATCATAAAGAACCACATAGGTAAAGGCACCTATAATACAGGCGGTGGCATATATTTCTTTTCTAAATATCACAGGAATTTCATTACAAAGAATATCTCTTATCACCCCGCCAAAAGTCCCCGTCATCGCTCCCAGTGCGATGGAAATGATTGGGTTAAGATCATTTTGTATACCTGTTTCCACTCCGGTAATGGTAAACACACCGAGACCAATGGTATCAAAGAGGAACAGCGATTTCCTAAGATAGAATAGTTTATTTCTGAATACAATTGCCAGTATGGTAACCAAACCTATAAGATATACGTATACTATATTTTCCATCCAGGTCACCGGTGTACTTCCTATAAGTAAATCTCTAAGTGTACCTCCGCCAATGGCCGTCACAAAAGCTATGATGAAAATCCCGAAAAGATCCAGCCGCCGGTTCATTGCAGAAAGCGCTCCTGAAATAGCAAACGCAATGGTTCCCAGTATATCCAGTATGTTAAATAAACTCAATTCCATCCTTGGCAAAGGTAAATTTATCTTTTAAATTTGCTGGAACCCGGGCAGTTTTCTGCCTTTATTTTTAGGGTTTATCAACAAATAAACTATCTTAATAACATTAGGTGTAAGTTTTAACCTAAACTCCCTACTTTTACAGAAGCCAAAAATTAAAAAAAATGAGTGATACTATAGAGAGAATTAAGTGTTTGATCATCGGGTCGGGCCCTGCCGGATATACGGCTGCGATCTATGCTTCCCGTGCAGACCTTAAACCAGTTTTATATACCGGGATGGAGCCGGGAGGACAACTTACCACCACTACCGAGGTTGATAATTTTCCGGGATATCCGGAGGGTATCGATGGGCCAAAAATGATGATGGATCTTCAGCAACAGGCAGAGCGTTTTGGAACCCAGGTTAGAATAGGGATGGTTACTGAAGTGGAACTCTCTAAAGAAGTGGGTGGTATTCACAGGGCCTGTGTAGATAACTCAACATGGGTGGAAGCTGAAACTATTATTATCTCTACCGGAGCTACGGCAAAATATCTTGGATTGCCAAGTGAGCAAAGACTAAGAGGAGGCGGGGTTTCTGCTTGTGCCGTGTGTGACGGTTTCTTTTACAAAGGTCAGGATGTTGCCATCGTAGGAGGTGGTGATACCGCAGCAGAAGAGGCTACTTATCTGGCAAATATCTGTAACAAAGTGACAATGCTGGTTAGAAAAGATTATATGAGGGCTTCTAAAGCCATGCAGCACAGGGTAGATAATACCAGGAACCTTGAAGTAAGGTATAATACTGAAGCTGAAGAGATCCTTGGAGATCAGGTTGTGGAAGGCCTTAGAATGGTAAATAATCAGACCGGGGAGAAGGAAGAGATCAAAATTACAGGATTCTTTGTGGCCATTGGTCATAAACCTAATACTGAGATTTTCAAAGGCCAGCTGGATATGGACGATACCGGATACCTTATCACTAAGGGAAAATCCACAAAAACAAATATTCCTGGCGTGTTTGCCTCAGGAGATGTTCAGGATAAGGAATATCGCCAGGCGGTAACTGCGGCTGGAACTGGCTGTATGGCAGCACTTGATGCTGAGCGTTACCTCGCTGAAAAAGATAGCCATATGGAAGAAGAAAATGCGGAAGAAAAGCAGATCAACGCTTAATTACATTGAAATAAAGATAAAAGAGGCCGTCTAAAAAGTCAGATATAGAGGTCATTCCGAACAAAGTGAAGTAATCTCCTCGTTGGAGGTCATTATGAATAGATTACTTCGTTTCTCGCAATGACGGCATCAAAGACTTTTTAGACGGCCTCTTTTTATTTGAATAGATATAGAAGGATCAGTTATCTGTTTTCTTCTTAACCTCTCCGTCTTCTATTTTTAGTTTAGATTCGCTGCCATCAGCTCTGTCTACTTTCTTCTTGTATTCACCATCATCCATTTTTATTTTGATCTCATCGCCTTCAGCGGTCTCGATCTTTATCTTATTACCATCGTCCTTCACTTCAACTTTATTGTCCGGATCTTCCATAAGTTCCTGGACTTCGGTTTTCTCATCCTCCTTTTCGGAATCTCTACATGAAACAAATCCTATACTAAGAGCCAGGATACATAAGCTGGTTTTAAATAAATACTTCATAATATTTGATTTAAAAATTCACTGTAAAACTATTCAATCCTAGAATTAAGCATTCAGAATTTTGAAAACTTTAGGATAATGCTATCTAAAAAGGCCTTTACCAAAATCCTTTTTAGCAATAACGGCTTCGCCTGTAAACTCGATCAAATCTATCTGGGGATCGTTGAAGATCTCTGTTTCACTTTTATCCTTGGCTCTTAATTGAAGATTTTCGGTAATGTTAAGCTTATTTTCCGAATCACCCTGAGCAAGTACAACAGCATTGATGCAGGTGAGGTTTTCACCATCGAATTCTGCAGACTGGTCTGCTCTGAGTTCAAATTCTTTAATCTCACCATCTATCCTGGCAGCAGCTTTTTCGTAAATATCAACTTTGAAAACAGATGAATTAACCAGTGCTTCAACTTTAGAGGACTGGTTTAACTGATAATACACTTCCTGTGCAGTGACATTGAGCTCGGCTCTGGAATCATCTCCGTGAATAAGATTAAAGCTTTTCGCGGTTAGGGTCATATATGCCTGCGAGCCATCTTTGGTCTCTAATTGGAAATCACCGAAATACAGGTCCTGGAGAGATTCTAATACAACCTTATCTGAAATTTTTATATTTCTAAGTGTATCCGAAAAAGTGATCCTGATCTCCTGGGATTTGGTCCTGCTGAATTCCTTGACAGGTTTGATATAGAGTATACCATCCACAACCTCACTTTGTATGAGGTCATGAAGGTTGTCATCGGCCGTAACCTCAATCATGGGTCGGCCACCTTTTAGAATTCCTACTTCAAATTCTCCGGCCAGCTGGACTGAGTGGAAAGAGGTGAGGTTATATTGTTCGGTTTTTACGTTCCTGCTTCCTTTTATTTTTTCCTGAGCTTTGCAGGAACAAAGGATAATGAGTAGTAAAAAGGGTAGTTTTCTTATCATAAGAATTGATTGAAATATATCAAATATAGAAAAAGCCTCCCAAAGGAGGCTTTTTTGATGGTCGGTTAGCATTCCAGCAATTGCTGCTGGGCCTTGAGTTGTTGAAAGACTTCTATTTTATCTTTCTGCAATTCGTTGTGAGCGGTATTCGGTTCTTTTATCTGGTGTCCGAATAACACACTCATGATGAAACTTATTAATAGATTGATGAGAGTGCCCATGATTAATTGTTTATTTCAATTCCATTACTGTCTATTCTTACACGATCAACTTTTTGATCGTTCACTTCCAGACCTTCGTCATTCACTTTTATATTAAGTTCTTCTCCATTTATATTAACCCTCGCATTGAAATCATCTGAACTGTCCCAGTCTTCACTGTTTTCATCCCAGGTGTCGTCTTCCGAATCTTCCCAGGTATCTTCCGGACAGTCTTCACAGGAAGTTTCATTTTCAATAATTTTCAGAAAATGTCCTTCTTCACCGCTTATAAGAATATCACCATAATAATCGGTATTTCTGTGAAAAGAGGAGGTGTTCTCATCTGCATACAAAGTGGTTCCTTCAGGCAGGAAAAGAGTTACCTGTACTTCCTGATCGCGGTATCCGTAACCGGAGTCTGAAGTAAAGTAACTATCTAATAATAGCTCATTTCCTATAAGACTGGTGGAATATTTGATATTCTCTGCTCTTGTCCGTGCATCCTGAATATCCTTTCCTTCAGCCGACTTTACCACTTCAATTTTCCCAAGAGAATCTTTGGTAGACTTCACAATCAAGCGAATATCATTTCCAACGATCACCTTATTACCGTTATCATAAGCTATCCTGAAATCTGAACTTCGCCAGGTTCTCCCGGTATATTCAGGATTGTTGCGCATACGCAGAAAGAGCGTATCGGTAGGCATGATGTTCAGTTTTTCGGTGCTTGCAACATCTCCGTCAAAGGCCCTGTTAGTAGCCTGTGAAATACCGATTACGCTTAAGCCTATAATGGATATTAACCAGACTCCTAGTAGCGTTAACAACGCGATCCTGCCTATCGATTTCAGGTTTTTCACCAGAATCTTCAATCCAAGTACAAAAAGGAAGAAGAATGGGATTCCTACTGCAAAGAAACATAGCAGTGATAGTACCCAGAGTGGTGCCCCGGTGTTGACCATGTCTACATAATCTGTCCAGGGAGCTTCAATGATTCCAAAGGTTCCAACGGCAAACAGCCCCACGAATAAAGCTATCAGGGTTGACCCTGCGATTAATAACAATAATATACCTACGAATTTTACAAATAGTTTCAGACAGAACTTGATGATATTACCAAGGGTTGTAGCGGCAGAGCTGGCACCGGCACTAGCCTGTTTGCCATACCTGTCGTAGTCTACATTTTTTATACTATCTGAAACTTCGTGAAAACCCTCGCGTATCTTTTTCTCGATATTGCTGATGGTAACCTCCTCTCCGCGCATTGCCAGCTTATCTGCTGTGGTTTTGGCTTCAGGGACAAAGATCCAGAAAGCGATGTATATCAGTACAAAAGCTCCGGTGGAGAAAATGGTTAATAAGATCCATAACAATCTTATCCATATGGCTTCAATTCCAAGATAATGTCCCAGCCCTGATGATACACCACCTACATAGCCCGTTTCAGGATCCCTGAATAGCTTTTTTCCAACGGTTTTTGTGGACTGAGTCTTCTTGGGTTCGTCTTCGAAGATCTCTTCATCTACCATATAATCTTCGGGTTGTCCCATAATGGCAATGACTTCTTCTACTTCTTTAATGCTTATTACCTGACGTTCATTTTTAACCTTTTCATTAAATAATTCAGCAATGCGAGCTTCGATATCTGAGATGATCTCATCACGCCCCTGTGTATTGGAAAAGGAATGCCTGATAGCGTCCAGATAACGCTGTAGCTTGGCATACGCATCCTCATCTATATGAAAGAAAATGCCGGCAAGATTTATATTTACTGTCTTATTCATGATTCTTCTTTTTTTGAGTGGTTACGATGTTAACTGCAGATTGCAGTTCCTCCCAGGTACCTGTAAGTTCCCTGAGGAAAATTTTCCCGGTTTCGGTAAGGCCGTAATATTTTCTTGGCGGCCCGCTGGTGGATTCTTCCCACCGGTAGTTGAGAAGTCCGGCATTTTTCAGCCTGGTAAGAAGGGGGTAAATGGTCCCTTCAACAACCAGCAACTTGGCGTCCTTCAGTGTATCCAGAATTTCTGCAACATAGGCATCTTCGTCCTTTAGAACGGAGAGTATGCAGTACTCGAGTACACCCTTACGCATCTGTGCTTTTGTATTTTCGATCTTCATGTTGTTTGTTTTTGGGTGTCATTAAACTGTTCATTTTTTGATTGATCTGTTTGATGGTTATTATCATCGGGCGTACTTGCACCGATAAAATTGATGGTTAGAGGATAATTATATAGTTTGCCTTCGCTTGCCCTGATACTTGCGTTGATAACCGCAAATAGCTCAAGAATGAAAAGACCTAATAGTAGTAATCCAAATACCCCTATGATGATGAAAAAGGGCAGGGCATCCGTAAAACTTTCTATTATAAAAGAGTCTTCATGCAAAAACAATGGTTCTTTAATGCTGAACTTTATGCCAAAGTAAATAAAGGTTACAGCTCCGGCCGCAAGCAAAAAGACCGAGTAGAGAAAGATGCTTATCTGAAAATTCAGAGCGTTTCTTCCATGATGATCTACAAAAGGATCCTGTTTGCGGCTTAGCCATAACAAGGTGGGAAAGATGAAATTCCCCAACGGGATAAAGAACTGTGTAAATACCGATAGATGAAGTACGGTAGCCAGCGTTTGGTTTTGATTGATGGTTTCTGTGGTCATTTTAAATTCTTTAAAGTTTCTAATCTTCTCTTATAAGAATATCGTGGTTATAAAGTAGATGTAAATAAATGCTACTGCCAGATAGATCTTAATTCTTTTTGCATTTAATGCAATTCCTTGTGATTTAGTTGATTGATACATGATGATTTTGTTTTGATGATTACATAACCTATTAGATTCTTATACAAATATATATCTAAAAGAAGGTATTATGCAAAACACAGTACTAAAATTTAACAAAAATTTAGGAATTATAGAGTCATGTTTATTTGCTATTTTTATAGAAAAATCAACCAAAACCCTTTAAAATGAAGCTCTCTCCCACAAAACTCAATTCTTTTTTGATCACGAAAATACCAAGTGCCTGGTTATGTGGGGTAAGGGTAAAACATATAGACCAGTCTCAATGTGAAGTAGGAGTCCGGCACCGATGGATAAATCAGAATCCCTTCAGATCTATGTACTGGGCGGTGCAGGGAATGGCTGCTGAATTAAGTACGGGGGCACTTGTTATGGAAAAGATCCAGCAATCCGGAGTAAAAATTTCCATGCTGGTAGCCCAGAATAAATCGGTATTCGCAAAAAAAGCTACCGGAAAAATCAGTTTTAACTGTTACGATGGGGAGAAAGCTGCTACATATATAGAAAAGGCCTTACAAACAGGAGAAGGACAAATCTTCTGGATGAAGTCGGTGGGAACCGATGAAGAGGGTAGTGAGGTTTCGGTCTTTGAATTCGAATGGACAGTAAAAGTAAAAAGCACTAAGCCATCTGCTTAAAGCTTATTATATGAAAATAATAAAAAATAAACATGCTTGAAGCTTAGTGCTTTAAGCCTAAAGCTTATAAAAATGAATGCACACGAAATAGACTATCAGATTTTTGGGGAGGAGATGCAGTATGTAGAACTGGAGCTGGATCCCCAGGAAGCGGTTATTGCTGAGGCAGGTAACTTTATGATGATGGACAGCGGTATTAGGATGGATACAATTTTTGGCGATGGCTCCAAACAGAATGAAGGTTTTTTAGGAAAGGTCCTCGGGGCCGGAAAACGCCTTCTTACCGGTGAGAGTCTTTTTATGACCATCTTTTCAAACGAAGTTCAGGGCAAGAAAAAAATTAGTTTCGCTTCGCCATATCCCGGGAAAGTGATCCCAATAGACCTTACAAGATTCAATGGAAAATTTATATGTCAGAAGGATGCCTTTCTGTGTGCGGCAAAAGGAGTGTCAATAGGCATCGAATTCAGTAAGAAATTAGGGCGAGGATTCTTTGGTGGCGAAGGTTTTATCATGCAAAAAGTTGAAGGAGACGGGATGGCTTTTGTTCATGCCGGAGGTACCATGGCTAAAAAGGAATTACAACCGGGAGAAAAATTAAAGGTAGATACAGGCTGTATTATCGGATTTACCCAAACTGTAGATTATGATATCGAATTTGTAGGAGGGATAAGAAATACTTTGTTTGGAGGAGAAGGTTTATTCTTTGCGACTCTCACAGGACCGGGAACTGTTTATATTCAGTCTTTACCATTTAGCAGGTTAGCCAGCAGAATTCATCAGGCTGCCCCTCAGCAGGGAGGAAAAGATAAAGGGGAAGGCAGTATTTTAGGGGGAATTGGTGATGTTTTAAGTGGTGATAACCGATTTTAATATTGTTAAATTTTTAAGATAAGTGTTAAAACACATTTGATTTTACTATATTTAGATAACCAAAAAATTTATCTGCCTATAGAGTACTTCTACGCATTTATCAACCTAACTTTAACTTAAATCAATTTCAAATTATGGCGAGAGCGATGTTTGAATACACCAAAACTGTACTTGACAAGGTGAGTTTTGATGCGAACTTGTTCTGCAAGGAGGTTAAAAAGGCACTTCAGCGTTTACTTCCTCATGAAATAGAGGAATTAAGACTTTGGATTATCTCTTTAACCAGGCAGAATCCCGAATTAAATCAATGTTTAATTTATTTAAATACCTAACAAGAAAGCGGCTCAAAAGGCCGCTTTTCTAATTAACCTGGTATTCTTTCTTTTTATTAAGCGGACTGATTATCTTCACATTCTGGAAGGTGATTGCGCCTTTTATAACGCCCGCAATCGTATTGCGCAGGGCTTCTATAATCTGCATCTTTAATTCACTGCGATTATAGATCAGGCTTACTTCTCGTGCCGGAACCGGATCTTTGAACATTCTCAGGTTCTTTTTTTCAGACTCCTTCAGGTCTAGAGTATGCAGATAGGGTAGAAGGGTCATCCCCAGCCCCTCATTGGCCAGTTTTATCAGCGTTTCAAAACTTCCGCTTTCCAATTGCAGCTGATCATCTTCATAATTCCTGGAAGCCTTACATAAATTTATTACACCATCTTTGAAACAGTGACCATCCTCCAGCAAAAGCATATTGTTGATGTCAAGTTCATCAACATCCAGTTTTTCTTGTTTTAATAGTTCGGTATCATCTGGTATATATGCAACAAATGGTTCATAATAAAGAACATTTTCCTTGATTCCTTCCACCTCAAGTGGAGTAGCTGCTATGGCGGCATCTAAATGGCCTTCCTTTAACTTTTCCAGAATTGCTTCCGTATGAAGTTCCTCTATCTTCAGTTTTACCTTGGGATATTTCTTTAGAAAGTTTCCGATGAACATCGGCAGTAATGTGGGCATTACCGTGGGGATTACCCCAAGTCTGAAAATTCCACCTATAAAGCCTTTTTGCTGGTCTACAATATCCTGTATCCTGTCGCTTTCATTTACAATATTCCTGGCCTGCTGAACTATCTTTTGCCCTACTTCGGTAAGCTGAATAGGCTTTTTGGTCCTGTCAAAAATAGTCACTTCAAGTTCTTCTTCCAGTTTCTGGATCTGCATACTTAAAGTAGGCTGGGTTACGAAAACCTTCTGGGCGGCTTTTGTGAAATTTTTATGCTCGGCAACTGCCAGTACATAATGCAATTGGGTAATTGTCATATAAACAGATTTATCTTATTACAAAGGTATAAGTTTTTCTTATTTAAATTAACTGTAAACTTTGTTTTATCTATAAGAAAAAACCCTTCTGAGGTAGAAAGGTTTAAGTTTTCCATTGATGATCTGTTCGTTCCTGGACTGATGGTGTACTGAATATTATAATTAAAACCTGATTTCTATCTTCTTGTCGGTACCATCAAATTCGAATTTAGATTCCATCCAGTTCGGTGGTCCAGGACTCATGGTATTTCCACTGGTGCCGTAATCTTCCTGAGGCATTCCACTGTTATCAAAATCCATACGCTGGTTACTGTTCTTATCGTGCATTACCACCAGGGCATAGGTCCCTGCAGGTACATTTTCAAAGATACACGTTGCGCTTTCATCAACAATTTTACTCACGGCAGAGAAGTCGGCCTCTCGTTTCATAAAATCATCCTGAGTGTAAAGTGCGAAGAGAACCTCACCTTCGGTTCCGTTCACATTTGGGACCACGGTAGTTATTGTTCCTGTATTTTCTTTTTGTCCGTGCATAAAAGATCCAACCAGCATTGCGAGTAGAAGTGCGATTGTTTTCATAATTTATACTGTTTTGATTATGAAACAAACATATCTTCAAAAGTCAGATTTTGAAAAAGCTTTTAACTGAACTGTAGATATTTAAAACCGAATTGTAATTTTAGAGAAGTCCGCGTGCCTTGATCTCAAGATATTTATTGATTGTATTTATGCTAAGGTCCTTTGGAGCTGTTAGCACCGTCTGTATTCCGTGCCGCTGAAGTTCTTTCACCATAAGTGTTTTGCTATGAGAAAACAACTCGGCCACAGTTTGATGAGCACTTTCACTTACATTAGATGGAGACTGGCCTGTAAGTTTGCTTATTTCTGTGTTTTCGAAAAAGATCACTACCAGTAAATGTTTCTTTGCCATGGCCTTTAAAAAAGGCAGTTGCCTTTTAAGGCCGGACATATGCTCAAAATTGGTGTAAAGCATAAGCAGACTACGGTGGTTTAAACTCTTATTTATCCTTGAATATAACAGGCTGAAATCGCTGTCCAAATAGCGGGTGTCTATGTTATAAAGGGCCTCCATGATCTGGTTAAGCTGACTCATTTTCGCGGTTGCCTTTTTAAGACTGTCTATTTTATTCGAGAATGCCAGCATTCCTACCCTGTCTTTCTTTTTAAGTGCGACATTAGAAAACGCCAGTGAACTGTTTATAGCATAATCTAAAAGGCTAAGGCCTGCAAAGGGCATTTTCATTACCCTTCCGCAATCTATGACTGAATAAACCGGCTGTGCCCTTTCATCCTGGAACTGGTTGACCATAAGATCGCTGTGCTTGGCGGTAGCTTTCCAGTTGATGGTACGAACATCATCACCACGAACATATTCCCTGATCTGCTCAAATTCCATGGTATGTCCAATACGCCTTATCTTCTTTATGCCCTGCAGGCTTATCTTCTGGTCTAAAGCTAGGAAGTCTAATTTTTTCATTTGAACAAATGAAGGATATACCTTGACCATTTGATCTTTTTTGAAGAGGTATCTTCTTCTGGCAAGTTTGAGAAAAGTGGAAATATAAATATTCAGATTTCCAAAGATATATTCACCTCTTTTAAGAGGTCTCAAAAAATATTCGAAACTTAGGCTCTTGTAAGGAGGTAAATGCAGGGATCTTAAAAAATCCCGTTTCTGGAACTGTACCGGTATTTCATCGATCACTTCAGCATTCAGTTTGAAGCCATATGCGTTCTTTATATTTATTTCAACTCTGTTCTCGTCTGAGTTTGAGAATTTTTCCGGAAGCTTTCTGTCGGCTTCAATATTAGATCCGGTATAAAGTGTGATTATATCAGTAAAAAGCAGGACCAGGAGAATGGAAGCCAGTATCCAGGTAATACTGTAGAGTATCTCGAACCAGAAAGAAAGAAAAAAGAGTATGGCGATCCCAAAAAGTGAATAGAACAGCCTTCTTCCAAAATATAATGATTTGAGAAATTTAATCACTACCTGGGGATTTCAACAGAATGGGTTATCATATCTATAACGGCCGCCGTAGTCATACCTTCCATCTCCCTGTCTGGCGACAAAATAAGACGGTGACCAAGTACAGGTTTCAGGGAATTCTGAATATCTTCAGGGATCACAAAATCACGTCCGTTTATGGCAGCAAAGGCCTTTGCAGCGTTCATTACTGAAATCGACGCCCTTGGGCTTGCCCCAAGATACAGATGGGGGTGGTTTCTTGTCTTATTGATCAGTTCAGCGATATAACCAAGCAGCTTCTCTTCAATAATGACCTCATGGATCTGAGACTTTAGCTCTGCTATCATTTCCGGGCTGAGTACAGGTTCTACTTCAGTTTCAGGAAGTTTACCCTTTCTCTCGTGATGAGTTTGAAGAATTTTTATTTCGTCTTCAAAGTTCGGATAGTCCACTTGTATCTTGAAAAGAAACCTGTCCAACTGAGCCTCTGGTAATGCATAAGTGCCTTCATGTTCAATAGGGTTCTGGGTGGCGAGGACCATAAAAGGAGCCTCCATTTTATACATTTTTCCGTCTATGGTAACCTGTCTTTCCTCCATCACTTCGAATAGGGCAGACTGAGTTTTCGCCGGCGCCCGGTTTATTTCATCGATCAGGATGATATTTGAAAATACCGGTCCTTTCTTGAACTCGAATTCTGAAGTTTTCATGTTGAAGACAGAGGTTCCCAGTACATCGCTGGGCATAAGGTCTGGTGTGAACTGAATCCGGCTGAAGTTGGTTTTCAGGCATTGGGCGAAAAGTTTGGCAGTGATGGTCTTTGCCACTCCCGGGACTCCTTCTATCAGTACATGCCCATTGGAGAGCAATCCTACGATCAGCAATTCTACAAAATTCTCCTGGCCCACGATCACTTTTGATAGCTGTTCTTTCAGGCTTTCCACAGATTGCTTCAGGCCCTCAAGCGGGATCCTGTTCTCGAATCTCAGTTCTTCTTCGTTATGATTCACTTCGGGATTTTCCATTCTTATTTTTAAATGAGTTTATGCTTTTGCTCAGTTCAAAGAATTCATCTTTATCATTCTCATGATTATTCTGAAAATTAATGATTCTTTCGAAGAGCGTTCGGGTATTTTCAATACTATTTTCAGTTTTTGCTGAAAGGCTTTTATAAAATTCTTCATCCAGGTTTGAAGTATCCAGCCTTAAATTCGTCCTTATGTATTCCATAAAAAGGGCGATCTTTTTTAATCCGAGTTCATGAAACTTCTTTTTTTCCAGGTATAACTGCGATAGGGTTTCCGTGTATTCAAAAGATTTGTTCTTTAACGGACTTACCACAGGGATGGCCCGTTGCTTTCTTTTTCCTTCAAAAAGTATGAACAGTATTGCCGCGATGATCACAAAATAATAGGACCATTTAAGGGACCGGTTATTCATGAAGATATAGAGCGGTGAAGTGAAAAAGCTCTTACCTGATTTGTAGTAGGCATCCCAGAGCAGATTATTTCCGGTAAGATATGCTAGCAAATTTTCTGCATAGCTGTAGTTCAGCTCTTTTAATAAAAAATAATTGCTGAAGACCTGGGGAGTGGAATGTAAATAGATCTCCCCATCCCCAAAATCTGATTTGATGAAATTTACCTTTTCCTGCGGCTTATTCTTACCAAAAGTAGAAGTGCCAAGAATTACATGTTTAGAAGTATCTATTTTATTAAAATAGAGAGCAGGAAGGTCCTGGTCGAATTCTACATCCTTTTCAAATTTCAACTTTGGATTTACAAAATTGAGGGCCGGCCTGGACTGGAAATCATCGGCGCTCATAAAAGATGAAAGGCTGATATTCAGCGTGTCTTCCAGGTTTTCACCAAAACCATAGGAAGAAATAAAAAGGCGGTTGCCCTGAGCTACCCAATCCAGAAGATCCTCAAGTTCGTCCTTATCGAATTGTACCTGATTATTAAGGAAAAAATAAGTCCCGTTTGTGGCATTACCATTCAGATATTCATAGGGAGGGATGTTGATCTTTTGAATACTATCAGGAAACCGGTCTTTCAGGTTTTCATAGAAAACGAAACTTCCTAACGGGATTTTGTCCCCAGCCGTATAACTTGGGTTCCAGTTTATAGGTTCGGGCTCTGAACTTTCCAGCCATGCCAGAGAGATCACCAGGAAAAGGAACAGGCCAAAGGCGATTTTATAGGTCCTATTCATGGCTTAAAGAATTAAGGCTTTGCTCCATTCTTAAAAAGCCTTTTTCGACAAGTCTGTAATCTGATTCCGAAACCTGAAAACTGCCGTACCAGATAAATTCATATAACATAGTGATCTCAGCGAAATGTTTCCTGATGTTCTCATCTTTTAATTCGGAATTATAATCCCTGTTGGTTTTCTGGAATTCATATTCAATAAGATCCAGATTATCCAGTTTTCGTAGCTCATTCAGATAGTAATAACGCACTGCCAGCCTGAACTGCCCATTCCTTACGGCTTCTTTTATAAGTGCAGGGAGATCTTCATTCTTTACCAGTTCTTCCTCCTCTGATAAAAAGACCTGGCTGGTCTTAGGCTGTTGAAGGATTCGCCCGCCCGGATTCAATCTGGAGAAGAGCCAGGCGATAAGCGCCAGCATGAGAACAAGCAATACAAAGGGAATAATCTCAATTATGAAGGCCAGTAACGGACTTGCCTTATAATCTCCAAAAAGCCAGTTGAGGAACTGTTTATATTTTTCGTTCACCCATTTCTTAAATCGGGTCCACCAGTTATCTTTTTCGGAAGTTTGCAGGTATTCAAAATCCTTACTGTTCTTATAGTTATCTATTCTGGATCTATCGAATTTAACTGGTTCCAGGCCGGAGGACTCATCATATCTCACTTCCTTGAATTCAGCTACGGAATCAACTTCCTGCGGGTAAACACTTCCGCAGAAAAGAAAAAGAAAGATGATAAGGATCCTGCTCTTCAAAACTAATTGTTATTTCCCAGTTTCTGGATGGTTTCGTAGGCCCCGGTAAAGTTCTGTTTTTCGTTCAGATTAAAATATACAAAGGCTACTCCAATGGGAGTAATGCTGTAAATAAGGTACTGGAATATGGAAGTGATAACATTCAGAATGATATATCCCGGCCCAAATACTTCAGACACGTCTGCAGCCGAACCCTCACTGGCTATAATAAATGCCTTGATCATATAAAAGAAAAGAACCGGAAGCTGGAAAATGAGACCTATGAGGTAAACGATGAGACCTATGCAAAGTAAGGTGGCAAAGGTCATCCACCAGTTGTTTTTTACCAGTTGAAAACAGTCAGAGATACTATCCATTACTCCCTCTCTTCTAAAAACCAGAACTGCTGATGCGAGGCTGAGAGGAATGGCTAAATAGATCCCGGGCAGTATGAATAAAAGCATTCCGGCAAAAATGAGTATCCAGGAAATGAAGGTTAGAAGTAGCAGTTTGCCAAAATCACTTTTCATACCGTTTACCACTTCAGTAGAAATGATCTCTCCCTGATTGGTCATATAGGACTTAATTATATGATAAACAGTCCCGGTCATGGTGGTAATATAGAGCAGGTAGGCCAGTAACATCAAGGCAGCCGAAATTACAAAACCTGAACTGTCAAAACCGGAAGCAGACATAAATGAAAAGTCCAGTGTGGCCCATGCATAATAGGTTACAGATGCAATAAGAAGTATAAATACTGGACCCACAAGTTTTAAAAAAATCCTGCCAGCCGGTTTATAATTTTCTCTGAGAAATTTAAAGGTGACGCTCAAAATTTCTCCAAGCTCTCGTTGTTTTTTAAACTGGATGAACTCCTGACTCATTTTTGGATTTTTTTAAAAGATATAACGGATAGTAAACATAGTAAAACAATATCAAAGCCAAAGAGCCGATAATGATTATAATCGCAAGCCAGTCGGGCATTGAGGTGATCCTGGTTACAAAGCCTTCCAGAAAGCCTGCTATGATAAAAAAGGGTATGGTACTTACCACAATTTTTAAACCGTCTTTTATTCCCATAGTAAAAGATTTCAACCTGGAATAGGTCCCGGGAAAGAGAATGCTTTTCCCTACCACAAGGCCTGCACAACCGGCTACGATGATCACCGAAATCTCGATGGTACCGTGGATCCAGATCGTCCTGGCCGATTCCCACAACAGCCCCCTGTCATAAAAGAAATACTGAAAACTACCCAGCATTACCGCATTCTGCATAAGCATAAAAACCGTTCCTATCCCGGCCATGATTCCAAATACAAAGGCCATCAAAGCAACCCTGATGTTATTGATAGTGATCCCCAGGAACATATCGGTTTCCGCAGCTTTCTTGTAAACCGCCATAGGATCGTCATTAGCGATGTTCTCAAGAGTCATATTCACATAGGCATCACCCATGATGGAACGTACAAAGGCAGCATCGGCAGATGAACTGTAAGCTCCTATCAACGAGAAGCCTGCAAATATCAAAAAGCTCAGTAATAATTGTTTCTGATATTTGTGAAATTCTGACGGAAACTCCCTGATAAAAAAGTTGATGATCCTGTTACCGGATTCCTTTTTGGATCTGTAGATCTTCTGATGGGCTGCAGATGTCAGGTCGTTAAGATACCTGGTAGTATTGCTTTTGGGATAAAAGGTTCGGGAATAGCTAAGATCATCGCTTAGCTCCACATAGATATCTGAAAGCTGTTCGGGAGAAAGGCTTCTAATATTTTGAAGGAGGCTTTCATACTTAACCCATTTATCTTTATTTTGCCTTACAAAAGCAGCCTCGCGCATTGTTCTAGAATATAACCCAAAGTAACATATTTAATGGATAACTTTCAAATTGAAACCGCTCAAAATATCAGCATAGAACAGAATGTTGCGGGAATCGGGGAGAGGATACTGGCCTTCCTTATAGACCTGGTTATCATGGTTATCTATATGATCTTTGCTGGACTAATAATGGCAGGTCTGGATACCGATTTGGGTGGTGAAATGATGTATTACCTGGTGCTGGGTTTGCCTACTTTTCTGTATTATTTACTTTGGGAAACATTCTGGGATGGAAGAACACCGGGAAAAGCCCTCATGCAGATAAGGGTTGTGAAAAGTGATGGATTAAGGCCAACCTTTTCAAATTATCTCATCAGATGGCTTTTAAGGATCATAGATATAAGCCTTAGCAGTGGAGGAGTGGCTGTGGTTACCATACTTCTTAATGGAAAGGGACAGAGACTTGGGGACATCGCAGCGGGCACGACCGTCATATCTGAAAGAAGAATAGTTGGTATTGATAATACCCTGCAGGTGGATGTTCCCGAAAATTATCAGCCAAAATACCCGCAGGTGACGGTATTGAGCGACCAGGATATGCAGGAGATCAAAAATCTATACCAGAATGCCAGGAGGGAAGGTCAGCACCACATCATACTTTCATTAAGTAAAAAGCTTGCCGAACTGATGGATGTTAATATGGAAGAAAGACCTCTGGATTTTGTACAGCAGGTTATTACTGATTACAACTATTACACGCAAAAATAATTAGTCCAGGATCTCAATATCCATTTCCACATTGTCTATGGGCCATTCTGAATTGCCCGTTTTTACCTGGGAGATCTTTTCAGCAACGTCCATTCCGGAAATAACCCTGCCAAAGACCGTATGATCATTGTTCAGGTGAGGAGTACCTCCTTTATCCATCACTATGAAGAATTCAAAGGGCGAGGATGCTTTACTTACGTTCTGTTCGGCATATTTAGCTGCTGAAAATGCACCGTAGGTATGTTTGTGACCGGCATCAAACTCACTGGGGATAAGATAATTCCCAACGTCGCCGCGGTTGCTGGCAGTGGTCTGGTTATCGGCATTACCTCCCTGGATAACGAAACCGGGCGCCACTCTGTGAAAGAAGGTGTCATTAAAATATTCATTCTTCACCAGCATGATAAAATTAGCCCTGTGCAGGGGGGTGTCTCGATATAGCTGAACATCTATATTTCCGAATTTAGTCTTGATCCTGACCTTTGTCTCGGGATTCTTCTTTCCGTATTCTGTAAGCGTGGGGATAAACTCTTCCTGGGTAATAGGGAACATCGGATTCTGTTCGATCTTACTTTCCTTTTTATTATCTGCAAGTTCCCGTTTTCTAAGTTCAAAAATACTGTCCCTGGCCCGTTCTATGGAGTCCTGTTTTTTTTGCGCTTTCAGTTCTTCGGGTGATAATCCCTTGGTATCTTTCGATGAAGATTCCTTATCTTCACAACTTGCAAAAATTAGAATAAGGGCAATTGCTATAAAAGAAAGCTTTCTAAACATGGAATTCGAAATTTTTAAAAACAGGATTTCAAAGTTAAAAAAAATGGAGCTTCCCGGAGAGGCGGCACATAGAAAACTGGCACCCCTAATCAGATTAAGGGAACTTTCAGAGATAAATATTTCCGAAAAGAACCCACAGGAGGCCGGTGTTATGGCTGTTTTCTATCCTGATGAGAGCCAGGAAACAAGACTTGTTCTAATTCTCAGAAAAACTTATAAAGGGGTGCATTCCAATCAGATCGGCTTTCCCGGCGGAAGGGCAGAAGAGATGGACAGAGATATACGGGATACCGCATTAAGAGAGACCGAAGAAGAGGTGGGAATCCCAAAGGATCAAATTCTGGTGATCAAAAAGCTTTCCCGCTTATATATCCCGCCTTCCAATTTCTGGGTACAGCCTTTTCTGGGAATTATGGAAAAGACACCGGTTCTAATACCTGAGGAATCTGAAGTTGAAGAAATACTTGAAGTAAGACTAACCGATTTTCTGAACGATGAGAATATCATCTCTCAAAATTTGAGCACGTCTTATGCCAGTAATATTGAGGTGCCGGCCTACAGGCTTAACGGACACGTTGTGTGGGGCGCCACAGGAATGATGTTAAGTGAGATAAGGGAATTGATTTTGAAGATTTAGTCGCAAACTAAATTGCTATATTAGCCGCCGGTTTTGTATCACTGGCTGACAAAACAACAAAAACCAAACTAGGAGAATGGGATTACTAAAAAAGAATCCATTTGGACATTATTTGATTCTGAAAAAGTGGTTGATACGTATTTTTGGTGTGTTGACACACAGACGTTATCGTGGATTCAATGAACTGCAGATAGAAGGTTCTGAGATCATCAAGAACCTTCCCGGTACCAATGTGCTTTTTGTTAGTAATCATCAAACCTATTTTGCCGATGTTACCGCCATGTTCCATGTTTTCAATGCAAGTCTTAGTGGAAGGGTAGACAGTATCAAGAATGTGGGATATCTATGGCAGCCTAAGCTCAATATTTATTATGTAGCGGCAAAGGAAACCATGAAGGCCGGATTGCTTGCCAGGATAATGGCTTATGCCGGTGCGGTTACCGTGGAGCGTACATGGAGAGCCAAGGGTAAGGAAATAAAACGGGAGGTAAATCCCAATGACACGGAAAATATTGGAAAAGCTCTTCGAGATGGCTGGGTTATCACTTTTCCTCAGGGAACCACCAAACCTTTTAAACCAATTCGCAAAGGCACAGCTTATATTATCAAGCAACATAAGCCTATAGTAATTCCCATTGTAATAGATGGTTTTAGAAGGTCTTTCGATAAAAAAGGCCTAAGGATCAAGAAGAGAGGGATTCTGCAGACTTTTCAAATAAAGGAACCTTTAGAGATAGATTATGAAAATGAGAGCGTGGAAGAGATTGTCGAAAAGCTTGAGTATGCCATAGAACAACATCCTTCTTTCCTCAAGGTAATCCCGACAGAGGAGATCGAGGTCATGGAAGAACTCAATGAAAAAAGACGCTGGAGCTATAAAGAACCGGAGTCTTAAACTACCGGTTAGTACCAGTCTCTTAGAAGTGACAGGTTACATTTCCAGTTTTTTCAATTCTTTATAATTCTTATTCAGTCTTCGCAAAAGAATTCCGTATATCACACGGTAGATAAGCCATATTACGGCCAGGAATATTCCCAGTATAAGGAGTATTGCACCTATAAAAAGTAACCATTGCATGGTGTCAAATTGCATATCAGTGGAAGTGGGTTCTATGGTGAGCATATGGTTCCTGATAATTAGAAAAAGGCCTACCAGAAAGGTTATTCCGCTGGAAATAAGAACAAAAGCAATATAGTATTTTACCGTCTTCCGGGTCTTAAGTATATTCTTCATAAGTCTCGAAGCACTGTCTGTGGTAGAGATACGCCTGTAGTTCTTATAAAACTTAAAGATGAAATAGAACGTGATCGAGTAGCTCACAATATAGGCGCCTATGGTGAATTCAGTAAGGTCGAATTCTTTCATCCTGTTCCAGTAATCATCATCGGCCAGGACGATATTGAGCACCGTTCCCAGCAAAAATTCGAGAATACTGATGATGAAGATCCATTTAACAATAGAATGGGATCTTTTCCAAATCATCTTATAGATTTCATCATAGGTTAGATGAGGCAGGTTTCTTTCCTGCTTTTTCCAATCCTCTTTTAACAGATCTAAATTATCCATAGTTTATCAAGGATTAATAATATTTTTCAATTTGGTTTTTACTCTGTTCATTTTCACTCTTGCATTTACTTCAGAGATCCCAAGGGTATCTGAGATCTCTGCATAATTCTTGTCTTCGAGATAAAGAAATACCAGGGCCTTATCAATATCGTTCAACTGGCGTATAGCCTCATACATCAGCTTTAAATGCTGTTCGGCTTCATCGTTGTATACTTCAGCCTTAATCTTAAAATGCACATTATCATAATCCTGGGTTTTTATGCTTCTTTTCTTCTTTCGGTAAAGCGTAATTGCCGTGTTCAGGGCTACCCGGTACATCCATGTACTGAATTTAGAATCCCCTCTGAATTTTGGATAGGCTTTCCAAAGCTGAATAGTAATTTCCTGGAAAAGATCGTTATGTGATTCCTGATCATGGGTATAGATACGACAGATTTTATGTGCTATATTCTGGTGTTTCTCCAGATTTTTTACAAACTGATGTTCTAATTCCTTGTTCACGAAACTTTGGTTAGCATTTAATAGGTAGCCAAACAGAATGCTATGTTACAAAAAACTTTAATTTAAAGTTAATCCATCCCCAATTCCTTACATAAATCTTAAATTTGGCTAAAACCAGCCGAGAGTATGAATATTCCAAAAACTGAATTACCCAGAGTTGTAATCATAGGTGGTGGTTTTGCCGGAATGGCCTTAGCCCGAAAAATCCTGAAGGAAGATATGCAAATGGTAATGCTGGACAGGCATAACTATCATACCTTTCAGCCTTTGCTTTATCAGGTATCAACATCAGGACTGGAACCTGATTCCATTGCCTATCCGCTTAGAAAGATCACCAGAGACAACCCGAAATGTTTTTTCAGGCTTGCTGAGGTCTCTTCTATTTCAGCTGATTCCAACACTATTCATACCAGCATTGGTGATCTCGTGTATGATTACCTTGTAATTGCAACGGGCTCCAAGACCAACTTCTTCGGAAATGAAAGTATAGAGAAACATGGAATGTGGATGAAAACCGTTCCGCAGGCCCTCAATATTAGAAGTCTTATTCTGGAAAACCTTGAACAGGCTACCATAACTGAAGATCCCGAAGAAAGGAAAGCCCTGCTCAATTTTGTACTTGTAGGAGCAGGACCCACGGGAGTGGAATTGAGTGGAGCTATTGCAGAACTCAGAAATCACATTGTGCCCAAGGATTACCCTGATATTGATCCCAATGAGATGAACATACATTTACTGGAAGGTCTGGACAGGGTATTGCCGCCAATGAGTGAGCATGCCTCCAGGAAAGCCCATAGATTTCTGGAAGAACTGGGTGTGAAGATACATCTTAATACCATGGTGGAGAGTTACGATGGTCATATTGTAAAGACCAATACAGAACTTGCCATTAAATCGGAAACCTTTATCTGGTCAGCCGGTGTAAAAGGAGCGCCTGTAGCTGGCCTTAATGCTTCTGCTATGGTTGAAAGAGCCGGGCGTTATGAGGTAAATGCTTTTAATCAGGTACAGGGTTATGAGAATATCTTCGCGATAGGAGATATAGCCCTTATGCAAACCGAGGAATTTCCAAAAGGGCATCCCATGGTTGCACAACCTGCAATACAACAGGGTAAGCATCTGGCAAAGAATATCAAACATCTTGTAAGGGGCGAAAAATTAGAGCCGTTTGAATATTACGATAAAGGTACTATGGCTACAGTAGGAAGAAACCGGGCGGTGGTAGACCTTGGAAAATGGAGGTTCTCAGGTTTCTTTGCCTGGTTCGTATGGATGTTTGTGCACTTATGGTTTCTTGTAGGCTTTAGAAACCGAACCGTGACTTTCTTTAACTGGATCTATAATTATATAAATTATGATAAAGCAGCCAGATTGATTATACGTCCTTTCAAGGGAAAAGAAGAGACCATGACCATTGAAAGGGATAAGGTTTAGAAAAAACTGTCTAAAAAGTACTTAAGTACTTTCCAGACAATCTCTTTTTTTATCTATTTTCCCTGATTTCCTTGTTATAACTTGAAGCCAGGTCGGTCTTTTGCTTTTCGGTTAGCGCCTTTCCCGCCATTTGAAATACCTCATGTTCTTCTTCGTCCAGGTGGTGTATGAGTTGGTGTTCCAAATCTTTGGCGATCTTCAACCAGTTAGAAGCATCCATTTCGGTATCTTCCAGTTGCTCTACCAGTTCATCCATTTCATGATGCTCCGCCACGCTATGCCGAGCCTTTTCCTGGGTAAGATCCTTCTCCATTAGCGGTACATAAAAATGACGTTCTTCGGCATCTTCATGAATCTTTAATTCGTGCTTCAGTTTTGCAAATATCTTTTTTCTTTCTTCGGTCTTTCCTTCAGTTTTTATGAGTTTGTCAATCAGATCTCTCTGAATTTCATGTTCCTGTCTTAAGGCTTCAAATATGGTCATTATTTAATTTTTTTTGATTTGATTCCAAGTTATTCATTTTAATGTTAAAGATTATTTAATTTTCAGGTTGAAAAGCCAAAATTGAGACAAGACTACAATTCAGGAAAGAGAATCTACAATTCAGAAAGTTTAATTTCCGGAATTTATTAAAGGAATCCATCTTAGCAGAAGATTAAAGGAAATTGATGAAATACTTTTATAAAATATTAAGGATCAGCGTTGCGATCTCAATTATTATTATTCTGCTGGATATAACCTTTAGCGGATTGCATTTCCAAAAAATGCTGGATTTCAAATACTGGGGTATCCATTTTTTCTACACTTTTATACTTACCGCCATCAACATTTTCTATTTTAAATTCTTCAGCAAGAAGATAGGCTGGGAGGGAGCCGATTTAAAGAGGGTGGCTATGGCTTCTGGCGGATCTATTGTTGTTACCCTTATAGGTTTCTTTTTTTGTCGGATGGTGGATGAGACGGTTTTTGAGGGAAAGGAACTGCAAACATTTTTCGAGAATGAAAGTATCGGGTTTTACTTTTTCCCTTTGCTGTTCACCACCATAATATCGCTTTTCTTTCACCTTATTTATTTCTACAAGGCGCTTCAGGAAAAAAAGGTAAAGGAACAGAAGATCATAGCAGGTACGGCTTCGGCAAAATTCGATGCCTTGAAGAATCAGCTTGACCCGCATTTCCTTTTTAATAGCCTTAATGTGCTGGCTTCATTAATCGATGAGAACCCTGAACAGGCCCAACGATTTACTACGTCCCTTTCTAAAGTATACAGATATGTACTGGAACAAAAAGATAAGGAGCTTGTAAGCCTGGAAGAGGAACTTGCCTTTGCCCAGACCTACATGAAGTTGCTGAAAATGCGTTTTGAGAATAGTATTTCCTTTGAGATCCCGGAAGCTATCTCAACGGAAGAAGCAAAAGTGGTTCCATTATCATTACAATTACTGCTTGAAAATACCATCAAGCATAACATTGTTAGTGAAGAAAAACCTTTGCATATAAGGATCTATGAAGAAGATGGTTGCCTGGTTATAGAAAACAATTTTCAGAAGAAAGAAGTTCTCGGTACCCGAAAAGGAGTAGGACTTCAAAATATAGTGAACCGCTATAATGAAATTACCAAACGCGAGGTCATCATAGAACAAACTGAAGAGTACTTCAGAGTTAAATTACCTGTATTAACTAAACAAATTTCAATTATGAACACGAACGAAAACAATCAGGAAAATGCCTATTTCAAGGCTAAACAGCGGGTAAAGGAGATCAAGGAATTTTACGGCAATCTAATTTCATATTGTGTGGTAATTCCGTTCCTTATCTTTATAAACTATTATACTTATTGGGAATTTCAATGGTTTTGGTTCCCGCTCTTTGGATGGGGTATAGGACTTACCATTCACGGTTTCTCGGTTTTTGGATATGGATCAGACTGGGAAGAACGTAAGATAAGGGAACTAATGGAAAAAGATAATGCTCAAACAAACTCATGGAAATAATGGAAACTAATTATAAGCAGAACATAAGGTATAAGGCAGCTCAAAAAAGAGTTAAGGACATTAAAGGTTTCTATGTTCATTTAACCGTTTATATCTTCATCAATATTGCTATTTTTATCGTTAATGCAAGGGGCGATGGTTTTATTGAGGGACTTACGGATATTTCTAATTACTCAACTGTTTTCTTTTGGGGGATCGGAATTATAGCCCATTGGGCAAGCGTTTTTGGTCCCAACTTCCTGTTTACCAAAAAGTGGGAAGAAAAGAAGATTAAAGAGATTATGGAACAGGACAAAAAGAAGATCTGGAAATAGGACTATTCACTTATTAAGCTTGACGTGATCGAAGTAATAATTATTGAAGACGAAAAGCCTGCAGCAAGACGTTTGCAGCGTATGCTTTCTAAATTAGGTATAGAAACAAAAACCATGTTACATTCGGTTGCAGAAGCGGTAGAATGGTTCAGTTCACATGAACATCCCGATCTTATCTTCCTGGATATCCAGTTAAGCGACGGACTTTCTTTTGAGATATTCGACCATATAAAGACCGATAGCGCCATTATTTTCACCACTGCCTATGATGAATATGCATTAAGGGCTTTTAAACTGAATAGTATTGATTATTTACTGAAACCCATAGATGAGGAAGAGCTGGAAACAGCCATCAAAAAATTCAGGCACACGCAGCATCAGGCTGAAAATATTAATGTAAAGGAATTAAGATCGTTACTGAATCTCTCCGGCGGTAAAAATTATAAAAACAGGTTCACGGCGCAGGTGGGGCAGCATTTAAAACTTGTGGAAACTTCGGATATTGCCTGTTTTTTTTCCGAGAACAAAACCACCTATATGCACTGTTATTCCGGCAGGAACTATCCTGTTGAGGTCTCTCTGGAGCAGCTGGACGAAGAACTGGACCCGGAAAAGTTCTTCCGAATCAACCGGAAGTGCCTATTGAATATCGATGCCATCAGGGATATAGTTTCCTATACGAATTCAAGACTTGAAATAAAACTCAATAACTTCGATGAATTTCAGCTCATTGTTAGCCGGGAGCGCGTAAAGGATTTTAAGGTCTGGTTGAACAACTAAGATCGAAATTGTTAAAATTGTTCCTTTAAAAAACCGCTTTCCATTTCTTTCCGTATATCTAGTTACAGAACCTTAAATTTTTGTTTGAATAATTTCTTTGGTCAAATTATGTCGATTTGATTTTTTGGTTGGTTAGATGCCCGGAGAGTTCAAATTCCCCTGGAATACTCTCCCGGTATTTACTAAAGAAAGCTCCACGCTAAGGCGTAGGGCCTTCTTATTTTCCAGTATGAAAATTTAAATTAGGGAGCTGCAACAGCACCCAGTACATAGAGCTGATCCATGGTTGGAGATTCACTGCCGCCTTCAGGCTCAAGTGTTATTCCAAATGCTTCAGACTGGTTCGCATTTTCCAGGGTAAAAATCTTATTCTCATCACTACTGAACTCATCGAGGAGACCAATACTGGTTGGAGTAAGCGGTTCAAGTTTTAATGACCAAACCTGGTAAACTTTTCCTCTTGGAGGCTCAGGAAGATCTTTAGCATCTATATAGGCTTTATTTTCGTTTTTGTTCCAGTAAACGGTCGCATAAGCTTCGGGCGCAACATTCTGGCCTTGCAGCTGGATCCTGGAAACGTCTTTATCCCTCAAAACGGCAAGGAGCTCCCTCGTCTTTTCAGCATCGTCCCGTGCATCGGCGATCTGCTGTTCCATTCTTGCTGTGCGTGCCTTTTCTGAATTCAGCTGCTCTCTAAGCTCATTATTATCACCTATCAAAAAGAACAGACCAATAAGTAGAACGATAGATGCAGCCCAGCCGATATAGGAAACCCATTTAGTTTTACTTTTGCGTTCTATTCTTATTACATCCTTATCAGCCAGTTTTTCTTTGATACTTGAAAGGAGAACATCAGGGTTATAAGGAGCGGCTGCAGAAGAAAGTTGCTGCAATGCATGCTCAATTTCCTCAACTTCCTTACGAATCTCGGGATGCTCTTTTAGCGCTTTGCTAACTTCACGACTTTCCTCTTCGGTGAGAGCCCCGTAAACATAAAGTTCAAGTATTCCAGATGAGATGTATTCTTCTATATCCATTTCTTATTCAACTAGCATTTCCCGAAGTTTATTTATACAAGCCCTGTTCTTGGTTTTTACTGTTCCCAGGGGCATTTCAAGTTCTTCGGCTGTTTCCTTTTGGGTAAAGCCTTTAAAGAAAAGCAGGTCTATTAATTTCTTACAGACAGGTTTTAGAATATCAATATATTTTTTAATTCCAATGGCGTCAGTTTTTGCAGAAAAGTGAGATTTGTTCTCTAAAATATCTACGAAATTATCGGCTTTTAGGTTTTTTTGCTTGTTCTTATGGCTTTTGGACCTAATCTGGTCTATAGAGGCATTTCTGGCAATATTCAGGATCCAGGTAAAGAATCTTCCCTTATCAGAATTGTAAGAAGCTGAGTTTTCCCATATTTTCAGAAATACGTCCTGTAATATTTCTTCCGCAACCTTCTCATCATGGACTATGCTGTAAATTATCCCATAAATACTTTCGGAATAGAACTCGTAGATCCTTTCAAAAGCTCTCTGATTACCCTTCTGTAATTCGAGAATTAATCCGTCCTGCTGCATGAATATTATTTATTGAATTAAATATAGTTTTAAATAACAAATAAAAAAAGCGGCTGCGAGGCCGCTCTTCAATTAAAAACAATAGATAATATTATTGCTGGATTACACCACAACCCACACGGGTACCTGCTGCACCAGATGGCTGGGAGGTATAGTCATCTACTCCGTCATGAACTATAATCCCTTTTCCCAATATATCTTTTTTCTCGTCACCACAACCAATACACCATTCGTCTGTACTCATATTAACGGTACCATTACCATTGGCGTCTACTTCAAAGTTTCCTATATCACCCTTGTGATATCCTTCAGCATGCCCCCATTCTCCATGAGGCTCATCTGTCGGATTCCAGTGGCCGCCTGCTGATTTCCCGTCAGGAGCAGAGCAGTCACCTTTTTCATGAATGTGAATGGCGTGTGTACCTTCCGAAAGGCCACTGATGATTGCCGTCATGGAAACCTCACCGTCTTCTTCTGTGAAAACAACATTTCCGCTAAGGTTAGAATCACTAACTGCCTGAAGCTCTACCTCTACCTTCTTAACTTCTTCCATTTCTGTTTCGGTTTCCATATCAGAAGTCATTTCAGTTTCTGACATGTCATCCATTTCTTCATTTTCTTTGTTCTCATTCTTGCAGCCAAAAAGTATAAGGCTTGTGCAAAAAATAAGGGATAAACTAATACGTTTCATAATGTCTCGATTGGTTTAATTATCTAATTAATATTCTAAATTAAGCCTATTCACAGGTATCACCAAAGATTTAAGGATTGCTTAACAAAGCTCTGCTCAGCTCCTTTGCGCTGTTAGGCATTCTTTAACTGCGTGCTTATCTCGGCCTTTGATGACAAGGTTCTGTGAACCGGACATTTGTCTGCTATCTCCAGAAGTCGTTCTTTCTGAGATTCTTCCAGGTCTCCTTTTAGAATGATCTCTCTTTCAAAATGATCTATTTTCGCAGAATCTTTCTCACAATTCTCACAATCTACGGAATGCTTTTTTGAATAACTTACGTGGGTTTCCACATTTTCTATTTTCCACTTTTTTCTGCGAGCATACATTTGCAGGGTCATGGAGGTACAGGCAGCAAGACCACTGGAAACTAGTTCATAAGGGTTAGGCCCAAAATCGTTTCCTCCAACACTCTTAGGTTCATCTGCTATGAAATGATGGTTACCGGCGATCATTTGTGTGGAGAAGCCTTCAGCTCCAAGATTAGCCATAACCTCATGATCGGTATTAAGTTCCTGTACTTCCGGTTCTTCAATATACCTGGATGCCCAGGCCGCAATCACATTTGCCACATAATAGGAATCGCTTTCCCTACTAAGCAAATGGTCTGCACCATCTAGAGATATAAAACTCTTTGGATGCCGGGCTGCCCGGTATAATTCTTCTGCATGATCTATAGATACTATATTGTCCTGGGGAGAATGCAGGATAAGAATCGACTTTCTAATATCCTTCAGAGCGGTGGCATTTTCATTTGCCTTTAGATCTTCCACAAAGTGCTCTTTTATTTTAAATTTTCTGCTGCCTATATTTACAGTCGCAAACCCTTCTTCCTCAATCTCATCCATGCTCGATTCAAAATGTTTCTGAACATGAGATAAACTTGAAGGAGAGTTTATAGTCGCTATGCATTTTATTGAAGGTGTCTTTTTAGATGCGAACAATGCTGCCGCACCGCCCAGCGAATGTCCAATAATCAGGCTCGGAGCCTTATATTCTTTTCCCAGGAACTCTGAAGCGGCCATAAGGTCTTCCACGTTTCCCGAAAAGTTCGTTTCGGCAAATTCACCTTCGCTTTCTCCAAGTCCCGTAAAGTCAAACCTTAACACTCCGTAACCCTTGGAAGCCATACTTCTACTAATATTGGTTGGCGCATGAAAATTTTTATTACAGGTAAAGCAATGGGCAAAAATGGCAAAGTTATGAGGCTTTCTGTTTGTAGGCAGTTCAAGTACACCTCTTAAAGTCTGGGATTCGGAATTTTTAAAACTTACATCGATCTTCTGCATGACTGTATTTTTAGTTTAAGGTAAGATTTTATTGAAAAATTACTAAAGAAAAAAAAAGCTGCCATTGCAGGCAGCTCTTTCAGTTTAGTGTTAGTTCTATAGTTGTTTAACTTTAATGTTCCTGAACCATACTTTATTACCGTGGTCCTGCAGGGCGATATGACCTTTTTTACTGGTACCGAAGCTTTCCCAGTCCTTGAACTTTGAATTGCTGACCATCTCTTCCCATTCTTTACCATGAACCGGAAATTCAACCACTTTTGTTCCATTAAGCTGTACCCAGCCTATATTTTCCTCATGATCTATATGGATAACTTGTTTATTCCATTCTCCTGCAGGTTTGGTTACATCCTCACTTGGTGGAACCATATCGTATAGAGCTCCTGCAGTTCGGTTAAGCCCATTCTTGGCATCGGGATGTCTCTTGTTATCAAGTACCTGGATCTCAGGTCCGGTTAGATAAGGTTCATTGTACTTCTCATCTTCCTGTACCCCCCACATAATTCCTGAATTACCTCCTTCAGAGATTTTCCATTCAATCGATAATTCGAAATTGCCAAATTCTTTTTCTGTGATAAGATTTTCTGAGCCTTCCACTTCTTCAGAAGGAGTAAAGGCGATTACACCATCTTCAACCTTCCACTGGTCAGAAATTTCATCCTTGTTATAGGCCTTCCAACCGTCAAGATTTTCGCCGTTAAAGAGCTCCTCCCATTCGCTTTGTTCTTTTTCTTCTTTTGCAGCCATTTCTTCAGTCTCCTTTATATCTGTTTCCGCTGAATCTTTCTTTTCATTCTTACATGCCGTTAGAGCAAGTACAGAGCAGGTTAATATAAAAAGTGTTTTCTTCATGTTTTCAATCGTTGTTAAGTCCTAGAATTCGTTTTAGTTTGTTTTCATCGATCTCAGATCCTGCAAAATCGTCAAATCTTTTCTGGGTTGCCTCAATAATGTGTTTCTGAATGAAAGGGGCTCCTTCTTTTGCTCCCTGTTCAGGAGATTTTATGCAGCATTCCCATTCCAGAACTGCCCATACGTCACAACCATATTCGGTAAGTTTGGAAAAGATGGTCTTAAAATCCACCTGTCCATCTCCAGGGTGGCGATATCTTCCGGCTCTGTCACGCCAGTCACCATAGCCACCAAACATTCCTTTCTTACCGGTAGGATTGAATTCGGCATCCTTTACATGAAACATTTTTATATAATCGTGGTAATAGTCTATATACTCAATGTAATCCAGTTGCTGAAGAATAAAATGACTGGGGTCGTAAAGTATCTTTACACGGTTGTGGTGGTGGGTATGATCCAGAAAACGCTCAAAAGTGACCCCATCATGCAAGTCTTCCCCAGGATGGATCTCATAACAAACATCCACTCCCTGTTCATCAAATTCATTCAGGATCGGTATCCAGCGTTTGGCAAGTTCAGAAAATCCCATTTCAAGGAGACCTTCAGGCCGCTGTGGCCATGGGTGAGCCGTATGCCATAATAATGAACCGCTGAAGGTCCCATGCACATCAATACCAAGGTTTCTGCTGGCTTTTGCAGCATACATAAGCTGGTCTACCGCCCATTTGGTGCGCTCCTTTGGATTATTTTTATATTCATCTGGTGCAAAATTATCGAACATGATGTCATAAGCAGGGTGCACCGCCACAAGTTGGCCCTGCAGGTGAGTGCTCAGCTCGGTGATCTCTAATCCATAAGATTCAACTTTTCCCTTTAATTCATCACAATATGTTTTGCTTTCAGCAGCTTTCTTAAGATCTATCAGCCTGGTTTCCCAGGTTGGGATCTGTATTCCTTTATAACCTAAAGATGAAGCCCATTTACACATCCCTTCCAGCGAATTGAAAGGTTCTTTATCATCCATGAACTGGGCTAAAAAAACTGCCGGTCCTTTGATAGTCTTCATAATTCAATTTTTTGGTTTAATCTTGCATTTTTACCCAAACGTTGCCCTGCTTGTGAGAAGCAACTGTTTTTTCAATAAAGCTCATTCCTTTTAATCCATCTTTCAACTGAGGATAGGCACCATCAAATTTTATCTCATTCTTTATGGCATTGGCAATACCAAAGTAAATATTGCCCATCGAGTCGAAGATACCTTCCGGATGTCCGGGAGGAAGCTTGGTGCCTTCCAGTGAAAAATCACTATTATAAGCATGGCCGGGTTTTAGAACCTGCAATGCCTGATCTTCTTTCAAAAAATAAAGATAGTTAGGGTTTTCCTGTTCCCATTTGAGTCCGCCTTTATCACCGTAGACCTTTACGGTAAAATTGTTCTCTTCCCCGGTGGCAATCTGGCTGGCTCTAAGAACGCCTTTGATTTTATCTGAAAATCTTAAAAGCACAGTACCATCAATATCCATAGGGTTATCCTCATAAAGATAGTTAAGATCTGCCAGGATCTCACTTATCTGCATTCCGGTCACATATTCAGCCATATTGAACGCATGAGTTCCTATATCTCCTATACAACAACTAATACCAGATATATCAGGATCGAGTCTCCAAGTAGCCGCTCTTTTCTCCTTATCATGTATAAGCGGATTTATCCATCCCTGGTAATACTGGACGTCCACTTTTTGTACCTGTCCAATTTCACCATTCTGGATCATGGTCTTCATTTGTCTCACCATTGGGTACCCGGTATAGGTATAGGTAACGGCAAATATCGAATTGTTCTTTTTCTGAAGTTCATCCAGAACCTTAGCTTCGTCGTAAGTAGTGGTTAGCGGTTTTTCGCAAATCACATTGTAGCCATTCTCCAGCAATTTTTTGGCCATGGGAAAATGAAGAAAATTAGGAGTGAGCACCGATACTACCTGCATCTTTTCAGTGTCAGGTAATCGGGCTTCATTTTGGATAAGATCATCCAGGTCCTTATATATTCTGGACTGGTCAAGCTGAAGTTTTTCTCCGAACTTCAGGCTTTTTTCATGTTTCACATCAAAAACACCTCCTACTATTTCATATTGGTCAAACATATTGGCCGCGACTCTGTGAAGTATTCCGATTAGAGAATCTTCTCCACCTCCCAGGATGCCCAGTTTTATTTTACTCATAAATAAAGTTGATTTTATATTTCAATATCTTTTTTATCGATCTTCTCGTTCCGGAAAAATATCGAGAAAAGCAGCATTACGGCAAACGCAAAGGCAGATGGATAAAGCCATATGGTCTCCCAGTCGTGCATTTTATCTCCTGTGAGATAGGCGTTGGTGATGAGTCCGGCAACATAAAAGCCAATTAACATCCCAACACCATAAGTAGCAAGGGTGATTAATCCCTGCGCTGAACTCTTATACTTGTCTCCTGCTTTAAAATCGGTATAGATCTGTCCCGAAACGAAGAAGAAATCATAACATATACCATGTAATGCAATCCCGGTGATAAGCATAAAGATAAGCTCTCCGGTATCACCATATGCAAAAAGCAGGTATCTGAGTGTCCATGCTAGCATTCCAGCTATTATAGTCATTTTAAAACCAAATCTTTTGAAAAAGAAAGGAAGTAATAACATGAATAATACTTCAGATGCCTGGCCAATGGTCATTAGCCCCGTTGGATTTTCCACGCCAATTTCAGAAAGAAAGGGATTGGTATTCTGATAATAGAATGCAAGTGGAATACATATAAGGACTGAAGCAAGGAAAAACATCAGGAAGTTCTTGTCTTTCAAAAGTCCAAGAGCATCCAGACCTAGAGTCTCAACGATACTCACCTTTTTCGATTTATCAACCGAAGGTGGGGTTTTTGGAAGGGTGAAGCTGAACAATCCCAGGAAAGCTGATGCAATACTAACCATTAAGAAAGTATATTTTAACATTCCTTCCTGACGGGCTCCTGGAGCATCCCAGAAAAAGATATAGCTTATAACCAATCCGGCTACTATCCAGCCAATAGTTCCGAAAACCCTGATAAAAGAGAATTCTTTTGCAGGATCTTTCATTTGATTGAAACTTACTGAATTTACCAGGGCCAGTGTTGGCATGTAGGCAATCATGTACCCAAGAACCAACGGATAGAATTCGGCAAAATCAGTACTTATATACATCATATATAAAAGAATGGCTCCAATAATATGGAGAAAGCCCAATATCCTTTCCGCATTAAAGAATCGGTCGGCGATTAATCCTATAATAAAAGGGGCGATAATAGCGCCCCAGGACTGAGTAGAAAAAGCTGTTGAAATCTGTACATCTGTGGCATTTAAGTTGTAGCCAAGAAATGTTCCAAGGGTTACAAACCAACCACCCCAGATGAAGAATTCAAGAAACATCATCAGGGAAAGTTGAAATCTAACAAGTTTAGTCATAGTAAATAGATTGGTATTTGGTTTATAATTGTTTTCCGGCTTTTACGAGCAGTTCTTTGGTAGCCATGATACCTTTTTCCGGTTCCATGTTTTCTCCTTCGAATTCAATACCAATGTAGCCGGTATATCCTGCATCTTTCACAATTTGAAGCATTCTTTTATAATCTATCACTTCTTCCTCCCCTTGCTCATTAAATGAATAAGACTTGGCACTCACAGCTTTGGCATAGGGCATCATTTTTTCTACGCCTTCATATTTAGGATATTCTTCTATACATTCTGCCTCCCACCTTTCACCATCTTCTCTTTTAAGGCAGAAATTACCAAAATCGGGAAGGGTGCCACAGTTTTTCATATCTACCAATTCCATGACCTCTACCAGAAGGTCGGCATTTGAAGACAGGTATCCATGATTCTCTACCAGGACATTCACATTCTTTCCTGCGGCGTATTCTGAAAGTTTGGAGAGTGCATCGGCCGCTGCATTTTTCCATTTTTCAGGATCTTCAGCTCCAAAAAGATTTACCCGAATAGAGTGACATCCCAGAAAATTGGCTGCGTCTACCCATTTCTTATGGTTTTCTACTGCTTTATTACGCACAATAGAATCTGTTGTAGCAAGATCTCCTTCACCATCTACCATTATTAAAACGTTTTTTACGCCAAATTCTTCGCTCTTAGCTTTTAAGCTATCCAGAACAATTTTTAGTTCTGCCTGCGGATCATCAGCGCTTTTAATTCTTTCAGCATAGAATCCGGAGACATATTCAATCCCATCAAATCCCATTGAGCTGGCTTTTTCTGCGAAGTCCATAGGATCCAGGTCTCCAGCAAATATTTGCTTATTCAAAGACCATTGGGCAAGAGAAATTTTGAAGAATAGGGAATTTTTCTTTTCTGTGACTTCATTTTTCTCTGAAGTTTCATTAGTATTTTCGGATTTGTTCTTACAGGAAAGTAAACCTGTAGTTATCAGTAATAAGCTGATAAACAATAATTTTGGTAATTTAAAAGTTGTAAAGTTCATTGTAAGTGCTAAAAAGTGAGAGATTATGTATGATTAGTAAAAATGAAATTTAAATGTAGGCTTTTTTTTAAAGATGTAAAATTATAAGCTTAAATTTATATATTTGACACACTTCGAACTATATTTTCACCGAAAAAACAAATAATTGTGAGTAATATTTATGAAAATGAGAACTATGATGCCATAGTTGTAGGAACAGGCATAAGTGGTGGTTGGGCCGCCAAGGAATTATGTGAAAAAGGTTTTAAAACCCTGGTACTGGAAAGGGGGAGAATGGTAGAACATGTAAAGGACTATCCTACCATGAACGACGATCCTTGGGATTATAAATATAAAGGACATATTACCAGGGAGGAGAAGGAAAGGCAAATCAAACAGGCCCGAACAGGTTATACTACAAGCAAACCAAGCAAACACTGGTTTGTAGATGATATAAAACACCCTTACAATGAGGTGAAGCGGTTCGACTGGATGCGTGGTTATCATGTAGGTGGAAGGTCAATAATGTGGGGAAGGCATAGTTATAGGTTGAGCGATCTCGATTTTGAAGCCAACAAAAAAGACGGTATTGCAGTAGACTGGCCAATAAGGTATAAGGATATTGCACGCTGGTACGACCATGTGGAGTCTTACATCGGTGTTTGCGGAGAGAAATTGGGACTAAGTCAGTTACCAGATGGGCAATTCTTACCACCGATGGACCTTAACTGTGTTGAAGATTATGTTAGGCAAAGCATAGCTGAGAATTTTAATGGAAGGATAATGACTTCCGGCAGGGTTGCTCATATAACAGGTGATAAGAAATTCGAAGGCCGTTCCAAATGTCAGTTTCGAAACAGGTGTATAAGAGGTTGTCCTTATGGAGGATACTTCAGCAGTAATTCGTCTACCTTACCTGCTGCTAGCAGAACCGGGAATATGGATCTGAGACCTTATTCAATTGTGTCTGAGGTGTTATATGATCCGGATACAAAAAGAGCAACGGGGGTTAAAGTAATAGATACCGAGACTAAAGAGGAGTTTGAGTATAAGGCAAATGTAATATTCTTATGTGCTTCAGCGGTAGCCTCAACAGGTATTTTAATGCAGTCAAAATCTGACAGATTCCCTGATGGTATGGGGAATGATAGTGGAGAGCTTGGGCATAATGTGATGGATCATCACTTTAAAGCTGGTGCTTCAGGGAAATATGACGGATTTGAAGATTCCTATTATAAAGGTCGTAAGCCAAATGGAATTTATTTACCAAGGTTTAGGAATCTAAAAGGACAGGATAGTGATGTTGATTTCCTAAGAGGTTATGGTTATCAGGGTGGAGCCAGCAGAGGGAACTGGTCTGAAAGTATAGCTGAGGCAGCTTATGGTGAAGAGCTGAAGAAAGCAGTATCGGCGCCTGGAGGCTGGACGATGGGACTTATGGGATTTGGAGAAACCCTGCCGGCCCATGAAAATAAAATGACATTGGATTATGATAAGCTCGATGATTGGGGATTACCTACCATAACATTTGATGCTGAATTTAAAGAAAACGAACTGAAAATGCGTAAGGATATGATTTCGCAGGCAGTCGATATGCTTGAGAAGGCAGGCTTTAGAGATGTTCAGGGATATGATGATATTGGGGCTCCGGGTCTGGGAATTCATGAAATGGGAATGGCTCGAATGGGTCGGGATCCTAAAACTTCAGTTCTAAACGGGAATAACCAGCTACATGAGGTCCCTAATGTGTATGTGACTGATGGAGCCTGTATGACCTCCTCTGGTTGCCAGAACCCTTCTCTTACTTATATGGCTTTAACAGCCAGGGCTGCTGATCATGCATCCAAAAATTTTAAAAAATCCAACGCTTAAAAATAGAATTATGAATAGGAGACAAGTTTTAAAAAATCTAGGCCTTGGGGCAGGAATACTGGTAGTTGGTCCGTCCACACTTAGTTTACTACAAAGCTGTAAGAATGAACCAGAATATGACTGGCAGCCGGTTTTCCTTAGCGCCTCTCACGGATTTGCACTTAAAAAGATTCTTGATATTATTATTCCTGCTTCCGATACGCCAGGGGCCTCCGATCTGAATATCGCTCAGTTTATCGATTCATATATGGAAGAAGTGGCCGATCTGGATCGAAGGGATCGGTTTAAACAATCGGCAGCGGCTTTTTCAAGAGCATTTGAGAATGAATACGAAAAGGCACAGGAAGAAGGAAATGATGAGGAATTTGAGAATATTGTAAAGAAATATCTTAAGGCATCACCTGCCAAAAGAGAAGAATATATGAAGCGTAATTCTGAAACCCAGGATGCCCAGGATCAGAAAGCGGAAATGGAATTAGATGCCGATGCCGGAGCCTATGCATACCTTTCTAATGTTAGGGATATGGCTGTCTGGGCCTGGAAAACCAGTGAGGAAATAGGAGAAAATGTATTATGGTATGACCCTGTTCCTGGAGAATATATTCCATGTGGCCCGGTAGAAGAACTTGGCAATGGAAAAGCTATGTCATTGTAGACTAAAAAACCTCAAAAAACCTCAAAAAACCTCAAATTTTGAGGTTTTTTAGTTAAATATTAAGTAGTAAGTTTTTAATTTTTGTTAACAATTACCGCTTCTTTCTGAAAATTTACTTATTTTAAAAAATGCGGACTAATTTAAATTTTATTGAGAATATGTTAAAGGAGCATATAATCTCTATAGGTAAAATTATTGATACTTAAAATACTCCGTTATAATTATGATGTATTAGTGAATTTTATCGAAAACGTTTTCGCATTTTTGTTGCGACATGCATACTTTATTAACAATATATTATATAAATTTACCAGCGTTTTGATCTTATTTTAAAAACAATTCCAACTAAAACTATTTCTTATGAAAAAAATTATTTTCAGGAGCTTTTTGTGTGCCATGGCTTTTCTGTTTTACAGTATGGCTAATGCACAAACAGTGTCCGGGACAGTGACGGATGAAAGTGGTCCGCTGCCGGGTGCGACTGTTGCCATACAGGGAACATCAACCGGGACCACGACAGATTTTGATGGAAACTATAGCCTTAATAATGTTCCAACAGATGCGGTACTGGTTTTCAGTTTTGTAGGTTATGAGACTCAGGAAATTGCCGTTGATGGGCGGTCTGTCATAGATGTCAACCTTACAACAGATGCTTCCGAACTGGAAGAGGTCGTACTTATTGGGTACGGACAAACAACAGTTAAGGATGCGACGGGAGCGGTGGCCTCGGTAACTTCAGAAGAATTCAACAAAGGTAATATCTCTTCTCCTGAGGAGCTTATTCAGGGTAAGACTGCTGGGGTGCAAATTACTCAGGCGAGTGGTGAACCGGGAGCAGGTGTTGCACTTCGTATTCGTGGTACCACTTCAGTGCGTTCTAATAATAACCCTTTATTTGTGGTGGATGGTGTGCCTCTGGCAGGTGATGATACCGCTGCAGGAACCGGAGACTTGGGGGTTGGATCGAGTTCAGCAAGAAACCCGTTAAACTTCCTTAACCCAAGTGATATCCAGAGCATAAGTATTCTAAAAGATGCTTCTGCCACTGCTATTTATGGTTCCAGAGGAGCTAATGGGGTCGTGATTATTGAAACCAAATCTGGTAGGGGAACGCGTGGAGGAGCATTTACTTATGATGCTTCTGTAAGTGCTGCCAGTCCGGCAAATGAATATGATCTTCTAAATAGAGAAGAATTTCTAGATGCGGTGGAGCAATTTGGAGGAGACCGGGAAGCTCAGGATTTCGGAGCTGACACTGACTGGCAGGATGAGGTAACTAGAACTGCTTTTTCCCAAAATCATGCTTTATCTTATATGAATAGTTATACCAATGGAAACCTTAGGGCTTCTTTAGGTTATAATGATATTGAAGGGGTTGTTGAAAACTCCCAGTTAGAACGTTTAACAGGACGATTAAATGCTAATCATCGTTTTTTTGATGATAAATTAAATCTGGCATTGCAGGCAACATTATCGCGAGTAGAAGATATTGCCGCTCCAATTAGTAATAATGCCGGTTCTACCGGAGATTTATTAGGAGCCGCCTATTACGCCAATCCAACATGGCCGGCTGAACTTGATTTCGACCCGGTAGGTAATGCAATTAACCCATTGCAGATCCTTGAATATGTTCAGGATGAAACCGAAACCAACAGAGTTCTATTGAATTTTTCAGCCGATTATGATATAATCGAAAACCTTAACGCGAAAATCACATTTGGTTATGACAGGTCTAAATCTGAAAAAACCGCTGTTGTATCAGGTGATGTGGTAGGTTTTGCAAACGGTGCTCCAGGAAACGGTAGAGGACTTCTTAATGACCTTGAAGCTACTAACAGGCTGTTAGATTTTGTGGTGAATTATGAGAAGGAATTTAGTAATTCTAATTTCTCAGCTCTTGTTGGATATTCATTCCAGGATTTCCAGAGAGAAGGAAGATATGGAAGTGCATTCGGATTTGCTTCTACGAATATGAGTGAAATGATGAGTCAGTTTAGAAGCGATTTAGGAGCACTCGAAGGAAGTATAGACCGTTCCTACCAGCAATTAAGATATAGTGACGCTGGCTTTTTAATAGATGCCTTATTTCCCGAAGTTCAAACAGGTATAGAATTAACCAGCCCGGGTAATATTAGTACCAGAGTAATTACTAGTGGACGTTTTGATAATACTGATGAGCTTCAGTCTTTCTTTACAAGACTTAATTATTCTTTAATGGATAAGTACCTATTTACTTTTACCATGAGAGCTGATGGTTCATCAAGATTTGGTCCTGAAAATCAATATGGATATTTCCCTTCAGGAGCCTTTGCATGGAAAATTGATCAGGAAGATTTTATTCCTTTAACCTTCTCTACCCTTAAACTTCGTTTAGGTTATGGTATAACCGGTAACCAGGAAGGGTTAGGATATGGTAACTTTACTACCAGGAGAATTCTTAATGGTTACGGTATTGATAATGGAGGTAATATTAATGGTGGTGGTTTAGGTACTGCTGGTTTTGCAAATCCTAACTTGAAATGGGAAGAAACCTCTCAAGCTAACCTTGGATTGGATTTTGGATTTATTAGCGATCGCCTGTCAGGTAGTCTGGACATTTATTATAAAGACACTAAGGATCTATTGCTATTAGCCCAGAATGCCCAACCGAGTCCTGTGCCATTTTCTTTTACCAATATTGATGGAAATGTAATTAATAAAGGAATTGAATTCGCTATAGATTATGACATTTTTAACGATCAAGACTTTTTCTGGAATTTTGGTTTCAATATTTCATACAACGATAATGAACTTCAAAATTTTGACGGTCTAATTGAAACTGCACAGATTTCAGGTCAGGGATTAACTGGTGCCTTTGCTCAGTTATTAGCTGAAGGAAGACCTTTATTTTCTTATTACCTTAGAGAATTTGCGGGATATGACGAAAATGGTCTTTCCATTTACCCTAATGGTGACCAACAGGAGTTTGTAGGCAAAAGTGCACTGCCCACGACCAACCTGGGAATAAATACCAGAGCAGAATATAAAAATTTCGATGCGTCGTTGTTCTTCTCAGGACAATTCGGACATTATATCTATAATAATACTGCCAATGCTTTCTTTACTGCAGGAAGTATAAATAGTGGAAAAAACGTAACTCCAGATGTATTAACAAGTGGAGAGTCAATTGCAAACGCACCGGATGTATCTACAAGATTCCTCGAAAAAGGAGACTTTTTAAGACTACAGAATGCTGGTGTTGGATACACTTTTGATCTAAGTGATGATTCGTTTTTGGATAATTTGAGATTATATCTTAATGGACAGAACTTGTTTGTTATAACAGATTATAGTGGATTGGATCCAGAAGTGAACACTCAGACACCGTTAAACGGTTTGCCAACAGCGGGTATTGATTATACTTCTTTTCCCAGACCGAGAACATTCACTTTTGGATTAAATGCTAAATTCTAAAAAATTGATGATGAAAAATTATAAATTAAATTTAATAATCGCGGTATTTGGGACACTGGCTATAAGCTCGTGTACTGATCTCGAGATCGAAGAAACAGATTCGATAATTGTAAATCAAACCGGAGAATTCACCGGTGTTAGTGATGTGGACGCTACTTTAAGTGGTATTTATGATGCTGTAAGGGGACAACTTGAAAATCAGGCTAATCTTTATGCATTGAATGAAGTAACTTCGGATGAATTTTTAGTTCCAACAAGGGGAACTGACTGGGGAGACAATGGAGTATGGAGAACGCTTCATCAGCATTCCTGGTCTCCTATTCACCCATATGTACGAGACGTTTGGAATGAACAGAACTCGAATGTTTTCAGAACTACAGAGGTTATCGATGAAAGAAGTAATCCTACTCCTCAACAGGAAGCGGAAGCCAGATTTCTAAGAGCCTTTAGTATGTTCTGGGTGATGGATTTATATGGACAGGTCCCTTTTAGAGAACCTGATGAAGGAATTGAAATAGATCCTATTATTTTATCCAGAACCGAAGCATTTGATTTCATTTTAGAGGATCTTAATACTGCCGTAACAAATATTTCTTCCACTGGACCTGGTGCGGGAACCAATAAAGTGACTAAAGCCGCTGTTCATTTTCTTTTAGCTAAATTATATCTGAACAAGCATATTTATTATGGAAATGAAACTGCTGATCCTGCAGATATGCAACAGGTTGTTAACAATGTTGAGGCTATCGAAGCTTTAGGATTTGGTTTGGAAGATGGTTATTTCGGAATTTTCTCTCCTAAAATAGATAATGAAACCATTTGGTATACTGGTTCAAGTGTAGGAAATGTTATTTGGCATGGACTCCATTATAACCAAACCACTCCTGCAAATGGCGGTGGAGGATGGAATGGTTTTACAACTTTAGCTGACTTTTATGATCTTTTCGAAGGTGATCCTAATACGAATTTTGTGGGGGATGGCCAGGAAGAGCGAAGAGGTTTTGTACCTACAGCAGCCAGTCCTGTTGGGGTTGATTTTGACGGTGATGGTGAAACGGACGATCTTGATGAAGATGGAGATGGACTGTTGGATGGGTCTCAGATTGGCTTTGGTATGTTGATAGGTCAGCAATATGATTATGATGGATCAAAATTAGAGGCTGAAGTCGGAAAAGATCTTGAATTTACAAAAGAACTACCTGGGCTGTTGGGTAATTCTCAGGGTACAGGAGTGAGAGTTATTAAATACCACCCGTCAAATGGTTCTTATACCGGCCATAAGATTATATTCAGATATGCAGATGCTTTATTGATGAAAGCGGAAGCTGCGCTTAACGGAGCAAGTGGTGATGCTACTGAACTGGTTAACCAGTTAAGAACAATCCGTGATGCATCCCCTCTTTCAAGTGTAACAGCTGATGATATTCTGGATGAAAGAGGAAGGGAACTTTATAGTGAGTTCTGGAGAAGGAATGACCTTATTAGGTTTGGTAAATATACTTCAAGCTGGGAATTTAAAGATAACACTGAAGAGTTCAGAGTTCTATTCCCAATTCCAGCTTCAGCTATTATTTCTAATCCTAACCTAACTCAGAATCCGGGTTATTAATATTTAAAGTATTTTAATAAATAAGAGGGCGGCGTCGCCCTCTTATTTTATTTCATATTGTTAACTTTATCTTAAATCTAAAGGTCTAACAATAATATTTGATGATGAATAGAAGCCCTGCCTTTATTGTTATTCTTATGTTACTTAGCCTGGCTTGTGAAAAGGATAGGGTTCTTTTTGAAAAAATTGATCCGGGCTACTCTAATATTGATTTTTCCAATGATCTGGATCCGGATTCCAAACTAAATATTCTCAATTACCTTTATTATTTTAATGGGGGTGGTGTAGCAGCTGGGGATTATAATTCTGATGGCCTTACTGACCTTTATTTCACTTCAAATGAAGGAGCCGATATGCTTTATTTAAATAAGGAAAATTTTAGATTTGAGGAAATCACCTCTAAAGCTGGAATAAAGAATTCTACGGGTTGGACTACAGGTGTCACCAATGTAGATATAAATGGCGATGGTTTACTTGATCTCTATATTTCTAAAGTTAGTGGTTTTCAGAACTTGACAGGGCATAATCTACTGTATGTAAATAAGGGGAATAACAATAATGGAATTCCCGTATTTGAAGAAATGTCAGGTAAATACGGCCTTGATTTTTCCGGTTTTTCAACCCAATCTGTATTCTTTGATTACGACCTTGATGGTGATCTGGACATGTTTTTACTGAATCATTCCGTTCATCCTAACCAAAACTATGGCAGGGGAAGTAACAGAAAGGGGTTCGATTCAAAATCTGGCGATCGTCTTTTTAGAAATGACGATGGTTTTTATAAAGATGTTTCTTCAGAAGCCAGGATCTTCCAGGGAAAAATAGGTTATGGTCTTGGATTATCTGTAGGAGATCTTAACGGGGATTCATATCCGGATATGTATGTGGGTAATGACTTCTTTGAAAATGACTATCTGTATATTAATAATGGGGATGGAAGCTTTTCAGAAATGATTACAGGCAGCCCTGGAAAAATAGGTCATACCACTCATTTTTCTATGGGAAATGATATTTCAGATATGAATAATGATGGCCGGCCCGATATATTATCCCTTGATATGTTACCTGAAGATCTGCAGACCTATAAGGCCTCAGGGGTGGAATATCCTTATCAGACGTATTCCAATTACTTAAAGAATGGTTATGCGCCACAATACATGCAAAACACGCTTCATATAAATTCTGGTGATCTTCATTTTTCAGAGACTGCCTTTCTTAGCGGAATTGCTGCTTCTGAATGGTCGTGGGGTGCTATGTTCGCTGATTTTGATAATGATACCCATAAGGATCTTTTTATATCCAATGGGATCAAGGGAGCTACGAATGATATGGACTTTATAAAATATATTTCCAATTCCAGGATCCAGAAGAAGCTTAGTGAGGGAGAGTTTTCAGATTATACCAACCTTATAAAGGACCTTCCCGAAAAGAAGGTTCAGAATTATATATTTCAGAATCAGGGTGATAATAGTTTTATAGATCAAAAGGATCACTGGTTGAAACCGGAGGAAAGCTTCAGCCATGGCTTTGTTTATGCCGACCTTGATAATGATGGTGATCTGGACCTTGTCGTGAATAATATGCAAGAAGCTGCAGGGGTCTTTAAAAATAATTCTGAACGATTGAAATCTCCGAATAAGTATTTAAAAGTTGAGTTACGGGGACATAAGGAAAACTTCTATGGCATAGGGGCAAAAGTAAAACTCTATCACGATGGGCAAATGCAATTCCAGGAGCAGTATCTCACTAAAGGCTATTTATCTTCGGTTGCGCCAGGTGTACATTTTGGTCTGGGGCAACTGGATAAAGTAGATTCTGTAGAAGTGATCTGGCCTAATTCAGCAATCCAAACCAAATACAATATCAAAGCTAATTCTTCGGTTTTATTCGATATAAAGGATGCAGTAAAACCATTATACAGGGCTAAACCTGAAGAAACCATGTACATACTAGCAGACTCTTTGATAAACCATAAGCATATAGAACAAAGCAGTCTTGACTTTAATAAAGAACCATTGATCCCTTTTGCTTATAGCAACCTTGGACCCACAGTAAGTGTAGGAGATATAAACAATGATACTCTGGAGGATCTTGTGATAGGTGGTGGGAAATCACAGTCTTTAAGTTTATGGACGCAAAATAAAGAAGGTGGTTTCGATAGCTATAATTCAGAAATATTTGAAGAAAACTCTATTTCAGAAGATACGGACCAGGCATTTATAGATATCGAGAATGATGGAGATCTGGATCTCATCGTTGTTAGTGGAGGAAATGAATTTAGTACGGGAAAAGCTTTACAGCCTCGTTTGTATATAAATGACAATGGGATTTTTAATAGAGAACCGGATCAATTTAACGATCTTAACCTGAATGCTTCCAGGGTAAGGATTGTAGACCTGAACAATGATGGCTACAGCGATGTTTCTTTTTCTGCCAGTATAGTTCCAAATGAATATGGAAAAATCCCATTACAGTACTTATATCTAAATGATGGCAACGGCCACTTTAAGGATGTAACACGGGAGTTTTCAGTAGCATTTCAGGAGGCAGGAATGGTTCAGGATATTCAATGGATTGATATAAACAATGATGGCTTTAAGGACGCATTGATTGGAGGCCACTGGATGCCCATAACGATCTATCTGAATGATGGGGAAAAGCTTAGTCCTTTGGAAACAAATCTTGATAATTCCCACGGCTGGTGGAATTCAATAGATGCAGCCGATTTTGATAAAGATGGAGATATAGACATAATCGCAGGTAACTGGGGATTAAATTCCCGTCTCCAGGCAAATGAAGATGAACCTGTTAAAATGTATCTGAACGACTTTGATGAAAATGGATCCATAGATCCCGTGATGACCTATTTTTATAAGGGTACCGAAACGGCTTTTTCATCCAAGGATGAACTGGATAAGCAGATGCCTTTCCTAAAGAAAAAATTCCCGAATTATAGCGATTATGCCAAGGCCCCATTTTCGGAAGTATTACCAGCGGATAAAGTGAAGAAGGCAAGTGTATTAAAAGTTTATGAACTGGGAAGTTGCTACTTTGAGAATATTGGGAACAATAGATTTAAGAAACACCGTCTACCTTTTGAAGCTCAGGTTTCCAAGGTTTTTGATATAGCAAAACATGATTTTAACCATGATGGTTTTTTAGATCTTTTTATTGTGGGAAACGATTATGAAATTAGCACCCAATTGGGTAGATTAGATGCATTGCATGGCATTGTCCTGTTAAATGACACTAAGGGTAATTTTAATGCTTCCGAAAAGATAATACCTGATATTTCTGGACCTGCCAGGGATATAGAAAAAATAAAAATAAATGGTGATACACACTTTATAATCACTTTTAATAATGGTAAACCTGTTATTATAAAGAGAAATAATTCAAAAACACAATGAGATATAGATCATTAATATTCCTTCTTTCAGTAAGCTCTTTTATAATTTTCTCTTCCTGTAATTCTGATGAAAAATCAGAGGAAGAAAAGGCTTCAAAAGAAAATAAGAATACACTGTACACTCTTTTAACTCCGGAAGAAACAGGAGTTGATTTTTTCAATGAGATAAAGAACCGACCTGATTTCAATATCTTCAAATACCGTAATTTTTACAATGGTGGAGGAGTGGCGATTGGCGATGTTAATAATGATGGCTTGCCTGATATTTATATGACCGCTAATATGAAGCCAAACAAACTTTATCTGAACAAAGGGAACTTTAAGTTTGAAGATATCTCCAAATCAGCTGGCGTGGAGGGTAACAAGCCCTGGTCTACAGGCGTGAATATGGTAGATATAAACAACGACGGTTTACTGGATATTTATGTGAGCAATGCCGGAAATATGGAAGGTGATAATCATAATAATGACCTGTATATTAATAACGGCGACCTTACCTTTACTGAAAAGGCACAGGAATTTAATCTTGCCAATACCGGTTTTAGTACCCATGCTTCATTTTTTGATTATGACAAGGATGGAGATCTGGATGCCTATATACTTAACAATAGTAATATACCTGTAAGTAGTTTGGGATATGCCGAACAGCGTGAGGTAAGGGCACAGGACTGGGAAGGCGTGCCAAAGATATTCAGGGGCGTGGGAGATATGCTTTTGAGAAATGATAACGGTAAATTTGTGGATGTAAGTGAAGAGGCGAATATCTATGGTAGTCTTATAGGTTTCGGTTTAGGGGTTATGGTGAGTGATTTCAATAATGATTTGTATCCGGATATCTATGTTTCAAATGACTTTTACGAGAGGGACTATCTTTATATAAATAATCAGGATGGTACTTTTACTGAAGACATTGAAAACTGGACCTCTCATTTATGCCTCTCAGCCATGGGAATCGATATGGCTGATATTAACAATGATGGTTATGCTGACATTTTTATTACTGATATGCTTCCAGATTCTGAAGAACGTACCAAGTCAGTAATGGAATTTGAAGGTTATAATGTATTCAAGCTTAAGCAGAGCAAAGATTTCTTTCAACAATATATTCATAATACACTTCAGCTGAATAATGGCAATAACAGTTTTTCTGAAATAGCTCATTTTAGTGGTGTTGAAAGTACCGACTGGAGCTGGGCGGGCCTTATCTTTGATATGGATAATGACGGAAACCGCGACATATTCGTGACCAATGGTATCAACCATGATCTTACCGATCTCGATTTTGTGGAGTTTTTTGCCAATGAGATCATTCAGAAGCAGGCATTAACCGGAAAAAAAGAAGCTGTGGATTCTATTATCAGTAAAATGCCTGTAACACCTCTTCCAAATTACGCTTTTAGAAACAAAGGAGATCTGAAATTCAGTAATGCAGCTGAAGAATGGGGGCTTGGTACACCAAGTTTGTCTAATGGATGTGCCTATGGTGACCTGGATAATGATGGTGACCTGGACCTGGTGGTAAATAATGTGAATATGAACTCATTCGTTTACCGCAATAATTCTGATAAACTTAAAGACAGGAATTATCTGCGAATACAACTAATGGGAGCCGAACAGAATAAATTTGGAATCGGAAGTATCGTGCGACTTTATTATGGCAATTCGGTAGTACTCCAGGAGCAGAATCCTTCCCGTGGATTTCAGTCCTCCATGGATTATACCATGAATATAGGTCTTGGTAAGGTTAATAAGATAGATTCCTTAAGGATAATCTGGCCGGACAGTGCTACGCAACTGTTCAAAGAGGTAGCTGTGAACCAGACGCTGGTATTAGATCAAAAGGAGGCGAAAGAAAAGTTCAAACCACAGCCGGTCAAGAAACCTGAACCCTTGTTAACCGAGCTATCTAACGACAAATTTGAGACTCATAAGGAGAATAGTTATACCGATTTTGATTACGAGGGAATGATCTATAAAAAGCTGTCTCAGGAAGGTCCTGCGCTTGCCGTGGCCGACGTAAATGGCGATGGCAGTGAGGATGTTTTCGTGGGCGGAGCCAAAGAGCAACCCGGAGTGATCTACTTTAACAAAGGAGACGGAAATTTGGTCAAAAGCAGGCAGGACGCTCTGGATACCGATTTTCTCTTTGAGGATACGGCCGCGGCGTTCCTGGATGCCGATGGTGACGGAGATCAGGATCTGATGGTAGGATCTGGAGGGAATGAAATTGGTGAAGAACAAAATTACAGGCCCAGACTATATTTAAATGACGGTCAGGGTAATTTTACACCATCTACTAAAATAATACCTGCGGTAAATCAGAACGTTGCAGTAATTTCTCCTCAGGATTTCGATTTAGATGGAGATATGGATGTATTTGTGGGGTCCAGAAGTGTTTCTGTAAACTATGGCCTGGACCCTGAACATCTTTTCCTTGAAAACAAGGGAAATGGAGAGTTCGTGAATTCAACGGAAAGGATTGCATATGACGTTAAGTATGCGGGGATGATCACCGATGCTATCTGGCAGGATATTGACGGGGACGGTAAAATGGATCTTATTACGGTTTCAGACTGGGGTGCTCCAAAGATCTTTAAGAATTCTGGCCGAAGGCTTGCCAATTATAAAACCAACCTCAGCAAATATGAGGGCTGGTGGAATGTGGTAGAAGCTGCCGACCTGGACAATGACGGGGATCAGGATCTTATAATTGGCAATAAAGGTTCTAATATACCTTATGAGACTTCGTTTAAAGACCCCATGAAAATGTGGGTGAATGATTTTGATAACAATGGTACGATAGAGCAGATAGTTACCAAGCAAAAGAATGGTAAAGATTATCCTTTACATATGAAGAAAGAGATGACGAGCCAGCTGGTTTCACTTAAAAAAGAAAACCTTAAAGCTTCTGAATATGCTGTAAAATCTATTGATGAACTCTTGCCTAAGGATAAATTGAAGAATGCCATAATGAAGCAGGCTGTAATCTCAGAAACCATTATCGCAGTGAATGAGGGTAATGGAAATTTCACTATAAAGGAACTGCCTGGAAGAGTTCAGTTTTCATGTGTTTGTGGGATTTCATGTATGGATATAAATAATGATGGAAATCTGGATCTCGTAATGGGAGGAAATAATTTCGAATTTAAGCCACAGTTCTCCAGGCTGGATGCCAGTTTCGGAAATGTATTACTGGGTGATGGAAATATGAATTTTGAATGGCAGGACTACATGAAAAGCGGATTCAACATAAAAAGCGAAGTGAAGTATCTGCGAAAATTTAAAGACAGGAAGGGGAATACCTTTATTATAGCCGCAATCAATAATGAAAAACCTAGGATTTTTGAAGTTAGTAATTTATAGAGTATTCATTTTTCAAATTCTGGTTCTTAGCCTGGGCGGTTGTACAAAAAAGGAAGAGAAATTTTTCTCGAACCCTCAGGCAAAAGTTTCTGGAATAGACTTTACCAATAAATTAACCGAGGACCGTGATCAGAATATTCTGGACTACCTCTATTTTTATAATGGTGGCGGAGTTAGTATTGGCGATATTAATAATGATGACTTGCCGGATATCTATTTTACGGGTAATCAGGTAAAGAACAAACTTTATCTGAATAAGGGAGATCTTAAATTTGAAGATATAAGCAAAAAGGCGGGAGTAGAAGGTAATAGCAGCTGGAATACTGGAACTACCATGGCCGATGTGAATGGCGACGGGCTTTTAGATATTTATGTATCTGCGGTGGTGGGTGTAAATGGCTTCACTGGTCATAACGAACTTTTTATCAACAACGGAGACCTTACGTTTACCGAAAGTTCGGCAGAATACGGTCTGGATCTTGACACCTATTCTTCGCAGGCGGCTTTTTTCGACCTTGAAAATGATGGCGATCTGGATGTATATATTCTTAACCATGCAGTCCATACCACCGAATCTTTCGGACCGGCCGATATCAGGAATAACAGGGTCTATGAAAGTGGTGATAAACTCTTCCTTAATGAGAACGGTAAATTTACCGATATAAGCGAAAAAGCTGGGATATATGGTGGAGCTAATAGCTATGGTCTCGGCTTAAGCACGGCCGATTTTAACAATGATGGTTATACCGATATTTATGTGGGGAACGACTTCCATGAGGACGATTACTATTATTTGAATAACCAGGACGGTACCTTTACTGAAAGCCTGAAATCCAATTTTGGACATGTTTCCAGGTTTTCCATGGGAAATGACGCGGCAGATATCAATAATGACGGTTTTATTGACCTGATAACCCTGGATATGCTGCCCGAGGATGAAGAGGTACTAAAATCTTCGGCAGGAGACGATAATGTTAACCTTCATAAGTTCAGAATAGAACGTCTGGGATATCATCCGCAGTATACCCGTAATATGTTACAGCTCAACCAGGGAGGCAAATTCTTCTCAGAGACCGCATTAATGAGTGGCGTTGCAGCAACCGACTGGAGTTGGGGTGCTCTTTTCGCAGATCTGGATCAGGACGGGCAACAGGATCTTTTTGTGAGCAATGGAATTCCAAAACGTCCCAATGACCTGGATTATGTGAAATATACTTCCAATGAACAGATACAGCAAAAGCTAGATAAAACAACTCTTGTTGACAACGAAGTCCTGGAACTCATGCCGTCGGGAGCCGTCACTAATTATGTCTTTAAGGGAAAACCGGACGGATTGTTTGAGGATATGTCCAGAATCTGGATAGAGAATGATTCCATCATCTCAACAGGAGTGGCTTATGGAGACCTGGATAATGATGGCGATCTGGATATTGTGACCAATAACATAAATGTTCCGGCAAGTATCTATATTAATGAACAGCCAGAAGGTAATTATCTTAAGATACAATTATTGGCAGAAAGTAAGAATAGCTTCGCTATAGGTTCAAAAGCGATCCTGTATACCAGTGAAGGCCGCCAGGTACGTCAGTTATATACAACCAGGGCATACCAGTCCTCATCAGAACCAATCATTTATTTCGGTATATCTAAGAAAGCACAAATCGATTCATTAAGCATTATCTGGCCTGATCAAACTATACAAACTCTTACTTCGGTAAAACCAAATTCTGTACTGAAGTTAAAGCCAGAAGCAACAGATAAAAAAATAGATGTAGAAGAACTGTTTTACAAGGATACCAAAGCCTGGTTTTCAAAGGAGCAAAATGACTTTGGTTTGAACTATGTTCATGAAGAGAATGCTTTTATCGATTTTGATATGCAGAAGCTTATCCCTCATCAGATGTCAGACTTTGGGCCGGCCGTTAAAGTTACAGACCTCGATGGAAACGGTATGGAGGATGTTATTTTTGGGGCTTCCCGTTATAAATCAGCTATGGTTTTTTATCAAAATAAAGATGGATTTGTATCTGAACAACTAAAGGGAGCGCAAAATGATTCATTAGCAGAAGATACAGATATCCTGGTCGATGATTTTAATAATGATGATATAAAAGATGTGGTTTTAGTTTCCGGAGGAGGAGAATCTGTAGGAAAAGATCAGTGGTTACTTGACAGGCTTTATTTGGGAACTTCAGACGGAAGTTTTAAAAAAGACTCACTTTTTCCGGAGATGTATGGAAATTCTTCGGTAATCCGCTCGGCTGACTATGACAATGATGGAGATCCGGATATTTTTATTGGATCAAATTCTGTTAATTATGATTATGGAGCCATACCAAAATCTTATTTGCTGAAAAATGAGAATGGTAAGTTTACAAAAGTGTCCCAGACTGATCTATTCAATAATCTAGGTATGATTAATGATGCCATTTGGGATGATTTTGATAATGATAAAGATCTGGATCTGATAGTGGTAGGAGAGTGGATGTCGCCTAAATTTCTGGAAAATAACAATGGACAATTCAGGGATGTTTCTTCGACCAAATTACCTGAAAACATGAATGGTCTCTGGCAAAAGATACTTCCTTTTGATGTGGATCATGATGGAGATACGGACTATTTACTGGGAAACTGGGGGCTTAATTCCAAATTGAAGGCTTCGAAGGATTATCCTTTACTGATGTACTATAAGGATTTTGATTCTAACGGACTTACAGAGACACTACTGGCCAGCGAAAAGAATGGAGATTATTATTTCTTGTATGGAATGGATGAACTTTCAGGACAGCTAAGTCAAATGATACGGAAAAGATTTACTACTTACCGGGAATTTGCCGGAAAGAAAGTGAACGAAATCTTTAAGCCTGAAGAACTTAAAAGTGCTGAAAAGTTCAAGGTTCATACCCTTGCTTCAGGCTACCTTGAAAATAATGACGGAAATTTCACCTTCAGAGAATTTGAACATTCTTTACAAACCGCCCCTATTCGTGCAATGTTGAATTATGATTTCAATAAAGACGGTAAGGAAGAAGTACTCATAGGAGGTAATTATTTTGGAGTTACCCCATATCATGGGAAATTTGATGCTATGGGTGGATCTATTCTAATTAACCGGGATAAAATTCTGAATTCCAGTATAATTGGATTAAATTTATCCCAAAAATCTGTTAAAGAATTTTCCTTAATTAAAATTGCAGGTAAACCTTACCTGTTAGTAACCATAAATAATGAAAAAGCTGAATTATATAAAATCAACTTTTAAGATGAAAAGGACACTTCTCTTATTAATCACAATTTTAAGCATTAGTGCCTGTGAGAAAAAGCCAGAAAAAATCGTGGTCACCGGCGATGATTTTCATGATGCAAATGATAATTTGAGCAAAACCATGGTTCACGATATTTTTTCTCCACCAGTGGCAAGCAGGGTATACGCCTATTCCAATATTGCAGCCTATGAGGTTATGGCCCAGTTCAACCCTGAATATAAAAGCCTTGCAGGACAACTCACCGATCTAGGACCTGCACCAGAATCTGAATCAGAAATAACCAACCCGGGGATCGCGGCTATGGTCGCATTTTACGATATTGGCCGAGGCCTTGTTTTTTCTGAGGATAGATTGATCGTAAAAAGAGATAGTCTGTTCAACATCTGGAAAAAGAAGGACGAGAGAAGTTTTAAAGTATCTGAAGCATATGGGCTGAAGGTTGCTGCACATATCAGGGACTGGATGAGTAAGGATAATTATGCTGAGACCCGCACAATGCCGAAATTTACAATTAGAACCGAAGACGAGAGCAGATGGCAGCCTACTCCTCCAGCATATATGGACGGAATCGAACCGCACTGGATGAAAATAAGGCCTTTCGTGATAGATTCTGCCAACCAGTTTAAACCCGCTCCTCCTCCTGAATTTTCCATGGAGCCAGGAAGTAGGTTCCATACTGAACTGATGGAGGTTTATAATATCAGGGAAGAAATCTCAAAGGATGAAGAGAATAGTGAGAAGATGGCGATCGCAAAATTCTGGGATTGCAATCCTTATGTTTCAATAACAAGAGGTCATCTTATGTTTGCCACTAAAAAAATCACTCCAGGGGGACACTGGATAGGCATCACAAAAATTGCCTGTAAGAAATCAGATGCCGATTTTGATAAGTCTGTTTATGCTTATGCAAAGACCTCGGTGGCCATTGCAGATGGTTTTATTAGCTGTTGGGATGAAAAATACCGTAGTAATCTGGTAAGACCTGAAACCCTTATCAATAAATACATTGATGAGAACTGGACTTCGGTACTTCAAACACCTCCGTTTCCTGAATATACCAGTGGGCACTCGGTTATATCAGGAGCCGCGGCCATTGCATTAACAGATATATTCGGAGATAACTTCAGTTTTGAAGATGATACTGAAGTAGAATATGGTCTCCCGGTAAGGAATTTCAATTCATTTAAAGAAGCTTCCATGGAGGCGGCAAACAGTAGATTATATGGAGGTATCCATTACAGGGCCGCAATTGAGGTTGGTCTGGATCAGGGACAGTCGCTTGGTAACTTTGTAGTGGATAATTTGAAAATGGTCAGGCCAGAATCAGAAATTGCTTCCAAATAATTTATGAAAAAACTCTTATCAATTTTTCTACTCCTGCTGCTGGCCGGACTTAGCTGGTATTTATTTTTCAAGAAATATGATTATCAGTTCCATATGGAGGCCAAATATGGACCCGGCACTGTATTTTATGAGATAAGCGGGTGGAAGAATTTCTCCCCCCAATCGGTAAAAGAGGATATCACTATTACCGATAAAGATTCGTTTAGAAGTTTGACCCAGCTGGTAGATAATGGAATTCATCCTCCACTTGAATTGCACTGGGAGTTTGAAAAAGAGAATGACACTGTAACGGAGGTTATCCTGAACGTAAGATCTTCTGAAAATAAGCTAAGCAACCGCCTGGCAATCGTTAATCCGTTTCAAAAGAGTATCTATATAGACACCTTAAAGCAAAGGATCCTTGATTTCAAAAAAAAATTAAATGAAAAACAGAGTCTTTATGCCATAAAAATAGAGGATAAGATAACGACTTCTCCCGAAATAGATTGTATTTGCCATAGTTCAACAAATATCCCATTAACTGAAAAGGCGAATGAGATGCTAAAAACGATTTTTTTTCTTGAGAATTATGTATTGCAAAGAGAACTGGAATTAACCGGAAATCCTTTTGTAAAAGTTACAAGATGGGACAGAGAGGAGGATATTATAGATTTTGACTTCTGTTTCCCTGTTAATCTTGCCCAGGATATAAGACCAACTACTAATGTAGATTTTAAACAGCTTAAATCCTTTTCTTCCTTCAGGGCTATTTTTAATGGAAATTACCGAGACTCCCACCTGGCATGGTATGACCTGGTTGAAGAGACCGAAAAGGCCGGGAAGGTCACTAATGAACTCCCGCTGGAGATATTTTTTAATAACCCCAAAGTAGAAACTAAATCTGCAAGGGAGTGGAAAGCTGAAATCTACCTACCGGTTATAGAATGATTTGGGTTAAGGAATGGCAATCCTTAATTTTTCTGGAAGTATTTTTATTTCTATTTCAGATTCTTTCCCTATATACTCTCCATCAACCTGAAAAGATACCGGTTTCACACAGGTAACTTTCGCCTTTTTTGCCGGAATAATTTCTACAAAGTCGGGATCAGGATCTGTTTCATTTCTAAGGGTTTTTAGTATATCTGAAAGGCTTAATTTTTTAAATATCAGGATTTCAAAAATCCCGTCATTGGGTTCCCCTTTAGGATTTACATTGGCTCCTGTTCCATATTTACTGGCATTTGCAAACCCAAGTAGAACTGCCGAAGCATTTTTTGAGCAATTTTCAGTTTCTATCTTAAACTTAAAAGGAAATTCGCTTTGAATGAGCGTTGGTATGGACTGGATGAGGTATCCAAATTTACCGCGGATGGAAGAGGTCTCATAATTCTTTATCAACTCGGCATTAATTCCCAGGTCGCTCATATGAAGGCATATAATATTATTAAGGCACAGTATATCCAGATCTATATGATTATCGCCCATTGCCGTTTCTATCTGTTCGCTTAACTCATCTGGCAGTTTAAGGTTGACCGCCAGCCCATTCGCTGAACCGGCAGGTATGATCCCTATGGGGAAGTTATATTTTTTAACGACTTTGGCAACAAGGTTTATGGTACCATCACCACCGGCTACAATAACCCGGTCTATATTCTTTTTATCAATGATTGATTTTATTTCTTCCCTGTCGTTTTCCCCCGTTGTGGTATACTGGTGAAAACCTATATCATGCATTTCCAGTTCTTTCTGAACCTCAGAAATTATTCCTTTTTTGTCTGTATTACCTGAAATTGGATTTACAACCAATAAAACTTCCTTAAAATTCATACAGTAGTATTTATGAAGTGCCTAAAATTAAGTATTTTGGAATGAAGGAATTTTAAAAAAAGGCCAATATTTTGAAACTCGATCTAAAGTTATACAGAGGATATGTTAATGAGGAGGAACTGGTAGTGTTTGGTCATTTGTTTGAATCCTGGGCTCCTGATAAGTACAGTATCGATAAGCGGGGGATCAGGCATGCTTATGCTATCCTGCATAAATTCCGCATTAAACCTCTTAGTAATTTTAAGGTGCGTTTACAGTTTAAGAATCTTGATATAACCACCAAGACCATGGAGGATGGTTATTTTAGATTCACCGTGCCCTATGATGCTGATCTCGAACCAGGCTGGCATGAGTACGTTGTTACCTGTAAGATGTACGATTTCGGTATGATCGAAAAAGGAGAACTTTTAAAGCCTTTTCCTAGTAAACTTGGGGTTATTTCTGATATTGATGACACATTTCTTATTTCCCACAGCCGAAGTTTCTTTAAGAAGTTATATGTGATGCTCTCCAAGAATATTAATAAAAGAATGGTCTTTGATGATGTGGTAAAACATTATCAAAGGCTTAGTTCAGCGGGACAGGATAGTGAGAAGGCTTCTAATTCCTTTTTCTATGTTTCCAGTAGTGAATGGAATCTTTACGACTTTATCTCAGAATTCTCCAACTTGCATGACCTTCCCAAAGCGGTTATAAAATTGAAGAAGATAAAAACCGGACTCAGAGATTTTATTACTTCGGGTAGGGGAAACCATGATCATAAGTTCATCAAGATAAAAGACATCATTTCATTTTATCCGCACCTGCAATATGTTTTACTTGGAGATGACTCTCAGCATGACCCATTTTTATATGAAAGAATATGTAAAACATTTCCGATGAATATAAAGGCAGTGTATGTAAGACAAACCACTCATAAACAAAAGAAGAAGGTACAAAGGGTAATGGCCAATCTTGAAAGTATGAATGTTCATACCTGTTACTTCAGAAATAGTGAGAAAGCCATTATGCATTCGGAAAGAGAAGGCCTCATATAAAAAAGCCCCCAGCTAAAAAACAGGGGGCTTTCACTTAATCAGATATATTCATTAATTGCCCAGATCAAAGGTCTTTACTTCCTTAAAAACCGGTAATTCAATGTTTTCCATTTCCGATCTGTATTCAGACCATTCTTCATTAAAGAATTCATTGGTTTTCTCCAGAGCTGCTTTTAGTTCTTCTCTGGCATGCTGAATAAGAGTATGCTCGGTTTCTGTAAGACCGTTTTGTCTACTGCTTACATACCAGTTAGCATTGCTTATTCTTTCCATGACCGTCATCTCATTGTTTCTAACAATCCCCTGTCTCTTGTCTTCTTTGCCAAGGTATAAGGCGATTACTTCATCAATAGATTTAAGGATTTCCTCGCTATCCTCCAGTTCTTCTTCAAACATTTCTTCGCCATTTTCCTGGGCCTTAAGGTCTTTTTGGAAACCTTCAGCTATGTTCCTGCTTTCTACCAGCTGTGTCACTGCATCTGCTGCAGTCTGTGTCATTTTCTCCAGTTCCTTAAGGCTTGCATATGCTTCTTCAATGTTTTCGTTGGAAACATTCAATCGTGGATCTGACTCTACTTTTATCATTTCCTCAGAAGTCTTATCCCCAAAGTGCAAGACAAGCCTGTATGTTCCAGGCTTAACATCTATTCCAGCAGGTTCATTTTTAGATTCCTTGATCTCTCTTGAAGGCCGGTCAACTCCCTTTTCATTAAGACGCCAGATCATGGTATGTACTCCCGCGGTGTCTGGAGCTTTCTGTTTAAGGCTTCTTATGAGGCGGTCACCATCATAGATATTCAGCTTAATGGAATCCCATTTAACTTCAGCAGTCTCAGTTTTTGTAGTGTCTGAATCTTTATCTGTAGGCTCTAGGTCTCCGGATTCACCTTCACGATCTTTTCGACCTCGCTTATTAGACTTTTTCTTAGGGTTCTTCTCATCGGTTTCAGCATCTTTTTCCACCTTTTCAGGTACTTCTATGAAATAGGATATCCTTGCACCACCTGGACGATTCTCACCGTGATAAGTCGCATCTGCTCCAAACCTGCTTCCCGTTGGTTGCTGATAGGCGGTATGATAAGCCGTAGGTGGCTCAAATAATTCCACTTTATTCTGAAGCAAAGATTGATTGCGTGCAATAGCCCTGAAAGGCCTGATATCATCCAGGACCCATGCAGCCCTTCCGAAAGTTCCAATTATCAGATCTTGCTCTCTTGGATGGATCACCAGATCTTTTACTGAAACAGTAGGGAAGCCGTTAGTGTATTTCTGCCAGTCTTTTCCGGCGTTGAATGAAACATATAATCCATCATCTGTACCCAGAAACATCAGGTTCTTTTCTTCAGGATCTTCCACTATGCTTAAAGCGTAGCTTTCAGTTTCTCCTTCCTCGACTATACGGGTCCAGCTCTTTCCATAATTAGTGGTACGATAGGCGTAAGGTGCATAGTTGTATCTTCTGTAGTCATTGGCAACCAGTAAAGCTTCCCCTTTATTTTTATTAGAGGCTTTTATCTGAACTATCCAGCTTCCTTCCGGCAGTCCTGGCAGGTTACCTGATACATCATTCCAGTTTTCACCCCCGTCTGTGGTATAATGAACTTTTCCGTCATCGGTTCCAACCCACATCATTCCTTTCTCGACGGGAGAGGGTTCTATAACCAGGATTGTGGTGTAGTTCTCAGCTCCGGTAGCATCAATGGTAAGTCCGCCGCTTTCTTCCTGTTTTTGTTTTTCAGGATCATTGGTAGTAAGATCAGGTGAAATTACCTCCCAGGTAAGCCCTTTATCCGTGCTTTTATGTACGAACTGACTTCCGAAATAAAGGGTATTGTTATCGAAAGGATCGATATTGATCGCCGAATTCCAGTTGAACCTTAGTTTTACTTCAGGATCGGAATGAGTTGGTTTAACGGTATAATTGTTACCTGTTACGTAATCATATCGACTAACATAGCCCTGCTGACTCATACTCCAGCCATAGCGACTGTCATCCTTATCTGGAACCACATCAAAGCCATCTCCAAAGGAGATTTCCTGCCAGTAAGAGTTTCTTATTCCCTGGGATTTCCAAACATAGGCCGGGCCTCTCCAGCTTCCGTTATCCTGCATTCCGCCATAAACGTTATATGGGAATTCGTTATCCACGGCAATGTGATAGAACTGGGCAACTGGAAGATTGGTCACGAACCTCCATGTCTTTCCGCCGTCTCTGGTAATATTCAGTCCGCCGTCATTCCCATCCATCATAAAGCTACCATCTTCAGGGTGTATCCACCATGCATGATGATCCGGATGAACTCCATTATCCACCCCATAGGCTGGCATAAGGGATTCAAAACTCTTTCCTCCATCTTCTGATACATTCACATAAGTAAAAACAGAATATAAACGATTAGGATTTTGGGGGTCTACGAAAATATCGCTGTAATAGAAAGGACGGTTTCCTATCTCATCCTTATCGTTGATCATTTTCCAGCTAAAGCCTCCATCTTCAGATTTGTATAATGCATTATTCTCAGACTCTACCAGTGCATAAATGATATTGGAATCGCTCGGTGCGATAGCAAGACCTATACGACCCAGCTCTCCTTCAGGCAGGCCGTCGTCAGAAGTTCTTTCTTCCCAGGTTTCTCCGCCATCGTGAGTTATATACATACCTGAGCCTTCACCACCAGAATTGAAAAACCAGGGATCCCTTTTGTGCTGCCACATAGCCGCAATAAGTTTATTAGGGTTATTAGGATCCATTACAAGATCAGCAGCTCCGGTGAGCGTATTAGCATACAGTATTTTCTTCCAGGTCTTTCCTCCATCGGTAGTCTTATAGATTCCTCTTTCTTCATGAGCACCCCAGGGCGAGCCTATAGCAGCAGCATATACGATATCCGGGTTTGTAGGATGGACAACCACCCTATGAATATGGCGGGTTTCTTCTAACCCCATATTCGTCCAGGTACGGCCACCATCAAGAGACCTATATATACCGTATCCCCCATTCAGACTGTTACGTGGATTTCCTTCACCGGTCCCAACCCATATTACAGAGGGGTTAGATTGCTGTATAGCTACAGAACCTATCGAAGCAGTAACCTGGTCCTCAAAAACGGGTTCCCATTTAACTCCGCCGCTGGTAGATTTCCATAAGCCTCCGGAAGCCGTACCAACATACATAATGTCAGGATTAGAAGTAACAACATCGATCGATGTTACCCGGCCGCTCATACCGGCAGGGCCAATATTTCTTGGGGTCTTATTTTTTAAAAGAGATAAGTCAACATTCTGTCCCACTACCAAAAAAGTAAATAATAGTAGAGACAGACTTAAAAAAAGTTTGCGCATAGAATTATTGATTGTATAAATGAATTTTTTAAAAGCGCCTCAATATACCATTTTTGAAAGAAAAATTAGAGTATACTTTATCCATATAAAAATAAAAGGGAGATCAAATTTGATCTCCCTTTTATAGATATAATTGCCAGTTTTATCTGGAATCCCGGTCATGAAATTCCTTTCTATTATAAAAATCCTCTGTTACGCTACGTCTTTTACGGTTCCTGTAGGCTTCTTTATCTGGAATTCTACTGTGATCCCTTTCCCATTCAGTGCTCTCGTCCAGGCTGCGCTCTGGGCGTAGATCCCTTACTTCGTCCCGGTAGGAACGTTCTTCGTCATAATCGTCCCGTAGTCCTCTATCACTGTCAGAACTATATTTTAGATTGGTTTTTTCTCTTCTAATACGCTCTTCTTCTGTAGCGGCTGGGCGGTCATGTAACCGCTCTTCATCTGCCAGTTCTCTTTCTCTTCTTTTTTCATCAGCTAATCTGGCTTCTTCACGTCTTCTTAATTCTCTTTCCTTAAGTTCGGCATCCGAAAGCCCTCTTTCAGGATGGTTCCTTCTACGTTCATATGAACCTAGCACATGGTGTTCATAATCCCTGCTAATGTTAGTTCCGGATTTATAGCGTTTGGTCTCAGCAAATGTCCGGTAATTGATACTTTCTGTAAAGGCATATTTTTCATCCCTGTTAAGACTTACCATACCTATTGGAATAATAATATGATTTTCTCCTTCCTTGTTTATAAACTCATGGACTTCGGGGTCTGGATGCGCTGCATATGGATCGTGATTGGCATCTATAATGGCCTGATCTACTTCAACATCTACATAAACTACCTTTCCTAGTTCCTTGTTTACAAGCAAGTTATCTACTTTCCCTATTGTCCGGTTATCCAGGTCTTTAACACTCCATCCTCGTATGTCAGGATCCTTTGGGTTTATTTTATATCCTTTCAATTCACTCATTTGATACAAGTGTTTCTCTTTCTTGGTCATAACATTGTCTTTTACTTGGTTAAACTGTGATATTTTTGATTTTAAGTAATTTTAAATCTGAATTAATATTTGTCACTTCATCTATCTCTTCGGTTTCAATGGTGGTATCATCGGTATCTTCAGTATCCATACTTCCATAGAAGTAGAGGAAGATAATTACCGCCAGCACTATTATCAGGAATAACCACGGCCATACGGGTTTCTTTTTTTCAACTCTTATATCTGCCATATCTCTAGTTTTTATTGGTTTGATCATACCTAAAGTACTTATAGGCAATGCTAATTTATTCTAAGGTTAGTGTAAAGTATTGTTAATTAGCGTTTTGTTTAATATTCGGGAATAAAAAAAGCCCCACTGTTAGGCGGGGCTTTTCTATCTTATCGGATGCTTTTTATTTCAGTAATTCAAGCAGTCTTTTCCAGGCCTTATCATGAGCATTTTTATTCCCCTGCTGAGCATCGGGCTCGTGACCACTTCTCATAAAAGCATGCCCCGCATTTTCGTAAATCTCATATTCATAGGTTTTACCGGCTTCTTTCATCAATTTCTCTGTATCCTCGATAGTTGAATTAACCCGGTTGTCATTTCCTCCATAATATCCATAGACAGGAGCTGAAATCTGTTCTATTAAAGCAGCCTCTGAAGGCCCTGTTCCATAGAAGACATGTGCCGAAGTTATATTAGGATTATTGGTAGCATACCTGAAAGTCTGGGAACCACCCCAGCAAAAACCAACCACGGCCACCTCTCCCGTCGAAGCAGCATCGTTCTTTATATACTCATACGCTGCATTAAGATCGGCCGTGACCTGATCCTTATCAAGATCGTATATCGCTGTTCTTGCAGCATCGGGATTCTCAAAATCTGTAGTACGTTTTTTTCCTTCTACCGTATTTGAAATAAGGTCGGGAGCGATTACGAGATATCCCTGGGCTGCCAGTTTATCTGCAAATAACCTTGCCCAGTCATTAAGACCCCGGTTTTCATGGATCACGATCACAGATTTTGTTTTTTCATCACTTTCGGGATAGACAACGAAAGCCTCAAATTCCCGATCTTCATGAGAAAGACTTACCCATTCATGATGCCTGGGAGATTGGGATAGTTCACCGGTTTCGGTCGATTTACCGGTAGCCTTTTCCAGGGTTTCAGTTTTTACCTCTTTTTGTTCCCTGTTATTCTTACAGGAAAACATCAGGCTGATGCTCAGCAATAAAATAAAGTACAGTTTTGAGTTTTTCATAATATCGAGGATTGATTATCTGAAGGTGCCTGAAGGAAAAACAACCAGGCTTTCGTGACCGTTTTTACCAACCGTTGCAACTCCAAATAAATAGTTATCTATAACAATACCTTCCAAAGTGAATTCGGTAACATTTTTTACAAATCTTGAATGTTGCCATTGAGGAGCCGTGGTATCTCTCCAGTAGATCTTATATCCGGCAATATCTCCTTCAACCGGTTCCCATCTCAACCTGGTGCTTGGTTCTACAATACCACCTATCTCTACTTTTTCAGGAGCCGGTGGAGCCCAGGCAAGGCTTGCAAGATTGATGGCGTTTACAGCCGTTAATTTCTTAGCATAATCAAAATTAACCCCTTCAATAACATCCCCATATTTGATCCCGTTCTCGGTCCTTATATTCTGATGCTGCCGGTTATAGTTCTCGTGGGCTTCCATGATCCTTACGCCAGCAAAACCCATATCGTTAAACGGTCGGTGATGACCGCCACGTCCAAACCTGTCAAGACGATAGATCATCATAGGGTTCATCTCCGGCATATAGGTTTCTACATTCTTATGAATATACCGGGCCAGCTGACGGGAAATTCCGTCTACCTCACCTCCATAGAACCTTCGCATTCTCCTTTCCTGTTCTGTTTCGGTAGGAGGGACGGGTTCTGAAAATATTCTGAAACTTCGATTGTCTATCACTCCATCTACGCCTTCAATATTACCAATCATGTCATTATTTAATATACCTATAATATCCCAGCCATTCTTTTTGGCATATTCGGCTAGACCTTTTCCGCCAAACAATCCCTGTTCTTCACCCGAAAGTCCAACATAAATGATACTACTTTCAAAATCGTACTGAGAAAGCACCCTTGCAGCTTCAATAGTACCAGCCATTCCGCTGGCATTATCATTGGCACCGGGAGCATCGGTAGTAAAATCCATAGTATTGCTAGCCCTGGAATCTATGTCCCCGCTCATAATCACATAGCGGTTAGGGTATCTGGTACCTTTTTGGATCGCCACGACGTTGACCACCCATGCTTCTTTTGGAATTCGCTCACCGTCTTCGGGAGTCACATAATCCTTCTGATAGAAAACATCAAGGCAATTATCACATTTATTGGAGATATCCTCAAATTCAGACTTTATCCATCTTCTTGCGGCTCCAATACCGCGGGTATCAGAAACTGTATCACTAAAAGTATTTCTTGTTCCAAATCCGGCAAGTTTTTTAATATCATGCTCAATACTATCTGCCGAAACCTTTTCTATAATTTCATAAAGGCGTTGATCGGTATCCTGGGCATGAATGGAAATATTCAAGGTCAGTAAAGCAATAAGAATAAAGGTAAATCGGGGGAAAAATCTATTCATGGTTTTGTATTTATTAGCTTCCTAAAATACGTAAGTTTCGGGGATATATAAAAAAATAAGACCCCGGGAAACTCCCGGGGTCTTATCTATAATCAATTTGTTATAAATTAACTGGCTTTCATCTCATGCATTTCTGCCTTAGCCTCGTTGATTTTTTCTTTAGATTTGGTACTGGCCAAATTGGCTTTTGTTTTGGCCTTCAGTGCTTCAACTTTATGGTTGATAGAATCGGTAAAATCATGGATACTTTTATTTGCTCCTTTGATATAATCATCTCCTTTTTGGGAGATAGCCTTTCTTGTATCTTTACCTTTTTTGGGTGCAAACAGTATACCTGCAACTGCTCCAGCAACCGCTCCTGATAGAAGCCCTACTAACAATTTTCCTGATTTCATAGAATTTGGTTTTAAATTGGTTCGATTTAAATTCATAAGATAAAATTAAGCAGAAAAATACCTGATGCCACACTGAGCTAGTTAATGTATTTTTAAACTTTCTGAGGAATTGCCAATAATTTTAACAATGATGTTTATCTACAAATTATCCCGGAATTTTTCCAGCAGGGTTCTCACTTTGGGAGTACCTTCCACATAGTATCTTGCACTGGTTTTTCTGATCCCTACCTTTACCGTATAGGCAGTCTCAGGCAATTCCTGAAACATGTATTCATCTGTCCAGTCATCCCCAATTGCAAAAATAAAGTCATAGTTCTCACCGACAAGTTTCTTGGTACAGGCCTTTCCTTTATTTACATCACTACTTTTTATTTCCAGAACTTTGTTTCCTTCAAGAACACTTAAACCACGGTTGGAAATAAGCTCTTTAAGAACATTGCTCAATTCATTGGCTCGAATCTCTCCAAGTTGAGGGTCGGCTTTACGATAATGCCAGGCAAGAGAATAGTTTTTTTCCTCAATGAAGGTACCGGGAGTACGGTCAACGAAATTCTCTATCACGGGCCTTACGGCATCCATCCACTCACTTTTAACATTTTCAGAGAGTTCCCATTCGCCATCTATCTGTCTCATCCATACCCCATGTTCTGAGATGAGTTCCACAGGTATATCTCTCCACCAGCTTCCGAGGGTGTTTTTATCCCTACCACTTATGAGTATAACATGGGTATCTTCGGAAGAATTCAGGGTTCTTATCAGTTCCTTTAAGTCGGCATCTGGTTCGGCATCTTCGGGTTTATTTACAAAATTCACCAGGGTTCCGTCATAATCTATGAAAAGTATCTTCTTTTTGGCTTTTTTGAATTGCTCCATGATCTCTTCTGAAATTTCAGAGGTGATCCTGGTCGCTTTGAAGCTATCTCTGTTCTCTTTTGTACCTCTGAGGGCTTTCATGAAGTCCTGGGCCCATTTTTCCACGCTGTACCTTCTAAGTCTCTTCTGAAGCATTTTATTCCTTTCCATCTGTTCTTCTTTGGGCATGTGGAAGGCAGTTTTTAGGGCTTCAGCCACCTGTTCGAAATTATTCGGATTAATGATTAATGCCTCGTTCATTTCATGGGCCGCACCAGCCATTTCACTAAGAATAAGTACGCCGGTACGATCGGTCCTGGTAGCAACATATTCTTTGGCAACAAGGTTCATACCGTCACGTATAGGCGTCAGTAAAGCGATCTCACATGTGGTATAAAGATCAATAAGATTTTCAAAAGGCATAGAACGATAAAAATACCAGATGGGAGTCCAGCTTACCGTAGAGAATTTCCCGTTGATCCTACCAACCAACTCATCGACCTCCCGCTTCAGCCTCCTGTATTGAGGCACATTGGAGCGTGAAGGAACAGCAAGCATAACCAGTCTTACCTTTTCAATATATTCAGGGTTCTTATCAAGAAAATACTCATAAGCCCTAATTCGATGCGCAATTCCCTTGGTATAATCCAGTCTGTCTATACTCAGGATCATCTTAGCTTCCGGAGTGGCTTCCAGATGGTGGTCCAACCTGCGTTGAAGTTCTGACTGATTTTCGGAAGTGCTTTTAAAATGATCTAATGCTGCCTGTTCAAATTTCTTATAATCGATCCCCATTGGGAATGAATCCACCTTCACAATCCTGTCCGGGAGGGTAACTTCATTAAAATCCACCTGGTGTCTTAAGATACGGCTTACAGAACTTAGAAAATGACGTTCATAATCGTAAGTATGAAAGCCAATTAGATCTGTACCCAGTACACCTTCAAGAACTTTTTCCCTCCATGGTAATGTTCTGAAAACCTCGTAGGAAGGAAAAGGAATATGATTAAAGAAACCTATAACCGCCTCGGGTGCTTTTTCCCTGATCATTTTAGGAACAAGGAGTAACTGGTAGTCATGTACCCAGATCACATCACCATCTTCATAATGTTCAAGGATCTCGTCAGCATATTTTTGGTTCACCTCCTGGTATGATTTCCAGAACTGGTCATCAGACTCAGTATACTCCATAAAATAATGGAAAAGCGGCCAGATAGTACGGTTACTGAATCCATAGTAGAAACCATCAATTTCATCAGAAGTGAGATGTACAGCTACACAATTTTCCTCACGTGCCTTTTTTTGAACTTCATCTTTAAGATTTTCTGGAATTTCTTCTTCGGTAAGGCCGGGCCATCCTATCCAGATACTATCTCCATCCTTATGGAATGATTTCAAGCCAGTTGCAAGTCCTCCTACGCTCGGAGTTACATCTAGATGGTTGTTTTCAATGGAAATTTGAAGTGGTAGTCGGTTGGAAATAATGATCGTTTTACTCATAATTAATTGTAAATGCTGTTGCGACGAATTTGATTTTTCTTAAATTTCCGAAAATCATTTTAGACAGCCATTGATTTATAAGATTTTTAAGATATGGATAACCTTGATTACGGTATCATAAGTAACTGCAAAAGCTGCGCATTAATCTCAAAAACCGGTTCTTTGGAATGGTGCTGTATGCCCAATTTTGATTCCTCTGCCGTTTTCGCAAAGATACTGGATGAGGAGATTGGCGGAAGTTTTGAAATAGAAGTAAGCGATGATTACGAAATAACGCAGGAATATCTCTGGGAAACCAATATTCTAAGCACTGTTTTTGACAATGGGAAAGACTCTTTCCAGCTTATAGATTTCATGCCTAGGTATGCCCGGGAAGATGGCTCTTATTATGCTCCACCAGACATTATAAGGTTTTTCCGGCTTATCGGGGGGAAACCGAAGTTTAGGATAAAATATGATCCGAAACTTGATTTTGCCAAAGAAAAAACTCACAATGAGAATAAAGGTGATTACATAAAAAGCTTTACCAAAGAAGGAAAATACGATTCTGTGTATCTCTATTCTAGCATGAATCTGAATAGTATCATGAATAGAAAAGAAATAAGCCTAAAGGGTAATGAATACTGCCTAGTTGGTTATCATGAAAAACTTGTTGAACAGACTTTAGACAGGTCTTACCTCAAATTTCAGCGAACTAAGGTGTATTGGATGAACTGGAGTGACAAGAGTACTCGTTATACTCATTATGGCAATGAGATTATGCGAAGTGCTTTAGTCCTCAAGGCGCTGAGTTATAAGAAATCGGGTGCTGTTCTGGCTGCAGCCACTACATCGCTTCCTGAAACCATTGGGGAGGAGCGAAATTGGGATTACCGTTTTTGCTGGATTAGGGATGCTTCAATGGTGATTAAGGTAATGGCCGGATTGGGACACATTAAATCGGCCAAGGATTTTCTCCAGTTCATTATCGACATCATCCCTCATAAAGATGAGAAGATACAGATAATGTATGGTATTAATGGAGAAAAAGAGCTTACGGAACATATCCTGAATCATCTTAAAGGTTATAAAAATTCTCATCCCGTTCGTACCGGGAATGCCGCCTATATACAGAAGCAGAACGATATCTACGGAATTTTGATGGAGGTGATCTATCAGCAGTTCCTGATGTTCGAAACCTCCCTGGAGAACTCTGAAGCTTTATGGACTGTAGTGAGAGGAATTGTGATGATTGTTCAGGAAAACTGGAAGAAACCCGATAAAGGTATCTGGGAGCTTAGAACCGAAGACCGCCATTTTATATTCTCCAAGCTTCTATGCTGGGTAGCGGTTGACAGGGCCATAAAAATAGGGGAGGTTTTGCGTATGGGTATCAATGATACCAAGTGGAAGAGTCTTAGAGAAGAGATATATCAGGATATCTATAAGAACGGCTGGAATGAGGAAAAACAGGCTTATACCCAGTATTATGGCTCAGAAGATCTGGACGCTTCTACTTTATTAATGCAGTCCTATGGATTCATTGAAGCCGATGACCCAAGATTCATCAGCACAGTGGAGGCAACAGAAAAAGAACTTTGTGAAGATGGGTTGATGTATAGATACAGGAATAGTGATGACTTTGGGGAGCCATCCTCTTCATTTACCATCTGTACTTTCTGGCTTATAGATAGTTTATATAAAATAGGGGAAAAAAAGAAAGCGAAACAGATGTTCGATCAGTTGCTTTCCTATAGCAATCATCTGGGATTATTTAGTGAAGATATAGACTTTAAAACCAAGCGATTGCTAGGTAATTTCCCTCAGGCATATTCCCATCTTGCTCTTATAGAAACTGCAGCCAATTTCAGTAAAGGTATCGCCACCGACGGAATGATTTTTCAGGAGTAATTATTCCTGGGAATTCTTATTAATCGTGATCCTGGCTTTTGGAAGGTACTCGGGATATTCTTTCTGAATAAATTCCAAGAGCTTTTCCCTTAGGAACACTCTTAGATCCCAGGCTGTGGGTGAATTGCGTGCGCTTACCAGTACCCTTAGTTCAACAGATTTTTCCGTGGTATTGGTAACCTGTAATACATTCACATTACCATCCCAAAGATCTGTGGTCTTCAGCAACCTGGTCTGTTCTTTCCTGATAGCGTCTATTGGCAGTCCGTAATCGGCATAGATATAGACCGTTCCCAGAATATCCGCGGAAGTCCTCGTCCAGTTCTGAAATGTTTTTTCTATGAAGTACGTAGTAGGGACCACAAGTCTTCTTTTGTCCCATACCCTCACTACCACGTAGGTAAGATTGATCTCTTCTATCCAGCCCCATTCACCTTCAACGATCACCACATCATCCAGTCTTATGGGTTGGGTAATTGCAATTTGGATACCCGCCAGTAAAGTTCCTATTGCCTTTTGAGCAGCCAGACCTATAATAATTCCAGCGATCCCCGCCGAGGTAAGTAAACTTATACCTACAGATCGAATGCTGTCAAAACTCATTAAAGATATTCCAAGAGCCAGAATTACAATAATGAAGATGATAATATTCTCCAGGATCATATACTGCGTATATACTTTCCTGGCTTTTAAGTTATCGGTGCTTTCCACATCATATTTTCTTAGCATTCTTTTTTTGACTACTTTGAAAAGTAGGATCAGAAACCAGGCTATACTTAAAATGATCCCGATAATGCTGATATGGCCTATGATCTTTTTCGAGGTTTCAAACATGAAAATATCGGCTATTACTGCAACCTGGGCAATAAGTGAGGCCAGAAAGATCAGTAAAGGGATACGTATTTTTTGTGCGAAATTTACCGGAAGTATGTTTCGTGGATCTTTCCCAAGACGTCTAAGAATGTAGAAAGCCAGGGAGAAAGTAAGAATTAGAATAATGATTCCACCGATAACATAGGTGGTAGTATTTTTTTCCAGTTCGAGCATGTTCTGATTGGTTGGTATCCCTAAAGCTACTAAAAATGAATACTTTGTAATATAAATGCTCTTAATATTTAAATAAATTTAACCGAAAAGGATTTCGAAACAAAGCATGCTTTTCTTCGAAATAAGTTAACTTAATATCTTTAAAATTTTGGAACACATGCTTAAGAAACTTTTTCTATTCCTTTTGGGGATAATTATGTTATCGTGTAAGACTTCAAAAAATCAATCTATAATTGAAGAAAACACCAAACCCATTTTAATTTCTGATGAATTCAAATTTACCGAAGGTCCCGCTGCTGATGCAGAAGGGAATGTTTATTTCACCGATCAACCAAACAATCGTATTCTGGAATGGTCGGCAGAAACCGGTGAAATTTCAGTTTATATGGAAAATGCAGGCCGGGCTAACGGATTGTATTTCGATAATGAAGGCAGACTTATTGCGGCAGCCGATGAAAAATCAGAATTATGGCAGATTAACATTGATAAAAAAGTGAAAGTTCTGGTTGATAATTATCAAAACAAAAGATTGAACGGTCCCAACGATCTTTGGGTTGATGCTAAAGGCGGAATCTATTTTACAGATCCCTATTATCAGCGCGGTTATTGGAAAAGGCAAAACCCTGATATCGATAAACAACGAGTTTATTACCTTACTCCTGATAAAAGAGAAGTTAAAATAGTCGCTGATGATCTGGTTCAGCCTAACGGAATTATAGGTTCCAAGGAAAATGCTGTTTTGTATATCGCCGATATTGGAGCTGGAATGACCTATTCCTATAGATTATCTAAAAATGGTAATTTAACCGATAAAAAACTCTTTACAGAAATGGGTTCTGACGGAATGACAATGGATGAGGAAGGTAATGTTTACCTAACCGGGAAAGGTGTAACTGTATTCAATAAGAAGGGTGAAAAGATGGCCCATATTCCAGTAGATAGGAATTGGACATCAAATGTTACTTTCGGTGGAGAAAATTTCGACCAGCTTTTTATCACAGCTTCAGATGCAGTATATATTCTACAGATGGATGTAAAAGGAAATAATTAAAATAATAAGCCTGAGAAGCATTTTATCGTTAAACTGAATTTGTTTCAGCTTAGCGTGATAAAAACTCCTCAGGCTTTTTCAGTTTACAGAATACTTAATTAAAAACAGTATTTATTTTCTGAGGTTAACTTTTCCGCAATTGTATTCCTCAATTCCACCACATTTGGCATATTAGTATACTTGGTAAACCTCTTAAGTCCCATCAACATCATACGCTGCTCATCACCTTCGGCAAAAGAAACAATTCCCTCCTTGGCCTTTATTGATATAGTATCAACGGCATTGTACAGATATAGTTTAGCCATGGCGATCTGTTCCTTCTGAGTCTCAGCACCGAATTTTTTAGCATTCTTTTCTGCACGGAGAATTCCTGATTCTGCCATATAGACTTCGATAAGTATATCTGCCGCTGCAAGTAACAGTTGCTGATGTTCTTCCAGATCGGGCCCGAATTTCTGAACTGCACTACCGGCTACCATTAAAAAAACTTTTTTAAGCTTGCCTATCATTTCTTTTTCTTCACTGAAAAGCTCTGAATAATCAGGTTTTTCCATTGAAGGTATACCGGTAAGCTCATCGGCTACTTTCATAGCAGGTCCAAGAAGATCTACATGACCTTTCATTGCTTTTTTGACCAGCATACCTACAGCCAGCATACGGTTGATCTCGTTGGTTCCCTCATAAATCCTGGCAATCCTGGCGTCTCTCCAGGCAGATTCCATAGGAGTATCGGCTGAGAAGCCCATTCCTCCAAAGATCTGTATACCTTCATCGGTACAGTTTTGAACGTCTTCCGAACAAGCAACCTTTAATATGGAACATTCGATAGCATATTCCTCAAAACTCTTGAGTTCTGCTTCTGCGTGAGAATTTCCTTCTTGCTGCCTGATTTCAATACGCTCTTCGATATTCTTGGCTGCACGGTAATTGGCCGCTTCGCCAACATAAGCTGAAGTCGCCATTTCTGCCAGTTTAGACTTGATAGCCCCAAACTTCGCGATTGGAGTCTTAAACTGAATACGTTCGTTAGCATATTTCACGGCTACATCGGTTACCCTTCTCTGAGCATCCAGTGTTGCGGCTGCAAGTTTGATTCGGCCAACATTAAGAGCATTCATGGCGATCTTAAATCCATTTCCACGCTCCGAGAGCATATTTTCCACAGGTACCTCAGTCTCATCGAAAAATACCTGGCGAGTGGAGGAGGAGTGGATACCAAGTTTCTTCTCTTCCTCGCCAAAAGACATTCCGTTTGGATTCTCTTTATCATATTCCACAATGAAACCGGTTATATTCTTATCATCCTCTATCCTGGCAAAAACAATAAACACCGACGCAAATCCTGCATTGGAGATCCACATTTTCTGTCCGCTAATCTTGTAGCTTTTACCATCATCAGAAAGTACAGCTTTTGTCTTCCCTGAATTGGCGTCACTACCTGCACCTGGCTCAGTAAGACAGTATGCCCCAAACCATTCTCCAGTAGCTAGCTTAGGAACATATTTTTTCTTTTGCTCTTCTGTACCGTAAAGAAGAATAGGAAGGGTTCCTATTCCGGTATGTGCTCCAAAGGCAGTGGCAATAGAGCCAGTCGCCCCTGAAATATAATCACACACCAGTACGGTGGAAACAAATCCCATTCCGAGGCCATCATATTCCTCAGGCACTCCTACACCCAGGAAACCAAGCTCTGCAGCCTTGGTCATGACCTCCTCAGTGAGAGCATAATTCTTCTTTTCAAATTCTTCCTTCTTTGGCCAGATCTCGCGGTCTACAAATTCTTTGACCGAATCTTTCATCATTTTCTGCTCCTCATTAAAGTCTTCAGGAGTGAAAACATCTTCACTTTTGGTTTCCTTCACAAGGAACTGACCTCCACGAAGCATATCTTTTTTTTCTGTATCTGTACTCATTTTTGTAATTATTTGGTGAGAATGGATTCTCTATATTGTATTTAGTTCTAGTTGTTTGTTTACAAGAATTAAAAAACCTCATAAACTCCCGCAGCACCCTGTCCTGTACCTACACACATCGTTACCATGGCGTATTTATCTTTCAGGTTACGCTTTTTCATTTCATCAAAGATCTGAACAGAAAGCTTTGCTCCGGTACATCCAAGAGGGTGACCCATGGAGATTGCACCGCCATTCACATTTAGTCTATCCTTATCAAGATCCAGCTCTCTGATAACTGCAAGGGACTGTGAGGCAAAAGCTTCATTAAGCTCTATGAGCTCAAGATCCTCCTTCTTAAGTCCTGCCTGTTTAAGGGCTTTGGGAATGGCATAAACCGGACCTATTCCCATGATCCTGGGTTCTACACCAACTGCTGAATAACTTACCAGTCGGGCAACCGGTTCCAGATTAAGTTCTTTTACCATTTCCTCGCTCATTATCATTGCGAAAGCAGCTCCATCACTCATTTGTGAGGAATTTCCGGCAGTTACACTGCCTCCTTCGGCAAAAACGGGCCTTAATTTATTGAGAACCTCTATAGAGGTATCCTTTCTGGGACCTTCATCCTTATTTACTGTATAAGATTTGGTTTGTTTTTTACCGTTTTCGTCTACATAAGTTTCGTCGATATTTATAGGGACGATCTGGTCCTGAAACCTGTCTTCTTCCTGAGCTTTGATAGCCTTTTGATGGGAACCATAAGCAAATTCATCCTGGTCTTCTCGTGAAACGTTATATTTCTTTGCAACAGCCTCCGCTGTAAGTCCCATTCCCCAGTAATAATCTTCGTGGCCCTGTTTTGCCAGTTCATAGTCGGGTACAGGTTTGTAACCACCCATCGGGATGTAGCTCATGCTTTCAGCTCCTCCCGCGATGATACAATCAGCCATTCCGTTCTGGATCTTGGCAGTGGCAATAGCGATGGTCTCCAATCCTGAAGCACAATAACGATTCACCGTCATTCCCGGAACATCTTCGATCTTTAATCCCATTAGAGAGATTAGACGTCCTACATTCAGTCCCTGTTCTGCCTCAGGCATTGCATTACCTACTATAACATCATCGATTCGCTTTTTATCGAATTCAGGAAGTTTATCCATCATGTATTGTATGGTCTCTGCCGCCAGTTCATCGGGTCTTTTGAACCTGAACACTCCGCGCGGAGCCTTTCCTACTGCCGTCCTGTATGCTTTTACTATATATGCTGTCTTTTTCATTATTTTATATTTTGAATTAGAAATTTTAAATGCCAATTCATCTAAAATTCAACATTTACCATTTTTAATTTCTAAGCGGTTTTCCTTTTTTCAGCATGTGCTGAAGTCTTTCCAGGGTCTTGCGTTCTCCGGTAAGGGAAAGGAATGCTTCCCTTTCCAGGTCCAGAAGGTATTGCTCGCTTACCAATTGATTTTCTGAAAGATCACCTCCAGCCATAACATAGGCCAGTTTGTTGGCGATCTTCTGGTCATGTTCACTAATGTAGTTACCCGCTTTCATCTGATCGGTTCCTACAAGGAATGCTCCCAGTGCCTGTTTTCCAAGCACCTTGATATCTGTTCTGTGTATTGGTTTGGTGTATCCGTTTTCAGCCATTAAAAGGGCATGTTTTTTGGCAATTGCAAGCTGCCTGTCCGGATTCACAACTACGATATCCTTTCCTTTTTGAAGAATGTTCAGATCGTATGCTTCATATGCTGATGTTGAAACCTTTGCCATACCTATGGCGAGAAAGTGTTCTCTTAATCGGTTTAATTCTACGTCGTCCTTTTCAAAAGTGTCTGAAGCTCTAACGGTCATCTCTTTGGTTCCGCCACCACCTGGTATCACACCTACTCCAAATTCAACCAGACCGATGTATGTTTCAGCTGCAGCAACCACTTTATCGGCATGAAGTGAAAGCTCACAACCACCACCAAGAGTCATTGCATGGGGAGCAGCTACCGTTGGAATAGAGGAGTAGCGCATACGCATCATGGTATCCTGGAAGTACTTGATAGCCATATTTAGCTCTTCATACTCCTGTTCAACGGCCATCATGAATATCATTCCGATGTTTGCACCTACAGAAAAATTCTTTCCGTTATTGGCCACTACCAGTCCCTGGTATTCTTTTTCGGCCATATCTATGGCTTTATTAATTCCATCAAGAACGTCTCCGCCAATAGTATTCATCTTGCTTCTGAATTCCACATTAAGGATTCCGTCGCCCAGATCTTCTACAACCACACCACTGTTCTTGAATACCTCTTTGGACTCTCTGATATTGTCAAGAATAATGAAAGCGTCCTGACCCGGAACTTTCTTCTGTTCTTTTGCATCTATATCGTAATAATAGGTCTCACCTTCTTTTACGGTATAGAAACTATCATTACCATTTTCAAGCATCTCATTCACCCAGCTGGCTGGTGCATGACCTTCTTCCTTCATCATTTCAATAGCCTTCCTAACTCCTATGGCATCCCAGATCTGGAAGGGTCCGTGTTCCCATCCGAATCCGGCTTTCATGGCATCGTCTATCTTATAAAGTTCATCTGAGATCTCTGGTATACGGTTAGAAACATAGGCGAAAAGGGCAGAAAAAGTCTTTCTGTAGAACTCTCCTGCTTTATCCTTCCCATTAACAAGAACCTCAAAGCGGTCTTCTACATTATCTATAGATTTTGTTTGTTCCAGAGTGGCGAAAGAAGCGCTCTTTCGGTCACGATATTCCATGGTATCCAGATCAAGAGATTTGATCTCACTGGAACCATCTTCTTTTTTTATTTTTTTATAGAATCCCTGTCCTGTCTTGCTTCCGTACCATTCATTTTCCATCATGGTATCGATGAAATCAGGTAATGCGAAAAGATCATGCTGTTCATCTTGCGGAACATTTTCGTGTAGTCCATTGGCAACATGCACCAGGGTATCTAAGCCTACCACATCCACGGTTCTGAAAGTGGCCGATTTTTGACGGCCAATAACCGGTCCGGTAAGTTTATCTACTTCTTCAATGGTCATTCCCATATCCTTCACCATATGGAAAAGACTCATAATGCTGAAGATCCCTACTCGGTTACCTATAAATGCAGGAGTATCTTTCGCAAGAACCGGTTTTTTACCAAGGAATTTTTCCCCGTACATATGAAGAAAATCCAATACCTCCTGTGATGTTTCTTTTCCCGGAATAATCTCAAACAATCTTAAATACCGGGGTGGATTAAAGAAATGAGTACCGCAGAAGTGTTTTTTGAAGTCTTCACTGCGGCCTTCGGTCATGAAATTAATCGGTATTCCAGAGGTGTTGGAGGTAATTAGAGTGCCTTCTTTTCTGTGTTTTTCCAGGTTTTCGAAGACCTGCTTCTTAATATCAAGCCGTTCAACCACAACTTCAATGATCCAGTCAACTTCGGAAACCTTTGAAATATCATCTTCAAGATTTCCGGTTTTTATCCTGCTTGCAAAATCCTGATGGTAGATAGGAGAGGGTTTGGATTTTAAAGAACTTTGAAGCGATTCGTTAACAATACGGTTACGAACCACCTTATCTTTCAAACTTAAACCTTTCTTTTGCTCTTTCTCATTCAGTTCTCTTGGTACAATGTCCAACAGTAGTACTTCCACGCCAATATTGGCAAAATGGCAGGCGATACCACTTCCCATTATACCGGAACCGATAACTGCAACTTTGTTAATCCTTCTTTTCATTTGTTGGTTTTAATTTATTTTTTACTCTCATTTTTCTATGAGACTATTTTATTTTGATCTCTTCGGTATATACCTTTTTCTCGTTGATGAGGTTCATTATGGTATTGGCCACTTCAATAAAGGTATGCAGGTCTTTCTCTGAAACCGCTTCTTTTACTGCTTCGTCAAAGCGAAGTACCACCCGCTTGGAATAATCCCTCATCTCTTTGCCGAATTCAGTGAGATGAATAAGAACACTGCGGCCATCATGTGGATTCTTCTTCCTTATAATGAGTCCTTTTTCTTCCATGGACTTAAGGATCCTTGACAGGCTTGTAGCTTCCATCCCCATTTTAGGGCCAAGTGAAGTGGAAGGTGTTCCTTCTTCTGGATCTATGCTTAAAAGGGCAAAACCTGTTGCCATTGTACTCCCGGCCTTACCGGCTTCTTCGTTGTACATTTTTGAAACGGCCATCCAGGTGGCTCGTAACACATAGTCTATTGTCTTTTCTTTCATTTTAAATATCAATGAATCCAAAGTTATGAAAAAATATTATGCATGCATAATAAAATTATTTAAAATTATTAATTTTCCTATTTAATGCTTCAGAATTTGTTAAAACAAAAAAACTCCTCTGGTCGGGAGGAGTTTTTATTATTAAAATTTCAAAGCTTCAATTAAAAGCGGTCGTACAGCTTTTCATATAAGTCGTGATATTTATCCCGAATATTACGCCGTTTCAATTTCATAGTAGGAGTGAGGTGTTCTCCTTCAACAGTCCATGCTTCGGGTGTCAATGCAAATGTTTTAACCTGCTCCCATTTACCGAACTTCTGATTGTAGAAGTCAACTTCTTCCTGAATGCGCTCTCTAACCAGATCATTACTGGCAATATTCTCTTCACTACCATCACCCAGATCTATATTTTTACGGCGGGCCCATTCTTCAATGAATTCAAAATTTGGCTGTATGAGGGCCGCAGGCATTTTTTCCCCGTCACCCACAACCATGATCTGTTCAATGAAACGGGACTGCTTCATAGTATTTTCGATTAACTGCGGGGCAACATATTTACCTCCCGAGGTCTTGAACATCTCTTTTTTTCGATCGGTGATCCTAAGGAAACCGTCTTTATCAACTTCACCTATATCTCCGGTATGAAAGAAACCATCAGACTCCAGGACTTCATCAGTCTTTTCTTTGTCCTTATAATATCCCTTCATGATATTTGGTCCCTTTGCCAGGATCTCACCATCTTCGGCAATTTTGACATCTACATTGTCAAGAGGTTTTCCAACTGTTCCAATTCTGAAACCATGATTACGTTCATCATTTACAGCTATAACGGGAGAAGTTTCGGTCAATCCGTAGCCTTCCATAACCGGAATTCCCGCCGCAGCGAAAACCCTCGCGAGTCTTGGTTGTAAAGCGGCACTTCCAGATACAATAAGCTCTATATTTCCTCCAAGGCCTTCTTTCCATTTGGAGAATATAAGCTTACGCGCAATGCCCAGTCTGAATTCATACCACCATCCATTCGCTCCATAAGGCTCATATTCCAGCCCCAGTTCAATAGCCCAGTAGAATAATTTTTGTTTTATTCCGCTTAAGGTAGAACCTTTGGCCACGATCTTATCATATACCTTTTCCAGCAGTCTCGGAACTGCAGTAATAACATGGGGTTTTACCTCTTTAAGGTTGTCACTTATCTTATCTATAGATTCGGCAAAATAGACCGAAACCGAATAATACTGATACAGATAAAGGATCATTCTTTCAAAGATATGGCAAACGGGTAGAAAACTCAGGGACACGTATGTTCCAGTTTCAAATGGAACACGGGGCGCACTTCCAAGCACATTGCTCACGATATTTTCATGGCTAAGCATTACCCCTTTTGGTCTTCCTGTTGTTCCTGAAGTATATATTAGCGTAGCAAGATCATCTGGCTTCACTGATTTTTTCAACTTTTCTACCTCATCCTGGTTCGCCTTGTCTTTTCCTTCATCCAGTATTTCAGTCCAGTTTTTACAATCGTTCAAACTATCAAAGCTGTATATTTCTTTTAATTTCGTATTCGCCTTGATACTATTTACTTTTTTAAGTACTTCTTCATCTGAAACGAAACAGTAGATAGCCTCACTGTGATTTAAGACATACTCATAATCTTCTTCTGAAATAGTAGGGTAGATAGGAACATTTTGAGCACCTATCTGAAGGATCCCAATATCCATCACATTCCATTCTGTCCTGTTGTTTGTGGAGATCACCGCTATCTTATCATTAGGTTTAACACCTAATCTCAAAAGCCCCCGGCTTATTGTATTTGCCTGGTCAATGTATTGTTGTGTGGAAATAGTTTGCCACTCTCCATTATATTTAGTTCCGAATGCTTCCTCTAAAGGATGATTCTCAAGTTGAAAATATGGAAAGTCAAAGAGTCTTTTTATATCGTTCATGAAGTTGATCAATTAAATATCCCTTGCAAAATAGCAAAAAAGAGGGCTACTTCAAATCGATCTTTTAAAAAAGAAGGGATGTTTTTAACATCCCTTCAATTTATTAGATAAAATATCACTTATTTTTTTCCAGCCATTTTCTGGCATTTACAAATCCTTCCAGCCATGGCGAGACTTCATCTTTTCTTCCTTTGGGATAATAAGCCCAGTTCCACTGGAAGGTAGATCGCTCTAAATGAGGCATCATTACCAGATGTCTTCCGGTATCATCGGTGAGAATAGCCGTATTATAATGAGATCCGTTAGGGTTGGCAGGATATCCTTCATATCCGTATTTCCCAACGATCTTATATTTCTCCTCTTCATAAGGGAAGCTGAACTTACCTTCACCATGAGCTGCCCAGATACCAAGCTTGCTTCCGGCAAGGGTCGAGAGCATTACTGAATCATTTTTCTGAATTTCAACAGAAGTGAAATTACATTCGAATTTATGTGATTCGTTATGTAGCATTTTTGGTTTCTGGTCATGATCCGGGTTGATCAGCCCAAGTTCAATGAACAACTGGCAGCCATTACAAACTCCTAACGAGAGGGTATCTTTTCTGGCAAAGAAATTATCCAGGGCAGTTTTCGCCTTTTCGTTATACAGGAATGCGCCTGCCCAACCCTTCGCACTTCCAAGTACATCTGAGTTCGAGAAGCCTCCAACTGCAGCGATGAACTGAATATCTTCCAGGGTTTCCCTTCCAGTAATCAGATCGGTCATATGGACATCCTTTACATCGAAGCCGGCAAGGTGCATCGCACGGGCCATTTCCCTTTCGGAGTTTGATCCTTTTTCACGGATGATAGCTGCCTTTATACGAGGTTTAGAAGAATCTATCTGTGGCAGTTTTCCGGTGAAATGTTCAGGGAATTTAAATTCAAGCGGCTGCTCCTTATAATTATGATAGCGCTCAGTAGCCTTATCTATCCCGCTTTGCCTTTCGTCAAGCAAGAACGAGGTCTTATACCAGGTATCTCTGAGTTCAGGTATATTGAAGCTCAGATTAGCGCCTGTATTTCTTATTTTCAGTTCTTTTCCTTCAGTAACCTTACCTATATTATAGAATTCGATATTCTTTTCTTTCAGGATATCTTCAACTGAAGCATCTTTCGCCTGGAAAACTATTCCGCAGTTTTCATTGAAAAGAAGTTTTACAATATCTTTTTCATTCAATGCCGAAAGATCAAGGTCTGCGGAAAGATCAACATCGGCAAAGCACATTTCCAGCAGTGTAGTTATGAGGCCACCCGAAGCAACATCATGCCCGGCAAGGATCAAATCCTTTTTGATAAGCTCCTGGATGGTATTGAAGGTTTCAGCGAACTTTTTGTTATTCTGGATAGTTGGAACTTCGTTTCCTACTTTATTCAGGATCTGAGCGAAAGAAGAACCTCCAAGTTTAAATTTATCCTGTGACAGGTTGATATAATAAATATCTCCACCTTTCTTTTGTAGAACTGGTTCTACTACTTTTCGAATATCATCACAATGTCCTGCCGCAGATATAATAACTGTACCCGGGGAGATGACCTCTCCATCCTTATACCTCTGTTTCATGGAAAGTGAATCCTTTCCTGTGGGAACGTTTATGCCAAGGGAAATTGCAAATTTGGAAACTCCTTCAACGGCTTCATAAAGTCTGGCGTCTTCCCCTTCATTATTACAGGGCCACATCCAGTTGGCTGAAAGTGAGATGGATTTTAATCCTTTTTCAAGCGGTGCCCATACGATATTTGAAAGAGATTCAGCAATTGAATTCTTTGAACCGGCCACCGGGTCTACAAGAGCCGATACAGGGGAGTGGCCAATTGAAGTGGCAACTCCTTCTTTTCCTTTATAATCAAGCGCCATAACACCACAGTTATTAAGCGGTAATTGAAGCGGCCCTGCAGTCTGCTGCTTTGCCACTCTTCCCGAAACACACCGGTCTACCTTATTGGTAAGCCAGTCTTTACAGGCTACGGCTTCCAGTTGAAGCACCTGATTCAGATAGTCATGTATTTTTGAGGTCTGGTATTCAACCTCTGAATACTTCCTTTTTATTGTATTATCGGTCATTACCGTTTTGGGAGAACTACCAAACATGTCTGATAGATCAAGATCCATAGGTTTTTGACCTGATTTCTTACCTTCAAAAGTAAAACGGTAATCCCCGGTCACGTCACCAACCTCATACATTGGAGAACGCTCCCTGTCGGCAACTCGTTTCAGTTTTTCAATTTCGGCCTTACCTATCACGAGTCCCATACGTTCCTGCGATTCGTTCCCAATGATCTCTTTTGCTGAAAGGGTAGGGTCTCCAACAGGAAGAGCATCAAGATCTATCTTTCCTCCTTTTTCTTCTACCAGTTCGCTAAGACAGTTCAAATGTCCGCCTGCACCGTGATCGTGAATGGAAACAATTGGGTTCACATCGGCTTCTACCATTCCGCGCACGGCATTAGCGGCACGTTTCTGCATTTCAGGGTTGGATCGCTGAATGGCGTTAAGTTCAATTCCGCTACTGAACTCTCCTGTATCAGCTGAAGAAACAGCAGCACCACCCATCCCGATACGATAGTTTTCACCACCAAGTACAACTATTTTATCACCTTTATTCGGAACATCTTTTTTAGCCTGGCTGGCCTTTCCATATCCAATACCGCCGGCAAGCATAATAACCTTATCATATCCGAGGGCACGATCATGTTCAGAATGCTCGAAGGTTAGAACTGAACCGGAAATAAGTGGCTGCCCGAATTTATTTCCAAAATCGGAAGCCCCGTTGGATGCTTTTATCAGAATATCCATAGGAGTCTGATATAACCATTCCCTTTCTTTCATCCCATTCTCCCATTTTCTGTCTTTTTCAAGACGGGAGTAAGAAGTCATATACACTGCGGTTCCTGCAAGTGGGAGGGAACCTTTTCCTCCGGCAAGCCTGTCGCGTATCTCACCACCACTACCTGTTGCCGCCCCGTTGAAAGGTTCAACAGTGGTAGGGAAATTATGTGTTTCAGCTTTCAGGGAGATCACGGAATCAAAATCCTTGTTTTCGTAATAGTCCGGAATATCTGCCGATTTAGGGGCAAATTGTTCCACTTTTGGTCCCTTTACAAAGGCCACATTATCTTTATAGGCTGAAACTATTTCGTTGGGATGCTCTTCGGAAGTCTTTCTGATAAGTTTAAATAGGGACACCGGTTTTTCTTCACCGTCTATCACAAAGGTTCCATTGAATATTTTATGTCGGCAATGCTCTGAATTTACCTGAGAAAACCCGAAAACTTCAGAATCTGTAAGTTTTCTTCCCAGTTTGTCTGCCAGACCCTGCAGGTAAGCCACTTCTTCAATATTCAATGCAAGACCTTCCTGCTGGTTGAAAGCCTCAATATCATTAACTTCAATAATAGGAGCGGGGTTGATATGTATATCAAAAATATCCTGATCCAGTCCCTCATATTTCTGTGAAAGCATAGGGTCGTAATCATGAAAATGCTCATCTACCCTCAGAAACTCCTCTATCCGAATAAGTCCGTGAATCCCCATATTCTGGGTTATTTCCACAGCATTGGTACTCCAGGGAGTAATCATGGCGGCACGGGGACCAACAAAAAAATCTGCCAGGGCAGATTTATTTATTTGTTGAGTATTTCCGAAAAGCCAGTTCAATTTAGCGATTTCCTGAGCTGAAAGTTCTGAGTGGGTCTCTACAGCAAAAACCTTCGTGGTTTGGTTTCCGAAGAAAAGGATCATCTATTATATTTTGTGTTGTTTTTGAAAGGCACAAATTTATGATTTTTTCTTGGGTAGAGTAAATAATTTAAGAAAGTTAAATTTTATTTTACTTGATTAATGATTATCTTTTGTATGTCAGTCAAAAATCATCCTATGCATCTTAAATTTCATATCATCCTTTTGGCATTGCTTACGTTCTTTGCCTTTAAATCCTGTTCAATGATTGACGTCAATGCAGACTTTGAGAATCTTGATATGAGGATCAATCATTTTAAACAAACCGGGGTAGGTGAAGCTCTTCAGCTGGTCTACCTTGTGCAGGAAGATGAGGCAATAGGAGGGGAAAAATGGACGTATATGTATGATGAAATTCTGGGTTTTGAATACGAACCAGGTTATATCTATGATCTGAAAGTAAGGAAAGAAACTGTCGAAAATCCGCCTCAGGATGCTTCTTCAGCAAGATACATACTCATAAGCGTTAGGTCTAAACAAAAGGCTCCTGAAGGAGAAAACTTTAAGATTTATCTAAAATCCTTTGGTGAAAATTTTGTAACTAAATCCGGGGATGAGCTCTATCTTCTTAATGAATATAAGATAGATTGCGGTAGTATATGTGAAACCCTATCGGAAGATTTAGAGACTCAGGAAAACGTCACGGGAAGCTTCACTCACGGTCCAAACGAAAGTCTTTTACTTCAATCTATCAGCTATGAGTCTAAATTTTAAAAATCAGGTAAGACTTCCATTAATTCATTTTTTTTCCAGCAGGGCCATATAAAATCCGTCATAACCACTTTCGCTGGAAAGGATGTTTTTTTCCTTTTTAAGTTTGAACTTAGCTCCTTCTTCAGATTTCAGAAATCTCTGTACCTGTTGCTGGTTTTCTGAAGGGAGGATAGAGCAGGTGGCATATACCAGCTGGCCTCCTTTTTTTACCATTCTAGAATATTTTTGAAGGATCTCGATCTGTGTATTCCTGATATTTTCAATAAACTCCGGCTGTAACTTCCATTTTGCATCGGGATTACGGCTTAAGACACCCAATCCACTACAGGGAGCATCTATAAGAACCCTGTCTGCAGTGTTATATAATTTTTTGATGACTTTAGTGGATTCGATACTTCTGGTATCTATATTATGCGCACCGGCACGCTTCGCCCGGCGTTTTAATTCTTTAAGTTTATTTCCATAGATATCCAGAGCGATGATCTGGCCCTTGTTTTCCATTAAGGCTGCCAGGTGCAAAGTTTTTCCACCAGCGCCGGCACAGGTATCCACCACCCTCATTCCGGGTTCAACGTTAAGAAATTCAGCAACTCTCTGTGAACTCGCATCCTGGACTTCAAATAAACCATCTTTAAAGGCCTTTGTTCTGAAAATATTGGCTCGTTCTTTTAATTCCAGGGCTTCAGGATAATTTCTGAGATTAGAAGTTTCAATACCTTCTTCTTTCAGAATTTCTGCAAGTTGTTGGGGAGTGGTTTTAAGTTTATTGGCCCTTATAACGACCGGTGCCTGATTATTAAGTGCATGAAGCTCTTTAGTCCAGGTTTTATCCCCAAGTTCACTTGCTCCAAGTTCATCCAGCCAGTCCGGTACAGATTCCCTGAACTTTCTTACTTTGCTTAATTCGTCAAATCTCCCTTTGATTCGGCGTTCAGGTGTTCCATCAAATTGAGGCCAGTCCGGTAATTTTATACCGCGGAGCACACACCAAACGGAGAACATCCTGAAAAGGTCTTCTCTTGAAAAAGGTTCTTTCACTTCAGCGATCTCAGCATAAAGCCTTTTCCATCTTACAATATCATAAGTGGTTTCTGCGATAAAACTTCTATCCCTGGAACCCCAGCGTTTATCTCTTTTCAGGGTCTTTTCGATTACTTTATCGGCATAGTTTCCCTCATTAAAAATTTCGGCAAGAGCATCAATAGTGGCGAAAACCAGATTTCTGTGTAGGCGCATAAATTTCCTTTAAAGCGGCAAAGTTACGGTTTTTTGAACGGGAAAAATTTATATTTGGTGCAAATTCCGATTATGAAAAGAATAAGCTTTTTACTGGTTTTACTGGTTTTTTCCTGCAAAAACGATCCTAAGAAAAACGGGGCCGAAAACATTGATACATCTAAACCAAAATATTATGAGTCGGTTGAAACCGAGATTCTTTTGGTGGATGATTCGCTGAGTGTGAGGGCGATTGAAGTAATAGGGGAGAACCTTGCTTTTGCGGGAAATAATGGCAAATACGGCCTTTATAATTCGGCTAACAATACATGGAAAACAAATGTTCAGAGATTTGATACGATAACTCCTGATTTCAGGGCGGTTGCAAGCACTGCGAATGACTTTTTTATGCTGAGTGTGGCTAATCCTGCACTTTTGTATAAAACAGGAGATTCTGGACAAATGGAGCTTGTTTATAAAGAAGAGAATGAAAAGGTATTTTATGATGCTATGGCATTCTGGAATGATAATGAAGGTATAGCTATGGGAGATCCCACAGATGGCTGCATCTCGATAATCATTACCAGGAATGGAGGGAAAAGCTGGAGTAAATTAGATTGTGAGAATTTGCCCGTTGCTGCTGAAGGAGAAGCTGCCTTCGCGGCCAGTAATTCGAATATTGCACTGGTGGGGAATAAGACCTGGATCCTGACCGGTGGTGTTAAATCCAGAGTATTATATTCTCCGGATAAAGGTAAGACCTGGGAAGTTTTTGAGACGCCTCTGGTACAGGGAAAATCCACTACGGGAGGATATAGTATTGATTTCTATGATGAAGAAAATGGTATAATCATCGGGGGCGATTATACAAATCCGGAAGGGAATTTAAGTAATAAGGCAGTGACCAGGGATGGAGGAAAAAGCTGGCAATTAGTAGGGGACGGTAAAGATCCCGGATACAAGAGCAGTGTAAGATATTTGCCGAATTCTGAAGGCCGGCAAATTGTGGCAACTGGATTTAGCGGTATACATTATACCAAGGATGGTGGAAAAACCTGGAAAAAGATTTCAGATGAAGGTTTCTATACGCTAAGGTTTGTAAATGATTCTACGGCTTATGCTGCTGGTAAGAGCAGGATTGCAAAACTGGTATTTCATTAAAAGAAATAATCCGACAGATTCAGTATCTGCCGGATTATTAACTACTAACTAACCAAAAAACTAAATATGAATAGCAAAACTACTCACTGCTGTTTGAATCTTCACGTTCCCTTTTCGAACGATATTCTTTTATAAGCTTTTTATGGAATTCATCTTCCAACTTATGTAGCTTGATAATATCTTTAGCTGATATGATCTCTCTAAGATCTCTAAAGAGTTTCTTTTTTATATTGTATTCCTCATTTTCCACACTGAGGAGCTCATTTAAAAGTTCATTGGCTTCTGATTCATTGATGCACTCCACATTTTCCAGGTCTATATGTTCACGCTTGTGCAACTCGTGCCTGGCCTTTTCATATCTGTTATAAATAGGCCAGAATTTCTCGGCTATTTTATCAGTTAAATTAAGTTCCTGAGTGAAATAGGCTACTTTAAGAGCTTTTATACGCTCCCATTTGTCTTTTCCAGAGTCCTGTGCCACCATGTGGGGTGTAGTGCAAAGAACAAACAATATCAATACTAATTTTTTCATAATTTATTCTAAAATATAGGTAGGGTCCTCAATATTTTCATCAATATAGTCGATAACGGCTTCAGAATTTACACTATAGAAGTCTGAATCATCAATAAGCTTACCATCTTTCAGGATAAACTCAGAATAGTCTGATGTGTTCAGGTCTATAAAGCCCATGTCATAGCCTTCATCAATATAGTTCTCCATTGCCGAAATTTCAACATCGTCCCAGCCTATTGGCTGATCTGATTCAGTCTGGAAGAAGTTCCCCAGCATTAGAATAAAAATGGCTGCTACTGCAGCAGCATAGAAAAGGTATTCTTTTTTGAACAGATTTATCACGCGAGTTGGCGTGTTGTCTTTAGTTCTCTTAAGAATCTTTTCATCCAATGATTCAAAATATCCATCAGGAACGCTAAATCCACTCTCATTTACAGGGAGCTTTACAGCTTCCTGCTCTTCGAGCCTGCGAATCATTCTATCCTCAAAGTTCTCAAAATAATCTTTAGGAACCTTGAAACCAGAATTTTCTGAATATTTCGGTTTATTGGTTTTCATCACTTCTTTGACTATAAATTTTCGTAATGGTTTAATTAGTTTTTAAAAATTCTTCAATTTTTTTAGCTGCATGATGGTAGGATGCCTTTAAAGCTCCCTCACTTGTATTCAAAATCTCTGCCATTTCCCGGTACTTCATTTCCTGAAAATATTTCATATTAAACACCTGTTGTTGTCTGTCTGGTAAGGTGCTAATAGCTTTCTGTAATTTCAACTGGATCTCGCTTCCTTCAAAATAAACATCACTCTCCAGATTATCTATTATTTGGTTCTGAAGGTCTTCAGAAGTTATTTGAAGTCTTCTGGATTTTTTATTTAGAAAAGTAATAGACTCATTTGTGGCTATGCGATACATCCAGCTATATAGTTTGCTATCTCCCTTAAACTTATCGATATTACGAAAAATCTTAAGAAATGTATTCTGAAGAATATCATCTGTATCATCATGATCTTTTACTATATTTCTTATGTGCCAGTACAGGCGTTCCTTATACAGGGCAATAAGTTCCCTGAAAGCTTCCTGGGAGGAGGAACTGTCTTTTAACCTTTCTATAAATTGATCTTCGGAGTATTGCAAGCTTCAGAAATTACTACGTTGTAAAATTGATCGCGTAAAGGTATTGAAAAGCTTAAAGCTTCAAAAAGGAAAATTTTCATATTACTATTGTAGGAAAAAAACTTCAATATGATATAAATCAATCGACTAAATGCTTTTTTCATTGATAAAAAGCATTTTTTTCTTGTTTGAATTAAAGTTTATTGTATCTTTACAATAACAAAACGATTTAATCTTTTTTTGCCCCAAAAAATCGAATTAGATCTCATTGTTTCCATTTGCCCCAAAGTGGAAATAATTTTGATAAAAAATGGATGATACTCAGTATTATCCATTTTTTTATTCTCATTTTTCTTGCCGGTATTTTAAGATATTTTTAATTTTGCATCCAAAAATAATTAAAATGGTAATTTATATGAGAACTGTATATTTTCTTACATTTTTTTTCATTATTGCACTTGGTTTCCCAACCTTAGCACAATCTGATACCAGTGATGCCACTAAAGGTGAAGTGCTTATTATCCATGAACCCGTGAGTTATGGATATTCCCATGTGAATTTTCCCCGTCCCAATTTTATTATCAAAACCGGAGGCAGGCCGGATTTTAAGCTTGTGAAAGGAATTAAGGTTGAGGTGACAGAGGTGAAAACCAATGATAATGGTGAATCAAAGGTGATTTTGAAGCGTATAGACGGAAAAAAATTCTTTGGAAGCTTTCCGGCGATAAGCGCAAATTATGAAGAAGCTTTACAATCGGGAGAGCTTAGGAGAATAAAATAAATAAGTTAAGTATGGTATATTTAAAAAAGGCTGATTTGTCAGCCTTTTTTCTATTAATCAAAAGACTGCATTTCTACCAGTTTCCGGTACGTACCGTCTTTCGAGATAAGTTCCTGGTGTTTACCCTGTTCAACAATTTCTCCGCGCTGCATTACCACAATATTATCAGCATTTTGGATAGTAGAAAGGCGGTGGGCGATAACTACCGAGGTACGATTTTTCATCATATTTTCCAGGGCCTTTTGCACAAGTTTCTCACTTTCGGTGTCCAGAGCAGAAGTTGCCTCGTCCAGGATCATTACCGGCGGATTCTTTAATACTGCTCTTGCAATAGAAAGTCTTTGTTTTTGACCGCCGCTTAATTTGTTGCCACTATCACCAATATTGGTATCCAGTTGTTGTGGAAGTTCTTTAACAAATTCCCAGGCATTGGCAATCTTCAGAGCCTCTATAATCTCCTCATCAGATGCATTATTCTTTCCCAGGGCAACATTGTTCCTTATAGTGTCATTGAAAAGGATGGAATCCTGTGTCACCAGACCCATCAGGTCTCGTAGAGAAGCTTTTTTTATATCCCTTATATCTGTACCATCTAGTTTAATACTTCCGTTATTTACATCATAAAAACGGGTTATTAGATTGGCAATGGTAGATTTTCCGGAGCCTGACTGTCCAACTAAAGCAACGGTTTGTCCCTTTGGAACCCTAATACTGAAATCCTTAAGCACCCTTTCTTTTTCATAACTGAAACTTACATTCTCGATGCTGATTTCTCTTTCAAAATCCTTTTTCTCAATTGCATTTGGGGCATCAGTCAGATTAGAAGGAGTCTCCAGAACATCCAGGATGCGTTCGGCTGCTGCATTTCCTTTTTTAACGCTATACGAGGCCTTGGAGATCTGCTTGGCCGGGGTAAGTATATTGTATGCAAGGCCCAGAAATGCGATAAAGGTGGCTGCGTCCAGTGTTCCTTCGACAAGCACCATATTCCCTCCAAACCATAAAATGATCACTATTACAAATATTCCCAGGAATTCACTTGTTGGGGATGCCAGATTTTGCCTGTTAACCAGTTTGTTCAGGATAGAGTTGAGTCGGTTGGTAGATTCCTGAAAACGAGCATAGAACTTCTTTTCAGCATTAAAGCCCTTAACGATCTTAAGACTGGAAAGGGTTTCTTCTACGATACTTAAAAAATGTCCGTTCTCTTCCTGTGCAAGATTTGACTGTTTTTTTAACTGTTTTCCAATAAGTGAAATGATGAAACCTGAGATAGGAAGAAATATAAAAACAAACAAGGTGAGCTTGGCACTCATCATAAGCATGGCTATGATGGTAAACAGAATAGTCAGCGGCTCTCTTACGATTAGTTCCAGGATCGATAAAAAGGAGGTTTGAACCTCGTTTACATCGGCAGTTATCCTGGAAATGGTATCTCCCTTTCTTTTTTCTGAAAAGTAGGAGATAGGCAGTTCAAGAATCTTTTTATAGACAGCATCCCTAAGATCCCTTAGCACCCCATTCCTTAAAAATGTAAGGAAAAAGGAACTCAGGTACCCAAACATGTTCTTAAGGAAAAACAGTAGCACTACGATCCCGCAAATAAATACAAGGGCAGCTACTTCATCTTCATTTACCCTTTGTGTAACATAATAATTGAAATGATTTACGGCATAATCCTTTATTCCGCCAATCCCGTCCCATTTTGGTTTTGTTGCAACCCTTTTTGTTTTATCAAATAAAACCTGAATTACAGGGATCAGCGCGATAAAAGAAAGGGTACTGAAGATCGCATATAAAATATTGCAAATAATATTCAGTATCGCGAACTGCTTGTAGGGAATCGCGAACTGGAGTATTTTCCGGAAATAGGTCATTTAAAAAGCTGTTAGCCCAGTTTTAGTTCCTGTTTAATACGGGCAATTTTATCACTCAATTTCTTATTTTCTTCAGTATAATCTTCTGCTGAAGAAAGCTCGGTGTTCACACTTATGTAAAATTTTATCTTGGGCTCGGTACCACTAGGTCTTGCTGCTATCTTTGTCCCGTTCTCGGTATAATAGATCAGCACATTGGATTTAGGAATATCGATTCTTTGTTCATTATGATCCTGGACATTTTTGGCTACAGAAGTTTTATAATCTTCTACCAGAACAACCTTTTCTCCATCAATCTCTTCCCACGGATTTTCTCTTAGGTCGATCAGCATTTGTTTGATCTCCTTTTCGCCTTCAATTCCTTTCTTAACTAAAGAGATTAGTTCTTCTCTGTAAAGCCCGTATTTAGCGTAAAGTTCTAGTAACTTATTGTAAAAGGAGTTACCCTCGGCCTTCAATTGTGCAGCGATCTCACAGGCAAGCAGTGTAGCAGTAACGGCATCCTTATCTCTTACAAAATCGCCAACCATATATCCGAAACTTTCCTCGCCACCACCTATGAAATCAAGTTCGGGGTGATCTTTGATCAGTTTGGCGATCCATTTGAAACCTGTAAGCACCTCCATATACTGCACGCCATAATCTTCAACAAGATTCTTGAGCATTGGAGTTGAAACTATAGTAGAAGCGACGAATTCCTTTCCTTTTATTTTGCGTTCTTTTTTCCATTGCTCTAAAAGGAACCAGGTCATGACCAGCATGGTTTGATTTCCATTTAAAAGGATCATTTTTCCATCCAGGTCTCTTACAGCAACTCCCAGGCGGTCACAATCCGGGTCAGTTCCTATAACTATATCGGCATTTTGTTTTTCTGCAAGTTCCAGGGCCATTTTTAGGGCTTCAGGTTCTTCAGGATTTGGAGATTTTACTGTCGGAAAATTTCCATCAGGTTTCTTTTGTTCCTCTACTAAGAAAACATTTGAGAATCCGGCTTTATTTAAAACTTCAGGAACCATGGTTATTGAAGTACCGTGAAGAGAAGTGAAAACGACTTTCAAATTTTCCCTGGCCTTGGCTGATATATCAAAGCTTCCATTTTCTACCGAAGCTTCTGCAAAAGCCTGATCTACTTCGGTATCTATTTTTTCTATCAGTTCTTCTTTTGCGTTGAAATTCACCGCACTGTACTCCAGGTTATTGATGGTGTCTACCAATTCAGTATCCTGAGGCGGTACTAGTTGTCCGCCATCTTCCCAGTATACCTTATAACCATTGTATTCCGGAGGATTATGACTTGCCGTTAAAACAATTCCACACTGGCAATCAAGTTTTCTAACTGCAAATGAAAGCTCCGGAGTAGGCCTTAGTTCAGAAAATAAGAAAACCCTGATGCCATTAGCCGAAAAAACATCAGCTACCACTTTCGCAAGTTTCTGGCTGTTATTTCGACAATCGTATGCGATCGCTACTTTTATTTCCTTATCCGGAAAAGACTTTTTAAGATAATCTGATAATCCCTGAGTGTTCTTTCCAAGGGTGTATTTATTGATGCGGTTTGTACCCACACCCATAACTCCTCGCATTCCTCCAGTGCCGAATTCAACATTCTTATAAAAGCTTTCCTCCAGTTCTTTGGGGTTTTCTTCTATTAGCCTGTTGATTTCAGACTTTGTCTCATTATCAAAAATATCGGTAAGCCAGGTTTTAGCTTTTTTAAGAATATCAGGGTTAACAGTCGCCATCATTTAATTTTTTTTGCTTAGCAAAAATAAACATTAATCCGGGAAAGCGCCTAAATATTAGGAGTGGTTTTCTTTATAAGGTAGCGTTCCTTATCTCTTTTTGACCTAAGTATAAGTTCTCCAAGGAATCCTGCTAAAAAGAATTGAGTTCCTATTATCATTACAGTAAGCGAAATATAGAACCAGGGATTAAGGGCCACAAGAGTGTTAGGAATGCCATGATATAATTTATAGAGCTTGGCAAAACCTATCCACCCTGCCGCTACAAAACCTATAATAAACATTAGAACACCCAATGCGCCGAAAAGGTGCATAGGCCTGCGGCCGAATTTAGAAAGGAACCAGATACTAAGAAGATCCAGGAAACCATGTATAAAACGGTTTATACCGAATTTGGTGTTGCCATATTTTCTTGCCTGATGCTGAACTTCCTTTTCAGTGATCCTGTAATACCCCGCATTTTTGGCGAGTACCGGAATATAACGGTGCATTTCCCCATATACATCTATGTTCTTAATCACTTCTTTTCTATAAGCTTTAAGTCCGCAATTAAAATCATGGAGTTTCACCCCAGATGTTTTGCGGGCGGCTGCATTAAATAATTTTGAAGGTAAATTTTTAGTGATTACATTATCATAACGTTTCTTCTTCCAGCCTGAAACCAGATCATACCCATCTTTTGTGATCATTTCATAAAGTTCCGGGATCTCCTCGGGGTTATCCTGAAGGTCTGCATCCATTGTGATTACCACATCACCCTGTGCTCTGAGAAAGCCAGCATGGAGGGCCTGAGATTTTCCATAATTTCTATTGAAGCGTATACCCTTTACGGCTTCATCATTTTTGGAAAGAGACTCAATGGTTTGCCAGGAATGGTCAGTACTGCCATCATCAATAAATATGATCTCATAAGAAAAGGAATTGGACCGCAATACCTTTGCGATCCAATCATATAATTCTACCAGAGATTGTTCTTCGTTAAGAAGGGGTATTACAACCGATATCTGCATTTTTAAACGTTAGTTGGCTCTTTTTCTTTAAAAATAAGAGCTACGATTAATCCAATTAGAGCATACAAAATTAACTGGAATCCGTATCCTTTTAGCTGATTAATTAAAGAATATTGATTTTCTTCCTGCATTTTTTGAAGAGCTTCATTAATCTGAGCTTCCGGAGCGCCAAAACCTTCCATCATATCCCTCGTGGTTTCAATGGTGAGTTCGGTAAGCGTTTCTGCAGCTTCTGGGTCTATCACATTGAATAATATAATTCCGAAAAACAAAGAGATAAGCGTTCCAAGAAATACAGTTAAAAAATAAGCGCCGAAAGCATCCTTAAATTTAAATAAACTGGTGCTGACTTTTTTAGCTTTGCTTGTCGCCATACTGGCCATGATGACAACAAAGGCTAGTAATGAGACCCCAAACCACCATTTTGTAAAAAGAGAAAGATCAAAAGCGTATGCCAAAACTACGATCAGGATGAGTGATAATCCTAAATACACTCCGTAAGATGTGGAGATTTTTTTTGCTGGTTTTTCCATTGGTTAGTAGAAGTTTGATTAATTTAGCAGTTAGTTAACAAATATAGTAAAACGTTACATCTATATATAACAAAAACTTTTTTGAAATTTGTTTGTAGTTGTAGAGTTATTACTTAAATTTGCACCTCGAAAATTAAAAGATCAAAGCGATGAAGCAGGGAATCCATCCGGAAAATTATAGATTAGTAGCATTTAAAGATATGTCTAACGAAGATGTATTTATTACCAAGTCTACTGCCAAAACAAAAGAAACTATTGAAGTTGACGGAACTGAATACCCGTTGGTGAAACTGGAAATTTCCAGAACTTCTCACCCTTATTATACTGGTCAAACCAAGCTTGTTGACAGTGCGGGTAGAATTGATAAATTCAAGAACAAATACTCAAAATTCAAGAAAAAATAATTTTTCCTGTTTATTAAAATATATTGAGAGCCGCTTTTTTAGCGGCTCTTTTGATTATGTGAAATTTATGATAATTACTTTCCTGTTATTCAGGAACTATTAATTTTGATGCAAATTGCGAAATGATGAATTATATTCTTTTTGATGGTCCCTCTCGAAATGATCTCCTGCCATTTACTTTTACACGGCCTGTCGCTGATATTAGATTCGGTATTCTTAACATCCGGGAGAAATGGGAAAAAGTTCTGGGTACTACAGTTTCCACTAAAACCGAAGATTACCTAAGTGGCAAGTGGCCGGTAGATCTTAAAGATAAAAATGTAATCATCAATTCATCATTCCTGCCTAGTTCTAATCTGGTTGACCAAATTAAAGGTCTAAATGAATATGAAAGCCTGTTTTCCGGTGAGGAAATGGTGGCCTATTTTCAGAATGGAGATGCGGAACCAGATTTTTCTGAATTAAAAGAGATACAGGCAAAAGGTGATCTTCTTAAAATTTCACATACCTGGGATATTTTTTCGAAGAATGCCGAGGCTATTCAACTGGACTTTGATCTTCTTACCACTGGAAGAACTTCCCAGAAGATACATGATTCAAACTTTGTAAAAGCTGGCGAGAACATTTTCATAGAGGAGGGAGCTGTAGTAGAGAACTGTTCTTTAAATGCTTCTTCGGGTCCTATTTATATAGGTAAAGATGCCCTGGTAATGGAGGGAACTCTGGTACGAGGTCCTTTGGCGGTATGTGATAATGCTGTAATTAAAATGGGGGCCAAGATCTATGGAGCTACTACCATAGGCCCCCATTGCAAGGCTGGAGGAGAAATAAACAATTCTGTGTTATTTGAAAACAGCAGTAAAGGCCATGATGGCTATCTTGGGAATGCCGTGCTGGGTGAATGGTGTAATATAGGCGCTGATACAAATAATTCCAATCTGAAGAACAATTATGCCGAGGTAAGGATCTGGAATTATAACTCTGAAAGTTTTGCAAGAACCGGACTTCAGTTTTGTGGCCTGATAATGGGCGACCACAGTAAATGTGGGATCAATACGATGTTCAATACGGGAACCGTGGTGGGGGTGAGTGCAAATATATTTGGCAGTGGTTTCCCTAGAAACTTTATTCCCAGTTTCAGTTGGGGAGGAAGTGCCGGTACAAGCACCTATAAACTTGAAAAAGTCTATGAGACGGCAGAACATGTATTAAGAAGGCGTAATAAGGACCTTACCCAGGAAGACAAAAATATCCTGAAGTATGTATTTGATCATACGGCCAAATGGAGAAGAGGCTAAAAAGCAAAATAATATAAAACTAATCCCAGAATAATAAAAAGTAAGGCTGAAATAACAAGTACTCTGTAATGCTTCTTTTTGTGGGATTTAATAATGCTAAGTCTCAACTGCTCAAGATCTTCATCGGTAAGGCGGGTTCTATTCATAATTCTGCGAATGCTATTACCTGAATTTGATCCATCGGGATCGCTTATTCGTTTATGGCGCTGGTTTTCATTATAATTTGCCGTGGTTCCCATGGTGTTCCCGAAATTCATAGCAATGAAATAATATAAGGATTGAAATATACGAATAATGCCAATAATCTAATAACCTTCAGCAAATCTGTAAATTACAAATCCAGGAACATTTTATAGAAACATTTTTAGTTGGTATCTTTGCAGCCCCAAAATGGGTTTGTAAATTAAAAGTTGACCTATGCACGCGAAGAAAGTTGCCTTTTATACCTTGGGTTGTAAGCTCAATTTTTCAGAAACATCCACTATTGCCAGATCATTTGAAAATGAGGGCTTTGAGAGAGTGGAGTTTACTGAAAAAGCTGATATCTATGTGATTAATACCTGTTCGGTTACCGAAAATGCCGATAAGCGTTTCAAGACTATTGTAAAGCAGGCTCAAAAGGTTAATGAAAATGCTTTTCTTATTGCTGTAGGTTGTTACGCCCAGCTTAAACCCGAAGAACTCGCTTCAGTTGACGGGGTGGATCTGGTGCTGGGGGCTACTGAGAAATTCAAGGTTACAGATTATCTCAACGATCTTACCAAGAACGATTTCGGGGAGGTGCACTCCTGTGAGATTAATGAAGCTGATTTTTATGTGGGCTCCTATTCAATTGGAGACCGTACAAGGGCATTCCTGAAAGTTCAGGACGGTTGTGATTATAAGTGCACTTATTGTACTATTCCTTTGGCACGTGGTATCTCCCGAAGTGATAAACTGGAGAACGTTCTTAAAAACGCTGCTGAAATTTCAGATCAGGGGATAAAGGAGATCGTTCTTACAGGTGTGAATATTGGGGATTATGGAAAAGGCGAATTCGGGAATAAAAAGCATGAGCACACCTTTTTAGATCTTGTAAAGGCCCTGGATGATGTAGAAGGTATAGAACGTCTTAGAATTTCTTCAATTGAACCTAATTTGCTTAAGAATGAGACGATAGATTTCGTTTCCCAAAGCCAAACCTTTGTGCCACACTTTCATATACCATTGCAAAGCGGAAGCGATGAGATTCTGAAACTGATGCGTCGTCGTTATCTGAGTGATCTTTACGTAGACAGGGTGAATCAGATAAGGAAGATGATGCCTGATGCCTGTATTGGGGTTGATGTTATAGTAGGATTTCCTGGAGAGACTGAGGAGCATTTCCTTGAAACCTATAATTTCCTGAATGAACTTGATATTTCCTATCTGCATGTATTTACTTACTCCGAAAGAGATAATACACCTGCAGCGGAAATGGATGGAGTAGTGCCGATAAAAGTGAGAAAGAAAAGAAGTAAAATGCTTCGAGGTCTTTCGGCTAAGAAAAGAAGGGCTTTTTACGAAAGCCAGATAGGTAATACCTGTACGGTATTATTTGAAGGTGAGAACAAGGAGGGTTATATCCATGGATTTACCGAAAATTACGTGAAGGTTAAAGCTCCCTGGGATCCGGCAAAAGTTAATACCCTTCAGAAAATAAAACTCACTGAAATTGACGTTGATGGTCTGGTAAGGTTCGAAACAGTACCAGAAGCCGAGGTGGTTTAAATATTTATTCCAACAGGAAGAAGATCTTTATATTTTCTACGGTTTTTTCTCATAAAACCTGCGATCTCGGGACTAGTTGGAACAACACGGGTATTTCTTTCTTTAATTTCACCAAGAACCGCCTTTATAAAATCTTCCTGGCGGTCTTCAGTGTTCTCTGGCATTATTAATTTGGTAAGGAAAATCTTTCGTTCCTGTTGAGAATATTCTATAGTTGCCAGTTCATCATTAATACGGGTTTCAAATTGTCTTAGAAACTCATTGTCTGTAATTATTAATTCTACATCATTCATACCTGTAAATTTAGTTCATAGGCACTTCAATTAAAAGAACCTTTGAGGGTTTTTTAAATTCTAGAGAAATAGAGGAAGTATTCCAAATTCCCACAGCATCACGTTTTTTAAGAATTGTTCCTGCAACTTCAGTTTCACCTTCGATCAAAAAAGCATATACTCCATCACTCTCATTCTTAAGTGGATATTCAATTTTCGTGCCTGTCTCAAATTCCCCCAGATGTAGATATGCCTGCTGGTTTATCCATAATGAGCCTTCAGACTGATCAGATTTTGGAGCAACTACTGTAGTGAGTTCATTTGTTTCCAATAAACCGGAGAAACTTTTTTGTTCATACCTGGGGTCCAAGCCATTTTCCTCCGGGAATATCCATATTTGCAGCATATTGAGCTCATCTTGTGAAGAATTGAACTCGCTATGCTCAACACCGGTGCCAGCACTCATTACCTGTACTTCCCCGGCTTTGATAACCCCTGAATTATCCATAGAATCCTTATGCCTCAATTCTCCTTTTAACGGGATTGTTATGATCTCCATATTTTCGTGAGGATGGGTGCCAAATCCCATGCCCCCTTTGATAAAATCGTCATTTAGTACTCTTAACTGACCGAATTGTACTTTATTGGGATCGAAAAAATTTGCAAAACTGAATGAATAATTGGCATTAAGCCATCCAAAATTTGCTGTACCCCGTGAATTAGCGGGATGTATTACTTTCTCCATTTTTTGTGACTTGGTAATTTGAAAGTCGAGTATTAAGCAGTAATTTTGATTGTTAAATTTACGATTAAATGGCAGCATTATTTGTTATATACATGTTAAAATGAAACAGGACTCAGGGCTTATACATGTATATCTAATGCCCGGAATGGCAACTGACGGGGCTATTTTTGAGAATATATCATTACCTCCTGAGAGGTTTAAGGTCCATTATCTTAAATGGGAGATTCCGGAAAAGAATGAGAGTCTTGAAAATTACACCAAAAGAATTCTCAAATACGTAAAACATGAGAACCCCGTTCTAATTGGTGTTTCCTTTGGCGGGGTAATTGTGCAGGAAATGGCGAAGTTCATAACACTGAAACGTCTTATTATTATTTCCAGTGTAAAATGTAGTGATGAATTGCCGCCCCGTATGAGGTTCGCTTCAAAAACAGGATTGTTTAAGCTTATCCCGACCAGGCTGGCAGATTATGTAGACTTTTTCGAGAAGATTGCTATTGGTGATTTTCTTAAAACCAGAGCGAAGCTTTATAAGAAGTTTATTACTATCAAAGATAAACAGTATCTGGACTGGGCTATTAAGAACATGGTAAACTGGAAATGTGAGAAACCGGACGAAAGAGTGATACATATTCATGGAGACAAGGATGAAGTGTTTCCAATTAAAAATATTCGGAATGCGATAATCGTAAAGGGAGGGACCCATATAATGATTATAAATAGATTCCGTTGGTTTAATGAGAATTTACCGAAACTGATTGTTTCGGGTAAACTTAAAAATAAGAAACAAGAAGAAAAAGTAAATTGATCAGCTATGAAGATTTTAAAAAGAGCATTATTGGTTGTTGGATTGATCACGGTTTGTGCAGTAAGTATAAATGCGGTTCAACAGGATGAAGAAGGAGCGTCGAACGGAGAAAAGAAGAATACAATTACCAAAGGAAATTCTAATAAGAGCGTGGCAGCTTCTTATCGTATTGAAGCATTACCAATGCCAGATAATCTGGAGTTTGCAGGAGAGACTGTGCCTCTTGAAGATCCCGATGTTCATGAAAGAATGGATCGTGAATTACTCGTGAATACCTATTGGCAGTCTAATGCTTTGCTTTTAATGAAGCGCGCACACAAATATTTTCCTTTGATCGAGCAGGTTCTTAAAGAGGAAGGTGTGCCTGAAGATTTTAAATACCTGGCAGTGATAGAAAGCGGTTTAACTCAGGCCGTATCTCCTGCAAGGGCTATTGGCTTCTGGCAGATAATGGAAGGGACTGGAAAGGAATATGGCCTGGAGATCAATGATAATGTAGATGAAAGATATCATATTGAAAAATCTACGCGTGTTGCCAGTGATTATCTGAAAAAAGCTAAAGAGAGATTTGGATCCTGGACTCTTGCCGCTGCCTCCTACAATGCAGGGCAGTATGGAATTGATAAGCAGCTGGAGAGACAAAAGGTGTCAGATTACTACGATTTATTGCTGGGAGAGGAGACTGGAAGATATGTGTTTAGAATACTTGCGGTAAAAGAAATAATGAATCATCCGGAAAAGTATGGTTTTAATTTTGACGAAGATGATCTTTACCAGCCAATCCCTGTCAACAAGGTGAAAGTTGATACGGTGGTCAAGGATTTCCCCGATTTTGCTGAAAAATTTGGGATCAATTACAAGATATTGAAAGTTCATAATCCCTGGCTAAGAGATGATCATCTTAAGAATGCTTCGAGAAAGACTTATTATATAGATATTCCTGAGGAAGGATATTATCCGCCTGCGAAATAGATTGAAATTAATCGGTATTATTCGAGGGAGATATTTTCAGCGTATACTTCCTCGTACTGATTGATCAGGTTTTTGGAGATGGAAGTTTCCAGGGCGATGTAATTTTCCCTGTAAGCTGTTTCGGCTTCAGTATTTAGATATGGAAATACGCTTCTTCTAATTTCCATTATCTTCTTGTCATCAGATAGCAGGAAACAGGTTGGAAGGCCAAGGGAGTGTTTGAGCTGCCTTACCACATATGCTCCATTATTTTCGGTTTCGTCAACATATACAATAGAAATGTCTGACGAGAATTGTTCAGCGAGTTCTTTAGCTTTTTCTCTCTTATCCCAAAAAAGTATTACAAAATCAATCTTTTCTTTGAATTGTGAAGCCAGTTCATTTAAAGCCGGAACCTCACCTTTACTGGGAACACACCAGGAAGCATAAGTGATGAGAAAAACTGGTTTACTGTAATCATATAGCTGGACTTCTTTCTTTTTTAGATTATGGAATTTAAAATTATCCATATATGAGCCTTCAAGATGATTATTGGTGAAATCTTCAAAAAGCTCCTTTGCTATATCATATTGGTTAAATCGATAAGCGAGATCGGCTTTTTTGTTATAATCTGAAAGGTGATTAAAGAGAGCTTCAGAGAAGAATGTCCTGTCCTGCAGGTTCTGCTGGGAAAATACCGAGGGGCCGATAAGTAGTAAAACTAATAATAGTTTTTTCATGCAACGTCTAGTGGGGCTGTTACCCTGTAAAGGTAACGCGACTTAAAGCTGCAGAAAAATATTATCGTTTAAGTGCCGATATATTAGATAAAATAGACTTTTCTCAAAAGAGCTATAAACTAGATCTTCTTCATTTGTTCTTTCATCATTCGTATCTGATCATTCATCATTCCATGCTTATCAAGTTTTTTAGCTTCATTTAGCAGCATGGTTGCCTCTCTTTTTCTTCTTTTGGTCATGGCAATGCCCGCCAGATTAAGTTTGGCCATAGCAAGATCATGGTCCATGGACAGTCCTAACCTAATAGCGCGTTTGAAGAATTTTTCGGCCTGGGTGATATTGGTCTGGGAAACCATAAGTCCGTGAAGGTACCAGTAATAACCCTGTTGTTTCTGTGTAAGGGCTTTCTCCGGGTCCTTAATTTTATCGAGCCATTTTTTAGCGCCTTCAAAATCCTGTTTTCTTAGACGAAGAAAGGCCAGTAAGATCATTTCATTTTTGAAATAAAGGAAGATGAAAATACCTGACAGCAGGATTAAAAAGATGCCGTTGCCTATATTACCTTCGATGAATTGCCAGATGGCTGCAGCGATTATTAAACCGGCTAAAACTAACTTGATATTCTTATTGAACATTTTTATCTTGATTTTCCAGGCGGCAAAGGTAATAAAAACAATTAAAAATTATTTTAAATTAGTATTTGCAGTACTTAAAAAGCTTTGTATATTTGCACGCAGTTTTAAAGACAGCCAAAAACGAATTTACAGAAGATAAAAGATATTCACAATGAAAAGAACGTTTCAACCATCTAAAAGGAAAAGAAAAAATAAGCACGGCTTTAGGGAGCGTATGGCCAGTGCAAACGGAAGAAAGGTCCTTGCTAGAAGAAGGGCTAAAGGAAGAAAGAAATTATCTGTATCTTCTGAAAACAGACATAAACACTAATGAATCACGTTATTCGAAATAATAAAGGTGTTACTTTTTAAGTAACGCCTTTTTTTATATCCACACGCTTCTTATTTTTACAACGAACACAACATAATATCATGCCGAAAAACAAAGACATCAAGTGCGTTTTAATTATAGGTTCGGGCCCCATTATTATAGGGCAGGCCTGTGAATTCGATTATTCAGGAACTCAATCCCTTCGTTCTTTGAAGGAAGACGGGATTAAGACCGTTCTGATAAATTCAAACCCTGCAACCATTATGACCGACCCTTCCATGGCCGATCATGTATACTTAAAACCTCTTACCACAAAGTCAATAGTTGAAATATTAAAGGATCACCCGGAGATTGATGCAGTATTGCCAACCATGGGAGGGCAAACAGCTTTAAACCTTTGCATTGAAGCAGATGAAAAAGGAATCTGGAACGACTTCGGAGTAAAACTTATTGGTGTTGATATCGATGCGATCAATATTTGTGAAGATCGTGAGCAGTTCAAACAGTTGATGGGGAGAATAGGTGTGCCTGTTGCTCCTGCGAAAACTGTCACCTCTTATTTACAGGGAAAAGAAGTGGCTCAGGAGTTTGGATATCCGCTAGTGATAAGAGCTTCTTTTACCCTCGGAGGAGGTGGAGCAGGTTTTGTTCACCGGGCTGAGGATTTTGATGAAATGCTTACTTATGGCCTTGAAACTTCGCCTATACATGAGGTGTTGATCGATAAGGCTCTTTTGGGCTGGAAAGAGTATGAGGTAGAGCTGCTACGTGATAAGAATGATAACGTGGTTATCATCTGTACCGTGGAGAATATGGATCCTATGGGAATCCATACTGGTGATTCTATCACTGTGGCTCCTGCAATGACGCTTAGCGATAGTGCTTTCCAGAGAATGAGGGATATGGCTATCAAAATGATGCGTAGTATTGGAGACTTTGCTGGCGGATGTAATGTACAGTTCGCGGTAAGTCCAGATGAAAAGGAAGATATATTTGCGATCGAAATCAACCCAAGGGTATCCAGGTCTTCAGCACTGGCTTCAAAAGCAACCGGATATCCAATTGCCAAGATAGCTACAAAACTGGCTTTAGGATATCACCTTGACGAACTTGATAACCAGATAACTAAATCTACTTCAGCTTTATTTGAGCCATCCCTGGATTATGTAATCGTGAAGATCCCAAGATGGAATTTTGATAAATTCGAAGGTGCAGATCGCACCCTGGGTCTCCAGATGAAGTCTGTTGGGGAAGTTATGGGAATTGGAAGATCTTTTCAGGAAGCCCTGCATAAGGCGACCCAATCCCTTGAGATCAAGAGGAATGGACTTGGCGCTGACGGAAAAGGTTATACAGACTATGATCAGATCATTGATAAATTGACACACCCAAGCTGGGATAGGGTCTTTGTGATCTATGATGCGATTGAGATTGGTATTCCGTTAAGCCGAATTCATGAGATCACAAAGATAGATATGTGGTTCTTAAAACAGTATGAGGAGCTATATGCCCTGGATAAAGAAATCTCTACTTACGATATACATTCATTGCCAAAAGACCTTCTTCTTGAAGCAAAACAAAAAGGATTTGCTGACAGGCAGATAGCACATATGCTTGATTGCTGGGAAAGTGAAGTTTATAAAAAGAGGGAAGACCTGGGCGTGAACAGAGTTTATAAACTGGTAGACACCTGTGCGGCAGAATTTAAGGCGGAAACGCCTTACTACTATTCCACCTTTGAAGATGAGATACGATCCAAGGATGGAAAAGTTTATTTAGATAATGAAAGCAAGGTTTCAGATCGCAGGAAGATCATTGTTTTAGGTTCAGGGCCAAACAGAATAGGGCAGGGGATAGAATTCGATTATAGCTGTGTGCACGGAGTTTTAGCTGCCTCTGAATGTGATTATGAGACTATTATGATCAATTGTAATCCGGAGACCGTTTCTACTGATTTCGATGTTGCCGATAAACTATACTTTGAACCGGTATTCTGGGAGCATATTTATGATATTATCAGGCATGAGAAGCCCGAAGGTGTAATCGTTCAGCTTGGAGGGCAAACCGCTCTTAAACTTGCTGAAAAGCTCGACAGATATGGGATCAAAATAATGGGGACAAGTTTTGAGGCTCTGGATCTTGCAGAAGATCGTGGAAGCTTTTCAAAACTTCTTCAGGCAAATGATATTCCTTATCCTGAATTTGGAACTGCCGAAAATGCGGAACAAGCACTTGCTTTAGCTGATGAACTTGATTTCCCAATCCTGGTAAGACCTTCGTACGTACTCGGTGGGCAGGGGATGAAGATTGTTATCAACAAAGATGAATTAGAAGAGCATGTAGTGGATCTTCTTAGAAAGATACCTAACAATAAGCTTCTTCTGGATCATTATCTGGACGGTGCTATTGAGGCTGAAGCTGATGCTATCTGTGATGGAGAAGATGTTTACATCATCGGTATTATGGAACATATAGAGCCTTGTGGGATTCACTCCGGAGACTCTAATGCCTTGCTTCCTCCTTTCAATTTAGGGGATCTTGTAATGCAGCAGATTAAAGACCACACCAGGAAAATCGCTCTTGCTTTGAATACTGTAGGATTGATCAATATTCAGTTTGCGATCAAGGATGAGAAGGTTTATATCATTGAGGCGAATCCAAGAGCATCCAGAACGGTTCCTTTCATTGCAAAGGCATACAAAGAACCGTATGTGAACTACGCGACAAAAGTGATGCTCGGTGAGAAAAAGCTTAAAGATTTCCAATTCAATCCTCAGCTGGAAGGTTATGCGATCAAACAACCAGTGTTCTCTTTCAATAAGTTCCATAAAGTTAACAAGCAGTTAGGGCCTGAAATGAAGAGTACTGGAGAGAGCATCCTGTTTATTGATAGCTTAAAAGATGATGATTTCTATGATCTTTACTCCAGAAGAAAGATGTATCTGAGTAAATAGAAACATTAAAATAAACATAAAGTCATTTTGACTGAAAATTGAAATCTGTAATTTCGGAAATCTTTTTTCATTCAAAATGACTTTTTTTATTTTAGATCAGGAAATTTTTCTTTGTTAGCCTGAGTTTAAATTGTCACGTCCACCGGGGTTGAGACGTTTTTAACCTTTCGACTGCCCAGGGTGACGAATACTTTGGTTTTGTGTGTCTCAATAGAGATTCATGTTTTTTTATTTTATAATCTCAAAATTATATATTTCGTTATGAAGGAACTGGTTTTGATATTTGGTGGTGTGTTTGGAACCCTTTCTGTTATCCTTGGGGCCTTTGGGGCGCATGCTTTAAGAAGGTCTTTCAATGATGATCAGTTAAGAAGTTATGAGGTAGGAGTGCGGTACCAAATGTATCATGCCATCATGCTGATTATTTGCGGAATCGTTTTTCCGTTTGCAGAAACCGGTCAGAGCCTTACCGCCTGGTGCTTCATTATTGGAACCATATTATTTTCTTTCAGTATCTATGGATTAACCTATAGTGATTCCAGGGGTAAGAAAATTAAGATTTTAGGACCTGTTACTCCGGTAGGCGGACTTATTCTGATCATTGGCTGGATTCTATTCACTTATAATATTACGGAAATTGCTCTTTACCTGAGGCCTTAATCAATTCAGGTTTCTAAATTCCCGTTTTTTCCAGATCTCTTTTCCGGTATTTTTCTGCGAACCAGGCCACCAGTATTAATTGCGCCGAATGGTAGAGCATAATGGGGAGCAATAATAAACCTGAACTTGCAGCATTACCGAAGATAACCCTTACCATTACCGAACCATGAACCAGAGATTTTTTGGTGCCGCAGAACTGAGCTGCGATCTTGTCTTCAGTATTTAAACCTATAAGATTACTGAAAAAAGCCAAACCGAAGAAGACTGAAAAGAAAAGTACCAGCACAATAGCCACCATTTTAATCAGCTCTTCTAAATTCACTGTATTAAAGAGATCTGAGGTAAAAGAATTGCTGAAACTTGAGTATATAATTAAAATAATTGTTGTTTTATCGAACAGGCTCAGCTGTTTCCCGTATTTTCTGGCCATTTTTCCAAAATACCTCTGAAGAAACAAGCCTATCGCAAGTGGTACGATTATTTGCAGGAAAAGTTTTTGGAGTACTTCAAGAAAATCAAAATCGGTGGTTTTTTCCAAAATAAAACCGATCCATAAAGGAGTTGCTACAATCCCTATCAGTCCGGAAAGACTAGCGTTGAAGATGGCGGTTGGTAGATTTCCTTTCGCCAGGGCTACCATCACTACCGAGGAAGAAACCGTGGATGGAAGCGTTCCCAGAAAGAACAAAGCGATCCAGAGATCAGATCTAAGCCCTTCTTCAAAAAGAGGTATGCAAAGAAGACACAATAAAGGGAAAATTACAAATGTGGTGACCTGAATAATGATATGCACCCGGTAATTAAGCAAACCTGCCTTAAATTCTGCTGGTGCCAGTTTTAATCCGTAAAAGAAGAATATAAGGGCAATCCCAATATCGGTTATCGTTTTTAATGGCAGTAACTGTGTGCCTTCAGGATAAAAATAGGCGATTGCTATCGCTATGAAAATCGCTAATATAAATCCGTGGGACCTCAAGCTTCTTTTTCTAATTTTACTTTATGTTCTTCAAGAATGTGCAAATACCTGTCTGAAGAGAAGTCGGTTATCAGGAACTCCTGTATCCTTTTCTTTTTCATGGTTTTCTTTTTTATGCTTTTTGCAAAACGCCTTATCTGGTTATCATTTTTAAGAATTAGGCCCGGTACTTCTATTGATCTCCCTGCTTTATCCTTGGCTACCATTGTAAAATAGGAAGAGTTACAGTGCTTTACATTTCCATTCTGAATATTCTCAGCTTCTACCCGAATGCCTATTACCATGGAGCTGTGGCCTACATAATTAACCGATGCTTTCATAGTTACAAGCTCTCCAATTTCGATAGGTCTTAAGAAATCTACCGTATCAACACTGGCAGTAACACAATAGGCTCCTGAGTGTTTAGAAGCACAGGCAAAAGCGATCTGGTCCATTAATGAAAGAATATAGCCCCCATGTATCTTTCCGTTAAAATTGGAATGGGAGGGAAGCATCAATTCTGAAATTATCACATGGCTCTCTTCTACGGTCTTAAAATCTTTTTGCATGTCTATCTTCTAAAATGCGGACTTTCTGATTTTTCCACATCGGTTATAAAATATTTTGTGTCTCCCCAAAAGAAAAACGTATCGAATCGTTCAATATAGGTAAGCTTTACATAATTGCCTTCGTATTCCTGAAGCTTTTCAATCACTTTGTCGTTTTTGTCCAGGACTGAGAACTGAAATATCTGTGCTCCACTGATTCCCTGGCTTATTTCGCCTTCCCAGGTCTTGGAGATCACTCCTTTCCGGCTGAATTTAATAAGTTCTCCACTTCGGGTACCCTCGCTGTAGGGCACAAAATAGATGAAGGCGAAATAAAGCAGCCATAAAATGAAAATTCCACCTAGTATATAGAGTAAGGTCTTTTTCATTTAAATATTCCTGTAGATAAGGTTAAGGAAATCTTCCAGTTTAGAAGGTTCCAGCCAGCGGGTCACAATCACCATATTATTCTTCTGGTCTACAATTATAAAGTTCCCTCCAAACCCAGCGGCATAGAAAATACTGGTATCGATATTTTCCATATGCCGGTCACCTTTAGAATTCAGCCACCACATATAACCATAATTAGGATTAGGTGCAGAAGCTTGCATAGCCTCGGTTATCAATTCTTCGGAAATTAGTTCCTTATCATTCCATTCTCCATTATTCATAAATAAAAGGCCAAATCTCGCCATATCTTCGGTGTTGATGAACATTCCGCCACCGGAATGTCCTCCACCGCTTACTGACTGCATTTTAAGCCCGTCAATGGTAGTCCATGAATTTTCATACCCAAACCATCTCCAGCTTTGAGAAGCATTGATAGGATTCATGATATTCTGTTTCAAGACTTTTGGCAAGGGCATTCTAAATACATTCAGTAATGAATATGCCAGCACGTTCACTCGAACATCATTGTATTTAAAATAAGTTCCCGGTTCGTGTAATTCCCTGGATCTCCATTCATCTATCCCCTGATCCTGCGGAGGTCTGTCGGCCCAGTCAAAACTACCCCAAAGCTGACCACTCCAGTCAGAATTCTGCTGGAGCAGATGTGTCCAGGTAATTCTGGAATTATGTTCACCTTCAAAAGTGTCATCCCATATATAATCCACTACCGGTTCATCGAATCCTGTAATGAGATTTTTATCCCTGGCCACCAGAGCTGTGGTTGAAAGGAAACTTTTGGTCACGCTGAAGGTCATATCAACCCTTTTTGTATCGCCCCATTTGGCGATCAAGTAGCCATCTTTTAATATCATTCCTGCGGGACCACCCCTTCTTTTGGTTGGACCGAGCAATTTATGATAGGGTTCGTGTTGAAAGCCTTTTAAAATGGCCTGTCTCAGATCCCTTGACCCGGAATATTCGTTGGATTTGGCAAATTCAACAGCTTCTGAAAGATCAAGTTGATATTCTGAGGCCTGTTTTTCCTGCCATTCTCCCGCTTTTGGGAAATAGAGCTTCTGTGCGGTTAACTGACAAAGAAAACTGATTAATAATAGGGTGGTTAAAAATGTAATTTTTCTCATCTAAGATTTAAAGTTTCGTTTTTGGATTCTTCTTCCTCTTCATCTTCAATTTCGGCCCGATTCATAAGTTTTTGATCGATCTGTTTGCTTGCCTTGGCACCAAGTTTTTTCAGTTTTTCAACCCTTCTTATAAGATTTCCCTTTCCGGTGAGCTTTTTCATCGCACCTTCATAGGTGTTTTGAACGGTCCCGATCTGTCTGCCTATTTTCAGTAGTTCATCGGTAAGATTTGTGAATGAATCGTAAAGTGCTCCGGCCTGAGTTGCGATCTGTATTGCGTTCTGTTTTTGTTTTTCATTCTGCCACATACTGTCAATGGTCTTTAATACAGCAAGCAGAGTAGTAGGGGTTACTATGATAATATTCTTCTCAAAAGCATCACTGTAAAGGCCTGGATGTTCGTTGGAAGCAATAGCGAATGCTGCTTCTATCGGGATGAAGAGCAACACGAAATCCGGGCTATCCATCTCGTAAAGCGAATGATAGTTCTTATTGCTTAACTCGTTCACACGATTTCTAACGGAAATCAGGTGGTTTTTAAGATGTGCTCTCTTATCATCTTCTTCAGTTTCATTGATGTAGCGCTCGTAGGCATTCAGGGAAACCTTGGAATCCACTACCATTTTCTTATCGCCGGGAAGATGAATAATCACATCGGGCATTACTCTTTTGCCTTCATCGGTATTGAAGCTTTGCTGAACGAAATACTCGCTGTCTTTCTGAAGTCCGCTTCGTTCCAGCACCCTTTCCAGAACCATTTCCCCCCAGTTCCCCTGCATCTTAGTATCACCTTTCAGAGCTTTGGTAAGATTAGTCGCATCTTCACTTATTTTCAGACTCTGTTCATTAAGTGATTTCAGTTTTTCTCCTAGTTCCGCATGTCTTTTTACAGATTCCGAATCACTTTTACTTACTTTATCCTCGAATTCTTTGATCTTCTTTTGAAGCGGGTCGAGTATGTTTTCAATATTCTGTTTATTGAGATTTGTGAATTTCTCCGATTTCTGATCGAGGATCTTGTTTGCCAGATTTTCAAATTCCTTGGTGAATTTTTCCTGAAGCTTTTCAACTTCGGCTTTTTGCTCCTCGTTTCTTTCTTTCAGATTATTGAATTCCGAAATTTTCCGGGTAAGCTCCAGGCTGATATTTTCCTTTTCCTTCCTTATCTCTTCCCTTTCATTTTCGATCTTTTCGATGTCGCCATGAGCCTCATTTTTAAGTTGCTGGATCTCTAATTTGTGATTTTCTAATTCACTGTTAATCTGATTTTTGAGATCTTCAATCTGGAGCGATAATTGAGAATTCCGTTCCTCGAGTCTTCCGGTCTCATTTTTGGATTTAAGACCTGAAATAAGCTTCCCTAAATAAATTCCGATTCCTAAAGCAATAATAAAGATTAGACTAATGAGGAGATATTCGTTCATGAAACTGGCGATTTTTCCAAAGATACTTAATTAAGAATTTTGGAGAAGGGAGTCAGTGAAAATTTATAAAAGGAACCAATTGCTATATCGAGCCGTGTCGGGATGTAAACTTATTTTATTTTGAAGCTGGAAGATTCCTTATCAAATTGAATAAGATGGCTGGGGAAAAGGTCACTGAAAGCGTCAGAGTTAATTAGCTCGAGGGGTTTTCCAAATAAAGCTTTTTTATCTTTCAGGATAAGAAGTTTGTCACAAAGCTGTAGTGCGAGATTTATTTCATGCGAAGCAAACAGGATCCCCTTGTTGGTCTCACGGCTAAGCTGCTGAAGTAGCTTCAGAACATAAGCCTTATGATAAAGATCCAGATGAGTGGTGGGTTCGTCTAAAATAATGAGCGAAGTGTCCTGGGCTAAGGCGCGGGCTATCAAAACCTTCTGAAACTGGCCGTCACTTAATTCATGACATTTTTTGTTTTTTATATCTTCAATATTAACCAGTTTAATCGCATACATCACCTTTTTCAGGTCATTTTTGGTTAGTCTTCCTATCCAGTTAGTATAAGGTTGTCTCCCGAGGGCTACCAGTTCGAGAACACTTAAATTCTTTGAAATTAATTGCTCAGTTAATACGAGGCTTATGTTCTTTGAAAGTTCAGAAGGATCTGTATTTGAAAGATTATTTTCAGATATAAAAACCTCACCTTTAATTATTTGCTGTATACCACTTAAAGTTCTAAGCAAGGTAGATTTTCCAGCGCCATTTACTCCTATTACCGCTACAAGTTCCCCTTCCTTAATTTCAATATCGATTCCAGAAGCCACAATTTGAACATTGTTTTTCTTCTTATAACCTATACTAAGATCATCGGTTCTCAGAACGATATTTGAAGTTGAAGGGCTCACTTAAAAATTGAATTTTCTTTTTCTCACCAGTAACCAGATCACTACCGGAGCTCCGATTAGCGAAGTTATGGCATTTATAGGTAAACTGAATTCACTTCCCGGAAGCTGGGCAATGATATCACAGATCAGCATTAAAATGGCTCCACCAAAAATCACCGCAGGGACCAGGCTTACATGGTTAGCCGAGGGAATTACCTGTCTTACCAGGTGAGGCACAGCCAGCCCAACAAAGGCTATAGGACCTGCAAATGCTGTTATGCTTCCGGCAAGTAAGCTGGTTGCGATTATGATCATTAACCGGTTCTTTTTGATATTTGTACCGAGACTTCTGGCATATTGTTCGCCGAGCAACAGGGAATTGAGGTTCTTTATACTGCCAATGCTTATTAAGATTCCAATCAACCAGAACAGCCCGAGTATTAAAACTTCGTTCCAGCTAAGATTTCCAAGACTTCCGTAGGACCAGAAAACGTATTGCTGAAGTTGAGATGCCGGACTAAAATATGCCAGTACGCTCACAATAGCCGCTGTAAGGCTAGCAAACATCAATCCAATGATAAGTATAGCCATGGTGTCTCTTAGACGTATAGAAGCCAGGATAACGGCAAACAGGACCAGTAAACTTCCAAGGCTGGATGCGATCACCAGGCTCCATTCTGATAAAAGGATAGCTGCGAATGACGCACCAAATATAGAGGCGCCCATAAATACAATTGCAACACCCAGGCTGGCACCACTACTTAGGCCAAGTACATAAGGCCCTGCCAGAGGATTCCTGAAAAGGGTCTGCATTAAAAGTCCGCTTACTGCCAGCCCGGAACCCGTGATAATGGCGGTAATGGCCTTTGGAAGTCGGTAATTGAGAATGATATACCTCCATGTATCTTTATCTACTTCAAACCCAAGCAAGGCTGAGGTAACATCTGAAACCGGGATATTCACCGACCCTAAACTTATATTGAACAAGGCTGTAAGTATTACCGCCAGAAAAAGCAGAATGATGGAAAAAGTATATTTTTTCTGACTCAGCATTATTTTAGCGGTTTATAGAATACTGGTTCGTAATCTTCTATAAGTGTTGGGTGAAATATGGAAATAAGATCTTTTAGAATAAGATCGGGTCTTTGAGGACCAAGCTCGTAAAACGTGACTCCGCCCGTTTCTCCCGTGGAAAGGCTTACACTATAAACATTCTTTTCTCTAACAGCTTTAAACCTTTTATAATGTTCGGTTTCATTGAAAAGTTGTTCGTAGGAGGTGAATTGACCTGAGCTTACCCAGTATTCAGCCGCCTCAGCTTTTTCCAGAACACTTTCAAATGCAAGGGATAAACTTCCGTCTCCCTTAGTGTCTGAATAAAGATAATCGGCGTTCGCGTCTTTTATGAACTGGGCCTGCCAGGAATTACCGTAAGGCATATACCATTTGTCGTTGTACATGGATCCCGCAATCACAGTAGGTCTTTTTTCACTGGTTTTTGCCAGCTCCCTGGCTTTCAGATATTCGTTCTTGATTTCACTGAATATTATTTCAGCCTTTTTTTCTTTACCAGATAAAGCACCGAAAAATTTTATCCATTCCGCCTTTCCCAGTGGGGTGGCCTCTGTCCAGTCTCCATTGTAAATCATCGGAATTCCGGTTTTCTGAATGGTCTCAAAACTCTTATTAGAAGCATTTATGGAGAAACCAATCACTACATCAGGCGAAAGATCTATCAGGACTTCGGTATTAATGTTCTCGTTCTGGCCTAATTCTGAAACTTTTCCGTCATCGATCAGTTTCCGGGTTTTTTCTGAAGATATATAATTAAGACCTGGAAATCCTACTAGCTTTTCTTCTTCATTCAAAGCTTCGAGAGCGGGAATGTGAGTAGTGGAAGTCACAACCATACTTTCTACCGGGACTTCAACTTTCTGATCGTATTTCAGATCTTCCGGGATCTCAGCATCCTTTTCTGCCAGGAGATATATAAAAGGATCTTCAGCTTCGGGCCAGGGCGTATTGACCTTCAGAATACTGTAATTCTCAAATTTGATGATACTGAAACCTTTAGCATCTTCAATTTCAACTTCTTCACCCTTCTGAATTTCAGACGAATCAGTGTTCTTTGAATTTTTGCAGGACAGGAATCCCAGTACTAAAAAAATGGAAATTACTCTTATCAAAATCGGTTGTTTGGAGATCAAAAGTAAGATTATTTAACTTTTTGATCTTATTGCTAAACATATTTGTTTATTTTCGCATTGAAATTTTGGTTCAGCGCCGATTCAATTCTGCGTGGATTAAAAGGGAATCAGGGAAGTACGATTTACGAATTTGGAAGTACAAATTTTTCAAATAACTGAATCGCCCCTTATAAGAAAATTGGAATTCGTAATTCTACCTTCTTATTTCTTACTTCATAAGCCTGAGCTGTTCCCGCAACTGTAAGCTTTGTCCGCCTGTGGTGGATGGCTGCAATAATTCTTCAAACCACTGTCTGCCTTGGTAGATGGGAAGGTGAATTGCAGTACGCGAGCCAGGAGACCTGCCTGAGTTTCAAACTAATATCGAGTGACTTTCGGGATAAAGGTCGGCAGATTATGAACAGAAACTTATTTCATCTTATTCTAATCTTTTTTTGTGGCTGCCTGGGTGTGGAGGCACAGAATGATTCCATAAACTGGCTGGAGGAGGTTCGTTTGAGCGACGTGAAGCTGAAACAGAATTCTGAAGGACAATTTGTAAAGGAACTGGGCGATTCCTTAATTCAGCAAAATGAGCCATTGCTTACTTCTTTGCTTAAATTCAATTCTCCTTTCTTTTTTCGTGAAAATGGCTATGGAATGGTTTCTTCGGCCTCGGTTCGTGGTACCGGAGCTGCCCAGACAGCTGTGGTTTGGAACGGTATCAATATCAATTCACAATTTACAGGACAAACAGATTTTAATACTATTAACACCCAGGTTTTTGACAACATCAGTCTTAGACCGGGAGGAGGGAGTGTGGTCTATGGCAGCGGCGCCATTGGAGGAACTATTCACCTGAACAATGACTTTAGTTTTGAAGATGGTTCGAATAATGATCTGCAGATTGGTAATGGAAGTTTTGAAACCTATCAGGCGGCTTATAATGGAAATTTTTCCAGTGAAAAAACCAGTTTGAATATTGGTGTTTCCGGGATAAGTTCAGAGAATGATTATAAGTATTTGGGAACTGATAAGCAGAATGAAAATGGCGATTTTTACAATATTTCGCTGAATGCCTCCCTGGCCAGATGGCTTAATGATGCCAATATTATAAAGTTTTATTCCAACTATTACCAGGGAGATCGCGGATTTTCGGGAACCTTGAATCTGCCTTCCAATAGTAAATATGAGGATAGAAATTCGAGAAATCTACTTGAGTGGAAATCATTTACTGCGAATCTCACCAGCAGTCTGAAGCTTGCCTGGATAAAAGAGGAATTCAAATATTTTGAGAACAGGGATTCCGAAAATTTCAGTTTTGGAGAGGCCGAAACAGGAATCATTAAATATGATCTGGGTTACGAATTCTTACCAGGGATGAAACTGAATTTGATAGCAGATTACAACATTATCAGGGGAGATGGTTCAGGAATTGATAATGCGGAAAGGAAAATCGGAGGATTTTCGGCATTGTGGAATCATGACTTGGAAAAACTTACTTACGAATTCAGTTTAAGGCAGGAGATCACAGATAATTATAATCCTCCCCTTTTATTCTCTGCAGGGGGGAATTATCGCTTTTCTGAAAACTATCTTCTTCGCATTAATACTTCCCGGAATTTCAGGATCCCCACTTTCAATGATCTTTTCTGGCAGTCAGGAGGAAATAAAGAACTGGATCCCGAAACTTCATTACAGGGAGAGATAGGGAATGAGATCAGGCTTCAGAAATTTCAGATCAACCTTACGGCATATTTCATGGATATTGATAACCTGATTCGCTGGGTTCCCCAGGAAAATGGGACGTGGCGACCTGTGAACACCTCCAATGTGCATAATTATGGGCTAGAGCTATTTACCAACTGGTCCGGAGCGATAGGAGGAAATATTTTAAGCCTAAGCGGGAATTATGCCTTTACCAAGTCTATAGACCAGGAAACCAAAAAGCAGCTGATCTATACACCGCAACATAAGATTACTTTTTCAGGAGCTTATGAGCTAGATAGCCTTGTTTTCTCTTTTCAGTCACTTTATAACGGGAGTATATATACCTCTTCCGATAATAATTATGAACTGGACTCATACAAATTGGTAAATCTGGGAGCCGAATATGCCTTTGCTAAAAGTCCAGAAACCAGTCTGCGACTCCAATTACATAACATTTTTAACGAAGAATATCAAAGTATGCCTTCCCGCATTATGCCTGGAAGGTCCTTTAATACCTCACTAATAATCAAATTTTAACTATGAACTACAAACACTTATTACTGTTACTCTCTTTAGTCTTCTTTTTTAATTCCTGTGATGATGATACCGATTGTTGCCCGCCGCTGCCTGAAGAGGAAGCTGAATTCGAATCCGGAATTTTTGTGTTGAACGAAGGTAATTTTGGCTCCGGCAATGCTTCTGTTAGCTTTATTGACAAGGATATGGAGCAGATGGAAAGCAAGGTTTTTATGAACATCAATGGAAGTGAACTGGGAGATACCGCTCAGAGTATTGAATTATATGAAGATTTCGCCATTATAGTGGTAAATGTTTCCAATAAGATCGAGGTGGTGAACCGGTATACTTTTGAAAGCCTGGCCACAATAGACACAGAATTAATGAATCCTCGTTATGCTGAAGTTACGGGGAATAAGATCTATGTTAGTAACTGGGGAGACGGGATGGACCCTGATGATGATTTTGTGGCTGTCTTCGATCTGGCAGACTTTTCATTTATAAAATCGATTTCGGTTGCAGAGGGTCCTGAGAAAGTCCTGGCTGTAAATGAAAAACTTTTTGTGGCCCATACAGGTGGGTTTTCATTTAATAATATCGTTTCCGTAATCAATACCGGAAATAATGAAGTAGAAGATGAAATAGAGGTGGGAGACCTTCCTAATTCTATGGTAGTTGATGGAAGTAATCTTTGGGTGTTATCAGGAGGAAAGCCTTCATATGCCGAAACAGAGACTGCTGGTAAACTATCAAATATAGATGTTAGCAATAACCAGGTCGTGGAAGAATTCGATTTTCCGGATAGTTCAATGCATCCAAATAATTTGAGCCTGGAAGGGAGTGATGTATATCTTACCATAGGCAAAACAGTATATAGTTATAACATGAGTACCATGCAGCCATCTTCTGAATTTAAACTTGAGGAACCGGCTTTGTTATACGGTTTTGAGATCCATAACGGAAAAATATATGTAGCCTCACCGAATGCCGATTTTACCGGGGACGGGATGCTTTATGTCTACAACCTTTCAGATGGTAATTTAACGGATCAGTTTTCAGCGGGGATCAATCCGAATGGAATATATTTTAATGATTAACCAATAAAAATCCCCGCTCTTGGCGGGGATTTTTTTAATTTTTATATATTCTTAAAATTACTCTTTTTCAAAACTCACCCCAGGTTTTTTTCCCTGAAGCAGAGGAAGGTCATCTGTATACATTCTCTGAAAATCAAGATCTTTTGAGTTGCTGTCATATGGTAATACCGAAAGTACACCTGGTTTTTGAAATGCTTCCTGTAACATTCGGTTACTTTGAATATCATTCAGGGCTAAAGCAAGAAGAGGTTCTGTAGGATCTCCTAACGTACCATAAGTGCTAACATATTCCTGTTGCTCTATATCAGGGATCAATCCATCGGGATATGCTTCCCCATTATTGTTTGTTAAAGAATAGATTAAAGGCTGAATAGCATACTTATGCTCTGGATTTACATTTTCTTTAGTCCAGTATGGAACATCTGCATCATATAGTGTAGTAGAAGCCTGAACCTTACCAACGGTTCTTGTCCCTACATGAACCACATCTATATGTGCTGCCAATCCGTTCATCACCAGTTCGCTTGCTGAAGCTGATGAGCCAGTTGCAATTATATACACTTTATCTAAATTTAAACTATTAATTGGCATAGGATCATGGGCTTCATGACCTGAATCTGACTCATCTCCGTCAAAGATCATATCATCAAATTTATCGATCAAAGCCTCCGGATTTTGACTTTCAAAAGCTGCCTGCCACTCGCTATTCCATTGCTGACGTATAAGCACTTCACCTTTAAACTGACCTGTAATCATACTAGCCAGGTCTACCGCAGAAGTAACTCTCCCGCCGGGGTTATACCTCAAATCCAAAACTAGTTCTGTAACACCATCGGCTTTAAACTGCCCAAAAGCATCATTTAATTCATCATCAAAATCGTGAGTAAATCTATTGTACATGAGGTATCCCACTTTTATTCCGTCAAGGTCAATGGTTTTAGATACTAATACTGGATTTTCTGTTATGGTTACTTTGGTAAGAGTGACAGTTTCAGCGGTACTAACAACTTCTCCGTCCTGTATTTCTCCATAAGTAAGGGTTAAGGTTTCATTTGATAGAAGCTGGTTGATATTACTGGAGGTAAATTCAGTACCATCTACTTCAGTGAAAACCATTCCTCTTTTTATACCTTTCTCATCGGCAGGAGAACCAGGGAGAACATATCTTACAGCAATAAACCAGTTATTACAGGTTTCGCAGGTGGGCCCTGCAGCTATATTCATACCCGTAGTAGTTCTGATTCCTGAAAAACTGTTTTCCAGTTCTTCATAGTCATCTACCATAAAACTAAATTCATCTACCTCGCCATACTGATAAACCAAACCGTCATAGAACAGGTCTTCCGGGCTGTTCCAATCTTCCAGATAAGAGTTTAATTCTGCCTGGGTAGTAAAGTAATCGTCCTGAAGAACAGCTACATTATCCTTATATAGATAGATGAAATTCATGGCTTTCCAGATGAAATCTTTAATCTCCAATTGCAGGTCGCTCGTGGGCTCTTCTCCAGGCAGTTCACCTGTCTCTTTAACATTATCATCAATGTCTTCCTTTGCGCACGAGGTAAGTATCCCTCCTGCTAGAAGAAATAACATTAAATATTTATATACTTTCATAAATTAAGAATGGATTAATAAACAATTTTTTTCTAAAAATAGATACATTCTTACAATTTTAAAATTAATTGTAACAAAACTACATGTGACTCGTCGTAAAGTTGAGAAGGTATTATAAAACCAACCAAAACCAAATGAAAGAACGCACCTTCCTGAAAATTATAGATCCTGTGAAGGATAAAATGTACCGGATGGCATTAAGACTGCTTACATCAAAGGAAGCTGCTGAAGATGCCACCCAGGAGGTAATTCTTAAACTATGGAGTCGTAAGGAAAAGATCAAGCATTATGCCAACATCGAAGCCTTTGCGATGACGGTGACCAAAAATTATTGTCTGGACCAGTTAAAGTCCAAACAAAACAGTCACTTACGAATAGTGCATCAGAATTATCAGAATCACGGGCCCTCTCTTCAATCGGAAGTGGAATTGAATGATGAGATGGACTGGCTGCAAAAGATCGTTGAAAACCTGCCGGAGCAGCAAAAAATGATCTTCCAGCTAAGGGATATAGAACAATATGATTACGAAGAGATTGCCGAGATCATGGAGATGAACCAAACAGCAATACGAGTGGCCCTCTCCAGGGCAAGAAAAGCAATCAGGGAAAACTTAATAAAGAAACACAATTATGGAATCAGGTAAAATTGAGAAGCTACTGGAACGATATGATGAAGGTAAGACTTCACTGGCCGAGGAAAATATACTCAGAGAGTACTTTTTAAATGGGGAAGTACCCGAACATTTAAGATCCTACCAGCTTATCTTCATGTTTTCAGCAAAACAGAAAAATGAAACTATGGAAAGATCTCCCTGGGTGAGATCTGCAGGAACTAAGAGAAACTGGTATTCCTGGACTTCTATCGCAGCCATCCTTATTGTTGCATTAGGGGTGTTTTTCTTCAATGACTCCTCGCGTGAGCTTAATGAAAATGATTTAGGAACAATAAGTGATGAAGAACTGGCACTGGAAAAGACCAAAGAAACGCTAAATATGGTTTCCCAGTTTATGAATGAAGGGAAGGCAGATCTAGTTTACCTGAAAGAATTTAACAAAACTAAAAACAAAATAATACAAATAGATTAAAAACCAGAAATCATGAATAGATTAGTAATTACCCTCCTGTTAGCATTAGCGCCCATGCTTTCTACTTCTCAAGCTTTTGAGAAATATGAAAATATGAAAGAAGTGGATGCTATGGTAATGACCAGTAAGATGTTTAAAATGCTTGCTAAAGTAGATTTAAGTGAAAGTGACCCCGAAGCACGGGAATACATGAAGCTTATAGAAAACCTTGATCGTATCCAGATATATAAATCCTCGAATGCGAATGTAAGGTCACAAATGGCGGCCGATGTTAAATCCTACCTTCAAAAAGGATCTTTGGAAGAATTGATGCGTGTTAATGAAGATGGGAAGAATATCAAATTTTACTCTATGCCAGGGAAAAACGATAATTATGTAAAAGAATTATTTATGTTCCTTGATGGACAGAGCGAAGGAGAACCAATTTCGATAATCTTAAGTATAACAGGAGAGATAGATCTTTCCCAACTTTCAAAGTTGACAGCCGATCTTAAAGTTCCCGGAGCTGAAGAATTAAAAAAAGCCAACAAAAAATCATAGAAAATGAAAACATTTAAAATTTTATTCGCCTTTATTTTCTTCGCTATCCTCGCATCCTGCGATGACGGAAAATCACTTCAGAAGTATTATGTGGATAACCAGGAGAGTACAGAATTTCTTGCAATGGATGTTCCGCCTAGCATGTTCGCAAATCTTGAATCACTCGATGAAGAGCAAAGAGCTACTATGCAAAGTATAAAAAAGATCAACGTGCTTGCGATTAGAGCAGATCAGCATCCGGAAAAGTTTGAAGAGGAGAAAGCTAAACTGAATGATATTTTTAAGGACGAAAGATATCAGTTGCTTATGAAGTATGGTGGAGGGAACCGTAAGGCCGAATTATATTTTACCGGGGAAGAAGACGCCATTGACGAACTGATTGTTTATGGGTATGATGATGAGAAAGGTCTTGGAGTTGCGAGAGTCCTGGGAGAGGATATGAATCCTGAGAAGATTATGAAATTAATGAAATCTCTTGATAAAGATGATGTGAACGTGGAAGGAATCAAAGGCCTGGGAGGGATCTTTGAATCCGGGACCGATAAAAAGAAAGATTCTTTAATGATGGAGGTAAATACTGGAACAGTATCTGATACTGTATCAAAAAATGACTCTACTGTTGAATAGTCGTTTAATTAGTTGAAAGTAAAAAGCCCCGAATCGGGGCTTTTTATTTAGATACCTGTATAATTTTGAGGAGTTATTTTATGTAATTCCTTTTTGATCTCTTCTGAGACATCAAGCTGGTCTATGAATTCTGAAATACTTTTTTCCGTTATTCTTTCATTAGTTCTTGTTAGACCTTTCAAAGCCTCATAGGGATTTTTATAACCCTCTCTTCTCAAAATGGTTTGAATGGCTTCAGCTGCTACAGCCCAGTTGTTTTCCAGGTCTTTATTTAGTTTTGCCTTATTCAGCAATAATTTATTCAATCCTTTAAGAGTAGATTTGAATGCAATGATCGTATGTCCAAAAGGAACTCCGATATTCCTTAAAACAGTACTGTCAGTAAGATCCCGCTGAAGTCGGCTAACCGGAAGTTTGGCCGAAAGATGTTCAAAGATCGCATTCGCTATACCAAGGTTGCCTTCACTGTTCTCAAAGTCTATGGGATTTACTTTGTGCGGCATGGCCGAAGAGCCTATCTCTCCTTTTTTGATCTTCTGCTTGAAATAGTCCATAGAGATATAGGTCCATATATCCCTGTCCAGATCGATAAATATGTTATTAATGCGTTTCAGCGCATCAAACAGAGCCGCCATATGATCGTAGTGCTCAATTTGTGTGGTAGGGAAGGAGTGATGTAAGCCCAGTTTGCTTTCAACAAAATTCTGGCCGAATTTTCTCCAGTCAGTTTCAGGATAGGCAACCTTATGAGCATTGTAATTACCTGTAGCCCCACCAAATTTTGCAGCGTGAGGAATATCTTCGAGTAATTTGATCTGTTCTTTGATCCTAACGGTAAATACTTCGATCTCCTTACCAAGTCTCGTAGGCGATGCTGGCTGACCATGGGTTCTTGCCAGTAATGGAATGTCTTTCCATTCTGAAGATAGTTCTTCCAGTTTTGTAAGAACTTCATTTAAAGAAGGCAGGTAAACTTCCAGGATGGCATCCTTTAGACTCAATGGAATTGCCGTATTGTTGATATCCTGTGAGGTAAGTCCGAAATGGATAAATTCTTTTGAAGTCTCCATTCCCAGCTTGTCGAATTCTTCCTTTAAATAATATTCTACAGCCTTTACATCGTGATTGGTGACCTTCTCAATTTCCTTTACGGCCTGAGCATCAAGTGCAGTAAAGTTTTCATATAATTCTCTTATTCTCTTAAAGTTATTGGGATCCACATCCTTTAATTGAGGTAGCCCTTGTTCATACAAGGCGATAAAATATTCCACCTCTACTTTGATTCTGTATTTGATTAATGCTTCTTCACTGAAATAGGCCGAAAGTTTTCTGGTTTTGGACCTGTAGCGTCCGTCTATTGGTGATACTGCAGATAAGGATGTCATCTTTTACTTTTATAAATTAAAAGCGTAAAGATACCGCTTCAAAATTTACTATAAAACTACTCTTTGAATTTCGTTACAATCTCCAAGGCTCTTACTTTAAAGCATGGGGGGATACCCGTTTAATTTTTGAGGTTTTTGCAGGAAACATTTATTCGTTAATCAAAAGTCGGTCTACTAATTCAGGAACTCCTTCCACAGCTTTTTTTTCAATGATCTCAAGATTCCCGGTTTCCCTGATATTGGGTTTGGGGTCTATAAAATAAATAGGAATGCCAGCAGGTACAAAATCAACAAGTCCGGCTGCTGGATAAACCTGCATAGAAGTTCCTATCACCATTAATATATCTGCAGTTTCAGATATTTCAGCAGCTTTTTGAAACATTGGAACGGCTTCTCCAAACCAGACTACATGCGGGCGTAGCTGGGAATTGTGTTCACAAAAGTCTCCAATACAAATATCTTTTTTCCAGTCCATCACAAGGTCTTCATTAAAGGTGCTACGGGCTTTAAGCAGTTCGCCATGAAGATGGGTGACATTTTTACTTCCTGCTCTTTCATGAAGGTCATCGATATTCTGAGTAATGATCTCCACATGATATTTTTCTTCCAGTCTTACCAGCGCTTTATGCGCTTTATTCGGTTGAACCTTTAGTAATTGTTTTCTTCTCTGATTATAAAAATCGAGTACCAGTTGTTTATTTCTTTCCCATCCTATAGGGGATGCCACCTCCATAACATCATGTCCTTCCCAGAGCCCATAGGCGTCCCTGAAGGTTTTTATTCCGCTTTCTGCACTTATTCCCGCACCGGTTAAAACACAAATCCTTTCCATACTTTCACTTAAAACTATTCCAAAAGTTAATTAAAATATGATAAAACTTTATATTTCTAATAAAAAGTTCTTTTGAAGCAGGGGCGGTGTGATGATTATTTTAGAACCGATCAATCTTACTATGAACTGATTGGTTTTATGGATATACCAAATGCATTTTAATACAAAAGAACCTTGTGTTCTTATGGATCAAAGTGAAATTGGAAGTTATTTGCATTTGGTCAAAATTATTTGATGAAAAGAACCTTACTTCGTCTCGGGTTTTTTTATTTTTACCTTCGTTATGTTCGACCAAAGAATTCTAACTTACCTTCAGGATTATCTTACTCCCCGCCGGAAAGCCCTTTTTGAAAAAGTGCTGAAAGAGCGTACAAACCATTTTACCCTGGTTGCCCAGGATGTCTATCAGTTACATAATACAAGTGCTGTGGTTAGGAGCTGTGATGTATTCGGAATACAGAATTTACATGTGATTGAGGAAAAGTTCCCAAGAAGAATAGATAAGGAGATCGCGATGGGAGCCCAGAAATGGGTGGATGTCAATCGCTATAATTCTGCAAGGGAGTGCATCGGGAGCCTTAGAAATAAAGGCTATAGGATTGTAGCTACAAGTCCGCATGATGATTCTTGTATGCTGGATGATTTTGATATTTCTTCTCCTTCGGCCATTTTTTTCGGAACCGAAAAGGAAGGTCTTTCAGAGGAAGTAATGGAAGAGGCTGATGCAACCATAAAGATCCCTATGGTGGGTTTTACCGAAAGCTTGAATATTTCGGTTTCAGCGGCTATAATCTTACATACATTAACTCAAAAACTTAAAAATTCGAAAGTGGAATGGCGTTTAACCGAGGAAGAAAAAAACCTGATCAGGATGGACTGGACAAAAAAAACAATAAAAAATTCAGATCAGATAATTGAACGCTTCCTTAATCAGTAATTATTTGTAACTTTTTACCGCCCAGAAAGCCAGCCAATGACACTGTTTTTTTATCTGATCATAGCGATAATAACCTTCTTTGCCTTCCTGCATGCATGGGCCAGGAAAGATTATGATGTAAGCCGAACTGTAGTGATCAATAAATCCCGGGAAGAGGTTTATAATTTCGTAAGACAGCTCAAAAAACAGCCATTATGGAACCCCTGGTTCTCCAGAGATCCTGAAGCTATTATGAAATACAAAGGGGAAGATGGTAAGCCCGGAGCCAGTTTCTACTGGAAAGGAAATAATAAAGTAGGTGAGGGGATTCAGCGGATAGTTAAGGCTAAACAGGGGCGTATCTTTGAAACAAAGATCCTGTTTATTAAACCTGTTAAAGTAAATGCACTTACCTATATTGGGGTTAAAGAGTTAGAACCTGAAAAAACAAAGATGGTTTGGGGGGTGAGAGGCCATCTTGCATTTCCGCTGACTATCATAAGCCTGTTCCATTCCCCGGAGAAAGCCCTGGGGGAAAACTTTGAAAAAGGTCTAAAGAATTTAAAGGGAATACTGGAAGATCGTTAATTAATTCTTCTGAAGTACCTTATATTCCTCGTAACAGCTGCTAATTGCATCCAGGATCTGCAGATCGTTCGCTGTCCTCATAAAATCCTGAGAGTAATTACAATTATTGAGAATTTCATCTATCTCAGCCCTGTTTACCTGAAGAAGGGCCATAAGAGTTTCCCTGTCAAATTTATTTCTTAAAAGCTCCCGGATATTCTCATCCTGCTTCATCTGCCGCAGTTTCTTCATTTGCCTTGGCCTGTTTCCAAAAATATTATAGACGAGATCTGCAGGATTCGATAAGGAGCTCAGGGCTTTTGTTACTGCACTCGGTGAAGAATCGCCGCCTTCGTATCCCGTATTTAAGCCGGAAATACTGTAACGTCGATTATCGTAGATTGGAATATTCTTGGCATCAATTTCTAAATAACCAGTTAAATTTACAGAGTTCACAGTTACCTCTTCCAGTGCAAAACCAAGCTCGGTCATTTTCACCTTTACATTTCCGTATTTCAACCAGTCATTGGTTACCCGAACTCTGATCGACCTAAAACCCAGGTAAGAAAAGTACAACGTGTCATTCACGGTAGCCTGAAGCTGAAATTCTCCATTTTCACCGGTTACCGCTCCCTTCACCTGATTGAGGTTTACTATATGAACATTTTCAATAGGTTTATCATTTGAAGCATTCATCACGGTTCCAGACACCACATCCTGTGCGGAAAGCCAACCTGTGAATAGAAGAAAAAATATTAAAAGGGTGTTTTTCATAACAACTGGGCCTAAAAATATAAAATCCTTATAAAAAACAATGCCAAACTTATAGAATTAAGTCTGGCATTTTTTTTCTTTAATTAAGCTTTTGACCGTCTTCTCTTTAATGAGGTTTCGATATTTTTATTTCGGCTGCCTTTTCTTCCGCCTTTTTTATCACTTCTGTCTGATCTTCTTCTTCCTTTGAAGTTTTCACCTTTTTTGTCATCATTCCTGGAATTGTTCCTTCTTCCTCCACTGCGTTCTCTTCTTCTGCCGCCTTTGTCAGATTTCTGATCTTTGGTGACCTCAACATTTATAAATCTTCCATTGTGATTAAACTCACTGAAAGTTTTCAGGATAAGATCGGTATGTTGTTCATCAGTATTAAAGAAAGAGAAACTTCCTTTTACATCTACCTTGAATACATCATCTCTTCCAAGGTTAAGCTCTGCTTTAAGGAAATCTTTTAAGCTCATCCAGTCAAAACCATCCTTAGATCCAACATTGATAAAATATCTTGTATTCCCTTCTGAAACCTCCGGTCTTCCTCCAGCACTTTCTGAACTCAGGTCTGGAGCTTTTTGATAATAGTTAAAAAAGCGTGTGAACTCAACTGAAAAGAATTTCTTGATCAATTCTTCTTTTGTGAAATCTTCCAGGGCTTCATTTATAGTAGGTAAATAAGGATCGATCTCATGATTGATCTCTGTTTTCCGAATATCATCGGCAAGATGGAATAGCTGTGTCTTGCAAATTTCCATACCATCAGGTATTTCTTTTTGCTCAAATTTCTGCTGAATGATCTTTTCAATAGTTCTGATCTTCCTAACCTCACTTTTTGAAATGATCACCATGGAAACACCGTTCTTTCCTGCTCTTCCGGTTCTACCGCTACGGTGAGTGTAAGTTTCTATTTCATCAGGTAACTGGTAGTTGATCACGTGTGTAATATCATCTACATCAATACCCCTTGCGGCAACATCGGTTGCTACAAGCATCTGGATCTGTCGAGTCCTGAAACTTTTCATTACCAGGTCACGCTGATTCTGACTAAGGTCTCCATGCAGGGCTGCTGCATTGTACCCGTCTTCGATAAGCTTTTCAGCAACCTTCTGTGTGTCTCGCTTTGTACGGCAAAAGATGACCGAAAAAATATCAGGATTTGCATCGGCCAGCCTTTTTAAGGCATCGTATCTGTTTCGATGATTAACCAGATAATATTCGTGAGAAACATTCGCAGTTCCTTTGTTCTTGGAACCAACTGTTATCTCTACCGGATTATCCATGAATTTTGAAGCGATCTTGGCTACCTCCTTTGGCATAGTTGCTGAAAACAACCATGTTTTTTTCTCTTTGGGAGTGTGGGAAAGAATGCTTTTTATATCCTCATAGAATCCCATGTTAAGCATTTCATCTGCTTCATCCAGTACACAATATCCAATAGAAGATATATCAGCCAGCCTTCTTCTTATCATGTCCTGCATCCTCCCAGGAGTTGCTACGATGATCTGTGCTCCCCTTTCAATAGAACGGGCCTGTTCGGTGATACTTGCTCCACCATAGACGGCGACCACATTTAGAGATCTTTTATACTTTGAATAGTTCTTAAGTTCATTAGTTATCTGCAGACATAGTTCACGTGTGGGTGAAAGTATTAATGCCTGAGTTTTTTTGGAACTGGGATCGAGTTTCTGAATAAGGGGAAAACCAAAAGCAGCGGTCTTTCCGGTTCCTGTTTGCGCAAGCGCTACAAGATCGGTCTCCTGTTCTAATAAAATTGGTATTGATTTGTCCTGGACTTCACTGGGGGTTTCAAAGCCCATGTCGTTAATGGCCTGAAGCAAATCTGCGTCCAGTCCAAGTTTTTGGAATGCGTTCATTCGTTTTATGTAAGTATTCGATTATAATATGTAAGTGTTACATATAGAAGCGAATCGACATACTTAAACCTAAACTTCCAGTAACACATCCTCACCCTGAGGAATTTTCAAGCGGCAAATATAGTCTTTTATTTTAGTTTGGAAGGATAATGTGGGATTTTAATTTAAATAGCTGATAATAAATTATTTAAGTGTTATTTAAGGAGTTTCAGATCATTGCGATAAGTATTCAATTAATTCCCTGAAAGCTTTACCCCGATGACTGATAGCAGATTTCTCTGATAGGTTCATTTCTGCAAAACTTTTGTCATAACCTTTAGGAAGAAAGATGGGATCATAACCAAAACCACTATTACCTCTTTTTTCATTCAATATTGATCCCTCACAAATTCCTGTAAAAAGATTTTCGTTACCCTTAAGGTTTAAGGCAATTACCGTCCTGAACCTTGCGGTTCTGGAGGTTCTTTCTTTAAGCTGGTCCAACAGTTTTTTTATATTGGCCTCATCATCCTTATTATCGCCTGCGTACCTGGCCGAAAAAACTCCAGGAGCACCTGCTAAGGAATCAACCTCAAGGCCGGTATCATCGGCAAAGCAGTCATATCCATAATGATTTCGAACATATTCTGCTTTTATAATGGCATTCTCGTCTATACTTTTTCCTGTCTCCTCAATATCTTCACTGCAGCCAATATCATCCAGGGAAAGCAGCTCAATATGGTCCGGTAATAAACTTTTTATTTCGATAAATTTATTCCTGTTATGCGTGGCGAAAACTAATTTCATAGTGTATGATTATCGATGGTGATAAGGTTCATTCTTTAATATTGTAAAAACTCTGTATAATTGTTCAGTGAAGAACAGCCGGACCATCTGGTGTGAAAATGTCATCTTTGAAAGCGAAACTTTGGAATCAGCTCTTTTATATACTTCTTCAGAGAATCCGTATGGACCTCCTATTACAAATATCAGTCTTTTCAGACCGGTATTCATACGTTTCTGGATATATTCTGAAAATGTCTCGGAAGTGAATTGTTTTCCGTTTTCATCGAGTAAGACCAGAAAATCTGAATTCTGGATCCCTGAAAGTATTAGTTCTCCTTCCTTTGATTTCTGCTGTTGTTCATCAAGGTTTTTGGTCTTTTTAAGGTCTGGGATTATCTCCATCTCAAATTTAATATAGTGCTTAAGCCTCTTAGAATAGATGTCTATTAAGTCTTCAAGTTCCTTTTTATCTGTTTTTCCTATACAGACTAATTTTATGGTCATCCCGTGATTTTAGTACAGACTTTACTACATTTACAAAAATAAGCAGAGAAAATGATCTCACCGGAACAATTCGAAAAAGAAATTGAAATTATTATAAAAAATGCAATCAGGGAAGATGTTGGTGATGGAGATCACAGCTCCCTCGCGTGTATTCCTGAAAATGCTACCGGAAAAGCAAAACTGCTTGTTAAAGATCAGGGAATTCTTGCAGGGGTTGATTTCGCCAGGAAAGTTTTTGAATATGTAGATCCAGATATGAAGGTTGAGGTTCATATAAAAGATGGGGAGCCGGTTAAACGGGGCGATATTGCCTTTTATGTGGAAGGCTCTTCTCAAAGTATCCTCAAAGCTGAAAGACTGGTGCTGAATGCCATGCAGCGAATGAGCGCCATAGCGACTAAGACTTTTGAATTTGTTCAGCAGCTTGAGGGTACAAAAACAAAAATACTCGACACCCGTAAAACGACTCCTGGCATAAGGGCGCTTGAGAAATGGGCCGTGAAAATAGGAGGGGGAGAAAACCATCGTTTCGCACTTTATGATATGATCATGCTTAAGGACAATCATATTGATTTTGCTGGTGGGATTACGAAAGCAATAGACAAAACTAAAGACTATCTAAAGGAAAAGGGTCTGAATCTCAAGATCATTGTAGAAGCCAGGGATATGGAAGAGATCAGGGAAATCCTCAAATCTGACGGTATTTACAGGATACTGATAGATAATTTTAGTTATGAGGATACCCGGAAGGCCGTGGACCTGATAAACGGAAAGTGTCTTACAGAATCCAGTGGAGGGATCACCCTTGAAACCGCAAGGAATTTTGCCGAGTGTGGAGTTGATTTTATTTCCAGCGGAGCTCTAACGCATTCTGTACACAATCTGGATCTTAGCTTAAAAGCCGTTTAATATGGCCCCAAAAAAAGCGATTCAATCCAAACTTGACAGATTATCTGATTGGTGGAAGACCAAGACCAAGAAGATAATCCTGCCTGGTTTAGAAGGCTTGTCGCTTTATAATTTATGGATTATCTATTGGGGAGGTATCATTAAAGGAACTTTCTCAACAAGAGCGAGTTCCATCGCGTTCAGTTTTTTTATGGCGATCTTTCCTTTTTTGCTTTTTGTTCTTAACCTTATTCCCTATATCACCTTTATCGATGATTTTCAGATAGAGTTCCTGCTTTTTATGGAGACACTGTTACCTCCTAATACCTCCGAATTTTTTGGGGATATATTCTACGATATAGCCAATACTCCCAGGGGTGGATTATTATCCATAGCATTTATACTTTCTATTTTCTTGATGACCAACGGTGTGAATGCCATCTTTACGGGGTTTGAATTCAGTTATCATACCCGAACCAACAGGTCTATCCCAAGGCAGTATGCAGTGGCTGTTGGTGTATCCCTCATACTGGCACTGTTGTTGCTCATATCTGTTATAGGAGCGGTTTACATTACCTATGCCATAGATGACCTGAGTAGTCTGGGAATCGTAAATGCCGAAGGTTTTGGAGCGAACCTGATTAAATATATTGGATTTATAATACTGATCTATACTGCTGTTGCTATTCTGTACTATTTCGGAACCAGGGAGGCAAGGCAGGCAAGGTTTTTTTCGGTAGGAGCATTGTTAACAACAATACTTATATTGATAACTACATTCTTATTCAGTTTATATATTACTAATTTTTCGAGTTATAATGAACTATATGGTTCAATTGGTGCTCTTTTAATACTTATGTTCTATATATGGCTCAACTCCAATATGTTGCTTTTAGGTTTTGAACTTAATGCTTCTTTGATAAAACTTAAAAGGAAATTTAAATAACTTTAAACGAATTTAAATCTTAAAAAATGAAGAAAATAATTTTCATAATGATCGCCTTAATGGGCCTTAATTTTGCCACCGCTCAAACCGAAGTTGGTGGAGTAGACTTACCCAATAAAGTTAATTTTCAAGGGCAGGATCTTCAACTGAATGGTGCCGGTGTGAGAGAAAAACTTTGGATAGACCTTTATGCAGGAGGCCTTTATCTTAATGGGAAATCTTCAGATGCCTCAGCTATAGTTTCTGCTAATGAACCTATGAGCATAAAACTTCATATTGTTTCCAAGCTTATCTCCAGCGATAAAATGATTGATGCTGTAAATGAAGGTTTTGAAAATTCAACTTCAGGAAATACAAAGCCTTTAGCTTCCGAGATTGAAAAATTCAGAAGCTTTTTTATGGAGGAGATCAAAAAAAACGACGTGTTTGATATCGTTTATCTTCCGTCTAAAGGAGTTGTAGCCTATAAGAACAATAAAGAACTGGGGACTATTGAAGGTATGGACTTCAAAAAAGCCCTATTTGGAATTTGGCTTTCCAACAGGCCGGCCGATGATGACCTTAAAGAAGCCATGCTTGGTAAATAATATGCGAGGATTTTTCTTTTATACGGTATTCTTTTTAACAATGACGTTTCCTTTACAGTCACAGGAAGTGATTGGAAAATGGGAGAACAGGAATTCTGAAGGAGATGTGAATTCTATTATCAAGATCTATAAAAAAGGAGATGAGCTCTATGGTAAAGTTGACCGCATCATCAAAAAAGAAGATCGCGATCGCCTCTGTACCGAATGTGATGGGGAAATGAAAAACCAACCCATTGAAGGTATGGAGCTAATGAAGGGTCTTAAAAAGGAAGGTGATAAATATGTTGACGGGACCATTATAGATCCTAAAACGGGAAAGGAATACCGCTGCAAGATATGGCTGGATGAAGAAAACCCTGATGTTCTAAAAGTTAGGGGTTACCTGGCATTTTTCTATAAAACCAAGACCTGGCAAAGAGCTGAATAAAATAAATATTCAAAAAAGCTGCTTTTAAAGTTTTAGCATTACTTTCAAATAACTAAAGATTCTTAATATTTTTGAATTCTCAGTTTAGAAAGTAAGTTACTTTAAAAGCAGCTTTTTCCATTGTATAAACTAACCAGCTATAATGTCATATTTCGCAGACCTCATTCTACCATTACCACTTGAAAAGCGTTTTACCTATAGCCTGACAGCAGAAGAAGCTAACTTCATACAACCGGGAATGCGACTTGCAGTTCCGTTTGGTAAGAACAGGATCTATACCGGCATAGTCGCTGATATTCATCAGAATCCTCCGGAGGTCTATGAAGCGAAACCAATCCATCAGATCCTTGATGAAAAAGCCTTACTTACTCCGGAACAGCTCAGTTTCTGGAAATGGATAGCTTCCTATTATTTATGCTCTGAAGGGGATGTTATGAGAGCAGCTTTACCTGGGGCTTTTTTACTGGAAAGCGAAAGTATCGTAAAGCTAAGTAAGGATGCCCGGCCTGATGCCTCTGAGCTTAATGATGACGAATACCTGGTGATCGAAGCTTTGCAGCGACAATCTTCCATGAAGATTCAGGAAGTTGAACAGCTTCTTGATAAAAAGAAGGTTCTTCCTGTTATCAATAAACTGGTTATGAAAGACCTGGTGGATCTTAACCAGGAGATTTATGAGCAATTCAAACCGAAAGAAGTAAGATATGTGAAGTTGAACCCCGCTTATGAGGCTGAAACGGAAATGCATCAACTTTTAGATGATCTTTCGCGAGCCCCCAAACAGAGGGAGGTCTTACTAAGTTATTTTTCTATCACTGCGAAATCAAAGAAAGCGTTAAAGACAAAAAAGCTGCTTCAGGAATCCGGGGCGAGTGCCGGAGTTCTTAAAAGTCTGATTGATAAAGGGATTTTCGAAGAGTTCTATGAAGTGACAGACCGTATTAATTTTAAAGGTGAAATCTCCAACCATGAGATCAATCTTAATAAGATTCAGCAACAGGCTTTTGAAGAAATACAACAGAATTTTCAGGAAGATAAGGTTTGCCTTCTGCATGGAGTGACCTCTTCTGGAAAGACCGAGATCTATATTAAATTGATAGAGGAAGCATTAAATAAGGGGAAACAGGCCTTATATCTGCTGCCCGAAATTGCACTAACCACCCAGCTAATTAAAAGGCTTCAGAATTATTTCGGAGAGAAGGTCCTGGTCTATCATAGTAAATACTCCCTGAATGAAAGAGTGGAGATCTACAGGCATGTTCTTGAGAATTCTGAAAAAGGGAAAATAGTAATAGGGGCAAGATCCTGTATATTTTTGCCATTTCAGGATCTCGGACTGGTAGTGGTTGACGAGGAACATGAGTCTACTTTTAAACAATTTGATCCTGCACCTCGTTATCATGCCAGGGATTCTGCCGTTGTACTGGCAAATCTTTTCAAAGCAAATATTATTCTGGGCTCGGCGACTCCCTCCATCGAATCCTATTTCAATGCCGAACATAATAAATATGCTTTGGTTGAACTCAGCAGGCGCTACGGGAATGTAATGATGCCTGAGGTAGAGGTGGTTGATATCAAAACTGCTCACCGTAAGAAAAAAATGACCGGCCATTTCTCCGAAAGACTGTTAGAGGAGATCAAGGAGAGCCTTAAGGAAGAGGAGCAGGTAATTCTTTTTCAGAACAGAAGGGGTTTTTCGCCAATTATGGAATGTAATACCTGTGGGCATTCACCTCAGTGTCCAAACTGTGATGTAAGTCTTACTTTTCACAGCCATAATAACCAGTTACGTTGTCATTATTGCGGTTATCATATCGCCATGCAGCAACAGTGTATGGCATGTGGCAGCAGTGAGATCACTACAAAGGGATTTGGAACCGAGCAGGTTGAGACTGAGTTGAAAGCACTATTCCCAAAGCATAATATCGGACGGATGGATCAGGATACCACCAGGGGAAAGTATGCCTATGAGAAGATCATAGAGGCTTTTGAAGCTCAGGAAACTGATATACTCATAGGTACTCAAATGCTCACTAAAGGTCTTGACTTCCGGAAAGTAAGTCTTGTAGGAATTATGAATGCCGATAATCTTTTAAATTTTCCCGATTTCCGGGCGCATGAAAGAAGTTTTCAGTTGATGCTTCAGGTGGCCGGGCGGTCTGGAAGAACAAAGAAAAGGGGTAAGGTGCTTATCCAGACCTATAATCCGTATCACCAGATAATTCAGCAGGTTTCAACCGGTTCTTATATAGAAATGTATAAGGAGCAACTGGAAGACCGGTATCAATATCAATATCCGCCTTATTTCAGGTTAATACGGTTAACTCTAAAATGCCGGGATTATTCCATGACCAATGAAGCTGCCGACTGGCTGGCAAGAGCTCTGGAAAATGTTTTTGATCGCTATATTCTGGGTCCAGAATTTCCGCCGGTGGCAAGGATAAGAAATGAATATTATAAGAATATTCTTATCAAAATTCCTCAGAAACAGTCTCTGGGAAAAACCAAGAAAGTGGTGCATCGTATTTTGACCAGCTTCCGGGCTATTGGGGCCTACAGGTCGGTTAGGGTTGTGGTTAATGTTGATCCTCAATAAAAAAAGCCATTCTTTAGAATGGCTTAGAGTTTATATAAAGAGTGTTAGTTCTATTGCTGAATTGCACTCAGGGCTTCTACCAGGTCATTCTTCTTATGACGGCTTAGCGGCAATTTTTCCTTATCTATTTCTATATTCTTACTATTGTAACGTTCTATCTTATCAAGGTTTACAATATAAGATTTATGGGTTCTTAAGAAACGATCGCTGGGGAGCTGTTTCTCAAATGACTTCATAGTAGCCAGTACCACGAAATTATCCTTTTCGGTAACGAATTTAACGTAATCCCCAAGCGCCTGTATATACTTTAGTTTACTAAGAAAAACCTTTCTGTTCTTAAGATTGCTCTTTACGAATATGAAGTCTTCATCTTCCGGAGCTGCAGTTTGATGCTTCAGTTTATAAAGATTCACAGCCTTATTTACTGCATTATTGAATCTTTCCTTAGTAACCGGTTTGTGAATGTAATCCACCGCATCATAATCAAATGCTTTAAAAGCATATTTGGTTTTACCGGTTACGAATATAATTTGTGGTTTGTTGGGAAGATTATCAAGAAGTTCAAAACCAGAGAGAATAGGCATTTCAATATCAAGAAATATCAGGTCGGTTTCTGTATCCAGTAGTCCGTTTTTGGTCTCTATGGCATTGTTGTATTCCGCTACCAGCTTTAGATTGGGATGATCCTTAATCAATTTAACGATGGAGAGCCGTTGAAGGCTTGAATCATCTACGACAGCACATTTGAGTAAAACTTCTTCCACGGTTTATAAGTTAGGCATTAACAATATTACTCATTAAAAATAAGAAATACAAGGTAAAATATTTTTTCATCGACAAAAATAGTGTTTTATCCTTCTTAATAGGCTTTGAAATATCAATTAATAATTCTATTTTTGCACCCGATTTAATTTAAAGTAATTTTTTATGAACAATTATGAAACTGTTTTCATCTTGAATCCCGTTTTATCTGATGAGCAGATAAAGGAAACAGTTAAGAAATACGAAGATTTTCTTGTTTCGAAAGGGGCCGAGATGGTAGCTAAAGAAGATTGGGGGCTTAGAAAGCTTGCTTACCCAATCCAGCACAAAAAGAGTGGTTTTTATCACTTATTCGAATTTAAGGCTCCCGGTGAAGCGATCGAGCCTTTGGAACTTGAGTTTAGAAGAGACGAGCGTATGATGCGTTATCTTACTGTGAAGTTAGATAAGCACGCGATCGCCTGGGCTGAAAAAAGAAGAAAACGTAACAAGGAAAAAGCGTAACCATGGCAACATCTATTGAACAACAGGCAAAAGGTAAAAAAGACGGAGAGATCAGGTATCTTACTCCTCTTAATATAGAAACTACCACAAAGAAGAAGTATTGTAGGTTTAAAAGATCAGGAATCAAGTATGTAGATTACAAAGATCCTGATTTCTTAATGGGCTTTGTGAACGAGCAGGGTAAATTGTTACCACGTCGTTTAACAGGTACTTCTTTGAAGTTCCAGAGAAAAGTGGCCACAGCGGTTAAGCGTGCGCGTCACTTAGCATTAATGCCTTACGTAGGTGATTTATTAAAATAAAAAGAGGCAGTTATGGAAGTGATACTTAAAAAAGACGTAGATAATTTAGGTTTTAAAGATGATGTGGTATCTGTAAAGAACGGATATGGCAGAAATTATCTTATTCCACATGGTTTTGCTGAACTTGCAACTCCTTCTGCAAAAAAGGTTCTTCAGGAAACTTTAAAGCAGCGTGCCTATAAGGAACAAAAGCATATCGACGAAGCTAAGAAACAAGCTGAAAAACTTAACAGCCTGGAAATAAAACTTACTGCAAAAGCAGGAGCAGGTGATAAGTTATTCGGTTCCATCACTAATGGAGATTTAGCTGATGCTCTTGCAAAAGAGGATGTGGAGATCGATAAGAAATATATTAGCATCGCTGGTGGTAACATCAAACGATTAGGACAGTATGAAGCAACTTTGCGTTTTCATCGTGAAGTGGTTGCCAACTACACCTTTGACGTTGTAGCGGAAGCTTAATTTATTTTACTCAAAGTAAAAAGCCTGCTCATTTTATGAGTGGGCTTTTCTATTTAAGAAAACTGAATTTTTACATTTCAGAAATACAGCTGAACTTTTCTTTCTGAAAATGAAGAAGTGTTCTAAAAATGGCATTAAATGAAATACGCAAGGTTAACCAAAGAGCAATTTGAAGAAATGCACCAGGAATTCATTAATTTTCTGGCTACACAATCCATTACCGCAGATGAGTGGGAAAAGATTAAGAAGGAGAAGCCACAGGTCGCAGAAGAGGAAATGGATGTTTTTAGCGACATAATCTGGGAAGGGGTGCTTAATAAGGTTGAATATCTGGAACATTTCTCTCCAAACCAGATATTTCTGTTCCAAATAACCGGGGTAACGATCAATCTGATTGCTATAAAAGTTGGGAATGAAGCAATAGATATTACCACAAGAGAAGGCTATACCTGGTTGCAGAATAACCTACTGGATGATTCGGTAAATATCTATACCTCTACAAAAGCCATGAGCGATGACCGGAATAAAGACATTTTTGCACTTATAAAGCAGGGTGCTAATATTACAAAAGGAGAATTATACCAATATTTTGAAAATGTTGTTCAGGGTTAATTAGTACATTTTCACATTAATTTTACTCGTAACGGAGCGATTCGATAGGATCCTGTTTGGCAGCTTTTGCAGCCGGATAACTACCTGCGAGTATTGCGACCAGTATGGTAATTCCTGTAGCCCATAACATGGCTTTCCATGGAGTTGTGAAATTGAAATCCAGGGAATTGGCAACTATATAACCAATCAGGATACCTAGTATTATTCCCAGTATTCCCCCAATTTGCCCGATCACCAGGGTTTCCAAAAAGAATTGAGTGGCAATAGTGTTTTTCTTTGCTCCCAGTGCTTTTCTTACTCCAATTTCCCTTGTCCTTTCGGTTACTGTAACCAGCATGATGTTCATAAGCGCAATGGAGGAACCGAAAATCGTAATTATTGAGATGATCCAGGCCGCGATATTAAGGGCGCCGGTGATTCTTAATATCCGGTTGATCAGGTCGTCGCTTCGTTCCAGCCCGAAATTATTTTCCTCCTTTGGACTTAATCCGCGAATATTCCTGAAGGTGATGATGGCTTCATCCATTGCCGCATCAAGTAATTCTTTGTTTTCAACCTTTACGCTCAAACTGTAATTTATATTAGGCTGGGAAAAAAGGGAACGCGCGTGCTGAATGGGAATAAAGACCTGAAGATCCTGATTGTTCCCAAAAGTACTTCCTTTAGATTCCAGGACTCCAATCACCTTAAATTTTGCTCCCCGAATGCTGATGGTCTTGTTCACAGGGTCAAATCCTTTGAATATCCCATCCTTATAATCAGAGCCTATCACCGCAACATTATTATTGTTTTTGATATCAAAAACATTAAATTCTCTACCACTTTCAACTTTGAGCCCCGAATTTTCAAGAAAATATTCATTAACTCCCTTAACCGAAATCTCCGGATCGGTCTTCTCATTCTCATATTTTATTTCGGCAGAACCCGTACCGGTAAATGAAATGGCCGTCTCGGTATAGGGATATTCAAATTTTTCTTCGAATTCCTTTACTTCCCGGTAGCTTATAATGGGATTTACTTTTCTTTCCTCATTTCCAAAACTCTGGGTGCGGAACTCATATCGCTGAAGATTAAATGTGTTGGCTCCCATAGAAGCAAAGTCCTTGCTGATCGTGTTTTCAAGCGCCGCTACGGCACTTAGAATCCCCACGAGGGCAGTTATTCCAATCGCAATGATAAGTACAGTAAGAATGGTTCTTAATGACTGGCTCCTTATAGAGTTAAGTGCGATCCTGATATTTTCCCGAAGGAGTGAAAACATGTAACTGATTTTCGGTCTTACCGGTTAGACTATAAAATTAGGACTTTGTTACTTAAAATTTCAAAATTGTTTGGGTTCGCTTAAAAATTAAGATATTTGCAGTCCTAAATAGCAAATTCAGCTTAATACAGATCATGGCACAAAAACCATCCATACCAAAAGGTACAAGGGATTTTTCACCGGAAGAAGTCGCGAAGCGAAACTATATTTTTGAAACCATCAAAAAGGAATTTAAAAGATTCGGTTTTCAGCCGATCGAAACACCAAGTTTTGAGAATTCTTCTACCCTTATGGGAAAATATGGGGATGAAGGTGACCGCCTGATCTTTAAGATCCTTAATTCAGGTGATTTTTTAAGAAAAGCCGATAAAGATGCATTAACTCAGAATGACAGTCTTAAGCTAACTCCATCCATAAGTGAAAAGGCGCTGCGTTACGATCTAACGGTCCCATTTGCACGATACGTGGTACAGCATCAAAATGAGATCGAATTCCCATTTAAGCGTTACCAGATCCAGCCTGTATGGAGGGCAGATCGTCCACAAAAGGGAAGGTTCAGGGAATTCTTTCAGTGCGATGCCGATGTGGTGGGCAGTAATAGCCTCTGGCAGGAAGTAGAATTCGTTCAGTTATACGATTCGGTTTTTGAGAGCCTTGGTCTGGAAGGAGTGACTATAAAGATCAATAACCGTAAGGTGCTTTCCGGTTTTGCCGAGGTCATTGGAGAAAAGGATAAACTCATCGATTTTACTGTAGCCCTTGATAAGCTTGACAAAATAGGCGAGGAGGGAGTTAAAAAGGAAATGCGCGAGAAAGGGATTTCAGAAGAAGCCATCAATAAAATCCAACCCATCTTCAGTCTTCATGGGTCTTTCTCTGAAAAGATTGACGTTCTGAAAACTATTTTAGAAACTTCAGAAAATGGTAGAAAAGGAATTGAAGAACTTCAGTTCATTCAGAATGCCATTGAAGAAATGCCTTTAAAGATAGCCAAACTCGATCTGGACGTTACCCTGGCACGAGGCCTGAATTATTATACCGGTGCTATTTATGAAGTTTCTGCTCCTGAAACCGTGAAAATGGGTTCCATAGGTGGTGGTGGTCGCTATGACGATCTCACAGGAATATTTGGACTGAAGGACATGAGCGGAATTGGAATTTCCTTTGGTCTTGACCGTATCTACCTGGTACTTGAAGAACTTGGTCTTTTCCCCGAGACCGTTACGCAGAATACAAAAGTTCTTTTTATCAATTTTGGAGAAAAGGAAGCCATGTATGCTATGAAAGCAGTAGAAAAACTGCGTAATGAAAATATTGTGGCAGAGCTTTACCCGGATTCGGCTAAAATGGGCAAACAGATGAAATATGCTGATAAGAGAGACATTCCTTATGTGGTACTTGCTGGCGAAGAGGAAATGAGTCAGGAAAAATTCACTTTAAAGCATATGAAGTCCGGAGAACAGTCAAGCCTTGACATAGATACACTTAAGGAAAAACTGAAAAGTTAATACTCCTGGTACTTCATTAAGGTAAAAAAGGAACAATTTCTACTCCGAAACAGAGCTGAAAGCTTTACCTATTTTCATTTTGGATAGCCAAACTTCTGATTTTCATTCATATATTTACTATTCATAGCAGATTAATGCTGATTATTGTCATTTTCCCCGATCTTTTTTAAGTCTAACTTAGATTAAAAATCTGGAATATGGTGGCTTCTAATTCCATATGGGATAACGTAAAGGACTTTTTTGAAGAAGTAGGCGATATGGCCCATTTCACCGGCCGCTTTTTCCGGGAAGTATTTAAACCTCCGTTTGAATTCAGGGAATTATTGCGCCAGTGTTATAATATGGGCAATCGCTCCATGCTTTTGGTAGGCGTTACCGGATTCATTCTTGGTTTGGTTTTCACCCTCCAGTCCAGGCCTACATTAATGCAGTTTGGAGCAGAATCCTGGATGCCATCTATGGTGAGTATTTCCATTGTTCGGGAAATAGGACCGGTAATAATCGCTCTTATCTGTGCGGGTAGAATTGGGTCGGGTATAGGTGCTGAACTCGGTTCAATGCGGGTTACGGAACAGATCGATGCCATGGAGGTTTCCGGGACAAATCCGTTTAAATTTCTTGTAGTAACCCGTATTGTAGCGACAACATTAATGTTGCCGTTGCTGATCCTTCTTGGTGATGCCATAGCACTTTTGGGTTCTGCGCTTGTGGAGAACATTAAAGGGGAAGTATCCTTTTTGCTGTATTTTAACCAAGTTTTCGATTCCCTTAAATTCTCCGATATTATCCCGGCTACGATTAAATCCTTTTTCTTTGGTTTTGCGATTGGGCTGGTAGGCTGTTATAAGGGATATTACTGTTCCAAAGGAACAGTGGGCGTTGGTGAGGCTTCCAATGCTGCCGTGGTCTATACTTCCATGTTGTTGTTTGTGATCGATTTTATTGCCGTTTTTGTAACAGATATATTCTTTGGGATCTGATGAAACAACAGGAAGACATATTACCCATTCTGGAGATAAAGAACCTGAAAAAGACTTTTGGGGACAATGCTGTGCTGAATGGTTTCAATATGAAGTTGTTTAAAGGTGAGAATCTGGTGGTAATGGGAAAATCAGGATCGGGAAAATCGGTTATGATAAAATGTCTTGTGGGACTTATGAGGGCTGATAGTGGAAATATTAAAATAATGAATCAGGATATCACACTTCTGAGGAAGACCGATCTGGATTTGCTAAGGACTCATATTGGCTTTTTATTTCAGGGGAGTGCTCTTTATGATTCCATGACGGTGCGTGAGAACCTGGAATTTCCTTTAAGAAGGCACAAGAAAAAACTTCATTTAAATGAAAGTTCAGAGGCTCTTGTTCGTGAAGCTTTAAGAAATGTAGGTCTCGAGCACACTATGGATTTGATGCCATCGGAACTGTCGGGAGGAATGCAACGCCGCGTCGCCCTGGCAAGAGCATTGATCTTAAAGCCCAAAATTATTTTATATGATGAACCTACAACGGGACTGGATCCCATTACTTCCAAAGAAATCATTCAGTTAATGAGGCATATCCAGAAAACCTATGATACCTCGTCATTAATCATTACGCACGATGTGGATTGTGCCCGCGTGATCTCTAACAGGATGATATTGCTGGTTGATGGAATTAATTATGTGGAAGGAACCTTTGCAGAACTATCAAATTCAAAAGATCCAAAGGTTCAGGCCTTTTTTAAAACTTAAGAGTCATGGAAAAATCAACTTCACAAAAGATAAGATTAGGAGTTTTTGTGGTTATGGGCACACTGGTGCTGATAGTTGCCCTGTACTACATAGGCAACCGTCAACACCTTTTTACAAATAATATTCCAGTTTATGCTGAATTTGAAAATGTGAACGGGCTGCAATTAGGGAATAATGTGCGTTATTCCGGCATTAACGTGGGAAATGTTAGTAAAATAGAAATGCTGGAAGAATCCCGTATCCTGGTGCAGATGATGGTAGAAGAGTCTACCGGAAAATTCATTAAAAAAGATGCTATTGCCACAGTTGGAACCGACGGTCTGGTTGGCAGTATGGTTGTAAATATTTTGCCTGGAAAGGAGGGTTTAGTCTCAATCAAACCTGGCGATACCATAGCGTCTTACAGCCGGATTGGTGCCGATGATATGCTTTCTACCCTTAACGTAACCAATGAAAATGCAGCTTTGCTTACTTCCGATCTTCTGAAGATCACAAACAAAATACTTGAAGGAAAAGGAACACTTGGTGTTCTTGTGAGTGATTCAACACTGGCCAAAAACATTAAGACAACCCTTATAAATCTTGAAGAAACCAGCAGGCAGACAACCATAGCCATGAACAAGATCAATAAAGAGTTGAATAATATAAATATTGATGAAAGCCTTGCGGGAACTCTATTTAAAGACACTGTCTCCCGGAACCGAATAGAGAATATTATTACCAAACTTGATTCCTCCAGTAACAACATTGCCGGAATAACCAGAAATATCGAAACAATAATAAACCGTATTGATAAAGGGGAAGGAGCTTTAAATCACCTTACCCAGGATCCCGAACTGGTAAGGAATATTGATACCACTTTATTCAATATCAAACAGTCATCCATCAAACTGAATGAAAACATGGAAGCTTTAAGACATAATTTCCTTTTCCGTGGATACTTCAGAAAACTGGAGCGGCAGGAAAGAAGGGAGATGAGAAAAGCCCAGAAGGATTCATTATAGGTTCCTTTACGAACTCACTTCATTTAGATGTTCCATTTCTTTCTGACTAAGTTCAGTATTTATAGCTTCTTCAAAAGATTTAAGATGCTCGGGCTTGGTTGCACTGGCAATAGGTGCCGTGATGCCGGGTCGCTGCATTATCCACCTAAGAGCCACTGCTGCCTGAGAGATATTATGACGATCTGAAACATCTTTTAGTGCCTGCAATACCTCTTTGCCTTTTTCATTAAAATACTCCTGCAGGAATTTTTCGCGGTCCCTGCCTTCAATATCTTCTTCCGTACTGTATTTTCCGGTAAGGAAGCCACTTGCTAATGAGAAATAACTGGTCACTCCCAGATTGTTCTTATGACAGATTTCCTGAAGTTTTCCTTCAAATTTATCTCTTTCCATAAGACTGTATTCGGGTTGGGAAACCTCATATTTTGGCAGATTTTTATTTTTTGAAGCTTCGAGAGAAGCTTCCAGTCTTTCGTTGGATATATTGGAAGAGCCAATATACCTTACCTTAGACTGATCCATGAGCACCTTATATGCGTCGAGAGTTTCTTCCACCGGTGTTTTATCATCATCCCAGTGAGTAAAATAAAGGTCGATATGATCTGTTTGAAGACGTCTCAATGAATCTTCTGCAGCCTTTAAAATATAATCTTTTGAAATATCCCTTCCATCTTTTCCAGGATTGGAACCAACCTTGGTTGCGATTACCATTTTATCACGATTGCCACGCTCTTTCATCCATTTCCCTATAATAGTTTCAGATTCACCTCCTTTATTTCTGGGAGCCCAGTGGGAATAGGAGTCGGCCGTATCTATCATATTGATCCCCATATCAAAGAGCTGATCAAGAAGTTTAAAGGAGTCTTTTTCATTTACAGTCCATCCAAAAACATTCCCTCCAAAAATAATGGGTGGGGCACTGAGTTCTGTTTCTCCGAGTCTTTTATATTTCATTGCTTTAACTTTTGAAACTTAAAATAATAAATAGCCTGAGAGAAGCATCCGATTTAGAACTTTTTAACTCTTAACTATAAATTTTACTATCTGAAGGTTAAAGATAAGTTGGATTATAATAAAGTTTGGTTAATTCATTAGGCTGTAAGGGGTTAAATTTTGTTCTTGAGACAGGTAATTTCTAAATTTAAATGAATCAATAATCTAACTGAAAACTAACTACCAGATTTATGGATGAGATCATTGAACACCCAGAAAGGGGAGCAAGAACGGAAGATAAAGAAGTTGTAATTATAAGTGGAAGCAGTGGCCTGATAGGTTTTCCATTAATCGAAAGGCTGGCTAAAAATTATAGGGTCGTTGGTCTGGATCGGTTAGGACCACCATATCCTCCTCTGGAGGCCGAATGTGTGAATTTTGACATTACAGATGAAAAGGCGATCGATGCGGCTATGGAAAGGATTCGGTACGGCTATGGCAGTAAGATAGCCTCGGTCATTCACCTTGCAGCTTATTATAGCTTTAATACCAAGGACAGTCCGGGTTATGATGAGATCAACGTAAAAGGAACAAGAAAATTCCTTAATCAGTTGCAGGATTTTGAAGTAGATCAGTTCATTTATTCAAGTTCAGATCTTATTTACAAACCTGTGGAACCCGGGATAAAGATCCACGAGGACTGCCCGGTGGAAGCCAACTGGGGGTATCCTGAGTCCAAGATCATCACCGAAGACCTTATCAAGGAGAATAATAAGGATATTGATACGGTTTTTCTTAGAATAGCCGGTATATATGATGAAATGGGGCATTCCATACCCATTGGTCAGCAAATCAAAAGGATTTACGAAAAAGAACTTGTAAGCCATTTCTACTCCGGAGATATGGATCATGGAGATGTCTTTGTTCATTTAGAAGATGTTCTGGACGCTATTGAAAGGACTGTTGCGAAAAGAAATGAACTGCCACATGAAATTGCCTTTAATATTGGTGAGCCTGAGACCCCTACCTATAAGGAACTGCAGGACAGAATAGGAAGATTAATTCATGGAGAGGATAATTGGGAAACCCATGAAGTTCCAAAATCCATTGCAAAAATTGGGGCATGGACCAGAGACCTGGTAGGCGATCCGTTTATTAAACCCTGGATGATAGACCGGGCAGACGATCATTATGAACTTGATATCAGCAGGGCGAAGGAATATTTAGGTTGGGAGCCTAAACACCGCTTAATGGATACACTTCCTGAGATTATCAAAAACCTTAAGGAAGATCCCGATGCATGGTATAAGGAAAATAATCTGGAAAGATGAAAGAAGATTCAAACCACATCCCTCCGGGTTGGGATTATAACCCCGCTACATGGTCTCAAAGAATCCCTATAGTAATCCTGGCGATGGTTGGATTTTTCATCGCGAGTTATCTTGCGCTTTATCAGTTGGATATAATTACCAATGTTTGGGAGCCATTTTTTGGAGACGGCAGCGTAACCATACTTAATTCCAGGGTTTCACATGTACTTCCTATTCCAGATGCGGCCCTTGGAGCTTTTGGATATCTACTTGATGCAGTTACCGGAGTAATAGGCGGTACCGGCAGATGGAAAAAAATGCCCTGGATCGTTATTGTATTTGGCCTGGCGGTAGGTCCTCTTGGGTTTGTAAGTGTAATGCTGGTAGTTTTTCAGCCGGTTTTATTTTCGGCATGGTGTACTCTTTGTCTTTGTTCGGCGGTAATATCAATTGCAATGATAGGTCCTGCTATGGATGAAATGCTGGCGAGTTTACAGTACATGAAGCGTGTAAGAAGGTCTGATGCTTCCACCTGGAAAGCATTCTGGGGGCTACAATCTGAAATTGAAAAAGTAAACTGATATGTGGGCGAGATTAATTAATACCGCTTTAGGATTATGGTTGATGATAGCGCCTGGAATATTTCAGTATTCATCAGCAGCGGCCGATAATGGCCATATCGCAGGGCCTGTAATCGTAACATTTTCTGTCGTAGCTATCTGGGAGGCAACCAGGGTGGTTCGAAAATGGAATTATCCGGTAGCTATCTGGCTTCTGGCGGCTCCCTGGATACTTGGTTATGACAACACCATCGCAATAGTGAGCGATATGGGTGTGGGAGTCTTAGTCCTTATTTTCGCATCGGTAAAAGGTAAAATTGAAAAGAATTATGGAGGGGGCTGGGCATCTCTATGGCAGAAGAATCCCGAGCATATTCAGAAATCAGATCAGAATTGATTTAGGTTTACTTTAAACAATTTTACAAGCCCCTTAACAGAGGATAGGACAAAATTTGGGTACTTTGAATGTAAACATAAATCCTAAGTGATGAGAATCTTGACATTGAATATACTTTTAATTTTATTTTCTGTGAATATGTTTGCCCAAAAGACGGCAGACAAGTTTACCTTGTCTTCGGCTGGCTTTGAGGATTCAGTGATAAAGGAATATCCCGGTAAAACGGATTCCGAACTTTTTCTTGCTGCAAAAATGTGGGCTGAGTTCACCGTAGACAATCCACAGGAGGCAAGAACGCGGGAAATAAAGGATCAGTACCTTGAATACCGTGTATTTGTACCGCAGGCCTTTAGTATAGAGGATAATGCTAATGAATATACCTGGGATGCCATGTTTGATGTGGCCTTCAGGTTTGAAAACCAGAAGATCAGGTATGATGTTGAAATTGTGGAAATAACAAGTCCCGATGCTCCTGCTTTTCAGATTGTAGGAGGATTAAAGGATTGGGCTTTTTATTCTTCTGTGAACGGTGAACCTTATCCTTTGACCCAGAATGCTAAAAAAACATTGGAAGATATAGTCAATGATTTTATACGTGGCGTTTCTTCTTACGTGAACCGGGATGCTGAAATTTCAGATAAGGGAAATTAAGATGGTAAATAGTATTATTTAAAAGCCCTTCAGTTTTTGAAGGGTTTTTTTAGGTAATGAAACTGGTTTTTTACCCCGTCGTTCCTATTTATCCTCTAAGATGAAATATTTAAGTCTGGAAAAGAATTGTCCATGTTATCACGGGAGTTATTTGGATTAACATGGCGGGCAAACTTCCTTTAAAAATTATAAGATGTTTAATCAAGTTGTTTATTTTAAGTTTTACTAAAAATTACAGGAGATGGAATATTTTAAAGAAAAGGAGATTATTCTATGGGATTTTGACGGAGTTATCCTGGATTCAATGGAAATAAGAAGTTTAGGTTTTAGAAAAGTTCTATCTCAATACCCAGCTGAGCAAGTAGAGGAATTATTGACTTTTCATAAACAAAATGGGGGGTTATCGAGATATGTGAAATTTCGCTATTTTCTGGAAGAAATAAGAGGAGAAGAAAATGCAAAAGAAGAGGTGCAGCAAATGTCTGAGGCATATTCCTCCATCATGCGAAAAAAACTTAAATCTAAAGATCTGCTAATTGATGAAGTCCTGGAATTCATCAGCAAAAATCATAAAAAGTTTGACATGCATATCGTTTCAGGTTCTGATGGTGATGAGTTACGTTATTTGTGCAGTAACCTGGAAATTAGCGATTATTTCCTTTCTATCAATGGTTCTCCCACTCCTAAAATTGAATTAGTAAGTTTATTGTTATCAAATTATTCCTATGTAAATGAAAAAGTTTGTCTTATTGGAGACTCAATTAATGATTATGATGCAGCAATGGCTAATAATATAGAGTTTTTCGGTTATAATAATTCTGATTTAAAAAAGAAGGAAACAAGGTATATTGAAAATTTCTAAAAGAAATATCTCAGCTTTAAAAAGTATCCTAAATTACATCGAAACCGGGTGGGTAAAGCTAAAGGGTTTAATATTTAAGTCCCTTTATCGAATTTTTCATTTGTATGGCTTTCATGCATCTGGATCATATCTAGTACTAATCCTGCCCAGGTAAAATTCCTGGCTCCGTAACCTTCACCATTAAATGGATTATAATACTCACGGAAACCACTTTTATCAACCAGGTTTACAATAGCGTCGATAAGATGTCTGGCTTCTTCATTATAGCCTTTTTCTAACATGAATTGATGCATAAACCAGTTGTTGAAAATCCAGGTTGGTCCGCGCCATATATACATAGATTCATGAGGATTAAAGGCTGGATCATTTATAGCCAGGGATGGGATGGGGTATTTGGTATGAAATTCATTTTCATTAAAAAAATGTCGTTCCATTACTTTTTTGTGAACATCATCTGGCATGCCATCTATAATAACCGGAAAGAATATTGTGGGAGTAAGGATACGTAATTTTTTATTTTTCTCACTGTAAAGGTCATAAAAAGCCGCATCTGGTTCATCGTACATTAATTTTAATATCGAGTCTTTAACCTTTTTATACCTGTCTTTATATTTTGCGGCGTCCCTGTCTTCCATGATGTTACAGAGATCACCTAAAGCCTTTAAGTTTTGGGCATAAATGGTATTAAAACCGGCATCCTCAATTCTGAATTTATCCCTTCGTCTTATCTTTTGCTGATCGTAATTCCGCCAGAAATTCCTGAAATCTATACCAACTACCTTCCAGAAAAGCAGTTTGTTTGCTTTACCATGGGAAAAACCCAGAACCGGATCATAGGAAGCTTTCCAGTCCATTCCTGATTCAAAAGGGGATATTATGGATAATAATCCATCATCATCAAAATCCCGGTTTCGGGATAACCATTCAAAATACTTTTTAATTTTGGGAAGCATTTCTTCCAGATAGTCTCTGTCCTTAGTGGTTTCCCATATCTTTTGAAGGGTTTGGGCCACAAGGGGAGGTTGAATAAGAGAGCTCATATGGGTACGCAGGAGATCACGGCCCAAACTGACCTTATTTTGAAAAATATCGGTAATTCTGGCAGGATACACATTATTCCAGTAATGGATGTGACCTACAAATCCACTCTCTTCCTGCATGGCAAAGAGTGTTTTAAAGCATTTTTTTGCAAGATCACTTTTATCTATTGCACAGAGTATATAAACATGGAAACAGGTATCCCAGAAATACTGGTAACTGTAACGGTTGGAAGAGGGTTTGATAAAAGTATATTCAACTTCCTGACTTTTACTGTAGCCTGTCACCAGGTTTTCCATTAATAAGTTTTCAACCTTCTCTTTTAAATCTTTCTCAGACATTTATGTGAGATTGGAGTTGAAAAATATTATTTAGAGAAGAACATCTTCATAAAAGCCGTACCCAACAAGGTTCCACCTACCAGGGCAATGGTTTTTTTATGCTCATAGATCTTATCATATATACTGTAATTCTGAGCCTGTTCATCAAACTCACCATGGCTTCCCTGGTCTCCCGGCACCGGCTCATAAAGATTGTCTTTCCTGCCTGGTTCCTCATTTTCGTCGGTAAGCTGACCGCTTATACCATTTTTTGCCATAAAGTGATCCAGGTACTCGGGTACAAGTTTGTTACCCCAAACAGTTTGGACTGTCGAGAAACCAACCATACGAACCCTTTCACCTGTTTTTACAACATTCAATACGGCGCGTGCGGCAACCTCCGGTTGAAATATCTTGCCCATAGGTTTTGGTTTTTTATCGAATCTTGTTTTAACCCAGCCAAACTGTGTAGTATTCATTGCCGGTAGATGGACTATGGAGAGATCTATATTGATTCCATCATGCAGCAGCTCTGCTCTAATTGATTCAAAGAAGCCCTGTATGGCATGTTTTGAAGCGCAATAAGCTGATTGTAACGGGATTCCCCTGTAAGAAAGTGCGGAACCAATCAGGATTATTTTTCCGCAATTACGTTCCTTCATTTTATGCAAGGCGGCCAGAGTTCCGTAAACCTGTCCCAGATAAGTGACTTCGGTGACCCTCTTATATTCATCAGGAGTCATATCTGCCGCCTTGCTGAAGACGCTAACCATTGCATTGTTAATCCAGATGTCTATTGGTCCCAGATTTTCTTCAGCAAAATCTGCAGCTTCATTTAGTTGGTGTGCATTTGCAACATCAGCCTCGTAGATACATGCCATGCCACCTAATTCTTCTACTTCATGTTTTGCACCTTCCAGTCCGTCTCTGCCCCGGGCGATTAGAAGTATTTTTGATTTCTCTTTAGCAAATTCCTTGGCGATCGCACGTCCAACACCTGCTGATGCTCCTGTAATTACTACTACTTTATTCTTATTCATTTTCCAGTATTGCTTGATTAGAATTTAATTTTCGTGATGTACTTAAAATTAGGGAATTAAGATTCAGATAATCAACTATTTAATATAGTTTGACGTTAATAATGGATGTTTTTGCTTTTTTTTTAATAAAGTAGCTTTAAAAATCCTTTTTTTGAAGGGAGGTTTCTATGACAAAATTGATCTAACTGGGGATCCTGAATCAGGTAATGTTAAATAGTAGATAATACATCAATATTTTTATTAAAAAATAGAACCAGACAATATTAAAATCATATAAAACATTATGAAAGTCTAAATATTTAGTTAAATTTATATGCCTCAATATCATAAGACTCAATCTAACATATCGTAAATGGTTACTTCAACGATCATTCATTCCAGTATGGAAAGAAAGGAAGAATTAGCTTCCCGTATTCAAATGTTTTTTCCGCAAATCACCATTTCAGATTTTGAGTTTTCACGGGAAGAAATTCATAATATTATCAAATTTCAAAAGCTTCAATTATTATTCATTGATGCATCTATCCCCGACCTTAATTACAATATCCTTCTATCTGACCTATTTAAAGAAAAGTGTGAGGTCATTTTGATAACAAAGGCCAATAATAGTGATAATAAATACTGCACACATTTTGGGGTTTCTGGCCTTATTTACTTACCAATTAATACAGCCAATATTGTAGTAACAATAAGAACCATTCTGCAAAAGATCAATCTTTTAAATAGCAAGCTTTTCGTAAAAGAAATAGAAAAAGCTTCAGCCACTGAGAATATTGTGGGTATCCCTACATTATCGGGGATTGAATATATCAATACCAGGAATATTATTCGGTGTGAAGGCCTGCAGAAATGCAGTAGAGTTATAACTGTAGACCGCAAGAATATTATAAGTTCCTATTCCATCGGGAACTTTTCAGAACTTCTGAAACCTTACGGCTTTGAATTAGTTCATCGTTCTCACTTAATTAATCTTGCAAAGGTGATTCGTTATAGCCGGGAAGGCTTTATTTATTTAACAGACAATTCCAGGGTGCCTTTGGCAAGAAGAAAAAAGACCGAATTTTTAGGTCTCTGGTCCTGTTTGTGACCTTTTATCGGTTTTAATATACCATTAATCGGATAAAATTAACCACTGGTAGCATTCCTATTGGTTCTTGTAAGAATATAATTGATATTTATGTTGTAATTAACTGAATTACAATACTGTGTATTTTTTGAATGGGGCTTCAAAAATATCTTAGAAGTAATAAAAGATTGCGACAACGCAATTGTGCGCTTTAATAAAAGGACCCTCACTCCTTTGTTACTTTTTTAGAGATCCCTACATCTTTTTAACATTTTTAGAATTAGTTCGCGAAGTAGAGACCTGTCTCTCTGCATTAAACATTTAAAACTTCTTATAATGATTGAACAAACTCTTCAATTCATAAGGACCCGGTTAAGCAATGATTCCAAAATTAATCTGGATGCCGATGAAATTATATTAGATAATCTTCATACGCTGCAAAGTAATCCTAATAGAGAGGGACTCTTTTTATCACTTGTGAATATTGAAGAGGAAAAAACACTTAAGAATAAGCCGGCTTACATAAGGTTGAATAGTCAATTAAAAAGAATAGAACCAGCAGTCGTCCTAAATTTATATGTACTTCTTGCGTTTAAGATGGGTCAGTACGATGCTAGTATTACCAAACTTTCCCAGGTAATCGGATTTTTTCAAACCAATAAATGGTTCTCCTTTAATGATATGTCAGAAACTCAATTATTCGACCCTCCCATAGATCGGTTAATATTTGAATTATACAATGTAAACTTTGAACAGCTCAATCACATTTGGAGCGTTTTGGGTGGCAATCATTATCCATCGGTTCTATACAAAATAAGGATTGTTAAGGTTCAGAGAAATGAACATGAGGATGCTCCGGAAATAACCAATATTAAGGTAGACAACCGCTTAATAAGTTAATATGAGTTTTTCAATAACATATCATCGCTTCTTTGTAGTACACATAAAAGAGCATACTTCAAATAAGCCTATTCGGTTTCTTAAATTCCAACCGACCGAGACTACACGGGAATTACTCAAGAAGTATCAGCTTATATTTAGAAAGAGGGATGATGGGTTTGAAATTTATTATAAAACCAATGAATATGCGAATCCCGCTTTAGAGAACCCTATTTCTGGGCGGCTGAAATTCTCATTCGTAATCAGGATTACCTCGTTTTCTTTATTCTCTGAATATGAACCTGAAAACCCGGTAGCTCCAAATTTCTATTTTGATAATCTTACTTCTTCTGGTGCGATTAGTAATGCATCAGCTGGAAACCTTACTTCAAGCAGTCATTTCCAAAAAGATGACATAGTAAGATTGTATCCTTTGACCTTTTCGGTAAGCACCCCCCAGAATATTCCCAATGCTCCTACAGAATGGCGGTTAAAAAAATATTTTACTCCTAAAGACCTTTTGCAAACTGTAAATATCGATAATCCTGACTCCTTACCGGCAATTTCGGTCAGGATTAATGATCCTTTAAAAAATCCATCAGAATATATAGATCAAAATGGGGTGTATACTCTCGAAGCCGATAGTGCTACTCCTAAGCCTGAGACCGTCTATCTGGACGATCAGTTATCAGGAAAAAGTGTTCATGGAATATTAGACCTGTACTGGGATACTTCCCAGGATTCAGTTCCGGCTAATTCCGGAAAAGAATTTCAAATCAATTTTAAACGAAAATAAGAGCTTATGAGTAATTACAAAACCCCGGGAGTTTACGTAGAGGAAATAAATGTTTTCCCGCCTTCGGTAGCTCAGGTAGAAACAGCTGTACCGGTTTTTATAGGTTATACTGAAAAAGGACCCCAAAAACCGAAAAAAATTAAATCTTTGGTTGACTATGAAGTTCTCTATGGAGGCCCTTCAAAAGAATTACCAAAATTTGTCATCGATGGTTCGGGTAACGTCTCAGGAAATATACCTAGCCAACCACAATATAAACTCTATTATGCTTTACAGTTATACTTCGCTAATGGTGGAGGACCCTGTTATATAGCATCAGCGGCTAATTACCAGGATCCGGTTAATATTGATGAGACTTTACTTTCTAAGGCTCTTGGAGAAGTAAAGAAGGAAGATGAACCTACGATTATCCTTTTTCCCGATGCACCTGGAAAAACCGATCTCTATAAGACTGCACTTAAGCAGTGTGCAAATTTGGGAGACAGATTCGTGATTTGTGATCTTGAGCCGATTAATGATCCTACCGATCCTGCGGGGCAGTCGGCGGTACCTTTTAGAAATAATATTGGCACCAGTAATCTGATGTATGGAGCTGCTTATTATCCTAATCTGAAAACTTCTCTGATCCATACTACTCCCGAAAATACGATTGAAGTAGATAATAATGGTACCGATATGATCTTACGACATACCGAAGCTGAAATTATCGATAATCCGGCACTTGAAAATCAATCACTGTTTCATGTGAATAATGGAGATAGTCGAAGCAAGTATTACGATATCAAAAAAAGAATAGCCTATGCCACCCTGGAAATGCCTCCTTCTGCAGCAATAGCAGGAGTATATGCAAATACCGATGGGACACGAGGAGTGTGGAAGGCACCTGCAAATGTTAGCCTTAACAGAGTAAAAGAACCAACGGTCTTTTTAGAGGATTCTGATCAGGATGGACTTAATATAAGTGATACAGGTAAGTCTATAAATGCGATAAGATTCTTTACCGGGAAAGGAACTCTGGTATGGGGGGCGAGAACCCTGGATGGCAATAGCAATGAGTGGAAGTATATTTCAGTAAGACGTTTCTTTAACATGGTAGAGGAGTCGGTTAAAAAATCTACAGAACGCTTTGTATTTGAACCAAATGATGCCAACACATGGGTAAAGGTAAAGGCCATGATCGAGAATTTTTTAACTCTGCAATGGCGTGCAGGAGCCCTGATGGGTTCGAAACCTGAACAGGCCTTTTTTGTAAAAGTGGGGCTTGGACAAACTATGACTCCCGATGATGTCTTTAACGGAAGAATGATAGTTGAGATAGGAATGGCCGTTGTTAGGCCAGCTGAATTCATAATACTTCGCTTCTCACATAAAATGCTTGAATCATGAGAAACTATAAGACACCAGGAGTTTACGTAGAAGAACTATCATTGTTGCCACCATCGGTTGCACAGGTAGAAACCGCTATCCCGGCATTTATCGGGTATACAGAAATGGCAAAAGGTATAGACGATGAAGACCTGACTAATAAACCTGTTAGGATAAAATCCTTACTGGAATATGAACAGTTGTTTGGAAAGGATTTTCTTCAGGAACTAACGGTTATCCTCAGTAATGATGAACCATACCGTCCCCGGCAGGTTTCTTTTACTTCAGAGGAAAATCCTTATCGGATGTATAATTCTTTGAAGCTGTTTTTTGCCAATGGTGGCGGACCCTGTTATATAGTTTCAGTAGGAACTTTTGAAGAAGGAGGAGCGGGCCCTGTACTGGATGCCATTGATGATTATTCAGAATTGAAGAAGGGCCTGGACGAGATTCGAAAAATAGATGAGATTACTCTAATCCTTTTCCCTGAAGCTGATAAACTTACAGATACAGCCAAATTTGATCTTTATAAGGATGCATTGGCTCAGTGCGCCAGCCTGCAGGACAGGTTCTGCATCTTTGATGTTGAGGATGATGATGTCTCCGGAATTACTTTTAGGAATAACATTGGGATTAGTAACCTGAGTTATGGAGCTGCCTATTATCCTTATCTAAATACCTCGCTCAATTATTCGTATAGGCCCAGTAATATATATTTCCAACATACAGCCACTAATGCTTTTAACGGGATTAGCATGGATAAACTGCAAAAATTAGCAGAGGTACTTGAGATGGAATCCCACATTGAAACGGCTAAAACCCAGGCTGAAAATGCCCAAAGTAATGCAGGGTCTTTAACAAAACCGGGGAAACTTCGTGAATTTAGAGTGGCCTTTTCTGCCACTGAGAAAGCTGTTCAAAGTGCTTCAGAAGCAAAGGATTTGGTTGAAGATGGTGGTTTTACTTCAAGTGATTTCGATGATGCTGAAACAAAACTTGAAGAAGTAAGAAGTGAAAATATCTCCACCACCAGTGTCGTGGATGATATTGATGGTGCAATCACGAAATTGGTAGCGGCTTGTGAGGATGTCCGGAATGCGATAGCATCAATTCTGGCTCAAATCAATACTGAAACTGGCGTTGTAGCTGCCCATAACGAGAATATTAGGGAGTTTTATACAGGTTCTTTTCTCGCTTCTATAGAAAATCTTCTCAAGGATTTTAAATTGAAAATGCCTCCCTCAGGAGCTATTGCTGGTATCTATGCAATGGTGGACGAAACCAGGGGAGTATGGAAATCACCAGCAAATGTAAGTTTAAATCTGGTCGCGGGCCCTTCAGTCAAGATCGATTCATTAGTCAATGACAATTTCAATGTCCATTCATCAGGGAAATCCATAAATGTAATCCGCTCTTTTACTGGAAAAGGAACTCTTGTGTGGGGAGCAAGAACTCTTGATGGAAATAGCAACGAGTGGAGATATATCTCGGTAAGACGCTTTTATAATATGGTAGAGGAATCGGTTAAAGAGGCATCTGAACAGTTTGTCTTTGAACCGAATGACGCAAACACCTGGGTAAAAGTGAAAGCCATGATAGAGAACTTCTTGATACTGCAATGGCGTGCGGGTGCTTTGATGGGTTCCAAACCAGAGCATGCTTTTTTTGTAAAAATCGGCCTGGGAGAAACCATGACCCAGGATGACGTATTAAACGGAAAAATGATCGTAGAAATCGGACTTGCTGTAACCAGACCTGCAGAATTCATAATTCTACGTTTTTCCCATAAAATGTTAGAAGCATAAATCATATAAACCTTTAAAAACCTAAAAAGATGAATGAGTATCCACTAGTAAAGTTCCATTTTCAGGTAGAATGGGGAGGAACAAAAATAGGATTTACAGAGGTCTCCGGCCTTGATATGGAAATTGAACCAATTGAATACCGGCATGGAGCAAGTAAGGAATATAATAAAACCAAAATGCCGGGACTTCAGAAGTTCAGTAATATCACTTTAAAAAGAGGATCATTCTCCAGTGATAATGAATATTTTGAATGGTTCAATACCGTAAAGCTCAATAATATTGAGAGACGGGACATTATTATTAGTCTGCTTAACGAAGAGCATGAACCAACTGTCGTATGGAAGGTAAAAAAAGCCTGGCCGATTAAAATACAAAGTACCGATCTTAAAAGTGATGGGAATGAAGTTGCTATAGAAAGTATGGAACTGGTGCATGAAGGTCTAACCATAGAATATGCCTGATGAGCAGCTATCCTCATGTTAGTTTTTATTTTTCAGTTTCTTTCAACGGAATAGGAAAATCCAGTATTGATACTCAGTTTCAGTCGGTCGGAGGACTTTCTGTTGAGATGCAGACTGAAAATGTGGCGGAAGGAGGAGAGAACCGTTTTGAACACATTTTACCCGTACGATCAAAATATAGCGATCTGGTCTTAAAACGAGGATTGTTCACAGATTCTGAACTGATACACTGGTGTTTTGATGCTTTTGAGTCTACGATTATTAAACCGGTGAGTCTGAATATTTCCATGTTAAATGAAGAAGGAACTCCCCTTTTTAGCTGGCATGTGGTTCATGCATGGCCCAAGAAATGGAGCGTAAGTGATCTAAACGCTGAACAGAATGCTTTAGCCATTGAAACCTTTGAACTTAATTACCGGTATTTCAGAACATTAAAAACATAAAAAATGCCTGTAGAAATTAATGAATTGCATATTAAGATCCAGGTTGCCGAAGATACGGCTCCCGGGGAAAGAAAGAGCAAATCTCAAATAGCCCGGGATAAAGAAGAACTTGTCCAGGCTTGTGTAGAAGCGGTTATGGAGATCATTGAACTTAAAAAACAGCGCTGATGTATAGTTTTTCCATGAATGATAAGCTAACGATTAAATCTTTTAAAAATCCCAGGTTTGAGGATGAATTAAGAGATATAGGTCCTTTTGTTGTTCATGTAAATCCTTCAACCTATACACATTCTACTCAGATAAATTTCTCTGAAGAACAGGCTCCAGGAACGAGCGCCAATCAAAATAACCATAACAACACCGAGCCCGTTAAACTCAATTTTGATTTTTTACTTGATAGAACCGGTGCTCTTGGGAACCTTCCAAACGCTCTGAATGGCGTTGAAGAAGATATTGTGAAATTTAAGCGAATCGCCATTCATTTTGAAGGTGAAATCCATAAGCCCAGATATCTAATGTTATGTTGGGGTTCACTGATTTTTAAATGTCAGTTGGAAAAACTGGATATTGAATATAAGCTTTTCAATAAAGAAGGAAAACCATTAAGAGCTAACCTTAAATGTGTTTTTAGAGAGTTTAAAGAAGATAATCTCAGGGTTGCAGAAGAGAATAAAAGCTCACCAGATCTCAGCCATATTCGAACTGTGAAAGCCGGTGACAGCTTGCAATTATTATGTTATCAAATATATGGTGATGCCGCCTATTATAAATACATCGCTGAAGTAAATCAACTAAAGCAATTCCGGGAGCTAAGAGAAGGGCAGCGCCTAACATTTCCACCAATAGAAAAAAAATCAAATGGCTGAACAACAAACAATATCCACTCCACAACCGGCTGATGCGGTTACTTTCACTATTCTTAGTGAAGGAGAGGCCATACCCAGCACAATTGATGTTCAAAGCATTAGTGTGTGGCATGAGCTTAACCGGATATCTTCAGCGAGACTGGTTATCCTGGATGGATCCCCGGCAAACCAGAACTTTGAAATAAGTGAAATGGATTTATTTATTCCGGGGAAAAAAATAGAGATTCTTGCCGGTTATCATTCTGACGAGGAAAAGATTTTTAGTGGAATGGTGCTAAAGCATTCTATAAAAATCAGAGAAAATGGAAGTTCTCAGCTCATTATAGATTGTAGACACACTGCCGTAAAATTAACTCATAAGGTTAAAAGCAAATATTTCTATAACAAGGCTGAAAGCGATGTGTGGAAGGAATTGATGGACCAGCATAATATTACAAATGAAGTAAGCTCAACCGGAAATGTTATTCAGCAGTTGCTTCAATATCAAAGTAGTGACTGGGATTTTATAGCAACCCGTGCTGAACTGAACGGAATGTTTATCACGACAAATAATAATAAGGTATTAATTGCCCCTCCCAATTTTGATCAGGAGCCAACTGAAACGGTAAATTTTGGATCTACGATATTAGCCTTTGATGCTGAAATAGATGCTTCTTCACAGTTTACTGAAGTTACTGGCAGGACATGGGATTATTCTAAAACTGAAATGACAGAGGTAAATGCCTCCACAAGTAATCCAAAGACTCCAGGAAATATCGAATATGAAGAATTAGCTAAGGTGTTGGGCGATGAGCCGGTAATTTTTAAGAATTCAGCAAAACAACCGGATGAAATTCTTCAAAAATGGGCTGATGCCACCTTAATGAGACATCAGTTAGCAAAGGTTAGAGGGAGAGCAAAATTTCAGGGTATTGCAGGAGTAGAACCAGGCAAGATTATTCAATTGCAGGGTTTAGGTGATCGTTTTAATGGTAAAGCTTTTGTAAGTGGAGTTCAGCACGATATAAGAAGAGGAAACTGGTATGCGAATGTTCAATTTGGGATTGATCCAGATTCCTTTGCCAAAAGATTTGAAATTTCTGAAAAGCCGGCTGCTCAAATGATCCCGGCTGTTAATGGTCTTCAGTTAGGAACTGTTACCCAGCTGGAAGGTGATCCAGAAGGGGATGACAGGATTTTAATCAATCTGCCTATGGTAGATGCCGGGGGAGATGGAGTATGGACCCGCATGGCAACATACGGAGCCGGAGATTCCAGGGGAATAATTATTAGACCGGAAATTGGTGATGAGGTTGTGGTTGGCTTTACGAACGATGACCCTAATCAACCTGTTCTTCTTGGGGCTCTAAACAGTAATAATCTGCCCGCGCCAATAGAACCAAGCGATGATAATTACGAAAAGGGCTGGGTTACTAAAAGCGGAATCAAAGCGATTATTAACGATGACAAAGTTTCTCTGAATGTGGAATTGCCTTCGGGTAAAAAACTGCTTATAGATGAGGATAGTGACCTTATCGAATTTGGAGATGAACACGGTAATAAGATCACGATGGATCAAAATGGAATTAGCATTGAGAGTGGTGGAACCATTAATTTAAAAGCGAATTCGGGAGATATCAATATGGAAGCGGTTAACTGGAATTCAGATATTCAGGCTTCTACAAAACTTAACGCCAGCGGTGCCGCAGAGTTTTCATCATCGGGGTCTACGGTAATAAAAGGATCAATCATTCAAATTAATTAATCATGGGTAAACCAGCTGCAAGGATCAGCGATATGCATACCTGTCCATTATTCAATGGCCCTGTGCCTCATGTTGGAGGACCAATTTTACCCCCCGGATCTCCAACCGTCCTTATAGGAGGAGTGCCTGCCGCTCGAGTTGGGGATATGGCTGTTTGCACTGGACCTCCAGACAGCATTATAACCGGTTCCAGCACAGTATTTATAGGAGGAATGCCGGCAGCCAGAATGGGAGATACCACAGCTCATGGCGGAACAATTGTAATTGGAGAACCTACTGTTTTAATAGGATAACTATGGAAGAAAAAAAGTCATTTACAGGTACGGGTTGGAGCTTTCCTCCATCATTCAGCAAAACCGGAAAGTCTGTAGAAATGGTTTCTGATAGAAAGGATATTGAGGAGAGTCTGCATATTCTGCTTGGAACCATTAAGGGGGAGAGAGTTCTTCAACCGAACTATGGATGTAATCTGGATGAAATGGTCTTTGAGTCCTTCAATTTGACTCTTAAAAATTTTCTGATAGAAATGGTTAAAACCGCCATTCTCTACCATGAAGCGAGAATAGAGCCCCTTCAGATAAATATAAATGACGAATTTATAAATGAAGGCAGGCTGTTAATAGAAATAGATTACCTGATTAGATCAACCAATTCAAGGTATAATATGGTTTATCCATATTTCTTAGAAGAGGCTACCGAGATAATCGAAATCCCTTCTCAAGGATGAGTAAAACCTGTGAAAATAAAAACCCTTTAGTTCGTGAAGGAAGTGTTCAGCAGCAAAGATTGCTTAAGGCTCTGGTGCCTCAAAATTTGAAGTTGCACGATCTGGATGAAAAAGACTGGCTCAAATTTGTAAAAAAATATGCGGGGATTATAGCCTATTACGATAAGAACCCAAACGATATAGCGGGGGATTGGAATGGTTTTTTTCCTTCGGAAGAGGAAATAGAAAAGATACAAAATGCTTATTCCAGCGGAGAAATACAACCGCATTTATCGCTTTTTATCAGTTTTCTCAAATTACTGAAATTTCCACAGCAGGGTATTAATAATATTCCGCAACGCCACCTAGAATTCTACTATAAACAGGTCTTAAATATAGAACCGAAAACCTTTCAAAAGGACTTTGTGCACGTAATTTTTGAGTTAGCAAAGAATGCTGAAAAAGAGCTTGTAGAAAAGGGTAGCTTACTGGAAGCCGGTAAAGACGAAGCAGGAATATCCCGCTTTTACCGGCTGGAAAAGGATCTGGTGGTCAACCAGGCCAGGGTAAGTGAAATTAAATCTGTTTATACCGATAAAGACAAAAGGCTTCATTATGCTATTAAAACAAATTCGATTGATGGTATAAAAGAGGAACTGGAGGATGGACAGAGCTTTTCGGCTTTTGGGAATGATGTATGGCCGCTAGCTCCACGTGAAGTTTATCTGTCATCTCCTCTATTAAGATTAAAGAGCGGTAAAAGGATCATAAAAGTTCATTGGGAATTCAATAAAGAACTCGAGGTGAAAGGCGAAGTTTTTGCTTCGGTTACTCAGGAAAAAGGCTGGTTGGAAAATATAAAAGTAACCATTCCTGAATCTGAAACCAACACCTGGACTATCGAGTTAGAGCAGGATGAAAAAGCTGTGACTCCTTATAACGAGAAGTCTCATGAGAATAACCTCAGGACATCGGAACCGGTAATAAAATTTCATTTTAAAGATCCTGTTATGTACAGGAATTTATCTGAAATAAGTTTAAAGGGCGTGAAGATAGAGGTTGAAGTGAATAATCTTAAAGAGCTCAGCATAAGAAATGAACTGGGCAACCTGGCCCCTGATAAACCTTTTATGCCATTTGGACCACGGCCTAAAAAAAATTCCAAACTTAAGATTAAGGCTCCTGAGTTTGAAGGTAAAAATATTGATTCCTATTCCATCAATTTACCATGGCTTAATATGCCGGCAAATTTCGATAATCACTATAGTCACTACAAACAGGCTATCCAGGCACAGAGAGATGAAGAAGCAGAATATGAGGTCTATCTAATGCCTTATCTGGGAGATATTATGTTAGAATTTAATTCAGGAGAAGGTTATAGGAAGATAGAAAGTAACGAACATGAGATTATTAAAAGGTTGAAAAAAAGAAAACCTTCCTTCCAGGCTGATACTATGCGTACTAATTTTAGGGTCTTAGTAAGTTCTCCTTATAACCCGTCCGATAAGTCCCATGAAATGTTTCCGGTTGATAAAGCAGCAATTGAGATAGACACATCTTCAACCACTTACCTGAAAGGCGGAGAGATCGAGCTGAAACTCATGGAGCCCTTCTATCATGACCTCTATAACGATCTTTATGTTTCGGTTATTACTGATACTCCCTTTCGGGGTGTGAATCCTGAAGAACTTCCAAATGAGCCATATACGCCCTTGCTGGATTATTTAAGTTTGGATTATAAGGCCAGTGCCGAAATTACTCTTTCTGATAATTCTGTTTCTAACCAGGAAATAAAAGTTCTTAGAAAATTTCCGTTTGGCCATAAACTAATGAAAAAAAGAGGATCTATATTGCCTGGTTTCAACAGCCATCAGCTTTTTGTAGGAATTGAATCGATACAGGCTAAAGATCATATCAGTCTGCTTTTTGAAGTAGAAGAAGGCAGTGAAAATCCATTACATAGTTCCTTTGAAGATTCTGAAGGTATCAGGTGGTCTGTGCTTGGGCAGAATGAAGAATGGATCCCTTTAAAGTCTGAAAATATTATTCAAAACGGGACAAACAATTTTTTGCGTTCAGGAATAGTAGAAATCAGGTTTCCGGAAAATACCGGTCATGAGCATACACTTTTTAGATCAGACCTGGTATGGTTAAAAATCGAATTACAAAAGGAACCAGATAGTGTATCCCGGTTCAAAGGTGTTCATGCGCAGGCTGCACTTGCGTCATTTGTCTGGAGAGGAAACTCATTAGAACACCTGTACGCCGGCTTGCCGACGAATACTATTGACCAATTAGCTCAACGAAAATCCAGTATCAAGTCGCTAACTCAGCCCTATCCGTCATTTGGTGGCAAACCTGCTGAAAATAAGGAAGAATATTACCGCAGAATAAGTGAGAGATTAAGACATAAAAACAGGGCACTTGCCATTTGGGATTATGAACACCTGGTGTTACAGGAATTTCCCTCTCTATATAAAGTTAAATGCCTTAATCATACTAAACACCTGGAAAATAAGGTAGATGAACTTTGTCCCGGAAGTATTATTCTTTTGGTAATTCCCCGCCTGAATGATAATAATAAAGCCTACCGGTTAAAGCCAATGGTGAGTCAGGATGTTAAGAACAGTATATTCTATTTTTTAAAGGCTAAAATGCCTTTACATGCACAATTAGAGGTATGCAACCCTATTTATGAGGAGGTAAGGTTTCAATTTCAAGTAAGGTTCTATGCAGAATATGAATTCGATTTTTACGAAACACAATTGCAGGAAGAACTTAAAAAATATCTGGCCCCCTGGATATATGTAGAAAATGCAGAAATTATTTTTTCAAATTCCCTGTACGCTTATGAAGTCGTTCATTTTATTGAAAATCTGGAGTATGTAGATTATGTGGAGGATTTCAAAATGGCACAAAAGAAAGATGATGACTCCTGGGTAGTACAAAAAGAAATAAAACCTCTTACCTCACTATCTATTCTGGTTCCCGCTGTGCAGCATATTATAAATGAAGCAACAATCTGTTAAATTATGGAGACTTTAAATATTCCTAAAAGAACGACTACCAAAGATGAACAGGACTTCAATTATCTAAGAAAGGTTGGTCTTGATCACATCACTGCTATGTCGCGGAAATTATGGACAGATTATAATCTGCATGACCCTGGAATAACCATTTTAGAGGTTCTTTGTTATGCCATTACAGATCTGGGTTATAGAATCAATATGCCAGTGTCTGACCTTGTAGATCTACAATCCAGGGAAGTATTGGATAAGTTTCCTTCGGCAAAAGAAGTGTTGACCACAAAATCCATTACCGAGAATGATTACAGAAAGTTGTTTATAGATATAGAAGGGGTGAAGAATGCTTTTATCAGGCCATATAAAGATCGAAAGATCTATATGCATTGTTCCTTAATGGATGAGGCAACTGAAAGTAACCCAAGGGGAAAATTAAGTTATGAAGAAGACCTTCTGCCAGATTATGAGAACAGAAAGGAGTTTACTTTGAAGGGATTAAATCAAATTTATTATGAACTCGATACCGATATCAGGGAGCTGGATGAAGAAGATCCCAACAGAATAGAAAAAGTCAATGAGATTGAGAATGAAATTTACAGGACTTATCATTCAAATCGTAACTTATGTGAAGATCTTATCGAAGTAACTGAAGTAAAATCATTTGAATTTCAGGTTTGCGGAGACATAGAAATTGATAAAACGGCTAATGCCCTTAATATCGTTGTGGAGGTACTTTTCAGAATTCAGGAATATGTTTCTCCATCGGTCAAAAGATACACTCTTTTAGATTTAATAGAAGAAGGTTTATCATCGGACGAAATTTTTAATGGACCTGTATTAAAAAATGGATTTATTACCGATGCTGAATTAAAAAAAGCAAATTTCCGGAATGAGGTAAGGTTAAGCGATCTTATAAAAATTATTTCAGAAACTCCCGGAATATCCAGAATTAGGAAATTATCAATGAATTCCTGCCCCTGTAATGATCAGGAGGAAAGTTCTGATGACTGTGCGCCACTGGAAAATGAATGGAAAATCTGTTTTCCAAAGGATTTCGATAAGGTGATCGATATTTGCCTGGAGAACAGCACCTTAAACATTTTCAAGGATGTTATCCCTATCAATATTGATAAGGCAGAGGTTAAAAATAGATTCAGGCAAAAATTCAGAGAGTATAATCGCTCCCTGCGGGTTGCTTATGAAGATTTAGCCTATCCACAAGGAAATTTTAGAAATGAAGCTGATTATTTCAGTATTCAAAATGATCTGCCGGCTCTATACGGGGTAGGAAACAAAGGCTTATCTCCTTCTTTTCCTGAAGAAAGACATGCAAAGAAACTACAATTAAAATCATACCTGACAATCTTTGATCAGGTACTCGCCACATATTTTGCACACCTTAAAAATGTTGGCCAACTTCTGTCTGCAGATCTGGATGGAAACCGCACTTATTTTTCTGAAGTGCTGAATGATATTAAAGACCTGGAAAAAATTATTCCTGATTCTGAAAATTTCAACCAGAACACCGGTCTTTTTCTATCAGAAATAGACGATTTCGTAGGAAGGAAAAATGAGATCCTGGATCACTTACTCGCTCGTTTTGCAGAAAACATGAACGATTATGTTTTTCTAATGACCGATCTTTTTGGTCTTGAGAATAAGGAAACTGCCTTATGGCAAAAATCCAGGTTGATAAAAGAATATCCATCCCTGGGATATAACAGGGGAACGGCCTTCAACCATTTTGGAGAAGAACATGGGGTTTGGGATACCTTAAACGTATCAGGGCTAGAAAACCGTATAAACAGGCTTTTAGGAATCAGAGATTCTTCAAGAAGGGATTTGACCAAATATTATCATGAAATCTTTTCTGATTCAGGCAAATGGAAATGGCGAATTTTCTCTAAGAATGGGGAGGCGCTTTTTACGGGAACTGGCGAATTTGAATCGGAATGGGAGGCCGAAACGGCTCTATGGAAAGCTGTAAGTCTTTCCTGGAATAAAGAAAATTTTCAGTTATTTCCTGCGGCAGGTGATAATTGGGGATTCAATTTAATCGATCATTCTTTTGAGATAATTGCTATACATCCAGAAACCTATGATGATAAGACTTTAGCTAGTGAAGCAATCGAGGAATATGCAGGGTTCATATTTGATAAGGTAACTGATGAAGGTGCCTATGTTTTTGAGAATATTCTTTTTCATCCCGATAAGAAAGATCCGGAAGCAGAGAAGAAATTCATGGAAATATGTGTAGATGAAGACTGTATGCAATGTAAACCAGAAGATCCTTATTCTTTCAGACTCACTTTTGTTTTACCAGGCTGGACCCGGAGATTTTCAAATATGTTTTTCAGAGAATTTGCAGAGAGAACCATTCGAGCTGAAGTTCCCGCGCATATCCTTACAAGGATTTGCTGGATAGGTTCAGATCCGAAAGATGAAAACATTGAACCAGAGGAAAAAAATCCTATGGAAGATTTACAGACTCTATATAAAAAATGGCTTCAGAAAAAAATGAGTTCGCCGAAAGATCAAAAAGACAATGAATTTCTCAAGCCACTTGTAGATATGCTTCATTCTCTGGAAACCATTTATCCACAAGGTAATTTGCACGACTGTAATAAAGATGGAGACTCCAGTCACTCTATCATCCTTAATAAATCATCACTTGGTGAATTAAAAAATAACGACAATGGCAGCGAATAAGATTTTAAAAGAGACCGCACCTCATTATCATCGATTTGAAGATAACCAGGTGCTAACAGACGAGGCATTAAACCGTGTATTAGACCACATTAACTACCAGGATAAACTAACAAGAACCGGACTAATTGGTGTCGGAATTCTTTGTGGATTAAAGGTAAGAACCAGTGGGGATTCAATCATACTGGAGAAGGGTATCGCCGTTACGACAGACGGTGATATCTTATATAAACCAAAAACTGAATATAAGGGTTTTAAAAAGTTCGCAGATGAGAATGTTCTTTATGAAACTTTTCTGGTTGATGATAAGGTGATGGACTTGTATGAACTGGAGGAAGATACCACATCTTCGAATGTATTCTCCTTAGATAAATTCCATTCGAAAACAGATATTGACGAGGAAAATATGGTAGCCCTCCTATACCTTGAAAATTTTCATAAGGATGAAGATGATTGTTCGGGTATAGATTGTAATGCACAGGGACTGGAAGTCGTAAATAATTTAAGGGTACTGGTCACCTCTCAGGAAAATGCCAGGAAGATTGCCAGTGAAGATTCAATTCTAAATGCTTTTTTAAATGATTCAGGCGAAAATATAGTTTCTAATCTTGATCAGTTTTTAGCTAAAAAGGTGATTTTAAACTCTGGCAATACATCCTCTTTATCCAGCCTTAAAGCAGCTTACGAGATCAACTTTTTAGACCTTTCTGTACATATTGAAAGGATTGGTGAGCTTCAGATCTTTAAAGATATTGCCGAAGGGAATTCCTTCAATAGCAGTCAGTTATTACAAAATCTTAAGACAGGGAATCTTACTTTCCAGTATACCTACGATTTATATAAAGATCTGGTAAATGCCTATAATGAACTATTAGAGCAATTAAGAAGAAATTATACTATTTGCTGTGCAGACTTTGCCGCCTTTCCTAAGCATGTTTTATTGGGAGAAATTCATCACATGCCTGTTTCTTTAAGGCATTCTTTCTATGCTTCACCAATTCACGATTACTCCAGCACTATCAAGAACCTGAAAGACCGGTACAAGCGTATTCTAAAAATGCTTCAAAATTTTGCTCTTGAGAGACATGATGAAATCCGTATTACACCTTCCCGAAATGGCTACCATAGTCTCGGAGAACGGGCACTTCCGTTTTATTACAATTTGAAAAAATCGGCTGATCCCGCCGAGATGCTAAACTTATGGAGAATTAATAATAAGGGTAAAACCTGGAATTATTACAAACATAATTATCCTCCCATATTTGACCCACTGGATTATTGTCTTGAAGATCATGATTTTTACAGGATTGAAGGGCATGTAGGGCATGAAGTGAAAAATACCTTGAAGAATTTGGAAAACCTTCGAAAAGAGAAGGGCCTGGATTTTAAAATTGTTCCCGTGGCTATTGGAAATATGGCTGATGAACTGACTATAGACTATGAAGATTTTAAAGCTCAGTTTGAAGACCTCCAGATTATCTTACAGGCCTGGAATGAGGAACAGAAATGTATGATGAAGAGTGCGTCGGGATTCCTCTCCCGTTTCAGTACTACTCAAAAAGGCCTTCATCTGGATTATATGGAAGTAATGCCAAGCCTTGATCAACCTAATGAAGAGGTGGAAAATATAAATATTCCGGGAAGAGATACCGGAGGTTTTATAGCGAGGAATTTTTTTATGAAAGAGGCTGGCACGCGAAGCTTGCTTTTTAATCAACCTAAATCGAAAAAACAGAAGAATACGATTTTAAGTTTTATGGACAAGAGTACTGACTCTACTGGAATCTTGTGGAGCAAGGGAAGTGATGCGATAAAAACAGGGGATAGTGGTAGTGCTATCAATGTTAAGATTGGTAACGCCTTAAAGGATAAGGTGAGGGATTGGGAAGAAGAATTACAAATCGCTGTTATGGATATACCCGCTTCTGTTCTTGGAAAATTAAAAGCTACTGAAGACAATGAATTATCCAATATCAGTGATTTTACTGAAGAGAATCTGAAAAAATATCTCCAGGCATTAAATGAACAATGTAAAACAGCCCGGGCTGCAAAGAAAAAGCTTCAAAAGCAACTACTGAAGGATGGTAGCAGATTAAAGAACAGCGCCTATATAGAAAACTATTTTAGCGTATTAAACCGCATACTTTCAAATTGTTGTCTGGGAGAAAAAGTTACCATTCTCTATAAAGAAATTCTTGAACGTAAAAATGAGCTGCTTAATCAGTTTATACTTAGGAATTATATAGACGCTCATCCTGGTGCTCAGCATAAGGCCGGAGTGCCCAAAGGAGGTACTTTCATTTTACTGTATTATTCCCAGGCCCAGAGAAAAAAATTTGATCCCGAAAGATTTATAAAATTGAATATGATGACTGCGGAACATCTTCCTGAAAGGTCTGCGGAGAGAATAACTACCGAAGGATTAGGGATGAGCCCATCCCAACCATTCTCCACTGGGATACGTACAAGGGATATAGCAGCTTTCGATGAAGATATAAGAGAGAGGATCCCTGAATTTGGCTTTTCTGATTTAATCAATTTATCAAGGCCTAATACTCTCGCTCATGGAACAGTTATAGGTGACTTATGTCTGCCTTATGTGTGTTGTAGTGAAACTCCTGCTTTATCCTTTGTGTTTCCAGACCCCGTGGTTTCACTCTTTATCGGAAGGGATCATGTATGCGTTAGCGAAACTGAGGAGGCTGATGAATTATTGCTGGAAGTTTCCCCAGCCGATGCTGTTTTAAAAGCATTCATCGAAAATAAACCGGTTGCCAATTTGGTTTCAAATAATGGAGATAACTGGTTCTTTGATCCTAATAAAGTGGAAAATATCCAATATGGAAAGAATATTTCCTTTACCGTAAATGATCAAAAAGTTCCTGAAACCATTAAAGTGTTAGAGCAACCTGAACCTGCATTCACTATAAGCCCTGACATTAAATTTAACAATCAGCATACAGTTGCAAACATACAAGTAGAAAATACCAGTAAGGCTATTGAGAACCAAAATTTTCACTGGAACTTCTCGCCTTTTGGAGAAACTACCAACAATGCAATTTCATTTGAATTCCCTATAAAAGTAAGGCCGGGGCAGCAGCTGAATTTAAAGATAAGTCTTACCGCTACTAATGGACCATGTTCTAAAACTCTGGATCAGGAACTTACTATAAATGTACCTCAGGAAGAAGCTAATGCTTGTTTGGATATGGCGAAAACCGATATCACTAATAGTTTGCAGATACTCCGTACTTTCTTAAAGAAAAATTCCAGACAAATAGTACAATTCCAGCAGTTTTATCAGGATAAGGTTTTTGCAATGTATAAACTCATCCTGAGTGAACCTGAAGAAACTTTGGACGGTAAACACGATGCCGAAATATTTAAACTGATCCAGGAGATTCAACATACCATTTTTAAAATGACCAGGGACAGGCTTAATACAACACAACAGGCATTTCTACAGATTATTTATTATGAAACTATGTTCGTCTATTTCTATATACAGAGTTGTAGAGATGCTGCAATTGTAGCCAGGACCGATATCACAAGAAATTGGCCTTCATTTACAAAGCATAGCATTGCAAGATGGAAAAAAGGTACCCGTGTTATGTTAGGTGTTGATCCGGTTTCTGAAAAAATAAAAATAATCAGAAACCAACTCAAGGAACAAATCAGTAATCCACTTCTGAAGACCTTGAGTCAAATTTCCGAAATGCTAAATTCAGATTTTGATTAAAAATAAAAAACATAAGATCAATAAAGTAATGATCAGTCTCTTTTGTAATTCTGGACATAGAGATTCCATTCCCGATGTGGAATTCGCAGAAATTATACAAAAAGTTTATGATGAGCTATTGCCTGCTTCCAGTGAAGAGATAATTCGTATAGAAAAGGCTACTATTAATATATCAGTAAATTCCGGGGAGCTGGCAGGTTTTGAAAGCATGGTACGGGATAATTTGATTAAGGAGCTGAAGCTACTGTTTAATGATACTGAGAAAGGAACGGTAGTGAAAAAAGAGGCTGAAGTTAAAAACAATTTTTTTCATTTTTTGCGAACCGGCAGTTTACCATGGTATGCAGAAGAATTGAATTTTAGTGATAAATTACTGGATGCACCGGAGTTTTTATCTGAATTGATAAAAAAATTAAAAGAGAGACCTGATTTAGTGCGGCGTTTAATGTTTCAAACTGATCAAAAATGTAGATGGAAATTAGTCTCCAAATTAACAAATCCGGATTTTTCAAAAAAGTTAAGAGCTATTACCGAAAAAATTAAGGAGTTCTGCGCTGTTTCCAGTAAGGTCTATGATGCCTCGTTTAGAAGCGAAGTGCTATTTATTACCGGGGTACTCCAACATCTGACATTAGAAACTAACCAACCTGATCTTGAAAAAATCATCAAAAAGCTTTGGCCGGGTTTCCTACTTGATATTGAATCATTCTTTCCAGATAATTTAAAGGAGCTGACTGTTAATATCACTAAAGTAACAGGTTTAAAACTTGAGGCGGAGATCCCGGTTCAGAATGTGTCAAACTCTTTACCTCTTGAGGAGATATACAACGGGGATGGTGAAACTTTACCGGTAGAGAATGCCGGGATTATCTTATTACACCCTTTTTTAAAACGTTTTTTTGAAAGAACCGGGCTACTTGAGGATGACAGATTTCAAAATGATTTCTGCAGGCAACGTGCAGTATGCCTGCTACATTATGTGGCTTCTGGAGAACTGATTTTCCCTGATGATAAGCTAGTCATGGCTAAATTTATTTGTGATTATCCTATACAACAGCCAGTTCCTCTGGAATTGCCGATAAGCGATTATGAGATCAGTGAATGCGATAATTTGATCAAAAATGTGATAGATCACTGGGAGGCTCTCAAAAATACCGGAGCTGAGGCTTTCCGGTCCACATTTTTAAAAAGAAAAGGTGTATTGATAAAAGATACTACTGGTTTCTTATTGCACATAGAAAATCAAACCGAGGACATTTTGCTAAATCGTTTACCATGGCCGATTACTCCGGTTAAAATTCCATGGAAAGCATCAATATTAACCGTAAAATGGAATTAAAATGTTTAAGAAAAGAATATTTAGGTGGCGAAATAAACCAGGAAATTCTCAATTTCTGGAAAATAGCGAAAAGCATCAGCAAAGTTTCATCGCCCCGATACAGACCAAACTGAATGTAAATTCTCCTGGGGATAGTTTTGAAAAAGAGGCTGATAATATGGCCGATAAAGTCATAGGACCGGAAAATAACCATGCTAATATTCAGAAAATGGAGGCTGAGGAAGAAGAGGTTCAGGCAAAACCCCTGGCTGGGGAAATCACCCCGTTAATTCAAAAACAAAGTATGCCTGAGGAGGAAGAAGAGCCTGTTCAGGCAAAGGAAGAAAAGGAAGAGGAAGTACAAATGAAAGCTAATGGCAGGCCTGAAATGCACCACGATTTAACTCAAAAGCTAAAGGATAAAAAAGGTTCAGGAGGCAAAATGGCTCCGGAGGTTCAGGCAGAATTCGAGAATGCGTTTGGAGTGGATTTTTCAGAAGTAAATATTCATACAGATTCTTCAGCCCATCAACTCAACAAAGATCTTAATGCAAAAGCATTTACTCATGGAAAGGATATTTATTTCCGGCAGGGAAATTATCAGCCTGATTCTAAAGAAGGAAAACATCTGCTGGCTCATGAGCTTACTCATACGGTTCAGCAGGGAGCTGTAAATGCCACAAGAAGTAAACAAAATAGAGTAGGAAATAAATCCATTCAGCGAAAAGAGATATCCTACAGAAATTTGAAGTGGACCGATTTTAAAGCTTCGGCACCAGAAAACACAGATTATGATGCTTATACCTATTCGGGAATAAATTATATAAACAATAAAGTAATTAATCCAAACTGGAATTGGAATGGAGAAGTAGTTACTGTGGCTATTACTTATAAGCCTTCCAACGCAGATCTCAAACCTTTTATGGAAACCGATCTCTCCTGGAAGAAAGACTGGCTTACAGATGATGCTGCAGCAGAAAAAAAATTCGGTCCGGACGCAAATATCAAGAAAGAAAGAAAAAGCCTGCTTGGCCATGAACAGATTCATTTCAAAATAACCAAATCTATAGCAGAAAAATACAGGACTGAGTTAAGGAAGGCAATACCTTCAAAGACCTATAAAGTCACTGCAGAGGCTGATACAGAGGCCTCCGCATCAGCTTTTTTCGATGAAATCCTAAAAAAGAAAAACTCTGAGCTGGAAGCTATCTTAAAACCTATAGTAGAAAAAGCAAATAATGAGAAAGGATTAATCCAGGAGATTTATGACACCGATACCGATCATAGTGGGATAAAAGCGAAGCAGGGAGATTGGGAAAAGCAATTTGATAAAACTTTTAAAGAGGCTGTAGCCCGTGCTAAAAAACAGCAAAACAACTGAATAAAGAATTTTGTTGAACGAGAATGTTTTCAAAATCGGCAGTAGCAAACATATCATCCAGTTCAGACTATCACCCTGCTTTTAAAAAAAAGGGAGATAATCTTACACGCTCAGATGTTTTCATTCAGCCTAAAATGCAGGTAGATTCCTCTACGAGTAAATATGAAGCTGAAGCCGATAATATGGCCGATTATGTAATGCAGGCCACAGATACGTACTCTTCTCTTTCCTTTATTTCTCCAACACCGGTTCAAAGAATGACCCAGACTGTAGGGAACAATAGTACCGGGCCAGATGCAGAAAGAGTTTTAGATGATATTCTTCCACCGGAGCTCGCCTCACAGCCAACTTCGAACGAAGAAAAAGTACCAGAAAAGAATCCACCAGAAGAAAACCTGGAATCACCAAGTCCGGAACCACCAAACACAGCCATTAAAATTCCTCCAAAACCGGAATCAGGCAAGGCCGATAAAGAAAAAAAAGAAGTAAGAGAAGACCAGATAGAGAAAGAAACAGAGAAAACCAGGGATAAGGATTCTGAAGATTCCAAATCCTTCCAGGGAGAACCTAGTATGGAACCTTTGGTGAACATCCCTATAACAAAAGATATCTCAAACCAATTTCTTCAAACAAAGTCCTTATCAGATCCTGAAACAGAGCAACAGAAGGATCCTGATGGCGAGGAGACTTTAAATACTGGGTTTGATAAGAAGACAATTTCAACCGATGATGAAAATAAAAATGACCTGATCTCGAGGAAAGGAAAGGGGAATATTGAGGTAGATGGTACTGTTGAGAGTGAAATCTCAAGTTCAAAAAATGCAGGTGATAAACTTCCCGGGGGTATCAGATCTTTTATGGAAAAACAATTCACCAGTGATTTTTCAAATGTGCGAGTGCATTATGATGATCAGTCGGTAAAGCTTAATAACCAATTGCATGCCAGGGCCTTTACTCATAAAAATCATATTTATTTTAATCGGGGGCAGTACAATCCTTCCAAAAAAGAAGGACAACACCTATTGGCGCATGAACTGACTCATGTAGTACAGCAGGGGGCTTCTATAAGACGGAAACCGCAAATAAGCAGTTCTCATCCAGGCACAATTCAGCGACTGGGAATAGGAGATGCACTGGATTATTTTGCTGATAAAGCACATTATATCCCAGGTTTTAGAATGTTCACGATCATTCTGGGAGTGAACCCTATCAATATGGAAAGGGTAGACAGAAGTCCTGCTAATATAATAAAGGCGATGGTAGAATTCCTTCCGGGTGGAAAGTTAATTACAGACGCACTGGATAGCGCCGGAATTTTTGATGATGCCAGTTCCTGGTTCAAAAATAAAATGGATAGTCTTAGTATCACAGGCTCAAGTATTAAATCAGCCATCCACAAATTTCTAGATTCCCTTGGCTGGAGCGATATTTTTGATCTGGGTGATGTATGGCGTAGGGCAAAGAGAATATTTACAAGTCCTATAAACCGACTTATTGAATTCGGTAAAGGATTGGTAAGTGAGATTATGAAAATGGTAAAGTCAGCAATTCTTCGTCCTCTGGCGTTATTGGCGGAAGGGACACCTGCCTATGACCTTTTACGTGTTGTTTTAGGAGAAGATCCTATAACCGGAGATCCGTATCCTCCGACGGCAGAAAATCTTATTGGTGGCTTCATGAAACTGATAGGGCAGGAGGAAGTCTGGGAAAATATTAAGCAGGGGAATGCTATTGAAAAGGCTTATAACTGGTTTCAGGGAGCATTACAAGGTCTTATGGGGTTTGTGAGGGCTATACCTACTACCATTTTAGAAACCATCAGATCGTTGAGTTGGAGAGATCTTGTACTTATTTCTAATGCCTTCAGGAAGGTTGGAAATGCATTTCTAAATGTTGCTGGCAAATTTTTGGATTGGGCAGGCGGTACAGTACTGAATCTTTTAGAAATACTTTTTTCGGTTGTTGCTCCGGCAGCTGTTCCTTGGATTAAAAAGGCAGGAGCAGCTTTCAGCAATATTCTGAAAAACCCGGTTGGTTTTATAGGGAATCTTGTAAAAGCGGCTAAGAATGGCTTTCAGAAATTTGCCAGCAATATTGGTAAACATCTTAAAAAAGCCCTTCTCAACTGGCTCATGGGCTCACTCGCAGGTACTGGAATACATATTCCGGAGAGCCTTAGCTTTCAGGAGATCATCAAATTTGTGTTATCGGTTTTAGGAGTAACCTGGGAACGGGTACGGGAAAAACTTGTAAAACATTTAGGGGAACCGGCAGTAAAAGCTTTAGAAACAGGATTTGAGTTGGTCACAATTTTGGTTACCAGGGGCCCCATGGCAATGTGGGAAAGAATTCAGGAAAAATTAAGCGACCTGAAATCTATGGTCATAGAAGAGATATCTTCATGGGTGGTAACCAAAGTTGTAACCAAAGCGGTTACAAAACTTGTTTCCAGTTTAAATCCGGCAGGGGCCGTAATTCAGGCAATAATTTTCATATACGACACTATCACTTTCTTAATTGATAAGATTTCCCAGATTGCCAGGGTTGGAATGGCAGTTTTAAACTCTATGTCCTCCATAGCCAATGGAGTCATCAATACAGCAATAAAAAAAGTGGAAGATACTCTTGCAGGAATGCTATCCCTGGCGATTTCATTTTTTGCCAAATTTTTGGGATTAGGTAAGATATCAGAAAAGATCCTCAGTATTGTTAAAAAAGTGCAGGATAAAGTAGATAAGGCTATTGACCATGTTATTGGCTGGATTGTGAAAAAGGGAAAAGCCTTTTTGAAAAAAGTGGTTAGCACGGGTGTTCCGGAGGATCCAAAGGCAAGACTGGATATGGGAATGAAAAAAGCGGTAAAGGCAGTGAATAAATTATCAGGAAAAGTGACCATTAAAATGATAAAACCTATTCTTAAAGGAATAAAATTACGCTATGGATTTCAATATTTAAGAACGGTGAATGAAAGTGGTGTGTGGTATCTTGAGGGAAAAGTTAATCCCGATAAAAAGGAGCAGGTGGATGAGGGCAAAATTGTAGAAGAGCCTGATAAGCCTATAGAAGAAAATAAGGATTCACCTATTTCAAAATATCTGGATAATCAAATTTTTGAAAATGATAATTCTAAATTCTCTTCAATAGGAAATGAGATCAAAAATGAAATTGAAGAACTTGGATATAGGTTCGTAAAGGCTGAAGGTAAATATCACATTAGAAGGCAGAGTGCCCAGGACCTGCCAGCAGTGCATATTGACGAGGAGGGATATTTAAGAGATGGAACCAAATCTGGTGCTTCAGATCATACCGAATATAAACCGGTTATAACCGACTGGAATATACAGGAAGGCGGAATAAAGATCAACTATACTTATGAGGATGGGGAGCAGAAAGATGAGAAGTTCACCACAATGATCGATTTTGGTGCGGAGGCAGAAGCCAGAAGTAAGAAAATCACTTCATCGGGGCAGAACATTTCGATTAAAAAGGCTGGTACAAGAGGAGCGACCGATTCTTCAGGAAAAATTCTAGGCGATAGTTTTAAGAAATTGGTCGCCGGAAAATCAGTTCATTCAGCTCATTTGATCGCTGACTGGTTTAGAGGTTCAGGGTACGCAGGCTCAGGAAATTTAATTCCCGCATCCTCCAATTATAATCTGGAGGATATGGCTGATAAGGAAAAGGAAATATTTGACTCTGAGACTGCAAAAACGCCATTCAATCTAAAAGTTTCTGCTAACATGGAGGTTTTCAGCGATAAGAGTATTGAAGATGCCATAGAAAAGGAAAAGTTACATGGGAATGAAGAGAATAAATTTAGTGAAAAGGAGGTGGCTAAAGTAATGAATAAACTCTCCAAAGAACTTGATCCCATGTACGCTACAAAAACTGTTTATGAAATGAACGGCCAGGGAATAGGAGAACTTTCGGAAGATCAAAAATTGAAAGAATGGATAAAAAAAGACTAAATATAGCAGAAAGTATCCAACGGCTTACAAACATTTTAGAAAGTCGTTTGAAGGCAGAAGGCTTCACAGAATATTTTGATAAGGAACTGGAAGATCTATTGCTAACTATTGCTTTGATGCCTCATTTAAAACCAGATTATTTTACGAGGATCATTCAGAAATATATGCCTCAGGGTGGCGATTTTGTTGAATTTGGAGGTGTAAAAGGAAAAAATCACCGCGGAATTCTGCCCACCGGTGAAACTGCACAATATATTCTTGGGGGCATAGATTACAACCTGAGGTTGAAGGTAGCAAATATGCTTCAGGACGAAGCATATCTGGTAAAGGAAGGAATATTATATCTGGAAACTGTCCCGGAAGGTGAACCTATGATGAGTGGAAAACTTGTTATGGCTCAGGACTATGTCGATTTTTATCTTACCGGTAAAAGGAGTAAACCAAAATTCAGCTCCAATTTTCCAGCAAGAGAAATTTTTACAGAAATGGACTGGGAAGACCTTGTGCTTTCTAAGGATGTTTTGGAGCAAATCCAGGAATTACAGATCTGGTTAAATCACCATACTAAACTTTTTAATGATTGGGGATTAGCCAGAAAGTTGAAACCTGGATACAGAACCTTATTTCATGGTCCCTCAGGTACTGGAAAGACCCTTACAGCTACTTTGCTGGGAAAACATACAGGAAAACCTGTATTTCGAGTAGACCTGTCTACGGTAGTTTCTAAATATATAGGCGAGACCGAAAAGAACCTGGAGCGGCTTTTTACAAAGGCAAGAAATCGTGATTGGATCCTGTTTTTTGATGAGGCAGATGCAATTTTTGGTAAAAGAACGGGGGTAAAAGATGCGCATGATCGTTTTGCAAATCAGGAAGTCAGTTATCTTCTCCAGAGAGTTGAAGATTTTGATGGGTTGGTGATATTGTCTTCCAACTTTAAATCAAATATCGATGATGCATTTTTAAGGCGCTTTAATTCCATTATTAAATTTCCCTTTCCTACCAGGGAAGAAAGGAAGTCTATAGCACAGAAAGGATTTCCCGTAGAGGTTAAGTTTGAGGAAAACCTGGATATACCGGAAATAATTAGCGGCTATGAGTTAAGCGGTGGAAATATCATGAATGTAGTGCAGTTTTCATGTTTGCAAGCCATCGAAGGAGGTGATGACGTTGTTTTACAGGATATGGTCTTAAAAGGTATACGCAGAGAAATTGAAAAAGAGGGAAAGATGTTTCATAATAAATCTGTAGGATAAATCTCTTAAAAAGTAAAGTATTGATATTAAAAAAGAAATTTAAATGAGCGGATTTTATAGTAGATAATTTTCAAAGGCACTATACATTTCAGTTTAATTCTATAATTATGAAAAAATATAAATATTATATAAGAATAATTTCGATATGTTTTGGTCTCATGCAAATAAGTTGCGTTAGCACCAGGGTGGAGGCAAGTCCTTATCAGGATACGATGGAAAATGTAGAATGCCAAACCAGATCAAACTGGAGTTACCTGTGGGGTCTGGTGGTAAAAAAAGTTGATGTTAATCCTGCAACTGAAGGGGTTCTATGTCCTTGCCGTGAAGAGGCAATGACCTGGGTAGAAGTTAAAACATCAACTACAGACTTTTTGCTTACTCTTATCACCCTTGGAACAGTGAATCATAGAAGTGTAAGTTATGGATGTTCCCGGCCTACCGGAGGAGATGGAGGACTGGATAATTGATATTTAGATATGATACCAACAGGAGTAGAAAAATTACCAATTTCGAAGTGGACCAATAAGCACGAAAATTTTACCCATAAATTAAAAATGGGTAGTTCTTTTAGCCTTTACAATCCACCGGGAACAACCAGGAGAGAAAGATATCTTGCCACAACCAGGAATTTCCAATGGTTGATCAATTATGCTAAAAAGCATGAAATAAAACTCCGGGCTATGGGAAGTGGATGGTCTTTTACAAAGGTAGGTTTAAGTCCCGATGGTATCGTTAATACTTCGCCGCTCAACTTTTCTTTTCCTATAACAGCAAAATACACCAGTCAGAAATATAAGAATACCCCTGCCGATCTTTACTTCGTACAATGTGGAACACTTATTTATGAGCTCAATCGAAGGCTGGCCTCAAGGAATGATGCGAGGTCTATAAAAGCTTCAGGAGCCAGTAACGGACAAACCCTGGCGGGTGCCACTGCCACAGGTACCCATGGTGCGGCCTTTAAATTTGGCGCGGTCCACGATGCTATTGTGGGAATCCATTTGGTTAACGGTTCTGATAAGCATGTTTGGATAGAGCGGGAGTCTTATCCTGTTGCTTCTAAAAACTTTCTTAAATGGCTGGATGCAGACGTAATCCGGGATGACGATGTCTTTAATTCAGTGGTAGTGGGTTTCGGAAGTTTCGGGTTTATCCATGGCCTAATGATAGAAACTTCTCCAATTTTTCTTTTGGAGGAACATAGACTAGGTAATCTTCCTTATAACGATGCTCTGAAAAAAGCAATGAGAACATTAGATTTTTCCTCTCTAAATATAGAACCTGAAGAGGAGGATAAATCTTTATACCATTTTGAAGTACTTTTTAATATTCATGAAAAGGTAGATAATCCTTCCAATAGGGACGCCTTTCTGAAATATATTTATAAAAAACCATATACAACAGATTACATTCCGGTAAAACACAGTGAGCTTTTCACCTATGGGGAAGATTTGGCCGGTATTATTTCCACCGTTCTTGATGCTCTCGGTCCCAGTTCTGAAAAACTGATTCCCACATTAGTGAATCAAATGTTCTCCCTGGCTTTTAAGCCCACCCCACCTCAAACAGGAACTCTTGGAGAGATCTTCAACTATACTAAATTTAGGGGCAAAATAGCGAGTTGTGCTATAGGCATTACAGCTGAAAATTCGCCCAGGGTAGTAGATGCGATCATTGAGATAAACAAAAAGCACAGCTTTCCTGGGGGCTTAGCTTTTCGTTATGTGAAGGGAACATCTGCGGTCCTGGGGTTTACTAGATTTAAACAAACCTGTGTTCTGGAGATGGATGGAATTGAGTCTTTAGGTGCAAGAAGATTTTATGCTGCTGTGTGGGACCATTTAGAAAAGGAGCAGATTAAATATACCCTTCATTGGGGTAAGATCAACTTTAATTTGAATGAAGAAAGGTTAAAATGGATGTATGGTGAAGAAGCTTTTGGATTATGGAAAAAAGTACGTGAAGAATTATTGCCGGGAAGTACAAAGGCTATTTTCGAAAATGAGTTTATGAAACAATGTGGTCTGGATTGATATATGCCTGACAGATTCTTTATTGTCATACTCATTCTATAAAACCTTAGTGATTACTTTAAGAACATTTAAGCTTAATTTTCAAACAAGAATTAAGAAATAGGGGAAAAGACCCCTGGCTTCAGATTTCAATTTCTTAACTAAAAACTTAAAATTTAGGAATTGAAAATCAGGTTATTATTAATAATTCACTTTTTCTAAAACTATTTATTATGCAAACACTTCGTTACCGATCTAACAATAATGCTGTTTATCAGTTAAAAGAAATTCTGATCGATCAGGGATATAATTTACAGGTATCCAATTATTTTGATAAAGACACAGATGAAGCTGTAAAGAATTTTCAAAAAAAGAATGATTTAGTGGTTGATGGTATCGTAGGTTCCAAAACTTGGGCAGTTTTACTTTCTAAAGGCCCTGAATTAAGTAGAAATATAGATAAGCTTCTTTCAGAAAAAGACCTTATTGACGTTGCCCAGGAACTCGGGGTTGAATTACCGGCAATTAAAGCAGTGAACGAAGTGGAAAGTTCCGGTGCTGGATTTTTGCTGAATGGATGGTGTAAAATTCTTTTTGAGGGACATATTTTCTGGAGGCAGTTACATTCCAAAGGCTATAATCCAGAAGATTTTTTAAAAGAAGGAGTAGAGGAAATTTTACATAAAGACTGGTACAGGGATGGTCGTTATTACCAGGGCGGGATGAAAGAGCATTACCGACTTCAAAAAGCGGCCGCCTTAAGTATGGATAAAGAGGTAAGTGATGCCGCGCACGAAGCCTGTAGTTGGGGTTCTTACCAAATTATGGGATTTCACGCTATTCCATTAGGATATTCTAGTGTGGAACATTTCGTGTCTCACATGAATCAACATGAAAGAGAACATTTACATGCCTTTTCAAGATTCATTCAAAAAAATAATCTAGTAACTCACTTGAAATCTAAAGACTGGCGAAAGTTTGCCCGCGGCTATAATGGTTCCGGAAATGTAGATGTGTATTCCAGAAAACTGGAAACGGCTTATGAAAAATATAAATAAAAAACCTTTAATTTTAAAGAGGTTGCGGTGATATTGGTATTTAAATTGGGGCTTCCTCTAAGATATGAGAGGATGTCATAATTTAGGCACTTAATTTTGTTCGGACGAACTTTCTGCTACACCTTTAACCCTCTCTGCACTATCAGATTTTGACAGGCTTAGCCTAATTATACTGTCTGTTTCGGCCTGTAGGTCGTGTGGAATGGCACCTTCAAGATAAACAACATCTCCTTTTCTGAGTTCATGGACTTCTCCCTTTGCACCAAAAGTAATATGGCCCTCAAAAATTTCCACGACAATGGGGTAGGGAGTGGAATGTTCTTTCATTTGCTGCCCCTCTTTCATCGCAATTCTAATTTCCTGGCTGCTATCGGTATCCATTAAAACCTTTACTGCCGGTTTCTTGTCATTATATTCCAGTTCCTTTGTTAATGAAGCATATTTCATAATTAAATCAGTTTAAATTTATATTTAGAATCATTCTTAATTATGGTAAAACTAACGGGCTGCTTTCAGCAATTCTATGATAAGAATCAGTTTTGTATAAAACTTCAGATTTGAAAGGAATCTAATATTAAAAGCTTTTGTAATATTATCCAGCATATTTGTTTTAGGTCTCAATGATGGAATATTTAACCCTGGCAAGAGTTATTCATGTGCTTGCTGTTGTTTTATGGATAGGAGGTATGGCAATGGTGACTACCGTAATTATTCCGGCAGTAAAGAATATGAACTCACCCAGGGAAAGGATGGAAGCCTTTGAAAAGATTGAAGGCAGGTTTTCTTTGCAGGCAAAAATAACCACGTTCCTTACGGCTTTAAGTGGGTTTTTTATGCTGTATGCCATGGATGCCTGGGAGCGATTCCTTTATCCCCAGTTCTGGTGGCTTCACGCCATGGTCCTTATCTGGTTGCTCTTTACGGTAGTCTTATTCTTTCTTGAACCTTTTATACTGCATGGGCTGTTTAAGAAGTACGCAATTATTAATCCCGAAAAGACATTTAATTTTATTCAGCGGTCACACTGGGTGCTGTTAATTTTAAGTCTGTTAACTATCCTGGGAGCCGTTGCCGGAAGTCACGGCTGGTATTTCTTTTAGAAGAGTTCTATTTCTTTTCCGAAATCCAGAAGTGATCCTCCCAATCGTCATCTGAAAAATTTCCGTCCTGGTGATGTTCTTTAATTACCTCCAATTGATCTGAAGTAGCTTCTTTTTGAATTTTATTGAAAAGGACCCTTTCTTCAAACTTGATGTGCAGATCCAATTCTTTTTCTATTTGTTTTAGTGTTTTTTCAAGTTCCGATTCCTGGTTAAATAGTTTTTCTAAACGTCGGTGCTCTGTCAAGGCTCGCTTTACCAGGTCATAATCATTTCCCAGTATTGGAAATATCAATTTCTCTTCAGCTTCAAAATGGGGTTTGAGATAATTTAACTGGAACCAATCAATATAACTTTTAATTCGTTCTGGCTCTATATTCAGTTTAAATCCCTGCCGTATCTTCCAGCAAAGAAGTAATCCGTAATGATGTTCCCGGCTTAAAGGCTGAAGAGCTTTGTGGCGTTTAATAGGTTTCCTCATTCCAGTTTTTTATAGGGACAAAAATGAGTAAAATGGTTCAGGTACTATATGAGGGAAATCATATTAAGACTAATCCATAAAATCAACAATAGACATGAAGTAAATTATGGATGTTAGTTCTGGAATAAAAAATCCCCTCAAAACTGAAGGGATTTATTTAGTAGCGAGACCGAGATTTGAACTCGGGACCTCCGGGTTATGAAAATAATCTGGTAGAGATCAACACTTGTTAAAAGTACTGAAAATCAATTGATTATGAATTTTTAATAAATTTTGATATCATATAATATGGCTTAAAATCAACGGATTCTGTACTTATTCTGTACTAGTTTTTTGGAGGTTATTTGGTATATTACAAGGTTTTAAATTTTAAATGTATGGCAAATTTGAAGATTGTTTTGAGAAAAAACATGAAAAAGAAGGATGGAAGAATACCTCTAGCCTTGAGAATTAGCGAAAATTATAAAACGAATTATGTCTGGCTGGGACATTCTGTTTTTGAAAAGGATTGGGATGACACTGCTGGTAAGGTAAGAAAGACTCATCCAAACTTTAAAAAGTTAAATAATTTTTTGATGAAAAAAATGATTGAAGTCGATGATATTTATTTCAATTCAGAAACTAAAATTACTCCGAATCAAATAAAGCAAAAATTGAAAGGTCCAGACGGTTTAAAATCATTCTTTGCTATTGCTACTGAACATATACAGAGTAAATATGATACAGGGGTGTTTTCAGTTGCAAAAGCACAATTATCCATACTTTATAATATCGAAGAATTTATAAATCTAAAGAGTTCCAGAAACAAATCAAAAGCCATTCGAGAGATTAAACAACGGCGTTTAATGCGAATTAGCGATGCAAGAAAATCTAAATATCATTGGATGGATGGAGTCTCCTATTTTAAAAAAAATGAGAACCTGAAATTCCGGGATATAGATGAGTCATTTATAAGAAAATATAAAACATTCTGTACTTCTTATCTGAATCAAAAACCAAGAACCATAACCAACCAGCTTATTTTCATAAGAACACTCTATAATATTGCCATTAAAGAAGGAGTAATTGCTCAGAAGTATTATCCTTTTGCTGGTGAAAAGGAAAAAATTAGAATATCCTCAGGTAATAAAATAGGATTGAATGTAGAAGAAATTGAGAAAATTGAATCACTCGATCTAGAGAAATATTCAACTATATGGCATACTCATAACATATGGTTGTTTTCATTCTATTTTGCTGGGATGCGAATTTCAGATGTCATTAAATTAAAATGGTCTGATTTCAGGGACGACCGGTTATATTATGTCATGGAAAAAAATGGAAAACCATTAAGTTTAAAAATACCGGATAAGGCTAAGGCTATTATTGAATATTATAGGCCTGATAAGAAAATCAATAATGGATATTTATTTCCTTTCTTACGGGAAGTAGATAAAACCCAAGCTGAACAAATTTATACCCGGACAAAAAGCACTACTAAACTTCTCAATACATATTTAAAAAAGATAGCTAAACTCTGTGGTATTGATAAAACATTATCGAATCATATAGCCCGCCATAGTTTCGGAAATATTGCAGGTGATAGAATTCACCCTTTAATGCTACAGAAATTATATAGGCATAGTGATTTAAAAACAACACTGAATTACCAGGCGAATTTTATTCATCGGGAAGCTGATGAGGCATTGGATAGCGTTATTAATTTTTGATTGTTGCAAATTCTATATTTATTTACCGTGTAAGAGCAGATCCTGAGTAAATTTCGAAAAATGAAAACTATTAGAACTAAACGTATCTATGAAAAACCTTATGATAAGGATGGCTATAGGATTTTAGTGGATAGAATTTGGCCACGAGGAGTGTCAAAATAGGCCGCCCGACTGGATGAGTGGAAAAATGAAATTGCTCCCAGTTATGAATTGAGAAAGTGGTTTGGTTATAATCTAGAGAAATTTGAAGAATTTTCAAAGAAGTATAAGGAAGAATTAAAGGATAAAAAGGAATTACTTGAAAATGTTCGAAAGGTGGCCAAAGAAAATCGAATAAGACTTGTATACGCGGCAAAAGATGAAAAAAATAATCAGGCTGTTGTATTAAAGAATCTTCTCGAAGCAAATTGATGGCAGGATAATAATCAATTTTTTGCAATTAATCCATAAAAAAAGGGAATGTCCAAAAACTCATAAGTAACGAAAACGGTTAAGTAACTATTTTTGAGTGTTTTCACCCCTAAAGATCAGAATTTAGTAGCTGGAATAGGATTTAATTTTATTAATTTTCTGTGCTTAATCAACAAAACTATGAGTCATAATATCAAAGCAGGCGTAGCCACAGGAAAAGAAGTACAGGAAATATTCAATTATGCGAAAAAGAAGGGATTAGCCCTTCCGGCAGTGAACGTAATTGGTTCGAGTAGCATTAATTAATGCCGTAATAGAAACTGCAGCAGAGCCAAAAGTTGGCACCTTCGCTTTTAGAAATATACATCCCTAGCACTTCTTTATATCCCTCTTTATTGATGCCTAGAATGTTGTAGAGGGCCTTAGCTCTATCTTTCTATCTACCTTCACTTTGTAATGCATGGCATCGAGCCATACAATGCAATAAAGGAAATCCAGGGGACGGCTCTGTCATGTTTTTACATTGGGAATGATCCTGTCGATGATCTGGCTTAAAACTGTATGGGAGATAACTGTGTCGTACATCTCTTTAATGTGGGTAGAGATGTCGCAGTAGCTCATTCCAAGGCCGTAGAGACTTATAATCTTCTCAGAGAGATTATCCGCTAATAGTCTGGCGTTCTTTCCCAAGTCTGGTTCAAAACTCCTTTGACGATCCTGTGGGGTATAAATCTCAAAGGTTCCTAAACCAATTTTTATCCTCCTCTTTCCTTTGCCATTGCGCTTATTGCCACTAGAACGCTCTTGTTCATTAAGATGAGAATCCATTTCTGCTTCAAGAGCTTTTTCAATAAAACTCTTAAACATAAGTGTAAAGGCACCATCTTTCCCAAAAAGACTCTTGCCCGACATAAACTGTTCCAGGACTTTCTTCTCTAAATTTTGTTGTTCTTCTGTTGTCATAGGTCTGTCTGAATTAAATTAATTTAAAATTCTCTTCAGACAGAGTTTATTTTACACCATCAAGAGACTTATTGGAGTCTCTTTTTTTATGGATTTATTGCACCAATAAATTTACTTTCCTGTATTTTTTTATCAAGCAGGTCTTTTGGTAAATTCAATTCCTGCAAAGTTCTAAAATTGTCCCCCGGCAGCGGATAAATTTCTATCCCCTTTTTTATATGATACTTATTTTGAGGAATATATCCTTCTATCATTAAGCTCCCTTCGTTTTTGAATTCAGGATTTTCGAAAATTGGATTTTGGTCTTTTGGATAGATGTTATTGGGCCAACTCTCGTCATTTAAATAAAGATTATTTGTAAATATTATATTTTTTGCTATTTCATCGCTTTTCTTTTCAGGATTATATTGATCTCCCATAACTAATTTAGTATTACCTTTCAATGCAAATATATTATTGGCAATTAAAATCCCTTTACTGGATTGTTCAATTGCAATTTTCGGGGTGTAACTCCCATCTGTATAAATAGTGTTATTATAGAAATACGTATTAACCGGGCCTTTTCTTTTCTGATCTTTCCCCTGATATCCACTTAGCCAAAAGATCTTTCCTTCCTGGAATGCGCCTTCTTGACCTTTAATCCTTTGCCCATCGTTAATGCTCAAATTATATCTGTAAATACAGTTATAGTTGTTACCCAGTATTTCACAAAATCCTCCTGCATTATAGGCACTTAAATTGTACTGAATAATAACGTTTTCACAATTAAAATCGATATGAGCGCCTGCAGAATCGGCCGGCCCATTGGCAAAAAGGAATTTATTTTTCTCTATTAAAACATTCGAAGATCCCCAGGTCCATAATCCACTTCCGCGGCCCCATTTCCTGCTATCATTGTTACTGCCTGAATGCTGGACAGTATTCCCGCGTACTTCAACCTGATCTACTCTTGACATTTGTATACCCGGACCGCCAGTATACCTAACTTCATTATTTAGAATTTCTACCTGGGTTAATGTTTTATTATTGCCACTAAGTTTTATTCCAGTATGGCTTACGTTCTCTATCAGGTTATTTTCAATTCTTATATTTTTTATAGCTGAGTTCTCACCGTTTATAACTCTTATTCCCCAACCATAAGCCTGTGTGCCATTTGCTGTTCTTACTTCCTCTTTCCCTCTCTTGAAATTTATATTCTTATTAAAGACATTCTGAATTTTTAACTCACTAAGAAGAATATCCTGCATATTTTGTGACTGGCTAGACAGTACCAAAACTCCACATGTCATTTCATTTCTGTTAGAGGCTCCTTCGTGTCCATCACCGGTAACAGTGATATTATGTACTTTAACATTACTTGAATTTTCAATTAAGATCCCATTAGCCAAACCTTTAAAGTCAATTATAGCATTAGCAGGTAAACCTTCATTACCTAACCAGGAGTATGAAGTGATGACGAGGGGCTCTTTACTGGTACCTGAAAAGTTTTTGATTTCAATATTTCCTTGATGTATTGTATTAGATGATAGGAAAATTGTGTCTCCAGCTTTAAAGCTAATATTTTTTAAGGCCGCTAAGGTTTTAAAAGGGTAACGAGGAGAAAGGCCATTATTTTTATCCGAACCAATTGCAGCATGAACGTAATAATCATTCGCGAGAAGTGGTAAGGAAAAAAGTAAAAATAGAATTAATAAAATGTTTGAATTATTCATATTATTTATTTAAAAAAGGCTATCAAAATCAAGAGATTAATAGCCTTTTAATAATTGGTAATTAATTTTTAAATCAATCCCAGCCTGGATTTTGGGTTAAATTAGGATTTGCATCTAATTCGCTCAATGGAATAGGAAAACTAGTAGATCGTATACCTCTATAATTAGGATTATAAGCAGGCACATTGTCCTCTGAAATTCTCATATATGCCTCTTCCATTTTATCCCAACGTTTCAGGTCAAAAAAGCGAAGACCTTCAAACATAAGCTCTACCCGTCTCTCATGTCTAACAATTTCTCTAAGTTCACTTTGACTAAGACCAGTGCCTTCCACTTCTTCTACAGTAGGCATACCAACACGTTCACGAACCATATTTAATAACTCTGGAACTTCTTCCAGTTGTCCCAACTCGGTAAGTGCTTCAGCTCTCATTAGCAATACGTCTGCATATCTGAGAACAATGAAATCTTGACTTCCAGGACCGAATACGTTAACAGTTCCATCTGCCGAGGCTTGCATTCTGGTATATTTCCGATATCCATAGCCAGTATTAGTATTACCGGTAAATGAACGATTTAAATCTAAATTAAATATATCGCCTTCAAAGAAAACTGATATTTTTGCTCGGGGATCTCTGTTCTCTCCTTCATTTTCGGGATCGAAAAGCGGTGATTCCTCTATTGGTAAACCATCTTTAGCATAATAACTATTAACAGCATTGGGCATAGGTTGGTGGTCAACCTTCGGAATTCCTTGATATGTAGCTGAAAATGTTTCTCCATTTCCGGTTGCTGGATCCTGAAAAAACCGAACGGAAAATAGTATTTCATCTGAAAACTCACCAGCCTGAGTAAATAGGGTTGCATAATCACTTTCCAGGGAATACCCTGCTCCCATGAGGTCCCCGGTTAGATTAACAACCTCCTGGTAATTTCCATTATATATATGGAACCTAGCCAAAATCCCTTTTGCTGCGCCTTGCGTTGCGTAACCATATTGGTTATCTGGATATGCTGGGGGTAACACAGAAATAGCTTCCTCCAAATCTTGTACGATTTGGTTAGAAATTTCTTCATATGAATTTTTTTCAACATAGGCTTCCTCGAGTGTTTGAACCTCTAATATTAATGGAGCCTGCTCGAAATATACTGCGATATGGTAATAGAATAATGCTCTTAAAAACTTGGCTTGACCAAGCAGCTGTGATCTTTTTTCTTCAGTAATATTTTCTTCTGGAATTTCAGCGATTCTTTCAATCGCAGCATTCGCTCTGCCAATTCCACTATATAGAGAATTCCAGAAATTTCGAAATAAAGAATGAGAAGGATCAATATTTGCTTCAACATATCTTCCGCCCCCTTCCCATTTCCATCTGTTAAAACTATTATCGCCAAAACTGTCATGATGAGGTAGTCCTATTTGCCCACTCAAATTTCCACTGTATAGTACTCGACTCTGCAGTGCATCATAAATTCCATTGATGCCTAATAAGGCATCTGATTCGTTCTGCCAAAAAGAATTCTCAGATAGGGCTGTTAGTGAGCTTCTATCCAGATAGTCCTCCGCGCATCCAAAAGTGATTAGAGCTAATATTATTACGATAAACTTTTTCATAATGATTAAAATTGTAAGTTAATACCTAAACTATATATTTTATAAAGTGGTGTAAACCTCTCGGTATTACCTCCTCTTGCTCTCTCTGGATCGAAATTTTGTAAATCAGTCCAGGTAACAAGATTTTGCCCTGCGACGTAAGCTCGCAATCTATCAATACCGAATTTTCCTGTTGTAACCTGAGGTACAGTATAGCCTAGTTCCAGATTTTTTAATCTAAGATAGGAAGCATCCTGGATATAAAAATCTGATGTTACTGTATTATTCTGACCTCCTAATCTTGGTAGTACCATAGATGGGTTTTCAGGAGTCCATCTATTAATCCAATAGGATAAGGTATTATTTCGATTATCCTCCATTGGCAATTGTCCGTTTGAATTAAGATAACGATCTATATTAGAAACACCTTGAAACAAGACGCTTAAATCTACACCTGCAAAATTCATCCGGGCATTTAAATTATAAACCCATTCCGGATATGGATTTCCAATTATTTGGCGGTCATTTGCATCTATAACCCCATCAGGAGTTCCATCGGGACCTGATATATCTTCATACCTTAAATCTCCTGGTGCTGTGTTTTGATTACCAAACTGTACCGGTGCATCTTCAACTTCTTCCTGAGTTTGAAAAATTCCAACTGTTTTATAACCAAAATAAGAACGAAACGGCTCTCCAATTCTAATTATATTAATACCACCTATTGTTTCTGCACCATTCTCACCTAGGCCGGTTACTTCATTATTTAAGAATTTAGAAACATTCCCTCCTACATTAAAATTCAATTTCCCTATCTTATTACGATAGTTAGCACTGAACTCCAAACCACTATTTTTCATGCTAGCTGCATTCTGGGCTGCAAGATTTGTGACACCTATGGTGCTAGGAATGGGGAAATTACCATACAAAATATCCGTACTCATTCTTTTATAATAATCCCCTGTTAGTGATAATTTATTTTTGAAAAAAGCCAGATCCACACCTATATCATACTGTTCTATCGTTTCCCAAGTAATACTTCTATTAGCAAGACTAGTCAATGCTACTGCTCCTACAGTTTGGTCATTTCCTAATACATAATCTAATCCTGAATTGTATGTTTGCTCATAAATATAATTCCCTATTCTATCGTTCCCACTTTGACCCCAACTCCCTCTTAACTTAAATAGAGATAGCCAGTCCACATTATCTAAAAAAGCTTCACGGCTTAGCACCCATCCCGCAGAGGCCGATGGGAAGGTTCCATACCTGTTATTAGGTCCAAATTTAGAGGAACCATCACGTCTTACGTTGAACTCTAACAGGTACTTACTATCATAATTATAATTAATTCTTCCAAAAAAAGATTGAAGGGTTTCTTCATTAGCCCCCCCGCTTACGGTTGGGTTTAAAACACCACCACCATTAAATTCCTGAATTTCATCGGAAGGAAAGCCTTCAAGCGAGCCGTTAAAGCCATCATTTCTGTCATAAATTACTGAATGACCTACCAGAAAATCAAAATTATGTAATTCATTCAATGTTTTCGTATACCTAAGAATGTTTTCATTCAACAACCTATAGTTGAAATTGGTACTATTGAATAATGAATTTGTAAGATTTTCCCCGACTAATTCACCGTCGTAATCTCTTTCGGTAAACCGGGGACTGTAATTGGAAATATTTGCGAAAAATAAAACTAAACTTCCACTCGTTTCGAAACTTAGACCTTCAGTAATATTGAATTGTAAACCCAATCTGTCACTAATATTGATCCTGTCAGCACTGTAATCACCTAACTGTCCCCTGAGTAATCCATTATCAATAGGATAGGAGAAATTGGTTCTTTGCCAGGCTCCATCCACAATTCCATATTCTCCGTTTGAATAGTAAACGGGGACCGTTGGTGAAGATCTTTGGAACTGATTAATAATTCCTCCTGCTCCAGTAATGGCTCCTGCACCGCCTTGAGGTCCCTTAAAAATTTCCCAATAGGAGGTAAGAACATTACTTAATGTTAACCAGTCCTTTATGTCAGAATTCAAATTTAAGCCAAGAGTGAATCGCTCATTTTCAAATTTACCCTTAACGATAGCTTCCTGATTCAAATAGTTCAAAGAGGCTTTGTAGGTAGTCTTTTCACTTCCCCCAGAAAATCCTATATAGTGATTTTGAATAGGGGCTCGTTGTAACAAAACATCAGACCATTTGGTGTTTGCAAATTGATCTGGATTAGAACCATCAATAATTTGTTGGATATCTTGTTCTGTATATCTCAACGGAGCATCCTCCCCATTTAAATTAATATCCCTTTCATTTCTAAGTCTAGCATAATCTACAGCGTTTAAATATTCGGGCACAACCGTTGCTTCCTGAAAGCCAGTGTAGGAGTTTACGGTTAACTGCATTTTACCAGATTTTCCTTTCTTGGTCGTAACCACAATTACACCGTTGGCACCTCTTGCACCATAAATGGCACTGGCTGAGGCATCCTTTAAGACTGAAATACTTTGAATATCAGATGGCGCTAAATTATTAAATTGAGCAAGTCCTTCATATTGGATACCATCAATAACGATCAAAGGATTGGTGGAGCCAAATGTTCCAACACCTCTTATCACAATATCCGAAGCATCATTGCCGGGCAACCCATTTCCCTGAGTGATTTGTATTCCTGAGAATTCACCATACAAAAGTTGTCCTGAATTGGTGACTGGAGTGTTTACTGGCCCCTCGAAATTCGTGGTCTGTACAGAACCGGTAAGATTAATTTTCTTTTGTTCACCATAACCAACCACTACTACTTCCTCAAGTTGAGAAAGATCCTCCTGCATAACAATATCAATTACAGCGCGTCCATTTACAAGTACCGTTTGGCTTTCAAATCCTATATAAGTAAAACTAAGCTGAGCATTAGGCCCGGAAACATTAATCTGATAGTTTCCATCAAAATCTGTAGCCACACCGTTCCCAGGGTTGTTAACTTCCATCACTGTAACTCCGGCCAACGGGATACCACTGTCTACAGCGGTAACAGTACCGGTTACTTGTGTTTCTTGAGCTATAAGTTTTCCTGTAAAAAGTGAAAATAGGATAAACCCTAAAAAGGAAAGTCTGGGAAAGCAGAAAGTTCCTTTCCTTTTGATGTAAGTTTTGATCATAAATCAGTTTTTAATTAGTTAATTACCGAGAGATATAGTAACCTCTATGCCTCAAAACTAATCTATGCTTTTACAAACAGGAGGGATAAATAATGCAAAAAAGGGTTCATATAACCCAAATTTCTAATTTTTTTAACATTTAGGATTTTAATACCTTTTCTCTGTATTTCGTAGGGAGACAATTAAACTGTTTTTTAAAATTCACCTTAAAATATTTGTAATCATTAAAACCAACATCGTATGCTATTTCATTCATATTTCTATCTGTGGTTAGAATTAGGTTAGCCGCATGTTTTAATCTTATAGATCGAATGAATGCAGTAAGGGATAATCCTGTCAATGATTTTATCTTTCTATATAGAGTGGACTGACTCATGTTAAATTTGTACGTCATATTTTCAATGCCAAAATCGGTATTCTGGAGATTTGATTCTACAAAACCTATGGCTTCCCTAATAAAATCATTTTCTAAATCATCATTAGAATCTTTGTTTATTTTTTCAGAAGGCTCAAATTGAATTTTGTTAGCCATGAACTCCTTCATTCTAATTTGATTTTCAAGGATAGAAGCAATTCTGGCTTTTACAATTGCAGGGTTGAAGGGTTTATTTATATAGTCACTGGCTCCTGTATTTAAACCTTCTATTTCAAAAACTGTAGATGTTCTTGCCGTTAATAATATTATTGGAATGTGGGAAGTACTTATTTGAGATTTTAATTCTTTGCATAAAGTTATACCGTCTTTACCAGGCATCATTATATCACAAATTATTAAATCTGGAATATCTTTTAACGCTAATTCTTTCCCTTTTTTCCCACTATCAGCTAACCTTACATCATAATCCTCCTGTAAGATGTCAAACAGATAGGTAAGAATATCTGGATTGTCGTCAATAACCAACACAATATCCTTTTGTTTATTTGGGCATTTGCTGTCATTTTGTATTTGCCTAATGTCATCATAAGCACACATATTGTCCGTATGTAAAAAGGTATCATTCATTATTCCTTTATAAAGGGCGGGATCCATTCCCAATTCCACGGTAAATTTTGTGCCTTTACCCGGTTGACTTTCAACATTTATTTTCCCATTATGTAACTCAATAAGTTTTTTAGAAAAAGTTAGACCAATACCACTTCCAACCATTTTCGAAGTATTCGATGTCTTAATTTGAAAAAAGCGATCAAAGATTTTTTCCAGGTCCTCCTCGTTCATGCCGATACCTGTGTCTTTAATGGAAATTAGACATTTTTCATCTTTTTCGCTTATTTTTATTTCTATCCGATCCCCGGCGGATGAATATTTTATGGCATTAGATATAAGGTTGCATAACACTATTTCAAGTTTATTTCTGTCAAAGGGAAACCTTATTTCTTCTTGTTTTGCTTCAAATGAATATTGAATTTGTTTTTCATGAGCCAATTCTTTGAAATACAAATAAACTTCTTTAGAAAATCGAACAAAATTCCCTTCAGATGCATTCAATTTTAATAAACCATTTTCAGCTTTTCTAAAATCTAATAACTGGTTTACAAGATTTAGTAATTTATCTGCGTTTTTTTCTACAAGATTAAGTTTCTTTCGATGATGAGTAGATAATTTTGATGAATTAATTAGCTCTTTAACAGGCCCTACAATTAATGTTAATGGAGTTCTAAACTCATGTGATATATTCGTGAAAAAGTTAATTTTTGATTCGTGCAAAGCAAAATCTTTTTCTTTTTCAATTTTAGTGATTTCAAGATCTGTCTTTAGTTTTAATTGGTTACGTTTAAATTTGACGAAAAAATAAATTGGGATAGAAAGAAGAATAGTATAACTTAAAAACGCCCACCAGGTTAACCAAACAGGTCGATGAACTATAATATCCAGAACCTTTGGGGCACTCCAATCCTGGTTATTTCTTGTTGCCGAAACTTCTAGTTGGTAAGTGCCTGGAGGAAGACCGGCAAAATTAATCTGGTTTTTTTGCTGAAGATTGATCCAGTCTTCCTGATAACCTTTCAACCGATAACGATAGTTTACACTTTTAGGGTCTAAAAAATCATTTACCGAGAATCCTATGGAAAAGAAATCTTCTTCGGGTTTTAAAACTAGTTGATTGCTATAGCTGAAATTCTTTTCAAACGAACCCTCTTCTTCATGAAACTGAATTAAGTCGTTATTAATTCGAAGAGTAGAAAAAATTACATCTGGAAGTTTTTCAAAGCTGTTAATCTTTTTAGGATCAAAGAAAGTCACGTTATCCATCCCTCCGAAATAAATCATTTTATTGGAGTGGTTATAGACACTTCGATTATTAAAAGAGGAAGTCAGAATTCCTGAAATTTTACCATAATTTATGAAGCTATTTTTATCTGGTATATACTTTACGATATTTGAAACAGAACTAAACCAAATGTTATTCTCACTATCAGAGGTTAAGGAAGAAATAAAGTCATTTCTAAGTCCATCATCCAAGGTTAATTTTTTTTCAATGCTCAATGCATTATTTTCAACATTATATCTTAACCCATAAAGACCACTGGGTGTACCCATCCAAATCATCTCTTCCTTTAAGTGTAAAGTATTTATGATAACGCTCGGAATACTATCCTCCAATAATTGGCTTTGATGCTGAATTCTTCCAGTATTTTGGTTGTACGAATGAAGTCCATTATATGTACTTATCCATATTCTTCCATTATTATCACCTACAATTGCTGTAATTCGATTACTTTTTAAAGAATTTTCTTTTCCAGCCTCATCTCTATAATTTTGATAGGCCATATTAGAATTTAACTGCTGGAGGGGTACAATAACCATTCCCAGTTGTTGGGTACCAATAAACAGCTGTTCTTTTTGATTAATATAAAAACAGGTAACCTTTTTAAATTGATGGTTTTCGAATATTATTTTTTTATCATTTAGATTATAGATATAGAAACCGTCTTCCGTGCCTATGAAAATATTATTTTCATATCTGTAAAATGAGAATATTTTAGTTGGTGGGATGCCTTCCAGAGGCTGGAGGGATGAAAATTTTTCTCCCAAAAAAGCACCACTTTTTAGTGTGCCCAGGAATATTTGATTTTCATCTTTGTATATACTGGTGATATTGAGACCTCCTTTAAAAACAGAGGGATTAAAATCTGTGGTTCTTGTTAAATTATTAAATCCTTTGCCTGGAATTAACTTTACTACGCCGGCATTAGCTGTACCTATCCAAATTTGACCACTTGGATCACAGTGTATAGACAACACATTATTATAGTTGGTTTCAATCTCATGGCTTTTAGGAGGTGAAATTTTTATTTTTTTAAAACCCTCTATTGTTGTATTGCTCCGGTACATTCCATTTCCCCAGGTTCCTATCCAAATTCTATTTTTATTATCCTTGGTTAAAGTATTCCGGTAACCGTCCCCGGCGATTCCGGTGTTGATGCTGTCTAAGTTAGTAGTATTATAGTCAAAAAAGTAGAGGTTCGGATTTGCAGAAGAGCTTGTAAACCATAAGCGATTGCGGTAGTTGTCATATGAAAAATCAAAGATATGGTTTGCAAAGCGAAAGGTTTTTACAACCTCAAGATCATAATTGTAACTATCTATTTGTCTTAGGTGCGAAACCCACATTTCACTTTTATTAGCCTTCTGTATTGCCCATATAGTAGAATATGATTTTTGTATAAAGACGAGTTTTTCTTTTTGTACATCAATTACAAATAAACCATGACCCCAGGTCCCAATCCATATATAACCATTACTGTCTTCTGAAATTGCCGTTACTCTTACATCACCTTCATTATTTATATCAATGAGATGATTGAGACTTTTCATATTGCCATATTTGGGATTAATATAAGATATGCCTCCACTTTTAGTTCCTATCCAAATTCTATTTTTAGAATCTCTAAAAAGTGTTTCAATATTTTCGTTCCCTAATTCTTTATATCCTAAAAATGGTTTTATGTATTCTAAATTATCTCCATTCGTTTTGGTTATTCCATTTTCAGTGCCTATCCATTTATTATTTAAGTCGTCACTTATTATTGAGGTAACAAAATTGTGTGACAAACCATCTTCCGTGCTGAAATATTCGAAAGTGTAATCATTATTATTTTGGGAAAATAGAGTGTGACAGCAAACTAATAGTAAAAAGGCTATCGATCTTTTCAAACGTGTTTATTTAAATTTTAGGTCATAATTTAGTAAAATTTCTCTCTAAAATTTGAATGTAAACCTTGTATTTGGTGATTTGACCAAATAATACCTCTAATTGATTAATTTGTCACCCCTTTAGATATACAGAGTATTAATTTTACAGTTCTAAATAAACAGTATGATCAAACATATTTTATCTAATGTATGTTTTTTGTTTTTTTTCTGTGTCGCGTTAATAGCTCAGAAAGATATCAACCAAAATGAAATCCCGAATATAATTATCATATTGGCAGACGACCTCGGTTATAAGGATGTAGGTTTTAATGGGAGTATTGATATTCCTACTCCAAATATAGATAGAATTGCTAATGAAGGTGTAAAATTCAGGAATGCGTATGTTAGTTATGCTGTATGTGGTCCTAGCAGGGCTGGTCTCATAACAGGCCGATACCAGGACAGGTTTGGTTTTTCAAGAAATCCGCTTTTTGCTCCCAATGATGTAAAAATGGGATTACCCTTATCCGAACTAACATTGGCGGATGCTTTGAGCCCTGCTGGTTACAAGTCAATAGCTTTAGGTAAATGGCATTTAGGTGCCCATCCTGATTTACATCCTTTGAAAAGAGGATTCGACGATTTTTATGGTTTTCTCAGTGGGGGACATGATTATTTCCCAGAGCTCTATACGCTTAATGGTGTATATGATGCAAAAAAACAATATGATGGCTACAAAACAAAATTATTGAGAAACTATGAAAGAGTAGAAGAAAAAGAATATCTCACTGACGCACTTTCTAGAGAGGCAGTTAATTATATCGAAAAATACAAAGATCAGCCATTTTTTATGTATTTGGCTTACAATGCGCCACATACTCCTTTACAGGCTACGGAGAAGTATCTGGAACGTTTTGAAAATATAAAGAATGAAAAAAGAAAAATTTACGGAGCCATGGTAAGCGCAATGGATGATGGAGTAGGGCGTGTACTCAATAAATTGGAGGAATTAAAGATTTCCGAAAATACGATGGTGTTTTTTTTAAGTGATAACGGGGGTCCAGAAAGAGTGAATGCTTCAGACAATGGTCTGCTAAGAGGAGGGAAGGGAGATTTGTTTGAAGGAGGTGTGCATGTGCCTTTTGCGCTGCGCTGGCCGGATAAAATTGATCCAATGGTTTATGATAGTCCGGTTTCAGCCTTGGATATTTTTGCAACCGCAATAAATCCTGTAAAGAATGAAATAACTTTAAAAAATCCTCTGGACGGAGTGGATTTACTTCCATTTTTACAGGGAACAAATAATGGCATGCCCCATTCTTTTCTATTCTGGAGAAAGTACGATCAAAAATGGTCTTCAGTGAGAAAATCAGATGGTGAAAAATTATTAAAAAACCCCAAAGACACATTGCTGTTTAATTTAAAAAAAGATATCAGCGAAACAAATGAAATGAAGGATGAGGATTTGATGCATAACCTTTTGGATCAATATCAATTATGGGAGAACAATTTAAGAGATCCTGTTTTTTTGGGATTACTTCAAAATGATCTTTATAACCGGAAACATCCTGACAGATTTACTAAACCAGATTAATAATTTATGAAAAAATTGCATTTAAAACTGTTCTGTTCCTTAGCTGTTTTGGTCATTTTGGGCTGTCAAAATCAAGCTAAATTGTCCCAGGAGTCTGAATTCGATGAAATGAACGCGAAACCTAATGTGATCATTGTTTATATGGATGATCTGGGGTATGGTGATTTAAGTTCGTATGGCGCAAATACCATTCAAACGCCAAACTTCGATAAGATCGTAAACGGGGGTGTAAAATTTACTAATGGATATGCAACATCTGCTACATGTAGTCCAAGTAGATATGCTTTGTTAACAGGTCGGTATCCTTGGCGTAACGAGAATGCTAAAATCCTGCCGGGAACTGCCCCGATGCTTATAGATACTAATCAAATCACCCTTCCTAAAGTGCTTAAAAAAGCAGGCTATTACACAGGTATCATCGGCAAATGGCATTTAGGGCTTGCAGATGGTAATATTGATTGGAACCAGCAAATTAGCCCTGGCCCAAACGAAGTAGGATTTGATTATAGTTATATAATGGCCGCAACACAGGATCGGGTACCTACGGTATATATTAAAAATGGAACTGTCGAAAATTTAGAACAAGATGATCCTATAATGGTTAATTACGATGAGAATTTTGAGGGAGAACCAACCGGATTGGATAATCCGGAACTTGTAGAAATGAAGTGGCATCACGGACACAATAATAGTATAGTTAATGGAATCCCGCGAATAGGTTATATGAAGGGTGGTGAAAAAGCTAAATGGGACGATAAAGATATGGCCTATACTTTTCTTGAGGAGGTAAAAAGCTTTATTGGAAGAAATAAGGAAAAACCTTTCTTTCTTTATTACGCCATGCAGCAACCACATGTTCCAAGAACCCCCGCTCCGGAGTTTGTTGGTAAATCTGGAATGGGACCACGAGGAGATGTAATTCTTGAAGCCGACTGGTGTGTAGGTGAATTATTGAAAACTCTAAAAGAACAAGAATTATTGGAGAATACCTTGATCGTCTTTACAAGTGATAATGGTCCTGTACTCAACGATGGCTATTATGATGACGCAGTAGAGAAACTCGGTGATCATGATCCTGCCGGAGGGCTTAGAGGCGGAAAGTACAGCCTTTACGAAGCAGGTACTAGAGTTCCTTTTGCCACATATTGGAAGGGACGTATTGAGCCCACTACGAATAATGCTATAGTATCGCAAGTTGATTTGCTGTCTTCAATTTCGCATTTGGTAGGAATAAATTTGCAATCAGAAGATAGTCAGAATCTAAAGAATGTTTTACTTGGGGAAAGTTCACAAGGGAGAGAATCGGTTATTTTGGAAGCCACGGGCAGAACCGCCCTGAGATCTGGGGATTATATTCTTATACCGCCTTATAAAGGTGCTGCCGTTTCCCAACACGTAAATATTGAATTGGGTAATAGTATGGATTACCAGCTGTACAATATAAAATCAGACCCTGGTCAGTCTGAAAATTTGGTGGAGAGCCAACCTGAGAAACTAGAGGAAATGATTGCTCAATTTAAGGAAATAAGAGGGGAGATTAATTCTGAAGCTGAACCTTTAGAATTGAAGTAGCAGGCGTGATGAAGAATTTTCTGACATATACAGCTACTTCTGTATCGTCGACTACTAAGATCATTAAAGATTCTATTCAAGACATGTAGAAAATGGAAAAGTCAGGAGGAATTCAGACAGGCTTTGTATGACGAGCGTAAATTTGAATTAGCCGGGGAAGGACAACGTAGAATGGATTTGATTAGGTGGGGAATTCTAGTCGAGACTGTGAAAAATACAGAGTACAGACCTTTTCATAATCCTGGCGTAAATATTCAGCCAAAATATGTGTTATTGCCAATACCTGAGGATCAGATATTATTAAATCCTAATTTACTGGAATCTGATCCATCCAATAATGGTTACAGGTAAAAAATGATATATGTGTTTGTTTAATTTTTATCAAAGAGAATTCTCCGGAATTTCAATCTTGAAATAGTTAGGAATAGTCAATTAGTTGGAAGATCTGACATTCATTTTGAGTATTTGGATTAGTCAGTACAAATTAAGAATTCCGGAGTTCAATTCTCTTTTCAGAAGTTAAAATAGAATGATCTATAGCCTTATAAAATGGTTTGGTTGTTTGATTAAATAAAATAACAGGTTTACCTATAAAACCTGTGTTCCCAAAATTGAAAAATGAAAAAAATCTATCTTCTACTTATTATAATTATTACGATTTCCTGTCAGGAAAAATCGCCTGAAAAGCCTGTATATATAGCTAAAAAATGGGAGAATCCCGAATGGGAAAATCCGGAGATCTTTCAGATAAACCGGGAAGAACCTACGGCTACATTTTATAGGTATCCCGATGAAAATGAGGCGCTTTCCGATGATGGCTGGGAGAATTCTTCTTTTTATAAATCCTTGAATGGTACCTGGGACTTCTATTATGCAGATAGCGTTCAGGCAAGACCAGCCGAATTTTATAAAACTGATTTTAGTACTCAGGGTTGGGATACAATAAGTGTTCCTTCCAACTGGGAAATGCAGGGATTTGGAATCCCAATCTACACGAATGTAAAATATGTCTTTCCTAATAATCCGCCCTACATCCAACATGACCTCAATAATGTTGGAACTTACAAACGCACCTTTACAATACCTGAAGAATTGAGGTCAAAAGATATTCATCTTCATTTTGCAGGCGTAAGCGGTGCTATGTATGTCTATGTAAATGGAAAACAGGTTGGGTACAACGAAGGAAGTAAGACACCGGCCCAGTTCGATATTACTGAATATGTAAAGGAAGGTGAAAATGACCTTTCTGTACAGGTCTTACGCTGGTCAGATGGCAGTTATATGGAAGACCAGGATTTCTGGAGACTTAGCGGGATAGAAAGGGATGTTTACCTGATGGCTACCAATAAGGTCTATTTACATGATTTTAGAGTAGGTCAGGACCTGGTGAATAATTATAAAGATGGAAATTTTAGTCTTGATTTGGAGATAGTGAATAAAACTGGAGATCCTGTTAAGAAAAATATAGAAGTTAAACTTCTTAATGGAAAAGAAGAGATTGCGACCTTATCAAAAGATGTAATTGCTGAACCGGGAAATACTATGCTCAGTCTGCAGGAAACCATAAAAAATGTAAAAGCCTGGACCGCAGAAACTCCAAATCTTTATAAACTGGTTATCAGTTTGGCCGATGATCAGGGAACTAATGAAGTTACTGCGCTGAATGCAGGTTTTAGAAATATAGAGATTAAGAATAGTCAGTTCCTGGTGAACGGTCAGCCCGTCTTACTAAAGGGAGTGAATCTTCATGATCATGATGAAGAGACTGGCCATGTTATAAGCAAAGAGCTTACTATAAAGGATCTTAGGTTGATGAAGGAAAACAATGTGAATGCAATCCGTTGTAGTCATTATCCAAAAAACCCATTTTTCTATAGTCTTTGCGATCAATATGGATTCTATGTGATTGATGAGGCAAATATCGAAACTCATGGTATGGGAACTACCAACCAGGGACTTGATAATAATGAAAAAGCAAAGTCTGTGCATCCCGCTTACCTTCCTGAATGGAAAGAAATGCATCTGGACCGGACTATACGTATGTTCGAGCGCGATAAGAATTATCCTTCTATAGTAACATGGTCTTTAGGAAATGAGGCTGGAAATGGCGATAACTTCTTTGCTACCTACGCCTGGTTAAAAGAACATGATTCCACTAGGCCAACTCAATATGAAGGAGCTACCGGTTATGAGAATACCGATATCCAAGCGCCAATGTACATGCGTATTCCGGGAATGATCAAATATGCTGAGAACAATCCGAAAAGACCTTTGATCTTATGTGAATATTCACACGCAATGGGGAATAGTCTTGGTAACTTCCAGGATTACTGGGATGTGATCGAAAAATACGAGGTAATGCAGGGAGGATTTATTTGGGACTGGGTAGACCAGGGACTGCTTGCAAAAACAGAGAACGGAGAAGAGTACTGGGGCTATGGAGGGGATTTTGGCGCTTCTGAGATCCAGAACGATAAGAATTTCTGCCTTAACGGAATTGTAAATCCGGACAGGACACCTCATCCGGGACTTGCCGAACTTAAAAAAGTATATCAACATATAAAATTCAATAACGGCAATATTTTAAACGGTACCGTAGAAGTTGAGAATGGCTATTTCTTCAAGGATTTAAGTGATTTTGATTTCTCATGGGAACTGTTCGAGAACGGTCAATCTCTTGCCAGTGGCGAAATTGGACAAATTTCACTGGCACCTCAGGAATCAAAAACTATAAAACTTGACCTTCCTGAAATCAATTCTGGGAATAATGAATATGCTTTGAATGTTTACGCCAAAACCAATAAAGAACTTCCTTTGCTTCACAAAAATCACGTGTTGGCCTACGAGCAATTCGTAACGGGGAAATATATACCTGAACTTAAAAATTCTTCTAATGGATCATTGGAAATTGCGGTTTCAGATTCTCTATTATCTATAGGTGCAGAGGCTATCAAGGTAAGTTTTGATAAGGCCTCAGGGAAACTGATAGGTCTTAATTACGGAAATGGGAATCTAATTCTTGAAGGACTCAAGCCAAATTATTGGAGAGCTCCTACCGATAATGATTTTGGATTTAAGATGCCAAGGAAAATGGCTGAATGGAAAAAAGCTACTCATGATCAGCAACTTTCAGAATTGAGCATTCTAGTTGATGGAAGATCAATGGATGTTACTGAAATCACGGAAAAGATCAGTGGTGTGAAAGTGGAAATTTTAGCTAAATATAAACTGGCCGGTGATCTTGGTAGTACCGTAATGAGTTATGAAATTGATTCAGATGGTACCGTGAAGGTTTCCCATGAGCTGAAAAAGGTAAAAAAGGAGGTGTCAAAACTTCCTCGCTTTGGTAGTAATATAATTCTTAAAGCCGAGTATAATAAGGTTAACTGGTACGGTAAGGGACCCCATGAAAATTATATAGACAGGAATACCGCTGCTCTTCTTGGGGTTTATGAAGCCAGTGTGGAAGAATTATATTTTCCATATGCCAGACCTCAGGAAAATGGTTACAGAACAGGAGCGCGTTGGGTTACTTTCACAAATGCTGAAGGAAATGGCATTGAGATTATCGGTGAAGAGCCGATTGGTTTTAGTGCTCATCATCAGTATCAATCCGATTTTGATGCGGGAGAAACTAAAGCTCAGCGTCATACCACTGATGTTCCTCAACGTGACTTCGTAAGCGTGAATCTGGATGATAAGCAAATGGGTGTTGGTGGAGATACCAGCTGGGGTGCACAGCCACATGATAAATACCAGATAGAACCGGAAAATATGTCTTATGCTTATTTCATAAAACCGGTAAAATGATAAGACAATAAAGATTATTGTTAAATGGGACTATTAAAAAAAATAAGGATTAATTCCGTCATTTTAGTGATGACATTTCTATTGCAGGGATGCATTATGTTTGGGCAGAATTTCGCCTATAATTCCTTTGTTCCTGGTGAGTTATGGAAAGATAACAAAGGAACTCACATCAACGCTCATGGCGGTGGAATATTATTTAAGAACGATACATATTTCTGGTTTGGAGAACATAAAGGATCCACGAATAATGCTCAGGTTGGAGTTAAAGTTTACAGTTCAAAAGACCTTTACAACTGGAAAGATGAAGGAGTGGCTCTTTCGGTTTCCAAAGATCCTGATTCTGAGATTACAGCAGGTAGTGTTATGGAAAGACCCAAGGTGGTTTTTAATGAGAAAACTGGGAAATATGTAATGTGGTTTCATTTAGAATTGAAGGGGCAGGGATACGAAGCAGCCAGAACAGGAGTTGCCGTAAGCGAACATGTAACCGGTCCTTATCAATACCTAAAATCCTTTAGGCCGAATGCAGGTCTCTGGCCGGAAAACTTTAAGGAGGACTGGAGACAACCAAAGCCTGGGCTGGATTCTTTAAGATGGCATTCAGATCCCTGGCATGAGGCCTTAAAAAAGGGATATTTTGTTAGAAGAGATTTCGAAAAGGGCCAGATGGCAAGAGATATGACAGTTTTTGTAGATGATGACGGAACTGCTTACCATATCCATTCTTCTGAAGAAAATCAAACCCTACACATTTCAGAATTAACAGACGATTATCTTGATTTTACCGGAAAGTATGTTAGGGTGCAGCCTGATGGTCAGAATGAGGCTCCGGCCATATTTAAATATCAGGATACTTATTATATGATCACTTCGGACCTAACCGGATGGAGGCCTAACGCGGCTCGGTCCTTTAAGGCCGATTCTGTTCTTGGACCTTGGAAACCTCTGGGGAATCCGGTTAGAGGAACAGAAGAGGATAAGAAAAGAACATTTTCATCACAGAGTACTTTTATACTACCCGTTCAGGGAAAAAATGGTGCTTTTATTTTTATGGCAGACCGCTGGCGACCTGAAGATCCTATAGACGGCAGGTATATATGGCTTCCTGTTCATTTCGAGGAGGGCAAGCCAGTACTTAAATGGTATGATGAATGGGATCTGGATTTTTTTGATCAAAAAGAAAATGAATAAATAAAAAACTAATAAGTATATGTTTATAGAGAGATTTAATTTCTTGAAGACTTTCACTAACCGTCTTTGCTTACTTGCGCTGTTATTTCTTTCAGTTGCCTGTAGAGCCCAGTCTGATACCAATAAAAAGCTGGCAAAAAAAAAACCAAATATTATTTATGTAATGGCAGATGACCTTGGCTATGGAGATCTTGGAGTCTATGGCCAGGAAAAGATTAAGACCCCTAATATAGATCAAATGGCTTTAGAAGGCATAAAATTTAACCGGCATTATGCGGGCTCTACGGTATGCATGCCTTCCCGCGCCTCTCTTATGACCGGTTTCCATATGGGACATAGTACTGTGAGAGGAAATCCCAGATGGACGGCTAGCGGTAAACCCATAGACATTCGCCCCGGAGATGTAACTGTAGCCGAGGAGCTGAAACGTGCAGGATATAATACAGCCATCATAGGTAAATGGGGACTTGCGGAAGCCGACACGAAAAGTATGCCGCTAAATCAGGGCTTCGATTATTTCTTTGGTTATAGAAAGCATAAAACCGCACACCATTACTATCCAGATACTCTTTATGAGAATAATAAACCCTTTTATACAGGTAATATGACCCACGAGAAGATAGGTGTTTATTCTCACGATCTTTTTGTGAATAAAGCTTTGCAGTACGTTAAGGAGAAAAAGGATGTGCCATTTTTCCTTTATCTGGCCTTTACCCTTCCTCATTATGAATTAACGGTTCCTGAAGAATCCAAGGAGCCCTACAAAAGGAAGAATTGGGAAGAAAGGACCTTAAAATCCAGAAAAGGAGGCTATCAACATGATGAGGATGGAAATGCAACTTACGCAGGAATGGTTTCCAGGATGGATCGCGATATGGGACGCCTTTTTGCTTTACTGAAATCACTCAACATTGATGAAAATACCCTAGTGATTTTCACCAGTGATAATGGCCATGAATATGACAGAGGCTTCTTTAATAGTAATGGAGTATTTAAAGGTCATAAAAGAGACCTTTACGAAGGAGGGATAAGAATTCCTTTTATCGCCAGATGGCCAAGACAGATCACCCCCGGTTCAGAGACCGATCATATTTCGGCTTTCTGGGATTTTCTTCCAACGGCCTGCGATATTGCCGGAATAGATCCTACCGAAAAGGATCTTGACGGGATCTCCTATTTACCAACTCTTTTAGGAGAACCTGGTCAGAAAAAACATGAGTATTTATACTGGGAATTCAATGAATGGGAAGGACCTATTCAGGCTATTCGAAAGGGGAAATGGAAAGCGATAAGGATCCTGAATAAACCGGTGGAACTCTATGACCTGGAAACCGATAAAAGAGAAGAGCATGATCTTGCTGCCGAACATCCCGAAATTGTAGCTGAAATGGAAGCTCTTTTCAATGAAGCACGTACCGATGACCCTAACTTTGTACTTAAATTTCACCCTCGATTAAAAAAATAGTCATGAAAAATTTAGTTTTTTATTTAACAATTCTTCTAATAGCCGGTTGTAAAGGAAAGGAAACCTCCGACACAATTGAAGTTGCCGAAACCGATTACAATATTCTCTGGATAATAGCCGATGATCTGGGAACGGATATCGGAGCCTTTGGAACTGATGTTTACACTCCCAATCTGGACCGTCTGGCTTCAGAATCGGTAGTGTACAAGAAAATGTTTACTACCACTGCTGTATGCTCGGCCAGCCGCTCAGGTATAATTACCGGGATGTACCCGGTGAGTATTGATGCTCACCAACACCGTACAAGTTATAAAAAGGAACTACCGGACAGTATTCAACCAATTACCGAATATTTTAAAGAAGCTGGTTATTTTGTGAGCAATGGAAATGGAAATCCAAAGGCCAAAGGAGGCAAGACCGATTATAATTTTAAATACAAAGCCAGTGAGATGTATGATGGCGGTCACTGGAGACAAAGACCAGACAGTAGTAAGTTCTTTTCTCAGGTGCAGATCTTTTTGCCACACCGTCCTTTCCATCACGATAGTCTTCATCCGGTTAACCCGGATAAGGTGAAAATACCACCATATTATCCGGACCATCCCTTAATCAGAAAGGATTGGGCAATGTACCTGGAAACCGTTCAGCTTGCCGATCGTCAGGTTGGAGAAATCCTGGACCAACTGGAAGAGGATGGCTTGCTAGATAAAACCATAATATTCTTTTTTGGTGATCAGGGAAGACCGCATGCCAGAGCAAAACAATTTTTATATGATCCCGGGACCAATACTCCTTTCATGGTAAGATGGCCTGACGGAAAAGGAGCTGGAAGCGTTTCAGAAGAACTTGTAAGCAATATAGATATTCCCTTTTCTACATTGAAACTGGCGGGTATAGAACCGCCGTCCCATATGCAGGGGCAGGATTTTCTATTCGAAGATGTAGAAAGAGATTATGTGTTTACCATGCGTGATAGAAGGGATGAGACAGAAGACCGTATAAGGGCGGTGCGAAGCGATAAATTCAAATACATACATAATTATTTTCCAGACAAACCTTATACTCAGGCTAATGTGTATAAGGAAATGCGTTATCCGGCTTTGCCTCTACTAAGGTTTTTGGATAAGCAGGGAAAACTTAACGCGGATCAGAAAAGATTTATAAGTGACGAGCGCCCTGAAGAGGAATTTTATGACCTGAGCAAAGACCCTTATGAGGTGAATAATCTTGCCGAGTCTGAAACTTATCGGGATGAGCTTAAAAAATACAGGGATATTCTAAACGATTGGGTGGCGAAATATGATCTGGGCACCTACCCTGAGGATCGCGATGAAATTAAAGCGGCAGAAGAAAATGCGATGTCGAGAAGATCTAATATGCTGAAAGAAAGAGGCCTGCCAGAAGATTATACAGATGAGCAAATGGTAAATTACTGGATGAAAGAATTAAACATAAAGAATGATACGGAATAAAAACTTTGGTTATATGCTGATTCTGGTGGCAATGATTTTATGCACCGGGATTACCCATGCGCAGGCACCGGTCCAGGAAAAACCCAACATCTTACTAATTATAGCCGATGATCTTGGATATACAGATCTTGGAGTTTACGGAAGTTCATTTTATGAGACTCCCAATCTCGATCGTCTGGCAAGAGATGGCGTTATCTTTACAGATGGTTATGCCAATTGTCCGGTTTGTTCGCCCTCAAGGGCCAGTATACAAACGGGTAAATATCCTGTAAAAACGGGTGTCACAGACTGGATTAAGGGCAGAAAAGCTTACAAGGGGACCACTCCTAATGATCGTTGGATAGTTCCCGATACCGATTATGAACTCAAACTTGAAGAGACTACCATAGCCGAGGCCTTGAAACCTAATGGCTATTCCACTGCATTTATTGGGAAATGGCATCTGGGTGAAACCGAAGAATTCTGGCCCGAATTTCAGGGTTATAATATCAACATAGCGGGTTGGTCTAAAGGCAGTCCTAATAAAAGCGGAGATGCTAATGGATATTTCTCGCCCTACGGAAATCCCCGACTAAAAGACGGACCGGTGGGTGAACACCTGCCAGACAGGTTGACTTCAGAAACTATTTCCATACTTCAGAACAGAGATAATAGCAAACCTTTTTTTGTTTGTCTCTCCTATTATTCGGTTCATGGACCGTTGATGGCAAAAGAAAAAGATATAGATGATTACCGGGATAAACGGGAAATTATGGGAATCACCCAGGATGAAGAGTTCCTGAAAGATCAGGAGTGGATGAAGGCCGCAAGCGGAAATCCGAAAGAATATAAGGAACGGATAAAACAAGCTAATCCAACCTATGCAGCCATGGTGAGGTCTTTAGATGAAAACGTGGGAAGAATTATTTCATACCTGAAGGAAAATGGGGAGTATAATCATACTTTAATCGTATTTATATCAGATAACGGGGGACTTTCTACCAAGGAAGGATCGCCTACTTCCAATTTGCCTCTTTCAAAAGGAAAAGGGTGGACCTATGAAGGGGGCATAAGAGTTCCGTTTTTTATTAAACAACCCGACCAAACAAGAGGTATTGTAAGCCATGTGCCAATAACCGGTGCCGATATTTTTCCCACTTTACTACAGTATGCGGGTGTAAAAAATACCTATTCCGATATCGATGGAATGGACCTGTCTTTAATCCTTAACGGACAAAATCCAGAAGATCCAAGACCGCTTTTCTTTCATTATCCACATTACGGAAATCAGGGAGGAAATCCGGCAAGTGCGGTTAGATATGGTGATCTAAAACTTATCCATGATCTTGAACTGGATGCATATGAGCTATATGATCTGGAGAATGATATAAGTGAAAAAAATAACCTTATTGAAGAGTTACCCGAAAAAGCGGAAATGATGAAGTTAATGCTATCTAACTGGCTCGATAAAAATTATGACAGGGAACTCAAGCCAAATCCTGAGTGGACAGAAATTGATAAAACATTAGAAACCACCAATTAAAGATGAATTTTTTCGGTATGGATCATAGAGAACTCGACTCCAACCCCTACAGAATGAAATCCTGAACATTACAGGTATTTAAAATTGAAATAAAGAATGAGATATGATCAATAAGAATATTACTATAAGGGTTGCTGTCTTATTACATGTATGGATAATATTATTCTCGTGTAAAGGAAAGACACATGATAATTCCCTCGCTGTTTTTGACGCAGAGGAGGAGGTTGTGCGTCCAAACATTATTGTTATTGTGGCCGATGATGCTGGTTATATAGATTTTGGATTTATGGGCAGTGATGATCTTGATACTCCCGAGATTGATGCTTTGGCCGCTGATGGGGTAATATTTACCGATGCTCATGTGACTGCAACGGTTTGTGCACCTTCCAGGGCGGGTTTAATAACGGGAAGATATCAGCAAAGAATGGGGTTTGAAGCAAACGGAACAGGAGATGGCAGTTCAGGAGATATTGGCCTGTCTCCCGATGCTATAACAATGGCCGGAATTTTTAAACAAAACAGTTATAAGACCATAGCCTTGGGAAAATGGCATTTAGGAAGCGAAGCCTCCGATCATCCCAACAATAGAGGCTTTGATGAATTTTATGGCTTTTTAGCCGGAAGCCGTTCTTATTTTCCGTTAAAAGATCCTTCCGAAAATAAAATGCTCCAGCATAATGGAAAACGCGTAGGGTTTAAAGGTTACCTAACCGACATCTTAGGAGACAGGGCTGTACAATATGTGGAGGAAAACAGAGACCAGCCATTCTTTATGTATTTGGCTTATAATGCTGTGCATACTCCTATGGAGGCCAAGAAAGATGACCTTGAAAAATATAAAAATCATCCCCGTAAGGAGCTGGCCGCTATGACGTGGTCACTAGACGAAAATGTGGGAAAACTTAGAAAAAAATTAAAGGAACTTGGACTGCTTGAGAACACATTAATCTATTTCCTGAGCGATAATGGAGGAGCTCATAATAATCAATCAGAGAATGGAGATTTAAAAGGCTGGAAAGGCAATGAATTTGAAGGGGGCCATCGCGTACCCTTTATTTTAAGCTGGCCTGGGAATATAGAGGGAAGGGAGACTTTTGAAGGGCTTACTTCGTCTCTTGATATTTTCCCTACATCCCTTGCTGCGGCAGGAATAAAAACAGATTCTCTGAAGCTTGACGGGGTTAACCTGATTCCTTTTCTAAAAGGGGAGAAGCAGGGAGATCCGCATGAGAAATTGTTTTGGCGCAAATTAGAGGAGGCAGCCGTAAGGATAGGCGATAATAAGGTTGTTAGACTTAAAAATTATGGTTCTGTGTTGTACGACCTGGAAAATGATCGGGGTGAAACCCAGGATCTTTCTACCCGGGAACCTGCAATTCATCAGAATCTGATGAAAGAACTTGAATCCTGGGAATCTCAAATCAGAAAGCCTTTGTGGGCCGAAGAGAGTGACTGGATGGAAGTTACTTATTATATACATAGGCAACTTATGCAGAATAAACCTGTTGAATATGCCGATCCTTATACGATGCGCAGAATAAATTCAGAGAAATATCAGTAAAATAATAGCATGAACCCTTTTAGTACAAAGAAATTATGATGAAGTAATGTTAACCATCCATGCAGGATTCTAAAACTGAATGCATATGAAGAAAATAGACGAGAATGGTCGCTATGACAATAACGAGAAATTACATATTGCTACCGATTGTATAATTCTTGGGTTTGAAGAACAAAAACTGAAATTGCTTCTTTTTAAAAGAAAGATAGAACCTATGAAGGGAGAATGGTCTCTCATAGGAAGTTCGATAAGACTTAATGAGGATATTGATGCAGCCGCACAAAGAATTTTGAAAGAAAGTACAGGATTAGATAAAGTGTTCATGCAGCAATTAAAAACTTATGGGAAAAAGAATAGAGAGCCTGGTTGTCGTTTTATTTCTATAGCGTATTATGCACTAATTAATATTCCAGATCATGTTATGGATGAAACTAAGGAGTATGATGCTCGTTGGTTTGAAATAGATGAAGTTCCAAATCTTATCCTGGACCATGACGAAATGGTAAAAGATGCATTTTTACAATTAAAACAAGATGCCAGACATAAACCCATAGGGTTAAAACTTCTTCCGGAGAAATTTACATTTACTCAGTTGCAAAAGTTGTATGAAGCTATCTTCAGAACTGAATTTGATGAAAGGAACTTCCGCAAAAAGGTGGGTTCCTTAAAAATGCTAAAGAAGCTGAACGAAAAAGATAAATCTACCAGTAGAAAAGGAGCTTTTCTTTATAAGTTCAACATGGGCAGGTATGAAAAATCATTAAAATTGGGGCATATTTTTTAAGCTAATAGCTTAGTTAGAAGGTATTATAAATACTATAAAGTACAGAGAAGATTGGAGGAAATCAAAATGAAATCTAAAAGTATTATAGTAATGCTATTGTTTTTTACTTATGAAGTGAAAAGAAGAAAATGGTAATTAGCTTTCTATTAATAGGCGTGGTCGCAATAAATACTTAGAGTCAGGTAACTCATGGCCTTCAGCACGAAGTAATTTCAAATAAGACTCTTTGGGATGTGATTGACAAAGAGGAGTGGCTAACCAGACTTTGCAGGCTGATAAAAATATAGAATTGTTTGCGATGGACGATGCCTTTGAGGATCATCTAAATGAAAGTTTGATGAACCTACAAGAGCCCCATCTTGGTGGCGAACAGTCAGTGTATAAAGGAGGGAAATTTACCGGTTTCGATACTTATTAAAAGGAAAAGATAGGAATGAATATCTGAACAATTCTGTTTATGGGGAGATGGTAGAGACCGTTGATACAAACCTGAGATGGATACTGAAATATTTGAAAGATTTTGGCCTTGAAAAGTATACTTAATCATATTGACCTCCGATAATGGCGGTAATGGTTGATAATTCTCAAAGTTATATTATTATCTAATTTGACTTTCTACGCTACTTCTTAGCAGAATCTTCTTTGCACTGGTTTTTTTTTGAAGTTTTTGTAATCGATTTTCTAATTGTTTTACTTTATCGGAATATTTTGAGGATAGGTCATTGATCTCTGAAATATCATATTTGAGATTATACAATTCTTTTTTTCCGGTTTCGTAAAATTGGATAAGTTTCCAGTTCTGATGTCTAATGGCTGCGCCGGGCGACCAGGCACTTCCATGATAATGTGGATAATACCAAAATAGATCTCGGTTCTCAAAATTTCCCTTTCCGGTTATTAAAGGAGAAATATCATTACCATCCAAATTATTACTTTCATAGGCTATCTCCGCCATTGACAAAATTGTAGGGAAGAAATCGTGTCCAATGACAGGTTCACTTATAATTTTTATACCCTCATTGTAACCTGCGGGTTTTATTAAAAGCGGTACACGGATCCCACCTTCATATAACCAGCCTTTCCCTGCTCTTAACGGAATTACGGCGGTAGGTGCTATACGCTTTTTTGTATTTTTTATGGTTGTAAGTCCGCCATTATCTGAGGTGAAAATAAGGGTGGTATTCTCATATAATCCCTCTTCCTTTAATTTCTGAATAAGACGACCAATATTTTTATCCATCGCATACACCATAGAGGCATAATTGGGGTTGTATTGTTCTAGTGTGGTAATGCCCTTTCTTTCCTTTCTTGTATTGGACTTTGGATTATTTAGGCTGGCTAATTTTTTTTTGAATTTGCTAATATATTTTTCATTTGACTGAATTGGTGTATGAACTGAATAAAATGATAAATACAAAAAGAATGGTTTTTTACCAATGCTATCCAGAAAATTGATGGATTCATTCGTGAGCCTGTCGGTCAAATATTCCCCTTTTGGACCGTCGGTTAAGGCTGGATTATTATAAGGTGAATAATATCCACCGGCAGGACTTCCCTTATGAAATCCACCTATATTTTTATCGAAACCCTGATGCTCCGGAGAGTATGCCTTTTTTCCAAGATGCCATTTACCGACATAAAATGTAGAATAATTATTTTCTTTGAGTTTTTCTGCGATTGTTATCTCTTCAAGAGGGAGCTCATTTAAAATGGGAGGCTCCTTTAATTTCTTATTTGGGAAGCGTGCACCCGGGATCCAGTCGGTTATTTTTAATCTGGCAGGATGTTTACCAGTAAGTATAGCAGCCCTTGAAGGAGAACATACAGAGCCAGAAGAGTAGGCATTATCAAATTGTATGCTTTCTCTGCTTAAGGAATCTATATTAGGGGTTTCATAAAACTCACTTCCCATATATCCCAGATCTTTCCAGCCTAGATCATCTACCAGAATGAATACGAAATTTTGTTCCTGAGCTCCTGCAGAAAAATATAGTGTAAATATCAATAGAAAGGAAAAGAGAGTTTTCATTTAGGTAGTTTTATTTCTGTTTTATTTGGGTCCTATACTGAATGGGTTTAAATTATTCTTTTTCTAATCCACCATAAGGGAAATATTTATTTTCCGAACGATCTTCTCTAAAGATTTTTTCCGCTTTTTCAACTATTTTAGGATGTTCGGATGCAATGTCATAGGTTTCGGAAATATCCTTTTTAAGATCAAAAATTTCGATTTCAGAATGTATACCATATCTCACTGCTTTTAGGTCTCCTATTCTGACTGATTGTCGGAAAATATCAGATTTAGATCTATTTTTATTCTTTATCAACTGAATTTCAAAATTTAAATAGTCATGTTCTGGCTGACTTTTTCCAATAAGTTCGGGTAGAATTGAGATGCCATTGGTTTGCTCTGGAATTTCAATTCTGGCAACTTGAGCTAGTGTGGGCATAATATCCTGAAAGCTACCTACATGATCACTAACAGCACCGGCTTTTATTTTTCCTTTCCAATAGGCAATAAAAGGAACCCTAATCCCCCCTTCATAAAGATCACGTTTAAAGCCTTTCAAATTTCCATTGCTATCAAAAAACTCATAGTTATGTTTTACATTATGAGGTCCATTGTCACTGGTGAAAATAATAAGGGTATTATCCAGCTTGCCAAGATCATCGAGCTTTTCAAGTAATCTTCCTATTTGTTTGTCTAATAAGGTGATCTTAGCTGCATGTTTTCTTTCCTCCTCTGGCCAGTCTTTATTAGAATACAGCTCTTTATTGCCTATCTGATATTCATGGGCATGAGGCGCCCTAAAAGACATGAACAGGAAAAATGGTTTGTTCGTATCTATCCTTTCCAGATATTCCAAAGCGAGATCTGTTCTAAATTCATCCTTAGAGTTATAGTTATCAATTTTATAATAGATGCTGTCCTTTATGCCATTTATATACTCCATATTCTTGGTAAAGGTTCTTCCGTATTTTCCTGTGCCCCATTGTTCCTGAATAGCAAAAGCAAAACCTCGATTATAGGCCCAGGTGTTTACATCTTCTGGAACACCCAGATGCCATTTACCAATAAAACCGGTTTGATAACATGCTTTCTGTAACAATTCTCCAAGGCTGAGTTCATCTTTATTTAAAGGAACTCGTTTCCACTGGTTCTGCGCATAAATACCCTTATTTCCTCTAACAGTGCTATAAGAAATACTTTTACCGGTTAAAAGTACAGCGCGGGATGGAGCACAAACAGCGCTCCCGGCATAAAAATTGGTAAAACGCATGCCATTAGCGGCAAGATCATCCAATACTGGTGTCTGGATCATTTGCTGGCCATAACTACCAAGCTCGGCGTAGCCAAGATCGTCTGCGAGTAAAAACAGGATATTGGGTTTTTTGAAATCTCCCTTGCTTACTTCCTGAGAAAATACATTCAGAACGAAAATGAATAATGGAAGACAGAAAATACTTTTTAATCGCATAATACAATGATGTTAATTTAGTTAGCTCATGAAACACCGGAAAACAGGCTATTTTACAAGAATGACTTCGATTATCAATTACTTTTCCGGAACAATCCAATATGAGTATTGATAGGATTGGTAGGGAAGTAAATATTCTATTCTCGGTAGAGCCCCCCAACTGTTCACACTACCCACTCCCGAGGTAAATCCATCAATATTCAGATAAACCTCTTCCCTTGGTATTAACAAGTTGCCATGTGCCTGGCTCTTCGTTTTATCAATTCCCGAGTCCAGGTCTTCGATCTTAAAATGGGACGCCGAAAAGTGAAAAGGATTCTCACTATAAAATTTAACCATCGTACCGTTCTCCTTTTCAAAACTAACCCATCTTACATCGGTTCTGTTCCCATTTTCCTGAGGTCTGGCGTAGTTGGTAAAAAGTTTCTCGATACTGCTTTTGTAAATTCCAATCTTTGCCGCATTTTTACGATCTACATAAGATTCAAACGGACCGTTACCATACCAGATAGATGACTCAAATTCTTTTGGCAGTACGAATTCATTTCCGAATTTATAAATATTGGAATGCGTTCCTTTCTTAAGTTTTTCTTTTTTGCCGTTCAGATCTATATTTTTTGGATCCATTCCTTTTAAGGCTTTAAAATCGTTGTTTATATGTATTATCCCATCTCCGGATATATGATAAGTTTGGGTTAAATGAGCATCACCTTTAAGCAGGTCCTGTTGAAAAGTGATCTTTATAGATCCATTTTCTTGTTGGATAATTTCATAGGATACGGTATTATTCTTTTTAGCGGCTGTTAACCATTCCCGGTAAAGCTTAGGTGTCATGGCTCCATAATCATTATCTGTTGGTGCTCTCCAGAAATTTGCCTGCCCTCCTTTTTTTAATATTTGCTCCCCTTTGAAACTATAGTTTTTGATTGTAGCTTTATTAGGGTCGAATTCTATCCTGAAGTTATCATTATAAGCTGATATAAGATCAGATTCTTCCTTTATTAATACTGCTCCATTTCCGAGCTTTAATCCGGGAAGATTTATCTTTCCAGAATTGATAGGAAATTGTGCTGATGCGATCTCATAACCGGCATCCAGAAGATTCCCATCTTCTTTAAGTTTGATCGAAAGATTCAGGAAATACTCTTTTGAATTATTTGTTTTGGTTTTATAGGGGATCTCTATGATCTTGCTCTCCTGAGGCTGAATATCAAGCGTATGGATACTTCCATTTTCAACGGGTGCACCATTTTCTAATAGATTCCATTCCAATAGGTAATTAGACAGGTCCCTGAAAAAATACCAGTTTTTAATTTTGATTTCTCGGGGTGTCTCTGTTTTATAGAATTTGATGTTCTGTAGTATCTTTTTCGCTTCATAAATATGCGGATTCGGCGTTTTATTAGCTTTAAGAAGACCATTATTCAGAAAATTGTGATCGCTTGGAGTTCCTTCAGGTCCAAAATCACCACCATAGGCGTAATATTTTTTTCCATCCTTATATGTTTCCAGGCCTTGGTCCTGAAAATCCCAGATGAAACCTCCCTGTAATTTTTTATGTTTTTCAAAAAGCTCCCAATATTCTTTAAGACCTCCAAGACTATTACCCATGGCATGAGCATATTCGCACACAATGAATGGGCGTTTCTCTTCCTCATTCAGCGCATATTTCTCGAGTATATTATAATTAGCATACATTTTCCCGATAATGTCTGTATTCCATTCGCTGTTTGCGCGTTCATATACAACCACTCTTGTAGAATCCAATTCTTTGGCCCGGTTATAGGTCTGGTAGAAATTGTATCCGTTCCCGGCCTCATTTCCCAACGACCAAGCTATAATCGAAGGATGATTTCTGTCTCTAAGAATCATGCGTTCGGTTCTTTGCATATGGGCCTCTAACCAATCGGGATCGTTCCCCAAGGTTTCGGTTAATTTATATCCCATTCCATGAGACTCTATATTCGCTTCGTTGTATACGTAGATTCCATATTTGTCACAGAGTTCATACCAATATGGATCATTGGGGTAATGGGCGGTTCTAACCGCATTTATATTGAATTTCTTGAAGATTTTGATGTCCTCCAGCATACTTTCTCGGCTAATCACATGACCGCTTTTGGCGTCATGTTCGTGCCTGTTTACACCTTTGATCAATATAGGCTGGCCATTAACCAGTAGCTGCCCATCTCTAATTGCGATATTTCTGAAACCAGTTTTCTCGGTGATCACTTCCAAGACTTCTTGGTTTTCATCTAAAAGTTCTATACTGAGGTCATATAGAGTGGGGGTTTCTGCTGACCAGCTTAAAATATTCTGAATTTGCTCATGAAAGAATATACTTGAATTTTGGTTCTTTCCGGTTTTAAAAGCTTTGGTGGCTTCATAAAGCGTATTATCATCTTTCTGAAGCTTTACGCGGATCTTTCCTGACTGCTCTTTTTTGCTGAAATTTTCGGTTTCCACTGTAACTGAAAACTTACCATGCTTAAAACTTTCGTCGAGTTCTGAGACCACCACAAAATCTCTGATATGGAGTTTAGGAGTGGCATATAAATAAACATCTCTTTCAATCCCAGATAGCCTCCAGAAATCCTGATCTTCCAAGTAACTTCCATCAGACCATCTGTAAACTTCAAGAGATACTGTGTTTTCTCCTGCTTGTAAATATTCAGTAATATCAAATTCCGCTGGAAGCTTAGACCCCTGACTATAACCAACATCTTTACCATTAATCCAGATATAGAATGCTGATTTCACAGCACCCAGATGAATAAATACCTGTTTATCGTTCCATGACTCGGGGATACTAAAAGACTTTTTGTAGGAGCCTACTGGATTATAGTTATCAGGTATTTCAGGTGGGGTAGGCGTGGCTTCAAAACTAAAAGGGTAGGAGATATTGGTATAAATAGGAATGCCATACCCTTCTATTTCCCAATTTGCAGGAACAGGGATCTCGTCCCAGTTACCGGTGTTGAATCCGGTCTGGAAAAAATCAACTGGTCTCTCTTTTGGGGAACGAGACCAGTTGAATTTCCATAAACCATTAAGGGATTTGTAATTGTTTGATTTTTTCAAATCCCTTTCCCTGGCCAGTTCGGCAGATTCGAAGGCAAAAAAAGATGCGTGTGCAGATCTTTTGTTTTTACCAACGATTTTTGGATTCTCTAAAGTTCGGTGCAGGGTTTGCGTATGCATATTGGTAATAAAAAATATGCTTAGTAGTACTAATAATTGTATTTGATAAGTATTCTTCATACTAATTTGTACTTGCAATGATCAATTGTTTATTCTTAACATATGGGGCTTAATCTATTTTGGTTATTCAGACTGTTGCTTGTATTCTTTAAGAAGTTTTCCGAAGCCTGGTTCAATACCTTTCTTCATTTGCTCCAAGATCTCGGGTCTTTCTTCTTTGACCCATTCTATCACCTCCACCGCTCTCGGTGACTGACAATTTTTCCAGTCAATGGGGTCGAAACCATGGTCATGATACTTAGCATTCCAATCTTTATAATAGGCTCTCATTTTTTCGACTACTTGTTTATATGCAGGATCATTGATGAGGTTATTCTGTTCGTAGGGATCATTAACGATGTCGTAGAGTTCCTCCGGTTCCTTGGAATCTTCAAAGAATTTACCCTGCAACTTAGTTAACTCTCCTTTTTTATCGAGTTCTCTCATCACATGTACAGCTGGTCTGTAGAATTCAAGATAAGCCTGGTGAGCATCATAAGACCTATCTGTAACATTATTCTTGATATATCTGAAATTATGAGTAGTAATTGCTCTTGACTCCTCCAGGATTTCATCCCAAAGATCCCTCGCTGAATAAATATATTCACGTGGATTCTCATCTTCTTCTATTACAGATCTTGCCGTCATATATGAAGGTAATTCTACACCGGCAGCTTCAAGGATCGTGGCAGCAACATCCACGGAGGCTACAAGGCGATCATCTTTTTTCCCTCCCGTTAGGCCAGCAGGCCAGTTAACTATTAAGGGTAGGTGTAAGCCTGGTTCATATAGATAACCTTTTCCTCTAATATTACACCTGCCATTATCTCCTATAAAAATAACAATAGTATTATCACGCATTCCTTTCTTTTCCAGATCATCTAACAATAGCCCTACCTCATGATCCATGTATTCTATCTGGTCCAGATATTTGGCCCAGTCAAGTCTTACTTCTGGTGTGTCAGCATAATACGGAGGTAAAACCACATTATCCGGATCAACTTTATGCTTGGAATTAGCTCTTACTTCATCCCACCAATCACCTCGGTGGGTGACTTTTAGTGTGACTTGATTAAAGAATGGCTGGTCTTCAACATTAAAGCCATTAGTTTTATCAAAGAGTCCGAATTCGGTCTCTCCGTTCCATTCGCCAAGAGTACTATGTTTAAAATTGACATCAATCTTCTTACCCATTCCTTTAGCAATTCTGTTTCCAATGATACAAGTATAGCCAGCATCGCGTAGATAAGTAGTAATAGGTTGGTAAGGTTTCTCGAGAGGGATTTCCCGATTCGAGCGGTGATGCTGGGCATTGATTATATTTTGATGAACACCGGTCATCATATTGGATCTGCTTGGAGAGCAAATTGAATTGTTCCCATAAGCATTCATAAACTGAACTCCGCTGCTGGCTAGTTCATTAAGAACCGGGGTCTTAACCGCTGGCATCCCATAAGTTTCCAGGTCTGTACTTATATCCTCTGCTAAGATCAATAGGATGTTAGGCTTTTGAGTTCTCTTTTCTTGTGAATTACAGCTGGATATAAATATTATAGTAACCAGAAATGTAATTAGATATATGTTCTTATAAGTCATTATAATCAATATTTATTTTTAATTATTTCTATTGAATTGTCGCATCTGCCTTGGGTTCCTGTATTTGATCGGCTCGTTCTGCATTAGAGATTTATGAACATGATCTATGACAGCCATCCATTCCTCAGATTCTTTCCAGAGAGGGGGGATTAATCCAGATTCCCAGGTTTCTAATTTTGAGCTAAGCTCATTTAGGGTTAGACTATCAGATTGAGACAAATCATGCTGTTCAGCTAGATCTTCATTAAGATTGTAAAGATTACTGCCATAGCCTTCAAGTCTAATTAATTTGAAATCTCCCACCCTGGCGGCAGACTTATTAAGCTTTCTCCAATATAATTCCTTATGAGGATCTCCTTGCTTTTCATTTTTCAAATAAGGCAGGAGGTTCACTCCATCCAAATTTAGAGTTTCATCTTTTTTAATATCCGCAGCAGCAAGAGATGTAGGGTAGATGTCTAAGGAGGAAGTTAAGCCATCAAACTCTTGCCCTGCTGTGATTTTGCCGGGCCATTGTACAATGAATGGGACTCTATGTCCTCCTTCAAATTTTGTTCCTTTTGAGCCTTTCAAATATCCGTTGCTCGATTGATTCGCGTAGGAACCACCATTATCACTCAAAAAATAGATTAGTGTGTTTTCATAGATTCCTTGTGCTTTAAGAGCAGCCATTAATTTTCCAATATTCTCGTCCAGAGACCAGGTCATAGCTGCAAGTTTTTGGCGTGGGTGGTCCTTGTATTTTTCTAAATGTTCTTTTTTCGCTTCCATAGGTGTATGCACAGCATTATATGCTAAATACATAAAGTAGGGCGCATCCTTGTTTTCTTCGGAAAAGGCTATAGCACTGTCGGTAAGGACATCGGTAAGATATCCTTCAAATTTGATACGTTTCCCATTTTGTTGCAACATTCTTTTTTCATTAGGATCCTTCAAAGGAAAATAAGAACGTGCACCATCCAGGAATCCGTAAAATTCATCAAATCCTCTGTTGTTGGGCTGATCATCCTGACTGGCCCCTAGATGCCATTTTCCAAGAGCAATGGTTTTATATTTATTTTTTTGTAGAGTTGAAGCCAGAGTGATTACATCGTCTCCTAGGCCAAGATCCCCGGATTTTGCATCACCTGTATGATTGGCTTCAAACCCAAATCGTTGCTGGTAGGTTCCCGATAATAGACCTGCTCTGGAAGGTGCACAGACACTTGCGCTTACATGTGCATCCGTAAACACTACCCCTTTTTTGGCTAATTCATCAATATGAGGTGTTTCTAGGTCTTTACTTCCCATAAATCCAAAATCCACATATCCGGCATCATCTAAAAGAATCACAATAATGTTCGGTTGGCGTGTTTCTAGGTTCTCATCATTCTTATCCTTATTGGATTTGCAGCCAATAATGATTAGGCATATTAAAAATATATTGAAAAATTTGAGCTTCATGTTTACCTTAATTTTATTTAATACTGGCATGGTTATTCTTTTTTATTTTCAGATTCATCAGATTCAAATCTGTCTGGATGCTTTTTGTTGTATCTCTCTTTTTCCATAAGACCCAGGAATGCTGGTTCTTTTAACTGAGATTGCCATTTACTCCATTCAGTCAGCATTTCATTATATTTTTCCGGATTCTTGTTTTTTATATTATGGGTTTCATTGATATCATTTTCAAGGTCGTAAAGGGCATTCTGTGAACCTTTAATTACCAGTTTGTGGTTGTCACTACGCATTCCTTTACCTTCCTGAATATATTTTCTCCAGTATAACTTTGCATGAGGTTTGCCGGCTTTTTTTCCTGTCAGGAATGGAATGAGATCTACACCGTCTATTGGATTTTGGGTAGAGATCTCAGGTGAAATATTTCCGACTATGCTTCCAAAAATATCAAGGGATATAATAGGTTTAGTGTAGACCATTCCTTTTTTAATTTTAGCGGGCCATTGCATAGCAAAAGGTACTCTCACACCCCCCTCGTTGAGACTTCCTTTTCCTCCCTTTAAGGGATCATTCTCTGAAGCATTTTTATGTTCCGGACCACCATTATCTGACATAAAGATCACGATAGTATTTTCTGAAATTCCTTTTTCCTCCAACTTATTTAAAACCAGACCTATACCATCATCTACAGCACTTATCATGGCCGCATAGATCCTTCTTTTTCTATTTTTAATATGTGCATATCTTTTTAAATACTTTTCGGTTGCCTGAAGTGGTAAATGAGGAGCATTATAGGCAAGATAGATAAAAAATGGCCTATCTGCATTTCTGTCTATAAATGATACGGTTTCCCTGCTTAAAGCGTCTGTAAGATATTCGGTTTCATCAACTCTTGTGTGATTATGCAGCAATCTCGTTCGGTATTCACTAGTCTCCTTTTTCGCCTCCTCTATATTTTTCACAGTCCATTCTTCTGGAAAATATCTATGACCGCCTCCTAAAAATCCAAAGAATTCGTCAAAACCTCTGTTAAGTGGATGAAACACCGGATGAGCCCCAAAATGCCATTTCCCTACAGCAAGACTGTGGTAGCCCGATTTATCTAAGTACTCCGGAATGGTTTGTTCAGAAAGGGGAAGACCCATATTTGGATCTTTAGGGGCAAAAAGCGGATTTTTAGAAAATCCGAATCTGTCCTGGTATCGGCCTGTTATTAATCCCGCTCTACTAGGTCCGCAAACAGGATAGCTCACATAGCCATTGGTGAATTTTACTCCATTACTAGCGATTCTATCAATATTAGGAGTAGCGATATCTTCACAGCCGTTAAATCCAACATCTTTATATCCCAGATCATCGGTAAGGATAAATACCACATTTGGCTTTTCGTTAGGTTGAGCTGTATGAGTGCTGGTAAATAATAAGAATATTATTAATAAGATACTGCTTTTGAACATTGGTATGAGTGTCATTGAATTGAGATGCGTATTGTCCATTCAATTTTATTAATAGTATGTTTATTATCGAAGGTGTAATCAGTTAGAATAAGGGGTTATTAGTTCATAATTGCTAATTATTAGGCTTTGAGGTTTAAGACTAAATGGGAAGAGGCATTTTTCGATGAACATCGATTTCTATTTTGACTTAAAAATTCAAAAAAGCGTAAGGCGATCTTCCCGGAATTTCAGAATTGAAATCTGAGTTGAAAAAGAAAAGTAATACTAAGAGTATAAGGATTATTTTGGTAACTGTCTCAAATAGTAAATTTTTAGTCACCTGCTAAAGGTTCAGAATTTTGATTCGATAGAATTGGTGAGAGAGTGATAACTCTAAGATTATTCTGATCTCAACATTTCTGGTGTTGCTATAGTGCGGAATCCCAGATGCTCCTGAGAAGAATCGAGAGAATTTCCCATTCGGGCTGAAATTCTATAACTGGCGCAATAAGACGCATTGCATAAAAAGGACCCCCCTTTGATAACTACTTCCGGTGTGGAGGAATTATTGGGATTAAATGCTTGTTCTGCACCTTTAGGATTTTTTACCAAGCCTTGACGATCCAGTTTCTTATAATAATTTACATTGTACCAGTCCTGAGTGAATTCCCATACATTTCCGGCCATATCGTGCAACCCATATGGATTTGGAGGATAAGATCGCACCGGTGCGCGGGATTCAAAATTATCCCGTTCCGTATTTTGTGTTGGAAATTCTCCTTCCCAGGTGTTCGCTTGTTTTGATAATTTGCCATGATCCATTCCCCAGCTGAATAAAGCATCTTCTTGTCCGCCACGAGCAGCATACTCCCATTCTGCTTCGGTGGGTAAACGTCTACCGGCCCATTTACAATAGGCTTTAGCATCTTCCAAAGCAATATGGACTACAGGGTGATCCTCTTTGCCTTCGATAGAACTTCCGGGCCCTTTTGGATGCTTCCAATTTGCGCCAACCTTCCAGTTCCACCATTGAGAATAGTCATACAAATTAGGGACAGACTTCTGTGTTTTTTTAAATGTAAGTGAACCGGGCTGCAAGATAGAATCATGAGGTTTCGAAGTATTGGGAGGCAATTGTTTTTTGATCTCCTCCCAAATAATATCCCGTTCAGCTAGTGTGATATATCCTGTTTCATCTACGAATTTTTTGAAATTGGCGTTAGTCACTTCTGTAATATCCATAAAGAATCCATCTACTGCAACTGGGTGAGCTGGCTTTTCATGTTCCATCGCCATCTGGTCTCCTTCAATTGCACCTTGAGTAAATTTACCTCCCGGGATCCAAACCATTCCTTTAGGTGTTTGAATATCTTCGGGAGCTTGAACAATAAGGCCCATCTGGGCCGTAGATTCTTCTGAAGAATTTAATACCTGAACTTGTCTCGACTTATTTTCTTTACAGGAAATAATGCCAAGGATAAGCAGGGCGATAATATTTATTCTATGGTTCACGGTGATTTTTAACTTTTAAAATGATTATATCTCAAAGATATAGTATTTAAATCGGCTGGAATTTAATCAACACTTTAATCGTTAGGGGTAAAAGGTCAATTAATGTGGGAAATCACTCAAAACCTGTAAAAACTCTCTGAAAACTTTTCATTTTGCTTAATAATAGTGGATTTTGACCTAATAATACCATTAATTAATTGATATTACCCCTGCAGTGGCTTATATGATTTTTAATATTGAGTAAAAATTAATGGCATTATTATGGAGTTAAAAATTCTCTCTTTCATTTTTATTTTTTTTTGCAACTTTTCCTATTCCAAAACATTTTACGTTAATGCGGAAAAGGGATCTGATACAAATTCCGGACTTCATAAAACTGAAGCATGGAAATCTTTTTCCAATTTTAGTAGAATCAAATTAGAACCAGGTGATACTATTAACCTCGCTGCGGGAATTGAGATCAAAGGCTCATTGATTTTAAAAAATATATATGGAGATTCAGAGAAGCCAATTGTGATAAGATCATATAAAGATGGGAGGGCGAAAAGTAAAAAAGCCATAATTAACGCGGCAGATTTTAATAATGGCATCCTGATTGAAAACTCCAGCCATATTCGCATTTCAAATCTGGAAATAAGAGCTAATGGAGGAAGGAAATCTATTCAAAATACAGGTAAAGGAATGAGATGCGGTATCCTGGTGAGAACCAGCGGAGATATAATTTCTGAAAATATAGAAATTTCCGATGTGGATATTTCAGACATATTTTACGAAAACCTCGGTTATAAAAGACCTGAATCTGAAGTATACTCTGCTAATGGTACTCAGGGATACGGTTACGGGATAAGATTTATTAATACCTCAGAAAAAGCATTGATAAGAGATGTTAAAGTTTTGAATTCCAGTATTAGTAATGTAGGGCACACCGGTTTGAAGTTTACCTCTAGGAGAAACGGGGGGATTCGGGATTTTAAAGTTTTTAATAATATAGTTTTTAATACAGGAGGGCCAGGAATTCAGATAGGTTCAGCTAATAATGGCCATGTTTATAAAAATAAAATTGACAGGTCAGGTTCTGGGAACGATCCCAGGAAGTGGGGGAGAGGCAGTGGACTTTGGACATGGGGCTGTACAGGAATTTTGATAGAAAAGAATCAATTTTTAAATGCAAGGGGTCCGGGAGATTCTGCTGGCATACATATAGATTTTAATTGTAGAGATGTAGTCGTGCAATACAACCTAAGCCGTAACAATGCAGGAGGTTTCTGTGAAATATTGGGTAATAATTATAACTGTTCCTATAGATATAATGTAAGTATAAATGATGGTTATAGAATAAAAGGTAAAAATGGAGCATTCCAGGAGGGTAAAACATTTTGGTTGAGTGGATTTAATGGAAAGGATAGAAAAAGAAAAGGGCCCTTTAATACCTATTTCTATAATAACACGATCTATTTAAAAAAAGGGATCGAAGCTAAAATAGCAATAGACAAAGCTTCCAATGGAATATTGATAGCAAATAACATCTTTTATATAGAAGGGCCTTCATCCCTTGTTAAGGGTGATCAATATCGCCCAGAAAAAACTGGAGGGAAGTTTACTGGAGATATAATATTTAAGAGGAATTTGTTTCTGAAACCTGAGAATTGGCCCTCTGAAATTCAGATTCGAGATACCCAACCAATATATGGAACCCCAGCCTTTAAAAATAAAAATGGTGAAAATATTGAAGATTTTGTGCCTACTAATACTGCCTTAATAAGGAACAAAGGAATCTCTATTCCTAAGCTTCTAAATGATCCAGACGGTTTAAAGTACGGCATGAAGGTGAAAGTGGATATTCTTGGTAATGAAATCAAAAGCCAACCAGATTTAGGTGCCATTGAAATTAATAATTAGCACAGAGAGCCTAAATAAATGAATCTGAAGTAGAATAGGGATTAGTATATCATTAAAATAAATTATATGAATAAAGCTTTCAAAATATTAATAATTGGTGCATGCATGTTTTGGAAAGCCGGAGCTTTTTCACAACAGAATGACTGGGAAAACCAACATGTGACCAGAGTAAATACCGAGACACCATCGGTTCATCCTATATCTTATCTATCTGAAATTGTGGCCAAAAATGGCATTATAGAAGAGTCGGCCCTTTACAGGTCTTTGAACGGAACCTGGAAATTTAGATGGGATAAAAATCCCGATGAAACCGATAAGGATTTTTATAAATTAGATGCGAACCTAACGAACTGGGAGGAAATAAAAGTGCCATCCAACTGGCAGATGTTAGGGTATGGAAAACCTATTTACACCAACATTAACTATCCTTTTGAGAAAAATCCACCATTTATAGCTGGTCCCAATGGTAATGGCGTAGGAAGTTACGTAAGAGAGTTTGAGGTAGACACAAGCTGGCAAGATCATGATATTTATCTAAGGTTTGACGGGGTGGAGTCGGCCTTCTATCTCTGGGTAAATGGAAAAGAAGTGGGATATGCCCAGGATAGCCGTACAATTTCTTCTTTTGATATTAGTAATTATTTAAAGAAAGGACGCAATAAGGTTGCTGTACAGGTTTTTAGATGGAGTGATGGAAGTTACTTGGAAGATCAGGATTTCTGGAGGTTAAGTGGAATTTTTAGAAATGTATACCTCGTAGCAAGGCCAAATATTGCAGTAGAAGATTATCAAACTATAACTGAATTTGACGAAAATTTTGATGATGCAGAACTAAAAATAAAAACAGTTCTACGCAATACGGGATCAAAGGATTTTAAGGAAGGAAGCCTTAATGTTAAGGTCTATAATCCGAATGGAAAATTAGTTAAAGATGAGAATTTTGTATTGCCTAATATTAGAAAGAGGGATGATAACAAACCTGTTCATAAGGAAATATCTTTAGGATTTAATTCTCCACAGAAATGGTCTAACGAAGATCCAAACCTTTATACAATGCTTTTATCTGTTAAGACCCGGGACAATGAGATCCTAGATATTATATCATCCAAGATAGGATTTCGTCAGATAGACATAGATGGTCGAACGATTCTTCTAAACAATAAACCTTTGATAATAAAAGGAGTGAACAGACATGAACACAATCCTGTAACCGGTCATTATATTACTAAAGAGCAAATGCTTAAAGAAGTTAAGTTGCTTAAAAAGCTTAATATAAATACGGTACGCAATTCGCATTATCCAGCAAGTCCATATTTCTATGAGGTTTGTGATAAGCTTGGGGTCCTTGTGATTGATGAAGCTAATGTAGAATCTCATGGAATGCGGTATGGTAAAGAGTCTCTGGCAAAAGATACAACATGGAAAAAAGCCCATGTGGAACGTATGGAAGCAATGGTTGCACAAAATAAGAATCATCCGTCAATAATAATGTGGTCTCTGGGAAATGAAGCCGGCAATGGAGTAAATATGCTTGCTATGGAAAAAGTATCGAAAAGGTTGGATCCAACGAGACCTACACATTATCATTTTTCTACTGAACCTTATGTAGGTGAAGTCTGGGGCGGAGGTGTTTTCAAAAATGGGAAAGTTAATAGCCATGGTCGATACCAATCTGTAGAAGATCTTATTGAAATTCATAAATTAAATTTGGATCGACCCTTTATAGTTAATGAAGTGGCACATGCAATGGGGAACGCCATGGGTAATCTTAAAGAATATGTTGATGTTTACTATCAATATGATGGAATTTCAGGGGGAATTATCTGGGACTGGGTAGACCAGGGTATTTTAACAGAGACGGAAGAGGGAGTGCCTTATTATGCTTATGGCGGTGATTTTGGAGATATACCTAATGATTTAAACTTTTGTATGAATGGAATTTTGTTTTCAGACTTAAGTTTATCTCCAAAGGCTAAAGAGGTCAAAGGTGTTTATCAGAATGTTGATTTCAGCTGGGCAGGAGAATCTGATGAATTTGAAAAAATACGTATAAACAACAGGTTTTTATTTACGGACTTAAAAGAATATGATTTCTACTGGAGGCTCTTGAAAAATGGACAGCCAATTGGAGATGGCAAGTTAGAAGAGTTTTCGGTAAATGCATTATCAGTTAAGAGCATTGATACCCCTCACGAGGTTTTCAAATTGATGAAAGGGGAACAAGAGGAATATGTTTTAAATATTTCCGTAAGAATTAAAAAAGCCATTAATTGGGCGCAAACAGGATTTGTGATCGCTGAGAAACAACTCCATCTGACGTCCTGGAATAGTCCGACATTTAAAAATCCAGAAAGGACCAGGCTTCATTATCAGGAATCTGATTCACTTTTAGATATCATGGCTAATTCTGTAAAGATCCAGTTTGATAAAAAAACTGGTGTTTTAAATTCTTATCAGGTAGATGGAGAAGAAATTCTGGAAGCTGGGCCAAGACTGAATATTTGGAGAGCTCCAACAGATAATGATGGTGGTTATAAGAATATGTGGAGAAATGCAGCTAAAAAGGTTTCGAAGGAATGGATAAAAGCCGGATATGAAGGAGCAAAATTTAAGATTTCAGAAACCCATTTAGAAAAGGCTTCAGAAAATAATTTGATCTTTAAGGTAACCGGATATTTGATAAGTTCCGGGGATGCTATTATAGCTAAGATTATCCAGGAATATGGAGTTGATGGTGAAGGAGGTATTCGATTAAATACGGTATTTAGTCCTGAACAAAGCGATCTGCCAGATCTGCCAAGATTGGGCTATGAGATTATTCTGAAAAAAGGATTTGATCAGATGAGCTGGTACGGGAGAGGTCCTCATGAAAACTATATAGATAGAAATGCAAGTGCAAAGCTGGGCATTTATAAGAAAACAGTGGATGAGCAATTTGTGAATTATCCGGTTCCCCAGGAAAATGGAAATAAAACAGGGGTGCGTTGGGCCAAAATTCAGAATGATGATGGTTTAGGTTTAAATATCAGCTCCGGTACCCCTTTTGAAACCAGTGCAAGACATTATAATCTTAATAATCTTACTAAGGCCACACACCCTTACGAATTAGAAAAAAAAGATGAGGTATTCTGGTATGTGGATGTACAGCAGCATGGGTTAGGAGGTAACAGTTGCGGACCCATGCCTATGGACCAGTATCTTTTTGTGCCTACTGTGATAAGGTTTGACCTAAACTTAAGTCCGGTAATGGATTAACAAGAAATATTAGAATGAAAAATACAATTTCAGCAATACTAATACTCTATTTTTTCTTTTCGACATCAATTTTTGCAAAAATTTATTATGTAGATAGCGAAACGGGAAAAGACTCCAATTCGGGTAATTCACCTGGAAATGCCTGGAGTTCACTCGAGAATTTGAACAAAATAAGTTTTAAACCTGGTGATAAAATACTTTTTAAAGCAGGAACCAGCTATTTTGGACAGCTCCGGGTTAAGGGCAGCGGAAGTGAAAATAATCCTATAATCATAGATAGCTATGGGGAGGGCGATAAGCCGGCCATACATGGAGAAGGTAAAAAAGATTACACTCTATTCCTCTATAATGTGGAATATTGGGAAATAAGAAATTTAGAAATCACCAATGAGGGTAAAGAGAGCAAAGCTGGTAGACGAGGCGTGACCATCGAAGCAGAGAATTTTGGAGATTGCCACCATATTGTGCTGGACAATTTGGAGATACATCGGGTTAATGGAAGTTTGAATAAAAAGCAGGGCGGAGGTAGTGCCATAATTTGGAAGAATTCGGGAGATAGGGTTAAAACCCGATTTGTGAACCTGATCATACAAAATTCATATATACATGATAGCGCGAGAAATGCTATCAATTCCAGGGGGTATACAGATAGGGAGAATTGGCATCCGAGTATTGGTGTAATAATTAGAGATAACTTGATTGAAAGAGTGCCTGGGGATGGGATCGTTCCCGTTGGATGTGAGGGAGCCTTAATTGAAGGCAATATATTGCGGGATTTCCTAGATGTGCTCCCACATAGTGAAGCTGCAGCGGGAATTTGGCCATGGAGTTCAGATAATACCCTAATTCAATTTAATGAGGTTAGCGGTCATAAAGCTAAATGGGATGGACAGGCTTACGACTCGGACTGGAATTGTCTTGGAACAATTATTCAATACAATTATAGTCATGATAATTACGGCGGTTTTTTACTTATTTGCAACAATGGTGATAGTTATGGAACCTCAAAAAATATTGGGAATGCGGGAACTGTAGTGAGGCACAATATTAGTGTTAATGATGGCATCCGGCCGTACCCTACAGAAAGGAGGGGTGTTTTTTCACCGATATTTCATATTACCGGTCCTGTGAAGAATACCAAGATATATAATAATATCATAATTGTTCCCCAAAAACGATTTGGTAATTTGGGTCGTACTATAGTGAAAATGGATAATTGGGGAGGTCCTTGGCCGAAAAATACCCTGGTCAAGAATAATATTTTCTATGTAGGTAATGAGGCTTTTGAATTCAAATTTGGAAAGGATAAAAAAACCCGATTTGAAAATAATGTCTATTATGGGAAGATTGAGGGTTTGCCAAAGGATCCTAAAGCTGTTTTCAAAAAACCCGAAATTTTAAATGCACATTCTAGAGGAGATGGATTTGAGATTTTGAAAAACTTTTTACTGAAAAAATCATCGCCATTACGAGATAGAAACATAGGAGTTTCAGAAGAAATTTTGGAAGGAATGTAATCTGTTCTTTTATGAGAATGTCTACTGAAATACTCTAGTCATATCAATATTAATCTCCAAATAATTACCGAAAAGTGCTTATATAGGTGGGCTTGTCCTGTTCATTGCAATATATGACCCCATAAACTAAAGTAGTAGTTGGTTACTTTGTAATCTCGGGGAAAATAAATTGATATAAATATCTGCAATAATATAAAAAGTATTAAGCCATGAGTAATAATCTTAATATAAAAAACATGTCCCTTACTTTTGGGATGGTATTTACGATCTGTTTTTCATTAATGTCATTCAAACCTGTAGATCCGGAAAAACCAGCAAAACCAAATATCATAATTTTCTATGTTGATGATCTTGGATACGGAGATTTAAGTTCTTATGGTTCGGAAAGTGTAAATACCCCAAATGTAGATGGATTAGCGGCGAACGGAATCAGGTTCACAGATGCACATAGTACAGCGTCTACTTGTACACCTTCTAGATATAGCTTATTAACGGGTCAACATGCCTTTAGAAAGAATGCGAGTGTTCTCCCAGGAGATGCACCTTTACTCATTGACGAAAAAACGCCTACCATAGCCAGTATGCTTAGTGAATGTGGATATAAAACCGGCGTGGTTGGAAAATGGCATCTGGGTCTTGGAAACGGTAATGTTAATTGGAATCAAGATATAAAACCTGGACCACTAGAAGTTGGATTTGACTATTCATTTCTTATTCCTGCGACTGGAGACAGGGTGCCTGCAGTTTATGTTGAAAACCATAGAGTTATTAACCTGAAAGAACATGACGATCCTATTGTAGTTAGTTATAAAAACAAGAAGATAGGCGATATGCCCACCGGCTACGAAAATCCTGAATTGCTTAGGTATTCTGCAGACTCACAACATAATATGACAATTGTAAATGGTGTAAGTAGAATAGGTTATATGGACGGAGGTGAAAGCGCTTTATGGAAGGATGAGAATTTTCCATTTGTAATGACAAATAAAGCGGTAGAATTTATGGATTCAGCCAAAAAAAATCCTTTCTTTTTATTCTTTTCATTTCACGATATTCATGTACCTCGGTTACCTCATGAGATGTTCAAAGGAAAGACCAATATGGGGGTTCGGGGAGACGCTATAGTACAGATGGACTGGATGACTGGTAAAGTTATGGAGGCTCTTAAAGAAAGGGATTTATTAGAAAATACCCTTGTGATCTTTACCAGCGATAACGGTCCTGTACTTAATGATGGATATGAAGATAGTGCAGTTGAAAAGCTTGGAGACCATGATCCTGCCGGTGGTTTTAGAGGTGGGAAATACAGTATTTTTGAAGCAGGTACACGCGTTCCCACGATTGTTTACTGGGAAGGAAAAATTCAACCCGGTGTTAGTGAAGCATTATGGAGTCAGGTAGATTTATATGCTAGTATAGCTTCAATCATAGGTTCAGACCTATCGAAAGATGAAGCTATAGACAGCCAGGACATTTCCAAAGCACTACTATCTGCACAGGAAAAAGGTACAGAATATTTAATTGAAGAAGCTTCGGTTCTAGCTATAAGAAAAGGTAAGTTCAAATATATTGAGCCGCTTTCCAAGGGGCAAAAGGAACCCAAATTCATAATGGCCAAAAAGAAAATTGAAGGTGGAACCAGTCATGATCCTCAGTTATATGACCTGGCTAAAGATCCTGGTGAGAAAAGAAATATCGCTGCAGCTAACCCAAATATGGTTAACGCACTTCAGGAGAAATTAGACGAAATCAGATCCAAAGACCATCGTTCAACTTCTGAAAAAGAATTAACAACTAACTAGTATAGAATGAAAATAAGATTATTGCTTCCGGTTTTTTTACTTGCCTTCTACTATGGGGAAGCTCAGTCTATAGATAAAAATACCCATAAATTCAACGACGGCTGGTTATTCCAAAAGGCTGTACAGGGTAGGGCCCAAAGTGAGGACTTTCCTGATAAGAACTGGAGGCAACTTAATTTGCCTCATGACTGGGCAATTGAGGGTCCCTTTGACTCCATTCATGACACCCGTACCGGCGGACTCCCCATTTCAGGAACAGCATGGTATCGCAAACATTTTGTCATTGATGCCAAACATAAGGGAAGAAAGGTTATCGTTGAATTCGACGGAGTTATGAATAATTCTACTGTTTGGATAAATGGGCATAAAGTTGGAGGCAGACCTTATGGCTATATAGGATTTGAAGTAGATCTCACCTCCCACATCAAGTTTGGTGAAGAAAACATTATTGCGGTTAAAGTTAACCCCGAGGATCTTGCCGCCAGATGGTATCCAGGAGCAGGTATCTACCGAAATGTATGGTTAAAAATTAAAAACCCCGTGCATGTTGCTCATAGGGGAACTTACATTACAACCCCCAAAATTACGGAGAATAAGGCTGAGATAAATATTCAAACCATTTTAAACAATACCACAAATAGCCCGGGTGAATTTGAGCTTAAGACCAGTATAATTAATACTCATGGGGCTGAAGTTGTGAGTAATTTCTCCAAAATAGAATTATCTGCTAATACAAGTGTTGAAGTTGCCCAGGATATGGTAATGGATAATCCAATTAAATGGGATCTGGATAATCCATATTTGTATACCGCCATCTCATTTTTAAAGAAAAATGGTAAAGTTATAGATACTTATTCTACAGATTTTGGGGTTAGAAGTATTGAATATAGCAATACGGAAGGTTTTCTCTTAAATGGAAAGCAGCTAAAATTTAAAGGTGTTTGTATGCATCACGATCTAGGTCCCCTTGGAGCTGCCGTAAATTACAGGGCCACCCAGAGACAATTAGAATTATTAAAATCTATGGGAGTAAATGCCATAAGAACCGCCCATAACCCGCCTTCGCCAGAGCAGCTAGATTTGTGCGATAGAATGGGAATTTTGGTTCAGGTAGAAGCTTTCGATGGTTGGGCAGCACCAAAAACCAAAAATGATTATTCTAAGCATTGGGACAAATGGTTTCAAACCGATCTGCGAGATATGATTAAAAGAGATCGTAACCATCCGTCTGTTGTGATGTGGAGCATCGGCAATGAGGTAAAAGAGCAAACTTCTCCAAAGGGTGGTGAACTCGCTAAAATCTTAACTGGGATTTGTCATGAAATGGATCCAACTCGACCTGTAACTGCAGGGCTAAGCAAACATTTACAAGCCATAAAGAATGGACTCGCAGATCCACTGGATATTCAAGGCTTTAATTACAAGCCTACGCAGTATGATGAGATATTAGAGGAACATCCAGACTGGATCATTTACGGTTCTGAAACGTCATCCTGTGTGAGTTCCCGTGGAATTTATCATTTACCGGTAGAAAATTATGAAAAACATCCTTCCTTACAAATATCAAGTTATGATATCATAAGTCCACCTTGGGCTTACCCACCTGATTTTGAAGTTTATGCTCAGGAAATGAATCCCCGGTCATTAGGTCAATTCGTTTGGACTGGTTTTGATTATCTTGGAGAGCCAACACCTTTTAATGGACGGGATAACGAAACTCACGGAAAGTGGGGTGGCGATTGGCCGTCGAGAAGTTCTTATTTTGGAATGCTGGATCTTGCAGGGTTTAAAAAGGATAGATTTTATTTTTATCAAAGCATTTGGACTGATGAACCAATGGTGCATATACTGCCTCACTGGAACTGGGATGTTGAGAAGAATACTACAATCCCTGTATATTGCTATACAAATTGTGAAGAAGCAGAGCTATTTCTTAATGGTGAATCATTGGGTAAAAAGAAAATGGGAGTGGATAAAACTACAATTCCTGCTGACTTTAAGTGGTGGAAGCAACCTGAAAAGACATGGGACTCACCATATCGTTTAAACTGGGAAGTTCCATATCAGCCCGGTAAGCTCAAAGTGGTTGCCTATTCAAATGGGAAGGTTAAGGCAACCAAATCAATTATTACAGCTGGAAAACCTGCACAGATAAAATTAAGTCCAGATAGAAGTTTCATTGATGCGGATGGGGAAGATCTGTCATTCATAAAAGTTCAAATAGAGGATAAAAATGGAAATTTTTGTCCTACTGCAGACAATCTTGTGGAATTTGAAGTATCCGGACCTGCCATTATAGAGGCCGTTGGAAATGGAGATCCTACTTCCATAACTTCCTTTCAGGCAGATAATCGGAGAGCCTTTAATGGCCTGTGTCTTTTAGTAATCCGATCCAAGAAAGATATGGCTGGAGAAATTAAAGTAACTGCAAAATCTAATGGTTTAAATCTGGCCTCTGTGGAGATCATTTCTGAATAATCAATTTTTACTTTTTCCTGATCTGCTATAATATGTTTTGCTAGGGTTAATTCTTATTTCCATTTTTAATAAGTTAAAACAAATTCGGAATTTAAAGTTTCAGGAATTTCTTTTCATTTGGTTTTCAGAAAATTTTCCCAGAAGATACCTCTATATTCTAATAGCAATTTCTTTAAAAATTTACACTTGTTCCACTGTAATATTATGTCTTATAATTAGAATCTGTTTTGAGTATTTGAAATTACATATTCTAACAAATAGTAAGCTTTTATTTAATTATTGCGAAATAAAATGAAAAAATTTAATGATCTCTTATTAAAGGTCATTTTCTTATAATTTGTTTAAGTTATTCTCAATAAGTCTACAAAACCCATTAAAATGGGAGTTTTTGACCATATACCCCTTTATTCTGAATTATCTGTAATGCTAATTTTTTTAACATATATATAAATTAGTTCCGTTAAATAGGCTGAATTTTTGAATTAAAATGTAAATGAGATAAATTATGAAAACTTTACGTCTAGTCATCTTTTTTGTAACTGCCCTACTTTTTTTCAATTGTGAAAAAGAACCTATAAAGGGAAGTACATCCAAAGATTCTATTGCTCCTATTTCCATGTCTTATGTCGACCTTACAAATGTTCGTGAATATAGTAGGATTACCTCCGGGATTCCTTTTGTTTCTGCCAATAATGAAACTGTATACTTTGAGGTGGTAAGTGTAAGAAATGAGGAAGGAATTCTTGACGAAACTTATTTGGAACACGTTACTATTATGAATCCAGTTGAGGATACAATAGTTTCTGAGGATTACGGAGATATTAATTTTGTTGATCCTGGAGGTGCAGGTACCATAATCATAGAGGAAGGAAATAATTTTGGTTATGGTGATTATTATTTTACCGTGAAGGCTACAATAAAAAGAGATGGTAAAGAATACTCCAATGTCTTTGAAGATGTATTACATCTTAATATTGGCCCCCAATTGGTTAGTGCAATAAACTATTGTCCTGTAACCTATAACCTCGTTGAAGGTGAAGGATTAGCTACGAGTGAGGCTACAGTTGCTTCAGGTAACCCGGATGTCCGATATGAATTAGCCAGCGATACAGATAAACTTACAATAGACCCGACTACAGGGGTTATATCATTAAAACCATCTTATCAAGTTTCAGAAACCGAAAAAATTGAACCTTCCATAAATGTGATCAGTAATATTAGTGAGGAGGTTGTAACCATGGAAAGTGGCATAATTAGAATTTTTGCCTCAAAAGAGGCTGAGAATGTAAAAACTCCCACCAATTATTTTTTCTATCCAACCCTAGAGGAGACTAGCACCAGATTTGGATATACCAGGATTGTAGAGGAACGTGGTGGTTTAAAAGTGACTACAAATAAGAAAAACAAGGTATGGAAACGAATAAAGCCTACAAGTCTGGCGGATTCAATTCGAAGTGATGCAGGGGTTAATGGCACTAAAGCCTTATCTACTTTTAATGTTGATTGGGGTCCAAAAGGAAGTAAGAGACATGTTTCTTGGGTGATTATGAATCCTCAGAATCTTACGACATATGCCGGATGCTATAGAGCTGAAGCTACCTTCTGGATTAGAAATTACGGAATAGAATATCTTAATGATGGAAGAACACCTTCCGGTCTTGAAATTTTTGTAACCGACAACTTTACCGGAGAAATTGAAACAACCAATTTCACCCAAATTAACGACATATTAAGCTGCCAGATCAATAATGAGGGAGAAGTATTTTTAGGTACGCCATATCCTGGCAATCAGGAAGGTCCGGATCCTGATGGATTAAAAGATCCAACTAGAAATGCCGATGGAGAATGGGTGAAATGCACCTTGGACCTTACGCCTTATTTAGGTCAGGAGAACTTTGTTCTGGCCTTTAAATATGCGAGCTACTTCCAGGGTAAAATTATAGCCGGAGAAGACGGATTTGCTGGAGGACATCAAATTTCTGATGTGCACTATAAGGCTAATGAATTATAAAATCAACTAACCATAACTCAAATAATACTAAATGATTTTTAATAAGAATATATTAAGCCTTTTATTACTGTTTGGCTTCAACCTAACAGTTTTTGCTCAGGAGATAATAATAGGAAAAGTAGTAGATGAGAATAACATACCCTTAATGGGAGTGAATGTTATAGTTGAAGGTACTAATATAGGTTCAATTACAGATTTTGATGGTAGTTTCTCTATTGAGGTACCTTCTGAAGAGGATATTTTAATCTTTTCTATGGTTGGAATGGAAACTAAGGAGGTAGAAGTTCTTGGCCAGAAAACTATAAATGTAACTCTCAATTATGACGTTGCAGGACTTGATGAAATTGTTTTGATAGGATATGGGGCCTCTCAAAAAAGGGATTTAACAGGAGCTATTTCTTCTGTTGGATCTGAAGAATTAAATGTAGCACCTACAGCCAATTTCGACCAGGCTTTAGTTGGTCGAATTGCAGGTGTGAATATTACCTCCTCTGAAGGTACTCCTGGTGGACCTCTGAATATCGTTATTAGAGGAGGAAACTCTATAACTGGAGATAATTCGCCACTATATGTTGTAGATGGAATTCCATTGGAAAATTTTGATCCTGCAACTATGAACACAAATGATATAAAAACCATCGATATACTGAAGGACGCTTCGGCAACTGCTATTTATGGATCTCGTGGGGCAAATGGTGTTGTATTGATCACTACGAAAAATGGAAATTCCGACGGAACGACAGACATTTCTGTATCTCTAGATAATGGGATGCAATTTATCCCCAATAAATTAGACGTATTAAGTCCGTATGAATATGTTAAGTATCAGCAATTACAAGCTTTTGCTTTAGATAACTGGGCTTCAGGATCTTCAACACAGCAATTTTTGAATAGGTGGGGAGATCCAGAACTTTACCGAACTGTCAATGGTACGGACTGGCAGGAAGAGGTGTTTCAGGAGGCCCTTATTACTCAAAGTAATGTCTCCGTGAGCGGAGGTAATTCTAAAACTAATTTTTATTTATCTGGTGAATATGTGGATCAAGAAGGGACCTTGATCAATACGGGGTTTGAAAAAATAAACAATCGTTTAAAGCTGAACCATAATTTTAATAAGAAAACCTCAATTGCTACAAATTTATTTTATTCCAATGCAAAAAGAATAGGGCCCAGGCTAAGAGCTTCCAAACAATTTCAAACTTTTAAAAATGTTCTAAGATTTAGACCCGTTGAACCCATTGTGGATGATGGACTTGAAGTAGGGGGGTATGATCCTTTGAGTAATGATTTTAATGACACTTATAATCCCGTAGATAATTTAACGAATACTGATAGGAATAATACGCAACATCTATTTGGAGCTAATTTTACACTAATCCATAAATTCAACAAAAATTTTGAATTAAATAGTTCTGCTAATTACAGAATAAAAAAGTCAGAAGAAAATACTTTTTTCGGTTCTAATACAGGAAGAGCAGAAAGATCTGACACTGGTATAACGGCTATCATAGAAAATTTTGAAGATGTTGTTTTATCTGCCTCTAATACCTTAACCTATACAAAGAAAACCAACAACAATAGTTTTACTGCCCTCATAGGTACAGAGGCCTCAGAAAATAGTATTTCTGCAAATAGCCTGGAAAATAATAATATACCCACTGATGAGTTTGGTATTTCCAATATTGGGATCGCAACAACTCCTACTATAGCATTATCAAACTCTTCCACCAATAGGTTACTTTCGTTTTTTAGTAGGGTGAACTATTCGTTCGATAAACGATATATACTAACAGCAAGTTTTCGTTCAGATGGGTCTTCAAAATTTCCCAAACAAAATCGCTGGGGTTATTTCCCATCGTTTTCTGCGGCATGGAGAATGAGCAATGAGAAGTTTCTTAAAAAGATTAAATGGATATCTAATCTTAAAATTCGAGGCGGATATGGGGTTACAGGAAATAATAGGATTAATGATTTTGCAGCCTATAATACCTTTGGGGTTTCACCTTTCAACAATTATGTCTTCGGCAATAATGAAGAGTATCAGCCGGGTGCCACCCAAAATAATTTGGCCGTGCCAAACTTAAAATGGGAAACTACTAAACAAAGTAATTTTGGCCTAGATTTTTCACTTTTTAAATGGAGATTCACTGGTACATTGGATTACTATAATAAAAAAACGACAGATCTTCTTTTAAATGCAGATATGGCTCTTAGTACTGGTTTTAATAGAGTTAGTCAAAATGTAGGGACTGTTTCGAATGAAGGTTTTGAATTAACGTTGAATTCTACTATTATTTCTAAAGATGAGTTTGATTGGAATACTAGTTTTAATATTTCAACTAATAAGAATAAAATTTTAAAGTTGAATGACGGTCAAATAGATATTAAAACAGATGCCAATTATGATTATAATGACGAGTATCATTATATCTCGAAAATAGGTAAACCGGTTGGTATGATGTACGGGCTGCAATTCGATAGACTATATCAGGCGGAAGACTTTATTTACCATCCTGAAAAGCCTCAGGGGTCTCAATATGAACTTAAGGAGGGAATTCCAAACAATGGTAGAATTGGCGTGGGCCCTGGACATCCAAAATACATAGACCAAAATGGAGATGGAACTATCGATGCAAAGGATAGGGTAATTATTGGTAATCCTCACCCTAAACACTATGGAGGTTTCGAAAATCATTTTAAGTTAAAAAACTTTGATGTAAGGTTTTTATTCCAATGGTCATACGATTTTGATGTCTTTAATGCCAATCGAGTTGCATTTGGTATGCCGCGGGTAGATAAGGGCTATAGTGGACTAGCGGATATTGCAGATGCTTGGTCCCCAACAAATACAGATACCAATGTGGCCACAACCTACTCCAACGGGCATTCAGCATTAGCACCAAGTGGCAATAAATTAGATGATAGATTTATTGAAGATGGGAGTTATTTAAAGTTAAAGACTGTTTCAATCGGATATTCGTTGCCTAAGGATTTTCTTAAAAGAATGGAATTAAAGGATCTGAGATTTTCTTTATCTGGACAGAACCTTTATACGTGGACAGAATACTCGGGTTTTGACCCAGATGTTTCAATTAGTGGAAACCCATTAATCCAAAATTTAGACTTCTCTGCTTACCCCCAAAGTACCACTATAACTCTGGGAGTATCAGCTAAATTCTAAAATACTCAAATAAAAAATTATAAAATATATAAGACATGAAAATTTTATTAATAAAACGTCTCGCATTCGGGTTACTTCTTATTGCCGGGTTAACCAGCTCCTGTACAGAATATCTGGATTTGGAGCCGGAAACTGACTGGGATGTTAAGAACTTTTATTCCAATGAATCAGAGGTTAATATTGCACTTGCCGGAATTTATTCTCAATTCTCCTCTAATAGAGTATATGGAGAAGAATTCATGATGATGGATTACGGAACCGATGAAGGTTATAATGGTCGAGCCTTTGCCTCAGAACCACAGGTTAATATCTATAATCATTCACCAAGTACATATGTGATTCAGGATGTATGGGAAAATTTTTATAGTGCAATCAATCTTTCTAATTCTTTGATTGCCAATTTGGACCCCTCAAAATTTGACGGAGATGAAGCCAATATATTCATTGCAGAAGCAAGATTCTTAAGAGGATTTGCCTATTTGCAACTGGTATCATGGTTTAATGAAGTGCCTTTAAGATTGGAACCAACAGTGGGACCAGAATCTAACCATATACCACCTGCATCTTTAGAAGAAATATATAATCAGATTATTGCAGATCTTGAATTTGCAGCTGAAAATTTGCCCCATGCCAGTGATAGTGATTATATCCCGGGTCATGCCAATAGTATGGCAGCCCATGGATTGTTGGCTAGGACCTATTTAAAGATGGCGGGATATCCATTGCAGGATACTTCCAAGTACCAACAAGCAATGGAAAGTGCAAAGAAAGTAATAGATGATCCTTATCATACCCTGGTTATGGGAGAAAATGGCTATAGAGAGGTTTTTCTTAATTACATCGAGAATAAATATGATACGAGGGAATCACTTTTCGAAATTGCCTTTGCTGATGGTTCTGATTTGGGCGTCGGAATTCATGGCAAGATAGGCACTAGTAATGGTTTGAACTTTAAGAATAATCCGGATGTGGGATATCCCGTGGCCAAAGTGAAAGTTGTACCTTCTCCGGTTGTAGAATCGTTGTATGAGGAAGAGGATCAAAGACTGGACTGGAATCTACCAGGGATTTTTCATAATAATGGAACTATAAGAGAACAAGGACCTCTTGATTTTGCGTATTCTTTAGGGAAATTTAGAAGGTGGGAACCGGTATTCAGAGATGATCTGGAAGCCAGTAATGCAGTTTCTCCTTCCTTCGTATTATTGGAAAATACCAGTTCTCCAAATAAAGGTACAACAGGAATTAATTTTCCTGTGCTAAGATATTCGGATGTACTTTTAATGTATGCTGAGGCTTCTAATGAGGTAAATGAAGGTCCCACCCCTGAAGCTATAGATGCACTTAACCAAGTGAGAAACAGAGCGGGCGTTGCAAATATTGAAGATGCTGAAGAAGGAAACCCTGAAGCAATCGCGAGTAAAGAAAGCTTTTTTGATGAGCTGGTGGATGAGCGTATGCGGGAACTTTGCTTTGAAGGGCTAAGAAAACAAGATTTAATTAGGTGGGGTTTACTAGGTGATCGTCTCGAGTATTTGGAGGAGGTGATTAAAGGTCATCCTAATTATGATCCATCTCGAAATGCTATAATTGGTTACTTAAGATGTGTAGATAATTTTGTTCCGGAGAAGCATTTATCACTGCCCTATCCAGCGCAGGAAGTCCAGATCAATAATAAGTTAGATCAAAAACCAGGGTGGTAAGACTATCTTCTCGTTCATTATCTAAGTGAACGTGGGGTTTTTTTAAATTATTCTGAGACCAATTTTTGCTCTATCTGCTGTTAGCAAAAAAATAAATTATAAAGAATGAATAATCTTAAGAAGGGATCAAAATTCAAAATTGGACAAAATAGGAAAGGATTGCTGATAGGTTTAATTTTAATACTGTTTTTATATCCAAAAACCTTTCATGCTCAGATAGATAAAAAGCAGCCAAATATAGTTTTTATCGCGATTGATGATATGAATGACTGGACTGGCTTTTTGGGGGGACACCCCCAGACGATCACCCCAAATATGGATAAGCTTGCCCAAGAGGGAGTGAATTTTACAAATGCTCATTGTCCCGCTCCGGGATGCTCACCAAGTAGGAACGCCATCTTGTTTGGAGTAGAACCATTTAATTCGGGTCTGTATCCATTTTATAGTACTGAAATTCATGAAGATCTAAACAAAAAATATGTTAGCCTGCCAAGGTTCCTAAAAGAGAATGGATATGAAACCTATGGAGCAGGTAAAATTCACCATGGTTCCAAAGCAGATCCGGAGGAATGGACAGATTATTTATTGCCTACAAAGGGAAATAAGGAATTTGCTCCAAATGAAGGTTACATAGTAGGTAATGATAATAAAATGTCTTTTAGACCTACAATCAATGCTTATGAAGATCATACAGATTATAAGGTTGCATCTTACGGACTCGATGTGATTAAAAATGAGCATAATAAACCTTTCTTTTTAGCAGTGGGTATAGTGAAACCTCATTTGCCTTTTGATAGTCCAAAAGAATTTTTTGATGCACTACCTAAAGAGATACTAGCTCCTGAAATACTGGATAGTGATATAAAAGATATTCCTAAGGAAGGAAACCACTTTAGAAGGGTGGGTAATTATAAGACGTTAACGAAAGCAGATGCATGGGAGGAGGTAAGACGTGCCTACTTAGCATGTATCTCCTGGGCAGATTATAATGTCGGAAGGGTGATTGATGCCCTAGAGGCAAGTCCGTACGCCGATAACACAGTAGTAGTTTTGTGGTCCGATCACGGCTTTCATTTAGGAGAGAAAAAGACGTTTAAAAAATTCACTCTATGGGAGGAAGCTACCCGTGTACCATTTATTATTAAAGACTTAAGGAAAGGAAGAGATCAGCAGGGTCTTACTATAGATCAGCCTGTATCCTTGATTAATATATACAAAACGCTTGCAGAAATGAGTGGCCTGGAAACTCCTGAATATGTTGATGGGATCAGCCTTCTTCCGCAATTGGAAGATGCTGAAGCAGAGATTAAAAATCCTGCAATTATATCCTGGGGACGTGGGAACTATGCGGTGAGAACTAAAGATTGGAGATATATTAAATATTTTGATGGTACTGAGGAACTCTACAATCATAAGACAGATGCTAATGAATGGAATAATCTTGCTGAGATTTCAAAGTTTCAATCTAAAATAGCTGAATTGAAAAAAAACCTTCCAAAATCAGAAGCTCCTATGGTAAAAGAACATGTTGCCTTATGGAGTGTATATGGTGCAGATAAAGAGTTAATGGAAAAAAAATTGACACAAAAGGAAAAGGAAGAGATGATTAGAAAGAATATAGAAGAAAAAAAGTTAAGAAAGCAAAGACTTCGCAAAAAAGTTGAGCAACTAAAGAAATTAGATAAAGAAAATAATTAGATCATTTTTTAGCACATTTAAAATAATATTGAAATGAAATTAATGGTGAACAAAAGAGATATTATAAAAGGATTTTTTATAAGTTTTCTTGGTATATTCTTGATTATTTTCAAGACTACCATTCTACAGGCTCAGGAAACTAAACCTAATTTATTGATTATTCAAACAGATGAACATAACTATAGAACATTAGGATGTTATAGGGAGACCATGTCTAAAGAGATGGCTTATATATGGGGGGAAGAATCTTACGTTACCACTCCTAATATCGATAAAATGGCTGATGAAGGAGCTTTGTGTACCAGTTTCTATGCATCTTCTCCAGTGTGTACACCGTCCCGGGCATCATTTGTTTCCGGTCTTTATCCAGTAGCAACCGGATCACCGTCAAATAACAAACCTATGAATGATGAAATAGTGACATTTGCAGAAACTCTACAAAGAAACGGATATTCTACTTCCTATGTTGGAAAATGGCACCTGGATGGGAATGCTAAACCGGGTTTTGCTCCTGAAAGAAAATTTGGATTCGAAGATAACCGGTATATGTTTAACCGGGGACATTGGAAAGCTTTCCGGGAAACCCCAAAAGGAATGAAGTTTCTTGGTGAGTTCAAACCTGAAAAAAACAGTTATAGCTATGATACTAAAAATGCTACTGAAGAAACTTATGCTACAGATTTCTTATTTGAGAAAGCTTTGGAGATTATAGAGAGAGATAAAAATGGGCCTTTCTGTTTAATGCTTTCTATCCCCGATCCTCATGGGGGCAATAAAGTAAGACCTCCTTATGACACTATGTATGAAGATATGTATTTTGAAAATCCTGCTAGTATGGATGTGGATCCAGAGACTAACCCAAAGTGGAATAATATTAATGGAAGGAAGAACGTGGCCGGTAGAAAATTAAATCAGCATGCTATGGCTCAATATTTTGGAATGGTAAAATTGATTGATGATAATATTGGAAAGATTTTAAATTATTTAGAAGAAAGTGGACTTGAAGAAAATACTATTGTGGTCTTCACGTCCGATCATGGTGATCTAATGGGAGAGCATAAAAAACATAACAAAGGACTGCCTTACGAAACATCGGCTGGTATTCCTTTCGTAATTAAATACCCCGAAAAAATCCTTGCCGGGAAAAAAATCCATAAAGCATTAACTAATGTTGATTTTGCTCCCACAATTTTAAATATTATGGAAGTGGAAGGAGAACAACCAGAATATCACGGGATAGATGCTTCAGAATTATTTTTGAATGATGAAAAAGAGATTAATGAAGATAGGATCACCTATATTACCAATGCTGGAGCGAGATGGGTGGCGGCAGTAAGCGATCGCTATAAGTTAGTGCTTTCACCAAATGATGAACCCTGGTTATTCGACCTCAGAAAAGATCCTAACGAAGAGATAAACTACTATAATCATAATGACTACCAGGATATTGCAGAAGAATACAGGGAAGAATTATTAGAAATGGTCACAAAATTCAATGATCCTATTTTAATAGATGAAAAATTGATCTATTAATAAAATAGGCTTGCAAAAAGAAGATACTATTAAATAACAGAAAAACAGGAGGCATCCCCCAAAGGGACTTCTAGCCCCTATATAACAACATTCATTTTGAGATCTAGAGTTACATTACAAATTATTTTCAATTTATTTATCCTGTTGGTTGGCTTAAATGCATTCACACAGGAAAAACCTAACGTAGTACTTATAGTATTAGATGATCTGAACGATTATGTAGGAGTTCTGGGTGGACACCCTCAGGCTAAAACTCCGAATATAGATAAAATGGCAAAGGAAGGAGTGCTTTTTACCAATGCTCATAGCAATGCTCCTGTTTGTGCACCTTCGCGATCCAGTTTTATGTCTGGGATACTGCCTTCTAGTTCAGGGAATTATGGTTTTGAAAATCGAAAAAAAAATTCAATATTATCCAATTCCAAAACCATTTCGGAATACGCAATAGAAAATGGTTACAAAGCCTTTCAAACAGGGAAAATTCAGCATCACAGTCGAGCAGCAGATTGGACCGAAATGGGAGTGCCCAAATATCAGGGCCCCGTTGCATATAATGGTATAAAACCCGTTATTCATCCTTCAGTACCAGAGGCCTTCGCAGCAATTGGTCTGCTGGATGGAACGTTTGCCTCATTAGCAGATATTCCCTCAGTGCCGGAAAGTAGAGAAACACCCGGTTACACCGGGTGGTGGAACCATAAAAAAGAAACCCCCTTTTATTACAATACCGACCAAGATCGGGATCTAATGACCGATGAAAAAAGTGTTCGTTGGTTAAAGAATAAACTTGAGGAATTAGAAGAATCAAAAACGAAGGAGCCTTTTTTTATAGCTTTTGGAATTATGAATCCTCATACTCCTCATGTTGCACCTCAGAAATATTTCGATATGTATCCAATGGAGTCTCTTGAAATCCCAATTATTAAGGATAATGATAATGAAGATTGTAGCTATGATGAGGTTCTTTCTGGAAAAGGGAGATCTCATTTTGAAGCCTTGAAAGATTCGTATCCTCAAATAGAGGATGGTTTAAAAGCCTATTTACAAGCCTATCTGGCTGAAGTAACTTTTACAGATGATATTGTTGGGGAAGTTTTGAATAGTATAGAAGAAAGTAAGTTCAGTGAAAATACTATCATAATTCTAGTAAGTGATCATGGTTATAATATGGGAGAGAAAGAATATTTATTCAAGAACTCTCCTTGGGAGGAAAGTACCAGGATACCTTTCATTATAAAGCATCCAAAGTATAAAGCCAATGCGGGAAAAAAGGTTAATCATCCTGTAAGTTTGATAGATCTTTATCCCACTATCGCAGACCTTTGTGAAATGAAGGGTAGTACCTTGAAAAATGACAAAGGAGTAGAGATAGATGGTTATAGTTTGAAAACTTTTTTAGAGGATCCTGATAATACAATTTGGGAAGGCCCAGATATAGCCTTAACGGTTATAAAGAATAACGAGTCTTCAGATAGTGAGGATCAAAACTATTCTGTTAGATCGAAAAATTATAGGTATGTAAGATACTCCAACGGATCGGAGGAATTCTATGACCATAGGAATGATCCTTATGAATGGGATAACCAGATAAAAAATCCTAAATATAAAGATAAAATAGTGGCTCATAAAAAAGCACTAAAAATGCAAATTCAAAGAATAAGACTAGAATAAAATTTTATCTATTCATAAAAAACAGTAATTGGTTAAGTAGTTTACAGAAATAGACCTAGTTACTTTGAGTGATAAGTGTAATTTGGTATAGCTACTAATCCATTAAAGTTCTATTTTTTCTGGAAACGGTACATATTCTTATTAAATTTCGGGGATGAGAAAGTATTTATTTAATATTCTTTTGATAATATTTTCAACTGTTAGCGCACAAAAATCCAATGGTGGATTTGTATACGATTATATTTCTCAAAAAGAAGGCCTTTCCCATAACTACGTAACTAAAATAGTTAGTGATTCGTTAAATGTTAAGTGGATTGCTACTGAAAATGGTATCACGAAGTATGATGGCCTGAATTACACCGCAATAAAACCGGGAGAAGAGTATCCTGGTCTACGGAACGAAAATATTGAAACATTATATATTGACAGTAAAAATAATTTATGGATTGGGACAAAAAGTGGCGGACTTTCCAAACTTGAAATAGAAACTAATAAACTAACTAATTATAACTATATACTTGATGAGGATATACAGGGCGCCTTAAGAATTCGAGTTATAACTGAAGATAAGAAAGGAAATATTTGGATAGGAAGTCAGGACAATGGGGTTTTCGTTTTAAATGATTCTCAAAAAAAAGTTGTAAATCGGTTTAAATCGCTCAGAGCGAAAAGTATTATAGCAGATGAAAAAGATATAGTATGGATTGGTTCGCAAAATAAGTTAATTAAAATTGACACCTCCTCAGACTCAATTTTCACCTATACTTTAGATAATTATATTACTACATTAATAAAGGATATTTCCCGTAACTGCTTGTGGATAAGTACTATTGATCAGGAAAAGAATGGTAACTTAAATTTAAGTCGTTTTGATTTAGAAAATGAAAAGTTAAGCACTGTTACCACGAATATTTCGTCAAATTATGCAACTTCACTTTATTTAGACCAAGATGATAGGCTTTGGGTAGGAACATGGGGTTCTGGCCTTTATTACAGCAGTAAGAATTTAAAAAAGTTTTATAAACAAGATCTGGTTCTTCCCCAAAGAGAGAAAGAGGGGTACAAATATGATATTATCCTCGATATTCATAGTGATAAAAATAATGTACTCTGGATTTCTTCCAGTAATGGAGGTGTCAAACTTATGCAAAACCAGGGCTTTAAAAATATAACAAGTACTCTTGATAATCCAGTGTTGACTAAAGAGCTAAATGTAAATTCCGTTTATAAAAATGAGAATGGAATTTATCTCGGGACTTTAAGAAGCGGTTTATTTTTTGGTGCGAAGTTAAACTCCCTGCAACAAGTAAATATTGAAAATGATCAAAAAGTTTTTAGGATATATGAGCATAATGACGTAATAGTATTCGGGACTTCAGCTTCTACTGTATTTATGGATAAAAATCAGAATGAGATAAGTAAGCTGGATATATCTAAACCAACTTTTTTTCTTTCGGAAAATGATGAATACTTATGGATAGGGACCCAGCATAATGGGCTGTATTTAATTAATGTTTCGAATTTTAAGGCTCCCAAGATCGTTAAACACTATAGGCTTCGTGGCGAAGAACAAAAGCTTGAAAGCAATCGTATAACCTCTATGGCATATGATGCGGTTGGCAATTTGTGGGTTGGGACTTATAATGGCTTGCATTTGTATGATAGGAATACTAAAAACTTTGTTCATCATACAAAATTTATGGATACAAGAATTCCCCAAATCATAAACTGTATATATGCCAATTCAGGGTTTATATGGTTAGGAACACCTAATGGTCTATATAAATTAAAATTCAAGAACGAGATTCTGGAGGTTGAAAAAACCTATACTGTCGTTAATGGGCTTATCAACGATTTCATTTGTGGAATCTCTTCAGATAGAAATAATAATTTATGGATAAGCACTTCAACGAATCTGGTAAATTTAAATCCAACAAAGGAATCCCTTATTAATTATGGAGAAGAAGATGGAATAGCGACTTCTATATTTAATTTGAGAAGTATCTATGAGGGAAAGAATAAATCCATGATTTATGTTGGGGGGATTGATAATCTTACTTACTTTAATCCTGATGATATAGAGGATAAACAAAATCCTCATGAACTTATTTTTACTGCTTTGAAGGTGAATAATAGGAGGATAAATGCGTATGATTCTATTAATGGACGGGTGTTGCTGAATAAAAATATTGGTTATGCAGATAAGATTGAGTTAACACACAGGGAGAAATCCTTCAGTATTGGGTTTATAAATAATAATTTTTCAGATCAGGAAACTATAAGTTACCGGTACAGATTATTGGGATATCAAAAGGATTGGAATTATATTAAAAATCAGAAGAATGTCAACTTCGTGGGGCTGGCTCCTGGAAATTATGAATTTCAGGTAAGTTCGTCCAAGGATTATAAACAGTGGTCAGACCCAAAATCACTTGAGATTAACGTACTCCATGCACCATGGTTGAGCCCCTTGGCATACCTAATATATGTGATTCTTTTTATATTAATATTCCTTAGTTTCATTTTGGTTTATCTAAGACAAAGACATTTCCGCCATAAATTAGAATTATCAGAAATAACTCAGGAAAAGGAAAATGATCTTAATGAAGCGAAACTAACTTTTTTTACAAATATTTCTCATGAATTCCGAACACCTTTAACACTAGTTTTAGGACCTTTAAAAGAGATTTTAGGTTCAGAAAAATTGAATGGAGAAATTAGAGAAAAATTAATAACTGTAGAAAAAAATGCTAATCGCATGCTGAAATTGACAAATGAATTGATTGATTTTAGAAAAGCTCAGCATGGGATATTAAAATTGAATGCTTCAAAGGGAAATATTGTCAAATTTTCATTGGAAGTTTTTATGTATTTCAAGGAGCAGGCTTTTAATAAGAATATAGATTATCGATTTGAAAGTGATAGGGACCTAATTAATTTATCTTTTGATCATAGTAAAATGGAAATTGTAATTTGTAATTTGATTTCTAATGCCCTAAAATATACTAAACCTGGTGGACGTATTATTTTTAAAATTATAGAGAAGAAAGATTATTGCTTATTGTCCATTGAAGATAATGGAATTGGCATAGCACCAGAAGATCAGCAAAAAATTTTTGATAGATTCTACCAAATAAAAAATACCAATACTGCTCATGTTATAGGAAGTGGAATTGGGCTGACCTTTTCTAAAAAAATTATTGAATTACATAAGGGGCATATCACAGTTGAAAGTAAAATTAATAAAGGTTCTCACTTTAATATCAAACTTCCTTATGCAGAAGAAATTAAAAATTATTTAAAAAACAACCGAGCGGGAAATGCAAAAAGTGTTGATACTTATAAAGAATTATCCAAAGGAAGTATTTCATTAGATCCCGACAAGAAGGTTCATGAGAATACTATTTTAATAATTGATGATAATGCCGATATCAGAAAATATTTAAGGTCTTTGCTTGGTAACCATTATGAGTTAATTGAAGCAGAAAATGGCGATAAGGGAATAGAATTAGCTTCCGAACATGTACCAGATCTTATACTCTGTGATATCATGATGCCTGGTAAAGATGGTTTAACTGTATGTAAGGAATTAAAAAAACAGATCGGGACTTCGCATATCCCAGTAATACTATTAACTGCACGAAGTTCAAATATTTATGAGATCAAAGGTCTTAATACGGGGGCAGATGACTTTATAACTAAACCTTTCGCACCTAAGATTATCAAAGCTCGCATAGCAACTGTATTGCACAATAGACAAAAATTACGAAAATATTTTTTGAATAAAGTTCGTTTTGAGCCATCAAAAAATGAAATTAACTCCGAGGATGCAGAAAGTATATTTATAGCTAAGGCGGTAAAGCTTATAGAAGAAAATCTTTTAGATGATAATTTAATAGAAACCCTTATGGATGAACTTTGTATGAGCCAATCTACTCTTTACCGAAAAATTAAATCCTTAACAGGTTTATCATTAACTGGATTCATTCGATCTATTCGCTTGAAAAATGCAGCAGAAATAATATTAAGTAAAAATCTTAAATTATCACAAGTTGCTTTAGAGGTTGGTTTTAATGATTATAAATATTTTCGTGAATCTTTTAAAAAACAATTCGGATGCCTACCCTCGAAATATAAAAAAACCATTCAAAAAAAATAAGTATTTTATTAGTCGTTAATAACTCAATTCTATGTGAAAATTCTAAAATATTTAAAGTAAACAAGTTTACCTTCGATGACAATTTCTTTTCCATTGCCAGTATATTTTTCAATAAATTTTACAGTTTTCTGGGGGCACCGTTCCATTTATTTTAGAAGTAAATAGTGAGTTCAAAATTCGTAAAGTGCATGAAACCTTCCTGGTGGAGGAACCACTGATTATGAGATAGATTCCCTGTGCGATAATTCCCGATGATCACGATGTATATTACGGAAATTCGTGGGGAGAAAAGGGCAAAAAAGCAGATGTTTCCAAAGGTTTTGGAGCCTACGCTCAGGATAGCGGTGGGTATAAAATGAATCCAGAATGGGTGAACATGGTTCAATTTACCCAGACAAGCCATTTTCCAAATCCATATGATCCAACGCCTGAAAAAACAATATTGGCGTTTATTATACGAAATGGAATTATGCTGTAATAAGTTTTGCTATACTAGAAAATCGAAAATTCAAATCCGCTCCTAAACATGTCCGGCCGGCAGAAGCTGAAGTCCATAATGGATGGATCAATAACGAAGATTTCGATATAAAGAAATATTAACACGTGAAAGCTGATCTTCTGGGTGTAAGACAGGAGGAGTTTCTAGAACACTGGGTTGAAGACTGGGAGGAGGAAACTCTAATGAAAGCTGTATTATCACAGACCAATTTCGCTACCGTAGCGACATTACCTAAAGGATCTAAAGATGGTAGTGTCATTCCTGGGCTAAAAATTCCTGCAAGGGGAGAATATATTAAGGGGGACAGACCAACAGTAGATATGGATTCTAATGGTTGGCCAAAACTAAAAAGGGACAAGGCTGTAGAAATAATACGCAAAGCAATGGCCTTCCATATTGCCGGGGATCAATATCTTGGTTCTTTTATTCAGTATGGAGTTGATAATTTTGAAGATGGCAGTTTTGATTTTGCAGGACCTGCCATTTAAATTGAATTATATATCCCCTCATGAACTAAATGATCCAACTAATTTTAAATTAGAAATTAATCATTCAAATTTTTACAGTTATAATAAGATGAAATTTCGAAGGTATGTATCTAATGCTTTATAAAAGAACCAAGAATTGCTAGTAGTTCGGTTTTGACTTTTTGGTTAACGATTTAGTCAGTAATTCATTATATTCTTTTCTATAATAAGTATGGATAGATAAAGTTTAACTTGGTAAATGAATGGTCTCAATTAATATTTTCTCACCTCTTCAACTTCTTTTATTAAAATTTAATGAGGTTGAGCCTGAGCAAATAGTCACTTATAATCTTAATTTTTTCTTATGCAAAGAAGATCTTTTTTTAAAAAAACTATCGCTGCCGGCTCCGGCCTCATACTGGGAGGCGGTTTTTATAGTGAAGCTAAAGAGATAATAAACATTAAAGAACAGATTTTTAATCTTCACTATGCTCCACATTTGGAAATGTTTAAAAGTGTTGTCGGTGATAATCCCATTGACCAGCTTCAGTTTATGGCGTCTCAGGGATTTACAGCTTTTGAGGATAACAATATGAAAGATCGTGATGTCGACCTTCAGAATGAAATAGCAGAAACCCTAAAAACAAATAACATGATCATGGGTGTTTTTGTGGCCCATACTATTGGCTGGAAAGAGCCCAACTTGGCTAGTGGTAATAAAGAAAAACGTGAAGAATTTCTGGATGAAATTAAATCTTCAATTCAAGTAGCGAAAAGACTTGGAGCCAAATGGATGACAGTCGTTCCCGGCGCTATAGATCCTAAGCTAGCATTTGAATACCAAACGGCAAATGTTGTAGAATCTTTGAAAGCTGCTTCGGAAATTATAGAGCCGCATAACCTGATTATGGTACTTGAGCCATTAAATTTCAGGGATCATCCAGGCATGTTTTTAAATGAAAGTCCGCAAGCATACCAGATTTGCAAAGCAGTCGACAGTCCCTCCTGTAAAATATTATTTGATATTTACCATCAACAAATCCAGGAAGGTAACCTTATTCCGAATATTGATAAATGCTGGGATGAAATTGCTTATTTTCAGGTAGGGGACAATCCCGGTAGGAACGAACCTGGAACCGGAGAAATTAACTATAGAAATATTTTCAAGCATATTTACAGTAAGGGTTTCAATGGGCTTGTCGGGATGGAACATGGAAACTCTATAATTGGTGAAGAAGGTGCCTTTGCAGTTATTAATGCTTACAAGGATGCCGATAATTTTTAAAATTCTGAAGGGCGAGTAATAAAGATCGTTGAGGAATCGGTTTTTCAATTGCAACCAACAAAAAGTCTACATGAGCATAATATTTTTAGCTGGAATTAAATTTGCGTTTAAATAAAATTAAACGGTGTCAGACTAAATTAATGCAAAAAAATATGACCATTCTGTACTTATTCTGTACTAAGTGAAAAAAACAAAGGCTCTCGATTTCTCGAAAGCCTTGATTTTACTTGTAGCGAGACCGAGATTTGAACTCGGGACCTCCGGGTTATGAATCCGACGCTCTAACCAACTGAGCTACCTCGCCGTATAATAATTTTCGCAACTTGAAATTCGCTCGAGGCCTTATCATGAAAGGCTTTTCAGGATTTTGCTAATGCGGGTGCAAATATAAAAACAATTTAATTTGGCGCAAACTTTATTTTCTAAAATATTTATTTTGATTTCTTTTTATCTTTCCAATTAATATCTATATTGCCCGAAACTAATTAATCAAAAATGGAAGAAAAGATAAAATACGAAATGGAGTTTCCTATTCAAGCTTCTCCTTCATTATTGTTCCAATATATATCAACTCCCTCAGGTTTAAGTGAATGGTATGCCGATAATGTGAATTCCCGGGGGGAATTTTTTACTTTTATATGGGAAGGTAGTGAAGAAAAGGCAAAGCTTGTCAGTAAAAAAAGTGATGAGCGTATAAAATTTAAATGGGTAGATGATGAGGATACTCCATATTTCTTTGAATTGCGTATTCAGGTAGACGATATTACCAAAGATGTATCCCTTATGATTACCGATTTTGCCGAGGAGGATGAGATCGATGAAGGAAAGATGCTTTGGGAAAATATGGTTGGTGATCTTAAACAGATCCTCGGATCGGCTTAAAAATCTTATTATAAATATTACCTTTGCCCCGTTTTTAAACGGGGTTTTTTATGATCAATCATAACGGAAAAATACTAGAGGAGGAAGAGGCCAACATTCCAGTACTTAACCGTGGTTTTGCTTATGGGGATTCGGTTTTCGAAACCATAAGGGTAGTGAACGGTAAAATAATGTTCTGGGAAGATCATTATTTCAGACTTATGGCCTCGATGAGAATTATGAGAATGGAAATCCCTTCCAGTTTTTCTCCTGAATTCCTGGAAAAGGAGATAAGCGATATCATTGAGGCGAATGAACTAACCAATTCTCCAGCCCGTATAAGGTTTGCTGTCTATAGATTGCAAGGTGGGTATTATACCCCGGCTACCCGCGATATTGGGTATGTGATAAGCACTGAGGCCATGGAGAATGCTTTTTATCTGCTGAACGAGAAGCCATATGAGATCGAGCTTTTTAAAGATCACTTTGTGACCAGCGGCTTGCTATCTACCATAAAATCCAATAACAGGGCTGTGAATGTACTGGGAAGTATTTTTGCCAGGGAGAACTCTTATGATAACTGCCTGTTACTGAATGAAAAGAAAAGTGTGGTAGAGGCCCTGAATGGTAATTTATTCCTGGTGAAAGGCAATACTGTGAAAACCCCGCCTTTGAGCGATGGCGTCCTTAATGGAATAATCAGAAAGCAGTTGATCAATATTCTGAAAAAAACTGAGGATTATCAGCTGGAAGAGACTTCAATATCCCCTTTTGAACTTCAGAAGGCTGATGAACTTTTTATCACGAATGTGGCCTTGGGAATCCAGCCCGTAAGCAGGTACCGTAAAAAGGAATACGGAAATACCACCGCAAAAGAACTTTTAGGCAAATTGAATGTAAAGGCCAGGCTTGGCTAGTTATAGGTTGGGTTTTCCGGAGAATTAGACCAGAGCATATACTCACCACCCAACTCCAGCATTTTATCTTTCCAGAAAGAGTTATATGGTTTTTCCAGTAAATCTGTGTCATCATCATTCACAGTAATCACCCAGGAGTGGGAGTTCAGTTCTTCATCTAACTGATTGGCATCCCAACCGGAATAACCAAGGAAGAATTTGATCTGCTTTTCATTAATAAGATCTTTTGAAATAAGCTCCATCACTACCTCGAAATTTCCACCCCAGTAGATGCCATGAGCGATCTCTATACTGTCTGGGATAAGGTCCGGGATCTTATGGATAAAATAAAGGTTATCCTGTTCTACAGGCCCTCCATTATAGATCTTGAAATTTCCTTTTATTTCTGGAATAAGGTCTTTTAGTGTAAAATCCAGGATTTTATTCAGGATAAATCCAACCGATCCATTATCTGAATGGTCAGCAAGAAGAACCACAGAACGATTGAAAGAGACATCTCCAATGATAGATGGTTCCGCGACAAGAAGATGACCCTTGGTTGGTTTTAGCGAGATCATTATAGCAGTCTTTTAATCTAAACTAATTATTTATTAGATATAAAGCAATACTATTCCCAAATTTTTAAATAAAAAAAGCCTTCTATTTAGAAGGCTTTAAGAATTTACTAATGCAAATTATTAGTTCACAGCTTTTTGTAAGTCTGCTCCGGCTTTAAATTTCACTACATTTTTAGCAGCAATTTTGATGGTTTTTCCGGTTTGTGGGTTTCTTCCTTCACGAGCCGCTCTTTTAGATACAGACCATGATCCAAATCCAACTAGTGATACTCTGTCTCCTTTTTTAAGAGATTTCTCTACGTTTTCAAGGAAAGACTCTAATGCTTTTTTTGCTGCTGCTTTTGAAATTCCAGCGTTTTCAGCCATTGCATCAATTAAATCTGTTTTGTTCATAATTTGAATTTTAAATTAATTGTTGGTTAAACATTCTGTTAAACTGGTATACAAATTTATACGGATTTCTTGTCCACGCAAGTAATGACAAGGGAAAAGCCCGTATTTGTTAATAACTTGGTTGTTTTGTTAATAAAGATAATTGTTTTTTACTAATATGCAACAAATTCAGTGTTAATAAGGCTTTAGCGCATTTTTGCGTCCGGGGCGAAATCAAAACCATTGAGAAGTTCTTTTGAGGTCATTTTTCTTTTTCCCGGAAGCTTTATTTCCTTAATTATAATATAACCGTCTATGGCGGCTATTTTAATCGTTCTGTCATTTACTGTAACAGTACCGTTAGGTAGGTGGTGTTCCTGTTTTATTTTCTCTATATCATATATCTTAACCTGAATCTCTTCTGAAGAGTCTTCAAGATAACACCAGGCAGCAGGATAGGGATTTAAACCTCTTATAAGGTTGTATATTTCATCTACCGGTGCATTCCAGTCTATTTTGGTATTCTCTTTTGACAATTTTGGCGCATCTTTTAACCCCTTAATTTCTGGCTGGGGCTCAGTTTTAACTTTCTCATTACTTGCAATTGCATTCAGGGTTTTTACTACAAGCCTGGCGCCTGTCTCCATTAACCTGTCGTGTAGTGAACCTACATTTTCTGTCTCACTGATCTTAACTTCTTCCTGGAAGATCATTGCTCCGGTATCTATTTTTTCATCAAGAAAAAAAGTGGAAACACCTGTTTTTTCTTCTCCGTTGATTATTGCCCAGTTTATAGGTGCTGCTCCCCGGTATTGAGGCAGGAGGGATGCATGCAGATTAAAAGTGCCATATTCAGGATAGGCCCAAACCGATTCTGGTAACATCCTGAAAGCTACCACTACCTGTACATTGGGGTTCAGCTCCTTCAGTTCCTTCTGAAACGCTTCAGATTTGAGGTTGGTTGGCTGTAAAACCTTCAAATTATGGGAGACAGCATAGCTTTTTACGGCGCTTTCCTTCAATTTCCTTCCTCTTCCAGCAGGTCTGTCTGGTGCAGTGATCACTCCAACTACATTGAATCCGGCTTCTATTATGGCTTCTAAACTCTTTACTGCAAAGTCTGGTGTTCCCATGAATACTATCCTTAAATCTTTCATTTTTTGATGATTTTATATTTGTTGTTTGGAGTGCGTCCCAGAACTCCCTTTTCGCACAGCAAACCTAATACTTTCAAGACAGAATCCTCTTTATACTGGAGTGAGGAAGTGATCTCTCTGGAGCTTTTAGGATCATTTTTTACTATTTTCAGTATCCCAAGGTAGATCTCATTCATATCGTCTCTGGATAATTCCTTATTATCCTGTGAACACACCGAACATTTTCCGCAGGGCTCTGGATTCTGTTCACCAAAATATTCCAGTAATTGAATCTGTTTGCATACTCTGTCATTTTCAACAAATTCGAGAACGGCTTCAATTTTTTCTTTTTTGGTCTTATTATACTCCTTAATAAAACCAGCCAGGGGATTCAATGTAGACTCGTCCTCCCTGGGTACTAAAAAAGTAATACTGGCATCATGCCTGGAAATGTTGAACTCAATGATCTCCTTTTCTGCAAGTTCTTCGAAGATCTTTATGGCCGCTTCTTCCGAAACTCCCGATTTTTCACAAACCGAAGCAACATTAAAAGGGATCAGGTTTTCAAAGACACCACCGTAATTCCTCAGTATGGTCCTTAATATATTAGAATATCTTGGATTTTCATCCAAGTAATTATCCAGGTGATTCCCGGACAGAAGGATCATAATCTCGGTTTTCTTCTTATAATTCTGGGATAATCTAAGCACACTGCATCTATCCAGTAGCTGGAGGGCATTATAGGCCTTATTTGAATTGAAATGATAATGATGGCAGAAGCCTGAAAAGTTGAAATCATGCTGTGTATTCTCTCCCTCTCCATAAGCTATACTGAAATAGGCATTCAGTTTCTGATAAACCAGCTTAACGTCTTCAAAAGTAGCGAGGTTGTGAAGGAACTGGTTTTTTAGTACTGGAACATCACCGGCATTGGTAAGAATAATAGCTTTCGCAGGTTTGCCATCCCTGCCTGCCCGGCCAGCTTCCTGAAAATAGCTTTCCATACTTTCCGGCAGGTCAATATGTATTACCGTTCTCACATCGGGTTTGTCTATGCCCATTCCAAAGGCGGTTGTGGCAACCATTACGCTTACTTTATTAGAAAGCCAATTCTGAAATTTCTCAGTTTTTTCTTCTTTTTTCAGTCCGCCATGATAGGCCGCGGCCGTAATACCATTCTTATTAAGGAATGCACTTATTTCCTGGGTTGCGTTTCGGCTTCTCACATAAATGATTGCCGATTCTCCTTTAAGTATCTGAGTAAGGCGGAAATACTTATCCTCGGTTTTGATCACATCATACTGAAGATTGGATCGTTCAAAGGATTTCTTATGAATAACGGGATCTTTAAGATTGAGCTGTTCGCAAATATCCTTTACCACCTCTTTCGTTGCGGTGGCTGTGAAAGCCGCCATTTTCACATCAGGTAATAAATCCCTTAATTCTGAAATATTCCGGTAAGCCGGCCTGAAGTCATGACCCCATTGAGAGATACAGTGAGCCTCATCTATGGCAATAAGGTTGATATTCATCTGCTTGAATCGCTCTCTAACTAACTCCTGCTGAAGTCTTTCCGGGGACAGGTACAGAAATTTATAATTTCCAAAAATACAATTGTCAAGCTTGCGGTCCAGGTCTTCATAAGAAATCCCCCCGGTAAGAGCAATTGCCTTTATGTTCTTTTGCTGAAGGGAGTTCACCTGGTCTTCCATTAAAGAAATTAATGGAGAGACCACAATGCATATTCCTTCCCTCATCATAGCAGGAACCTGGAAACAAATAGATTTCCCGCCCCCTGTTGGAAAAAGGGTTAGCGTGTCCCTCTCTTCAAGGATTGATTCGATGACTTCCAGCTGCTGTGACCTGAACTCAAGGAATCCCCAGTATTTTTCTAATATTTCTAAAGCTTTCTGCAAATACGTCTAGATCTTATTCAAAATGAATTCAGTACGTTCATTAATGGCCAGTTTTGGAACTTCAATCGGCTCATAGCCATACTTCTCATAGGTTGAATAAAGATAAGACGAAATTTTTAAGGCTTCTTCAAAACTCTCATATCGTTCATTATCACTCGTGTAAATTTCCTGCCAGGGAGGGAGGATAAAGATCTTGTCATATTGGTAGTTCTTGCATGTAGTGTGGAATAAGTCTGGATAATCTGTATTGAAATAATCCATGTAAGCCAGTACATCTGGCAGTCCCCGGTCCAGGAAAACATGCGCAGAGTTCATATTTTTGGCCTCCAGAAACTGGTCCAGTCTGCCTTCCAGTAATTTCTGACTAAATAATAAGGGCTTCTCTAAAAATAATTGATCTATTCCCTCTTTTTTTGCTTCAAGTATAACTTCCCTGGAAACTTCATGAAAGCAAAGTTCTCCTTTTTCTTCCAGTTTATGGATGATAGAGGATTTTCCCGTACCGGGCCCCCCGGTTATAACAATTCTCCTGGTTTTCACGTGGCAAATTTCGACATTTGAAATTGATTATAAAAATGCTATCATTCCTTGTATCTTTGCAGTTTTAATAGAAGGAGAAATTTTATGAGCGAATCGAAGAACCCGGAAGAATTTTACGCGAAACTTAAGAAGCAATTACAGGACACAGCCATGTGGCCGTCAGAATATCTTTATAAATTCATCGTGCCTACAAAGGGAAGCCAGGTAGAAGAGGTGGAAGATATATTTGATAATATGGGTGCGGTTATCGAAACCAGGCAGTCTAAAAAAGGCACTTATACCAGTGTGTCCATAAACGTAAGGATGAAGAATCCCGATGCTGTTATAGAAAAGTACAGGGAGGTTGCTGCCAACGTGGAGGGTGTAATATCCCTTTAGGATTGGAATAAGGGAAGATTTTATTGTGCTTGCTTCGGAATATTTATTATTTTGCAGGCAGGAGTAAACTTCAGATTAATTACCTAATTAAACTTCAATTTTGACAAACGCATTAGAATATAACTCTGAAAGGAGTAAACTTATAATTCCCGAATACGGAAGACATCTTCAGAAAATGGTAGAGCATGCCGTAAGTATAGAGGATGATAAGGAAAGAAACAAGGTCGCGAAATCCATTATTTCAGTAATGGGGAATATGAATCCGCACCTTAGGGATGTTCCGGATTTTCAGCATAAACTTTGGGATCAGCTATTCATCATCAGTGATTTTAAACTGGATGTTGAATCGCCATTTCCTAAGCCTACGCCGGAAATGCTGGCCGAAAGACCGGATATGCTCAAATATCCTGAGAACAATCCTAAATATCGTTTCTATGGAAACAATATCAAGAGGATGATAGATGAGGCCAAAGATTATGAAGAGGGAGAGTTTAAAGAAGCTCTGGTTCTTACAATAGCTAATCATATGAAGAAGTCTTATCTAAACTGGAACAGGGATTCGGTGGACGACGAGGTTATCTTCGAACATCTTAGAGAATTGAGCGGGGGTAAAATAAACCTGAAAAACACTAACGAAGACCTTAGTCAGGCTTCAGAGTTAATAAGAGGTGGAGGTAAGAAGAAATACTCCAAGAACATAAAAAAAACTGGCCGAAAAGGAGGCCGGAAACGCCACTAAACTCAACATTTTTAATGGGAACATTTCGAATTGAAGGCGGGCATCGTTTGAGCGGGGAGATCTATCCTCAGGGAGCAAAAAACGAAGCACTGCAGATATTATGTGCCGTATTGTTAACCGATGAAAAGGTGACCATACATAACATTCCTGATATTCTTGACGTAAACAAGCTTATCAATTTACTGCGAAACCTTGGAGTGAAGGTCGAAAAGATAGGTAAGGGTACTTATACTTTCCAGAGCGATGAGCTTGATATGGATTACCTGAGCAGTGAGCAGTTCAAAATTGATGGAGGAGGTCTGCGAGGATCTATTATGATCGTTGGGCCGTTACTTGGTCGCTTTGGTAAAGGATTTATTCCTAAGCCTGGAGGAGATAAGATAGGAAGGAGAAGACTGGATACCCATTTTGAAGGTTTTATGAAACTTGGGGCCCAGTTCAGGTACAATAAAGAAGACCGATTTTACGGAGTGGAAGCGCCTGACGGACTTTCCGGTGGTTTTATGCTTTTGGAAGAAGCTTCAGTTACGGGAACCGCTAATATTGTAATGGCAGCGGTACTGGCGAAAGGTACAACAACCATTTACAACGCTGCCTGTGAGCCCTATCTTCAGCAATTATGTAAGATGCTGAATTCTATGGGAGCTAAGATAAGCGGAGTTGGCTCCAATCTTCTTACCATAGAAGGCGTGGAAAGGCTGGGTGGATGTGAACACCGTATCCTTCCCGATATGGTCGAAATAGGTTCCTGGATAGGACTTGCTGCGATGACTCGGAGTGAGATCACCATCAAGGACGTAAACTGGGATATGCTTGGAATAATACCTACAGTTTTTAGAAAACTGGGTATCACAGTAGAAAAAAAGGGTGATGATATTCATATTCCTGCACATACTCAAGGTTATGAGGTGCAGAGTTTTATCGATGGTTCTATTATGAATATTAGTGATGCGCCATGGCCTGGGTTTACTCCCGATCTTTTGAGTATTATCCTGGTAATTGCCACACAGGCCAGAGGAAGTGTATTGATTCACCAAAAGATGTTCGAGAGCCGATTGTTCTTCGTAGATAAACTTATCGACATGGGAGCAAAGATCATTCTTTGTGATCCGCATCGTGCAACGGTTATCGGTCATGATTTCAAATCTCAGCTAAAGGCCACTACCATGACTTCTCCCGATATCAGGGCAGGAATTTCATTACTTATTGCTGCACTTTCTGCAAAGGGGACATCCACTATTCATAATATTGAACAGATAGATAGGGGTTATGAGAATATAGAAGAAAGACTGAAATCTATCGGAGCAAAGATTGAGAGATTAGATTCGTAATATTTCATACAAATAATTGGATAAAAAAAGCTGTTCATTTTGAACAGCTTTTTTTATTCTTCTATTTCTAATTTCTAGACTTCAGTCTCTGCCTTTTTTTTATTCTCCTTATAATGGAAAAGGTTTTGTTCCTTGATCATTTTTGTTGTTTTTTCAGGAAGCATTTCTTCCCATCCTTCCTTACCTTCACTTATCATAGTAAGGACTTCTCGTGAATAAATATCCATGATATCAGGATTGTAATTGGTGATATCTTCAACACGGCCATTGTATTTAAAGAATTTATACAATTCCTTCATTCGTGGATGAACCTTAAGGTTTTCACTGGTAGTGATCTCTCCGGTCTCCGGATCTTTCAGCGGATAAAGATATACTTTAAGGTCTTTGAAGAAGAGTTTACCAAATGCCTCCAGAATTCCACCACTTAAATGGCGATAATATTTTTCATCAAATACGTCCACCAGGTTCTGAACTCCCATGGTAAGACCCATTCTTTGTTTTGAGTAACGTGAGAAGTATTCCACCACCCTGTAATACTCCTGGAAATTGGAGATCATTACAGTCTGGCCTAAGGAACAAAGCAGTTCTGCCCGGTCCATAAAATCTCTTTCATCAATTTCACCTTCAGCTCTTAGGTTAGACAGCGTGATCTCAAATATGATCTCTGTATTTTCCCTGGAAACCTTACTCTCTTTAAAGAAAAGCTCTTTAGAACGCTCATACATATCCATATTCACCTTGGTAACCGGTCTAAAGCTTCCACGAAGGGCCAGAATATTCTTTTTATAAAGGATCTTTGCCGGCAGGACATTATTGCCATCCGGGCCGAACATCACTGCCTCGGTCATTCCATTTTTAACAAGCTGCAGACTCATTAATCGGTTATCAACTTTTTCAAACCTTGGTCCTGAAAAATTGATAGTGTCGATCTCTATCTGGTCTTTATCGATATGATCGTAAAGATATCTTAGTAATTTCTTAGGATTATCATACTTGTAATAAGCACCGTAAATAAGGTTAACTCCAAGGATACCCAGCGTGTTCTGCTGGTGTCTTGCATCATTCTCATGAAAACGAACGTGAAGTAAGATCTCATTATAATCTTCTCCCGGTTCTACCTGATATCTTATTCCTACCCATCCATGACCTTTGTATTTCTTGGCGAAATCTATAGTTGCCACAGTGTTGGCATAGGTGAAAAATAATTTATTTGGATGTTTTTCCCTGGATATACGTTGTTCAATAAGGTTAGTTTCGTGAGCAAGCATCTTTTTCAATCTTGCTTCCGTAACATAGCGCCGATCGTTTTCTACTCCATAGATGGCATCACTAAAATCCTTGTCATAGGCGCTCATTGCTTTCGCAATAGTTCCGGAAGCACCGCCGGCCCGGAAAAAGTTTCTTACTGTTTCCTGACCTGCACCAATTTCTGAAAACGTCCCGTAGATATTTTCATTTAAATTGATGCGAAGGGCTTTGCTATTAATAGAAGGAACATTTTCAAATTCCTTGTCGCCCATTATAGTAATTGGCATATTTTTTCTTTTAAATAAACAATGTTCTTTGTGTACTTCAAAAGTACTAAAAGCACTAGCCATACAAAAAAATATATTTACTTTTGTGTTAAAAATAACACCGTTTGCAAGTAACATTTCTAGGAACAGGAACATCACAGGGAATCCCGATTATCGGAAGTGACCATCCGGTATGTCTAAGTGATAATCCAAAAGATAAACGCCTCCGAGTTTCTGTGCTAATCACCTGGAACGATTATAATATACTTATTGATTGCGGGCCCGATTTCAGGCAGCAAATGCTGGCTAATGATGTGAAACGCCTTGACGCTATTTTTTATACGCATGAGCATAACGATCATACCGCCGGACTGGATGATATAAGGCCTTTCTTTTTCAGGCAGGGCGATATACCCGTCTTTGCACATGAACGTGTCTTAAAAGCTCTTCGAAAAAGATTCGATTATATTTTTACTACAGAGAATAAATATCCCGGCGCTCCAGGAGTAAAGGAAAATATTATTGAGAATAAGCCTTTCAATTTTCACGGCCTAACCGTGACACCGGTTGAATTCATGCATAACCGCCTGCAGGTCTTTGGCTTCAAGGTGGAAGATTTTGCCTATCTCACCGATCTCAAAACTATAGAAAATGAAGAGGTGGAGAAGCTGAGCGACCTTAAAGTACTTGTTGTGAGCGCCCTTCGCGTAAAGCCTCATCATTCTCATTTCAATCTTGAAGAGGCCCTGGAATTCATTGAGAGGGTAAAACCGGAAAGAGCCTACCTTACTCATATTAGCCATATGCTGGGTTTTCATAATGAAGTGGAGAAGGAGCTACCTCCAAATGTCCACCTTGCTTACGATAATTTAAAAATTACTGTTTAGAATGCGTAATAAGATCCTGATGTACCTGTTTATATTCTCTGCTTTGTTCACAATTTTTATATATGTTAACGATAAGAGAATTCTAGATTCTAAACAGGCAGATATAGACCGGCTTCAAAAGGAGCTCAGCGAAACCCGGAATGAGCTGGAAAATTTTTCAGAAACTTCAGAAAATGAAGATTATTTCGGTTTTGAGAATAATGAAGATGCTATTACCTATTTCGAGAACAAAGGAATTGATTCCAAAGACCTTATTCTAAAAATAGAGGATGCCATTATTAGTAAGAATCAGGCCGGAAAGGATAATCCGCTGGTGCCACATGCGGGGATGGAAGGAAACATGAACATCAATAGGATTAAAGTTCTTAATCACAAGTGGATCATAGCCGATTTTACCGATGGGACCTATTGGGGAGAAGTTTTTCTTACCTACGAGGTCGGGGAAAATGGAGAGTTAAAATTCTTTCCGGAAAAATCATTTCTTTATCCAAGATACTAGATACGTTTCTGTAACCACTCCTTGAATTCAAAAAAGTTCTGGGGAGCAACTCCGTGACCTACCGGAAATTCAGAATATGAATTCTCGATTCCTAAATTATCCAAAAATGGTTTGGTTTTCCTGGCCCATTCTACCGGGATCACCTGATCTGCTGAACCGTGGGAACAATAGAATTTAAGCTGGGAAAAATCATTAGATTCATATCCATTCTTAAGAATCCCCTCATTTACATAACCGCTTAAAGCGACTACATTTCTTACTTTTTCAGGATAGGAGAGTGCCACTGCATAACTCAATATGCTACCCTGGCTAAAACCAAGCAGGTTAATATTATCTGCGTCTACCGGGTAGTTCTCAATGATCTCATCTATAAAATCCCTGATAGTATCTCGTGATGTTATAGCCTGGGCATCATCACTAAACTTTCCGTCATTGTTATCCCAGTGAATAGCATACCATGCATTTCCGTAAGGTGGCATGGAATAAGGAGCTTTCGCCGAAATGATGAATAGTTCCTCCGGAAGTTCTTCAGCAAATGAGAACAAATCGTTCTCATCGCTTCCATAACCGTGTAGCATAATTAACACCGGGGCTTTGTCAGATTCTTTTTTTGGTTTTCTTATTAAATGCTGAAGCGAAAAATTGTTGTTCATTATGAAATTGTACTAAACCATTTTTGAAAAAGGGGCCCAATGATAGGAACCTCTCTCATTTCTCCTTTGATTGCCATTACCAGCCCGTAGCCCCATAAAACTATGAAAAAAACATAGAAAGCACCTACGATAAAGCCTTCATCAAAAAGCCCCATTAATGCACCAATCAAATAAAAAGTAATATGAATTCCAAATGCCTGCCGTATGTGAAAGCTGGCAAAAGGATCTTTGGGATCCAGATTCATAAAATAAGCTATGATAGTTCCTATAATCGTAATATAGGAGACTATTGCGGTTGTTTTTGCCTGACCTGAAGGATTCATGATTTTATATATTATTTACTAATAAAACCTTTTTGGGTGATCACCCCGAAGGCTTTTCCTTTTAATTCCTTATTCAGAAAGATACTGTTCTTTGAAGTGGAAAATATATCCTCGGCAGAAAAGGTGAAATTATCGCCAGGAATGAATAAGCTCAGGTCTGTGGGCTCACCTTCCCTTATAGCATACCTGTCTATTCCAAAACGTTCTTTTCCTTTAGTGAGATACTTAACGGCTTCGTTGGTCTCAAAAATCCTACACAGTGCTCCAAAAGCTGATTCTAATCCTATACTTCCATAAAGGGCATTATCAAACTCTACTTTTTTGTGTTCCACATCAATCGGATTATGATCACTGGTAACCATATCTATGGTTCCGTCTTTCAGTCCTTTGATAAGGGTCCGGGAATCTTCGCTGGTCCGCAGGGGTGGTAAGACTTTCGAATTGGTGTCGAATTCCTTTAATTCTTCATCATTCAGCAACAGGTTGTGTACAGCAACACTACAGCTTACATCCAGCCCTTTTTTCTTAGCCTCTTTTATAAGCTGTACAGATTTTTTTGTGGAAATCGTGGGGATATGAAGCTTCCCTCCGGTATATTCCAGCAGGTAAAGGTCTCTGGTTACCTGTAGTTCTTCTGCCAGGTTTGGGATTCCTTTCAGTCCAAGATAGGTACTGTTCACATGTTCATTCACCATTCCGTTAGTGGATATCCTGTTTTCCTGCGGAAAACTTTGAATGAGAGCATCAAAATTCTGGGCATATTGCAGCGCGATCTTTAAAAGGTTAGGATTGCGCTGTGGTAGTTTGTAATCACCAAAACTAACTGCTCCTGCCATTTTCATATCGAGTAATTCCGCCAGATCAACACCTTCACTTTTTATAGTGAGAGCACCAATCGGAAAAATGCTTACCGGATGTGTAGCCGCCTTTGCCTTTACCGATGCTATACTTGCACTATGATCAAGGACCGGATTGGTATACGGATTAAGAGCCACTGATGAGAAACCAGATTTCCCGGCGGTATCCAGACCATTAGCTATAGTTTCCCGGTCTTCATATCCCGGTTCTCCAAAACTTACGCTACTGTCAAACCATCCCCTGGATACATGAAGGTTTTTAACTTTTATTTCCTTGTTTGCCTTTTCCTTGAGACTTTTCCCGATCTTCTTTATTAGGCCTTGCTCGATGAAAATATCTAGTTTTTTATTATGATGAGCAGATTGTTCATCCAGAATAGTAACTGATTTTAAAAGTAGCTTCATTTGAGGAATTTTATGAGTAGCATTTCTATAGCTAAAAAGAACAAAGCAAAAATAACAAACCATTTCCAAAGTGCATTGATTTGTGATGCTGCATTTGCTTCAGAAAAATATTCTTCTACCGAATTATAGGTATGGAGATCCCTATTATCTGAAATATCCAGGTAATTAAGATTGCTTTCTTTGCGATCATAATTGAAACTTAGGTTCCCAAGGCCTGAATTGCCATTAGACACCTCATAATTACCGGCTTCCAGGGGTAGATTTCCGGTATTTATTTCTACCCGGGTACTATAATTCTGTTGTTGTGGGATCAGGTCTGTATCCGGCTTTTTTAAGTGAAGTACCTGATCCTTTCCTAGTTCTGCGGCAATATCTATTTTGTTTTCCCTGTCGGTTTGATAATAGAGCTGATTCTTTTTTAAGGCTTGCAGTCCTATCTGATAAAAAACAGGCACTATAAGCGGCGAATTCTTGAAATTGGAGTTATCAATGTTCAGTGGGGCCGTAAAGAGATAGGCAGAATTGGATTCGGTAAGGAAGGGCTGATTATCTTCATATCTCAAAATTGCATCTGGAACGGCCAGGTTATAGGAATTGAGAACCTTGGGATATTCAAAGTTTTCCGTACGATCTTCAAATACACCTTCTAAGAGAGGATGGTCATATTCTATACTTGTGATTAAGCGTTCAGAAGCTACCTTTTGAGAAAACGCAGGAAATCCCAGTCTGTTAAGTAGCTGCTCATAGCTAGTCTGTTCAGAAGGAATGATTAAAAGTGATGCTCCGTTGGATTGAGCATTTGCGAGATTATTGATCAGTGAAGATGGCAACTGGTCAATTTCATTCAACACGATGAGATTTGCAGAATTAAGCTGGTTAAAATCTATCTGTGATGGTCCAAAAAGGAAGATCTCAAATTCAGGTTCTGTATAGATCCTTTGAAGGAATTCATCTTCCCCATTTGAAATAATAACCACCTTCGCTGCCCGTCTGTCCGGGATGTTGAAAAAGATCTTATTATCATACCTGAGACCGGAATCATCGATCTCTATTCTCCCATTCGGAATAGACCGGTTCTGTAGTCTGAAACTTATTTCTGCCTTATTATCCTCTTCAAACTGAACGCTATTTCTGCCAAGGAGTTTTTCACCATCCAGTACTGAAACAACTACTGGCTGGCCTTCAGGATTATTTGTGCTTAACCTGATGTTTAAAGACAGGTTTTCCGGGTTTGTATCACTTACATATGCCGAATCCAGACTGATATTGGTAATATCTTCGGGAGTTTTCTGCACAAAGTGATAATTGATCTTTTTACCTTCCAGATCAACCGGAAAATCCAGTGTTTGAGGAAAATCGGAGATCAGGATGAATTCCTTTTCTGCGAAAGGATGGTCTTTAAAATAATTTTCCGCTTTTAATTTTATCTCCCTGAAATCTGTCTTATCATCGGTAAATTCAATATTCTGTAATTCATCTTTTAACTCAGGTGTAGACCGTTTGTAAAATTCCCCGTTATTGGTAAGAAGTGCATAATCATTCTCATCATCCAGATTTTCCAGAAGTTGGTTCACTACCCGCTGAAATATAGTAGATTGTCCGTCGCTTGCCTGCATACTGAACGAATTGTCCAGGTAAATGAGTGTTTTGGTATCGCTCAAAGCTTTATCACTGGCAGGGAGGAATGGCTGGGCAAAAGCAAGGATGAGGCAGGCAAGCAGTAGCAGTCTTGTAATAAGGATCAGGAATTTCTTTAACCTCGAACTTTTTCGTGTTTCCTGGATCACCTTTTTCAGGAATTTTACATTGGTAAAATCCTCCTTCTGAAATCTTCTAAGCCTGAATAAATGAACAATCAGCGGAATTATAAGCAGAAACAGGGCATAGAGTAATTCCGGATGTTGAAAATGCATATTCGGGAAAAAGGTTTCTCAAATATAGAAAATGAAATGCGATTGACGGCTATATCCTTTTTATTCGGAACTTAAAGTTGCTGCCTTCGCCGGGTTCTGATTCCAGGGAGATAGATCCCCCCATAGATTCAATTAACTTTTTTACGGTTGCCAGACCAATTCCGCTTCCTGTGTTTCCTTCTCTGTCGGCAGTATCGAGAGTAGTGAAAAGATCAAAGATCTCTCTGAATTTTTCCCTGGGGATTCCCCGACCGTTGTCCTTTACTTCAAAAAAATAGTACTCTTGATCCTTTGAAAATCTAATGTCTACCTTCCTTACTTCTTTATTGTTGTATTTAAGGGCATTGCTTATCAGGTTCAGAAAGACTTGTGTGAGAGCCGCTTTATTTACGTTGTGAAGCATCACATCATCAGGGTAGGTCACCTGGACATCATCAGAAACCTGATAAAGGTCTACAATTCCTTTTAAAAGCTTATGCAGGTCTACATTCACATAATCTTTTTGCAGCACATGATCGCTACGATAGAAGCTTAGAATTCCATCAATATAATTCCTGAGAGAATAAGATGATTCTACAAGGAACTCAAGGTATTGCTCTGTTTCTTCGTCAAACTTTCCTTTATTTTCATCTTTTAAAAGCTCGCTTAATGAAATGATATTGGCGAGAGGGGACTTTAGGTCATGAGATACCAGACTTGCGAAGCGCTCCAGTTCTTTATATTTTTGTTTCAACTGTTTCTGAACCTCGTAAAGCTTATTCTTTTGTTTCCTGAACTCGAACAGATTCATCGTCTGCCTGGCGAGCGCTTTTAATGCCTTAATTTGTTGTGGATTAAGATGTCTTTCCTTGGTATCGAATACGCAGAATGTGGCGATCGCATGCCCCTGCGGATTGTGCAGTGGTATCCCGGCATAGAATTCAAAGTTGAGGCCGTAGCTCTCCTTGGTTTTTAAGAATATTTCTGGATTGTCAGATTTATTGAGGCTAATGAAAGGTTCTTCCTGATGTATCACCTGGTCACAAATGGAGTTGACCCGTTCAAGCTCTGAAACATTCGCCCCGTAAATAGATTTGGTCCAGATGCGATTTTTATCAATAATACTTATCTGTGCGACAGGAACTTCGCATACGGCCGCTGCCAGGAATGTGAGATTGTCATAATCTTCATCCGGCCCGGAATTCAAGATATTATACTCCTTCAAGGCAGCTAATCTTAGCTTTTCATTGAATGGAACTAATTTATGTGGCATCTCCCCAAATAGAATGTTGAGTACAAGTTATTTAAAATTCAACAAAAAACTAATAAAAAAATCCTAATCTACCTTGCGCGAGCGTTTTATATTGAACTCAAAATGAGTTCCTTTATCTTCTTCGGAGGTTATGGTAATATTTCCTCCAAGACTTCCAATAAGCTTTTTTACCGTGGAAAGGCCTATCCCATGACCTTTTTTACCATGCCTGTCTCTATCGGCTGCAGTTGTAAAAAGCTCAAATATATTGTTTTGCTTTTCTTTAGGAATGCCTATTCCGTTATCGCGAATACTGAAATTGTAAAATTCCCGGTTTTCGGTGCAGTCCAATTCAATTATGATCTTTTCGCTATTGTTATATTTGATACTATTGCTGATTAGGTTCATGAAAATCTGGCCTAATGCTGCACTGTTTCCAAATATTTTAAGGTTATTGTCCGGAAGGTTGATCTCACAGTTCTGATCTATCTGAAGTAAATCTATAATGTCTTCCAGCAGGTCATTCAGAAAGAATTCCTGGTGAGTGTCTTCATGAAGGCTACTGCTTGAATAATAGTCTAAAAGCCCGTTTATATATTCGCTTAAAGTTAGTCCGGAATGTTTCAGATAATTCAGGTAATTCACCCCATCATCATCCAATTTATCAGAATATTTAGCCTTCAGAATATCAGCGGTGATGATCATATTTGCGAGTGGCATTTTGAGATCATGAGATACCGTACTGGCAAACTCCCGCAAGATACGGTTGTTTTCATCCAGGTCATTCTTCATTTTTTCCAGCGCCTGGTTCTTTCTTCTGTATTCAAAAAGAAGCTCAACCTGCTTGGCCAGACTTTTAAGCGAAGATTTCTGATTTTCCGTTAAATGATGTTCTTTAGAATCCAGTACACAAAGTGTTCCCAGGGGTAGGCCTTCTTCATCTAAAATCGGCACTCCGGCATAAAACCTAACTCCGCTTTCCAGGGGCAATACCAGGGGGTTATCTTTAAAACGCACATCTTCCAGGGTATTGGGTACTTCAAATAATTCGTTTGGGTTGAGGATGGCATGACCGCAAAAAGAAAATTCTCTTTCTAATTCCGGGATGCTGGTTCCAAGTTTGGATTTGAACCAGTTCTTTTCTGAACCTAGAATTGTAATAAGCGCAATAGGTGTCTGGCAGATCTCACTGGCAAGTTTAGTGATACTGTCATAAGATTCTTCTGCAAAAGTATCAATGATATCAAGTTTTCGTATAGATTCGAGTCTCTTTTCCTCGTTAGCAGGTATTGTGGGACTTATCATTGATAAAGACATGATTTTATTAATTGTTAAAGAAAACTAAAATAAACTAGAATAACAAAACTAGAACAGGCCTTTTTCAAAGACCCCAAGTCCAAAAAGAGCATAGTCATATTTCACCGGGTCTTCACTGTCCATAGCTCTAAGATTGTCATCCAGTTCAGCCAGGGCTTTGGCATCATTTTGTTTACGCTTTAGTAATCCTAATTTTCTTGCCACATTTCCTGAATGTACATCGAGGGGGCAGGAGAGAAGGGCAGGAGAAAGACTTTCCCATATTCCAAAATCAACTCCGGCTTGATCCCTTCTTACCATCCATCTAAGGAACATATTTATGCGTTTGGCAGCCGAGTTTTTTAAAGGATCGCTCACATGCTTTTCAGTTCTTTTCTCATGCGGGAGTTCAAAGAAAACAGATTTAAATTCATGAATGGCTGGCTGTAAGGTGTCATGTGCGGAGTGTTTTTCGAATATCCTCTCCAGGCCTGCATGTTGTGTATAAATATTCCTCAAAGATTTGATAAAAAACCTTAGGTCTGTCGAGTTAAAGGTCCTGTGAACAAATCCGTTCAGGGCCTCAAGGTCGCTCTGTTCATGATGAAGAACGAAATCATATGGACTCATATCCATCATCTTCACCAGTTTTTCAGCATTTTTAAGGATACTTTTCCTGTTTCCCCAGGCGATGGTGGCTGTAAGAAACCCGGAGATCTCTATATCTTCTTTTTTCTGAAATAAATGAGGGATCTGAACAGGGTCAGATTCGATGAAGTGTGGGGTATTATATTCTGCAACTTTCTCATCTAAGAATTCCTTTAGCTCTGCCTGCGAGATTGTCATATATATCTTAAATTTTTGAGATTGTAAATATATGATTTCCAAAACAGGATGCTTTTTAACTTCCGGTCTTTCTCTAATGAAATTCGAAGTGTATGAAACCTGTTTATCATGCTCATTTTATGTATATTTAATTGATAATGAGTTAAGTGAGGTGAAATGAAAATCAGTTTCTACATACTTTGGTTTTTTCTGTATTTCTTTTTTTTCGCTTCTGGTCAGGATAAATATGAGCGTGATCGCCAGCAAATGGTAGATCGACAGATCGAAGCTCGCGGTATAACCAATAAGGCAACACTCAGTGCCATGCGAAAGGTAGAACGACACAGGCTGGTTCCAAAAGAACAGGTGAAGAATGCTTATCAGGACCGCCCACTTCCCATTGGCCACGGCCAAACCATTTCCCAGCCATATATGGTAGCTTATATGACTGAAATTATCCGGCCGGGTCCCGGGATGAAAGTTCTGGAAATTGGTACCGGTTCGGGATACCAGGCTGCGGTGCTTGCAGAGGCAGTAGATGAGGTCTATACTATAGAAATCATTGAGTCTTTGGGTAAGAGTGCTGAAGAGAAGCTTAATAAACTTGGTTATGACAACATATATACAAAAGTGGCCGATGGCTTTTATGGCTGGGAAGAGCATGCTCCCTTTGATGCCATTGTAGTTACTGCAGCTTCCGAATTCATTCCGCCTCCTCTCATAGAACAGTTGAAAGAAGGCGGTAAAATGGTAATTCCCGTAGGTGCTCCTTTCACTACTCAGCATCTTATGCTTGTGGAGAAAAAGAAGGACGGGAAATGGAAGACCAAAAACCTCCTTCCAGTGCGTTTTGTTCCCTTTACACGTAACTGATGGGATCTTCGTTTTTTATCCGGCTGCTTTTTTCAATTGGGCTTCTTTCGGTTTCCATGATTGCATATCAGTTAAGCCTGATGCAATATCTTTCTATCGTACAATGGTATCATTTTGCCTATATGGTGATTGCTATCGCTTTACTCGGATTTGGAGGAGCCGGCACTTTTCTGGCGGTATTCCGGAAAACCCTTATCAGGAAAATAGAAACTCTCCTTCCCTTATTTATGGCTCTTTCAGGTATTTTTATGCCTTTAAGCATATGGATGTCAGGACAACCTTTTGCAAGTTTTGATACCTATTTACTGTTCGTTGAGCAAAAGGAGGTTTGGCGATTATTGCTGTTTGAATTGCTTTTTTTTGTTCCTTTCTTTTTTTGTGCCCTCGCCATAGGAATGATATTTATTAAATATACTGGCAGGATAGGGCAATTATATTTTAGTAACCTGGCAGGATCAGGATTGGGAGGTCTGGTGGCAATATTTCTTTTCTGGACGGCTTCGCCTGGTCAGATACCTTTTATTACTGGTGTATTGGCAATCTTGTCTTCGGGTTTTATACTTCCATCAAAAAAAAGACATTGGTGGATAGGAGCAACTTCTCTTTCTGTCATTACCATGTTGTTTCTTGTCCTGCATTCTCCTTTAAGGCTTGAGGTCTCCCAATATAAAAGCCTTAGCCGGACCCTGGATCTGCCTGATACAAAAATAGAGACCTCTGAAAATAGTCCCTATGGATGGTTACAGTATGTTTCTTCACCAGTACTTCGCTATGCTCCCGGTCTTAGTTTGTCATATACCGGTGATATACCTGTGACCGATGCCATTTTCAATAACGGAGAATGGGCCGGTGCAGTTCTTAATTCAACCGAAGACAGTGAGATCCTGGACCATACTACTTCGGCACTGGCCCTGGAAATTTTTCAACCTCAGAATATCCTGGTGCTGAATGCCGGGACGGGAATAAGAACTCAATATTACAGTCGGCATGGAGTTTCACAAATTGATAACGTGGAGCCTCATCCATTAATTTCAGACTTTTCCACGGAAACAGTCCGGTTTGGAGAGAACGTTCAGCTATATCAGCAGGACGCCCGTTCCTTTCTTGCTGAATCCCGGCAGCAATATCAACTTATAAGTCTCCCCGATATAGGAACCTTTGGCGGTACTGCAGGTTTACAGGCCATTCAGGAGGAATATCTCTTTACAACCGATAGCTTCTCAATGATCTTTGATCGGCTCGAAAAAGATGGAATGCTTATCCTCAAAGTATGGATGGATTATCCTTACAGAAATCCTCTGAAGATTACTGCGAGCTTTGCAGAAACTCTGGATAAAAAAGGAATTAACGATCCGGCTGAACATCTGGTCGCGGTGCGAAGCTGGAATACTATAACTTATTTATTGAAAAAAAATCCATTTTCAGATTCCGAGATTCAGGCTGTGAGGGATTTTTGTGACCGACTTTCCTTTGATCCTTTAATTCTTCCTGGAATTTCTTCAGCAGAAAGAAGTAAATATAACAGCCTGGAGGATGAAAGCCTTTTTAGACTTACAGATCAGCTATTGTCAGGAGATAGGAAAAGCTTATACAGAACCTATGATTTCAACCTGAGACCGGCAACCGATGACCGGCCATATTTTTCACAATTTCTGAAATGGAAGAATTTTTCGCGTTTGCAGGAGCTTTTTGGAGATCAGTCGGCTTCCTTTTTTGAACTGGGATACCTAATAGTAGGGGTGACCTTTGTTCAGTCATTTTTGCTGGCTATAATCCTTATCATTCTGCCTTTATTCCTGCTAAAAAGGAGGATGAAAAATAAAAGCTGGACCCTGCTTTACTTTGCTGGAATCGGCATAGGATTCATGTTCGTGGAGATTGTACTCATACAAAGGTTTATTCTCTTTCTTGGACATCCGGTCTATTCGGTAGCTGCCGTGATCAGTGCAATGCTATTACTGTCAGGACTCGGGAGTTGGCTGTCTTCAAATTTACAAATGGGTCTTGGCGGAATACAAAAGATACTTCTGATTATTGTGGGAATTTTAGTGCTCTACACCTTTGGACTTCCATGGGTCCTGGAAAGGGGAATGGCGCAGGGATTCGGAGTAAAAGTATTTCTATCTCTGGTGTTCATCGGCCTGCCCGCTTTTTTTATGGGAATGCCTTTTCCACTGGGACTGCGTTATCTTTCTGAAAAAAATGAACAGGAAGTGCCATGGGCATGGGGGATAAATGGTTGTTTTTCGGTATTGAGTACTTCTCTGGCCACTATTTTAGCTATTGAGGCTGGATTTTCAGTATTGATCTTTCTGGGGGCAGTAGCTTATTTGATTACAATGTCCAGTTGTTTTATAAAAAGAAGGGTTTAAAAATCCTGAAACAGGTTCATTTAATCGTGAATGATTTCACCATCCACCATTGTAAGTTTCCGGTCGGCCATATCTGCCAGCTCTTCATTATGAGTCACTATAACGAAAGTCTGCTGAAATTCATCACGCAGCCTGAAGAACAATTGGTGTAAGTTTTCAGCCGATTCGCTGTCAAGATTTCCGGAAGGTTCATCGGCAAATACTACGGCAGGATTATTAATAAGGCTTCTGGCAACCGCGATCCTTTGCTGCTCACCACCACTTAATTCCCCGGGCTTGTGAGACGCCCTGTTTGTAAGTCCTAAAAAGCTTAGAAGTTCCATAGCTCTCTTTTCAGCATCCTTCCTAGGTATATTCTGAATAAAAGCCGGGATACAAATGTTCTCTAAGGCTGTAAACTCTGGTAGTAACTGGTGAAATTGAAAAATAAAACCTATATGCTTATTCCTGAAACGTGAGAGTTCACGGGATGAAAGCCCATATATATCGGTGCCGTTTATTTCAAGTTTTGAATCTTCTCCTTTTGACGGGCGGTCCAGAGTTCCCAGGATTTGCAGCAAGGTGGTCTTTCCTGCACCTGAAGCTCCAACAATGGAAACTATTTCACTCTTTTTTATATGAAGATCCACAGCCTTTAGAACATGTAGGTCTCCGTAGTATTTATGAATATTCTGGGCAATGATCATTTATCGCAAAATAAGAGCTCCGAAAATAGCCAAATTAGGGTGATTCCCCAAGCTTAACTTCGGAATAAGTTCTTAACCCTGTTGTAATCTATAAAATAAACCACTCTGAGGCTTAAATTGTGTCTGGATGGCTGCGCGAATAAATTGTCAAGACTTTCGTCAAATCCAAGGTGGCTTAGTTTATCCTGATTAAAAATAGCATTTCTATAGAGTAATACGGCCTCACTTCCCGGTGCGAACTGCCACCTGTAGCTTAAATCCAGATTCCAGATATTAAAGTTGGCATCGGGATTTCCGTCCTGATCTTTCCTATAAATAATTGGTTCCAATGCACCATCTTCAATGAGCCGGGAGAATTGGTCTTCAGTAAAGTTAGCTGTAGACCAGAAATGCCTGAAACTCAAATTAAGTCCCTGTTTGGTGTTAAAATTATAACTTGCGCTTATAGAATTCTCAAGGCTTTTTTGATCTCTGTTCCCGAAAATGATCATCTCCTGAGTTTGATCAACATAACTTGGCCGGTCATTCTCATATTTATATTCAAATTCATAAATCATATTGAATTTGTCATTAAACCTGAAACGCGGCTCGATATTCAGACTAAAGCTGTTTTGGGTCGATTTATAATACTCCTCATAATATATCCTTACATCATAAGCGAATCTCTTCCGGTAATCTGAAGAAACAAAGAACCTGCTTCCACCGAAGGGTTTATATAGCACATAGGCGTTTTCAGCCCTTGGTTCGAAAAAATCTCTGAATTCTGAATTTATCTCCAGAGCACCACCGAAGGCAAATCTCTTTCGGGTCATGGCGAAGAAACTTCCTCCCATACCCGTGTTCACAGAAATGTCTGGCCGGTATCTCCTGAGATGCTGACCATATATCTTGATCTGGTAATTATTATAAATGCCTTTTGGTTCAAAGATCTGGTATGAACCTCCCCAGGAAAAATTATTGTAATTATTGATAAAACTTATCCCCAGATCGTTTATATCGTAGGTCTCATTGGCAAATTCATGCCCCATTTCATATCTAAAATTCCCTTTAGTTCTTTCTACTGAAAACTGAGAGGCGAAACCAGTTTTATTCTGGCCGGGAAGATTCACATTGCTCATTTTCGCCTGGCCTTCAAAATTGAATGAATTCTCTTTATTGAAGATATCAAAAAGGAAGGCGGTAACATTTCCATCCCTGAAATTACCATTTCTTGTAACATTCGTATTTACGAGGGTTATCGAAGAATTTTTATTAAAACGCTGATCCAGCACAAGAATATTATAATTCGCTACTGGCTCCGTAATCCAGCGGCGCCTGTTGCCAGTGATGGTATCCCGGAATACGGCTTCTTCCTTATTTGTGATAGCGTTAAAAAACCCAACCCCAAGGCCTCGATCTGTTCTTCCAGAAACCTTCAGGGCATTGATAAGATCTGTTTTTTCGGGATTGTCGATGATCTCCTCGTTCTCCAGTAAATCCTTTTGTGCATCATTATAACCAATAGGAGTACTCCCTACACGTCTTGAATAGAAGAGCTCTCCCTTGTTGAAGAGTTCGGTTCCTTCGGTAAAGAAAGCACGGTTCTCTCCAAAAACCTGTTCAAAAGGTCCGAGGTTCAGTTCCACTTCATCATAAGCGGTCTGCCCGAAATCGGGAACCAGGGTCATATCAAGGGTAAATGAATCATTAATCCCATATTTCAGGTCCATCCCCGCATTAAAATTAAAATCATCGTTCCCGTCATACTGGTCGGCTGCCGTTGAGATATATGGATACAGGCTAAGTCTTCCAGGTGGGTCAATATTTGAGATTCCTTCTAAAAGGCCGGTATACTGACTTAACTGGCCAAGAGACTTATCAACGTAATTCCATACATAGCCTTCATTGAGATGGCTTATTTCACGATAGAATTGTATTCCCCATTGCTGGACCGGTTTATCCGGAAACCTAAGTGCAGAGTAGGGGATTTTCATTTCTACATACCAGCCCTCTTCGTCCTGAGATACGGCCGATTCCCATACCACGTTATAACTGTAGTCCTCATTATCGCCTGTCATCCTGGCGTCAGCCTGAGTGCCAGCTGCGGTTACTATAAATCGGGTTTGGTTCTCCCCGTCATCATAGGTGTTGATATCTATAAGGAAGAATTCTGTTTGTTGCAAATTATCTCTCTGAGTGAATTGCTTAATGATTTGCTCAGGATTATCCTCCATGAGGTATGCAGCTATGTAGATTGCTTCATTGTCATAGACTAGCTTTACGCTGGTCTCATGAGAGCCGGGGATGGGATCCCCGTCGCCCGGTTCCACCATTACAAAATCTGAAGCAATATTTGCTTTACCCCAGATGGGCTCATTCAGATTTCCGTCAATTTCTGGTGGATTTTCAATTTTTTGAGTAGTATAAACCTTTCTTTTTTGTTGATTTTGAGAGAATGAAAAGAGGCTAAAAATAAAAAATATATAAAAAAGGTAGTATTTTTTAGGCATGGATTGATGAATTGCTCTTAGCAAACCACACAAATGTATTATTGTTCATTAATATGGACAAAAGAATTCTATAAAATCACGTTAAACCGACTTTATTTTGTTTATTTAAAACCTAAATTAGATAAACAAAAGTTTGTAAGAAGTCTATGGAAAATAAAAATTTGAAAAAAGCCACTTTAGCTGGAGGATGTTTTTGGTGTACTGAAGCGGTTTTTCAGAAACTGGAAGGAGTTGAAAAAGTCAGGTCCGGTTTTACCGGTGGCGTTATCAAAAATCCGCCATACCGGGAGGTTATTAGTGGCAGAACCGGGCATGCAGAAGCTATAGAAATACTTTTTGATCCGGAAAGGATCAATTTTAAGGATATCCTGCTGGTATTCTTTGCAACTCATGACCCTACAACGCTTAACAGGCAGCAAAACGATGTTGGAACCCAATACCGAAGCGCGATCTTTTACCATGATGAACAGCAAAAGGAAACAGCCGAAGAGGTAATAAAGTTACTAGAGCAGCAGAAGGCATTTAAGGATCCAATTGTGACCGAAGTGACGGAAGCCTCTGGCTTCTACGAGGCCGAAAAGGAGCACCAGGATTTCTATAATCGTCACCGGGAGCAACCCTATTGTCAATATATCATAGATCCTAAGATCACTAAGTTGAAAAAATTATTTTCAGATAAATTAAAACAAACCGGCAAGAATGGCATATAAATATTTCGAAGAATACAATCATAAAACCACAGAAAAGCTAAAGGATAATTTTCGTGAGATTATTCAGGGAGTGGGAGAGGACCCGGAGCGGGAAGGTGTCGTAAAGACCCCTGAAAGGGCGGCCAAGGCGATGCAGTTCCTAACCCAGGGTTATGCGATGGATGCCGAAAAGATCCTGAAAAAGGCAATTTTCGAAGAGAGCTATGATGAAATGGTCGTGGTTAAGGATATTGAACTTTATTCGCTTTGCGAACATCATATGTTGCCATTCTTCGGAAAAGCTCATATTGCGTATATTCCAAATGGTAAGATAATTGGCCTAAGCAAGCTGCCGCGGGTGGTGGATATTTTTGCAAGGCGACTTCAGGTCCAGGAGAGACTCACCCATGATATTCTTGAGTGTTTGAATAAAACCCTTAAACCACAGGGAGTAGCTGTGGTTATTGAAGCGGTGCATATGTGCATGATGATGCGAGGGGTTCAGAAACAGAACAGTGCAACCACTACCTCAGGTTTCAGAGGTCAGTTTAAGAAGATTGAGACTCGTGAAGAATTCCTGAAACTTATAAGCTCAGACCTGAGATAGAATTCTGGCATCTTATTTGATTTTAAAAAGCTAAAAATCAAAAGATGGAATTATTCAGAAATAAAACTTTTATAAAAGGCCTGGCTTTTGACCTTGCGGGTATGGCCACCATGGCGATTCCGGTCATTGGTCCTTTTCTGGACCTTGTCTGGGCACCTTATGCTGCAAAGAAAATGAGTGAAATGTATCCGGGGAGAAAAGGAAAACTGGCTTCGGTGCTGGTATTTATCGAAGAGATACTTCCAGGAACCGATTTCATACCAACCTTTACATTAATGTATCTGTATACATATGTTTGGAAGAAAGAACCTTTAAGGCCTCAGGTTATTGAAGTTAAGAGTTATTGATGTTTTCTTAATTAGTTAAAGGAAAGGCTGCCGGTATTCTGGCAGCCTTTATTATTTATATCTTCCATGAGGCTGAGATCATGAAATTTCTACCAATATTATGTATGTTATCGGGTTTTAGCCGGGAAAGATGAGAAATATATGCTTTATCAAGCAGGTTATTTCCGTTTATTCCCAACTCTAGTACCGAGTCTCCAAAATTGATACTGGTACCAAAACCGGCTCCCAGTAAACCATAACCTCCAGTTCTTGTCTCAAACATTCCGGGATTATTCTGGTCAAAAACATTCTTAAGCCTGATAAAAGCATACTTCCCGCTAAAGGTCTTTCCTTCTTCAAGTTCTACTCTGAATGTGTTGGTGAGAGAATTTGCCGGGATTAGAGGAAGATAAGATCCACTGGTCAACTTACCCGTAACGGTCTCAAAACTACTTTCCAGATGTAACCAGTCAAGAGGATGGGGATGAATATGAATACCAATTTCGCCCCCATAGAGATTAGCATTCTCCTGGACATACTGGAAAACGGGGCTGGAATCTATAGTTTCTCCCGTAGGACTGATAAAAATATAATCGTTTACGGAATTATTAAATGCATTTATAAATGTTTCAAAATGGGGGGTCCTCAATTCCAAAGCCAGATCAACCTGAAAATTTTGTTCATTCTTAAGTTGTGAATTGCCCTTTTCATATCTGTTGGCTCCATGGTGTTCTCCGTCTGAAGTAAGCTCTGAAAGGTTTGGAGCACGGAAACCACTGGCAAGATTGAGTCTTGCAATGAACTTCTGATCATACTGGTATTTGGCACCAATTGCTCCGTTGAAACTATTAAAATTGCGATCTATACTCTCAACGGTAGACCCCTCTTCGGTTAGATAGGAATTAGAATTCAGAGAGCGATTATCGAACCTTAAACCTCCCTGGAAATCCCAGTTTTCAAGATGGTAATGGGTAGTGGCAAATACACCAAAATCGACGGTTTCGGCATCGGGGATAAGCAGTTCTTCTCCAAAATTCTTATTGGTCTGGTACATTCCCTGTACTCCCGCGATAGTCTCGAAATTGCCTATTTTGGGTAGATTATATTTGAAATTATAATTCAGGGTTTCAAGATGCATCTCCAGAGCGGGTTCAGGCTCTTCTCCTGAAACTTCTTCACCTTCTTCGTGACCTTCATCATGACCTTCTTCATTATGTTCCTCAAATTCTTTCCGGTTATTGAATTGATAACCGACCTTCAGGTCCAGACTGGATTTAGCGAAATAGAGTTTATTGTCCAGGCTCAGAACATGATTATCTATGTTTTGATAGGGAAGAAGTGGTTCTTTTTCAGTAGACTGGATACCGATCTCTTCAGGGATCCCAATTTCACTTCGGTTGAAGTTGTATCTAAGATCCCCCTTGTATTTATTGTGCTGGAATCCTATCCCGGCTTTCAGGTCTCTTTCATTAAACCGGGTGTTCGTAATCCGGACATCATCTCCACTTTTATAGTCGCTATGATATGCCTGGCTTCCCCTTACCAGGAATTTTAATTTTTCAGTTGAGGTCTTTGCCATTAAACTGGCCTGATAGCCAAGGCTGTTACTGAAATAATCTGATTCAACTGCTGCACCTGTTGAATTTGCCGGGGCATATTTTTCGGGATTCAAATATAGAACGCCCCCAATGGCATCGCTACCATAAAGCAATGATGCCGGACCTTTTATCACCTCCACACTTCCAATTCCTTTTGAATTTACACCTAAGCCGTGTTCGTCCCCATATTGCTGGTTTTCAAGTCTTACACCTTGCGTATATACAAGTACCCGGTTTGAACTTAAGCCTCTAATCACAGGTTTTCCGATGCCGGCACCCGTGCTAAGGTTGTCAACTCCCGCGATTTGCGAGATCCCATCAGATAGTGTCACTGCTCCTTTCCGGTTAAGTTCTGAAACGCTTTCACGTTCAACCTTCATTACATTTTCGCTTTGTAGCTGATGGAAAGGAGTAGAAACTATTACTTCCTCCATTTCAATGGCCGATGGTTTCAGACTGATTTCGATCTCTCCGGAAGGAATGCTTATTTCTTGTGTAAAACTGGCAAAACCTATAGATGATACCACCATTTTATAATTTCCCTGTGGCAGGTTGGAAATACTGAATTCTCCTTCGGTATTGGTCATCGTTCCCTTTTCTAATTGAGGGAAGTAGATATTGGCGCTGAAAACTGGTTCACTGGTTTCAGCGTTCCTAATTATCCCGGAAATATTATTCTGGCTAAATAAAGCCGTATTCACCGCAAATAGCAGTGTAATTAAAAATATGTTTCGCATTAAAGTACTTTAAATGATTTATAATCGCTTGATAAAATTGAATGTCAGGCAATTGAGGGTGGTCCTCTTAGGTCAAAGGCAAGAGGTTCGAAATCATTCAAAAACTGGTAATATTCAAAAATACCCCTTTCCTTAGTAACTTCCGAAACAATGTTATATTCAGGGAAAGTTATTTGGAGAGCAGGATTCTTATGAAATGTATGGAGCTCACAATCTATAGATTTCTTGTGATAATGGTATTCAGAATAATTCTCACAAAGCTTATGGCTATGGTCGAGAAAAATATGGGAGAAACTTACCGCAGATGGCAGTAGGATTAATATCGCCGTAAAGACGAAGAATATGTCCTTTAATTCCTTCAATTTTAGGTTCTGAAAAATTTAGCCAGTCCAATTCTGGTTAACATTCGTTTTTCAAAAGACCAAAAAAACTGGAATTGCCCGAATACCCAGCCGAAAGTGACCAGCAGGACCTGGTAAATAGGGAAGATCAAAAAAATCCTTGCAAGCCAGTACAGGCTCCAGTGGGTTGTTTCCTGGGTAATGCCTAAAACCTCGCAAACAGGGCTGGCAAGTTTCGCAGCGGAAGAACCAGTGATAGCAAAAACCAGAAATATGACAAATAGCTGCCAGTTAGACTCTATTCCCCAGCGATTTTTCAACTTTTTCATGTTGCAAATATAGGGATTTGATTAAAGAATCAAATCCTTGTAGGAACACTAAATCGCTGATTGTACTGATGACTGAAGTAGACAAAATAATTATAAAGGAGATAATTCACCTCGTATCCATAATCAATATTGGGATCATAATTTATCTCATTAAGGTACAGGTTAGGGTTATAAACCATAGGTTGTCTAACCCTCTGGTTATATTCCGTCACCAGGAATTGGTTCTTGTTCTCTAAATAGTTCTGGGAATAATAACCCCTGGGTTTGGCATAGGTATTAATGAATAAGTCAAAACCCGGTTCAATAATGATAATTTCATACTCCAGACTATCATTGGCGATACGAACCGTATCATTTTCAGCATTCGCAATCCTGTCTGAAGGGAATCTTTTTCCTCCTGTGGAACCACAACTATAAACAAATAATGCTAGTAGAAATATGTATAATATGTTTTTCATTTTATTGGAATTATAATATAAGAATTCACAAATATTGTTCCTCTATTAGCGCCCTCCTGAGTAGCCACCAAGAATACTTTGGTCATCATTATTATTTTTTTTACCCAGTGCGATTTCTTCACTACTGTCTATAAGATCCGGGCTGTCTTCATTTTTGACCAGTGTCCTTATGAAAACTTTATCGTATTCCACACCTTGTCCGTTAAGGCTTTGAATGAGATCAGAAATTTGAGCATTTTCTTCCTTTTTCTTCATCTGTGTAATAATAGCAGCTATAAAACCAGCACTTATCTTTAAGATTTTCTGAAAGCTTTCTTTATCCATTTTCTGCAAGTCACTACAATTTTCCAGTAACTCAATCTGATCCGGATCTAACTGGTGGACTATAATATTATTTCCTTCTGAAATAAGGTCGGCTTGCTCAATAAAAGAAATAAGATCTTGAAAGTCTTTCAATAGAAGGGCCTCGTTTTTTTGAAAAACAGAAAGTAATGCGGGAAGTGTGAAAGTAAAGGTTCTCTGGATTTTAGATCTGTCCTGTGACGTGAGTTCCTCTGTTTTCTCCATGAGTCTTTCGCCGCTATGTGTCCTGAAAATATCTAATAGATTGGCCATTTTATCCTTGAATTAATCTAAGTTCAAGTTAGCAAGTTTATCATGGAAGTTTCCTAATGAAATAATAAAAAAGAGACTGTCTGTTATTTTTAGACAGCCTCTTCACAAAACATCTTTGTTTATATTTTTTCGGTTTTAAGAAGGGAAATTACCTGTTCGGCCAGTTCAGCTCCAATCCTTTCCTGGGCCTCATGGGTGGAACCGCCAATATGAGGACTTAAGGAAACACTTTCGTTCATAAGAAGTTTTATTGCGGGGTTCGGTTCATTCTCATAAGTATCGAAGGCTGCAAATGATACTTTTCCGGTATCTATGGCTTCCAGTACGGCCTCTTCGTCCAGTACACCGCCACGGGCGGCATTGATGATACCCACACCATCTTTCATTTTCTTAATCTCTTTGCTTCCTATCACGGGCTTTTTCTGTGCGGGCACATGGATTGTGATAAAATCGGCATGCTTTATAAGCATGTCTACAGGTTCCGTCTTAATGGGAATCCTGATGCTCTGGTGATTATAAAATTCGAGTTCTATTTCAGCTTCACCAACTTCATGATCACTGGCGATGACCTTCATGCCAACACCCAGAGCGATCTTTGCCACTTCGCGCCCAATCTTTCCGAACCCAATAATTCCAAGGGTTTTTCCTCTTAATTCAACCCCACCGGCATATAATTTCTTTAGATCTTTGAATTTTGTCTCTCCTTCCAGAGGCATATTCCTGTTGGAATGATATAGCTGGCGTACACCGCCAAAAAGATGTGCAAAAACCAGCTCGGCTACAGAACTTGACGATGCAGCAGGGGTGTTGATCACATGGATTCCTTTTTGCCTGGCATATTCCACATCGATATTATCCATACCAACCCCACCACGTCCTATCAGTTTGAGTCCAGGACAATTGTCAATGATATCCTTTCTTACCTTGGTAGCACTTCTAACCAGAAGTACGTTTATACCTTTATCGTTTATATAGTCTTTAAGCTGTTCCTGAGAAACTTTTTTGATGATGACCTCAAATCCAGCATTTTCCAGAGCTTTCACTCCGCTATTTGAGATGCCATCATTTGCTAATACTTTCATTCTTGAAATGATCTAGGTTTAAATTTTTCTTTCCAGTTCCTGCATGCAGTCTACCACCACCTGTACACTTTCAAGAGAAAGCGCATTATACATGGATGCCCTGTATCCACCAACACTACGGTGACCATTAAGACCATTAACTCCGGCATCTTTCCAAAGTTTATCGAAAGTCTCTTTATGGGATTCGTCTGTAAGATTAAAAGTCGCATTCATCGGAGACCGGTCTTCTTTAGCGGCAAATCCCCTGAACAGTGGATTCCTGTCAATTTCGGCATATATCAGTTCAGCTTTTTTATTATTAAGATCTTCCATGGCTTTTATCCCACCTTTGGCCTTGATCCAGCGAAGAGTTAGCATGGATACATACACAGCATAAACCGCCGGTGTATTGAACATACTGTCTTTACCAATATGTGTTGAATAGTTCATCATAGATGGGATCTCTCTCGAAACCTTTCCGAGGATATCTTCCTTTACCACAACAAGTGTAGTTCCTGCCGGGCCCATATTCTTTTGAGCACCCGCATAGATAAGATCAAATTTAGAAAAGTCCAGCTCTCTGGAGAAAATATCGCTGCTCATGTCACAAACCAATGGTTTGGAAGTAGAAGGGAATTCCTTTATCTGTGTACCAAAAATGGTATTATTACTGGTGCAGTGGAAGTAATCAGCATCATCTGGAACGCTGAAGAATTTTGGGATATAATTGAAATTTTTATCTTTTGAAGAAGCAACTTCTACAACTTCACCAAATAATTTCGCTTCCTTGATTGCTTTTGTAGACCAGGTACCGGTGTTTAGATACGCTGCTTTTTTCTCCAGTAGATTGTATGCAGCCATTAAAAACTGTGTGCTCGCACCACCCTGAAGGAATAAGGCCTTATAATCCTTATTTTTTAATCCAAGAAGTTCCAGTGCCAGAGACCTGGCCTCTTCCATTACTGAAACAAAAGCCGGACTACGATGTGATATTTCCAGGATTGATAAACCTGAGTCATTAAAATCTAATATAGCCTGAGAGGCTTCCTGAAATACCTCTTGAGGTAAAATACAGGGGCCTGCACTGAAATTATGTTTTTTCATAAAATTTTAGTTGTTTATGGTTAACAAAGATGCTAAAATTGAGAGTAAATGCTGTTATTAAAATTATAATAGTAGGTCTATAAATTTAAAAGGAACTCAATAGTATCAATATTGTCAGCGTAATCCCATAACTGTGGTTTTTGGGTATGGCCGAATCTTACTTCAGAATTTTCCGGCTCATTTTTTACTATGCACTGTATCCTGTCTTTATTCTTTTGAAGGGCCCTGTTTAACTGATCTTCATTCTTGTAGGTCTCATAAAATAAAGTAGCAATGGGAGAGCCAAAACTTTTATCTTCTTTTAAGATCAGAAAGCCATTTTCAAGTAATTTGAATTCACTCATTAGATAAACCGCCTTGTTATAATCATAATTATTGGCATACTTGTCTCTGTGGATTATCGGATTCCAATCGTAGATAGCCTTGAAAAACATATCAAAATCATAATTTTCAGGAACATACAGCTTGGAAACATTTCTGCAACCGAGGCCGTAGTATCTAAAAATATCTTCTCCCAGTTTTGAAAGTTCTTCTTTAGTTTCATTACCGGTTAGCACGGCAACCGAGTTCCGGTTCTTTCTTATAATACTGGGCTTGTCCTTGAAATAATATTCAAAATACCGGGCAGTGTTATTACTGCCTGTGGCGATAATGGCATCAAAATCTTCAAGTTTCTCTTTGGTGAATTTTATCCGTTCTTCATAACGACTGTCAAGCTGCATAAGGTAACTGGCTATTACAGGTAATAACTGCTGATCATTGGAGGATTGCTTAACCAGTACTTTATGTCCGGAAACCAAAACCGAAATAAAATCGTGGAAACCTACCATAGGGATATTCCCTGCCATAACGATCCCCACAGTTTTACCACCACTTCTGGACAGATCGTAATCTGCCAGCCATAATTTCAGGTTTTGTTCTGTGAGGGCCTTACTCCACTGCTGTAGGGAGAAGATCACATTTTCCCGGTTAAACCAGCCATTATAATGCACCGCATTATCTATTTTCTCTTCCATCTGGTTAAAGAATGAATCATTTGAAGGCAGAGATTCATCTTTAATAGATTCCACAACCTGAAACTGATTCAGAAATTTCCCCAGGCTTACCAGATGCGATTTATGGTCGTCGATTGTCATTGTCTTATTTGGTTATGAGTGGTGTGCATGTTAAATTTGTGCAGCGAAATTAAAGTTTCCGTAGCTTAAAACCATAAATTTTATGAAAAGCTACCGGTCTTTTTTCGTTCAGTTTTTTAAATTTACAAATAAAAGAAGAGCTATGGCAATTGTAATAACCGATGAATGCATAAACTGCGGGGCCTGTGAGCCGGAATGCCCGAATACCGCAATTTATGAAGGTGCGGATGACTGGAGATACTCAGATGGTACCGATCTTGAGGGAGAAGTTGTACTCCCCAATGGGAAAGAAGCGGATGCCGGTGAGGCCCAGGAACCTATAAGTGACGAAATCTATTATATAGTTCCGGATAAATGTACCGAATGCAAAGGCTTCCATGAAGAGCCTCAGTGTGCTGCAGTATGTCCTGTTGACTGTTGTGTGCCAGACGAAGATCATGTTGAAAGCGAAGAAGAATTGTTGGCAAAACAGCGCTTCATGCACCATGAATAAAAAGGATATGATCCCAGATATAAATCCCGTTCTGGAGAACGGGATTTTTTTATGAAACACTGAACTTTAATTCGTTCCTGTATGTAGACGGCGATTTACCTGTGAACGATTTAAAGAGTTTATTGAAGTGACTGAAGTTGTTAAAACCACTTTCATAACAAACTTCAGTAATGCTTATTTGCTTTTCGTGCAGTAGTTTAGCTGCATGGGCCAGCCTGTATTCATTCACGAATCTCGTGAATGTCTTTCCGGTAATCTTTTTAAAATATCTGCAAAAAGCAGGATTGGTCATACTTACCTTTTCACTTATTTCGTCCAGGCTGATAGGTCTGGTAAATTCTTCCTTTACAAAATTGAATATTACATTAATCCTGTCGTTATCCTGTATGGCCGTCTCCAGAATAAACCCGTGTGCATTTAGTAGGGTATAATTGTTTGCTTTTTCAAGTTGTTTGAGAACTTCCATTAATCCCAGCAAGCGGGCAAAAGGTTCAAGATCCCTTAACTTTTCAACTTCAGCACCAATCCGTCGTTTTGTGTCCCCGTGAAATACTATACCTTTCTTGGCACGTTCCAGTAGATTCTTTATACCCTTCATTTCAACAATCTCAAAGAATCCAGTTCCAATAAAATCGGGTTTGAACTGAATAACAGATTCGCATTCATGTTCGGTTAGGCTGTCAGTGAAAGAGCAATGTGGAAGGTGTGAGCCTATTAAAATCAGATCACCATTTCTATAGTAGGAGATGTGACTGCCGATTTGCCGCTTTCCGCAACCGCCATTTACATATACAAGTTCTATCTCAGGATGATAATGCCAGAAGGTGGGATTTTTATCTCTAAGGTTTCGGTAATAGGTTCTGTAGGAGAAAGAGCTTCCAAATCCTGGTTCGATCTTTTCCAAAGTAGGTTTGTGGCCGGTTCCCATATTTGTCATATTTCCCCTAAAGTTAACCTACTCAAATTTTACGAAACTATACTAAATTACCAATAATATGTTCAAAATTATGCGAAAACGTTTTCATAGTCAATTTTGGTGTTAATTTATCACATATATTGGTTTATTGGCTTCTATTCTGAAAGCTTTTTATAGCCTAAGTTTGGTTTAATCTTTAATCGCAGTTCTAACCTTTTAAAACTTAAGATTATGAAAACAGCAATCACAACCCTTGGAATGGCACTATTATTACTGGTGTCTATTAACGTAAAAGCAGCCGACGAGCTTGATATCAGAATCAATGATCAGCAAAACCTGATTATTGAACTGCAGAGTATCGAAAAAGGAGCTGTATTAAGCCTTCTGGATGAAACCGGAGAAGTCTTATTCAAAGACCGGTTCTTTAACGAGAGTCCTTACTCAAAGATCCTTGACTTTGAAAATTTGCCTGACGGGACCTATTCCCTTAAACTGGATAAGGAATATAGTATTTCAACCTCAGTAATTAAAAAGAAAGGTAAAGATATAAGTATCGTTAAGAAAGGATATTCCTTTGTGTATAAACCAATAATAAAGGTATCTGGGAGTAGAGTAGCTCTTCACCTGGTAAATCCTGAGGAGACTACTATGCAGGTAGAAATATTTGATAAATATGGGGAACCGGTAGGATTCTTTAAGTGCAATGATCTTATTTTGAAACGTTCGCTGGACTTCTCAAACGTGCCGGCTGGCACCTATAAAGTGACTATTAAAACTAAAAGGAACAGTTTCACGAAGACTTTTACTGTTGGGTAACCTGAATCCAGACTAATTCAAACCAAAAGTCCCGCTTCATCAGCGGGACTTTATCCTTTATTCGTCTTTCATTTTCCGTTTTATCTTATCTATAGCGTTCTGAATTGATTTTTCTGGCTCAATTATATTATTACTTCCCCAGAACTCGGCATCATAAAAACCTGATACATCATCTACCATCACAATGTTAGGATTTATAAGGTCTACCGATTTCTTCCAGTCTTCGCTGACATACTCCTGCCAGTCAGTTACTACCATTTCGCTGTTTATCTTATATCTGGAGTTGAAGATCTTCCTTTTCCAGTTCACTACATAATCCATCTGAGCTTTACCATAGGCATAGTGCCATTTTCCATCATCCTGTGCATAATCTACCTGATAATTGAGCTCTACGGGATATACCTTTGCGCCTCCCGGTTTCTTCTTAACAAACATCTTGGCAGCAGCATTCCTGTCGTCAACATTCAGACTGTAATCAGCTTTTACCAGGGTTGAAGTCTCTGCATCGATAAACAGCTTACCGTAATACCAAGGATCTGATTCATCCAGTTCTTTAAAATCCACCACATATGTAAAACGATCGTTTATCTTGGTAGGATCGTCAAAGGTGAATTCATAACTATCCACCATTTCCGGTCTAAGCACATATTCAGTGTATTTCATCATATCGAGATATAATGTATTGAAAGGGCCTCCTTTAAGCTTAACGGCTACGGTATCCAGTTTATCATAATCTGTACTTTTCCTTGCCTTGTATATGGAGACAAGGTCCTTTCTTGGTGAATTATATGGGCTTTTGAAAATCTTTACGACAGCTTCAGACAGGCTCACATTGCTCCATCCTTTTTTGATGGTTTCTCTGTAGAACGAGGTCATAAGGCTTTGGTCTGAAAGATAGTTCTCGTCTTTTTTTGCCAGCATTTCTTCTACCAGTAGCCTAGGATTTGTAGCTTTATAAAGGTTTACCTCGGTAAGTTCTTCCACGGTTTCCTCCAGTTCAATTCTGGTTCCCTGTCCCTTGAAATAGGTAAGGGGCAATGTCTTGCTTTGAAAACCAAGTACAGAAATAGTTACGGTCGCCTCTATAAGATCTTCCGGAACTTTTAAGGAGAATTCACCGTCTGAATTAGTAATTGTGGAAATATTGCTATTGTTCAAAGCTAAATAAGCGGAAGAAATTGGCCTTCCGTTTCTGGCATTTACTACTTCTCCTTTATATTCTACATATTTGATATCGGCAGGCTGAAAAGCAAAGCTCTCTGCAGCAATAAAAAGCATGCTGAATATCAGAAGAAGGGTTCTAGTATAGCCATTCAAAAATGTTTTAGGATTTCTCATGACAGAATTATTTTAAGTTTAAATAAACTTATACAATATAATGAATTTAAGGCTTAGTTTGATGTGAATCATATAGATTTTGATGTAAGTTATTATGATTTTTACTGATACCTGTGCTATATGCTGAAAATTTCTAAATTTGAGATATAATTATATTATTTACCTTAAATCAACTAACCCAACCATCTGTATGTACTCAAGAATAAGTCTGTTAGTCATTCTTTTTATCTGTTTAGGTCTTAATGCCCAGAAAAAGAATTCTGTTTTAACTGAAGCACCACCCGAAAGTGTAGGAATATCTTCGGAAAGACTTGAAAAAATTGGCAATATGCTTCAAACCTCTGTTGAAAATGGAGAAATACCGGGAGCGGTAGCCCTTATCGCAAAGGATGGTAAGATTGTTTTTCATAAAGCTTTTGGAGATGCCAGTGCCGATGGGGAAGACCTTGAAAAGAATGATATTTTCAGAATAGCTTCCCAGTCTAAAGCTATTACAGCAACCGCAGTGATGATGTTATGGGAAGAAGGAAAATTTCGACTGGATGATCCTATTTCAAATTACATTCCTGAATTCAAGGATCCGCAGCTTCTGGCATCGTTCAATGAAGCCGATTCTACTTTTAAAACTATTCCGGCAGATAAGGAAATTACAATACGTCATCTGCTAACCCATACTTCAGGGATTGGTTATGGAGCAATAGACGGTGATGAAAGGTTTAAAAAAATCTATGCGAAGGCGGGGATAACCGATCTCTTTACAACTAAGAATGTAACAATTGAAGAAAGTGTAAAAAAACTGGCAAAACTACCCTTACATCATAAACCCGGAAAGAAGTTCACTTATTCTGAAGGTCTTGATGTTCTCGGTTATTTTATAGAAATAGTGTCGGGTAAGGATTTTGATGAATTTCTTCAGGAAAGGATTTTCGAGCCTTTGGATATGGATGACACTTATTTCTATTTGCCAGCTTCCAAGACAGAACGGCTCGTACAGGTTCAGCATAAGGAAGGGGATAAATGGAAAGCATTCCCTGTCACTTTTTACGATCCTCAGTATCCGGTGAAGGGTGCAAAAACATTCTTTTCCGGCGGAGCAGGGCTCTCAAGCACAGCTATGGATTATGCTAAATTCCTTCAGATGTATCTCAATGGCGGGACTTACAATGGTAATAGATTATTGAGTCCGCTTACCGTAAAGATGGTGCTTAGCAATCATACAGAAGATTTATTTGGCGGGCCGGAAAATTTTTACGGACTGGCATTCGGTATAGTTTCCAGACAAGGAGAAGAAAAAGGAGGACAGGGAAGTGAAGGTACTTTTGATTGGGGTGGATATTTCAATACCCAGTATTTTGCCGATCCTGTTACCGATGTTATCGGGATCCTTCTGAAACAAACCAGAGGACCTGTAAATGACGAAACCGGCTGGAAATTCAGACAAATGGTTTTTGCAAGTATGATAGAATAGGTTTTGAAAGATAATTTCTCATCCCGATCTGAAGCTTATTCAAGGTACAGGCCAAAATACCCGCCAGAGGTATACGAATTTTTAAAAGCCCAGCTCAATGGTCATGAGAAAGCCTGGGACTGTGGAACCGGGAGCGGTCAGGTAGCAGGGGAAATCTCTTCTTATTTTAATAAGGTGGAAGGGACCGATATCAGTTCCAATCAGATCAAAAATGCAGTAAAAAGAGAGAATATCCATTACTCGGTTCAACCTGCGGAAAAGACTGATTTTCCTGATAATTATTTTGATTTAATAATTACCGCTCAGGCGATACACTGGTTTAATTTCAATGAGTTTTATTCTGAAGTAAAAAGATGTTTAAAACCTGATGGACTATTTGCGATTCTGGGATATGGATTGTTCTCCAGTAACCCGGAAACCAATAAGATAATCGGCCATTTTTATGATAATATCATTGGACCTTTTTGGGATTCCGAAAGAAAATATCTCGAAGATAATTACAGATCTATTCCATTTCCTTTTTCAGAGATTGAGACACCCGAATTCGATCAGAAGTACAATTGGAAAATTGGTCAGCTGCTGGGCTATCTGCGAACATGGTCTGCAGTGAAGCATTTTGAGAAGGTAAATCATGATGATCCCTTACAATTTATAGATAAGGATTTGCGGAAAGCCTTTGGGAATATAAATGAAGTGACTTTTCCTATTTTATTCAGATTGGGGAAACTTACTTAAATGTTTATTAAATCTACAGCATTTGAATCTTACCAAAGGCCAGGATGCTTACTTTTGGGAGTTATTTTCTGGTGGCATGAAATATGATGCATTACACCATCGTTAATAATATTGACTAAAAACCAGTGTATTATGAAGAAGACCTTCTTCTTTTTTTTAGCTATAACAATATGTAGCCTGAGTTCAAGTGCGCAGATATATTCAGATAATCAAACTACAAGCGTTACTGAACAGGTGCTGAAGGAACTTAACCGGGAACGCTCGCTATTGAGTCAGAATCTCGAATTCCGCATCAAGGAGATCGATTCAAAGATCAACTCCCTGGACGAAAGTATTCAGAACACCAATTCTGCTTCAGAAAAAGTGGAAAAACTGCTCGAAAGAGTAAAATATCTTGAAGAGCGGCAGGAGGAAATAGATAAGAATGCAATTAGCGTTTATAAATATAACTATAGTTCGGCAGTGCTGAACCTGGCCTCTATGGAAAGAGAAATTAAACCCTTGAATTTGTTTAATGCTTCACGGGAATTCTATTCTACGCTTGATGCCGTAAGCAATCCCATGAACTATGAAGGTTACCAGGAATGGTTTGGAAAATTCAAACAATATATTGCTGAAGAGCAAGAGGACAATGCCCGGTTGCAGGCCCTGAATCATATGCTTCAGGTAACTGGAGACCTTGCTAAGGGAACTCCTTTTACCGGGATGTTTGCGGGAAGTCTTTTTGACGGAATTAGCCAGTTTATAGGCTCACTTAACCGTAGAGACAGGGAATTAAGGGAGCAGAGCATTAAAATGTTAAAGCTTACTACTTCCATTTCCCAGTTCACACATGATAAGGATCTTATCGAAACAGAATGGGAGGCTATCAATAAGAGCCTGAATGAATTAAAGGAACTTCAGAATAAAGCGATGGAAGATAATCTTGTTGAGATGCTCGGAATTTCAAAAAAAGAGTTCAATGAGCGCTTTACCGATGAGACCGATGCCAAGAAGAGAACTCAGTATATTCTTGATATTTCCAAAATTGCAGAAAACAAGATTGTGGAAGAACGCAATAGCAATCCCGAAAACTGGAAACAGGAATATCACGACCAGATGCTGAGGGTTCAGAATCTTAAGATAAGGTTCGGTATGCTAACTTTCAGGATACTGGAAAACCTTTCTAAATATGAAAAACTTATTCAGAAATATCAGAATGATCCTTTCCTGAAAGATGAAATGAAGAATCTGAAATTAAAACTGGATCTTGTAAGGAACAGTTTTGAATCTACCTTCAATCCGCAGGAATATATTAAGGCATCCAACGAGATGTATATAGTGGAATAAATCAGTTCTTATTATAATACTGAACCACGGCTTTTATTCCGCGAATCGGAATAATGATCCATTCGGGACGGTTATCGATCTCAAAATTGAGCTCATACAATGCTTTTTCTAAAAGGAAAGTATGCATCAGGATCTTGAAATCTTCAGGATCTTCAGGAATATAATCGCTCTGGCCGGCTTTGTCAAAATAGCCTTTTATATATAAACGGCTGATATAATAATGCCAGGTTTCAGCCCATTCTTCAAGATTTCCTTCTCTTCGTTGCTGATTGTATTCGGGCGAAAGTATATTGCTGTATGCCGAATAATGAAGAGATCTGATCATTGCCGCCAGATCCCGCATCGCCGATCTTCTTATTCTTCTTTCACTGAATGATTTGGAGGGGTCACCTTCAAAACTGTTCATAATATACTCCCTGCCTGTCCATAAGATCTGTTTTAAATGATAATCGCCATGTGTGCGTATTTTCATTACCGGGATTTTATGCTTATAGATGCTTTTAAAGCATTTTAAAATTTCCTGTTTTAAACCAAGAACTTCTCTGGCTTCTTCACGAATGTCCTCAGGGAGGTCTTTAAGTACAGATTTAAGTTTTTCCAGACTTGTTCTTGTAAGTGTTTGAAGTCCTGAATATAAGGACCTCTGGTAATGCAGTGATGATTCTTCTTTATCAAAATCCTTATCTGAGGAATGTCGTGATAGTGCCGTATGCAGTTCAGCAGTGAACTCACCCAACTGATACATTCTTTCGGGTAGAATGATGCCAAACAACTCCTGAATAGGCTGAGGGAAGTTTTCATAGCCCAAAGGCTCCAGGATATGATTGGAAGGCTTCTCAAATTCAATATTTCTTGTAGTAGTGAGGACATTTTCAAAATACCTGTCCAGGGAATCCTTTACATGATCCCAAACCTCTCCCTGATTTTCCACCACATGCTGAAGCATTGCAAAAATGTATGGTTTGCCTGATTTCTGGCTGAATTTAATAGCACCGGCATAATTTGAAATCTTGGTAAAATCAGTTTTAGTGGTAAGGAATTTAATGGTCTCAACATCCGGATTAAAGGTCGTATCCAGTCTTCGGTATAGTTTTAATATAAACTGATTGTTGTAAGTGATAATGGTTTGTCTATGTTCGGTATTTACCAGATCTGAGCGCGGATCTTCTTCAAGTTCTTTCAGGGCCGCTTTTTCAGAAGAGAATTCCAGTTCACCTGAAGCAGATTTTGATCTTTTAGAGGAACGGAATCCTTCGATCAGGTAATTACGGAAATCTTCAGAATAAACAGAATCGAACAAATATCCTTTTTCCTTTCCTATTCTTAGTTCAGCAATAATACCTCTCTTTGGAATTTCATTTAGGACGTTCTCATTTTCCTCCGCGACAAAAGAAACCGGTAGCTGATAGAGTTCTGGCAAGCCTTCGTTATAAACCACTTCAAGAATCAGGATCCTTGTAGGCAGGTCTTTGATCTTTATTTCTACTGATTCTTTTACCGAGATTTCCTGCAAGATTCTTCCTCCGCTTTCAAACCATCTTCTATTATTAAGATAGGGAGGTAATATTTGAGCAGAAAGTTTCTGAAGGGTTCGGTTCTTTAAAAGATTTGGCCATTTATCAACCTTAAGAATAGGAATTTTGCTTTCTCCTTTAACTCTTTCTCTTTCCTTTTCCAGAACAAACCAGTAATAACCATAAGGAGAAAGGGTAAATAAATAAGGCCTTTCACTGATTTCGGGAAACTTATTATGACTAAAAGCTTCTATAGGAGTATAACCTTTAAACTCTTCCAGATCGAGCTCTGCAGGTTGTGAGAATCTAGAAAGGTTGGCAAGAACAAGAATCTTTTCTTCTTCAAATGACCGCGTAAATGCAAGGATCTTTGAATTGGAAGGAGAGAGAAACTCGATATCACCACGGCCAAAGGCTTTGAATTTTTTTCGCATTCCAATGATCCTCTTCATCCACCACAAAAGAGAGGAAGAGATCATTTGCTGGGTCTCTACATTAATAGACTCGTACTTATATTCCGGGTCAATTATTAGTGGCAGATATAATTTCTGAGGATTGGCAAGTGAAAAGCCGGCATTACGATCGGCAGTCCACTGCATTGGAGTTCTTACACCATCACGGTCTCCCAGGTAGAAATTATCTCCCATTCCTATTTCATCCCCATAATAGATGATAGGAGTTCCTGGCAGGGAGAATAAAAGAACGTTCATAAGTTCGATCTTACTCCTGTTATTATCAAGTAGCGGTGCAAGGCGATGCCTGATACCTACATTGATCTTGGCTTGTGGGTCCTTGGTATAAACTTTATACATATAATCCCTTTCCTCGTCGGTGACCATCTCCAGGGTTAATTCATCATGATTTCTTAAGAAGATTCCCCACTGGCAGTTTTCTGGTATTTCGGGTGTTTGATCTATGATATCGATAATAGGGTAGCGGTCTTCCATTTTTACTGCCATGAACATCCTGGGCATTATAGGGAAGTGATAGTTCATATGGCATTCGTCTCCATCCCCGAAATAAGCCGCCGAATCTTCGGGCCACATATTTGCTTCGGCTAGTAAAAGTTTGTCATCATAGTTCTTATCTACATGTGCTCTCAATTTTTTCAGGAAAGTATGGGTCTCGGGGAGATTTTCGCAATTAGTACCATCCCTTTCAAATAAATAGGGAATAGCATCCAGCCTGAAGCCATCCACGCCCATTTTACACCAGTAATCAAGGAGATCGAAAACTTCCTGCTGAACCTGCGGATTATCGAAATTCAGGTCTGGCTGGTGCGAGAAGAACCTGTGCCAGTAATATGCCTGGGCTTCGGCATCCCAGCTCCAGTTAGACGGTTCAGTATCGGTAAAGATGATTCGGGCATCCTTATATTTCTGAGGATCATCGCTCCAAACATAGTAATTTCTTTCATCAGATCCTGCCGGAGCCTTTCGTGCCTTTTGAAACCAGGGATGCTGATCTGAAGTATGATTAATGACCAGCTCAGTAATAACCTTAAGTCCTCTGTCATGAGCTTCCCTGATAAATCGTTTAAAATCTTCTACATTTCCATAGGATGGATTGATCGAATAATAGTCGGCGATATCATAACCATCATCCTTTAATGGAGAAGGATAGAAGGGAAGTAGCCAGATGGCTGTAACTCCCAGGTCTTCCAGGTAATCCAGTTTTTGCAGGAGTCCTTGAAAATCACCGATCCCGTCACCATTACTGTCGAAGAAAGCCTTTATATGAAGTTCATAGATGATAGCATCTTTATACCAGTTGTTTTCGTTCGAATTGGATTTTGAGGACATATAATAGCTTTTAGAGTAAGAAGATCAGTGTTCCGATTAAAATTATAAAATAAGTAGCCCTCTTGAGTTAAAAAAATACTAAAGCACGCAAGCTTATGTTTTTGATAATAACTGAACTAATAAATTACTAAAGCTTGTTCCTGTCAAAGCTATAGTTTCAATTCTAATACCTATCTTTGCAGCCGCAAAAAACAAGCATCTAAATTTTAGTTTATGAAAGCCGGAATTGTAGGACTTCCCAATGTTGGAAAATCAACACTTTTTAATTGTTTAAGTAACGCGAAGGCTCAGAGTGCTAACTTTCCGTTTTGTACCATAGAACCTAATATTGGAGTGGTAAACGTTCCGGATCCAAGGCTTACTAAATTAGGTGAGCTCGTAAACCCGGAACGCGTGATTCCTGCAACCGTAGAGATCGTTGATATTGCCGGGCTTGTAAAGGGAGCCAGCAAGGGTGAAGGTTTGGGAAACCAGTTTCTCGGTAACATCCGCGAAACTGATGCCATCCTGCATGTGCTTAGATGCTTTGAAAATGATAATATAGTCCACGTTGATGGTTCAATAGACCCTATCAGGGATAAGGAAACCATAGATATGGAGCTTCAGCTAAAAGATCTGGAAACCGTTGAGAAAAAACTCGATAAGGTAAAGCGTGCTGCCAAGACCGGAAATAAGGAAGCTCAGAAAGAAGAAACTGCCCTGTTAAAGGTGAAAAAAGGTCTTGAAGAAGGAAGATCAGTCCGTGCTATAGATCTTACCGAAGATGAGAGAAAGGAATTCATCAAACCTTTACAGTTCATTACAGACAAGCCAGTGATGTATGTTTGTAATGTAAATGAAGATGCGGCTGTTGATGGAAATGAGCATGTAGAAAAGGTAAAGGAGGCTGTTAAGGATGAAAATGCTGAGGTATTAGTTCTGGCTGTAGGGACCGAAGCTGATATCACCGAACTGGAAGATTATGAGGAACGCAAGATGTTCCTTCAGGATATAGGTCTTGATGAACCAGGTTCTGCTAAGTTAATTAGGGGGGCATACAAACTTCTTGATCTTCAAACTTACTTTACAGCAGGTGAAAAGGAAGTCCGCGCCTGGACGGTAAAGGTAGGTGCCTCTGCTCCGCAAGCTGCCGGGGTTATTCATACCGACTTTGAAAAAGGTTTTATTCGTGCGGAAGTGATAGCTTATGACGACTATGTAAATTATGGCAGTGAGGCTAAGGTGAAAGAAGCCGGAAAGATGAGAGTGGAAGGAAAGGATTATATAGTGCAGGATGGTGATGTGATGCACTTCCGTTTCAATGTCTAGTGAAATTGGAATCTAGAAATACAAGGTCAAGCTCGTTTTAATTCTTCCTTTTTATTCAAGCCTTTAACCTTGATACAACTGTATGAACTTATTTAGAGTAAGACGAATAATCATATGTTAAAATTTCTTTCCATATAGAGGATATGGGGTTTGTAATTCATACTTCTATCTTCATCTTTCTTAATTAACATTACTTCCTAATTATTTGTTAATTAAATTAGGCTCGATTTATTTCAGTTTTTTAGGTATTGCCTTATATTAGGGGCATAACTCCATGACTACTTATGAGCGAGAATACAAAATATACCGAAGATAATATTCGGTCGTTAGACTGGAAAGAACACATCCGCATGCGTCCCGGAATGTATATCGGGAAATTAGGAGATGGCTCCAGTCAGGATGACGGGATATATATTCTACTTAAAGAAGTTATTGATAACAGTATTGATGAGTTCGTAATGGGAGCCGGAAAGACTATCGAAATTTCCGTGCAGAACCAGCGAGTTATCGTACGGGACTTTGGTAGGGGTATTCCGCTTGGAAAAGTGGTGGATGTTGTTTCCAAAATGAACACTGGTGGTAAGTATGATACCAGAGCCTTCAAAAAATCGGTAGGACTAAATGGTGTTGGTACCAAGGCTGTGAATGCACTTTCTTCCTACTTCCGTGTTGAATCCTCAAGAGATTCAAAAAGTCACGCTGCAGAATTTGAACAGGGAGAATTAAAAGATGAAGAACATCTTGAAGAAACTTCGCGTCGAAGAGGTACCAAGATCACTTTTATTCCTGATGAGGTTATTTTCAAGAACTATAAGTTCAGAAATGAATATATAGAGAAAATGCTTAAGAACTATGTATATCTCAACCCGGGACTTACCATAGTTTTTAATGGGGAAAAATTCTATTCAGAGAATGGATTAAAAGATCTTCTTGGTGACAGCATCAGTAAGGATGATATGCTTTATCCAATTGTTCACCTTAGAGGTAATGATATTGAAGTAGCTATTACTCATAGTAAATCACAGTATAGCGAGGAATATCACTCTTTTGTCAACGGGCAGAACACTTCCCAGGGAGGGACACACCTTTTGGCATTTCGAGAGGCTGTGGTTAAAACTGTTCGTGAATTCTACGGAAAGAACTATGAGGCTAGCGACATAAGGAAATCCATTGTTGCGGCCATCAGTATAAAAGTAATGGAACCTGTTTTTGAGAGTCAGACCAAAACAAAACTAGGTTCTACAGATATGGGTGGCAAGTTGCCAACCGTGAGAACGTATATCAATGATTTTGTAAAAAGAAATCTTGATAATTATTTGCATAAAAATCCGGAAACGGCTGAAAATCTTCAGCGCAAGATACTTCAGGCCGAAAGAGAACGTAAGGATCTTTCAGGAATTAGAAAGCTTGCTAAAGACAGAGCAAAAAAAGCCAGTCTTCATAATAAAAAACTAAGAGATTGTCGTGTGCATCTTGGTGATAGTAAACATGAACGCTGTTTAGAGACAACCTTGTTCATTACCGAGGGAGATTCAGCAAGTGGCTCCATCACAAAAAGCCGTGATGTTGTAACACAGGCTGTTTTCAGTCTTAAAGGAAAACCTTTGAACAGTTACGGACTCTCTAAAAAGATAGTCTATGAAAATGAAGAATTCAACCTTCTTCAAGCTGCTTTAAATATTGAAGATTCGTTAGAAGATCTCAGGTATCATAATATCGTGATAGCGACCGATGCCGATGTGGATGGTATGCATATTAGGTTATTGCTCATCACATTCTTCCTTCAGTTCTTCCCTGAGCTGATCAAGGAAAACCATCTTTATATTCTTCAAACTCCTTTATTCCGGGTTCGTAATAAGAAAGAAACGATCTATTGTTACAGTGAAATGGAGCGTAAGCAGGCGATCCAGAAACTTTCAGGAAAAGTTGAGATTACCCGCTTTAAGGGGCTTGGTGAAATTTCACCTGATGAATTCAAGCATTTTATAGGTGACGATATTCGTTTGGACCCTGTAATGCTGGATAAAGATAAATCTATAGAAGAAATGTTAAGTTTCTATATGGGTAAGAATACTCCAGACAGACAGGAATTTATTATAGACAATCTGAAAGTAGAACTTGATCTGGTAGAAGAACTTGGCGTATGAGATTTACCAATAGAACTGAGATCAAGATAGTCCCTTCAATTTATATCGTTTTAATAGCGGTATTTATCACTAATGTTTTTGTGAATATTGAAATTATGGCTTCAGATTCCGAACAGGAAATCGGGTTCAGTCATTTTTTACCAAATATAGTCACATTGCTGCTGGGGTTGTATGTTCACAGGATTGGTCAGTCTTTTGATTTTGACAGTGATGGAGAAACGCTGAATTTCAAGAATAACGGGGTGTTTTTCTCTAAATTCATGGAGTACCGGGTTCAAAAAGCTGAATTCCCTAAAAGGAAATTGGGTAAATTCAGGTTTGTGGATTACGGGATATATTCGGCACTGACCATTTATATTAGATCAAGAAGAAAGAAAGGATATAGAAAATATACATTTAATACTACATTTTTAACCCGAAAAAAGAAAAAGGGGATGGTGGCCTCACTTCAAAAAGTCCTGGAAACCATACCTAAACCTACTGCCTAATGGAAGAAAACCTAGAAGGAGCTCAGGAAGAGCAGTTTGAAGAAAATAAGGAAGAACTTATAAAGATAACTGGAATGTATAAAGACTGGTTCCTGGATTATGCTTCATACGTAATCCTGGAACGGGCGGTACCTGCAATAGAAGACGGATTCAAACCCGTGCAGCGCCGTATTATGCATTCTATGAAAGACCTGGATGACGGTCGTTATAATAAGGTAGCCAATATTGTGGGACATACCATGCAGTATCACCCTCATGGTGATGCAAGTATAGGCGATGCCATGGTTCAGATTGGTCAGAAGGAACTGCTTATAGATACACAGGGTAACTGGGGGAATATTCTTACCGGGGACCGTGCGGCTGCACCGCGTTATATTGAAGCAAGACTGTCTAAATTTGCTTTAGAGGTTTTATACAGCCCTAAACTTACTGAATGGCAACTTTCATACGACGGCAGAAAGAATGAGCCGGTAAACCTGCCGGTAAAGTTCCCGTTGCTATTGGCGCAGGGCGCTGAAGGTATCGCGGTAGGGCTAAGTACCAGGATACTTCCGCATAATTTCAATGAATTAATAGAGGCTTCTATTCAGCATTTGAAAGGAAAGAAATTTAAAATTTTTCCTGATTTCCCAACAGGAGGTATTGCTGATATTAGCAACTATAATGACGGGAAACGAGGAGGTCGTGTTAGGGTCAGAGCCAAGATAAGTCAGGTCGACAAAAATACTTTGGCAATAACTGAGGTTCCTTATGGCACCACTACTTCCAGTTTGATCGATTCTGTTTTAAAGGCAAATGATAAGGGTAAAATTAAGATCAAGAAAATCGAAGATAATACGGCGGCGGAAGTAGAGATACTCATCCACTTACCCAATAATATTTCGCCAGATAAGACCATCGATGCACTGTATGCTTTCACGCAGTGCGAGAATTCATTGGCACCGCTGGGCTGTGTGATCATTGATCATAAACCGATTTTCCTTGGGGTTTCTGATATTCTTCGAAGGTCTACAGACCATACACTTCAACTCCTTAAGAATGAACTCGAAATAAAACTGGGAGAGCTTGAAGAACAATGGCATTTCGCCTCTCTGGAAAGAATTTTTATCGAAAACCGTATATACCGGGATATAGAAGAAGAGGAGACCTGGGAAGGAGTGATCCAGGCTATTGATAAAGGCCTGAAACCCCATACCCGCCACCTTAAGCGTGAAGTGACGGAAGATGATATCGTGAGACTGACCGAAATCCGTATTAAGCGGATTTCGAAATTCGATATAGACAAGGCTCAGCAGAAGATCGATGCCCTGGAAGGTGAGATAGCTCAGGTAAAACATCATCTGGACAATATTGTAGATTTTGCGGTGGATTATTTCAAAAAACTGAAGAAGGATTATGGCGCAGGCAGAGATCGCAAAACCGAACTTCGACTTTTCGAGGATATAGAAGCTACCAAGGTAGTGATAAGAAATACGAAGCTGTATGTGAATAGAACTGAAGGTTTTGTAGGTACTTCCCTTAAAAAAGATGAATACGTCACCGATTGTTCGGATATAGATGATGTTATCTGTTTTACAGCAGACGGAAAAATGATGGTGACCAAGGTGGATTCCAAGACCTTCATAGGTAAAGATATCATCCACGTTGCCATATTCAAGAAAAAAGACAAACGAACTATCTATAATATGGTCTACCGTGATGGAAAAGGCGGTAAGACCTATGTTAAGCGATTTTCAGTTACTTCGGTAACCCGGGATCGCGAATATGATTTGACCCAGGGTAAAAAAGATTCTTCGGTGCTCTACTTTTCGGCTAATCCTAATGGTGAGGCAGAAGTGGTAACTGTATTGCTTCGCCAGGTGGGGAGCATAAGAAAACTGAAGTTTGATCTTGACTTTGCCGATGTACTGATCAAGGGACGCAATGTTAAAGGAAATATCGTTACAAAATATTCTGTAAAACGCATAGAGCTTAAAGAAGAAGGTGTTTCTACTTTAAAGCCAAGAAGGATCTGGTTTGATGAAACGGTAAAAAGACTGAATGTAGATGAAAGAGGCGAATTGCTCGGTGAATTTAAAGGAGACGACAGGCTGCTTATTGTCACCCAGGACGGAATGGTGAAAACCATCAAGCCTGAACTTACTACCAGGTTTGATGATGAAATGGTAGTTCTGGAAAAATGGGTTAAAGACAAGCCTATCTCGGCAATTTACTGGGAGCCTGAAAAGGAGCGCTATTATGTAAAGCGATTCCTTATTGAACATCCCGATAAAGAAGAGAAATTCATAAGTGATCATGAAGATTCCTTTCTAGAGGTTGTTTCTACAGATTATTATCCCAGAGCCGAAATAGTTTATACAAAACCTAAGGGTAAAGAGCGTCGTGAAAACGATGAAATAAACATTGAAGATTTTATTTCAGTAAAGGGGATTAAAGCCCTTGGAAATCAATTAACTACAGAAAAAGTAAACCAGATAAATCTTCTTGATCCCGTGCCTTACGAGGAGCAGGAGGAAGGTGATGCGGAAACGGAAAAAGACAAAAGCTCCAATGACGAAAAAATCAGTGGGGAAGATATAGTATCAGGTGAGATTATAGTACCTGAAAAAAAATCTAACTCTGAAGGTCAGGCATCCTTATTTGACGAATAATGGGATTAATTAAAGAGTTCAAGGAATTTGCCGTTAAGGGCAATATGGTAGATATGGCTGTAGGTATCATTATTGGTACCGCATTTAACAGCGTGGTAGATGTACTGGTGAAACAGGTCATCATGCCCCCGCTAAGCCTTATGACCGATGGTATTAATTATGCTGATCGCAAGCTGGTCCTGAGAGAAGAAGTCGGTACTGAGGGAAGCGCAGACTTCATTAAAGAAGTTTCTATTGGATACGGGTTGCTGATAGAAACGCTTATCGATTTTCTTGTTATAGGTTTCGTAGTCTTTATCGTAGTAAAATTCATGAATCGATTCAGGAATAAAGCACAGGATCCGAAAAATGAAAAAGTGGTCACTCCTAAAGACATTGAATTGCTGTCCAATTTAAATGATCTTATGGAAGAACAGAATAATCTCCTTCGTGAAAGACAGAATTAATCTCCAGAGACTTTAATAACCTTTCCTTTGGCTTTCTTAGCCTGGCCAACCTCTCCGTACTCGAAGGTATATCCATTCTTGTTAGTGGTGAGTATTTTCATATGAATGGCTTTTTCTTCTGACATCCCTTTCGGATGAAGATTTTTCAGAATGTATTCACAATCGTTGATCCATCTTACGGAAGATGTGTCGGTCTTTCCCTGGAATTTCTCGATCTCAATACTGTCGTTCCTTATAAAAGTTGAGGTGACCAGTTCACCATTTAAATAGGTCTCAAATTTAAAGGTCCCTGTACGGAAATCTTCACAATTTCTTTCAACATTAAAACAGGATGCTAAAAGTAACAGACTAATTAAACCCAGTAATTTTTTCATATCGCAAAATAATCCAATTTATCCGGGATAATCAATTTTCAAAAGCATCAAAACTACCATCTGTATAAAAAATAACGATCCTCTGAATTTTCTTGCCGGGAGAACTGGAAGGTAGAACAGGAGGTACTGAAGATGGATTTTTATCATACGCGGGAGGTGCAGGTGTATCTTCCTGTTTGGAAACTACGCCAGCATTTTTTGGAGTTTCTGAATCTGCCGGAAATTTCCCCTTTCCATTTAAAAGCCAGTAGAGCTCGACCTCTGGGAAATTAGTTACAACCTTCATTACAAAATCCAGGCTTGGTTTATTTCTTCCTGAAAGAATGTGAGAGATAGATGAGCGCCCAACTTCAATTTTATCAGCAAAGGAAGCAGCAGACAAATCGTAATAATCCAGGATTTTATTGAGTCTCGAAGCGAATTTCTCAGTGTTTACCATTGTAACACAAATAAAGAGTTAACTTAAGTTACAAATGTAAATAATATTTACAAAACAATCCTGTTACATTTGTAAACTTTAATTTAAGTATTAAATAAAAGGTACAAGTAAAATATTGTTAATATCTAAAATACAACGTATTATATGTAAAAATACTTGTATATGGAATTTTTCCAGCCTTAGCAGATACTGATGTATAATTAGTGTTCACAGTTGTATACACAATTTGCAATTTCACTTGTTTACAATTGTAAAATATACATTGTTTAGTTTTGTAAACATGGAAAACAAAATGCTTATAGATCTGTTTACTGATAAGTCTTATGCCGGGATTAAATTTGAAAAGATCACTGGTAGATATGTGACCATATCAGATATTGAACTGATAAAAAAGGAGTTTGAAAAAGATTTTGAGATTGTTGAAATTGGGAAATCTGTTCAAAACAGACCTATATATATATATAAACTGGGTACCGGGAAAACCAAAGTTCTGGCCTGGTCTCAGATGCATGGCAATGAATCTACAACTACCAAGGCTATAATTGACCTGTTAAATGTATTCAAAAAGGCGTCTCATAAGATTATTTCCGGAATTCTGGAAAATTGTAGTCTTTATATTATCCCGATGCTTAATCCCGACGGAGCTGAGGCTTATACCCGTATTAATGCCAATTCTGTAGATCTTAACCGTGATCTTCGAAATTTGAGTCAACCAGAGAGTAAAATCTTAAGACAGCAGTATGAGGAGCTTCAGCCTGATTACTGTCTTAACCTGCATGACCAGAGAACCATTTTTAGCGCGGGAAATAAAGCCAGCCCCGCTACCTTGTCTTTCCTCACTCCTTCCAAAGATGAGGAACGAAGCATTGATGAAGCCCGTAGGAAGAGTATGGGGCTTATTGCCGGTATTGAGAAAGATCTAAAAGATCAGCTGCCGGGGCAAATTGGAAGATATGATGATGCTTTCAATATCAATTGCGCCGGCGATACCTTTCAAAATCTATCTACACCCACTTTACTATTTGAGGCCGGGCATTATCCTAATGATTATGAGCGAGAAAAGACTCGTAAATATGTTTTCAGAGCTTTGCTGTCCTGTTTGTATCAGATTTCAAATAAAGAAGATGTTTCTGTTGATTACGAAGACTACTTTAAGATACCGGAGAATCAAAAGTTATTCAACGATATTATTATAAGAGAAGTAGAAATAGATGGTCAATTGAGGGATGTGGCCATACAGTTCAGGGAGGTTTTGAGCAATAAAAGGATTGAATTTGAGCCGGTGGTGGAAAATATTGCTGAAAGCATCCACAAATTTGGGCACCGTGAGATCGAAGGAAAGAGGAGAAAACTGAAGCTTCCGGGTGAGGAAAAAGTGGCCGAAAACGTTATAGTTAATAAAATTATCTTAAATACTGCAGAATTACAGGTTAAATATGGATAATTATCAAATTAATTATCAATAATTCAATGATTTTGTCTTAATTTTGAGGTTCATTAAAAAAGAAGTTTAAAAATGGCCAAGTTCAAATTAGACGAAACAGACCACCAGATTCTTGATATGCTTATCGAGAATACGAGAACTCCATTTACCGATATCGCCAAAAAACTGCTTATTTCTGCAGGAACCGTTCATGTAAGGGTGAAAAAAATGGAAGAAGCAGGGATCATTATTGGTTCCTCATTAACACTTGATTATAAGAAGCTTGGATATGCTTTTATTGCGTATGTTGGTGTATTCTTGAAGAATACTTCACAAACCAAATTCGTTCTGGAAAGGATAAATGAAATTCCCTTTGTGACTGTTGCTCACGTAACCACGGGTAAATTCAATGTCTTTTGTAAAATAAGAGCGAGAAATACACAGCACGCCAAGGAAATTATATTCCAGCTGGACGATATTGAAGGTGTTTACCGTACCGAAACAATGATTTCCCTGGAGGAAAGTATTAATGATAAAAAACGGCTGATGCATTCCATCTTTAAAGAGTTGTAAACAGTCCTAAACTTTTATTAAAGGCCCTTTAGACTGTTTCGTTTAAAGGGTTTTTTTATAATTTTAAAAGAATCGAATACGCTAAAACTTAATTATGCAAAGAGAACCAAGATTGGATAGATTTAATGATAATGTACTCGCAAAATATCAGGTATACAACAGTATCTTTTTGACCTTGCCATATGACGAGATTAAGAAAACAGGTGCTCTGTTACCACTTTTTCAGGAGATTTGTGAAAAAGGTTTTGAAGAGAATAAAAACCCTTCAGAGATCGTGGAGCGTTTTTTCGACAAATACGGCGAAAACCCTTCAGAAGAAGAAAAAATTAATCTCCTTTTTCGTTTTATTCAGTATATAGAAAGACAGGTGGTGCTTTTTGATGCCATTGAAGACGCATCTTTCCCTATAGTAAATAACATGGACGGCCGCGGAACCTTAAGAAGTGTTAAGGAAGCAGCTGAGGCCAAGCAAAAACTGGAGGAGTTGAAGGAGTATTTGAGAAGGTTCAAAGTGCGGCCTACCTTAACAGCTCACCCAACGCAGTTCTATCCTGGTAGTGTACTGGGAATTATTACAGACCTGGATAAGGCAATTCAGAAAAATGATCTGATTAAGATCAAACAATTGCTGGCTCAACTAGGGAAGACGCCTTTCTTTAAAAAAGAGAAGCCGACCCCTTATGATGAAGCGGTGAACCTTATCTGGTATTTCGAAAATGTGTTTTATCAGAGTGCCAGTAAGATCCATAATTATCTCCAACAAAATATTTTTGATGGTGAAGAAATTGGGAACCAGGTGATTAATCTTGGATTCTGGCCGGGCGGTGACCGTGACGGAAATCCGTTTGTAACAACCGATATTACTTTGAGGGTTGCAAAGCGCTTAAGAAGGACTATATTTCTTAATTATTATCGCGATATACGTAAGCTTAAACGCAGACTTACTTTCAGAGGCGTAGATGAACTCATGGGAGATCTTGAAAGAGGTTTGTATGATTCTGCAATTTCCAAAACAGGAGAGGTTAAACTTCCACTTGAAGAATTCAAGTCCAAGCTTCAAAATATCAAGAGTATACTGGAAAGAGATCATCAGTCCTTATTTATTGATGAAGTAAATGATATGCTGAATAAAGTGAATCTTTTCGGATATCATTTTGCGACTCTGGATATCCGTCAGGATTCCGGGATTCATCAGGATGTTTTAAATGAAGTGGTTGAGGTCACTTCCAAGTCAGATAAACTACTTCCTTCTGATTTCTCTGAGCTTGATAACGACAAGCAGATTGAGCTGCTTAGTAATGTTCAGGGTAAACTTGATCCGGAGGATTTTGAAGAAGGAATGGGTAAAGCCACTATTTCTTCCATCTATGCCATGCAGGAGATCCAGGAAAAAAGTGGTGAAGAGGGTGCTAACCGATATATTATAAGTAACTGTGGAAGCGTTCAGGGCGTACTTCAGCCATTCGCATTTTTAAGAATGTGTGGCTGGGACAAGCCGACTGTAGATGTGATTCCTTTATTTGAAACGGTTCCAGACCTCCAGGATGCTCATAATGTCATGGAGAAATTATACAAGAATCCGGTATATAAAGAGCATCTGGAAAGAAGGGGGAATAAACAAACCATTATGTTAGGTTTTAGTGATGGTACCAAAGACGGGGGTTATCTGATGGCTAACTGGAGTATATATAAAGCCAAAGAATCCCTTACCAAAATTTCCAGAGAATATGGAATCAAAGTAGTGTTTTTTGACGGTAGAGGAGGTCCACCGGCCAGAGGTGGAGGAAAAACTCACCAGTTCTATGCTTCATTAGGACCTACCATTGAGAATGAAGAAATCCAGATTACAGTACAGGGGCAAACGATCAGTTCTAATTTCGGAACAAAAGACTCATGTACCTATAATCTTGAGCAATTATTAAGTTCAGGGGTTTCCAATGAAATTTTTAGTGACGGAGAGAACATTTTGAGCGATGAAGACAGGAAGACCATGATAGAGCTGGCAGAGATTAGCTATAATACCTATATGGACTTTAAAAAACACCCAAGATTTATTCCTTATCTGGAAAAAATGAGTACTCTTAAGTATTACGCTAAAACCAATATTGGTAGTAGGCCTTCCAAGAGGAATAAATCTGCTGAACTGAATCTTTCTGACCTAAGGGCGATCCCTTTCGTAGGAAGCTGGAGCCAGTTGAAACAGAATGTACCCGGGTTCTATGGAGTGGGAACTGCAATGGAAGAATTGGAAAAGAAAGGAGAATTTGACAGGGTTAAAAAACTCTATGAGAATTCTGAATTTTTCAGGACTCTGCTGGAAAACAGCATGATGAGCCTTACCAAGTCTTTCTTCCCTTTAACTGCTTATATGAAGAATGATCCTGAATTTGGTGAATTCTGGCAGCTTATTCATGAAGAGTTTCAAAGATCGAATAAGATGCTCTTGAAAGTAACCGGATATAAGAACCTGATGCAGAATCAGCCGGCGATGAGAGCTTCAATACAGGCACGGGAGCGAATTGTTTTACCACTGCTTACCATACAGCAGCATGCGCTCAGAAAAGTGCAGGAGCTAAGCAGGGATTCTGAACAAGCGGGAGAAAAGCTTGAAATCTATGAGAAAATGGTGACCCGTTCACTATATGGAAATATTAATGCAAGTAGGAATTCAGCATAATTTAGATGAAAAAGTCTGAACTTACGAAAGGCGAAATCGGCGATTTTTACTGGGCTTATATTAATCTGATCCCGGAAGATGCAGAGCTGACAGATACCTTGGAGAAGAACACCGAGGAAATAAGTAAATTTCTGAAGTCACTGCCCGATGAAAAATGGCGGTATAGCTATGCGCCAGGGAAATGGAGTGTTCTCGAGATCGTGCAGCACCTTATCGATACAGATCGTATCTTTCAATACCGTGCACTATCTTTTACGAGAAATGAAAGCAAATCACTTCCGGGTTTTGATCATGATTTATATGTGCTGAACTCTGGTGCTGAAAAGCGTACTCCTTCAGATTTGATCAATGAATTCAGAGCAGTAAGAGAGTCCGGTCTTCATTTGTTCAGAAGCTTTACAGATGATATGCTTGCAAGAAAAGGGATTATGAATGATATGACAGCAACTGCCCGGGCCATTGGCTTTATAATGGCCGGGCATGCGTTGCATCATAAAGATATCATTAGCAAAAGATATCTTTGATGTGGAAGACCATTAAAATATTCTTCAAACTTTTCAAAAAATCCTATGTAAGCTGGAACAAAAATGAACCTTATGCCCGAAGCGCAACCATAGCTTATTATGCTCTTTTTTCCCTTCCATCACTTTTAATTATAGTTGTAAGTATAGCTGGCTATTTTTTTGGCAGGGAAGCCGTTCGTGGCCGTTTAATGGGTGAGATTTCTGAATTTATAGGTCGGGACACCGCGGATGCGATCGAAAAGATGATTGAAAATGCTGCGCTTTCGCAAGATTCTACCCTGGCTATTATATTTGGACTGGCGACACTCATCTTTGGGGCTACCGGGGTATTTTTTCAGCTTAAAATAGCAATGAACAATATCTGGAATGTAGCAGCAAAAAAGACTAATTTCCTGAGACTGGTGTTGGACCGTATTATATCACTTGGGATGGTGCTGGTACTTGGACTTTTGTTACTGATCGCAATGGTGATCTCTACCGTCCTGAAACTTGTTGCTGACAAAGTGGAGGAGTTCTTGCCTAATATCACTGAGTTTGTTTTGATAATTGGTAATTATGCACTGTCCTTTTTCTTCATAACCACATTATTTGCAATGATATTCAAGCTGCTCCCTGATATAAATATCAGGTTAAGAACCACTTTTATGGGAGCTGCACTGACTACGGCGCTGTTCCTTATAGGTGAGTATCTTATCAGTTTCTATTTTGGCCAGAGTGAACCGGCTTCTGTTTACGGGGGAGCATCTTCTGTGGTGCTTATTCTACTTTGGGTTTATTATACCTGTCTCATACTGTTCTTCGGTGCAGAATTCACTGTGCAGTATGCTTTGCTGAAAAAAGAGAAGGTTGAGCCAAACCGTTTTGGAGAACCGGCAATTTATCAGGAAATGAAAAAGCTTGAACAAAGACGGGTTCAGCTAAAGGAAGAAAAGCATATAATAGACAGGTTGAAATCCCATCTGGATATTGAAGAAAAAGAATAAGCCAGGGATGGCAACTCCTCAACTTAATAAAGGTTTAACTTAATGCTTCCCAGTTTTAGTAGAGCCTTAATAGAAATTACCTTAAGTCCTCTTTACCTTTAGGTGAACTCAAAAATAAACTTTATTATGGAAAAGAGAATTGCAATTTTGGCCACTCATGGCTTTGAAGAGAGCGAACTGGCTTCTCCAAAAGAAGCAATGGAGAAAGAAGGTTTTAAAGTTGATATAGTTAGCCTTGAAAAAGGAAAGATAAAAGCCTGGGATAAGAATGACTGGGGAAAAGAATATAAGGTAGATTATACACTGGACGAGGTTTCAGCAAAAGATTATAATGCCCTGGTCCTGCCCGGAGGGGTGATAAATCCGGATAAATTAAGAAGAGAGGAATCTGCACTTATTTTCGTAAGGGATTTCTTTAAACAAAGTAAACCAGTAGCAGCGATATGCCATGCAGCCTGGACTTTGATAAGTGCAGAGGTTGTGAAAGGAAGAACCATGACGTCTTTCCACTCGATAAGAAAAGATGTGGAGAACGCAGGAGCTCTTTGGGTAGATGAAGAAGTAGTTGTGGATGAGGCCCTGGTGACCAGCAGGAATCCTGGTGATCTTCCCGCTTTCAATGCTAAAGTTATTGAAGAGATAAAAGAAGGTAAGCACGATCTGCAACATGCTTAACAAAATAAATTTTGATTAAAAAAGAAAGGAATGCGATTCGCATTCCTTTCTTTTTTACTTATATTTTTTTATTTATCGAGATCTTCTTCCTCAGATTCTTCATCGTCTTTCTCGGGAATTTCCACAATAGGATCATTGAATTCTGAATCATCGTAGTCATCCTCATCAAAATTCGCCATGGTATTTTCAAGACGGGTACTAACCTTTACAAGGTAAACTGTATCATCTGTACGAACCTCAACAGCGTCTACAGTTTCATTTTTTGCATTTTTAAATGAAATGATCTGACCATCATCATAACCGTCGGGGTATTTTTCTACCAACAGGCCAAGAATTTCGGGAGTGAGCTTTTTGTAGTCTACGATTATCCTTTTCATAGTTTGAATGATTTATGCAAGTATAAATAAAAAAATAAATTGCATACAAAACATTAAGGCTATTTATATTTATTTTTAAGAGGTTAAAAATCAATTACTTAAATATCTGTCAAATGCCTTTTGAATAAGTTCATCGGGAACCACTATATCTATCACGGGTTTTCCAATATCCTTCAACAGAACGAAATTGATATTTCCACGTTCATTTTTCTTGTCGAATTTCATAAGATCCTTTATTTGAACAATATCATCTTCAGAAAATGTTTCCTGGCCATATATACCCTTAATTATCTGATTTATATTTTCAAATTTATCCTTCGGAAAACTCTGTAATTGGGTAGAGATATAGGTTTCCAGGATCATGCCTGCTGCGATAGCTTCACCATGGAGAAGACGTTTCTTCTCAGGATGGGTGAGGCAGTAAGACTCTATGGCATGGCCCAGGGTATGTCCAAAATTAAGCGTCTTTCGAATGTTTTTTTCAAAAGGATCCCTGGTAACAATATTCTTTTTAATATCTACAGATTCCCGGATTATATCCTCAAGATCGGCAAGATCAAGTTCATCGAGTTTAGAAACTTTCTCCCAGTAAGCCTCACTGGCAATCAAACCATGCTTTAAAATTTCTGCCAGACCGCTGCGCATTTCTTCCTGCGGAAGCGTAGAAAGGAATTGGGTATCTATGAGAACCATTTCCGGCTGGTTGATTACTCCTATCTGGTTCTTTAAATTTCCCAGATCTACGCCGGTTTTACCTCCAACCGATGCATCTACCATAGCAAGAAGGGTAGTGGGGATGTTTATGAAGCTGATACCACGTTTAAATGCAGAAGCCACAAATCCACCCAGATCGGTCACAACGCCTCCACCAAGATTGATCATGAGGCTTTTCCGGTCAGCTTCCAGTTCAGATAAAGCGTTCCAAACGCCTTCACAGGTTTCCAGATTCTTGAATTCTTCTCCGGCTTCTATCTCAATTACTTCTGTTTCAGGATTGCTTTCCAGTCTTTGCATGAATTTCGCCAGGCAATGTTCATGAGTGTTGCCATCTACCAGAATAAAGATCTTAGTAGGGTCATTATCAGCGAGAAAGTCGTTGAGTTTTCGGTAAGCGTTTTCAGCGTAGAGAACAGGGTTCAAAGAGGCTGTTGAATCAATCATTTTACATGGTTTTAAACCCCGAAATTAAAGAGAAAATATTAATTAAATCAAGTTTCAATAATTATATTTGCCATAAGTACTACCACACCATGATTAGAAAAAAAATCTTCAACAACACTAAAGCTGCCTTCAAGTTAAAATCAAATGCCGAACTTGACAGAGCACTTTTTTTATTTGGATTAATGAACCGGCAAACCTTCGTGAAAATCGGTACTTTTTTAACCAAATTTTCCTTAAAACTTCACCTTCCGGTGGAAACCCTTATCAAGAAAACGATCTTTGAGCAATTTTGCGGAGGAGTCACTGAAGAAGACTGCAAACCGGTTACTAAGGAAATGTATGATGAGAATCTTCACAGCATACTGGATTATTCGGTTGAAGGAAAGGAGACCGAAGCCGAATTTGATGCTGCAATGGAAAAAAAGCTAAGTCTTATAGATTATGCTAAAAAAAGCGAGGAAATTACTTTCGCTATGTTCAAACCAACCGGGATCGGAAGGTTTGAGATATGGGAAAAGGTAAGTGAGAAGATAAGCCTTACTGATGATGAAAAAGAGGAATGGGAGAGAGTAAAAAAGAGAGTGGATAGCCTTTGTAATCGTGCTTATGAACTTAAGGTAAGATTATATGCCGATGCCGAAGAGACCTGGATGCAAACAGCCGCCGATGACCTCATGGAGGAAATGATGCGAAAGTATAATAAAGAAGAAGTGCTTATTTTTAATACGCTCCAGTGTTATAGATGGGATCGCCTTACCTATTTGAAAGACCTTCACGAAAAAGGAAAGGCAGAAGGTTTTAAAATCGGAGCAAAAATCGTTCGCGGGGCCTATATGGAAAAGGAAAATGCCCGGGCTAAGAAAATGGGATATCCAACGCCAATTTGTGAAAACAAGGAAGCTACTGATGTTAACTTTAATAGTGTGCTTTCCTATTGTTTGAATCACCTTGAAGATATTTCGGTGTTTATAGGAACTCATAATGAGGTAAGCAGTTACCTGGCTCTTCAGATCATTGAGGATAAAGGCCTGGCTATTGATGACGATAGGATATGGTTCAGTCAGTTATTCGGCATGAGTGATCACATAAGTTACAATCTGGCCAGAAAGGGGTATAATGCAGTAAAACTGGTGCCATTTGGCCCTGTACGTGATGTGGTTCCCTATTTGCTGCGAAGAGCCGAGGAAAATACTTCCGTAAAAGGACAAACTGGACGGGAACTTTCTCTTTTGAGAGAAGAAAGAAAAAGGAGAAAAGGGGATGAATCGGTCAAGTACGCCCGGGAATAGCATCGTATGCGCTTGCTGACAAAGCTTATTTTTTTCAGAATTTTAGGCTGGAAACTCAAGAATTCCTTCGATCCGGCTATCAAGAAATGTGTAGTGATCGTTGCACCGCACACGAGTTCTTATGATTTTTTCATCGGAATACTGGTGAGAAAGATCATGAGAGTTCATATAGATTTTGTAGGCAAGAAAGAACTTTTCAGGCCACCCTTTGGGTGGTATTTCAGGATGGTTGGAGGCTCTCCCTTAGATCGCACAGGAAATCAGAAAAAAGTGGATGCCATCGCCGAAATGTTTGAACGAAAAGATGTCTTTCGGCTGGCACTTTCTCCTGAAGGAACCAGAAAGAAAACCGAAAGATGGAAAACAGGTTTCTATTTTATTGCTATAAAGGCTAAAGTGCCTGTTATTCCTGTTGTCTTTGACTACGGAACAAAAACCGTTACAATACATTCACCTTTTTATCCAACGGGAAATTTTGAAAAGGACCTGAAGGAAATTCAGAGTTTATATAAGGGTGTAGAGGGGAAGATTCCAGAGAATTTCTGATTATTCTTCAGAAACTTCCATGGTGTGGTAAACGTTCTGCACATCATCGTCTTCTTCCAGCCTTTCTAAAAGTTTTTCCACATCGGCAGTCTGTTCTTCATTAAGACTTTTGGTTACCTGCGGGATCCTTTCAAAACCTGAAGATATAATTTCAATCTGACGATTTTCGAGTTCTTTCTGAATACTTCCAAAATTCTCAAAAGGAGCATAGATATGAATGCCGTCTTCATCTTCAAAAACTTCTTCGGCTCCAAAATCTATTAATTCAAGTTCTAGTTCTTCAGGATCTATGCCTTCACTGTTTATCCTGAAATTACAGGTATGATCAAACATGAATTCCACAGAGCCCGAAGTACCAAGGTTCCCGTCACATTTATTGAAGTGTGACCGGATATTAGCTACGGTACGGTTGTTATTATCTGTCGCGGTTTCCACGAGTACGGCGATCCCATGAGGTGCATAACCTTCAAATAGAACAACCTTATAATCACCCTGGGATTTATCTGAAGCACGTTTTATGGCACGTTCAATGTTATCCTTAGGCATATTAACGCTCTTGGCATTCTGAATTACTGCGCGTAACTTGGCATTGGTGTCAGGATCGGGGCCGCCTTCCTTCACAGCCATAACAATATCCTTGCCTATTCTGGTAAACGCCTTGGCCATTGCCGACCAGCGTTTCATCTTACGTGCTTTACGAAATTCAAATGCTCTTCCCATGATAGATTAAAATAATATCCGGGCAAAAGTATAAAAAAAGCTCCTAATATTTTGAAAAACATTAGGAGCCTGCATTGAGTTTAAATCTCTTTTCAATTTGAAGGATCAACTATTTGCTCTATTGCACTGGCCATTTTAAAGTCTTTTTCGGTTACGCCATCGGCATCATGTGTGGAAAGTGATATCTCCAGTTGGTTGTACACATTCCCCCAGTTGGGATGGTGCTGCTGCGCCTCAGCTTCAAAAGCTATGCGGGTCATAACCGTAAAAGCCTCTTTGAAGTTTTCAAATTGAAAGGAAGTATGTATAGCTTTCTTTGCATAGGTCCACCCTTCAAGATCTTTTAATTTATTCTGAATTTCGTCTTCACTTAATTTTTTCATCAGTTTATTTTTTCTGGTTTTACTTAAATTTAGACATTAAGCTAGGAATAACTGGGAGAGATGTTTGCTTTAATATAAGATTAACAGCTATTTCTTCGTAGATGCCTCGACAACCTGACTGATCGTGATCTCCAGATTCTTTGGCAGTTTATTGTCCTTAGGTAAGACAGCCAGGAACCTGTCGTAATTTGAATCATACACGTTTTTAAAAAGCGGATTTTCAAAACCCAGTCCCTCGCAAATTTCTTCTATAAAATCTTTTTGATGGGTTAGGTCTGAACTTCCAAGATGAAATACTCCCTGCCTGTTCCTGTTGATGATATAATGTAATTGCTGAGTCACCTTTTGGATTTCTGTAGTATTTATCACCACATTGGGAAAGACCTCTAAAGGCTCCCCAAGATCAATGATGGTTTTTATTTCCTTAATACGTGGAGAGGATTTTCCAAATACCATTGGCAGTCTTACAATGTTGTACTGGCGGTTAGGAAGCCTTAATAACGCATTCTCGATTTTGATCTTAAACCGCCCATATATACTCTGGCTCAAAGTCTTGTCGTATTCATAAGACGGGTAATTCGTAAAAGCATCAAATACATTTGCAGAACTGATGAATATCAGCTTGCTGTTGTGTCTTAGTATGTAATTGATTATTGAAAAATGAGTGGCGATTTGCGCATCAAAATTCCCTCTCACGGCAGAAATGATAATATCTGGCTTTAAGTTTTCAAGAAGGATCTCGATATTTTCAGTCTCCATGTCAAAATGATGGAACTGATGGTTGGTACTGAAGAATTCAGTAGCCGTACGATAGGTGCCATGGGTATCAAAATAGGAGCGCAGCTCTTTATATAAGGCGTTGCCTATAAATCCGCTAGCTCCTAAAATGAGTATCTTTTTCAAATAAATTAGCCTTTATAAAAGGGCAGTTTTACCTGAGTCGCAGGAACAGCTTTTTTTCTTATTTGAATAAAGATTTTGTTTCCAACACCTGCGATCTCTGTAGGTACATATCCCAGACCTATTCCTTTTTCAAGGGAAGGGGACATGGTGCCCGAAGTTACCTCTCCAATTACCTTACCATTCTCGTCAACGATATCATATCCCTGACGGGGAATTCCTCTTTCATCAAGTTCAAAGGCGATAAGTTTACGCTTTGGCCCCTTTTCCTTTTCTTCTTTCAGAGCTTCACTATTTATGAAATCTTTTGTGAATTTTGTGATCCATCCAAGACCAGCCTCAATAGGGGAGGTAGTATCGTCTATATCATTACCGTAAAGGCAGTAGCCCATTTCCAGTCTCAGTGTGTCACGAGCTGCCAGGCCAATAGGTTTTATGCCAAATTCCTTCCCTGCTTCCATTACTGCATCCCATATCTGTTCTGCATCTTCATTCCTGAAATAGATCTCAAAACCACCGCTTCCTGTATATCCGGTTGCTGATACTATAACTTTGTCTACATCTGCAAAAGTTCCTACCTGAAAAGTATAGAATTTCATGTTTTTTAGGTTAATATCGGTTAGGGATTGCATTGCCTCCGCGGCTTTAGGGCCCTGAATTGCAAGTAGGGACATATCATCACTCATGTCGCGCATAGTAGCATCCATTGTGTTGTGATGAGCTATCCAGTTCCAGTCTTTTTCAATATTGGAAGCATTCACCACCAGTAGATATTTTTCAGCATCTATCCGGTAGATAATCAGGTCATCAACAATTCCGCCGTCATTGTTAGGCATGCAGGAGTACTGAGCCTTACCATCAACCAGTTTAGAGGCGTCATTAGAACTTATCTTTTGAATAAGCTCAAGGGCATTTTCCCCGGAGATAAGAAATTCACCCATATGTGAGACATCAAACACTCCCAGTTTTCCTCTAACCGTTTCGTGTTCAATATTCACACCTTCATAAGAAACCGGCATATTAAAACCGGCAAAGGGAACCATTTTGGCGTTAAGTTCTTTATGCTTTTCAGACAGGGCTATTTCTTTCATTTTTTTCAAAAATTTGCCCAAATTTATTCAATTCGAAAAGAATACAATATTTATTTAGGCTTTTTATGGGAGATTATGCCAAATCATTCTTTAAGTTTATCTTTGAGAGAGACCAAAAAACAAAATGACTCCTATGAAAATACTTTCTGCAGAACAACTTTCCGAAGCCGATAAAATAAGTATCGAAAAGCAGAAAATAACTTCCGTAGAGCTAATGGAGCGAGCCGCAACTCTGGTTTTTAATGAAATTCATAAAAGGTTGCAGGCTGCGCCCATTCCAATAAAGATTTTTTGTGGGATTGGGAATAATGGAGGGGATGGACTTGTGGTAGCCCGGCATTTAATTCAGCATGGGTATCAGGTTACCGTTTTTGTAGTGAATTATAGCGATAAAAGATCTGATGATTTTCTTTCCAATTATGAACGATTAAAGGAAATAACCAATGATTGGCCACACCTCATAAAAGGAGAGGCTGATTTTCCCATGATCGACACCGGTGATTTTCTGATAGATGCCATGTTTGGGATAGGTCTTAACCGACCAATAGAAGGATGGGTGGCCAGGCTTGTAAACCTAATGAATGAGTCCCGGGCTTTCACTCTTTCGGTAGATATGCCCAGCGGATTATTTTCTGATAAAACGCCAGGAAAAGATGCAGCGGTGATCAAAGCTGATTATACATTGAGCTTTCAGGCTCCCAAACTTGTATTTTTTCTTCCTGGAACAATGGACTATGCAGGTGACCTGCAGATTATTGATATAGGACTGGACAGGGAGTTTCTGGCAGGGGTGTCCTCAAAAATTTTTCTGACAGACAGGGATACCGTTTTAGCACTTTACAAGCATAGAAAAAAGAATTCTCATAAAGGTGATTATGGTCATGCCTTGATAGCCGGAGGTAGTTATGGTAAGATGGGGAGTGTGCTGCTAACGGCTACCGCTGCGCTGAGAACAGGTACAGGCTTGTGTAGTTTATATATACCCAAATGTGGATATGAGATCATTCAAACCGGTCTTCCCGAAGCTATGGTAATTACCGATCCCGAAAATGAATTATTAAGTGACTTTCCGGCAGATTTTGAGGCCGATGTTGTTTGTTTTGGAATGGGAGCGGGAACCCAAGAAAAATCGGTGAATGCTTTAAAGAAGCTTCTTGAGTCTTCAAATTCTCCACTGGTTATAGATGCCGATGGTCTCAATATTATATCGGCAAATAAAGAGTTTTTGTCTATGCTTCCTGAGAATTCTGTTCTTACCCCGCATCCCGGAGAATTAAAAAGGCTGATAGGGGAATGGAAAGATGATTTTCATAAACTGCAGCTTGTAAAAGATTTCAGTAAGAAATACAAAGTTATCATAGTTCTTAAGGGAGCACATACTTTTACTATTAACAGGGATGAGATTTTCATAAATAATTCAGGGAATCCGGGAATGGCAACAGCTGGAAGTGGTGATGTCCTTTCCGGTGTAATCACCTCGCTGATCGGGCAGGCCTATGAACCTATATCTGCAGCGGTCCTGGGAGTTTTTATTCATGGTCTTTCAGGAGATATTGCCTCAGAAGATCTGGGGTACGAAGGTGTAATAGCAGGAGATATTGCCAGGAATATGGGCAGGGCGATTAAGGAATTGTTTCGGAGCGAAATTAAAGATCCGGAATATTGACAGGAGTTTTTGAAAATATCTTTATTTAAAGCCTTTATTATTTGGAATCTTATTCATGAAGTAAGATTTTTGCATTCCATAAAACCAAATCATTAAAATGCAAAGCCATCATTATATAAGTTCTGCAGTTTTAGACATTGAAGTTATTCATGATCTTATTAAAACGGGAAAGAAACTAGCCTTAAGTGATGAAGCCAGGTTGAATATCGAAAAATCCAGAAAGTATCTTGACAAAAAGATAAAGGAGAGTGATACTCCGGTCTACGGAATAAATACTGGGTTTGGTGCGCTTTGCAATGTGAAGATCACTTCCGAAAAACTTACCGAACTTCAGGAGAACCTGGTAAGGTCACATGCCTGTGGAACCGGCGATGCTGTTTCCAAACCCGTTGTTAAACTGATGCTTTTATTGAAGATCCAGTCTCTTAGCTATGGGAATTCGGGAGTGGCACTTCAAACTGTTGAAAGGCTGATCGATTTTTACAACGATGATATACTCCCTGTTGTTTATGAACAGGGTTCCCTTGGAGCTTCAGGAGACCTGGCTCCTTTGGCGCATCTGGCCCTCCCTCTTATAGGCGATGGAGAGGTGTATTTTGAAGACAGACTGATCTCTGGGAAAGAATTACTGGAGATAAAAGGCTGGGAGCCGGTGAAACTTCAAAGCAAGGAAGGCCTTGCCTTATTGAACGGTACCCAGTTTATGAGTGCCCATGGGGTTTATGCATTGCTTCAGTCTTATAAGCTTTCTTATATGGCCGATCTTATCGGGGCGATCTCTATTGACGCTTTTGATTGTAATCTTTCGCCATATGACGAACTTGTGCACCTGGTAAGACCTCACAGGGGGCAGATAAAGACTGCTGAAAGAATTCGAAATTTTCTTGAAGACAGTGAAATTGCACAGACCGAAAAGGAAAATGTTCAGGATCCTTATTCTTTTAGGTGTATTCCTCAGGTTCATGGAGCTTCCAAAGACACTCTTTCATTTGTAAGGAAAACCGTGAAGACTGAGATAAATTCTGTGACCGATAATCCCAATATTTTTATTGATGCCGATAAGATCATTTCAGGAGGAAATTTTCATGGACAGCCACTGGCATTAGGGCTGGATTACCTGGCGATAGCCCTTTCTGAACTTGCCAATATTTCTGAGAGAAGGACTTTTCAACTGGTCTCGGGGTTAAGGGGACTACCTAACTTCCTGGTCGAGAATCCTGGTCTTAACAGTGGTTTTATGATCCCACAGTATACAGCTGCAAGTATTGTTAGTCAGAATAAACAATTATCTGTCCCGGCATCTACAGACTCCATTGTCTCTTCTAACGGACAGGAAGATCACGTAAGTATGGGAGCTAATAGCGCCACCAAGCTGCTGAAAGTGGTTGAAAACTTGAATACAGTACTGGCGATCGAGCTTTTTAATGCGTCCCAGGCAATTCATTTCAGGGAGCCGGCGAAGACTTCCGTACAACTTAGCGAAGTGCTTGAGAAATTCAGGGAAAGTGTTCCGGTGCTTACCGAAGACAGAACTATGGCTCCTTACATAAGGAAAGCTAAAATTTTTATAGAGAATTTCGAAATTGAGGATTTCGCAGATTAGATCCTGGTTCTGATCCATTGAACAGCTTCTTCCAGTGTTTGAAAGACTTCAAAAGAATTATTGCCTTTATAGAATTTTCTTTCAACCTGATCTGCATTGCGGCGGGTCATTTCGTTCTCGCTTACCACCGCTATTGCTTTTAGATTTTTTGTATTTGCCGATTCGAAATAGACCATAGGATCTACAGCATAGGAATTTACTCTGTGGGAAATATATCCGTAATTTTTTTGGTTGAAGATTTCTTTACCAAGTTCAAGGAGTTTCTTGTTATTTTCAACATCAAATAATATACCTTCATTAAGTTTTGCTATTATGATATTCTCATGAATAGTGACTTTTCCAAAGTCAAGTTCAATATTTTTTGTTAGCATTGAGTAGGGGCTTAAGACCTACTAATTTAGATGAAATTGAACGATTGTAAAAAAATAAAATAAAAAAGCCGCTTTGAAAAAGCGGCTTTTTTTATCAATTATTTATAACTACTTAAGATTCAGTTTCTTTTACTGAATTCTTTATATCGATCGTTAATTCATTTTTATCTTCGTCCAGGTCCATAATTATAGTATCACCTTCTTTAAGCTTTGAGGTAATGATCTCTTCCGCCAGGGCATCTTCAATATACTTTTGGATCGCTCTGTTTAGTGGACGTGCTCCGTATTGCTTGTCAAAACCTTTCTCTGCTATAAAGTCTTTCGCTTTATCAGTAAGGCTCAGGTTGTAGCCAAGGCCATGGATTCTTTCGAACAATTTCGCAAGCTCGATGTCTATGATCTTATGAATATCATCTCTTTCCAGACTGTTAAAGATCACAACATCATCAATACGGTTCAGGAATTCTGGTGCAAAGGCTTTCTTCAGGGCATTTTCGATCACACTTCTTGTGTTATCATCTGCCTGGGATTTCTGGGCAGAAGTTCCGAATCCAACTCCCTGACCAAAATCTTTAAGCTTTCTTGCCCCGATATTTGAAGTCATGATAATTATTGTATTCCTGAAATCGATCTTTCTTCCGAGACTATCAGTCAAATAACCATCATCCAGTACCTGCAGTAGCATATTGAATACATCCGGATGTGCTTTTTCAACCTCGTCCAGCAGTACTACCGCATAGGGTTTTCTTCTAACCTTTTCGGTTAGCTGACCACCTTCTTCATAGCCAACATATCCCGGAGGTGCACCGACCAAGCGAGAAACTGCAAATTTTTCCATGTATTCGCTCATGTCGATACGGATAAGCGTGTCTTCATTATCGAATAGCTCGCGAGCAAGAACTTTTGCTAGCTGGGTTTTACCAACCCCTGTTTGACCTAAGAAAATAAAGGAACCAATTGGCTTATTAGGATCCTTAAGTCCGGCCCGGTTACGCTGGATAGCTTTCACTACCTTGCCAACTGCTTCATCCTGACCAATGACCTTGCCTTTGATCTTCATAGGTAATTCCACAAGCTTATTGCTTTCTGTCTGAGCAATTCTGTTTACAGGAATACCGGTCATCATTGAAACTACATCGGCAACACTTTCTTCCGAAACCGTTTCCTTATGTTTTTTAGACTCTTCTTCCCATTTTTCCTGAGCTATACTTAATTCCTTTTCAAGGTTCTTTTCATCATCCCTTAATTTTGCGGCCTCTTCATATTTCTGTTTTTTAACTACAGAATTCTTATTCTCTCTAACCTCTTCGAGTTTTCTCTCCAGATCAAGGATCTGCTTAGGAACATCAATATTGGTTATATGAACACGGGACCCTGCTTCATCCAGGGCGTCTATAGCCTTGTCTGGAAGGAATCTGTCGGTCATATACCTGTTAGTGAGTTTCACACAGGCCAGGATAGCCTCATCTGTGTAAACCACGTTATGATGTTCTTCATACTTATTCTTTATATTGTTCAGGATCTCGATTGTTTCCTCTACTGTGGTAGGTTCAACGATCACCTTCTGGAATCTACGTTCAAGAGCTCCGTCCTTTTCGATGTACTGCCTGTATTCATCCAGGGTCGTGGCTCCAATACATTGTATTTCACCTCTAGCCAGTGCAGGTTTAAACATGTTACTTGCATCCAGACTTCCAGTTGCGCCACCGGCACCAACGATCGTATGGATCTCATCTATGAAAAGGATGATATCGTCATTCTTTTCAAGTTCGTTCATCACCGCTTTCATCCTTTCTTCGAACTGGCCACGGTATTTGGTACCCGCAACAAGACTTGCCAGGTCAAGTGTCACAACCCTTTTATCAAAAAGAATTCGTGAAACTTTTCGTTTTACAATTCTCAATGCAAGACCTTCAGCAATGGCCGATTTACCTACACCTGGTTCTCCTATAAGAAGAGGGTTGTTCTTTTTTCTTCGACTAAGGATCTGAGAAACCCTTTCGATCTCCTTTTCCCTTCCTACAACCGGATCCAGCTTATCTGCTTCTGCAAGGGCAGTAAGGTCCCTTCCGAAATTATCCAAAACAGGAGTTTTAGACTTTTTAGAAGTTTTTCCCGTGCTACCACTACTGCTAAACGGGTTCTCTCTGGTAGTTTCATCACCACCGTCATCATCTGAAAAAGATTCAGCTGAAGGACTGTCAGAGAAATCATTCTCATCACTAGCGATCATGTATTTAAACTGATCTTTTACTCCGTCGTAATCTATTTTCAATTTGTTCAGCAATTTAGTTGTAGGGTCGTTCTCATTTCTTAAAATGCATAACAGAAGGTGAGCGGTATTTATAGACGAACTCTGGAATAGTTTAGCTTCCAGAAAAGTTGTTTTCAAAGCACGCTCTGCCTGCCTGGTTAAATGCAGGTTTTTCTTCTCGTTATTAATCGTAACTGTATTCGGATTTGCGGGGCTAAGAATTTCAACTTTACGTCTTAAATGACTAAGATCTATTTCCAGTGCATTCAGTATTTCTATAGCTTTTCCATCTCCATCTCTCAGCAAACCAAGCATAAGATGCTCTGTCCCGATAAAATCGTGGCCAAGTCTTAATGCTTCCTCCTTGCTGTAAGCAATTACATCTTTTACTCTTGGTGAAAAATTATCATCCATTTTATCTTCCTTTCTCAAAATTTATTTTCACTACGAATTTGGTCAAAAACTGTACCTAATAGGGAGTTAGTAGCTAATAGACAAAATTACTTTCATATTTCAAAGTGTAAAATAGTGAACTTATTAACCAAATCACAATAAAAATTTGTTAATAAAAATAAGGCTATTCCGGCGCTGAATGCCCTTAAAGAGGGATAAAATATGTAAATTGCCCCTTAGATTTTTTGAGATAAATTAAAATTTTAAATATGGCTGAAGGAGAAAAGCTAATTCCTATCAACATTGAAGATGAAATGAAGTCGGCCTATATCGATTATTCGATGTCGGTCATTGTGTCACGTGCCTTGCCAGATGTAAGGGACGGATTGAAACCGGTTCATAGAAGGGTTTTGTATGGAATGTATGAACTCGGGGTTCTTTCCAATAGAGCCTATAAGAAATCGGCAAGAATTGTAGGAGAGGTATTAGGTAAGTATCACCCCCATGGAGATTCATCGGTATATGACACTATGGTTAGAATGGCACAACACTGGAGCATGAGGTATATGCTTGTGGACGGTCAGGGTAACTTTGGGTCTGTTGACGGTGATAGTCCTGCGGCTATGCGTTATACTGAGGCGCGTATGCGTAAGATCAGTGAGGATATGCTTGCTGATATTGATAAAGAAACAGTAGATACCCAGTTAAACTTTGATGATTCATTAAGTGAGCCTGTTGTAATGCCAACAAGAGTTCCAAACCTTTTGGTTAACGGAGCCAGCGGTATTGCCGTAGGTATGGCTACCAATATGCCTCCCCATAATCTTTCAGAAGTGATTGACGGGACGATAGCATATATTGATAATCATGATATTGAGATAGACGAGCTTATCCAGCATATAAAAGCTCCGGATTTTCCTACCGGCGGAATCATTTATGGTTATGATGGTGTAAAAGAAGCTTTTAAAACGGGTCGTGGAAGGATAGTCATGAGAGCCAAATCTCATATGGAAGAAATCAACGGTAGAGAATATCTTGTAGTGACCGAAATTCCATATCAGGTTAATAAGGCCGATATGATTAAGAAAACTGCCGATCTTGTTAATGAGAAAAAGATCGAAGGAATCAGTCTTATCAGGGACGAATCTGATCGTAACGGGATGCGAATTGTATACCAGCTTAAGAGAGATGCAATTCCTAATATTGTACTTAATACCTTATTTAAACATACGGCACTTCAGTCATCTTTCAGCGTAAATAATATTGCACTGGTAAATGGCAGACCGGAGATGCTGAATCTTAAGGATCTTATATATCATTTCGTTGAACACAGGCACGATGTTGTAGTTCGCAGGACAGAGTTTGAATTACGTAAAGCAAAAGATCGTGCTCATATCCTGGAAGGTTTAATTATAGCTTCAGATAATATTGATGAAGTTATTGCTTTAATTAGAGCATCTTCTAATGCAGATGAAGCCAGAACTAAATTGATGGAGCGATTTGAGCTATCTGAAGTTCAGGCAAAGGCAATCGTTGAAATGAGGCTAAGACAGCTTACAGGTCTGGAACAGGACAAGCTGAGAGCTGAGTATGATGAAATTTTAAAGACCATAGAAGATCTTGAAGACATCCTTGCCCGTAAAGAGCGCAGAATGCAGGTTATTAAGGATGAACTTATTGAAGTTAAAGAGAAATATGGGGATGAAAGACGTTCAGAAATTGAATATTCTGGTGGAGACCTTAGTATAGAAGATATGATCCCCGATGAGAGAGTGGTTATCACCATTTCTCATGCAGGTTATATTAAAAGGACTTCATTAAGCGAATATAAAAAACAGAATAGAGGAGGAGTGGGACAAAAAGGTTCCACTACAAGAAATGAAGACTTCCTTGAATATCTGTTCGTTGGAACAAATCACCAGTACATGCTATTCTTTACCCAGAATGGTAAGTGTTACTGGATGAGGGTTTATGAAATTCCTGAAGGAAGTAAGGCCTCAAAAGGAAGGGCAATTCAGAACCTGATCAATATTGAACCTGAAGATAAGGTGCATGCCTTCATTTGTACTCAGGATCTCAAAGATGAGGAATATGTCAACAATCATTTTGTGATCATGGCCACTAAAAAAGGTCAGGTGAAAAAGACCAGACTGGAGAAATATTCACGGCCGAGAACGAATGGTATCAATGCAATAACCATAAAAGAAGGAGATGAGCTGCTTGAAGCGAAACTTACTACAGGAAACAGTCAGGTAATGCTTGCGGTTAAGAGCGGAAAGGCCATCCGGTTTGAAGAAAGCAAGACACGGCCTATGGGAAGAAATGCTTCTGGTGTAAGAGGTATTACTTTGGCTGATGATAATGACGAAGTTGTAGGAATGGTTGCGGTAGATGAGTTTGATTCAGATATACTCGTTGTTTCTGAAAACGGGTACGGAAAGCGATCAAGCCTTGAAGATTACCGAATTACCAACCGTGGCGGAAAAGGAGTTAAGACGATTTCAGTAACTGAAAAGACAGGACAACTTGTCGCAATAAAAAATGTTAGTGATGATGATGACCTGATGATCATCAACAAATCAGGTATTGCCATTCGTATGGCGGTTGAAGATCTTAGGGTTATGGGCCGTGCAACCCAGGGTGTTAGACTTATTAATCTTAAAGGTAATGATGCTATCGCAGCAGTTGCCAAGGTACTCCATGATGAGGACGATGTTGAAAGTATGGAAGACGCCGAAAAGCCTGTAGGTGGTGAAGAGCCGGCGAATGGCACAACTATTGCAGATGATAGTGAGGAATAAAAAATATACTTAAACCAAAACAACAATGAGAACGAATATTATTATGCTGGGTCTGTCGCTTCTTTCTATGACAGCTTTTGCCCAGAAAGATCAAGTAAAAAATGCAGAAGACGCCATTGATGATGGTAATTATGCAGAAGCAAAAGCCCAGCTTAAGATAGCAGAACAAAACCTAGGAGAACTTAACGACAAATGGACAGAGAATTTCTACTTCTATAAAGGTAAAGCCTATATGGGAAGCGGAAATTCTTCAGCAGCAGATCTTAAAATTGCGGCGGAGGCATTTCAGAAAGCCGCTGAAATGGGAAATGAGGATGCTACAGAAAGCTTAATGGCTTTGAAAAATAATCTTATTCAAAGCGCTATAGATGACCAGAACAAGGAAGATTTTGCGTCTGCAGCAGAAAAGCTTTATACAAGTTATGAACTAAGTAAGCAGGATACAATTTATCTTTATTATGCTGCCAATAACCTTGTGCAGGCACAGGATTATACCAAGGCTGTTGAATATCTTGAGATGCTTAACGAGATGGATTATGACGGTTCCGGAAAGGAATTCGTAGCCGTAAATGCTGAAACTGGTGAAGTTGAAGTTTTTGGCTCTAAGGAGCAAAGAGATCTTATGGTTAAGACAGATGAGTATAAAGAACCTTCTGTAAGGAAAATTCCTTCTAAGAAAGGTGATATAGCACAACTTATAGCCCGTATATATATCAGTCAGAAAGATTATGACAAGGCTATAGCAGCTATGGATAAAGCAAAAGCTACAAATCCTGAGGATATGAGCCTGCTGAAAGCTGAAGCTAATATGTACTATCAGATGGGTGAAAAAGATAAAGCAAGAACCTTACTTGAAGAACTTGCCGAAAAGGACCCAAATGATGCAGATACCATGAATAACATTGGCCTGATGTACGCTGAAATAGGGGATAATGAAAAGGCTGTAGAATTTTACAATAAAGCCCTTGCTATTGATGAAGAAATGAATAATGCCAGAATCAATAAGGTAGCAGCTATCCTGGCCAAGGAAAGAGAAATTATCGACGAGATGAATGGTCTTGGAATGAGTAAAGCCGATAGTGAACGTTACGAGGAATTGGACGCCGATAGAAAAGAACTTTATAAAGAAGTAGTTCCAATTCTTGAAAAGGCCATTGAGATTGAGCCTAATAATACAGATGCAATAAAGACTGCAATGAATATTTACTCGAATCTTGGAAATCAGGAAAAGGTAGAGGAAATGAAAGCTAAGCTTAATCAGTAATTAGTAATTAATCTTACTAATAGATATACTAAAAACCCCGCTGATGATTCAGCGGGGTTTTTTAATTATAATACTTATGGTAGTCTAGAATAATTAAATGATCTTCTTGATTACTCTAAGTTTATGAGTATGCTTGCGTAATTCGGCACTGAATATTCCCGAATGATCTATACGGTCTATCCTAACTTTGCCATCTACGTGAATTATATAATTATCCTGCATGATGATCCCCACATGGTTGATAACACCTTCGTTGTCATCAAAAAAAGCTAGATCGCCAGGCTCGCTCTCTTCAATAAAACTCAAAGCCTCACCCTGTTTGGCCTGTTCGGCAGCACTTCGTTTTATTCTTTCACCGTTTAGTTTATAGACCATTTGAGTGAATCCACTACAATCTATTCCAAAAGGTGATTTTCCTCCCCAGATATGAGGTGAATTAAGATATAGCAGGGCAGTATCTACTATTTTATCCTTTGTACCACGTTGCGGTTCTGTGAGATGTCCTTCGAATTTATGAGCCAGCTTCTGGCTGAAATTCACCACCGAGCCCAGAGCTACTGGCATTAGCAGACCACTGTTATCGGTAACATATTCTATAAGGTCTGAAGAAAGCTGATAATCAGTATCTTCAAGGGAATAATATTCTTCCTCCTCGATTTTCCTGTATTGCTTTTTGTCTATCCAGGCTTCAAATCCATCAAATGCATTCCTTATCCGGCTCCATTGGGCCCGTTCTTCCAGGATTTTGAAGTGTTCACCATATAAGAGCTGGGAAGTCATTTCACTTTCATGAGATGACGAGGCTCTTAGCGGTACTATACTTAAATGGCAAATACCGTATTGCATTAACTTCTATTCAAATTTAGGCATTACGTTCTATTACCATTGCCGATGCTCCGCCACCTCCATTACAGATCGCAGCAGCACCTATTTTTGCATTATTCTGTTCAAGAACATTTAGCAGGGTTATAAGTATCCTTACACCACTGCAACCAAGAGGGTGGCCAAGAGAAACGGCACCACCATTTACATTTGTATTCTTATCGCTTAATCCTAAAATCTTCATATTAGCCAGACCAACCACAGAAAAGGCTTCATTAAATTCAAAGAAATCAACTTCTTCCATTTTAATTTCTGCTTTTGCGATTGCTTTCGGCAGCGCTTTGGATGGTGCGATAGTGAACCATTTTGGTTCGGTAGCAGCATCAGCATAACTTCTAATAGTTGCCAGGGGTTTAATACCAAGCTCATCCGCCTTTTCCCTGCTCATCAATACCATGGCGCCTGCGCCATCGTTAATGGTTGAGGCATTGGCAGCTGTAACTGTACCTTCTTTGGAGAATGCCGGTCTTAAAGAAGAGATCTTATCCATGCGAACATTCTTGTATTCTTCATCCTCCTTAACGATTATCGGATCGCCTTTTCTTTGTGGTACTTCTACTGGTACAACTTCATTATCGAATTTGCCTTCTTTCCAAGCCTTAGCAGATCTTTCGTAAGACTGGATAGCGAATTTATCCTGATCTTCCCTGGAGAAATTATGCTCGCTTGCACAAAGATCAGCACAAACTCCCATCGCATTATGATCATAAGCATCTACAAGCCCATCTTTCTGCATCCCATCTTCCATGCTGGCGGGACCAAATTTTTGTCCTTTTCTTAAATACAAATAATGCGGAATAAGGCTCATGTTTTCCATGCCGCCGGCTACAACAATAGAGGTGTCTCCCAACATGATAGATTGTGCACCCTGCATAACGGCTTTCATTCCACTGGCGCAAACCTTATTCACGGTAGTACAGGGAACCGTATCAGGTATTCCAGCATCCAAAGCGGCCTGTCTGGCAGGAGCCTGCCCAACACCAGCCTGGACCACATTACCCATCAGTACTTCCTCTACCATCTCTGGTTTCAGATTGATTTTTTCAAGGGCGCCTTTAATCGCAACAGACCCTAATTTTGTAGCAGGAATTGTAGATAAACTACCTAAAAAACTGCCAATTGGAGTCCTTGCGGCGCTTACTATTACTACTTCTTTATTCATCATCTAAGTTTTATTAATTGAGGTGTTGCGAAGTTAGTGATTTTATAAGGAATTAAATAACCTAAGCTTATTCAGACCTATTTTTACTACATTTGAGCATTACCTGAACATTTATGAGCGATTTCATTAATAAGCTATACAAAAATCAGGCGCTTTTTTACAAGGTTTTCCTGTTTGTGCTTACCTCAGTTTTAATCGTTTACCTTCTTCCAAAAGGAGGCAAATTCAAATATGATATCCCTAAAGGAAAACCATGGCAGTATGAAAATCTATATGCGCCCTTTGATTTTGCCATTCTGAAGACCGATGAGGAGATTGCAGCTGAAAAACAGGATATTACAGGCTCTCATATCCCTTATTATAACTTTGATACTGAAAAACCGGACAAAGTAAAAGAAGATGCCTTGGTGGAAGTTCAGAATGTTTTTGCTGATTCTACATTGAATGTATACGAAACAATCATTGATGATTTTATTGAAGAGACAGTAGATAAAATTTATGAATTTGGCTTGCTACAGGAGAGTGAAAGACTGGAACCTGATCAGCTGGTCTATTTACTGAAAGGAAACGAAGCTTCCGAAGTTGCCTACCGGAGAATTTTAAAACAGGGTGAGATCAGAAGTTTTTTAAGTGACCAGATTTCTAATGCCGGTTTCTCATCTTTTAAAACTGAGTTACTGGAAGTCTTTTTCAATTCGGTTGAACCAAATGTCACTTTCAATAATAACCTTACCCAGAAAGAACTTGAGAGTAAACTAAATAACATATCCTATACACGGGGGATCATCGAGCAGGGGAGTCGTATTATAGCTAAAGGTGAAGTGGTTGAAGGGAACAAATACCACATCCTGCGTTCCCTGAAGGCCGAATACGAGTCCCAGGTTTGGAGCCAGTCTAATTATAACTGGATAATTGTAGGTTATAGTGCCCTGGTGGCACTGGCATTACTGATGTTGCTTCTCTTCATGAGAAAATATCGCTCCCATGTTTTTGAGAATAACGTAAAGGTCACATTCATATTCTTCAATATCATTTTTATGGTGATGCTTACCACTTTGGTAGTTAACTTCAACATAGACTATGTATATGTAGTGCCTTTGTGTATACTTCCGCTCACGTTAAAGGCTTTCTTTGATGCCCGGTTAGGCTTGTTCACTCATGTTATTACGGTGTTGTTACTGGGCTTCATTGTGCCCAACAGTTATGAATATATGTTCCTTCAGATCATTGCAGGTATAGTTACGATACTAACAGTGAGTGAGCTATATAAAAGAGCAAACCTTTTCATTTCGGTTGGACAGATTACCCTTGTCTATATAGTAGCCTATTTTGCGTTCACTGTGATTCAGGAAGGTGATATAAATGATATGAAACCAGAGATCTTCCTGACCTTTATTCTGGGAGGCCTGGCAACTCTTTTTGTTCAGCCGCTGATTTATGTCTATGAGAAGATTTTTGGAATGGTAAGCGATATGTCTCTTCTTGAGCTGTCAGATACCAATTCTAAATTATTGAAAGAGCTTGCAGAAAAGGCTCCCGGAACCTTTCATCATAGCCTGAATGTTGCTAATCTTGCCGAGGCAGCGGCAAATGAGATAAATGCAAATGCGATGCTTGCCAGGGTAGGGGCCCTTTATCATGATATTGGGAAAATGCATAACCCTACTTATTTTACCGAAAACCAGACCACTTCAGTCAATTCTCACGATGAACTGTCTCCACGCGAAAGTGCCCAGATAATTATTGAGCATGTTATTAAAGGAATAGAGATTGCTAAAAAGAACAATCTCCCAGACAGGGTAATAGATTTTATAAGGACCCATCATGGAACTACTACCGTGTATTATTTCTATATGAAGGAAAAAGAGATCAATGAAAATGCACCTTCCGAAGACTTCAGGTACCCAGGGCCTATCCCTTTCAGTAAGGAAACCGCTATTTTGATGATGTGTGACAGTGTTGAGGCGGCAAGTAAGAGTTTAAAGGAACCAACCGCTGTACTTATTGATAATTTTGTAGAAAAGATCATTGATAAACAAATGGAAGAGGGTCAGTTCCTAAACTCGAATATTACCTTCAAGGAAATTCAGATGGTGAAAAAAATACTTAAGCGCAAGCTCAAGAACATTTACCATTTACGAATTGAATACCCTGAGTGATTAGTGAACTTCCAGGATCTTATGTTCCTTGCCGTTAAAGGTGAAACTGTCTCCGGCTTTTTTACCTTTCATTTCCTGATAGATAGGGGCTTCGGTTGAAATGGCAAATACAGTACTGCCTTCATCTAAGACAATCTTGCCCACGGCAACTGAAATGAAATAATAATTTTCAGAAGTTTCCACAATGCTTCCAAAATCGATCTGCTCACTGTAATGCTTTTGATCTATTCGGCTTAACTTCTCCTTCATTTTCCTGGAGTTATCCAGATATTCGGCATATTTTTCAAAATCTCCAAGGAGTTGGCCTTTACTATCATCTTCGTCATAATCTGTATGAGCATCATTATTCTCCATGGATTCCTTTATCTGATCCATTTCATTTTGATATTTATCAATCTGCCTGTTCACCACATCCAGACATTTGAAAAATAATTCTTCTTTATTAGCTACCATTTTTTAATTTTTCTCATTAGAATTCTAAAATTAAATAAGCTTTATCGGCTTAGCTAAGATTTAGGAAATATTTAATATGAAAACTTTAAATAAGGTTATAAGCTTATATTTATATTAAATAAGCCTTAAGACTTATAAGGTATACTTATAAGGTTTTAAACTTATTTTTGTATATTTGAAGTATGATAGCAGTTATTTCAGCCGATCTATTGTCTTCTTCCAGTTATCCAAAGGAATTGCTGGAGAAAACCATTACTACCCTAAATAAGGAATTCAGGGAGCTGGAACGGCTCACTAAACCCAACTCTGAGTTCAAGATCTACAGGGGAGATAGTTTTCAGGGGATAGTTTATTCTCCTGAAGAAGCGCTGCTTTTTGCATTGCGAATAAAGACGGCGATTAACAGGCTGCACCTTAATGATAGTGAAAGCAATAAGGCCTTTAAACGGGTGGCCGATCTAAGACTGGCAATTGGTATTGGCACCTACGACTTTCAAAGGGATTCAATTCTGGAATCCAATGGTCAGGCTTTTCAGTTTTCAGGGAGAACCCTGGATGAAATCAAAAAAGAAAATCGCAAATTAAAGCTTAAGACTCCTTCAGATAATATAAATGAAGAGTTTGATACCTCATTTTTACTTTTTGATACTATATCTGATAAATGGAGTACTGCATCTGCCGAAGTAATTTATTATCTTTTGAAAGGATTCAAGGAAACTGAAATTGCTACTGAACTGGGGATTAGTCAGTCTGCCGTCAACCAGAGAAAAAAAGCGGCGGGGTGGGATGCAATCGACGTTTTGTTACAGCGTTATAGGAACGTAATAAATGAACATTTCTCTAATGGAAAATAGTATACTCATTCTCTTACAATTATTGCTTGCCCATGTGATCACTGATTTTGTGATACAGCCTACCAGATGGGTTCAGCACAAGCGAAGACATAAAGCAAAATCTAAATTCCTTTACCTGCATGCGATAATTGCCGGGGTGCTTACCCTTATTTTCCTGATGAGGATAGAGTACTGGTATGTGGCTGTTTTTATAAGCTTCACGCACTTTTTTACTGACCTATGGAAACTACAGTTCCACCGGGACAGTCTGAAAATATTTTTATCAGACCAGATTCTGCATCTCTTTGCGATAGTCCTGGCCTGGCTCTGGATCACATCTAATTTTCAGAGTATAATCCCATATCTATCTGATCTGCTAAGTTCGGAAACCATAATGGCAATACTCATAGGTTATCTGGTTATAATTTTTCCTGCCGGTTTCCTTATAGGGAAAGCAACCCAGAGATGGCAAAACGAAGTAGAAGATGATCTTAGGCGAAACAGTCTGGATGCTGCCGGCAGATATATTGGAATTTTTGAAAGGGTTTTAGTTCTAACCTTTATACTTACCCTCAATTTTTCGGCAATAGGGTTTTTGATCGCAGCAAAATCAATTCTGCGTTTCAGCGATAAATCTGAAACTGGTGCCAGAAAGCAAACCGAGTACGTGCTCATAGGAACCCTTATGAGCTTTACCATTACTATCCTGATAGGTTTTTTAGTACGCCAGGTCGCGTTCTAAAAGCTGAATATTGGCCTGAAGCCTTTCTTTTACAATATTCATCATTCGTTTATTCAGGGCTGAAGAATTCCGGATATAGGTTTCATACTCCTGAAGGGTAAACTGCCCGATGATCATTCCCTTAAGACTGTTTCTGAATTTGATATCCTTTTGAATGGCATTTTCAATATACAGTAACCTTTTCTCCAGATCAAGATCATAAAATGCATTTTTATGCTTGGTGATATAATTCCGGAAAGCTGCCACCAGTAAATCATCCTGTAGTTTCGCTACAGGTCGAAGCGTTTCATTCTGAAACCTCTCATCTGAACTCATGTTTTCTGTAATCCTTGCTGAAGGAATCTCAGGTCTGAGTTCCATTAGGTTAATATCTCTCGGATTCATGGCAAGTAAAGTTTCTTAAATATAACTATTTAAAGAACTGCATTTACTATGCCGTTTTCATACTTGTAAACCGGTTATAAACATTCACCAAGTTAAATATGTCTTAATCGGCCGTAATCCTACTTTTCATCTTATTATATTTAAAAGAAAAGCTAAAGATTTTTTTGATTATGATTGAATCCAAAAATCCGTACACGGGTGAAGTACTTGAAAAATTCAAGGAATTGACCAAACCTGAAATAGATGAGGCATTGGAAAAGGCCGATAAGCGTTTTAAGAAATGGAAAAGAACCTCTTTTGACGAACGGTCAGAACTTATGCTAAAGGCGGCCGCCGAACTGAAAAAGAACAAGGAAGGATATGCCAGGGATATTAGTCTGGAAATGGGAAAACCTATTAAGCAGGCTATTTCGGAGATTGAAAAATGTGCCTGGGTATGTGAATATTATGCAGAAAATGCAGAAAAACATTTATCCTCCAAAAAGATTAAAACCGATGCAGCTAAGAGTTATGTGAGTTATGAGCCTATTGGAGTGGTACTGGCAGTAATGCCCTGGAATTATCCATTCTGGCAGGTATTCAGATTTGCTGCTCCGGCTCTTATGGCAGGGAATATAGGTGTGCTAAAACATGCCAGCAATGTGATGAGATCTGCAAATAATATTCAGAAAGTCTTTGAGAATGCAGGTTTTCCTGATGGATGTTTCCAGAATCTGGTCCTGGGAAGCAGTAAGATAGAGGGTGTTATTCGTGATGAAAGAGTGAAGGCAGTGACGCTCACAGGAAGTAAACCGGCGGGTGCTGCCGTTGCCTCGACTGCGGGAGACGAGATCAAAAAGTCGGTACTGGAACTTGGTGGTAGTAACGCCCTTGTAGTGTTTAAGGATGCTAATATTGAAGAAAGCGTTAGGACCTGTGTAATGGCCAGGTTTCAAAATACTGGGCAGAGTTGTATTGCTGGGAAAAGACTCATACTTCATGAGAGTATTGCAGATGATTTTATGGAAGAATTCGTAAGGCAGGTAAGAGAGCTCAAAAGTGGAGATCCTCTTGATGAAGATACTTTTATAGGAACTCTGGCCCGTGAAGATCTGGCTGAGGATCTCGAAAAACAGATTCAGGACTCAGTAAAGGAAGGTGCGAAGATCATTCTTGGAGGAAAAAGAGACCGTGCCTATCTGGAGCCTACCGTTCTCACCGGAGTAACACCGGATATGAAAATGTTCACTGAAGAAACCTTTGGACCCGCAATTGGAGTAACTACTTTTAAGAAGAATCAGGAGGCCGTAGACCTTGTAAATTTATCTAAATTCGGATTGGGTGTCTCTATTTTTACAGAAGACATGGACTTTGCCGAAAAACTGGTTCCCGAGTTTGAAGATGGTGCCGTTTTTGTCAATGAGCTTGTGAAAAGTGACCCGCGGCTTCCTTTTGGAGGTACAAAAATTTCCGGATATGGCAGGGAACTTTCTGAAGACGGGATAAGGGAATTTGTAAATAAAAAGACTGTATATATTAAATAAAAAAAAGCCGTGTGAAGACACGGCTTTTTTTATTTCTATTTCCGGAATTAATCCTCTAAGAATTCTTCTTTAGATTGTAATTCTTTGGGTTCAATATTATTCTGTTTTATAAATTTAGAAAGCTTTTCACCTTCTTTTTTCTCAATTTCTTCAAAACGCTCCAGGGCCTTATTAAATTCAGATTCTATAACATCATAGCTAGCTTTTCTCGAAACTCCAACCTTTCCATAATTGCTCGCAATATTACTGTATAATTCAGCCATTTTTTCCCTTAATTCAGGGTCAGCAGAAGCTACATAATTATCCCCGGTAGTAATTACAAGATCTTTTTTTAAGGCTTCTAACTCTGAGAGATAGCTTTTGGCAACTTTTTCAGCCTTTGGGTAATCTTCAAGAACTTGCCGGGCCAGCCCGATCTTTTCGTCCACCTGATAAACAAGATAGGCAAGATCTTCGATCATGTTATACAATCTCATTGTATAATCTTCCTGCTCAGCTCTTTCTGCAGCCGTTACCATGGCTTTATCATCATATTTTAACTCTACAATGGTTGAATAGCTTTCCTTACCTTTTGTAAGCACGATTTTGTATTTTCCGGCTTTCACTCTAGGCGCGGTAAAACCACCAAAATCAAGGGTCTTTCCTTTAGCCATTTTTGGAACATTCAAGGTGTAATTCCATGTTACGATATTGATCCCCTTTGATTTTCCTGGAGCAAGTTCGGCAATAGTATTACCTTCCATATCCTGAACTTCCATAGTCATTTTACCAAAGGTATGTCTCTTTTTGAGGTAATACGGAATCTTTAGAGCTTTACTGGGATTGGGTCCTGCAAATTGTGTTTCGGTGCCAAAACTTGAAGAGAAACCACTTTCTTCCACCATAACTGTAGGTTCTGTTTCAAAAAAGTGAACATCCTTTTCCAGAATTTCAGGAGAAAGCTCCCGTAATGGCGTAATGTCATCAATAATTATAATACCGCGACCATGAGTACCCATTACCAGATCATTCTCTCTTTTCTGAATATCCATATAATGAACTGCAACAGCTGGCATATTATTTTCAAATTTCGCCCAGTTTTTTCCGCCATTTATAGATATATATAATCCAAATTCAGTACCTAAAAATAGCAGATCGGGATTAACAAAATCTTCCTGGATATTTCTCGCAAATCCTTCAATATTATCGGTAACCAGTGATGTCCAGCTATTACCATAATCAGTGGTTTTATATACATAAGGTTTCATATTTCCACGGCTATGATCTTCAATAACTACATAAGCTGTGGCCTTATCATGGCTACTGGCCTCAATATGATAAACCCAGCTATTAGCAGGGACGCCCTGAAGATTCTTTATCTTATTATTCCAGCTTTTTCCTCCATCTGTGGTAAGTTGAATATTTCCGTCATCTGTACCTACCCAGATAATATTTTGATCAAGAGGTGATTCAGCAATACTGAAAATAGTGGTATGATTTTCAGCTCCGGAATTATCCATAGATAAGCCGCCAGATTTTGACTGATCCTGCTTAGCCGGATCATTTGTAGTTAGATCTGGAGAAATAATTTCCCAGGTATCTCCCATATCTTCAGACTTATGTAGAAACTGACTTCCTATATATAGTCTGTCCGGTGCATGATCACTAATGGCAATAGGTGCATTCCAGTTGAATCTTAATTCTGTTTTACTATCCTGTGGTAAAGGCTGAATGGTTTTTACACGATTGCTTTCAACATGGTAACGCCATACATTATCAGCACCCTGCATTTCAGAATAGATGATATTCTTTGTTGGGTGTTTTAAAACTCTGAAACCATCACCTGCACCAATGGGATTCCAGTTTTTTGCTTTAATCCCGCCAGGAGCTGAGGAAGGTCCGTACCAGGAGTTGTTATCCTGGAGTCCACCATAGACATTATAAGGTTCGTCATTATCCACGCTCACATGATAAAACTGAGATACCGGCAGGTCTTCCACGATTTCGAAGGTAGTACCGCCATTCCAGCTACGGTATAGTCCGCCATCTGTAGCGGCATACATGATATCAGAATCATTGTTATGAAATGTGATATCGTGGATATCACTGTGCATATATCCAAGGTTTTTGAAGGTCTTACCTCCATCACGGGATATAGAACCGTTCAATCCACCTTTTACTACAATATCCGGATTCCTTGGATCTACAGTAATTCTTGAAAAATAAAAAGGTCTAACCGTAAGTCCGAAATCATTATTCAAATGCTCCCAGTTCTTACCTCCATCAGTGGATTTCCAAAGACCGCTTTTGTTCTTATCTTCTGTCTCCAATACCGCGTATACGATCTCAGGATTACTGGGAGCAATGGCAACTGCAATTCTACCCAGATCACCTTCGGGAAAACCCTTGTGGATTTTTTCCCAGTTTTCACCTCCATCTGTAGTCTTATAAAGACCGCTATTGGGTCCTCCTGAACTAAAGCTCCACGGAGTTCTTCGGAACTGCCAGAATGCTGCGTACATGATTTCCGGATTTTCCGGATGCATTACAAGTTCACTGGCACCGGTAGTTTCATCAATATACAGCAGCTTTTCCCAGTTTTCACCTCCATCTGTAGTCTTATAGATACCTCTTTGATCACCGTCCCCCCAGAGAGGACCCAGAGAGGCGACATATACTTCATCTGAATTCTCAGGGTTTACCTGAATGGCTGCTATTCGTTCACTTTCTTCAAATCCAACCTTAGTCCAGTTGGTACCTCCATCAGTTGATCTATAAAGCCCGTCTCCAATAGAGACTGAATTTCTTGTCCAGGTTTCTCCGGTTCCAACCCAAATGATCTTATCCGGGTTATTTGGATCTATTTCAATAGCGCCAATTGATTGCGCATGATCATCAAAAATAGAGTTAAAAGTCACGCCTCCGTCCTGGGATTTCCAAACTCCACCACCGGCAGCGCCTACGTAAATAATATTTTTATTAGTCGGATGGTTTTCAATGTCAGTTATTCGGCCACTCATCACAGCCGGTCCAATTTGTCGAGCTTCTATATCTCCAAAAATCTCTTTTCCGATAATTTGATTGCTTTCCTGAGCCTGAGTAATCACTGAGAAAAGCACTAAAAACAATAAAATCTGTTTCATTTTAGTTGGTATTAAAAAAATCCTTCCGGTTAGCGAAAGGATTTTGATTTATTGCTTACTTATTAGTTCTTATTTTGGTCATCTGCTTCTTTCTCATCTTCAACCTCAGGAAATTCAAACATATCATCATCAATTTCAGGATTCAACTGAATTTCTTCGATACTTATGGAACTACCCATCATTGTTAGATCAAATGGGAAATAAAGGCCATCTACTTCCTGGTATCCACTTAGGGTAGATTTATTAGTTTGTCCCTTCATAGGTCCCATTTTAATTTCACTTTCAGAAGCAATAATCACATTGTTTTCGGTATCAAAAAAGTAATAAGTAACGTTAGGTTCTTCCTTTCCATTCACCAAAACCGGTTGCTGAGTTAATTTAATTTTATATACTTCAGTTCCTTCCATGGTTTCTGTTCCCATCATTTCAACCTCGTAACCTTTTTCTTTATAATTATAAAATGGTGAAGGAAAATCCTTAGACTGTCTTTTTATGTTTTCTGTGGTTTCACTATCACTTTTCTCCGGCTTCATGGTCATAAAATTAGTAGTCCATGCGGTTTCTCCATCAAAAGCAAGTTGTGTTAACTGTTGTCCCTGAACATCAATCTTGATTAATTGTTCTCCACCTTCAAGCTGATAAATCTCAACCGGAATATCCATTCCCTGTGTTTTAGCAACTCCTGTCATTTTAACCCCTTCCAGGTTACCCCAGTTCTCATATCCTCCTGTGTTATCAAAATAACTCTGAATAATTTCATCAGCTGTTTGAGCATTTAAACCTGAACAGATGAAAAGTAAAAGGAAAAATGTTTTAAAGATTTTCATTTTCTGTAGTTTTTAAAGTTTATAGTTAGGTAAAATTTTTACCTTGAACTATTAGTAGTCATAACTTCAAATTTGTAACAGATAATTTTTGGAATTTATGAAATTTGGAAAAGTAGCTAATCCCGGCGATATAGATTTCACTTTACCGATTACACAAGAACAGACCAAAGAGGTTTTGAAACAATTTAAAAAGTCTGTGTTTAATGATGTTAGGGTTGGTTGCGCCAAGTGGAACAGGACCGATCTTAAGAACTTTTACCCACGCGGCACAAAAGATGAACTTCAGTATTATTCAACCCAGTTCAATTCAATAGAATTTAATGCATCCTTTTACAGGATGTTTCCTTCTGAACAGTTCGCTAAATGGGAAGAAAGGGCTAAAGGTGATTTCAAATTCTTCCCAAAGGTACCAAGGATAATCAGCCACATTAAAAGACTTAATGAAACGGAAAGATTAACCGATGATTTTGTCACAAACTTACTGCCGCTAAAAGAGAAACTTGGAATGAGCTATCTTCAGCTAAGAGATGATTTTGGACCAAAAAATATGGACAGGGTAGAGACATTCTTCAAACACTGGCCCCAGGAGATCCCATTGTCTGCGGAATTCAGGCATAAAGACTGGTATAAGGATGATAGTGCGGCAGACGAATTAAATGAACTTATGAAGAAATATAATATTACTCATATCATTACCGATTCGGCAGGCAGGCGGGATCTATTGCATATGAGGCTCACTACAGATTCAGCTTTTATTCGGTATAACGGCGCTAATGATGAAAGTGATTATACCAGACTGGGTGATTGGTTAGATCGTCTGCAAGAATGGCATAAATTAGGATTAAAAAACGTATATTTCTTTGTACATCAAAATGTTGAAGAAGCCTCACCGCTTCTTTCGGCGTATTTTATTGAAAAGTTCAATAAAAGGTTTAATACCGATTTAATAATTCCAAAAACATTGAATTGAAATGGCAGAAAAAAATATAGCAGTAACTGTAGATAGTGTAATTTTTTGTAAAACAAATAACCGGTTTAAAGTCTTATTAATTCAAAGGAAAAAGGATCCTTTTAAAGAACAATGGGCTTTGCCGGGTGGTTTTGTAGAGGAAGGGGAAGACCTTGAAACCGCGGCTAAACGTGAGCTTAAAGAAGAGACGGGTGTAAAAATAGAAGCAATGCAACAAGTACAGGCCTTTGGTAAACCTGGCCGGGATCCAAGAGGACATACTATTTCCATCGCCTTTCTAAGCCGTATTTTCTGTGAGGAAGAATTAACACCGGCAGATGACGCTAAAGATGCCAGGTGGTTTGCGATTGAAGAATTACACAATATGGACCTGGCTTTTGATCATGATGAGATCATCAACGTAGCTCAGCAGTTTTTATAATTTCCGGATTCCTAAAAATTCATTTATCAGTTTTTAAATCACCAGATTTTAATTGTCTTTTTCAGAATCTGATAAATCTATGATAAGCCCTTTAATTCCTCAGTTTTTCTCTTTAATTTTAAAAATAAAAAATGAGATTTCACACCAGAAAATGGATAAAACCTGAAGACCTTAACCCGAATGGAACCTTGTTTGGAGGCCGGCTTCTTGAATGGATAGATGAAGAATGTGCTTTATATAGTATTGTTCAGCTGGAGAATCCCAAGACAGTCACAAAATATATGAGTGAGATTGATTTCAAAAGTTCAGCTCATCAGGGCGACATCGTGGAAATTGGAATTGAAGTGGTTAAGTTTGGTACTGCTTCTCTCACATTGAAATGTGAGGTGAGAAATAAAATGACAAGAGAAAGTATAATAACTATAGAAAGGATCGTTATGGTGGCTCTGGATGAAAATGGAAAACCCAGGCCCCATGGGAAAAAAAAGGTTGAATTCGTGAAGGACAGATTGAAATAAATTTTTCACCTTTACTGGTGATCTGGTCTTCTTCCCTTTGCTTTGCTTCCAGATTCTTTATAATTCTTAAATTGGCGGAATATACCATATAAGCCAAAGTTGAAATTTAGACACTCCATAATAACCCGTTTCGCTTTATTCTTTACGGCTCTTATCATTTTCTCCATTCTGCTTTCCGGTTACATTGTCTTTAATAAGGCTTCGGGCGTAATTGTAGATTATTCCAGGGATAGGATAAGGCATGCTTCTGAAATGGCAGAACAATCCTTTTATTCTTTACTGGGTGAAGTTTCTAATGACATTGCAGTAATTGCTAACAGTCCTACTTTGAAGGAATTCGTAGAAGATCCCTCTGACGATTCCCGGGTTGCAGTTAATGAATTGTTCTATATTACTCTTCAGAATAAACCTTCGTATTTCCAGATAAGATGGATAGGGGTAGAAGAAAATGGTAAGGAAATTGTCCGATACGAAAGGAAGGAGAATGGCATATATAAATCTGACAGCCTTCAGGAAAAAGGAGACAGGGAATATTTTCAAAAAACCCTGGAATTAGGCCCCGGTGAATATTATTTCTCTCAAATTAATCTTAATGAAGAATATGGGGTTATAAGTGAGCCATTCACTCCTACATTAAGGGCTGCAAGTCCCATTTTTAATAATGAGGAACAAATCCTGGGAGTCCTGGTGATAAATGTGGAGATGAGTAAGCTATATGAGGATTTCGAACAAATTTCCGGTAATAATTCAGAATTCTACCTTATTGATGCCAATGGAGAATACTTATATTCTCCCGATAAAACAGTACAATTCGCAAGTCAAAAAGGGAATATTGCTAATTTCTTTTCAGATATTGACATGAAAGATCAAGAGATTTATACTCATGATCAACAATTTGAATCCTTTCATAAAAATGATAAAACCTTCCTCTCGTTCATAAAGGAACTTGAATATTTTAACGGCAGTAGAAAAATATACCTTGTTTCTGCCATAGAACAGGAGGCACTAATGAAAAGTGCACTCATGGTGAGATCTTACAGCTTGCGCACCCTGTTTGTAGTATGTCTTTTTTCTCTTATTATTTCGCTCATATTCACCAGTTTTTTTTCCAGAAAAATCCAGCAGATCACAAGCGCTATTAGCAATTATGACAAAGGTATTGATACAGATATCGTACTGCCTTTGAACAGGAAGGATGAAATTGGCGTTCTGGCCAGCGCTTTTACCAAAATGAAAAAGAGGATAGATAAGAATGTGAAGGAGCTTAATCTTTCACTTAAAAAGGAGAAACAGGCGAAAGAACAGAGAGATGAGTTTCTGCAAAATATGAGTCATGAAATGAGAACTCCGCTCAACACTATTCTGGGCCTTACTCAGATCCTTTATAAACAAAAACCTTCCCAATCACAGCTCCCTATTATAAAAGCCCTTGAAAAGAGTGCTAATAACCTTGCGGGGCTGGTATATGACGTTCTTGATCACCAGAAGCTTGTGGAAGGAAGACTTCAAATTGCATATCAGCCCGTTGATATCTCAAAATTACTTCATGATATTTATTCTAACTATCAGTTCGAGGCAGCTAAAAAAGGTTTGAAGTTTAATTTGAATATAAGTGAAGAATTAAAGAATGTACGCTTTAATACAGATCCTTTACGGTTGTCCCAGATTGTGACTAACCTGGTAGTGAATTCAATCAAGTATACCAGAAAAGGCGGGATAAGCCTGTATGCAGAAAAAATTGAAAAAGAAGAAAAAATTTATCTTCAGATTAGAATCAAAGATACAGGCGTTGGTATAGAAGAGGAAAATATTCATAGAATTAACGATAGGTTTTTTAGGGAAAATGAAGATTTCTCTTTTAGAAATGAGGGGTATGGACTCGGACTTTCAATTGTTAGACAACTTACCGGACTTTTTGGAGGCGAGATAAAGGCAAAATCTGAGAAAGGTGTTGGATCTGAGTTTTTCCTCAAAATTCCGATTGAAGCCAGCCCTGACCATCATGTGCTTAAGGAAGAGAGCGAAGACGATCAAATAATCCCGAATTTGAATAAATCTTATAACATTCTTTATATAGAAGATGATCTGCCAACCATTGAAATGGTAAAACATTTATTAGATAATGAGGACATCAATTTAATTCAGTTAGCTTCGAAAAAGGAAGTCCTGAGGTTTTTAGATAATGAATCACCAGATCTTTTGATTAGTGATTTAATGCTAAAAGAAGAAAACCTGAAAACTCAAATAGTGCAGTGGTATGATTCAGGGAAATTGAAATGTCCGATAATTATTACCTCTGCTCTTGAACCTGGAGAATTTTATTTTGACCAGTTAGTTTATTTTCAGAAGCCATATGATATAGATTTTTTTAAAGATTATGTTTATCAGGTATTGGCAGAGAATGAATATAAAAAACCGGATTTCGCCAACCTTTATTCAAATTATGACAATGACCGTGAAAAAGTAAATAAAGTGCTGAATCTTCTTCATGATGAATTTATAACCTACCTGGATAGAATTTTTAATGCGCATGAAAAACAGGATCAGAAAGAGTGGAAGGCAATAAATCACAAGTTAATTACCCATGTAAACAACTTGAAATTAATGGAGCTTGAGAAGTTGTTGCCAGTGAATATTTCAAATTTGAATCAGAAAAAGCTCAAAGGTATCCGTTCACTTTTTGCTTTTTATATGTGTTGCTTTAGAAATGAAAGGAATTTTAATTTAAAAGTTCTATCTTCTTAAGAAGTTCTTTTTCATAGCTCTTACTTACCGGAATATGTTTTTTCTCGATTTCCAGTCCGTCATTATCTATAAAATCAATTTTGTTCAAATTAACCATATAGGAACGATGCACTTTCTGAAAATAATTGGGCAGTTTTGGCTCCAGTTCCTTTAAAGTCATAAGAGTTAATATCTTTTTATCCTTAAGAACTAAGGAGATATAATTCCCTTCAGATTTTAAATATCGCACTTCCTCAAGATTTATTTTTACCAGTTTACTGCCGTCTTTTACAAAAATCCGGCTTTTTTGAATAGTATTTTCTTTTTCTCTGAGGACAAGTGCTTTCTGGAAACCTTTATAGAAACGAGCAAAATCAACTGGTTTAACCAAAAAATCAATAACCTGTTCATAGTTATACGAATCAGAACCAAAATCTTTATTGGATGTCACCATGATTACCGAGGTATCAGGATTAAGAACATTCAGAATATCCTTCCCGTTTATATCGGGTAAATCGTAGTCCAGGAAAATAAGATCAAAATGAGTACTATTTAATAGATTGATGGTCTCAAAACCACTACTGGCGGTAGTTACACTTTCTATCTGCTCTACTTTATTGCAAAAATGTTCGAGCAAATCGCATATTAAGGGATCATCATCTACAATGAGGCACTTCATAACTTATCAAATAGGACTATGTTTTCGTCAACCAATATACTCAATTCGTAAAATTAATAGTTTTTTAACTTTTTAAATCGATAGTATTGAATAAACAAAATCAAACCATATGAAATTTAAATTATTTTGCTTATCCATTTTCTTTTTAATGCTGGCTAACGTCAAAAGTAATGCACAAGAATCTGCTATAAAGGAATTTGACGATAAAAATTTAACGGAGCCGATGGGCAGCGATAATATTGCCTATCAATGGGCCTATCTTGCATTGGAAGGAACTGCTTACGACACCGATAGATATAATCCAAGACCAACTATTACCTCGAGATTTCTGGGTTTGATTTTCACTTCTATGTACGACGCATGGACCCGCTACGATGATAAAGCAAGTCCGGTTTATTTAAATGATGTTGAACGTCGGCCTGCTAGTGAAAGAACTCTCACCAATAAGGAGATAGCCGTTAGTTATGCGGCTTACAGAGCTTTAAATGAATATTATTATTCAGACAGTACCATGTTCAGAAAAAAAATGATAGATCTTGGTTTGGATCCGGATGATCATTCTTTAGATAAAAATACTCCTGCAGGAATTGGCAATTTAGCCGCAAAGATGGTTATAAATCAGCGTAGGAATGATGGTTCCAATCAGTATGGAGAAGTAGAAGGATCTAATGGTGTCCCATATTACGATTATACTCACTATCAACCTGTAAATGATATTGATGAAAATGTGGATATTAATCGCTGGCAGCCTAAATATTTCATTAATCAGGAAGGAGAAAAATTTGATCCCGGCTGTTTAACTCCATACTGGCAAAATGTAGAGCCTTTACTTCTGAAAAAGGCTGATCAATTTCGCCCAGGTCCTCCACCTAAGATGGGATCTGATCAACTCGCTGAAGAAGTTAAACAAGTTGTTGATTTACAGGCTAATTTAACTCCCGAGAATAAAGCTTTAGTTGAATTTATGAGGGATGGTCCAAAATCTGTTCAGCAGGCAGGCCACTGGCTTAAATTTTCACAGGATGTATCAAGAAGAGATAATCATACCCTTGATGAAGACGTGAAAATGTATTTTTATGTTCAATCTGTGGCTATGGACGGTTTTATTGCATGCTGGGACTCTAAAATGTTCTATGATTTTGCAAGACCATTTGCATTAGTTCACGAATATTATGGAGATAAAATGATAAAAGGCTGGGGTGGCCCGGGAGTTGGTATGACTGAAATGAAAGGAAGTGAATGGCGACCTTACTCCCCCGATAATTTTCTTTGTCCTCCATTTCCAAGTTACGTTTCAGGACATAGTACGATAAGCGGAGGATGTGCAGAAGCCTTGAGGTTATTTACCGGAGATGATGAATTTGGTGAGGAAGTAAAAAGAATTCCAGGAGCTCTTACTGAACCTGATAATGTAGATGAAGAAGTAGTATTGAAATTTCCGACCTTTACCAAGACGGGAGAAATGGCCGGAATTTCAAGAGTTATGGGAGGCTATCATATCCAGGCTGATAATATTGAAGGTTTAAAACTGGGACGTAGAATTGCACAGTATAATTATAAAAGATACCTCGAATTGATTGGCGAAACATCAGGAAATTCGACAAGTAAATAGAAGTACTATTTGTTAATGGATAATAATCCCTGAGATTGAAAATTTCTTTCTCAGGGATTTTTTTTTTGACATCGTTAAAATTAAATCGGAAATTTAGGATTATCTGGTTAAGCTGATATTGCTTCTCAACTTGAAATGTGAGTCAGGATTAAAAGACAGGAGATAATATAGGTTCGTAAGGGTAATATGTACTTGAAACCTGAAAACTAACGTGAACCAGTCTTGAATTCATAAAAGACCAACAAGTAGACCGGTACTTGAGAAATTTTAATGATTCTGACCTTTCTCAGCGTCTTCTTCCTGTTCCTTGTCTATTTGCTTCCTTGCTTTTTTTAACTGCTCTTCGGTAGCAGGATCAGGTTTTTGTTCTCCGGCTAATTCTGGTTGAAGAAAAAGTTCAGCATAAAAATGAAAATGATCAGATTCGATATTAGGCCCTGCAGCAATCTTTTTCACGCGAAATTCCTCACTAACAAAAATATGGTCAAGTGGCCATCTCATAATGGAGCTTCCTGCATCAAAAGTGTTATAAAAACTTCGGCCTGTTCTCACATCCAGGAGTTCTCCAACATTCTTGAATAAGCTTACGGTCTGTGACCATGGTACATCATTAAAGTCACCAATTACAAGTACAGGGAGTTTTGAATCCCTCGCTTCAAGGGCAACTTTCATCATCTCAGCATCCCTGTCTGAAGAAGAAGGATTATGCTGAGGCATGGGTGGAGTAGGATGGATCGCATGTAGTTGTATCTTATCTCCGGAACTTAATTGAATTTCAGAATGTATTGAGGGAATACTATCATCTACAAGGAATTTCACCTCAGGATTTATAAGTTCAAATTTTGAGTATAATAACATTCCATAAGTATTTGGCAGAGGTACTTCCACCTTATAAGGGTACTCATTCCCAATCCCTTTACTAATAGTATTTTTCCAGCGTGAATTGGTTTCAGTAAAAACGGCAATATCAGGCTGAACTCTTTTCATTTCCGCTATAAGAGAATCGCTTATTTCATTTTTCTGAAGCACGTTTAAAGTAACTACCTTAAAAGCAGTTGAGGTATCTACCTCGGCTGTGGGTTCATTTACCTCCAGAGGCGAGAAAGGAGTGTAAGGGAATAATTTTGCAAACTGATAGACAAAACAAGCCAGCAATACCGTCATAAAAGCATAGTCCCGCCAGTTCTTTATCTCGAACCTGATGAAATAAGCGGCAATAGCGGTAAGGGTAAGTAAAGTGAGTTCTATATGCGGATAGTCAAAGATCCTGATCCACCAAAAGTCTGCAGCGATGAGTGGCACTAAAGTGATTACCACAGCAAGAATACCGAAGCCCTGAAGAAATGCTTTTAAGCTCATAGTTTGATTGAATTAGGTGTTTTTAGAGTCTTCCTCTATATTCTCAAGAAAACTACGAACATCATCTCCTGAAGGAGATTCAAATAGTTTAAGATCAAAATAAGGTACAGCTGCTATAACATGGTCAAAAATATCAGCTGAAATGTATTCAAAATTTTCCCAGCGCTTATCCCGGCTGAAGCAGAGTATCTCTAATGGGATCCCGTTTACAGTAGGGGCCAGATGCCTTACGATAAGATACATTTCTTTGTGTATAGCGGAATGCTCCTGCAAATAGGAATCAATATATTTTCTAAAGACTCCTAGATTTGTTTGATTACGGCCATTGATCAAGAGCGTCTTATCTACATTGTTACTTTCATTGAATTTTTCAATTTCTGTCTGGCGATTTTCCAGGTAGGAGTCAATAAGTCGTATTCTTTTGAACCTTTCAATATCCTCATTGTTCAGGAACCTTACGGAGTTCTGTTTAATAAAGATTGAACGTTTGATACGCCTTCCTGGAGACTCCTGCATTCCCCGCCAGTTCTGAAAAGAATCTGAAATTAAACTATAAGTAGGGATGGTGGTATAAGTGTTATCCCAATTCTGAACTTTTACGGTGGCAAGGTTGATCTCGGTCACCGTACCATCTGCCCCGTATTTTTCAAAGGTTATCCAGTCTCCAATGCGTACGATGTCGTTCACTGAAACCTGGATAGAAGCCACTAAACCAAGGATGGTGTCTTTAAAAATCAATAAGATCACTGCGGAAGCAGCACCCAGGGAAATTGCAAAACCCAGTACAGATCTATCAAAGAGCCGGGAAAATATGAACATGAAGCCAATGAGCCAGATAAAGATCATGATGATCTGACTGAAACTTTCCAAGGGTTTATCATTAAACTCTTCTCTGGTCTTAAGGTAATTCCTGGTAGAACGTAATACACTTCTGCAAATCCAGACAATTAGGATAATTACATAGATATCAACGAGTTTATAAAAAATAGTCAGTACTTCCGGAAAATCGGTGAAAATTAAGGGGAAGGTTTTATAGACTACGAACAAGGGTAAAAACCGCCCGACATATCGCGGAAAATTACTCTTTATCAGAAAATCATCCAGGGTAGTTTTAGTCTTATTGGTGAAGGCCTTAAAAGCCTCTATAATGAAGTTCTTAATTAGGTAATTAAGACCAATAACGATAAGGGTAAGTGCCACCAGATTTATAAGGAGATTCAGGTACACCGCCAGCTCCTCGTTCATTCCGTGGGCTATAAAGAATTCTTCAAAAAAACAGATAAGGTCTGTTAATCCTTCTTCAATATTCATGTATTAAAGATATTTCTTTTCAACATAAAAGGGGCCAAAAGGAATCAGCGAGCAGCCCATTATTATGGCTGTCTGTTTTAAATTCCATTCCATTGGCCTTATCAATATAGCAGCCATTCCAATATACGCAATGAAAAGTACGCCATGAGCCATTCCCACATGGGAAACCATTTCGGGCATTTCAAAGAGATACTTCAACGGCATTGCGATGAATAATAATAGTAGAAAGGATAAGCCTTCCAAAAGGCTGATCCACTTAAAGAAACGTTTGCTTTTTGTTATTCGCATGATATAAAAAAATCTGCTTCAAAGATAATGATTAAACCGACTTGACATACAGTAGTTAGGATTTGAATAAACGTAAAAAATACGTTAATAAAAATTTCCGGATCGGTCCTTTTTCATTAATTTGCGATTGAAAAATTAAATCATGAGCAAGAAAAAAGTATTGGTAACAGGTGGGCTTGGCTTCATAGGTTCACACACTGTCGTGGCACTTCAGGAAGATGGATATGAAGTTGTTATTATAGATAATCTGTCAAATTCTTCCTTAGATGTTCTGGGAGGAATTACTCAGATTACAGGGATAACCCCGCAATTTGATAATATTGATTTACGTGATAAATCTTTAGTAAAGAATTTCTTTGAAAAATATACTGATATAGATGGGATTATTCATTTTGCTGCATCTAAAGCCGTGGGGGAGAGTGTGAATAAACCTTTGCTTTATTATGAAAACAATATTTCCAGTTTGGTATACCTTCTTCAGGAATTATACAAAAAAGATTATGCCAGCTTTATTTTCAGTTCATCCTGTACGGTATATGGTCAGGCGGATGAATTACCTATAACCGAGGATGCGCCTGTAAAAAAAGCAGAATCACCTTATGGAAACACTAAACAGATAGGAGAGGAGATTATTTTAGATACCTGCAAGACAAAACCTGACTTTAAGGCTATTTCACTGCGTTATTTTAATCCTATTGGAGCTCATCCTTCGGCTGAAATTGGTGAATTGCCAATCGGAGTCCCGCAAAACCTGGTACCCTTCATTACGCAAACGGCAATAGGCAAGCGTAAAGAATTATCTGTTTTTGGAGATGATTACCCCACTCCGGATGGCACTGCCATAAGGGATTATATTCATGTAATGGATCTTGCAGAAGCTCATGTTCATGCTTTGAAAAGGCTTCTGGAAGGAAAGGAAAAAGAGAATTATGAGGTTTTCAATTTAGGGACCGGTAAAGGAAATTCGGTTCTTGAGGTTATAAAATCTTTTGAAAAGGTTGCTGGAGAAAAATTAGCGTATAAGATCGTAGGAAGAAGGGAAGGGGATATCACTGCGGCTTACGCCGATACTACTAAAGCCAATGAGGAACTTAACTGGAAAGCCAGCAGGTCTCTTGATGAAGCCCTTGAAAGTGCCTGGAAATGGCAAAAGGTGGTTCAAAAGAAGGAGAAAGAAGATAATTAATAGTCCTGAATAGTAAAGGAAGAAGAAAAAGACCGGAAAATATCCGGTCTTTTTTATTATGTTTATCTGGTTCCATTTACAAGGAAAGCATGGATAACTCCCGGTATCCAGCCCAATGCAGTTAATAGTAGGCTTATTAAAAAAGTGACTCCAAGGCCATGTTTAAGAAATACGGCCAGTGGTGGTAAAAGGATATTTAAAATAATGGTTAATAAAGACATAATATATTGGTTTTAATTAGTTAAACGTTAAAAATTCTGTATTTGGCCGTTGCAAACATAAAGATGCCATAACAGATAAATCCGGCAGATACTATACCCAATAACCACGCGCCATAAGAGTGGTTTAAAAAAGAAAAGGCATCATTAGTATCTTTAATTTCAGTAGTATTAGAGTAATATGCCGCTTTAAGAAAGATAAAACCCAGTACACCAAAAACAATCCCTCGGGAAACAACGCCAAGGTATGCCGTGTTTTTAATGATGATTCTTCTCGTATGGTCTTTTACCGATTTATAGTTAAATTTTTTCAGAAAGTTTCCTAAAAATGCTTTTCTGAACTGGTAGATGCTTTTTCCTGCGAAGGAAAGTCCTGCAACAACAAAGACGAACACTCCGAATTTGCCGGATAGAATTGCAAATGTCATTTCACCACCATCCGATGATCCGGCATCGATTAGCTTTTTAATAGTAAAACCGGCAAGGGAAAGATAGAGAAGCCCACTAATAAAAAAGCCTATTCGGTTCAGTATTCCCTTATCATCACTACCAATATTTTCAGGATCCATAAACGTTTGAACAAATCTCCAACCTACATAACATAGAAAACCAACGGCTAACAGTACCAATAACACATTTCCAAAGGCCTGTTTCTGTAAAAATTCTATTACCTCGGTTTTTCCTGACTGCTTACCACCCATATTAAGGGTAGCCAATAATGAAAGGATACCGGTAATAGCATATACAATTCCCTTCGCGATATAACCGGTACGGGCCATTTTCTGGATTTTGGAATCCATACAAGGAATTTTGATTGGTCAATACTCAATCCAAGATAGAATATAAACGGCTCTAAACCTTGAGCCTTATGAAAAGTTTAAAAAAATCAGAAAGAAACAGTTAAACCATTTCAAAAATTACAAGAGAATACAGATAGAAACGGGCATATCTAAGCATTCCGAAGATAAGATAGCTGGAAAAAGGAAATCTGATAATGCCTGCTGCAATACTAGTCATTGCAAATGGAATGGGTAATAAGGCACCCACTACAATAAGGAAACCGCCCCATTTCCTGGTATTCTTAATATGTTTGGCCATTTTTAATTCCATGGCCTGGTGAACCGCGGGAATTTTAGTGATACCAACTCCCATAAAATAAGAAACTATACCACCCAGATAAGAAGCGGTAGCTAAAAGAGTTAAATATATAAAAGGACTTGCCGACTTTCCTGCCCATGCTATGAACAATTCGGGAGGCACTAGCCCAAGAAGGGATTCAGATAAAAAGAAAATCCCCAGAACTTCAAACGGAGCATAGGTCTCTGTTATGGTTACGAGCATTTCTTCAATATCAAGAAGATAATGATCTATGGCCCATAATGCTCCAACAAAGATTACAATTGGTAATACAGCCTTTTTTAAACTTTTCCATACAAAGGAATAGAAGCCTGTATAATGGTAATATTGATGCAACAAGCGGATTCGCGACTTCTTTTTAGATTTCGCTTTCTCTTTCATTAATTTAAAGTTCTTTTTATGGCAATTTTAGAAGTCCTTCGGCTGCAGTAGGGTAGAAAATCAAAGGTGACTTAATTAATAGTCTTCTCCGGCATGCTCTTTTAATGACTTTACGTACTCCCGAAGCTCCATTTCATTCAGTTTATTCGAATGGTCGGCCATCAGGGAAAACATATATTCCAGGCTCTCCTGTCCTGTAACTTCCTCAGCAACCTCACTTTCTTCTTCTCCTTCTTCTAATGGTTCATCCTCAGGGATGGCAATTAAAAAGTCTTCATTTTCCGCAATATGTTCATAGGTTAACCTGATCACTTTGGCGAGAAGAGGGATATTTTCTTCAACAACAAGTTTCCTTAGATCCTTAAGATCTTCAACAAGAGTATTGATGATTATACCATTGCGCATCAGGTCACGCTGTATCTTATTTAATAACTTCTGTGTTTTTATATTTTCCAAGATATCTCTGTTAGATTAGGTAAGCATTGATGTTCACAGTCAATTACGAACAGCTTAATTTTTCACGATGACAAAGTTAGTTTTTTTAGGATTCTATAAAAGATTTTTGACTGGTTTTATAAAGTATTTAACCTTTAAAATTAACACAATCTTAGACCTTTTAATTTCAGGACTATAAGTGGCTTTAGTAGCTTTAGGAATCAAAATAAATAATTTTATGAGTAAAGAAGATAAGACGGCTCTCGTAACCGGAGGAAGTAAAGGTATAGGTTACGGCGTTGCAAAAACTTTATTGCAAATGGGCTATAAGGTAGCAGTGACCAGCAGATCGCTTTCTGCAGCCGAGAAAGCAGCTGATAAACTTTCCAATTATGGAGAGATCATTGGGCTTGAAGCCGATGTCAGGAATTTTGAAAGTCAGAAAAAAGCGGTGAATCAACTGCTTGATAAATGGAATAGACTTGATGTACTTATTGCAAATGCGGGAATTGGTAATTTTGGTTCTGTTGAAGATCTTACAGTAGATCAGTGGAAAGAGACCATAGACACCAATCTTACCGGTGTATTTTACAGTATAAAAGCCTGTGTTGATGCTCTAAAAGAGTCTGAAGGATATATCATCACTATTTCCAGTCTGGCAGGAACAAATTTCTTCGCTGGGGGTGCAGCTTATAATGCCAGTAAATTTGGGTTAACCGGTTTCACACAGGCAGTAATGCTTGATCTCAGGGATAAGGGAGTGAAGGTAAGTACCATTATGCCTGGTTCCGTAGCTACTTATTTTAACGATAATGAACCTTCCGAAGAAGATGCATGGAAGATTCAAATTGAAGATATCGGAGAACTTGTGGGAGATCTTCTTAAAATGAATCCACGTACATTACCAAGTAAAATTGAAGTGAGACCTTCCAGGCCACCAAAGAAGTAAATACCTTTCAAATTCTGATTATTTAACCCCTTCAGGCGGAAGATTTTTCAGAATCAGTATTATAGAATTCAATTAAGAGGTCCGGCAAATATCCGGACCTCTTTTTGTTTAAATTTTAACCAGCATCTTGCCAGTATTACGACCTTCAAAAAGTTGTATAAAGGCTTTAGGGGTATTCTCGAAACCTTCAATAATGGTTTCATCATAAGTTATTTTACCTGACTTTAACCAACCTGCCAGTCCCTCAATAGCTCTTTGAAAATCCTGAATATGGTCTCTAACCAGAAAACCCTGCATTACAGCCGATTTTTTAATTAAGATCCCTTCCGGTCTGGGGCCGGTAGGAACTTCGGTTGAATTATAGATGGAGATAGCACCACAACAGATGATTCTTGCGGCTTTATTTATATTTTGAAGTGCTGCATTCAGGATTTCTCCACCCACATTATCGAAGTATACATCTACACCGTCAGGACAAGCATTCTCTATAGCTTTGGTAATATTGGCTGTGGTTTTATAATTGATACCTGCATCGAAACCGAACTTTTCCTTAATATGTTCTGTTTTTTCATCAGAACCTGCAATTCCTACAACCCGGCAGTTTTTTATTTTTCCGATCTGTCCGGCAATACTTCCTACTGCGCCTGCAGCTCCCGAAACCAGTAGAGTTTCCCCTGATTTTAAGTTACCTATTTTATCAAGGGCCAGAAAGGCTGTAACTCCGGTAAGGCCAAGAACTCCCAGATAGGCCGAAAGGGGAGCAAGGGATTTATCAAGTTTTCTAAGGTCTTCGCCGGTATGTATCTGTTGTTTTTTCCAGTCTAACATTCCAATAACATGCTCACCTATCGAGAAATTGGGATTTTTGGATTCTACTATTTCGGCAACAATCATAGATTCAATGGGTTTACCCAGCTTAAAAGGTTCAATATAAGACTCCTCGTCCCGCATTCTTCCTCTTAAATAGGGGTCTACAGAAATATATTTGCTTTCCAGAAGAATTTCTCCAGCTTTGATTTCTCCGGTTTCAATTTCCTGTATTTCAAAGTCATTTTCAGAAGGTTTTCCTTCCGGTCTGTTCTTGAGTACGATCTGCTGATTCATTTTTCTAAATTTTCTTTTGAAATTACTCAGGAATAGACCATTCTACAAATATCATATGCCAATTTCTCCTTAAATCCTGATATTTGAATAAATCTAAAGGCTTATTGGAGCTAATCCTTTATTTTCATGAATTAAACTGAACTGATTTGACCGGAAAACTTAGGCAATACCAGAATGATTTTAGGAAATTCCTGAGAAGCACCGACTTTTCAAAAGCCATAGTATTAACCATTGCTATCGTATTGCCTATAGCTGTCTTTTCAGTAAACGGAAAACTGGAAATAGGAATAAGTCTGGCCATGGGATGCCTTTTATCTTCTCCCAGTGATGTTTCAGGAAGTTTTAAGCATAAGGTTTTTGGTATTCTTTTCGCGGCTTTACTGGGAAGTCTTTCCTTTTTAATAGCAGGCTATACGAGTAAGACAATCTGGACGGTGATCCCTATGCTACTGGTAATGATGTTTGGAGTTTCATATTTGTCGGTTTATGGCTTCAGGGCCTCTTTGGTCACATTTGCGGGACTCTTAGCTGTAGTCTTAAGTTTTGCTAATATTTCTACCGGAATCGAAATCTGGCAAAAAGCATTGTTAATCGGGGCTGGCGGACTCTGGTATTTGTCAGTAAGTTTAATCTGGTATTTTATAAGACCACAGCGGGCTACTGAACAATTGCTCGCTGAAACTATGGAATTAACTGCTGAATATTTAAGATTAAGGTCCCGGCTACTGAACCAGGATGCGGATATAGTAAAGCTTCAGAAGGAAATACTCATTAAACAGGGAGAACTGAATGATCACCATGAGAGCCTACGCGAAATTTTGATAAGCTCACGACGGTCTTCGGGAAACTCCGGCTATATACGGCGGCGTCTTTTGATCTTTATAGATCTCGTGGATATTCTGGAACTAGCCATGGCAAACCCTATTGAATATGAAAAGATGAAGGTGGCTCTTCAGGATAACAGAGAAGAACTGGATGTTTTTATTCACTTCACTCTGAAAATGGCAGAACAGCTGGAGAATATTGCATTTGCCCTTCATAGAAACACAAGGTTGCCTGAGAACCTTATTCCTGATTATTTAAACTCAACAAAAGAAATATTTCAGGAACTGCGGGATAATGTGGATGTCCGGGAAAAAAGGGAGGCCTTGATTTTATTAAGAAATTTATTCGATTATCAGGCAAGACAGGCGCAAAAGCTAACCAATATAGATCGTATACTAAGAAATCTGGAGGAGAATAAAAAGCTGATCTATAAGACAAAAGAAGTACGCAGATTTTTAACTCATCAGGATTACAGTCTTAAGATTCTGGCTACTAATTTCAATTTCGATTCAGCTATTTTCAGGCATTCTTTAAGATTATCGATTGTTATTTTGATTGGATATCTGATTGGCTCTTATTTTTCTGTACAAAATTCCTACTGGATTCTGCTTACTATTGTAGTGATCATGAGACCTAACTATGGTCTCACAAAAGAAAGAACCAGGAAGCGTATTATTGGAACACTCATAGGAGGGGCACTGGCAATTGCGATCGTTTACATTACTCAGAATGCCTTAGTTTATAGTATTCTGGGGCTACTGTCACTTACCCTGGCGTTTTCTCTGATCCAGCGTAATTATACCACTGCGGCCATTTTCATTACCCTGAGTATCATTTTTATATATGCCTTGCTGAGACCAGATGTTCTTGACGTGATCCAATTCCGGATTCTTGACACACTTGTAGGAGCTGGTCTGGCGGCTCTGGGTAATTTTATTTTATGGCCTAAATGGGAATTGCAGAATATGAATAATGTGATCGGGGCTTCAGTGAAGGCGAACCTCGCTTACCTTTCTGAGATAGACTGGTATTACCATAAGAAGGATAAACTACCGGTCTCCTATAAACTAACCAGGAAAAAGGCATTCCTTGAAATGGGAAATTTAAGTGGTGCTTTCCAGCGGATGACGCAGGAACCAAAATCACGTCAAAAAAGTCTGGGTCTGGTCTACGAGATCGTTGAATTAAATCAGACATTCCTTTCGGCTTTGGCATCAATGGGTACTTATATCAGGACACATCCTACCACGAGTGCTTCGTCAGATTTCGAAACTTACAGTATAACGATCTCTAACAACCTAAAAAACACAATAAATATTCTGGAGGGAAGAAAGCTGATGAAGGATATGAATACCGAAATCTCTAAAGCCGGGAAGTCGCTTCGTAAGAAATTTGATAATCTGGCGAAGGAAAGGGATAAGGAGATCGAGGCCGGGAAAAAACATATAGCAAAAGAAACCAGGCAACGGCTTCAGGAAGCCCACCTTATTACCGGTCAGTTAGAATGGTTGCTGGATATTTCTGAAAAACTGCAGGAAAAAGTAGAAAAATTAAACCAATCAAAATGAGTAAACGGGCCTTTAAGAAATATGTGAAATCCTTAAAAAAGGAAGACCTGGAAGATCAGATCCTTGATTTGTATGAGCGCTTTGATGATGTTAGGGTATATTATAATTTTGTTTTCAATCCTAATGAAGAAAAGCTGGTTAAGGAAGCTAAATTCAAAATTTCTAAAGAATATTTCCCCGTGGGCAACCGGAAGCCTAAAAAGCGTAGGTCGGTAGCTCAAAAGCTTATCAAGCATTTTTTAAAGCTTGAAATGGAGCCTCATGCCCTGGCTGATGTTATGTTCTATAATATTGAAATAGCCCAGACTTTTGCCAGGGATAAAGAGAATCTCACTGAAGCATTTCAGAAGAGCATGTTCAAATCTTATGAGCAGGCCGTAAATTTTGTGACAGAAAAAGGAATCTCTTATGAATTTTTGAAGCGAATTCAAAAAATGGCGGAAGAAACAGAAGAGCAAAACTGGATTAATTCCTATAAATTCAATAGGCTAATGGATCGTTTTTTATAAAATTAAAAGATGAGATTTTTTACACTACTTTTTTGTCTTTTCGCGGTACTTCAGGTACAGGCTCAGCTTGGCTTTTGTAGCGGAAGCAAAGGCGATGCGATATTTCATGAGGATTTTGGTGAAGGAAATGGACCTGGTGAAGAACTCCCTGCGGGAGTTACCAATTATAGCTTTGTGCAAAGTGGGCCATATGATGGACAATATACTATCGCTGATTTCAGCTATGGATTAAATTCATGGCATCAAATCTCACCCAACACTGCCATATCCAATGGCAAGGCGCTAATCGTAAATGCCGATTATGCTGCGGGTAGGTTTTATAGAAAAGAGATTTCAGGATTATGTGAAAATACCACCTATGAGTTTTCGGCATTTTTGATAAATATCCACGACAGGGGTAGTGCCGTATGTATGGATGGAGGAATTCCCGTGAATGTGAGATTCGAGATATGGGATAATACCGATTCTATCCTGCTTAAATCCGGTAATACCGGAGACATTCCTTCTACAGCTTCTCCTACATGGAAACAGTATGCTCTTACCTTTCAAAGCGAACCCGGCCAGGATACGGTGATTTTAAAGATGTTTAATAATGGTGAAGGTGGCTGTGGTAACGATCTGGCTATTGATGATATTATGTTTAGATCCTGCGGTGACCTTACAGATATCTCTGCCGACAGGGGAAGTGATAGGGTCTATACAATTTGTGAAGAAAACACTCCTGCCGAAATTTCTTTAAGGGCTACACCTGATAATTCTGTATACCAACAACATTTTTTTCAGTGGCAAAATAGTTTCGATGGTGAAATCTGGCAGGACATTCAGGGGGCGAATTCTTCAGATTATATGGAGAACTCTGTTAATTCAACGACCTATTTTCGAGTGAAAGTTGCAGAAGATGCAGTGAACCTTTCTTCCAATAAGTGTAGTTCTGCATCAGAACCTTTTCTGGTTGAAGTGATAGAAACTCCGGAAGCTCCTATAAATAATGGGGATATTAGCATTTGTAGTGATGAGGAGATCCCTGCTTTAAGTGTTATGGCAGGTCAGGATGAAAGTGTTTACTGGTATGATGCGCCTACAGGAGGTAACTTACTTGCAGAAGTATCCCCAAGTTTTTTGGCAGAAACAAGTGGAACTTATTATGCCGAGGCCAGAAAATTAAATGCTGATTGTGCGGGGAGTAACAGGACAGCTGTCCGGCTTACAATAAACGCAGTGCCAGAGGTAATTGATGAAATTATGCAGATATGCCCTGATTCAAACCTTACTTTGGATGCGGGTATGGCCGGAAATGATTATTTATGGAATTCAGGAGAGACTTCACAAAGTATTACTGTAAGTTCTCCCGGAACTTTTACAGTTGAAATTACAAACCCTAGTGGTTGTTCTTCTGTAAAAACCTATGAGGTAGAAGATGTTCCAAACGTAGAGATTGCCGAGATCATTTCTGAGGAAGGATCGGTTACCATAGTTCCAGAATTTTCGGGAGACTTTTTATTTTCGGTTGATGGGATTAATTACCAGTCCTCTAATTTTTTTGAATATTTGCCGGGCGGGATTTACAAAGCTTATATGAAAGATCTGGCAAACTGTAAAACAGTCGTAAAAGAATTCCCGCATATAGTGGTTCCTAAATTTATAACTCCGAATAATGATGGTTATAACGACAGTTTTCGGTTAAAAGGTTTAGAATATTTTGAAAATTCTTCAATTGAGATATTCGATCGTTATGGAAGACTGCTTAAAATGGGAAAGGGAGAAGATTTTATCTGGCAGGGTCAGTTTGGGGGTAAAGACTTACCGGCAGCCGATTACTGGTACAGGATAAGCATCTTGGGGTTTCCTGACAGAAAAGGTTCATTTTCTCTAATTCGCTGATTTATTTTCAGGATTTTTTGCCACAGTTCTTCAAAATTAAAGCCACCCTTTAGAGGTGGCCTGAAAAAAACTAAGCCTCTACACTAAAAATTACTTTTTAGGTTTACTTGGTTTTGCCTTGGGAGCCTGCTTTTGCGGGCTCTTTGAAGCTTTTTGAGTTTTTCTTTCCTGTGCCATGATATGGTCTTTTATTTTCAATCTAATTTACTTCATGAAACGTCAGGTTGTTTTTTCCTTAGTAAAAATTTAACTAGAGTTACTGATAAATAATTAATTACATGTCTATTTCAATACCTTTCTGAGTTCATTTGAATTGACTAAATTTGATTTGACATTATCAGCTATGAAAATTGAAGAAATAATATCCCAGATTGAGGAACAAAAGAATCTTCCAAACCTCAATCTAAGTGTTAAAGAAAAAACCGAAGCTTTTACCCATAAGCTTTTCCATACCTTGTTTGATAAACAAACTCCGGTAAGGGATTATTTAATGGAATTGGGGATGGATTTTGAAGTTCTGGCCAAACTGGTATGCTGGGAACCCGGCGCACCATGTAAGGATATCTGGAGTGAATATCTGGAAATGCTTCCAGGGATTTTAAAGAAACTTAATCTGGATGCCCAGGCTATTGCGCGAAATGATCCTGCAGCAAACTCTGTGGAAGAGGTTTATCTGTCTTATCCGGGCTTCTTTGCGATTGCGATATATAGATTAAGCCATGAGCTCTATAAATTTGGTCTGCCGCTGGTACCAAGATTAATGACCGAATGTGCTCATAGTCTTACGGGAACCGATATAAACCCTGGAGCGAAGATTGGCAATGCTTTCTTTATTGACCATGCGACCGGAGTAGTAATAGGGGAAACGGCGGTTATAGAGGATAATGTGAAGATATATCAGGGGGTTACACTGGGAGCATTAACCGTTGATCGAACTCTAAGGAATGTTAAACGACATCCTACCATCAAGAAAAATGTTACCATCTATGCGAATGCCACTATTCTGGGGGGAGAAACTGAAATAGGGGAGAACAGCATCATTGGAGGAAATGTGTGGTTAACAAAATCGGTACCTGCCAACTCAATGGTTTCTCATACTCCGCAAATTAGCATAAAAAATACAGCAGATAAATGAACGATTCTATTCTAAATCTAGTAGGGAACACGCCTTTGGTAAAGGCTCAGCGAATAATTACTAAACCGGGCGTAGAGCTTTATTTTAAACTGGAAGGCCAGAATCCTGGTGGGAGCGTAAAAGACCGTGCTGCTTATAATATGATAAAGAGTGCCCTGGATAGGGGCGATATTGATAAAAATACCAAACTCATTGAGGCTACCAGTGGTAACACAGGCATAGCCCTTGCCATGATCGCCGGGATATTTGGATTGGATATTGAACTTGTAATGCCTGAAAATTCTACTATAGAAAGGGTTCAGACCATGAAAGCCTATGGAGCCAAAGTGATCTTAACAAGTGCAGATGACGGTATTGAAGGTTCCAGGGATTATGCTGAAGATAAGATGAAGTCTGGTGATTATTTTATGTTAAATCAGTTTGGAAATGACGATAACTGGAAAGCCCATTATCAAACTACAGGTCCAGAGATCTGGAATGATACAGATCATAAGATAACTCATTTTGTTTCTTCAATGGGTACTACCGGAACCATTATGGGGACAAGCACCTATATGAAAGAAAAGAATAAGAACATACAGATTGTTGGAGTTCAGCCAACAGATGATTCCCGTATTCCGGGTATTAGAAAATGGCCGGAAGCTTATCTACCCAAAATATTTGATCCCCGTAAAGTAGACCGAACCCTTGAAGTTAGTGAAAAAGAAGCTGTTATTATGACTAGAAGGCTTGCAGAGGAAGAAGGCATATTTGCCGGGATGAGTAGTGGTGGAGCGGCAGTGGCTGCCGTGAGACTTTGTAATGAACTGGAAAGCGGGCTTGTAGTAAGTATTGTATGTGATAGAGGAGACAGGTATTTATCTTCAGACCTGTTTGAATAAAAATGAGAAGGGCTGTGTGAAGATATTAGCGTTAACTTTGTGATTATTGATCTGAGAGATCTACCATTATTATTAACTACTATTACATTTTAACACTGTCTTATGAGGTAGGACAGACGCTTAAAATCTTCACACAGCCTTCATTTTAATACTTCTCAATAGTGGCTACGCCTATACCGGAGGCTCTAGCAGGAGTTATTTTCAATTTTTCCCTGTCTTTTCCTCTTTCTAGGTGAACAAGATATTTCTCCTTGTCTATACCATCTTCCATACCAGCTGCGATATATTTATTCTTTGTCATAGTCCAGCCTTCATACTGGGCGAATACCTGGTTACGAATCTCAGGTGATAAAGGAATATCTTTAAATTTCTGATATGTTCTAACCAAATTTCCCTCTTTGTTGTACTGTGCTAACAGAACCCCATTACTACTTTTAACTGTAATGTCATACTGATCCAAATTTTCACCTGCTTCACGCATGAAACGATAGATATCAAAGTTTTCAACGAGGAATTTAATGGCATTGGACTGGAATTGCTTGGCGTAATTTTCTTTTACTCGTACAATTCCATTGGTATAGTCTTCAAAGACTACCTGAGCGGTCGGTTCAAATGTCAATTCAGCTTCTTCTAACTGAATAACTTTTTGTGAGTAAGATGTTAAAACAAATCCTACTGCTACTAACATTAAAATGATGAACTTTTTCATGATGTAAAGTTTTAATTGATGAATAAATTATTTGAATGAGGTAGCAAGATAAATACGATTTTCAGATTATTAAACTACTTAAGTAGCACAAATACAATATTTTACAGTTTTTTATTTTGTTTCTCAAGCTCTCTTAATAGAATAGAAATATCTTTTATTTCTACCTGGTTTCTAGCTATTTTAATTGAACCATTTTTTTTGAGTATTTGAAGGTGGCGGTTTACTACAGCACGGGTAGATCCAATAAGATTTGCAAGTTCTTTATTGGGCAGGTCATTGATGTGTTCCAGTTGTTTTGAATTATTGTTCACGTTGTTCAAAAGTAATCTTAACAGCCTGGTGGAAATATCTGTAAATATCAATTGTGAAACATTGCTTTCCAGCATCCGCATCATTTTAGCGGCATAGGAAAGAAAGTTTTGATAGTGCACAGGGTTTTTATTCAGCCATAACCTTAGTTTATCCATGGGAATTGCCAGAACCTTGATATTGTCAAGACATTCATAATAAACATGATGTTTTGTTCCATCCATAAGACAGAACAGGTCAAATACGTCTGCTTTCTTCAAAAGGAACAGGGTATGTTCCTTTTCACTGAATTCATCAACATTATACATCTTGATGCGACCAGAAATTACTATATAGAAATGAAATAAAAACTTTTGATGATTAAGGATACATGTTTCTTTAGGCCATCTCTCCTCATGAAAATTGACCAGTAATTCCCTCCAGTGGTCATCGGTCATCCCACTAAACAGTTCACAACTTCTCAAAGTTGAAATATACTTATCGAATAGATTATTTCCTGAAGTCAAATCTTGAAAATCTTTTAGTTAGTAAATTTATAGGGGGGATGCAGGTGCTTTTATGAAGGGCTTAAAAGCAATTTGGAGGACTTCTCTGCAATATCAAATTTACAATAATTTTAAATGAATTGCATTTTTAAAGGGGGGAGATTATTCCCCTAATTTTTGAGTAAAGCGTAAAAATGCCTTATTTTTGCAAAATTGCTTACTTAACAGAATTTATGGCGGTAGAAACATTTGGTATTGAAAAAAAGAAAGTAGACAAGAAACTTTATGACTATCAACAAAAGGATATAAATAAAATATTCGGGGTCATAGATGAAAATCCTGAAAGGTATAATCTTCTCTATCAATTGCCTACAGGCGGGGGTAAGACTGTGATTTTCTCACAGATTACCAGGGAATATATTCAAAGGACAAACAAAAAGGTTCTTATACTTACCCATAGAATTGAACTTTGTAAGCAAACTTCAAGGATGCTTTCCGGTTTTGGGGTTCGCAACAAGATCATAAACAGCAAGGTGAAGGAACTTCCAGACCAGAATGACTATATGTGTTTTGTCGCTATGGTAGAAACCTTGAATAACCGGCTTAATGATGAAAAGCTGGAGATAAAGGATATAGGTCTTGTGATTATTGATGAAGCTCATTATAATTCTTTCAGGAAGCTATTCAAGTTTTTTGAAAATTGCTTCATTCTTGGTGTAACTGCCACTCCGCTAAGCTCCAACATCAAACTTCCCATGAAAGATAATTACAGGGAACTTATTGTTGGAGACTCAATTCAATCTCTTATCGAAAAGGGGTTCCTTGCCAGGGCAAACATTTATAGTTACAACGTGGGCTTAACCACCTTGAAAGTTGGGATGAATGGGGATTATACAGTAAAGTCTTCGGAAGAGCTTTATTCCAATTATAGCATGCAGGAAAAACTACTCACTGCTTACTATGAAAGATCCAAAGGCAAAAAAACACTTATATTCAATAATGGTATAAATACCTCGGTAGAGGTCTATTATACCTTTAAGAATGCCGGTTTGCCAATTCGGCATCTTGATAATACAACCAGTAAACAGGAACGAAAAGATATTCTGAAATGGTTCAAACATACTCCTGATGCAATCGTGACCTCGGTAAGTATACTTACCACTGGTTTTGACGAGCCTACAGTAGACACCATTATTCTTAACAGGGCGACAAAATCCCTTACCTTATATTTCCAGATGATAGGCCGTGGATCAAGAGTTCTTAAGAATAAGGATGAGTTCACAGTGATAGATTTGGGTAATAATCTGGCCAGGTTTGGTCACTGGAGTACACCGGTAGACTGGAAGCAAATATTCAGATCTCCAGATTTCTACTTTGAGAATCTTCTTAGTGACGAAGAGATCGAAAGAGAGTTCCAGTATGAAATGCCTCCTGAAATTCGTGAGAAATTCTCGAATACCGAAGAGGTGAGCTTTAATATTGAAAAGGCTTATGATGAAGTTATCAAAAAAGGTTTGAGGTCCAAGTCGGTTTTAGAATGGTCTTTGGAGCAGCATGTGAAAATGTGCGTTGAGAATAGTGAAGATGTTTTTGATGCCAGGATACTTGCTAAAGAACTTAAAGATGATATCGCATCCCGGATCAAACAATATTCTTATTGCATAAGTAAGAGCACAAAGAATTATCGCGACTGGCTGGAGGAAGATTATTCAAGAAAATTAAGGATGCAGATAAATAAGGAATTTTAAGAGTCAGGTTCAGCATCAGAGGATTTGATATTATTCTCCACAAATTCGGGTTCTCTTATACTTCCCCCAACTACGATAGCTGCACTGATAATTATCAGGTTTTTAAGGATATACTGGCCTTCCATACTTAATTTAAGAGGAATTTCTGTGAAGCAGACCTCGGGAAGTATGATAAGTGGAAGGAAGGTGCCTGGCATTTGAAATACCAAAAGAAATATTGCCAGCCTTATAGTTTTCTTAAAACATAAGAATATACCTATAAGCACTTCCCAAACACCAAGAACCGGGATGAAAACCTCCGGGTCGAACCAAAAGACCGTGGCAGCTACTACATCAGATGCCGGACTGTCTCCGGTGATTTTCAAAAAACCAAACCATATAAAAATCAGTGCCAGGGAATACCTTAGGATAGGTTTCCCATGAACATACATCCAACGGGAAATTTTAAAATCCAGTTGTTTAATTTTTGACAAATTTGATTTTTTATTCACCAGACCACTTATAAAATATCTTTAAACAAATGTAGTATTAGAACCAAATCACTTTTATGAGTCTATTAAATAAGTAAAATGTACAAATTTTAATTATCATCATTTTTTCCGAATAAACGCTGAAAGAAACCTTTTTTCTTTTTCTTCTTTTTGGGTTTGTTTTCTCTCTTTTGGTCGCTTCCGGAAAAGAGACGTTCCAGGAAGTTATCTCTCTCCTGTGGCGGGCACTCCATCATTTCAGCCATTTCAGATGAAAGAGGAGTGAACCTTGAACCAGTGATCTCGTCAAAGGCAGAATCTGCATTCATCTTCTGCATTAATCCGCCAAATATTGGTAGGGCAGAATTAGCGCCCTGACCTATGGCAGTGTTCCTGAAACCTATCCTGTGATCATCATTTCCCACCCAGGTTACGCAAACGAGTTCCGGATTCATACCTACGAACCATCCGTCCTTATTATCCTGCGTGGTCCCTGTTTTTCCAGCCAGGTCATTACGAAGTCCATATCTGTACCTTAGTCTGGCAGCCGTTCCTTCATTTACCGTAGCCTGCATCATATTGATCATGATCTTCCGGGTCTTTTCTGAAAAGGCTCTGGATTTGGAGATTTCAGGCTTGAATTCAGCCAGCAGATTACCATTCCCGTCTTCAATCCTGCTTATATAGTAAGGTTCAGAATAATGCCCATTATTCACAAAACTGGTGTATGCTGTTGTAAGTTCGCTTAAGCTTAAAGAGGCAGTCCCCAGGGCTATTGATGGGACTTCGGGAAGATTAGACTCTATCCCCATTTTCCTGGCCTGGTTGATAACATTTCCAATGCCAGTTTCCATCAGGACCTTGACCGCTATAGTATTCATGGAACGGCTTAAGGCCATTTTAAGGTTATAGTTCATATGGGGATCGTCACCTTCAGAAGAGGAATTTGAAGGTGTCCAGCCATCCTCATAGGTCACTTCTCTCACCGAGAAATAGGAGCAGGGATCCATGCCACTTTCCAGAGCCGCAGCATATACTACAGGTTTAAAGGTAGATCCCACTTGTCTCTTGCTTTGAGCAACATGATCGTATTTAAAGAACCTGAAATCAACACCACCTACCCATGCCTGAACAGCTCCATTTCCAGGATCCACGGCTAGCAATCCTGAATTAAGAAATTTCAGATAATGAGAGATGCTATCTATGGCACTCACATTTTTGGTTTCCATGCCATCATAACTAAATAGTTCAGTGGGATGTGATTGATCCATCTTTTCCATGATCGCAGCCTCACTCAACCCTTCTTTCTGTAGTTTTTGATATCTGTCAGATTTTTTTATCGCATCCTGAAGTATTTCTTTATTCCTGATCCATGGGGCATAATTTCCGTAGGAGTTCTCATGCTGTTCCTGTAATGCGGTCATATGCTCTATCATCGCTTCTTCTGCCAGCTGCTGCATCTTATAATTGAGAGTAGTATGAACAATGAGACCATCCCTGTAGATGTTGTATTTCTTTCCGTCCTTGTTCTTCAGGGTATCCAGAACCCTGCTAACTTTTTTTCTTACTTGTTCCCTGAAATAAGGTGCAATCCCTTCATCATGGCTGTAACTTTTATAGTCCAGAACCATTGGCTGCATTTTGGCTTCTTCAGCTTCTTCCATGCTTAAATAGTCATATTTAGCCATTTGCATAAGCACTACATCACGTCTTAACCGACTTCTTTCAGGGAATATTCTGGGATTGTAATAATGACTGGCTTTGAGCATTCCAACCAGAACCGCAGCTTCTTCAAGATTCAGTTCAGAGGTGTTCTTATCGAAGAATTTAAGCGAAGCACTTTCTATCCCGTAGGTGTTATCACTGAAAGGGACGGTATTGAAATAGAGTTCTATGATTTCATCTTTGGAATAAATATCCTCCAGGCGCTTAGCGATGATGGCTTCCTGCATCTTGTTTATCACGATCCCGAATATTCCAAAATCCCGCCTGCCATATATATTCTTGGCCAGTTGGAGAGTGATGGTACTACCGCCTCCTGCCGACTCGTCCTGGAGTAAAATAGATTTAAAGAAGACCCTTAATAGACTGCGGTTATCAATACCATCGTGTTCATAGAATCTTGCATCTTCCGTTGCGATAAGAGCTTCTATAAGATAAGGGGGCAGCTGGGAGAATTCTATGGGCTGTCTATCGTAAACATAAAACTTCCCTATAAGTTCGCCATTGGCCGCCAGTACCTGGGTGGCTTTGTTTTGTTTAAGTTCAGTAAGCTCTTTTGACGTTGGGATCTTGCCCCACATTCCAAAATAGATGCTGCCAAAGAATAGAAAGAAAAGGGCAATTAAACTTAATAGAATTATCAGTGCCCATTTGAGTTTGGGATGCCGTTTTATTTTTTCTAGCATTTGTATGAAGGTAAAAGCTGCAAATAAACAAATGTTTAAAGCAGGACCTTCAATTTTAAGCTTATTTTAATGTTTTTTAACCAAAAATTATAGCCGGTGAACTGCGGTTCACCGGCTAGGTTGAAATAATTTTCATACGAGGGGATTTTTGTTGGATTATGCGTAACGTCTTCTTGAATACCAGCACGTTCTTCCGGCGGTACTTTTAAAGTTTAAAAAGGATTTTCGATGAGTTAAATTCCCTTCTCTTCCTGTGGCAAAATCCTGGATGATATTAGAAAAAGCTGTCATGATTGATGAATTTTGATTGATGATTAATGTTGATGAATTATGCAAATTGTCTTTGATGATACCAGTGCAAATGAATGGTTGGGTTCTTCAGGTTCAAAAATGGCCTTCTATGTGTTAAGCCTCCTTCTTTACTTGAACCAAAATCCTGGATAATACTGTCTAAAGTTCTCATGATTGATGAAATTTAAAATTTAATGCATGTTAATGAATCCTTCTATTGAAAATAGAGTTTCCGGCATTAGCTTCTGTGTTCATAAAAAGCTTTCTGTTCTTGGTGTTACCTGCTAGAGTTCTCATGATTGATGAATTTTAATTGTTGATGAATAAGTTTGTTTAAATGTACCTTCTTCTACCATAGAAGCTGTTTTGTGATGCATTAGCTTCTGTGTTCATAAAAGATTTTCTGCTTTTGGTGTTACTAACTAAAGTTGTCATGATTGATGATTTTTAATTGTTGATGATTGATTAAATGAATCTTCTTCTACTGGAGAAACTAAATGGGGGTGTATTAGCTTCGGTATTCATAAAAGATTTTCTGTTCTTGGTGTTACTTACAAAAGTTGTCATAATTTCAATATTTTAATGATTGTTTGTACTTAATAGACGACGATAAAAAAACTCTGTTACAGTACTATGTAATAAAAGGTACTGATTTAACATTACTTTAACTTTAGGGTCAATTAGTTAAAAATCATTCACTTGTAGCAGAGGCATGGTTACTTCAAAGTATTGTTAATCTTTTTGAGGAGGCAACTCATAATTGTAATTTTATTTTTCAAAATAGATCTTCATGACTAAATGGGCTATAGGAATAGTTGTTACAGTATTAATACTTGCAGGAATTATTTATGCGGTCTATGAGAATAACGATTATGATTTTAGTGATGCTGAAAAAAGCTACGAAATAGTGGAGGAGTGGGAACTTCCTGGTGAACTGCGGGAAGTTTCAGGAATGGAATGGGCAGGAGAAGATAAGATTGCCTGCATTCAGGATGAGGATGGAATAATCTTCATTTATGATCTGAAGGCTTCGAGGATTGTTAAACAATATAGATTTGATGCAGGAGGCGATTATGAGGCAATAACTCTTCTTGAAGATAATTACTGGGTAGCAGAAAGTAATGGTAGGTTATTGCGGGTAGAGGATATAAATGGGCCCGAAGGAAATTCTGAAGAAGTTAAGTTAAAATTTGAATACAGAAACAATATTGAAGGTATCGCTGCTTCAGATGCCGGTGACCTGTGGATTTCTGTAAAGGACAGGAACCTTGATAACCAGGGAGATTATAAAGGCATTTATTCCTTCAACCCTGAAACCGGTATCCTTGATATGGACCCGGTATTAAAGGTGAAATACAATGATCCTGAATTTGATGTTTTCAGGACAAGTAATCCCAGAAAACTTATCAGGCCTTCCGATCTTTGTTTCGAGCCATCCACAGGGGATGTTCATATACTGGATGCAGAGTTTCAGAAAATACTTGTTGTGAACAGGAATTCAGGTAAAATAAAAAAGATCCATTTACTGGATCCAGCAGAATTCCCTCAACCGGAAGGTATTTGTTTTAGTCCTTCCGGCAGGTTGTTTGTTTCCAACGAAGGGAAATTTGGAGCTCCCACTATTAAAGAGATCAAACTACAATGATCAGGATTTTTGCATTTTTCCTGACACTGCCTGAACTTCATCTAAAACCCGTAGCAGGTTTTCACCCCAAAGTTTCGCTATCTCATCTTCGGAATAACCTCTTTTCACAAGTTCAATAGTAATATTAAGCGTTTCGGAAGCATCGTCCCAGCCTTCAATTCCGCCGCCACCATCAAAATCTGAGCTTATTCCAACATGATCTATCCCGATCTTTTCCACCAGATAATCTATATGATCTACAAAATCTGAAACATTCACTGGTTTTATTTCATTTTTGAGTTTTTCGATCTCAGGAGCCGAGGACTGTCTTAATGTCCTGTAGGATTCATAGTATTTTTCCCGGGCATCTTCTTCAAGGTTTCTCACACTATCTCTGGGAAGGATCTCAAAATTCATCTCTTTGGCTTTTTCCTGAAATACCTTTTGACTTGCGGTGTCAAAAGCATTATGCTTTTCTGTATTCAGATAAGCACTGAAAGCAACCGTATGTACCACTCCGCCGTGCTTTTTAAACAGTGCCAGCAATTCGTCGTCAAGATTCCTGCTATGGTTACAAAGAGCGCGAGCCGAAGAATGGGATGCGATCAAGGGAGCCCTGGAAATCTCGAACATCTCCTTTATTGCTTCTTTACTGGGATGTGAGACATCTATCATAATACCCCATTTATTCATTTCAAGTACTGCCTTTTTTCCCAGTTCACTTAATCCGCCATGCAACCATTCATCGTTTTCCTCTCCTGTATTTGAGTCGCAGAACTGGCTGTGTCCGTTATGTGATAATGACATGTAGCGGGCGCCACGATCGTAAAATTCCTTTATCCTGCTGAGATCCTCCGCTACAGGATATGCATTTTCAACACCTATCATCGCCACTTTCTTTCCTTCGGCAACAAGTTTCCTAACTTCATCAGAATCGGTTGCCAGACCTATCTTATCTGGGGCAATCTCTTCAGTTAAACGGTGAATGGCCTCAAACTTCTGAATGGCATTCTCATAAGCAGCGGCATATCCATCTTCATTTAGCTCTCCCTGTCCCGTATAGACTATAAGCCAGCTTACATCCAGACCCCCGGCTTCCATTTTTGGAAGATTTACCTGGGTGCCGAGATCCATCGTATAGTTTTTGTTACTGGTAAAATTCTTTACATTGATATCATTATGAGTATCTATAGTGATCACTTTTTCATGGATGCCTTTTGCTTTTTCTATGATTTTCTGATCTGTGTCCTGTGAATTTGCCATAAATGAGCTAAAAAAGAGAAGTGTTCCGATGATTCTAATGTGCATAATATTACTGTAAATTTGATTTGAAGCACTGAATTTAAGAATTATTATTATGCTGAACTTAAATTTTAATTTCTGACCGGTTTTTAATCTACATTTGAATAAAATTTTTCATTCATTAATGAATAAATATATAGTTGTAAACAATCCCGAGACCTGGACGATCTCCCCTGAACATGTAAAGGTTATTTCATCCAGGGATTACCTAACCAATCCTGAATATTCAAAACTTAAGAAAGCCAGGATTTTCAATCTCTGTAAGGACTATTCATACCAGTCTAAAGGTTATTATGTCTCGCTCCTTGCTGAAGCCCGGGGACATATGGCAATTCCTACCGTTAAGAATATAGTTGATATGGGGGAGCCAAAGCTGGTTAAAATAGTTTCAGAGGATTTTGATGATCTCATTCAGCAGTCACTGAAAAATATAAAATCCCAGGAGTTTACTTTAAGTATCTATTTCGGGCAGAATGTGGCAGCAAAGTATAAAGAGCTTAGTGCAATGTTCTTCAGGCATTTCCAGATCCCATTTCTAAGAGTGAGATTCAATTTCACTACCCGCTGGAACATACGAAACATAAAGGCAATATCAGAAGCGGAGATCCCCGAAGAACATACAGAAAGTATGCTTCTCTTCGCCGAACAGTACTTTGCCAAAAAAAGATATGACACTCCGAGGGCAAATCCTTTTGAATACGACCTGGCTATTCTGGTACAAGCCCAGGATGTAGCGCCTCCCAGTAATGCAAAAGCACTTAAGAAATTTACAGAACTGGCTGAGAAAATGGGATTTTATACCGAGGTGATCTCGCCAAAGGAACTTTCCAGACTTTCTGCTTTTGATGCTTTACTGATAAGACAAAGTACCGAGGTTAATAATGAGGCTTATGCTTTTGCCAGGAAAGCCCAGCAGGAAGATATAGCTATAGTGGACTACCCGGATGCAATCCTGAAATGCTGTAATAAGGTTTTTATGGCTGAAGCCATGGAAAATGCCGGTATTCCCACTCCAAAGACCGTGATAGTACATAAGGATAATAAGAACCTGGTCCTGGAAAAAATAGGAGTTCCGGTAGTACTTAAATCACCAGATTCCACATTTTCTTTTGGGGTTAAGAAAGCCATGACCGTGGAAGAATACCATGAAATGGTAACTGCCATGCTCAAAAAATCTGAACTGGTGATCGCCCAGGAATTTTCTCCTTCAGAATATGACTGGAGAATAGGGGTGCTGGACGGTAAACCATTTTATGCCTGCCGTTATTATATGGCCAAGGGGCACTGGCAGATCTATAACTGGAATGCCAAAAAGAAAGACGACCAGGATGGAAATGCAGATTGTTGGCCTATCGAAGAAGTTCCGGCGGAGATCATAAAGAATGCGGTGAAGGCTGTAAAATTAATGGGGAAAGGTCTGTATGGGGTAGATATAAAGGAAGTGAACGGCAAAGCACTGGTAATAGAGATCAATGACAATCCGAATATCGATGCAGGGGTGGAAGATGCCTATTACGGAGATAAGGTGTATACAGATATACTAAAAGCTTTAAAGAACAGACTCGAAAACAAATAATATGGCATATCATCTTTTTGAGGTTTATGGGATTGAACTTGAATATATGCTTGTTCGCAGGGCTGATTTTAAAGTGAATCCTATAGTAGATAAATTGCTAACCAAGAAGAATGGCTCCCTTACTTCTGATGTGGAAAACGGCAGAATAGAATGGAGCAATGAGCTGGTAGGGCATGTTGTGGAGATCAAGACCAACGGGCCTACAAAAGATCTGGAAAACCTGGATCTTTTATTTGCGGAAAATGTTAAAGAAATAAACGACCTTTTAGAGGATTCCGATACATATTTACTTCCGGGGGCTTCACATCCTCTTATGGATCCAAATACTGAAACTCAGTTATGGAAACATGATTATAGCAAGATATATGCCCTGTATAACAGGATATTTGACTGCAACGGGCATGGCTGGAGCAATGTACAGAGCATGCATATAAACCTTCCGTTTTATGATGATGCTGAATTTGAAAAGCTACACGCTGTAGTTCGCGTTATTTTGCCTATAATTCCGGGACTTGCTGCAAGTTCTCCTGTATTGGATGGAAAATTTACTGGTTATAAAGATACCCGAATGCATTTCTATAAAACCAATCAGAAGGAGATACCGCAGATGACCGGTAAGGTAATTCCCGAAAAGGTCTTTAAAAAGGCAGATTATTACAAGACAATTTTTGAGCCGATAACTGCGGCTATAAAACCTTTTGATACTGATAATTTACTCGATCATCATTTTCTGAATTCGAGAGGAGCTATTTCCAGGTTCGACAGGAATGCTATTGAAATCCGGGTTATAGATGTTCAGGAAAACCCTTCAGCAGATGTGGCTATTGCAGCCTTCATAATTGAAGTACTGAAATTATTTGTTGGAGAGGAGCTTGTTTCCCTCGAAGATCAGAAGAAATGGCATGAAGATGAACTTTTCGAGATCTTTGATGAAGTGATAAAGGATGCCGAAAACACCCTGGTCACTAACAAAACCTATTTGGCCATATTCGATCTGGGGAAAGAGAGTGACGTTAAAACAATCTGGAAGAAACTTTATCATTTTGTAGGAGGGAACCTATGTGAAAACCACAGGAAGCATATTGAATTCATTCTACAGAATGGAAGTCTTTCTACAAGGATACTTAAAGCTTTAAGAAATGATTTCTCCAGTGAAAATATCATTAAAGTTTATTCAAGGTTAGGGGATTGTCTTCAGGAAAACAGGATGTTCAGACCATGAAACTTGTATTGACCTGTGAACACGCCGTATCCGATATTCCATCGAAATACCGGCAATTATTCAGGAAAGAACCTGAAATTTTGCAAACCCATGAAGCTTATGACCCGGGTGCCTTTGACCTTTATGAAGAGTTGGAAGCAATTGCAGATTTCAGTCAGGCACAGGTTGTAGGACGCTTATTAGTGGAAACGAACAGATCGGTAAAAAACAGGAATTTGTTTTCGCGTTTTTCATCGGTACTTGAAAAAGAAGATAAGGAAGAGATTTTGAAGTCATTTTACCATCCATACCGTCAGATAGTTCAGGAGAAGATCAAAAACCATATAGATTCCGGAGAAAAATTAATTCATATATCTGTTCATTCTTTTACACCGGTCTTGAAAGGTGTAAAACGAAACTGTGATATAGGCCTGTTATACGACCCGGGAAGAAACGATGAAAAGAAATTCTGCCGGGAGTGGGGAGCCCTGATGAAAAGTCAAAGACCGGACCTGAGGCTCAGGTATAACTATCCTTATTTAGGAAAGGTTGATGGTTTTACAACCACTCTTAGAAAATCTTTTACTGAAAATTACCTGGGTATCGAGCTGGAGGTGAATCAGTCCTGGGTAAAAAATAATATTATGGAAGGATGGCTTAAGGAATTGGTTACAGATTGTCTCGGTAAATTATTAGAAAAGAAAAAGCCTCAGAAATGAGGCTTTAAATATTAGGTAAAAAGATCATTCTCTATTTAAGATCATATTCCAGTGTGATCTCTGCCTTAAGTAGTTTGGACATCGGACACTTCTCTTTTGCTTTATTCGCGAGCTTTTCAAATTCATCTTTGTCAATTCCCGGAACCGTAGCACTTAGAATTAGATGAGATCTTTTAATTTCACCTTCTTCCAAAGTGATTTCTGAGGTTGTCTCAATTTTATCAGGTTCAAACCCCTCTTCACCCAAAAAAGCTGAAAGCTGCATACTAAAGCATCCGGCATGAGCCGCTCCAACCAGTTCTTCAGGGTTGGTGCCTTTTCCGCTTTCAAAGCGTGATTTAAATGAATATTGTGCGTCTTTCAGAACACCACTTTCAAGACTTACAGTGCCATTTCCTTCTTTTAATGATCCATTCCAGATAGCTGATCCTTTTCTTTTCATAATTTAAATTTTAATGATTGCTCCCTAAGTTACTAAGGCAGTTAATAAAGAGAAAAGAATTATAAAAATCTTAACCAAAAATCTGTTTTTTGTCCATAAAAAAACCCGGAGCAATTACCCCGGGCCTTTCATGAATGGTATATAATTGAAATTACTTGATCTCAACTACTTCAAGATCAAAAATAAGATCTTTTCCTGCAAGCGGATGGTTGGCATCTACTACAATACTGTCATCCTTAACTTCACTTACCACAAGGTTGATCTCACGACCATCAGGTCCTTTAGAAACAAGTGGCATTCCAACTTCAGGTTTTAGCTCTTCTGGTAACTGATTCTTTTCAACTTCCTGGATTAGTTCAGGTTTAGGGTCTCCGTATGCTTCATCTTTTGGTATGTTGATAGTCTTTTTCTCATTCACTTCCATATCGATAAGGCCTTGCTCAAAACCTGGAATAAGCTGACCCTGACCAAGAGTGAACTCTATTGGCTCTCCTCGTTGCACTGAACTATCGAAAACCTGGCCGTCTTCTAGCTTACCAGTGTAGTGTACCTTAACGGTGTCATTTTGCTTTACTTGACTCATAAAAATATATTTTCTATTAAAATTTGGGCTGTAAATTCATTTTCAGCCATTTAAAGCTGCAAATGTACAAGTATCCTGCCGAAACACAAATAACACGACAGATTAACCGATTATGATACATTTTGTCATATTTTATTTAAATTGGGACAATATTATTTATTGTCTCAAAAAAACAATTCAAATTACCCATGAAAAAAACCACTATTAAGAATTCAGCACAGGACTCCCGTCGGGACTTTATCAAAAAATCAGCATTAGTAGGCGGAGCATTTATGATTGTACCGCGCCACGTTCTTGGAGGACCTGGATTTATTGCTCCCAGTGATAAACTTCTAATTGCCGGAATTGGAGTGGGAGGAAAGGGTCAGAGTGACCTGCAGAGTTTTTATGAAAGTGGTAAGGCTGAGATTGCCTTTTTATGTGACGTTGATGACCGCCGTGCCGCAACTTCCAGAAAGAACTTCCCAAAAGCCAAATATTATAAGGATTACCGGGAAATGATAGAGAAAGAATCCAATAATTTCGATGCGGTATCCATTTCCACACCAGATCATAATCATGCTGTGCAAACAATGGCCGCTATGGAACATGGTAAGCATGTATATGTACAAAAACCTCTTACACACGATATTTACGAAGCACGTAAACTAACCGAAGCAGCCGAAAAGTTTAAAGTAGTTACCCAAATGGGAAACCAGGGAGCTTCTGGTGACGGAGTTAGAAAAATGAAGGAATGGTATGATGCCGGACTTATAGGTGAAGTTGAAGAAGTTTATGTTTGGACCAACAGGCCTGTATGGCCACAGGGTATTCCATGGCCAAAGTCCTCTTCTCCCGTACCTTCGGAACTTGACTGGAAATTATGGCTGGGAACAGCACCTTATAAGGAATATGTAGACGGACTGGTGCCCTTTAACTGGCGCGGTTGGTGGGATTATGGCACAGGAGCCCTGGGAGATATGGGGTGTCATTTAATAGAACCTCCTTTTAGTGTGCTTGGCCTTAAATACCCAAAAGAAGTAGAATGCAGTGTGGGAAGTGTTTATGTTGATGAATTCCGCAGAGGTTATTTTCCAGAAAGTTGTCCACCTTCGAGTCACGTTATCATGAAGTTTGATGGTATGGAGGAAAATTCTAAAGACATTACTCTTCACTGGATGGATGGAGGAATTAAACCAATGCGTCCTGAAGAGCTTGGTGCCGATGAAACCTTTGGAGATGGTGGAAACGGAGCTCTTATCATAGGTTCCAAAGGAAAAATGATGTGTAGTACTTATGGAGCCAACCCAAGATTACTGCCAACTTCAAAAACCGATGAAGTAAATGTGCCTCAGAAATATGAGCGGGTGCCGGGAGGTGCTGATGGACATTATGCTCAATGGGTAGAAGGAGCAATTGCAGGTTATGGTAATAAGAAGTTGAGTTCACCCTTTGAAATTGCCGGACCACTTACCGAAACTCTTCTGATCGCAAATCTTGCCATAAGAGGATATGATATTCAAAAGAGCAGGATGAATGAAGAAGGAGAAAAACAAATCTATTATCCGGGGAGAGATATAAAAATGCTCTGGGATGCTGAAAATATGAGGGTCACCAATTTTGATGAAGCAAACCAGTTTGTAAAGAGAGAATATCCTGAAGGATTCACATTATAATCTTGTATGCGCGTATGCCTGAAATTGCGAAATCACCGGAACAGTTATTTCTTTAAGTTACCGACTGTCCTACTTTTTTTAAGCATTTTTCCGGCTTGTAAAAGAATAAACAGGTCTGAACCTGAGGTCGACTGGGATACCATCTGTGTGACGGCTACAGCTTATAATTCGACCCATTATCAAACTGAAGGAGATCCGAGTATCACCGCCTGGGGTGATACTCTTAAGCCTGGGATGCGTGCTATAGCTGTTTCCCGGGATCTTTTAAGGATGGGCCTGGATCATAATTCCCAGGTGAAAATTGAGGGTTTTGATAGTATTTACCTGGTTAAGGATAAGATGCATTATCGCTGGCGAAACAAGATAGATATCTATATGGGCGAAGATGTTAAAAAAGCACGGAAATTTGGTAGAAAAAAGATCAATATGGCTTATATCTTTAAAAAAGACACCACACAAAACTGATTTTAGTTTATAAACAATATGTTTAATTTTTAAGCTTAATATAATTCCCTGCCAATGATACTGAATAGGAATATTCTTTTTTTCATACTAGCATTACTGATTTCTATTACCGGACTTTCTCAAAATGATACTTTGCCACAAGATGACAAACTAATTATTGGGATTACCGAAACTCCTCCATTTGTCGAAAAACAGGCGAATGGGTATTCCGGATTGAGTATAGCATCATGGAAACTTGTAAATGAACAGCTGCAGGCAGAATATGAATTTAAGGAATATGAAGATCTTCAAAGTTTATTGACCGCACTGGAAACAGGAGAAGTTGATTTGAGTGTGAATCCTATTACAGTTACAGATCAGCGAATGAAAAGGATGGATTTCTCCCAGCCTTATTTCATTTCACATACCAGTGTTGCGAAAAGAAAGGAATCAAACCTTCTAAAGCATCTTAAGAATTTTTTCAGCTGGGATTTCTTTTCGGTGGTTTTCCTGCTATTATTTGTAATATTTATATTCGGATTTTTGATCTGGCTATTTGAAAGGAAAAAGAACCGTGAGGAATTTGGCGGAAAATTTAAAGGTGTAATGCAGGGGTTTTGGTGGAGTGCTGTAACCATGACAACGGTAGGTTATGGAGATAAGTCACCAAGGACTACCGGTGGACGTATCATTGGTATTATATGGATGTTTATGGCGGTGATCATTATTTCAAGTTTTACGGCAGGGATCGCTTCTTCCCTTACTGTAAAAAGCATCAACGATGAGATCACAAGTATACAGGATCTTGAAAGGTTTGATGTAACTACCGTTAGCAGTTCCAGTTCCCAGGAATTGCTGGATCTCTATAATATTGAAACTAAACTGGTGAAGAACGGTCCTGCTGGAATAGAGGCCCTACTTAAGGAAGAAACCGCTCTTTTGGTATATGATGAACCCATCTTAAAATATGAAATTCAAAGACAGAATTTGTCTGATGATCTTGAAGTTCTAGGTCAGAGTCTTAAAAAGGATTATTACAGTTATGCCTTTCCAAAAGATTCAGAGCTTCTTAAGAAAATAGATCCTATCCTGGTAAAAACATTAAAGACCATGGAATGGAGTACATTAATTGAAGATTATAAATAATTATCCTGGTTCCAGATAGCTTAGAAAAAGGATCCATAGTATTATAAACATTACTATAATTCTTATACACCGAATCCTCCACCCGGTTTTTTAGCTCCTAATCCTGCGAACAGAGCTCTGATGATATTCTTAACTCTGTGATGCTTGGCTAAATAAAAACAGATTATTAACTAATTCAATACCCTTTTAGGAAAACTTAAAGTGCTATAAGGTTAGATTGTTGATTTTTAGTATATTGGATCCCGCTTTCCAAACTAACTATATTTATGGTAAAAAGAGAAAAAGAGGAGAAAGGACCTCAGGGCGAAATTCTCCGACCATTTAAAAAGGGTAAAGACAGCACAGTTTATATAGCAATAGTGATTATCATCCTGCTTACTGTGGTAGCCATGACCGGTGTATACTTCGAATACTGGTGAATTATTGCTTTATCTCATTCATAAGCAAAAAGGCTTTGTTTACGTATTCCTTTTCAAGGAAAAGAGCAAAATAATTGGAAGTCGAGATCATTTCGAATATGGGTATACCTTCATAGGCCAATAACTTAAATATATAAAAATACAGTCCTACAGTTTGCGAGCTATTTTGCGGCAGTGCAATGGTAATTGAAGAAAGCTCGTCCTTTACTGATACACGTACCTCATTTCTGAAACATTTTTCCACCAGATCGGTTAGGGTGGAGGAGACGAGAATATTGCTTTCCTGGTAATTACTTGAATAATTAAGGTAGACTCCTGTCTGGTCTTTAACCGCTTCCAGAAGACGTGCCTTATTGGATATGATGGTTTTTGAGTTTAGAAAGGTATACTCGGTGATCCCGGATCTAACGATGATATCTCCCATTTCCCTGAGACTGCGCATATTGATCTTAGTTCTACTTGGCGCGTACCTCCTCAGGGCCATAATGATGCTTCCCTGTTTTACTGGTTTTCTCATTTCCTTTTCGACCTGGGGCTGAATATCTGCCGCCAGACCACTAAAGTTTACTATGTCTCTGGCTATTGCATCGTCCAGGAATGGTTGATGTCTTATAATGTCATGTACGCAGGTGGTGATCGTCTTCATTGTTAATTATTAAACATTTTGTGCAAATGTATATAAAATGTGATATAATTTTTGCCTCATTCCTTTTTCATAATACCTATGCACCCGGAATTTACTGGTTATGAAAGTATTAAAATTTGGTGGTACTTCTGTAGGATCTGCTGCAAGTATCAGAAACGTAAAAAATATTATTTCTTCAAGGCCCGGATCTAAGCTGCTGGTTCTCTCAGCGATGTCTGGTGTTACAAATCAGCTGGTTGAGATTTCTGCCGGTGTTAAGAATGGGAATGTGAATAATATATTCGAAAGTATCCGGAATTTACGCGAGAAACATTTCGGATTGATTGATGAGCTTATAGAAGACCCTTCAGTTAACGAAGATGTTAAATCGGTTATATCAGCACAACTGGAGATACTACAGTCTGGATGCAGCGAGAAATGGAGTGAAGACCTGGAGGCCAGAATCCTCACTACAGGTGAAAGTCTTCTGACCTTTATTTTTAGTTCTTATCTAAAAGAACAGAATATCGGGAACACTTTGCTAGATGCCAGGGATTTTATGCATATCTCAAACCTGGAAAATCCGGATACCGGTTATGTGGGAGAACTTTTAAACGACATCCTTAAAACTTCTGAAGAGAATGACATTTTTATTACTCAGGGTTTTGTTCGTCTTGACAGGAATAATAATGTAAGCACTCTAAAAAGAGGCGGGAGCGATTATACCGCCACTATCTTAGGAGCGGCGATAAGAGCTTCAGAAATTCAGATATGGACCGATATTAGCGGGCTGCATAATAATGATCCACGATTTGTAGAGAATACGCATGCCGTAGCTCAGTTAAGTTTTGAAGAGGCTGCAGAGCTTGCATACTTTGGGGCAAAAATTTTGCATCCGCAGACCATTTCACCGGTAATTGGTAAAAATATCCCGGTATACCTGAAGAATACTTTTACCCCGGAGGCTCAGGGCACCTGTATAAGTGCCATTGCAGAAAGAAAGGGGCTTAAGGCAATTTCAGCCAAAGATGATATTACCGCTATAAAGATCAAATCCAACCGGATGCTGATGGCACACGGTTTCCTGAAAAAGATCTTTGAGGTCTTTGATAAATATGAAACGGCCATTGATATGATCACCACTTCAGAGATTGCTATTTCTTTGACTATAGACGACATAAGGAATCTTGATCTGATCATCTCTGAACTTGAACAGTATGGCGAAATAAGTGTTGACTCCAGTCACAGTATTATTTGTGTGGTGGGAGAAAGCCTTATTGAAGATAAAGGCACATCCAGATTATTCGAGATCTTACAGGATGTTCCGGTAAGGATGATCTCTTATGGCGGAAGCAGTAACAATATCTCGCTGCTGGTGGACACCCGGCATAAGATAGAGGTGTTAAAGAAACTGAATGAAAAGCTATTTGAAAATAATTTGGTTAAATCAGTTTAGTGGTTTGTGTAAAATTTAGTTAAACTGTTTTTTGTGTAGTGAAAACCGTCGGAAAGCTCAGGCTTCCGGCGGTTTTTTAATTTTTATTCCTGTTCTTTTCTTCGATGAACCTTGACATGTAATAGGTGCTTTTATGCAAATGATACTTAAGCATTTCACCCGTAAAATTCATGTGCCTATGAGCTGAAATATTGACCTTTATCTCCTCCAGCCGACTCTTTAAATTACTTTGAAATTCCTCTTTGCAGAAACGTGTATTGATGATCTCAACTCCGGCGATCTGTTTTTGGTTCCACAGGTTTTGGTCAGAATAAAGCTCAATTGCTTTGGTAATAAATTCATTTTCAGAGTCTGTTATAAAACCGTTCCACGGTAATTCAGAATTTATACCTTCAGCACCAATGTTTGTCGTAATGGACGGAGTCCCATTTTGCATAGCTTCGATTAGCTTGCCTTTTAATCCTGCACCAAACCTGATAGGAGCAAGGCAGATGCGTGCATTTCGCATGGCTTCTGAAGAATCTCCGGCCCGGCCATTTACTATAAAACCTGTCTTCTCATCATGCAGATTAAAGACCTTTTCTGAAGCATATGCTCCGTAGATCTGTATATTCGCTTCCGGCAATTTCTTCCGGATTTGCGGCCATATCTTTTCCTTTAAATATAGTACGGCATTCCAGTTAGGCTCGTGTAAAAAATTCCCGATACTTATAAAATCCTTACGCTCCTCAAAAGAAGGAAAGTTTCGGAGTTTATTTTCCGAAATCATTTCTAGCAAATAAGGGAGATAAAGCAGAATTTCTTTGGGAAGTCTGAACTCGGAAAACAGCAACTGCATTTCTGCTTCTGAAATAATAAGGCTTAAATCGCAACGATAGATCGCCGAGATTTCTCTTTTAGTAAGATCTGAATCAAAGTATAGGTCCTCTGCCTTTTCATTCTTTTTGAAAGCCCTTTCGCGAGCCTGCCGGAGAAAATGAAGATCTTCAGTATCCAGTATTTTGATGGCCTGTGGACATATTTTATCCACCCTCCAGCCGAACTGCTCTTCCATCATAAATCTGTCGAAAAGAACAATGTCCGGCTTAAATTCCTCCAAAAGATCATCAACTTCCGGATCGTTTAGCTTTATTCTTTTAGTATTGATTCCAAGCGAATCAAGATCGGCCATATTTCCGGTGTTTCTTGCGGTAGTACAAAACAGAACCTCATGGTCTTCTTTGCTCAAAAAATTAAGCAGTTGCATCATACGGCTACCTGCGGCCGAAGAAGTGGGCTCAGGCCAAACATAACCGATAACAAGGACTTTTGACATGGAATTTTTTTCAAAAATACCATTTTATAACTGTCCTGAAAGCAGAATGGTCGCCGTGATCCACAATGCAATGGAAAGAACACCGCCAATGATAAAGAAATGTTTGAACCGGTAAATCCCCATTCCGTAAATAATGGTATTGGTCTGGTAGCCTATAGGAGTAAAAAAACTAAAATTCGAGGCAAAAAGAACAGCCAGGATGAAGGGTTTAGGATCCATTTTCAAATTCGCTGCTATCGTGATGGCGATAGGTGTAATAATTATCGCTGTTGCATTGTTTGAAACGAATCCGCTTAAAAACATGGTCACAAAGAAAAGCAGACCGATAATGATGAAATCTGACTTATCATCGAATAGTCTCAATAGGTTTTCAGACAACCATTGATCGGCTCCCGTATTGTTCATTGCAACCCCAAGGGGAATCATACCGGCAAGAAGGAATATTATCTGCCAGTTTACCTGTGAATAGATTTTGCCCAGATCTATACACTTTAAAAAGATCATTAAAAAACATCCTATCAATGCGCTTTTTAGGATTGGAAATATTGAAAAAGCTGAAAGGGCTATAACTACCAGCAATATCCCAAAAGATAGGTTTCTCTTTAATTTAGTTGAAACGTCAATATCCTGATGCTCCTGTAAAATACTGATACTATCCATTTTCTTTAACTGTTCCATAGCATTTTCAGTTGCTTCAACAAGTAACCGGTCCCCAACCCTAAGTTCTATCTCATCAGACTTCCTGTTGAAAATCCTCCTTCCGGGATTTCGGAAACTTCTTCTTTTTCTTATCGCTAAGGGCACTGCGCCGTGCAGATCATACCAGCCTACAGTCTTGATGCTTTTACCTATTAAAGGTGAATTAGGAAGCATAAGGATTTCCACCACCTGAATGTTCTCTTCAATGTTTTCTGCTTCATCATCGACGGGTGCAGTTACTTCATAGTCTGAGTCTTTGATTATGGTAAGGTCTTCAGACTCCTTTAATTTGATAAGTTGCTCCATACTACATCTTAAAAGCAACTGGTCACCTTCTTTTAATGTGGTATATTTTCCAGGATGGTCATTGATAACCGCGTTTCTTTTTAGCCTTAGTACCTCTATTTCCTCTTCTTTTTGTCCGAATACTTCTTCCAGATTTTTATCGATCAGGTTCGAGCCTTTTGAGATAATTCCTTTAGTAATAAATTCATCCAGATCATAATCTTTGGCCAGATCAGTCTTTTTGCTTCTGGGGAGTACTTTAACCATGAAGCTTACAATAATTATAGTGATTGCCAGGAATATCACCCCGAACCATGTGAATTCAAAGAATTCAAAACGTTCAACCCCTCTTTTCACCGACTCCGCATTAACGATAAGGTTGGTAGAAGTCCCCATCAAAGTACAACTGCCACCAATGATCCCGGCATAAGAAATTGGAAGCAGAAGCCTGGAATTTGGAATATCATATCGCACCGATAATTCATTGATAATCTTTACAAATACCAGGACAACCGCCGTGGTATTAATAAAAGCCGAAATACCTCCTGCAATGAACATAAATACCGGAACCATTAAGAACAGGGGTAATCCTTTGAGTTTCTTTAATCCGCTTGTAAGCCAGTCTATAACGCCGTTGTCCTCAAGACCAATGGCAATGATCATAAGCGCAAGAACGGTAATGGTTGCAGGGCTTGAAAAGCCAGATATAGCTTCCTCCGGACTAACCAGATTTGTGACCAAAAGACCGACCATAATGAAGAAGGCGATCTTATCTACCGGAAATACTTCCAGTGAAAAAAGGAAGATCACCACCACAATTATCGTGAACAATATGATTATCTCCAGGCTCATAATTAATATTAAACTACTAAAAATAGTTCTTTGCCATACAGCGTAATAGGCTTTCAGAAATATTTATGATGTTAGGTAAACAGTTGTTTCAACAATTTCTATTAAATTTCTTAGATTACTCATTAAACTGCAAATTATGAGCAGAGGATTTGTAAAGGAAGGCGATCAGGAAGAGCCACCCATGATACCACCAAGAGCGGCTTTGCCGCCAGGTGTCACTAATTACGTGACCCCTGGTGGGCTGGAAATGCTCAGGGATGAATTGTCACAGCTGGAATCAGAACGTATGAATATCCAGGCAGAAAATGATACAGAAAAGAGAAGAACACAGGTTTTGATAGATGGCAAGATAAATTTACTAACCGAAAGGTTAAATACAGCCCGGCTATTAAAACCTGAGGATCAGCCTGAAGATGAAGTTAGGTTTGGAGCTAAAGTTCAGCTAAAAAATTTAGATTCTGGACAGATACAGGAATTTCAGATCGTTGGGGTGGATGAAGCCGATATTAAAATGAAGAAGATAGCTTTTGTGGCACCGGTAGCCAGGGCTATTACAGGTAAAAAAACCGGTGAAGTTGCCGAATTAAATTTAGGAAACGAGACCCGGCGTTTAAAAATTCTGAAAATAACCTATTAATCCTATTCTTCACTTAATGCTTCCAGAGTAAATCCAAGATCACCCACAATATCACCATACTCACTCATGCAAATCTCAAAACCTGTCCTGGAAGGTGTTACCTGAAAGTTAAGGGTTTCCAACTGTGATTTATCAACTTCAGCAATATAGTTTCCGGACCTTAATCCTAGGTAATTGAAATATCCATTGTCATCATTCAGAAATCTTTTCTATCTTTTAATTCTTAAATAATTCAATTATGAAAAACACTTACACAACTAATCTTGATCTTCGAGGCCTGGATTTTGGATTGTTAATATTCAGGATTGCAATTGCAGGTCTGATGCTTACTCACGGATTTCCTAAATTCACAAGGTTCTTTGGTACAGAGGAGATAACATTTGGTGACCCATTAGGTTTTGGGGAAACCTTTACTTTTACCTTTGCGGTTTTTGCCGAATTCTTTTGTTCGGTCCTAATAATTTTCGGGTTCCTTACCAGAATTGCAGCTATCCCTCTGATTATTACTATGGGAGTTGCTGCCCTGGTGGTCCATATTCCAGACGGATTTGCAAAGCAGGAATTACCCTTGCTTTATATGTTTGGATTTATCCTTCTTCTGTTTTCAGGGCCTGGAAAGTACTCTCTGGACTTTTTCCTGAGTAAAAGGAAAAAATAACTATTGATGCAGATTTATATTTTAATGGGAGTCTCCGGAGTAGGAAAGACAAGTCTGGGCATTGCTTTGGCTTCAAGGCTCAATCTCCCATTCTATGACGGTGACGATTTCCATACAAAAGAAAATATCCTTAAAATGAAGAGCGGAATACCGCTTAATGATGAAGATCGAAAAGGGTGGCTTAAAAATATTGCGAATAAGATCCGGGAAGATTCTCAAAGGAAGGGAGGGGTTTTCGCCTGCTCGGCATTAAAGGAAAAATACAGGAAATTCATTCAGGATCTAGCCCAAGCAAATATTGAGTGGATCTATCTTTACGAAACTTTTGAATTGATTGAGGAAAGAATGAGGACCCGAAAAAATCATTTCTTTAAACCAGAAATGCTCAGGTCCCAGTTCGATATCCTCGAACCGCCAGAATATGGGATACACTTAAAAGTAAATGCATCCCTGGAACAAACACTCATGGATTTAATGGAGAAAATAGATAAACCTGAAATGGGAATTATAGGTTTAGGGGTTATGGGTAAAAGCCTGGCCCTTAATATGGCTGAAAATGGAGTTCGAGTGTCTGTATTTAACCGTGAAATAGCCGGAGAGGAAGAAGGAATAGCCAGGGACTTTTATGAAGAGCATAGTTCTAATTATGATTTTCCATGGTTTAATGACCTGCAGGCTTTTGTTGAGAATTTGCCCAAACCAAGAAACATCCTTCTTATGGTAAAAGCCGGGAAGGCAGTGGATTCCGTTATAAATGAACTGGTTCCACTACTCGAAGAGGATGATCTGCTAATAGATGCAGGCAATTCTCATTATATGGATACCGAAAGAAGGATACGTGAATTAAGAAAGAAGAAAGTACTTTATCTGGGGACCGGAATATCCGGAGGGGAAGAAGGTGCCAGAAAAGGACCTTCTATTATGCCCGGCGGTTCCAGGAAAGCCTACCAAAGGGTGGAAATTATTTTAAACCTTATAGCCGCAAGGGATAAAGATGGCAGGCCGTGTTGCAGTTACATAGGTCCTGAAGGTTCAGGGCACTTTGTAAAAATGCTTCATAACGGTATTGAATATGGTGAGATGCAGCTAATTTCTGAATTCTACCATTTTATGAGGTTCTACCTGAAACTTAGCCCTGCTGAAATTTCTGATATTTTCATAAAATGGAATAAAGAACTTAAGAGTTACCTTCTTGAAATATCTGGGGAGATTTTGCAAAAAAAAGAAAGTGGAGAGCTTATTCTGGATATGATCCTGGATGTGGCAGGACAGAAGGGTACCGGTGGCTGGTCTACCCAGGCAGCTCTCGAACTGGGAATTTCACTGGATACCATAACGGCTGCGGTAATGGCACGAAATATATCAGCCAACAAAGAAAGAAGGGGCATTGCAGAAAAGAATTATAAAGTTAAGAAAGGGATAAAGGCTGATGATTCTGTAAAAGAATATCTTTTCGATGCCTTTAAAGCTGCACAGATAATAAACCATGCCACAGGTTTTGATCTTTTACATCATGCATCAATGGAATACAAATGGAACCTCAATCTTTCTGAGATTGCAAGAATCTGGACCAATGGCTGTATCATCCGGTCAAGTTTTATGGAAAGGCTTGTGGAGATATTAAAAGGAAATCCGGCTGACCATATTTTGATGAATCCTGAAATAATTAAAGAAATCAAATCACATAAGGAATCACTTTCTGAAGTTGTTTCTAAAGCGATCATAATGGATTGTCCCATGCCGGTGAGCTCAGCTGCAGTTAATTATCTGAATAACTTTTCTTCAGCGCAATCATCTGCAAATATGATACAGGCTCAGAGAGATTACTTTGGGGCTCATACTTATGAACGTACAGACAGGCCCCGAGGTGAGTTTTATCACAGTCTGTGGAAAAATACTAATTAATGGAAATTCCTTTATTATTAGCTGTTCTTGCCGGAATTGCCTTGTTGCTATTTTTGATTTTAAAACTAAAGATCCAGGCTTTTCTTGCCCTGCTTATCGTTTGTATTGTGGTAGGATTGCTGGCTGGCCTTCCCGCATTAGAGATAATGGAAACAATGAAGGAAGGGATGGGAAGTACTCTGGGGTTTGTGGCAACGGTAGTAGGACTCGGGGCTCTTTTTGGAGGCATACTGGAACAATCTGGAAGCGCCCGGAAACTTGCATCAACTATCCTTGCAAAAACAGGTGAGAAAAGAGCTCCCTGGGCAATGATGCTTACAGGATTTGCCGTTGCAATCCCTGTGTTTTTTGACGTTGCCTTTATTATCCTGGTACCAGTTACCTATGCCTTAAGTAAGAAAACCGGGAAATCACTACTTTTATATGCATTGCCTTTACTTGCCGGCCTGGCCATTACCCATGCATTTATCCCACCGACGCCCGGCCCGATAGCGGTTGCAGATATTCTTGGAGCCGACCTGGGTTGGGTTATATTGTTTGGTTTTCTGGCGGGTCTACCTGCAGCGATCATTGGAGGGCCTATTTTTGCCAGGTATATTTCTAAAAGGATATATGTTGAAGCAGGGCATTTCACCGAACCTGAAGAAGAAAATATTGAGAATCCGCCATCAGCTGGCTTAATACTTCTCATAATTTTTGTACCCATAGTGCTTATAGTTCTGAGTACGCTTATCAATAGTCCGTTTTTTGAACAAAGTAAAATACCTTCAGGTATAGTCTATACAATTAGTTTACTGGGCCATCCTTTCACCGCACTGATCATTGCCAATCTACTGGCCTGGTATTTCATAGGGATTAGAAGAGGAATGGGAAAGGAATTTCTTCTAAAAGTGGCAACGTCATCCTTTCAGGCGGCCGGGATCATTATTCTGCTTACCGGTGCCGGCGGGGCTTTTAAACAGATCCTTATAGTCACGGGAGCAGGGGAAATGATAGCCGGCAGTTTGAATAATACTATGTTCAATCCCATTCTTTTTGGTTTCATAGTGGCTCTTTTGATCAGGGTATTACAGGGATCTGCTACTGTAGCCATGATTACAGCTGCCGGAATTACAGCACCGGTCATAGCCGGGGCTTCTTATTCCATGCCCCATATTTCCCTTATTGTTATAGCTATTGCTGCAGGTGCTTCCAGTTTTTCCCATGTGAACGACAGCGGATTCTGGCTTGTGGGCCAGTATCTGGGGCTTTCTGAAAAACAAACCTTTGGTTCATGGACGGTGATGACCTCTTTGATCGCCCTCGTTGGCCTTATGGTGAGTCTTCTACTTTGGTATTTGATTTAAATGAAAAACTCCACCATGGGATGGGGGGGTATGCAGATAAAATTCCAGATTTATAAATCTTCATCAGAATTCGGGTGTTCCTTTGCCTTTTGCCTGTCCGGGCGGGAACCCTTCTTATTATATTGCCAATTCTGCTCATCGGGAATCTGTCCCTCATTGTTCGATTCTTCATTATTGCTGCCCGGAACATCCAATTCTTCCGCAGAGAAATCTACAGGTTCTTCACGATCAAGCGCTTTATCCTGCCCCTTGTTCATGCTTTTTCCTTTTTCATTCAATGCCTGTTTGTCCTCTTTAGTTACCTCAGGATTGTATGGAAGGTCTTCCGGTTTTCCTTTCTTTTTCTCTTCCTCAGGTCTGTTCACTTCTTTCTTCATAACTCTTGATTTATCATTCACGAATAAGTTAACCAATAGAGTCCTTATTCAATATTTATAGAGGTTAAAATCGAGTTAAAGATGGCCAATAAAAAAAGGAAAGCGTTTAGCTTCCCTTTTTTTAAATAATATATGCTATAATCTTAATTCTTGGCTACTGCCGGATCAGATTCAAGCATAGCGAAGAACTTATCAAGATTAGGAATTATCACAATCCTGGTTCTACGATTTTTCGCCATATTCTCTTTATTTGTATTATCAACGAGTGGCTGATAACTGCTTCTTCCTGCAGCGATAAGTTTTGAAGGATCTACTTCATATTTATCCTGTAGAAGTCTAACAATAGAGGTAGCTCTTCTAACACTAAGATCCCAGTTATCTTTAAGGTAGGAATCCTTAACTATGGTACGGTCATCGGTGTGACCCTCGATCATTACTTCCATAGCTGGCTCGCTGTTGATCACTTCAGCAAGTTTTTTAAGTAGCGGCTGAGCTTTATTACTCACTCTTGAGCTACCACTTCCAAATAGAAGCTTATCTGAAACGTTGATCATAACAACAGTTTCATCAACGCTGATGTCAATATCATCTTCATCTGCGCCTTCAGAAATATTCTGTTTCAAGTTATATGAAACAGCGAGATTAATAGAATCCTCAAGGGTTTCAGCTCCTTTTACTTTCTCAGGATCTATCTTTGCGATGGTGTTCCGCATTCTGTCTTTGGTCTTCTTAGACATTACCGTTAGGTCGTTCAGTTCCATCATGCTTTCATTCTCCGTTCTAAGAGAATTGATTTTTGCGTTGTAATCTGCCACTCTTTCTTCGATACGGGCATACTTTTCTTCGATTTCCTCTTTTTCAACGCGTGTTTTCTGTAATGTACTCTTAGTATCGTTCAGTTCACTTTCAAGTGCAACATATTTCTTCTTGGAAACACAGGAAGTTAACATTGTCGCAGCCAATACTGTTACGGTTATTACTCTTTTCATAAATAGATTTTTAATTGTTGAATTATTTAGTTTTCAAATCATATTAAGAAGTGCTACAATAATGCCATGTAAGAATAATCTGGTAATATCAGCTTGTTTTTGAAAGTGATTTTATATACCAAGGACTGTCATGGTTGGTTGATATATAACCCTTTGAAGCGTTTTTTGGTTTTTTATGCAGTGATGTTAAAATTAATCCTGAACTACTAATTATCCATTTAACCATGGAGTCTAAAAACTGTGGAAATCTCCATAAAATGTGTAAAATTTCTCCACAATTCAATAAATTTTTTTCCTCGAAACTGCCAAGTTTCCCTGTTATTCTAAGGATTTTAACACAAGTTTACCAGAAATTAAGTTTTCATCTTTTAACTATATCTTCCCGAAACGATAACTTTGAGAATTACTAAACTCAACTGATTGGCTAAATCTAGAAAACAGGTGTTTAAGATCTTGAAATTACTGGGAAAAATCTTCCTTGGCCTATTTGTGTTTCTATTAATTGTGATCCTGTTTGTTAGAAGTCCCTGGGGTCAGAATATCATTAAAGATCAATTCATTAATTCTATTGAAAAGAAATCCGGAGTAGAGATAAATCTTGAAAGGATCTTTATTGAATTCAATGGGGATATTCAGATTGATGGGCTGCATATAGAAGATTCTGCCGGTGATACCATAATTTTTTCTGAAAGTCTTTCTGCAAATATTGGACTTTGGCCCTTGATAAAGGGTGATGGTTTTTCCCTGAACGACCTGGATGCAACAAATCTAAAAGCAAATATTATCCGGAAAGATTCTGTTAGCGGATTCAATTATGAGGTCCTCATGAAAGCTTTTGCTGGTGATTCCACACAGACCGCTCCGGCAGACAGTACTTCAAAACCAATGGATATCAAAATTGGCGAACTGGATCTAAAGGATTTTGATATTGATTACCGAGATGGTGTCTCAGGCATAGATTCGAAATTTAAATTTGAACATCTGAAACTCAATCTTAAGCAGACCAATCTCCAGAATATGGTATACAGAGCGGAAGAGGTTAATCTGGATAATGCTGAAATATATTATAATCAGACAAAAGCTTTTCCGGAAAGCGATGAAGAACCTGCCGCAGATCCTGTAATTAGTATTGAAGATCTAAGCCTCAGCGATGTTAAATTGTTTTATAAGAGCGTTCCCGATTCACTTCTTACCGATGTCTATATTGATGAACTTCAGCTGGCAGGCTCAGGAATTGATCTGAAGGAACAGGAAATTTCAGGAAAAAGCATACAGCTGTCAAATTCTGTTGTAGTCCTGAAAATGCTGGAAAAAGCTTCAGTTTCTGACCAACCGGCTTCTCCTTCAGGTTTTGTATGGCCTGAATGGAAAATAAATGTAGCCAATGTCGATTTTCAGAATAACAACTTCTTTTATTCCCTGAACAATGCAGGCGTAAAAGATGGGGTATTTGATCCCAATGCCATTAAACTGGACAGCCTCTATCTGATGGCTGAAGATCTTAACTATGAGAAGGAAAAGGCCACTGCCAACATACAGAAATTAGAATTCAAAGAAGGGTCGGGGATCGATGTAAACAGGTTCAATATCAGCGCTGTGGTTAGTAATGAGAAAATGGAATTCAGAAATCTTAACCTGGCAGCTAATAACAATTCTATAGCAGGTGAAGTGATTATCAATTATTCCAGTTTTGACGAGTTCCTTGAACAACCTGGGACCGGAAACCTTCAGGCCAATTTCAGTGATTTTATCCTGAATACAGGTGATATTTTTAGATTTCAGCCCGATCTTAGAAATAATGAATACATACAATCACTGGCCACTGAACGGGTTAGAGGTAGTCTTGCCGCATCGGGAAAATTAAATAATTTAAAACTCACCAGCTTTAATTTAAGATGGAAAAACACCAGCCTTTCAGGAACCGGAACGGTGGATAACCTGCAGGATCCGGATAATCTTTATTTTAGTCTGCCCAATGCAAACCTCAGTACAGTAAGGGGAGACCTTGTAATGTTTATTAAAGAAGAGGACCTTGGGATAAAGCTTCCGGAAAGAATTAATTTATCGGGGAGTTTTGCGGGTAGCCCAAGCAAAATTGAAACTAATTCAGTTCTGAAAACTTCTGAAGGCAGCCTGGACATTGATGGTAACTTTGAGGTAGGAGAAGAGATTGTGTTTGATGCTGAGATCATGGGTGATAGTATTGCCCTCGGAAAACTGCTTCAAAATGAAGCCCTGGGCGACTTGCAGTTAGAATTAGATGTATCGGGAGGAGGAAATTCGATGAACGATCTGGATGCAAATCTTGAATCCATAATTTCATCCTTTACCTACAAAGATTATGAATTCAGAGGTATAGAAATTAACGGGAAATTAGAAAATGGGCAGGGGCCCGTTAACCTTTTTTATCAGGATGCCAACCTGGAGATGGAAGCTCAAACTCAGGTTGCTTTAGATAGTGTATCTCCCAGGATAGACCTCACATTATATTTAGATGGTGCCAATCTAGGAGCACTGGGGATTACCCAAAAAAGTATAAAGACAGGTTTTGTCCTGGAAGGATGGTTTGAAGGAGATGCGAATAAATATGAAGCTCAGGCCGAAATTATAGATGGTGTGGCCGTTTATAATAACAATACCTACCTGCTGGGAAGTTTTGAAGCTTCAGCCTATGTAAGGCCAGACTCTACTTCAGTTCAGGTAGACAACAGGGTGATAGACCTGGATCTGCAGTCCAATGCCGATCCTGTTGCTTTTACAGCCGCTATCAACCGCCATTTTAAACGTTATATCACTGAAAATTATTCGGAAGATTCCATTACCAGACCCGTTAATCTCAAACTGGATGCTAAAATAAACCAGGCGCCGATTCTTAATGAAGTATTTCTGGTGAACCTTGAGGAACTGGACAGTGTGGACATACAGGTAGATTTTCGTGAGAAGGACCGCCAACTGGATGCCTCAATATCAATTCCTTTCATTAATTATTATAGCAGTGCGATCGATTCCTTAACGCTGAATATGCAGTCTGATCCTGACGATCTGAACTTTGAATTTGCCTTTAATGAATTGAATGCAGGGCCGCTAGCCATTAAAAGGACCATAATAGATGGAAAGGTTTTAGACCGCAAGCTAAACCTGGATTTTAGATCTATTTACGAGCAGGACAGTCTGGTTCATGTAAATTCTGAACTTAATTTTCAGGGAGATACCCTGAAGTTCCATATAAATCCTCAGAACCTTATTCTTAATCGAAACCCATGGAATATTGCTGCTTCCAATCAGATAAGCTATGCAAAGGAATACCTGCAGTTTAAAGATTTCAAGCTTTACAGAAATGAACAGGAAATGCAGATTGGCAATAATGAACCGGGTGTGGAAAAGGAGCATATAAGCCTTGCTTTCAGTAATTTTAAACTGGCCCCTTTGCTAAACTACCTAAATCCCGAGAATCAGCTTGCCAAAGGGCAGCTTAATGGTAGCTTCATTTATGAAGAGCCATTCGGAAAGACTGGCATACTGGCCGATATGCAGATCAATCAGTTTGGAGTGATGGATGTAGATCTGAATACCCTAAGCCTGAAGGGGAATTCCACAGGTTTCAGCAATTATGATTTTGAAATGGCCTTAAAAGGAGGAGAGATAGATCTTGATCTTACAGGTTCTTATGTAGCCGATGAAACTTCGGCAAGGATTGACATGAACCTGGACCTGAACGAGGTGAGAATGACCGCTCTGGAAGGTTTTTCTCTCGGAGAAATAAAGAATGGAAGCGGAAGTTTTTCCGGTAATTTCACACTCAATGGCACTTTTGCCGAACCACAATATGAAGGTAGCCTCAAATTCAATAATGCAGGCTTTAATGTTGCTTTCCTGAATGCTCCTTTTATTTTGCCAGATGAAGAACTAAGACTGGATAACCAGGCTGTCTATTTTGATGATTTTAATATCAATGACAACAACCAGAATTCGTTTGTTATGAATGGTAAAATTATCACTGAGAATTTTTTAAACCCTGGTTTTGATCTTGACCTCCAGGCTCAGGACTTCCGCTTACTTAATTCAACCGAAGAGGATAATGACCTTTTCTATGGAGATGCCGTGGTAGATGTGGATGCCCAGGTCACCGGAGACCTGAATTTACCCGTGATAAACATGGATCTAGATGTGAAGGAAAGCACTAATTTCACCTATGTAGTGCCGGAAACTGAATTACAAATGAAAGAACGGGATGGTATCGTAATCTTTGTAAATAAAGAGGATCCTGATGATATACTCACCCAAACCGAGGAAGAGTCGTATGTGGTCTCGGGTTATGACATTTATTCCAGGATAAATATTGACGAAGGAGCGACTTTCAATATGATTATCAATCAGGAAACCGGGGATAAATTCCAGGTTCAGGGAGAGGGAGACCTTATTTTTAATATGTATCCAAATGGAAGGCTTGCTTTGACAGGAATTTATGAGATCAATGATGGTTATTACGAAATGAGTCTGTATAACCTAGTGAAAAGAAGATTCGATATAGCTGATGGCAGCAGGGTTTCCTGGGCCGGAGATCCTTTTGAGGCACAACTCGATGTGAGAGCTGTTTATAGTGTGGAGACATCAGCTTCCTCTTTGATGGCTTCGCGGCTATCGGCAACAGATCCCTCAACAACCCAGCGTTACCGGCAGGAATTGCCATTTTATGTATATCTGAATATAGATGGAGAGCTAATGGAGCCTGAGATCACCTTTAGCCTGGATATGCCTGAAGAAGAGCAGGGAGCTATAGGCGGTCAGGTTTATGGAGTAGTACAACAGTTAAATAATCAGGAACAGGAACTCAACAAACAGGTCTTTTCGCTTCTGGTGCTCAATAGATTCTTTCCTGGTTCAGGGAGTGACGGAAGCAGCGGTGGTACTTTAGCCGTTGCCAGGGATAATCTGAATGATGCGTTATCTGACCAGCTGAATATGCTTTCCAGCAGGATACTGGGGGAAAGCGGACTTCAACTGAACTTTCAGGTGGATAGCTTTACAGATTATCAGGGAGAAAGTCCGCAGGACAGAACCCAGCTTGATATCAGTGCTCAGAAGGCATTTCTGGAAGACCGGCTTATTGTGGAAGTAGGTAGCGAACTGGATATTCAGGGGGGAAATCAGCCTGGGCAGGAAACAAGTCCTGTGATTGGTAATGTTAGCATATCCTATCTTCTTGACGAAGAGGGCGTGTGGCGTATTAAAGGCTTTAGCAGAAGTCAGTATGAAAATGTAATAGACGGTCAGCTAATTGTGAGTGGGATAGCACTGATATTCACCAAAGAATTCAACAAATTCAAAAATATGTTCGAAAGGGCGGTGATGGAAAAAGTCAAAAAAGAGGAAGAAATTAAAGCTGAAAACAAAGAAGAAGGTACAGATGAGAATTAATCCGGCGATCATAGTAGTCTTTGTAGTACTTATCCAGGCATGTAGTGTGAAGAAGTTCATTCCGGAGGATGAGTTCCTGTATACCGGGGGAAGTATCAAAATAGAATCAGATACCACTATCAGGAATAAACCTGAGTTGAAGACTGAACTCGAAAGTGTCCTTAGACCGGAACCGAATAACAAAATCCTGGGAATGAGGCCGGGTTTATATTTTCATTATAAAGCTCAAAAAGAGAAGCCGGGATTTATAAATAAATTTCTTAATAAAAAGCTCGGGGAGGAACCGGTTTATCTTTCTGACGTTAATATTAATAATACTGAAGACCTTCTTCTAAACAGACTGGAAAATCGCGGATTCTTCTACAGCCGGGTAAGTTCGGGCATCGAAAAAGATACAGCTTCTAAAACAGCTAGTATATACTATGATCTTGAGGTGCCAGAACCCTATACCATGCAAACCTATCAGTTGGATTCAGATTCCCTGATAGTTTACAGGAATATTCAGGAGAATTTTGATAAAACAATTCTGGAACAGGGAATGCGTTTCGATTTGCCAGAACTAAAGGCAGAAAGGGAAAGGATAGATCTCCATCTAAAAAAAGACGGTTATTATAATTTTAATCCAGGCTTTTTGATCTTCGAGGCAGATACCAACCAGTATGATAATAAAAGATTTGACCTTTATCTCAGGTTAAAAAAGGATGTGCCTCCAAAATCGGTGATCCCTTACCAGATCTCGAATGTCAATGTATATGCAAATTATAATGTGGATGAAGATTCAATTACAAAGAATTATAAACGCTATGAAGACAAGAACTACTTCCAGGAGGAACTTATTTTCAAGCCCAAACACCTGGATCCCTATATACTGATACAGACCGGAGATTATTATGATCCTGAAAAGTCCAGGAATACAAGCAGGAGACTGGGGTCCATCGGGGCTTATAAATTTGTGAATATACAATATCAGGAGATAGATACCCTGGCCACAGACAGCCTGGGTTTGCTTGAAGCTAATATCTATTTATCACCTTTAAAAAAGCGCGCTATAAGAGCAGAGTTACAGGCAGTCACTAAATCCAATAACTTCGCCGGCCCTCATTTAGGACTTACCTTTTCAAACCGAAACCTTTTTAAGGGAGGAGAAAGTCTGCATATTTCGGGTAACCTGGGATATGAATTCCAGGCTGGATCAGCAGGAGAAGCAGGAAGGAACAGCATACAGTTAGGGCTCACTAACGACCTTATTATTCCAAGAATGATATTTCCCATTGAGATAGATGAGAATTTTTTCAAATATTCAATTCCAAAAACAAAAATCAGCCTGGGTGGAGATTATTTGAAAAGAAGTCAGCTATTCAGTTTAACCTCGCTCTCAGTAAAGTTTGGCTATTACTGGAATGCTAACCGCTATGTTTCCCATGAACTGAATCCTATTAACCTGAATTATGTTAAACTTGGTAACACTACAGAAGAATTTAGAGAAGTTTTAAGGGATAACCCTTTTTTGCAAAGCAGTTTCGATCAGGAATTTATAGGCGGACTTACTTATTCATTTATTTACAACGGCCTGGTAGATCTGAATAAGCAACATGTTTTTTACCTGAATACTAATCTGGATATTGCCGGTAATGCCTTAGGCCTGGTAGCAAAGCAAGGTGATAGTGGCAAAAAGGAGATCCTTGGGCTGGAATATGCACAATACACTAAACTGGATGCAGATTTCAGATATCATTTTCGGCTTGGCAATTCGCAGGTAATTGCCACCCGATTATTCGCGGGTTATGGAATTCCTTTTGGAAATTCTGATGTAATGCCTTTCAGTAAGCAGTATTTTTCGGGAGGGCCATATAGTGTAAGGGCTTTCAGGACAAGATCTTTAGGCCCCGGAGATTATACACCTGAAGGAGATGGGGATGTGGGCTATCGTGACCAGTATGGAAATATAAGGCTTGAAGCCAATGCAGAATATAGATTCCCCATAATAACCTATTTGAATGGAGCTTTTTTTGTTGATGCAGGAAATGTATGGACTAGCAAGGTCAATCCCGATCTGCAGACTCCCGGTGAACCCCAGAATGTTGGAAAGTTCAGTGGTAATTTTATTAATGAACTGGGAATAGGTACTGGAGTAGGCTTAAGAATTGATATTCAGAATTTTGTGATCCGTTTTGACCTGGCGGCACCGCTTCATGACCCTTCTCTTCCTGCAGGGCAAAGATGGGATTTTGATATTACCAATCCGGTATTCAATTTTGCGATAGGTTATCCTTTCTAATCTAATGCTGAAGTTTATTTCCAAAACAGAGATCCCCGGCATCTCCCAGGCCAGGAACTATATAACCGTTCTTATCAAGCTCATGATCTATGGTCGCTATCCAGAGCTTTGAATTTTCGGGAAATACAGATTTCAGGTAATCTATGCCTTCATCAGAGCCTATCACAGAAACCAGGTGTATCTTAGCTGGAGTTCCCATGGGTTCCAGGGCTTCCAGAACATTTGAAAACGACCGTCCAGTGGCCAGCATTGGATCGGCAAGTATCAGAGTCTTTCCTTCAAGGGAAGGAGAGGCCAGATATTCAACCAGGATCTCAAATTTTTCATCATTAGCGGGATGATGGCGGTATGCTGAAATAAAAGAATTTTCAGCATCATCAAAATAATTTAGTAATCCCTGGTGCAATGGTAGTCCAGCCCGCAAAATGGAACAGATTACAAGCTCATCTTCAGGAATGGAAAGTGTGGACTTTCCTAAGGGGGTGGTGATCTCCTTTTTATGATAATCCAGTTCCTTGCTAAGCTCATAGGCCAGGATCTCCCCAAGACGTTCTATATTTCTTCGAAACCGCATTTTGTCTCCCTGAACATTTACATCTCTTAACTGGGAAACGAACTTATTCGCAACCGAATTTGTTTTAAGTAGTTCCTGAACCTGCATTTTTAATTGAATTATTGATGATCACTCAAATTTAAGCTTTTCCCTAGAGAAATTGATAAATAGCCCAAAAGTGAGGTGTTACATAACTAATGTACAGATGAAAACCTGGAGTTCTTTCATGATGGTTAAAACAAAATTAATCCAAAATAAAAATGTAAATTTATAAGTCAATAACCTAAATATCAGAATAATGCTGACCTATTGTGAAGCCTTTACAACATTTTCAACTGATAATCTGAAGGAAGCAAAGAGATTCTATGGCCAGGTTCTTGGCCTGAAAATCAAAGAAAATAAAATGGGGCTTCTGGAATTAGATCTGGTTAGCGGCCCTGTTTTGATCTATCCAAAACCAGATCATAAGCCGGCGTCATATACCATACTGAATTTTAAGGTTAAGGATCTGGAAGAGCAGGTGGAGCAACTTGCCGGAAAAGGTTTGAAATTTGAACATTATGATGGTACCGTAAAAACAGATTCAAAAGGTATTCATACCAGTGAGAAAGGACCATCAATAGCCTGGTTTAAAGACCCGGCGGGAAATATACTTTCAATAATAGAAGAAAAATAATCAGATATGGGGAGCAGGAAGGAGTTCGTAAAGAAAATAAATGAGGCTTTTGCCAAATGTGATACAAAATTCATAGCAGACAATGTCACTGATGATATTCAATGGAAGATTGTGGGAGAGAAGACCATATCAGGGCGCCATGCCTTTGAAAATGCACTTGGCAGGATGAAACTTGGCGGCCCTATGCAAATCACAGTCGTAGATTTTATATCTGGAAAAGATAAAACGGTGGTTGAAGGCATTGTGGAAATTAAAATAGAACCAGGAAAAATTAAGGAATATGCCTTTTGTGACATCTATGTCTTTAAGGATTCTGATACCACTAAGTTTAAAGAATTAAGAACCTATATATCCCAAATAAAAAAACAGAAATGAATCAACTTTGGATAAACCTCCCGGTAAAGAATATTCAAAAATCAAAGAAATTTTATAGAGATGTGGGTTTTAGATATAATCCTATACACGAAGACCGAAATGATGTAATTGGTTTATTATTCGGAGACCAGGACTTTGTGGTGATGCTCTTCCCTGAAGAGACCTTTGAGCAGTACACGGGAACCAGTGTGGCTGATACATCAAAAGGAGTGGAGACCCTTCTCTCATTTGATATGGAAAGTAAAGAAGCGGTACGTTCGTTTATTGATAAAGTGGAGCCTGCAGGAGGCCATGTGTATAGTAAACCCCGGGATCATGGAGATTTATTTGGCGCCGGTTTTACAGATCCTGATGGTCACCGGTGGAATATATTATATATGGGAGACCTTCTCAAAAAAGAAGGCTAACTGAAGGGATCAACCTGACACTTCGATCCTTTCATTAAATTATTATGAATTAACTTAATAACTTGATTATGAAAATTTTAATTTCTGTTGTGTGCCTTGTTTTCCTGGGTTCTTTTTACTCTGAGAACAAGACTGTTCAGGTAAATTCCAATGGCACTGAAAAGGTTGAAGAACCCCTGAATAAGGATGATATCTTTAAATATCTTGAAGAAACTAGAGAAGGTCTGGAAGAAAGTGTCGAAGGCCTTAGCGATGCTCAAATGCAATTTAAACCTGATGCCGAAGGCTGGTCTGTTGCCGAAATAGTAGAACATATAATTATTGTTGAGGGTGGTTTGAGATCTATGTTAGAGGCAAAATTCGCCGAGGATCCAACTCCCGAGCTTAAGGCTGAAGTAAAAATGACCGATGAGCAAATATTAGGATTTATCACAGATCGGAGCCAGAAGGTTAAGACTCAGTCACAATTTGAGCCATCAGCGAAATATGCTACTTCTGAGGAAGCTCTTGAGGCATTTAATGACCAGAGAGAAGATATCGTAGATTTCCTTAAGGATACCGAAGTAGATATGCGGAATTATATCAACGAATTTCCATTCGGGAAAATAGACGCTTACCAAACTGTGCTTTTTATGGCAGGTCATACTGCCCGCCATACTCAGCAAATAGAAGAAGTTAAAAGTAGTCCTGGCTTCCCGGATTAATAAAAAACACATTGAATTAAAAGTAAACCCGGAAATTATAATATCCGGGTTTTTAATTAATTTCAATGGAGACCTCTGAGGCTATTATATGATGCTCTTGAAATTTGAAATTACCATTACGGGTGTTTTTTTTACTATTCCTTTTGTAAATATATCTGGGTTCCTGTTAATCTCTGGTTCTTTAGGTAAGGAAAATGGGCAATACCGCATTTCATCATTGATTTTGTCGTATTAAATTTTTGGCGGTATTTTTGATATATTATGGGTGGACGATCCAAAAAGATATGATAATACATAAACGAATACTCCTGTTTTGTTTTTTCTGCTTTAACCTGGCTGCCTATGCCCAGGTAGAAATTCCACGTACTACTAATACGGGGCCCATTATCAAAGCAGAGGAGTCCGAAACCACAGGATTTCCGATTCTTAAAAAAGAAGAGACGGAGACCGAAAGCAGATTTCTAAAAGACAAACCGAAGCCTATAGATCTTAGGGAGAACCCTAATAATTTACTAACTGCCGGAGATGTCATCAAAGAAAAATGGAAAAAAGACAGGGAGATCAAAGAAGAATATAAGTTCGATCAGAGCCTTGGAAACGTGGTGACCAAAGGGAAGTTTGTAGAGGTATATTGTCGTGATCATGAATACGTAGATGGTGATAAGGTCCAGATCTTTGTGAATGGAGAACTGGTAGCCAGGAGTATAAGCCTTCATGCAGGTTTTCAACCTGTGCTGGTGACGCTTCAGGATGGTTTTAACAGCATAGAATTTGTCGCCCTCAACCAGGGAACTTCAGGTCCCAATACAGCCGAACTAAGGGTCTTAAGTGAAAAAGGGGAGCAGCTGGCAGTAAAAGAGTGGAACCTTCTAACAGGTGCGAAAGCACAACTTATTGTTGTCAAGAATTAAAAGTGTTAATGCCAGGAAAATAAATGCCGGTATAATACCGGCAAATTTAATTATTAGCTTTACAGGTCTTCCAGTTTTTTTATTTCTGATACCGTTTCTCTAACTTTATCCCTATGATTTTCCAGCATGGCTTTTATGTCGGGAGTGAGTAAGATTTTGTTTTTATTTATTCTTTCTTCATACTCCTTAAGGCTGGCCTTTTCTCCACGGAGACATTCTTCCAGTATGACTTCATCACTCTTTTTACTCCATGAGCTTTTGAAATCCATCCAGACCCGGTGTATATTACCCAGAGTACTTCCAATGGCCTTCGCTTTTGGATGTTCATTAAGCATGTGTATTCGCTTATCCAGTTCGGTTGCAAAATGATTTCTCTGAGTGGCCTGGTTCTTTAAAAAAGACTTTAATTCGGGATTCTTTGTGTGCTCTATGGCTTTTCTATAGCCCTTTTCAGCATCATAATTTTTTTGCAGCAGGTTAGTGAGCAGACCTACTAAATCTTTATGACTGGCTTCCCTTGCGGATTCTCTTGTAGTTTTCATATGGCGGAAATTTATAGGTTACTACTATAAATATAATTCAAAATCACCTTAATAAATAACTGTATATCAGAAAATAACATGATTATCATCATGTTTTTACAAATTTCCTCTTTAAAGGTTTTACAGGTTTCCCCTTATTTTCTATGAATTATATATAACCTAATTTTTCGCTTCATTTTTATCTCTCAAAATCTTCACATGATGAGGCCATTTGATGTTATTAGATAAGAATTACAAACCAGTGAAAATCCAATAAATATGAAAAGAATTAAAATCATTCGAATTTTACCGGCTTCTATTTTTATTTTACTATTTACTTTTGCTTCATCATTCTCATATGCTCAGGATGGCAAGCAGGTGGAGAAATCTGTTGTAACAGATCATAAAGCCACAGATCTACAGTGGGGTGGCTGTCCAGAGTTCATGCCTGACGGTTGTAATATTGCCATTTTACATGGAGATCCGGAAAAGCAGAATTCCGATATTCTATTCAGGGTTCCCGCGAATTCTAATATTCCTTTACACTGGCATAATTCGGCAGAACGCATGGTGCTTATTTCAGGGGAGTTGGAAGTCACTTATGAAGGGGAAGGTACCCAAACTTTGAAGGTAGGCTCCTATGGCTACGGACCAGCAAAAAAACCCCATACAGCGAAATGTAAGGATAAGGGGCCTTGCGTGCTTTTCATTGCATTTGAAAAGCCGGTTGACGCATTCGCAGGAAATGGAAATTAATTGCTTTTTAAGAAATACCTGAAAAATATAAGAGCCTTTTATATATTCTTTATAGGCTATAGCTGCATTTTTCTCTAACTTAGAGTAACTAATCAGTAATTTATAAATTATGAAAAAGGTTCTTATAGGGATGGATTATAATCCGAACTCTGAGAAAGTTGCACGTAAAGGTTATGAACTTGCCAAAAAACTGGAAGCCAAGGTTTGTCTTATTCATGTTCTTGCCGATGTAAGCTATTATGGAGTTAATTATCCAACTTTTATGGGATATGAAGGCTATAATGAGATGCAGGTGGACCTTAATGTCATATCTGAACTAAGGGAAGTGGCAAAGGATTTCATAGAAACTGCAGCCAGGCATTTGGATGATCCATCGGTGAGTACTCATATGGCTGAAGGACCAACTTCTTCGGCTATCCTGGACTACGCAAAAGAGTGGGGTGCCGATCTTATTGTAATGGGAACTCACAGCCATTCTGTACTTGAAAAAGTGCTTATGGGAACCACTGCAAGCCGGGTTCTTGAAAAAACTGATATCCCGGTGTATATGATTCCTGTAAAAGAAAAATAAGAAGTGCGCCTTCCTTAGTTCTAACTTAGGCCTGACCATTCTTATAATCTTATGTTAATCATTTGAGTGCCAGTTGATTCTTCTGTAAATTCATTAACCAAAATTGTTCAACCACTAAAAAAATTAAATTATTATGGGAGTTATTAAAATAATAGAAGTACTGGCCACTTCAAATAAAAGTTTTGAGGATGCCGCCAGAAATGCAGTTAAAGAAGCAGGCAAATCGGTGAAGAATATAAAATCGATTTATATTCATGAAATGAACGGAAAAGTAGAAAATAATGAAATAGTATCTTACGGGGTGAACGCCAAGATATCCTTTGAGGTTGGCAGTTAGACCTGATTAAAGAAAATCAAGAATTAAAGGCTGGGGACTTAAATCCCCGGCTTTTTTATTCAATTATAATATAGTTTTAACCTTTCAGAAGCATAGCCCAGTCACTTATTCCTTAAATTTAAAGGGGAAATTAATTAACCGACTATGAAAAAATAAAGATATGGAATACTGGCTTACGGTAAAAGTAGAATGATTACTCTCAGTGACATAATTTAAAAATTCACTTATGGAAGACTTTAGATTGTTCTTAATAGGAGCATCGGCCGGAGGGAGAATGGCAGTAGAAAAGGTTTTGGAGAACCTTTCCCATAAAACTCCTGCAGCTTTTATGGTTGTGGTGCATTCGTCTTTTGATATGATCTCCAGTTTTAGTTCCTACCTTAATAAAAAAGTGGAAATGGAAGTCCTGGAATGTAAAGAGAATATCGAAATACACCCGGGAAAAATTTATGTTGGTGTTCCTAACCAGCATATGGTGGTGTTAGATGGAAAGCTCTCCAACACAAATGGTCCAAGAGAAAATCTTTTCCGCCCGTCTATTGATGTACTTTTTAGATCGGCTGCAGTGGCCTATGGAAATCGCTGCGTGGGCATTCTGTTATCGGGCCGGCTTAACGACGGTACCGTGGGACTGGAAGCCATTAAACGCTGTGGTGGGGAAAGTTTAATCCAGAATCCGAAAACTGCAGAATTCTCCGGAATGCCAATGACGGCACAAAAATTCGTGGAGATAGATTACACCGCGGAGTTAGAGGATATTGGAGACCTGATAAAGGAGATAATTGAGAAACCTCTTCCTGAGGAAGTGGAAATACCCTATGCACTCAAGAGAGAAGCAGCTATTTCCACGAAAATAAGAAGTCAGGTAAAGACCGAAGACTTCCTTGGTGAACAGGTAGCATTAAGCTGTGCCAGTTGTGGCGGGCCTCTCTGGAAGATAAAAGATACCGGAATATCCAGATACAGATGCCATGTGGGGCATTCCTTTTCTGAGGAGTCACTTCTGCTTGCCCAAAATGAGAATCTGGAAGAAACCCTTTGGGTGTGTTTAAGAACTTTAGAAGAAAAAAAGGTGTTAATGCTTAATATGGCCGAAAGCTTCAGGGAAAAAGGCTCAGAACAAATTGCACGTTCCTATTCAGATAAGATTCAAGAAGTAGATGAACATATAGACCGACTGAGGCGGATTATGGATATCAGGGATTAACTTCTAAAAATTCAGTTTTGAAATTCTCTGTTTTCTCAAAACAGGATCACATTCTTCCCAACCGATTTTCCCGACTCCTGCAATCTGTGAACCTTCTTCAAAGTATCGGCACTCAGGCCTTCAAACTTTCTATTGATTGTTGATTTTATACTGTTTTCTTCCACCATTTTTTTTACCCTGTTCAGGATCTCATGCTGTGCAATCATATCCCGGGTTTGGTACATACTTCTTGTAAACATAAGTTCCCAGTGAAAACTAACACTCTTTTTCTTTAGCAAATTAAGATCTACATCTTCGGTGGTATTCACAACGCAACAGATGCCTCCCTGCGGAGCGATCAGTTCAGCCATTTGCTTCCAGGTACCGGAAGTATCAGCATAATTCAGGATATAATCTACACTTTTATAATTCCCCATATTATCCAGGAGATCATCATGATTAACTATATCGTCGGCTCCCATTTTTTCACACCAGTTTCTGGTTACTTCTCTGGAAGCCGTGGCAATGACCTTCAGTTTTGTCATGCTCTTTAATAACTGTATGGATATTGAACCTACTCCTCCAGCGCCACCAATAATCAAAATATTCTTATTCTCCCCGTCATTTTCCCTGATCCGTAATCTATCGAAAATCGATTCCCATGCGGTAAGTGTGGTTAAAGGGAGCGCAGCTGCTTCATCCCAGTTCAGAGTTTTAGGTTTAAGTCCCACAATTCTTTCATCCACCGCCTGGAACTCTGCATAACATCCCGGCCTGCCAATATCTCCTGAGTAATAGACTTCGTCTCCCTTTTTAAAAAGGCTTGTTTTTGGCCCTACTTCTTCCACAATACCTGAGGCGTCCCAGCCAATGATCTTTGGCTCTTCAAGTTCTGCATCCTTAGCAGCAGACTGTCTTACTTTATAATCTACAGGGTTTACCGAGATAGCCTTAATTCTCACCAGAATATCTCTATCTTTCATAATTGGCTTTTCGGTTTCAAAATCGAAAAGGCTATTTTGATCTTCTATTGGAAGAGACTGAGTGAATCCTACTGCTTTCATGATTTTTTCTTTCAAATTAGTGGTCATATTCCAGTTTATATGGAAACCGATCATAAATTTTTGCTAAAATCCAAAGGTCATTGGAGGCTTTAGTGCCAGTGCTTAAATTTGATATTAAAATCTGTACTTATGAGAATTGGTTTTATTGGTTTAGGCATTATGGGTAGTCGTATGGCCGCTAATCTTTTAAAGGAAAATCATTATCTTAAAGTTTATAACCGTACAAAAGAAAAGGCAGAGACATTGCTCGTTAATGGAGCGAAATGGGCAAATTCACCTTTAGAGGCGGGAAGAGATGTTGACATACTTTTCACCATGCTTGAAAACCCGAAAGTGGTGGAAAAACTTGCCACAGGTGATAATGGTTTCTTAAACTCAATGCAAAAAGATACTTTGTGGATTGATTCAAGTACGGTTAACCCTTCTTTTAGCGAAAGGATGGCGGGAATTGCCAGAGACAGAGGGATTCGTTTTATAGATGCTCCTGTTTCAGGCTCCAAAAAACCGGCTGAAGATGGCCAGTTGTTATTTCTGGTAGGAGGGAATCAATCTGATTTTGAGGAATCAAAATCCTTATTCCAAAGCATGGGAAAAGATGCGATACATATTGGAGCAGCTGGAAAAGGTTCTGCGATGAAAATAATGATCAATCAACTTTTAGGACAAAGTATTCTGGCATTCTCTGAAAGCCTTAGCCTGGGAATGGCAATGGGCATAGATAAAAAGACGGGGATGGACATCCTATTAAAGACTCCTGTCACAGCACCTATACTTGATTTGTTCAGATCCAGAATAGAGAATAACGATTATGAACCAAATTTTCCGCTGAAGCATCTTCAGAAAGATCTTCATCTTTTTACGGAAACTGCTTATGAATTAGACCAGCCAAGCCCATTAACTAATGCAGCCAAAGAGGTTTATGCTCTGGCAAAACATAAGAATATGGCAGATCTTGATTTCACTTCAGTTTTTAAATACATTCATGAGAAGGAATAAAATCATCAAGTCTGCGATTTAAGTTTTTATTATCGAATTCCTATGCTTATCTTTGTCAAAATTTTGGTGCAGGCTTATACAAAGCCATTGCTCTCTCTGAATAAAACCTTCAAAAGATAATCTTACACATTAAATTTTCTGGTATTCGTTTAGTGGTTCAAAGCATTAAAATGGAAACGAGTATTAATTAAAATTTAGTGAATGGCAAGATCCGGACAAACCCAAAACAAAAGAGAAAAAGAAAAAAAGAAGCTTAAAAAGCGTAAGGAGAAAGAGCAAAAAAGACTTGAACGCAAAGAGAATTCCAATAAAGGTGGTTCTTTTGAAGATATGATCGCCTATGTTGATTCCGAAGGAAATCTAACAGATACTCCACCAGACCCTTCCCAGAAAGTAGAAGTTGAAGCTGAAGACATCGAAATTGCTGTCCCTAAGAAAGAAGATAGGGAAGAGGAAGAAATAATTACAGATACAGAAGGGAAAGTTTCATTTTTTGATCACTCTAAAGGTTTCGGATTTATTATAGGCAAACAAACAGGAGAAAAATATTTTGTTCATGTAAGCGGACTCATTGATGAGATCATGGAAAACGATAAGGTGAGTTTTGAACTAGAACGTGGAATGAAAGGAATGAATGCCGTAAGAGTAAAGAAAATTGAAAACTATAAGGCTACTCCAAAGCCTGAAGTTAAGCCTGAGGATAAGACCGAAGATTAGCCTTATAAAGCTTCGAAAATCTTACTGATTTGTAAATAATTGAAAATTAAAATGTTATTGTGATGTTCATTGTATAATTAAAGTGTACATTTGCAATGTTAAAATAATTTAGTTTTCTTCACTTTAGTAGATCCGTTTAGGATATTCCAAGTTTTGTTCACTTCAGTATTTAGACAATAAATAATAAATAGTACCAGTATCAATAATCCAAAATTTGCCCAAAAACGGGCCTCCGAATTCTCCAGGACTTTAAGAAGCCGGGTGAACTCCTATTTTAAAACTAATAATATTAGTAAGCATGCCAATGGCAGTATGATCGTGAAAACGGTTATAATGTTACTGGTATTCATTATGCCGTTAGTAATTGTCAACACTGGTTTAGTTTCCAGCATCTGGCTTATATTTACTTTGTACATAATCAGTGGTTTTGGAATGGCAGGAATAGGAATGGGGATTATGCATGATGCCATCCATAATTCATACTCCAGAAATCAGAAGGTAAACAAATATCTTGGATACACCCTGAACTTAATAGGGGCTAATGCGAGTATCTGGAAGATCCAGCATAATGTGTTGCATCATACCTTTACGAATGTTGAAGAAGCCGATGATGATATTAATCCACCATTTTTTTTAAGGTTTACGCCACATACAAAATGGTATGGTATTCATAAGTTCCAACATTTATATTCCTGGTTATTTTATGGTCTTTCAACAGTATCTTGGGTCACCGTCAAGGATTTTGTAAGGATGGTGAAATTTAAGAAAATGGGATTCTTTAAGGGAGGTAAGACCTTTAATAAAGAACTTACCAAAGTTATAGCCTGGAAAGTGATTTCATTTGGTTTTGTTCTCGTGTTGCCAATAATTATGGCACCGGTTGCCTGGTGGATAATTGTACTTGCTTTTATAAGCATGCACTTTGTGACAGGACTTATGATAACTACGGTTTTTCAGCTAGCACATATAGTGCCTACTACGGAGTATCCTTTACCAAACGAAGAAGGTATTGTAGAAGGGGATTGGGCCAGTCATCAGTTGTTAACCACCAGCAATTTTTCACCAAAAAGCAGGTTGTTTTCCTGGTTCATTGGTGGGTTGAATTACCAGATAGAACATCATTTATTGCCAAATATCTGCCATGTTCATTATAGAAAGATATCACATATAGTAGCGGAAACCGCAAAAGAATACGGTTTACCTTATCATAACAAACATAATTTTGTCTCGGCAGTTGGAGAACATTTTAAAATGCTTCGCCAGTTAGGAAAGATTGATAATCTTAGAGCAGGATAATCGAAAAGATTGGAAGCCATACAATCTATAAAAGTACATGGTAATTTATAACAATTAATAAGTAGTACAATGCAAGAAGGTAAAGTAAAGTTTTTCAATAATTCCAAAGGATTTGGATTTATTAAAGCTGATGATTCAAACGAAGACATCTTCGTACACTCAAGTGGTCTAATTGACGAAATTCGTGAAGACGACAGAGTTCAGTTTGAAGTAGAACAAGGCAAAAAAGGCCTTAACGCCGTAAACGTTGAAGTGATTGACTAATTATTTTCCCGCCTGAGGTTCAGGAAGTGAAAATAATACAGATCTTTAGCCGTATGATCTTTAAATAAAACGGCTTTTATAACAATTAATAAGTAGTACAATGCAAGAAGGTAAAGTAAAGTTTTTTAATAATACCAAAGGATTTGGGTTTATTAAAGCTGACGATTCAAACGAAGACATCTTCGTACACTCTAGTGGTCTAATTGACGAAATTCGTGAAGACGACAGAGTTCAGTTCGAGGTAGAACAGGGCAAAAAAGGCCTTAACGCCGTGAACGTTGAAGTAATTGACTAATATTTAAGGCTTTTTCTTAAAGTATTTGTTAGTTCAGATTGGATGTCGTACGATCTCTAAAAAAAACGGCAATATTTAGTAATTAATAATATGCAGTATAATGCAAGAAGGTAAAGTAAAGTTTTTCAATAATTCCAAAGGTTTTGGATTTATTAATTCTGATGATTCAAGTGAAGACATCTTTGTACACTCTAGTGGACTAATAGATGATATTCGTGAAAACGATAAGGTTCAATTTGAAACAGAACAAGGAAAAAAAGGATTAAACGCTATAAACGTTGAGCTAATTGACTAATTAGTTCGCATCTTTTTAAAGTAAAAGCCATCCTGCGGATGGCTTTTTTTATCTATAATTTTCAAGAATTCGAAAGTAATTCCAGTAGTATTAACTTTTACAACTGTCCTCTTATTTCCCCGCCAGGGAAATCTATCGTATGTACATTTACGTAAATATTGCCTGCCCTTATTGCATCCAGTAAATCTTTAAAGCTGGCACCTTCAAGGGCACCTGTTAAATCATCTTCAGTAATAACACCCTCAGCAAGAATACCGTTAACATCTATCGGCGGGTCTGCAAGACCGAATAACCAGGTCACTATTCCACCATTGGTTCCCGCAGGGGCCATATGGAAATGCGCCATTCTTACATCATCGATATTGGCTACGATCAGTTTGTATTCCAGATAGGTTTCATCCTTGCTTATCTTTATGATAGCCTCTCCTGCAGCTTTACTATCATTTGCAGGAACTTCGTTTCCTCCCTTCAGGGAGGTTGTGAAATTAAATTTGACTTTAGATTTTACAGAAGCATTGAACTCCTCAATTTGTTCTGACGGAATATCTGTATCTGTAGAACAGCCCATCATGCTTACAATAAAAATCAGAAGAATAGTTTTAGTAATTCTAGATAAACTCATACCTTAAATTTTAGTTGAACAAAAGTTTTTTGCATCTCGTAGGATAGAGGTTTACCATAGTAGGAAATAAGGAGCTGGCAAGTTCCTAACAACTTTCTGAAATTACAATAAGGGCTAACCATTATAGATTGAAGAAAACTCACGATTTAAAGCAATTCGCAGGCCTCGATACTTCACTGGCGGATAGATCCAGACCAAACTAATCCTTTAACGATATACGGAAAGTATGAATTTGAAATAATGGGTCTTAAGGGGGCGGAAATTCTATTACCAGGTAGAGGCCTTCAATGAAAACGGAATTTTCAGAAAAGAGCAGGATACCCGAAAACGCCAGACATTTATCTCAGTTTATTAGTGGTTTGTATATAAACCTCCTTAATATTGGGCCTCTTCTCCATGATCTCGTTTCTAAGATCATCAACAATCTTTTCAGCTTCCAAAAACTCGAGATCTTCAATGAGATCAACTTCAACTATAAGAAGAATCTTATCCGGCCCAAAATGCATGGTCTGAGGTAGGCCAGAATCTTTTACGTATTCATTGGAATTAATGATCCTTTCCACTTCATCAACCACTTCCGGATGTGCACTTTCACCCAGCAGAAGTCCCTTGCTTTCTCGTGCCAGAAACGTGGCTACAGCAAGTAAGATTGCCCCTATCACTATTGAGGCTGCACCGTCCAGGTAAGGATTGTTGAGTTGCTGGGAGAGAAAAACCCCGAGCAAGGCAACTACAAGGCCTGTTACGGCAGCGGTATCTTCAATGATAACTGCAAAGGTCGCCGCATCCTTGCTACTTATTATATTCTTTATAATGTTCTTTGATTTATGAGACCTGGCTTTATTAAAAGTCTTTAAAGCAAGGTAAAGGGCTATTCCTTCAAATATGATTGCAGCGCCAAGGACCGCGTAATTCCAGGTAGGGTCTTCAATCACATGAGGATCTTGTATGGCGTGTACTCCTTCATAGATTGCGAACCCACCTCCAAGTGCAAATATCAGGATACTTACCACAAAGCTCCAGAAATAAACTTCCTTCCCATAACCGAACGGATGAAGTTTATCAGGCTTTTGTTTGGATCTTTTTATACCTAACAGTAATAGTAGGCCATTGCCTGTATCTACCAGGGAATGTATCCCTTCGGCAAGCATTGCCGAACTGCCTGTAAAGAATGAAGCGACAAATTTACTAATCGCAATTAAGAAATTGGCGCCTATCGCGCCATAAATAGCTATATTGGAGCCGCCTGCTGCCATGTAATATCATTTTGTTCCGAAATTACGATTATCTGTAAAAATTAGTCATCCTTTTTGATTTCTTTAATATAGAAGCGCTAAAACATTTCCGATATTAGATAAAATCAACCTATAACCAACCAAATGATTAGTAATAGAAAATTACTCTTTTCCATAACGGCCATTATTCTTTCAGTATACTTTTTATTCCTGGGGCTTTCTAAAGCTAAAGGTTTTTTTGCTCCTTTAATAACTGCTGTTATTTTAAGTCTGGTAGTCCTTCCTTTATCCAAGAGACTGGAAAACTTTATGAAACGACCCTTAGCAGCTTTATTAAATAGTCTTTTGCTATTTGTGATATCCATAGGTTTTATGACACTTATTTCTTTTCAGATTAGAAGTTTTACTGAAGACTGGCCAAAGATCCAGGAAACAATGAAGCCTAAAATAGAGCAACTCAAAACCTTTGCCCTGGAGCATACGCCTCTGGAATCCAAGGATATTAAAGAAGCACAAAATAATTCTTCTATAAAAGATGCCAGAATTAGTGAAAGGGTAACCACCTTTATAAGTAAGCTTTCCAGTTTCATTGCCAACTATCTGCTCACATTTGTTTATGTTTTCTTCCTGCTCAATTACCGACATATTTTTAGAAATTTTCTATTAAGGATAATGCCTGATAAAAAAAAGAATACGGTTGAAACGATAATCAGTAAATCGGCAAAAGTCGCTCCTCAGTACCTTATTGGAAAACTTATGCTTATGGCATTATTGGCCGTATTATATTCGGTTGGTTTGGGGATATCAGGGGTAAATAATTTTATTCTTGTTAGTGTTATCGCCGCTTTATTAACCCTGATCCCATACGTTGGAAATGTTATTGGATTTACCATGGCTGTGGCTTTTGGTTTTCTTTCTTCAGGGGATATTACAGTATTAATAGGCATAGCACTTACATTTACAATAACCCAGTTCGTGGAGAGTTATGTTCTTCAGCCTTATGTAGTAGGGGATAGGGTTGATGTACATCCATTCTTTGTGATTCTTGTTGTAATTCTGGGTAATATGGTTTGGGGAATATTAGGAATGATCCTGGCTATTCCAATTATGGGAATTCTAACGGTGGTTCTTCTTCATATTAATGAACTTCGGCCTTTGGGAATTTTGCTAAGTAAACAGGGATTTGACAATAACAAATAATTTTTTGGGATTAAAGGATATCAGGACTTGTTGAAAATTGCCTGGAACCGATTCCATACCTGATGAAAAATAAATACCTGGTTTTTCAACTTTAAGGTATTTAACTTTTTTGACAGGAAATTTTAAAGTATTCCTTATCTTTAATAGTGCAAATTCTGTGCTTATGGAATATCCCAGATCATATACTTCGCTCTTCGGGGAATTGCAAAATCTACCTATTTACTCATCTTCAAAACTCTTAAGCAATGAAAATTTATGATGATAAACACATCAAAAATGTAGTCTTCGTGGGAGCTCATAATAGCGGAAAGACTACCCTGGCTGAAACTATGTTATATGAAGCAGGACTTATTAACAGGCGGGGCAGCATTGAATCCAGAAATACAGTATCAGATTATCATGAGGTGGAGCAGGAAAAAGGAAATTCAGTGTTTGCAACACCACTTCATACCGAATGGAGAAATTACAAGATTAATATTATAGATACTCCCGGTCTGGACGACTTTATTGGGGAGATCATTTCATCTATAAGAGTGGCCGATAGTATAGTTACTGTACTTAATGGCCAGCACGGCGTTGAAGTTGGTACCGAAATAATCTGGAACTATATAGACAGGTACCGCAAACCCACCTTATTTGTGATCAATCAGATAGATCATCCCAGTGCCAAATTTGAAGAAAGTTTTAAGAGTATTACGAACCTGGTAGGAAATAATGCAGTGAAGATTCAATACCCTTTAATCGTAGACGGCTCCCAGTGCATCGTGGATGTCCTTAAAATGAAGATGTACAAATTCCTACCCGAGGGCGGAAAGCCTGAAAAGCTTGAGATCCCGGAAGACCAAAAGGATACTGCCAACTATTTGCACAATGAACTGGTGGAAAAAGCAGCAGAGAATGATGAGAAACTTATGGAGTTATTCTTTGAAAAAGGTAGCCTTAATGAAGATGAAATGAGAAAGGGGATCAAAGCAGGGATGCTGAACCATGAGTTATTTCCGGTGTTTTGCATGTCTGCACTAAATGATATGGGAAGTGGCAGGTTGATGGGATTCATTGACAATGTAGCTCCAGCGGCGGCCGACCTTGAGCCGGAGCAAAGTACCGATGGCAAAGATATTATTCCTGAAAAAAATAAGCCAACCGTTCTGTTTATCTTTAAGACCGTGCATCAGCCAAATCTTGGCCAGGTCACCTTCTTCAAGGTAAAAAGCGGAGAGCTTAAGGTAAACGATAAGCTTGTGAATTCAAGAAACGGGGAGACTGAAACCTTCAACCAGCTTTTTATCATGGATGGGAAAGACCGGAAACCGGTTAATAAACTAACAGTTGGAGATATTGGAGCGACTTTAAAATTAAAATTCACTGAGACTAACGATACCCTGGCAGAACCTGGACATGAAATGACCATAAAACCTATACAGTATCCTCAACCCAGATACCGTAAAGCCATTTCTGCTGTAAATAACAAGGATGAAGAGAAGCTAAGTGAGGCTTTGAAAAAGATCCATAGCCAGGACCCAACCGTAGTGGTTTCCTATTCCAAGGAAGGAAAACAGCTTATCGTTTCCTGCCAGGGTGAATTACATATGGCTATCGTGGAATGGACCCTGAATAATATCCATGGAATCGAGGTTAGTTTTGACAAGCCTAAGATAGCTTTCAGAGAAACCATTCAGCGCTCCTCAAACGCAAATTACAGGCATAAAAAACAGTCGGGTGGAGCAGGGCAGTTCGCCCAGGTACATATGAAGATTGAACCATGGTTTGAAGGAATAGATGAACCTCAAGGTTTCAACATCCGGGGAAAGGAAGAGGTAGACCTTCCGTGGGGAGGAAAACTGGTATTCTATAATTGTATTGTGGGAGGTGCTATAGATCAGCGCTATTTACCATCCGTGATGAAAGGTATCCTGGAAGTAATGGAAGAAGGACCACTTACCGGCTCGTATATAAGGGATGTTAGGGTGATGGTGTATGATGGTAAGATGCATTCAGTAGACTCTAATGATATTTCCTTCAAGATCGCCGGAGCTCACGCATTTAAGGAAGCCTTTTTAAATGCCAATCCCAAACTACTGGAACCTACCATGGAGCTTACGGTGAAAGTGCCCGAAGAAATGGTTGGAAATGTGATGACCGATCTGCAATCGAGAAGATCAATAATCCAGGGTATAGACAGCAATGATAACTACCAGATCCTGAAATGTATCGCTCCGGAAGCAGAACTTTACGGTTATTCAACAGACCTTAGGTCCTTAACACAGGGAAGAGCCACATTTAAATCGGTCTTTTCTTCCTATCAGCCGGTCCCTAATAATGTTCAAAAGGAACTAGTTAATCATTAGATTATTCTGCACCCCAGATATTGCTTTCGGGACTTTCCTTCTTATTAAAGAATTGGAGATGAGAATATAATTGCAATATCATGGGAAAAACTATTAAAATTCAAAAGACAGTAGACGGGCAGGAGCTGGAAATGAAGGTAAAGGATATGTACAGGAAGGTTGCATTGAATCCTGAAGTTAAATATCACTTTGAAATGGGAAGAAACCTGGCCGAAAGACTGGGATACCCTCCAACAATTCTTAATAATATTCCATCACAGGCGATTGATTCCTTTGCGGGCGTGGGATATTATTTTGATCTACCCGGCCTTAAAAATGGTGAAACTGTCGTGGATCTTGGCAGCGGTTCGGGAATGGATGTATTCTATGCTGCCCAGAAGGTAGGAAATACCGGCCATGTGATTGGAATAGACATGACCGAGGAGCAACTTCAGAAATCGGAAAGGCTTAGGGATAAATCCGGCTATAGTCAGATTGAATTCAGAAAGGCTTATATAGAGGAACTCCCCGTTGATTCCAACTCTGCTGATGCTGTTATCAGTAATGGCGTAATTAACCTTTCCAGTCAAAAGGAACAGGTGTTTGCAGAAGCTTCCAGAATCTTAAAGAAAGGGGGCAGGCTGGCCATTGCCGATATTGTTTCCGGCGTTAATTTACCAGATAATATCAGCTGTAATGCAACTCTATGGGCTGCCTGTATTGGTGGCGCCATGCAGGTGGATGAGTATAAAGAACTGATAGAAAATTCAGGAATGGAAATACAAAAGGTAAAGGAGAACCCTTATGAGTTCATTTCCAAAAGTGCACAGGGCGCTACCAGAGATTTTGAGATTAAAAGTATATCCATTCTGGCGATCAAAAAATGATCTTTTTAAACAGTTCTTGTTTATAGTAGAAAAGCCCTCATAAAGAGGGCTTTATTGTTATGGATCTATGAATGCATCATCAATCTTTAAATTCCTCCTGTGTAAGCTTATTGTCCTTTAAATGCTTGGCAAAGAATCCCATCATGGTTTCATAAAGTTCCAGACTGTTTTCTTCCTTGGCAAAACCATGGCCTTCATCATACTTGACCATATAAGGAACATCTATTCCTTTTTCACGAAGCGCGGCAACGATCTGGTCAGATTCATTAATATTCACTCTCGGATCGTTTGCACCCTGGACTACCATTAATGGTTTCTCGATCTTTTCGATATTGAATACAGGAGAAACTTCTTTCATGATTGCATTTTCCTCAGGAACATCGGGATCATACCATACTTCTTTGAGAATACCTTCATAGGGTTTCCAGTATGCCGGAATGGTTTCCATAAAAGTGAAGATATTAGACACTCCCACATAATCCACACCGCAAGCATAAAGATCGGGGGTCTTGGTCAAACCGCGAAGTACGGCATACCCACCATGGCTTCCACCGTAGATAGCAGCTTTCTTGCCATCCACCCAACCCTGGTCAATTACATATTGAAGTCCGTCTTCCACATCATCCATGGTTTTGCGACCAACCTGTTTAAAGCCTGATTTTAAAAATTCTTTGCCATATCCACCTGAAATCCTAAAATTCACCTGGAGGGTGGCATAGCCACGACTGGCAAAAAGCTGGGCTTCCGGATTGAATCCCCAGGAATCACGAACTCCCTGCGGACCTCCATGAGGGTTTACTATAACAGGAACCTTTTTGCCCTGTATGGCTTCTTTAGGCAGGGTGATATAACCATGAATGGTTAGCCCGTCCCTGCTTTTAAAGGTAATGGGTCTCATTTCAGCCATATCATTTGGGTCAAGCTGCGGCATCAGGTTATAAAGAAGCTCAAATTCTTCTGTTTTTGCATCATAAGACCAGTATTCTCCATATAATTTATCACTTTGTAAAAAGATGAGATATTTGCTTTCATCATCGGTATGATCAGCGATAGAGTAATTCATCTCAGGGAACTTGGTGGTGATCTTTTCGTGAAGCTTCTTATAATAATCACTCACGGGAACTATTCTCTGTTTTTCGCCTTCATAAGAATAATAATCAAGTTCATAATCGCGATTTCGTGATAAAGAGATACTGGAAATATCGTACTCCTTATTTGAGAACATTTTCTCAAGGATTTTTCCTTCTTTCAGGTCATAACGATATATTTCGGTTTTATCTGAATCCAGGTTTGAAATGAGATAAGCTTCATGCGGATTGGTGTTAGAATAATTTAACTGAGGATTGAAAGTGTCGTTCCAGGCAAACTCCTGAATCTCCTTAAACTCTCCATCTTTTTTATAATACATGCTTATTTTAACCCCGTCGTGCAATCTGCCGAAACCACGAAGCTCTCCATCCTTATCGAACATATAACCTACAATGGGATTCTGAGGATTATCATTGGTGTATAACTGCTCTAACTCCCCGGTCTTTATATTTATCTTATAGGGCTCAAAGATCTGAGGATTATTCTTATTCATAGATATGATCACATGATCTTTATCTTCCTTTAGTTCATTAAGAAGTTCAACCCGAACTTCGTCATATGGGGTTAATTCCCTGGTTTCGGAACCGTCAATATCTGCTGCAAAAAGATGGTAATTTTCATTTCCTCCCTTATCCATTACATATAACAGCCTTTCATTATTTGCCCAGGCATATCCGCGGATCAATTCTTCTTTTTCCTCTATCGCTCTATTGATTTCCCCGGTCTCAAGATTCTTTACATAGATGTGATTCTTATTGTTTTCATCTTTTTCACGATAGGAAAGAAATTTCCCGTTTGGTGAAAACCTGAATGTTCTGGCCTTAGGCCTGGCAAAATAGTCCTCAACATCATATTTATAATTCCCTTTGTCAAATTGAGCAAGTTTTGCAAGCTCTTCTTTGGAAGAGGGCAGGGAAGGGTCACCAGGAAGGGTTTTCTCAGATTTATTAAGGGTGAGGTCAAAATTTTGGCCACCCTGGGAAAAAGTTCCAATTATGCTTTCTCCCTCAACCTTGCCTTTATAGCTAATTCCATAGGCATTAAGAGTAAGGCTTAAAGAATCTTTTAAGAGCTTTACATCGTCCAGCTCCAGCCCGAAAGCATTTTGGGCCGGGCTATCCATAGTCGCTTTATAAGACTGATCTTCTTTGGTAATATCGAAGACAACAGGGATCTCATTTCCCTGAACGGAAAGATTTCCTTTCCAGTTACCCTCTATTTCCTGGGCTGTTATCCCGCACAGGCTTAAAAGAAGGGCAAAGATGAAAAGTGGTAATTTGAATGTTTTCATAAAAGTTTGACTTTAAAATTGAAGTGTAAGTGACTTAAATTTAATGCTTTATTCTGATAAATTATTTATAAAGTTCAAATTTTGAAACTGGTGAATTTAAGATGGTTTTTACCAAAAATTATTTAACAATGGGGCCGTTCTATCAAATGGCTGAAAAGGAGATATTTCCTTAAAATAATTCTATAAATTACACTGAAGTTTAAAGATGCACTGTTAAAAATCATTCCTTATGAAAAATATATTATTAATCCTTATTTTGTTTTTTTTCCTTCCGGTTCGCTCTCAGGAGTTGGCTACGGCAGAGGAGTGGAGAGAAGACCTTAAATTCCTTCAGGAAAATGTTCACAGGGATTATTCATTTCTTTTTAAGAAAACCACTATAGAAGAATTTGACACTAAAGTTGATCAACTATATAGTAAGATCCCTGAAATGCAGGAACATGAGATAATCACTGGCTTAGCCAGGCTTGTTGCTTCTTTTGGATATGGTCATACCGAATTGGGATGGCGGGGTGATTTAGCCGGGTTTCATCGTTTGCCGGTAAATTTTTATCAGTTTAGCGATGGGGTATTTGTACGGGAAGTCAGTAACGAATACGAAAATATACTTGGTGCCAGACTCACAGCAGTGGAAGGGATGCCTATCGATAAAGTACTCATAGCCATATATCCCGTAGTTCCGGCTGAAAACGAACAATACTTTAAAGCCTACGGTCTCAATTTCATAACGGTACCTGAAATTCTGCATGCCCAGGGTGTTATGGCTGACTTTTCATCTACGGTTAGTTTTACTTTTGAAAAGGACGGAAAGCAGTTTAAACAAAAGATCTCGTCCCTTCCCAAAGGTGAAAAGATAGAACGACGTTATGGTTTTAGTGCAGAGAGCGAAAACTGGCTTAATACGAGGGAAAAAGGGGAGAATCCATTATTTCTGAAACATCTGGAGGATAAGATCTACTATTACGAATATCTGCCAGAACAGAAAACTGTATATATAAGACACAGTCAGATACAGGACGATCCTTCTGAATCTATCCCGGAATTCTACGATAGAGTATTCAATTTTATCGAAGAAAATGAGGTAGAGAAGTTGGTCCTTGATGTGAGATTAAATGGAGGTGGTAATAATTATAAGAACAAACCTATCGTAACCGGAATCATAAAAAGCGATAAGATCAACCGGCCCGGACATTTTTTTGTGATCCTGGGAAGACGAACTTTTTCTGCCTGCCAGAACCTGGTAAACGAACTTGATAATTACACCAATGCTATCTTTATAGGGGAGCCAACGGCCGAGAATATTAATTTCTATGGAGATACCAAAAGGCTGGATCTGCCAAACTCGGGTATTCCTGTTTACCTTTCATTCGCTTGGTGGCAGGATAAACCACAATGGGAGAATGATAAATGGCTGGAACCACATATTCCGGTGGAAATGAGTTTTGGAGATTACAGTACCAACAGAGATCCCGTATTGGAAACTGCCCTGAATTTTTCAGATACTACTTTCGTACGTGACCCTATGGGATATCTTACTGTGCTCTTTTTTGAAGGAAAGATTGAAAAAGTGATGACAGAGGCCGCAAGAATGGTAAATGATCCGAATTACGCTTTCTTTAAGTTTGAAGAACAGTTCAATAATACCGCCTACCGGTTACTGGCGAGTGAAAGAGTAGAGGAAGCCATCTTTGTCTTCCAAATGAATACGGAACTATTTCCCGAATCAGCCAATGCCTGGAATAGTCTGGCAGAGGCCTATCTAAAAGCGGGAAATAAAGAAAAAGCCGTGGAGTTTTATAAGAAAGCTGTTCAATTGGACCCTGAAGGAAATACCGGGGATCATGCAAAAAATATGCTGAAGAATATAAAAACTGAAAACTAGGCTTAATATCATTTTATCTTTTTAACCTGAGCTCAATTTAACCCCTAACGGATTATTTCTTCTTTATTAAGGATCATCTCTATGATGCTGGAGAACATGTTGATCCCGGTTTCGATAATTTCATCCGGAAAATCATAATCGGAATGATGCAGTGAAGGTGAATTCGTGCCGGCTCCAAGGCCGAACATCGCGGCTTTTGTTCTTTTTGAAAACCATCCAAAATCCTCACCAAATCTAAAAGGATGTTGCTGTTGAATAAGCTCATAATTATGCTCCTTTGAAGCTCTCAATATTAAATTATTACATTCTTCGTCATTTCTTGAGGCAGGGAAATAATCACACCAGTCAATATTTAATTGTAGTCCATGCTTTTCAACTATTTCCCCGGCCATTTCAATAAGCTTTTCTTTTAAACTATCCATCACTTCATCTGTAGAGGTCCTAATGGTGAAATGTATTTCGCCTTTCCCGGCTGAAATTCCATAATCCTTAGAACCAAGATTTATATATACAGGGGTTAATAGGGTGAACGAAGGTTTATTGATATCAGGTTGATTAAGGTCATTGAATCGCTTTACAATCTCTGCAATAGAAACCGCAGGATTGATGCCGTTCTCTGGTTCGGAAGCGTGAGAGTGTTTCCCAGTGAGATATATGGCCAGACTCTGTACAGTAGAGGAGAAGCTGTTTTGGACACTTATTATCGAATTGACGGGAAATCCGGGTATATTATGCAATGCAAAAACATAATCGGGATTTAATTTTTCGAATTTGGGATCATTGAGGATTTTAAAGGCGCCTTCACCAGTTTCTTCGGCTGGCTGGAACAATAGAATGATTTTTCCTCTTTTAAAAAATCCATCCTTAATTCTAAGTAGTAATCCCGCAACGATTGCCATATGACCATCATGCCCGCATTTATGGGAAATACCCTTTGAAGTTGATCTGTGGGAGAAGTCATTTACCTCTTCAATTGGAAGCGCGTCAAGTTCGCATCGAATCATCACCGAGGGTCTATCCTCCGGAAATTCATATACAACTGCCAGCCCATGACCTCCAAGATCAGTAATGATCTCTGTATTGTTATTAGCTTGGGCGAATTCCTTTATCAACTTCGCCGTATTGGCTTCATTACCCGATAATTCAGGATACTTATGCAATTGCTTTCTAAATTCTATGATTTTTTCGAGCATGGAGATGGTTTATTAATAAGCGAAATTTACAAACAATTTAATTCCCTTCGGCAGTTCTATTCTTCCTTCAGTATATTATGGTGATAGGTTTCAGAAATTCCCTATTTACAATAGCTTGGATACTTCTTGTTCAGGGTCACCTAAGACTTGAACTCATATTCAGATACCGCAATGACCTACAGTAGCGGATGTACAGATCCGTCTACATATACCACATCGGCATTGTAATTCCATTCGGTATTATCTATCTGGAATTCGCCCCTGCATTTAAGTGTACCTACTTGTTAAAAGTTCATGAAAAATTAAATACATTGGGTGAATTATGAAGCCAATTGTTAGAGAGTATCTTGATACCTTAAGTGGATTAAGTCCGCTGAGTCCTCAAACCAGGGAACTGCTTTTAAATTGTATTTCCACCCGTACTATTTCTAAAGGTGAATTGCTCCTGGAACATGGAGAAGTTTGCAAACATATTTATTATGTGGATAAAGGGCTTATGCGCATATTTTATTATAAGGATAAGCGTGATATCACAGAATGGTTTGCGGGTGATAAGCAGTTTTTATTTTCCGTTCGCAGTTATTTTGAAGAAACCCCAAGTAAACTGATTATTGAAGCTCTTGAAGATAGCGAGGTTATTCTTTTGTCAAAGGAAAAACAGGAGGTTCTGATAAAGACGAATCTGGAGGTCGCAAATTTGATGATAAAGGCCTTTTCCTATTCCCTGATTCTGTCCCAAAAACGTATGGAATCTATTCAGTTTGAGTCAGCAAAAGAGCGTTATGTAAGTTTAATGGAACAACAACCCGAGATCATTCACAAAGCGCCGCTACAGTATATTGCTTCATTTTTGGGGATAACCCAGGAGACTCTCAGTAGAATAAGATCAAAAATTTAAATGCTTTTTTTGACAAATGTCAAATGGAATGGTTGAAAAAATGGAGAATTTTGGGTAAAACCAAAAGAAACTAATAATGAAAAAACTAATCTTATTATTTTCTGTCATCTGTTTTACGCAATTAAATGCCCAGATATCAGATCAGAAACTTGATAGTATTATTACAAATCTATCCCTCGAGGAAAAAGTATACCTGCTAATTGGAACCGGTATGGATTTACCCGGTGTCCCTTCAGGAGCAGAAACTCCAAGTGTTGCAGTAGGCACAACAAAAGATAAAGTTCCTGGTGCCGCAGGAACCAGTTATACGAATGAAAAATTTGGATTTCCTGCTGTTGTTTTTGCAGACGGCCCAGCAGGAATTAGAATAAGTCCCACAAGAGACGAGGCACCGGCAGAAACATTTTATGCCACGGCGTTCCCTACAGCAACGAGCCTCGCCTCTTCCTGGGATGTTGATCTTGTGAAGAGAGTTGGAGCTGCATTTGGTAGAGAAGGGAAGGAGTATGGCGTAGATTTCCTTCTGGCGCCTGCACTTAATATCCAGAGGAATCCGCTTGGGGGTCGTAATTTTGAGTACTATTCTGAAGATCCCGTATTGGCAGGAAAGATCACCGCAGGATTTGTAAAAGGAGTTCAGAGTGAAGGAATTGGGGCTACAATCAAGCACTTTGTTGCTAATAATTCAGAAACCAACAGAACCGAACTGAATACAATAGTGAGTGAACGAGCCTTAAGAGAGATCTATCTGAAAGGTTTTAAAATAGCCATTAAGGAAAGTCATCCCTGGGCGGTGATGTCGTCTTATAACAGGATAAATGGCACATATGCTTCAGAAAACAGAGAGCTTTTAACCGATATCTTAAGAAATGACTGGGGTTATGATGGCTTTGTAATGACCGACTGGTTTGCAGGTAAAGATCCTGTAGCTCAGGTTGAAGCCGGTAATGATCTTATGATGCCGGGCACAGGGGTTCAGGCAGAGACCATATTAGCTGCTGTTGAAAATGGTGATTTACAGGAGTCGGTTATCGATAGAAATGTAAGAAACATTCTTAAAAAATATTATTTAACTCCTTCATTTAAGGGATACGAGCCTTCCAATAAACCAGACCTTGAATTAAATAAAGAGATTGCAAGAGATGCAGCCAGTCAGGGAATGGTTCTTTTAAAGAATGATAACGCACTTCCTATTAAGAGCAATGCTTCTGTTGCTTTATTTGGAGTATCCTCGGTGGAAACAATTTCAGGAGGAACCGGAAGTGGAGATGTTAATAAAGCATATATGGTTTCTATTAAGGACGGACTTCAAAAAGCAGGCTTTAACCTGGATGAGAAACTTGTAAGTACTTATGATTCTTATGTAAAGAAAGAGAGAGCAAAGGTACCTCCTAAACAAGTGTTCTTTTTGCCGGATGTGGTTGTGCCTGAGAAAGACTGGACGAAAGCAGAATTAAAAGATTTCGCTAAGAACAATGAAGTTGCAGTTTATACACTTGGTAGAACGTCGGGAGAATTTCAGGATAGAAAGATCGAAAATGATTTTGAACTCAGTGAACATGAACTGAATCTTATAAAAGATCTTAGTGAGGCATTTCATGCTGAAAACAAGAAGTTAGTTGTAATACTTAATATTGGTGGAGTTATAGAAACTCAAAGCTGGAAACAATATCCGGATGCTATATTGCTTGCATGGCAACCGGGGCAGGAGGCTGGTAATGCGGTAGCCGAAATATTGAACGGAACCGTAAACCCTTCCGGAAAACTTGCTGTAACATTTCCTAATAAACTCAGCGACGTGTCTTCTACAAAGAATTTTCCCGGTACAGCTCTGGATCCTGATCAGAAACCAGCAAATATTTTAATGGGAATCCCAGCAGAGGAGAAATATGAAGAAGGAATTTTTATAGGTTATCGTTATTTCGACACCTTTAAGGTAGAAACTTCCTATCCCTTTGGATTTGGTCTTTCATATACTGAGTTTGGATATGATAATCTTGAAGTAAGTAGGGATACAGATCAGATAAATTTAGATTTTGAGGTGAAAAACATCGGGGATAAATCCGGTAGGGAGGTAGTAGAAATTTTCGTTCACAGCCCTGATGGAGAAGTTGAAAAACCGGAAAAAGAGCTCAAAGCTTTTTATAAAACTAAATTGCTTCAACCTGATGAAAGCGAGAGTATCAGTCTGCAAATAAATGTAGATGATCTTGGTTATTATGATTCTGAAACAAACTCCTGGAAACTTGACGGAGGTGCTTATGAAATTATCGTGGCAAGAAATGCTGAGGATCCGGAATTAAAGGCTGAAGTGTCTTTAGAAGGAAAGACAATAAGTAAAACCAGTGACTCTATGAATCTCCAGGCTAAATTGGAGGAATTTTCAGGGAAATAAATAAAAGAATTCAATCTAAAAGCTGCTTATTACATTCTGACTAACGAAGGTGGTAAGCAGTTTTTCGGTTAGATTCCTTTCTTGTCCGGATTCTTAAAATCCTTTACCCATCGTTTTGCGGAATTAAGATCATTAAAACCTTTGAATTTCCAGGTCGAATTCAGAATTTTTGATATGTCTATATATTTTTCCAGAACAGCAGTAACCTTTTCATCCTTAGAAATATAAGCTACCTTAAGCTTATGCAGAAGAAAAGACGCTCCCTTATCCTGGGCTGCAATTTCTTTTATATCTACATCATTCCATTCTACATTCGTAACTTCCAGTGCATCTATAATTTGGTACCTGGAATCATCACTTCGCTCATCTGTATAAAATTCATTATTGGCTTCCTCGATTTCTTCTGCTGTGACATATCCATAGAATTTCCAAATAATACCATGAGGTTCCCAGTTCGTCTTATAGGGCATAAGATTTAAACTTTAAATTTTAGAATTTGATCTGATCATAAACTTAAACATTTTATCATTAAGGATTTTAGAAGCATAACTGGACGAAATCCTTAGCCGTAAGCTTATATGGGATAAACTTTTTAACCGGTAACTTGTTTATTTCCATTATAATAGGAGCAGGCCCAATTTCAGTTAGATTTGGTTTAAGGAATTATCCTTATCTTTTTTCAGTTTTAAATAAAATTGAAAATGATCAAGAAACTGAACTGGGATACCATTCCCGTAGAAAAGGTTACCGATAAAATGGAACGCCAGCTGGTCTACGGCGAAAAAGTGATGGTGGCAAAAATGAAATTTAAAGATGGATTTTTAGTGCCGCAACACAGCCACATCAATGAGCAGGTGACCAATGTTCTATCCGGAACAATCCGCTTCTGGTTTGGTGAAAATAAAGAGGAAACAGTAGACCTTCATGCCGGGGATGTTATTGTAATCCCTGCAGATCTTCCTCATGAAGCGCTTATGATTGGAGACGTTGAAGAAATTGATACCTGGGCTCCCATTCGCGAGGACTGGCTTGACGGAACTGATAATTACCTAAGAAACAACTCATAGATTTTTATGGATTTTGGATTAAAGAATAAAACAGCCTTTGTTGGAGCATCCAGCCAGGGGCTGGGGAAAAGTGTGGCTATGGAACTGGCTCTTGAAGGCGCAAAAGTGATCATCAATGGTCGGGATAAAGAAACACTTGAAAAAACCAAAGATGAAATCGCTTCAGCCAGTAATACAGAAGTAATGGCAGTTGCCGGTGACCTTGCAAATGCGGAGGATAGAAAGCGAATTGTAGCTGAAGTATTGACCAAATTCGGTCATATTGATATACTTGTCACCAATACCGGCGGACCGCCTTCAGGTAAATTTGAAGATTTTGAGCAGGAAGACTGGGATAAAGCATATCAATTGCTGTTAGGTAGCGCGGTCTCTATCATTAGAAGTTTTATTCCCGGAATGAAAGAACAAAACTGGGGGCGCATCATCAGTATAACTTCCCAGGCGGTTAAACAGCCTGTAGAAAACCTTATTTTATCGAACTCAGTCAGGGCTTCCGTAGCCGGATTGATCAAAACGCTTGCAGCCGAAGTGGGTGAATATAATATAACTGTAAATAATGTGATGCCCGGTTATACCAACACGCAGCGCCTTAAAAACCTGATAGATAAAAATCCTGATATGGAAAATGAGAAAAAGGATATTCCTTTGCGTCGATTTGGTGAACCCGGGGAATTTGCTGCTGCGGTAACTTTTCTTGCCAGTGAAAGAGCCAGTTATATAACGGGAGTATCACTTGCTGTTGACGGCGGATGGATTAAAAATATTTTATAATGATAAAACTTGACCTCAAAGGAAAAAATATCCTGCTCACTGGAGCTTCAAAAGGAATAGGGATGGGGATAGCCGATTTTGTAATGGAAATGGGTGCTACCCTGGCTATCCACTATAATAGCCATAGATCTACTGCGCAGGAACTTGCGGAAAAATACGATACCGGTTCCAGAATTTTTCAGGCCGATCTTGAAAAGGAAAGTGATGTCTTCAGACTTTTTGAAGAAGTCACGGCAGAATTTGGAAAAATAGACGCAATTATTCTGAATGCCGGAGTTTTTCTGAAACATTCTACGTCACTTTCTACCGAAGAATGGCTGAAGACCTGGAGAAAAACCATTGATATCAACCTGAACTCGGTTGGACTCTTAACCAAACTGGGAATAGATCATTTTAAGGAAAATGACGGGGGTCGCTTTATTTACATTGGCAGCCGTGCTGTTTTTCGCGGTGAGACCGAAGAATACCTGGCTTATGCTGCTTCCAAGGGCGGTCTAACATCTTTGGCGAGATCGGTTGCGAGATCGTTTGGAAAGGATAATATAAAATCGTTTGTAGTTTCTCCTGGTTTTACTCGTACTGCGATGGCTGAACAGTTTATAGATCAGTATGGAGAGGAAAGGGTTTTAAAGGAAATCGCTTTAAACGAACTCACAAGGCCCAAGGATCTTGCACCATTGATCGGACTTATGTGCAGCGGACTCATGGACCACGCCACCGGTGCTACGATCGATGTTAATGCGGGGAGTCATATTAGGTAAAACCCTGTCATCCTTAACGCGTTTCAGGATCTCTATTATACCGGTTTAGCCTTTAATTCAACCTCATAAGGGAAAGCAAACTTTTCCAGATCTTCTCCGGCAAGCCAGGCAGCAGTATCCTGTTTTTTGAGCACAACAGGCATGCGTTTTTTGTTGTTATGGATCTCACTCATTAGTTCATTGGCTTCGGTGGTGAGAATAGAGTAGGAGTTCACAAGTTCATTGGTCTGCGGATTTTTCCACGATGAATAGATCCCGGCAAAGGAGAATATTTCCTGATCTACCGGTTGAATCAGGAATTTTTGCTTTTCCTTTCCTTTCGGGTCCAGCCATTGCCATTCATAATATCCATCTGCGATCACCAGGCAACGATTATTTACTGAATTCCGGAAAGCCGGTTTTTCACTGGCCGTTTCTATCTTGGAATTCAGGGTCATTTTTTTGATCTTATCATCCTTGGCCCAGAAAGGAATAAGGCCCCAGTGGAACATATCTATCTCTCCCGGGTTTTCATCTATGATCACCGGAGTCTCAGAAAAAGTAAAAGCATTGATCTCATCCTGAGGTTTGTATTTTTCTGGCTCTATAAAGCGGGCATCGAGGGATTGTTCCAGGGAGGAAAGTTTAGAATTCAATTTTGTTCGATAACACATTGGGAATGGCTTTGTTTAAAATTAATCAATTCTATAGTAATATCTAAGCAGGAATAGGCATTGCTTTGTTATTTTAGTAAAAGGATACCGTAATAAGAAGACATTGAAAGAATTACTGAAAATAGGTTTTGGAGGTGGATGCCACTGGTGTACCGAGGCTGTTTTTCAGGCTGTAAAAGGAGTAGGAGAGGTGAATCAGGGTTATATTTCCACTGCTCAGGAGAAGGAAATTTTTTATGAAGGAGTGCTGGTATATTATGATCCTGAGATCATTAGTCTGGAAAAACTTATAGAGCTGCATCTGCAAACGCATCAAAGTACTTCCAATCATTGTATGCGCTCAAAATACCTTTCTGCGGTCTATGTTTTTGAGAATATACAGCGCCTGAAAGTGAATTTTATTCTGAATGAATTACAAAATAATTTCACGGAAAAGATCATCACTAAAGCTTATGATTTTGGGAAATTCAAAGCCTCACGAAAAGAAATCAGGGATTATTATAAAACCGATCCTGAAAGGCCTTTTTGCCAGGTATATATCAAGCCGAAACTCGAAAAATTAAGAAAATATCATGCTTCCATTCTAAAATAGGAGCTGTTTTCCTGAAAGTGTGAAAATCGGCTTTTACTTATAATGCTTTTGGATATTGGCCTCCGCTAATTTTAAATATTATCTTTAAAAAATTAGATGAATAGGGTCTATAATCTTACTAGTTCTATTCGATTTAAATCCAAACTTTTCTACTAAATTTATGAAGAATCAACATACAACTTATTCCATATTAGACCTTGCTTTAGTTTCTGAAGGTCATTCTCTAAATCAAACTTATAATAATGTCCTTGACCTGGCTCAACATGCCGAAGCCTATGGTTATACACGCTATTGGCTGGCAGAACATCATAATGCACCAAATATTGGGAGCAGCGCCACCTCGATATTAATTGGCTACGTAGCCGAAGGCACAAACACCATTCGCGTAGGTTCCGGAGGTATTATGCTTCCAAATCACTCGCCATTAATTATTGCCGAACAGTTTGGTACTTTGGCATCCATATACCCAGACCGTATAGATCTGGGCCTGGGTAGGGCTCCAGGAACCGACAGAGAAACGGCACAGGCTATACGTTCTGATTTTATGCAAGCCGCACATTCTTTTCCCGCTGAACTGGAAAAGTTAGAGAAATACTTTTCTACAGAGAACGCAGGTTCTAAAGTACGTGCCACCGTAGCAGAAGGTGTTAAGGTCCCCATTTATATTTTAGGCTCCAGTACAGATAGTGCGCATTTGGCCGCTAAAAAAGGATTGCCTTATGCATTTGCAAGCCACTTCGCGACAACTCATTTATGGGAAGCCCTGGAAATATACCGTGAAGAGTTTCAACCTTCTGCACATCTAAAGAAACCCTATGTAATGGCCGGGGTGAATATAATTATTGCCGATACCGATGAAGAAGCCGAACGATTATCAACCTCCCTGATCAAAATGATCCTTGGGATCTTCACAGGCAAACGTGATTATGTGCAACCGCCAACGGCCATGACCAATGAGTTGATGGATATTATGAGACATCCTCAAATTCACCAAATGCTAAAGTTCTCTTTTATAGGTAGTAAGGCCAAAGTGAAAGCTCAGGTAAAAGAGTTTTTAGAGCAAACTAAGGCTGATGAACTTATTGCTGTTACCAATATCTATGATATCAAGGACAGGATAAGATCTTATGAATTATTTGGGGAAATCATGAGGGAATTAGATTAGTATTTATTTGAAGAACTATGGAAATTACAGCATTTGCTCAATAGCTGTGAGGCAGAAGAATAGTGTTTCAATTCAAGAAAATATTTATAAGTAAAAATAATTAGTTAACTATGTAGTTAACTAATTATTTTATTAAATTTGTATAATATAGTTTAAAAATGGAAAAAGACTTTATTAAAGAACTTGGTTACAGAGCCCTGGATAATAGGTTAAAACGTATAAGTGATAAAATGACGCATGACACGAGAAAATTCTTTAAGCAAATTAATATAGATGTAGAACCAAGCTGGCATTTGGTATTTAAATTATTGAGGGAAAATGAAAGCCTTACAATGGTTGAGATTGCAGAGCAGCTAGGCTATTCTCATCCATCAATGGTAGCGGTACTTAAAAAGATGAAGGCTAAAGGTTACATAAAGTCTGAAATAGATTCGGTTGATAAAAGAAAACAAAACATAAAATTAACCCGGAAAACCTATGATAAGCTACCGGAGTTAGAACAAATATGGGAGAGTTGCGAGAATGCTATTTATAAAATGCTAAATGAAGATCTTTCTATTATAAGGTATTTAGATGAAATCGAATCTTCATTAAAATACATTCCATTAAATGAGCGATTTTACAACGAATACCAAAAAACCATAAGTTGATAAAACAGAACTATGTTTAACTATAATGAAGTTGTTATGGATACCTCAAAAATTAATAAGCAAGGGATATCAAGAAGGGGAGTGGTTAAAACATTAGGATTAGGATTTAGTTTTGCTGCACTTCCTTCTTTTGTGACAGCCGGAATGACAGAGATTTCAATCGACGCTTTAGATCATGGGGAGCGTATTATTCCTGTGCAGGAAAAAGACATGATTGAAATGCAGAAATTTATTGAAGATTGTATTGCAGCTAACAAAGAATCAAATCCTCAGGAAGCTGTTAAAGAGGTGTTAGCTAAAGGGGTATCTGATCCCACAGCCATGTTAAAGGCAATTGGCGATCCTACCGAGGCCGGTTTAAAGGTTTTTCTTCGCTCAAAAGAACTAACCATATTCGCAGCAACATGGACCCCTCAAATGAACCTTATGCCGCACAATCATCTTATGTGGGCAAATATTGGTCTCTATACCGGACGGGAAGATAATATTCTTTGGAAAAGGACCAGTGATAGATTAGAAGCGAATGATGTACGATGTTTATTTGCCGGGGATGTTGCAGCCCTGGATAAAAATGCCATTCATTCCGTTACAAATCCGCTCCCAAGATTTACGGGCGGCCTGCACATATATGGTGGCGATTTCTTTGCTACCGAACGCAGTCAGTGGGATCCGGAGACTCTCGATGAAGAACCTTCTAACGGTGAAGTAATACGTGAAATTTTTAAAAAGGCGAATGAACAAATGCTGAGAATGAAAACCAACTAGCACTTTCCCCTCAGTTCTATTATTCAAAGTATATTCTCCCTTCTTATGTTATGGTTTGGCAAAAGCTTTTACCATCACATCAACACGAAACTTCTTTGATTTTTTTCTTCTCAAATTATCTTCAATGATTGTATTCAAAAAATAGGAGGGTAGCTAATAAGGATCGTAGTTGAGTAATAGCATCCAACCTGTTATCGCCTTAATTTCCAAAATATAGGCCATTTCTTTTAATAATAAGGTAAGTTAAGTTTGAACTTATTAAAACCTGACTATTCCTGAAATTGACTTTGAACATTATGATTTTCATAATGCCAATCATGACCGTGTCTGGGCAACTAGAGCTCTCTGCAAAAGATATTGTAAAGAAGGCAGAAGAGGATGTGCGTGGTAAAACCTCACAGGTAGATGCATCAAGATCATAAGACCAATCTGGAGCCGGGAAATGCATATGAATCCATCCTATTTATAGTTACCTTTAGTAATCCAGTAGGTTTTTAAAAAATTTAATAATTCAAATGTTCAGGCCGTATGTTACAAAATGTATTAATAGAACGTGAAATATACTCATCAGAAGAACATAAAATGATGCAAAAGATGATCCAGGACTTCATAAACAATGAAATGCTGGATCAAATGGAAGAATGGGAAAAGAATGGAATAGTGAGCAGGGAGATCTGGGAACGTGCCGGAGAATTGGGTTTATTATGTATTGATATGCCAGAGGCCTATGGTGGCAGTGGTTTTGATTTCAGCTTTAGCGCTTTATTCATTGAAGAGCTGGCTAAAAAGGGAGTTACCGGGCCAGGTTTTTCACTACATTCAGATGTTGTTGCTCCATATATTTTGAAATATGGTACTGATGCTCAAAAGCAAAAGTATCTACCTGCCATGGCTACTGGAAAGATGATCACTTCCCTTGGTATGACTGAGCCTAACTGTGGTAGTGATCTTCAGGCGATCACAACAACCGCGGTAGACCAGGGAGATCATTATCTGGTAAATGGACAGAAAACCTTCATCACAAATGGATGTATGTGCGATATGTCTTTAGTAGCAGTCAAAACCGGGAAAGGAACAAAGAAGGAAGGCCTTTCATTATTAATTATAGAAAGTGATTCCGAAGGTTTTAAAAAGGGAAAACCTCTCAAAAAAATAGGGATGAAAGCCCAGGATACCTGTGAATTATTTTTCGATAATGTTAAGGTCCCCAAAGAGAATTTATTAGGAGAAGAAGGGTCAGGTTTTAAAATTATGATAACCGAACTGGCCAGAGAACGTTTAATAGTTGCGCTAAATGCTATTGGCGGTGCAGAGGGAGCTATAGGAAATACAATTGAATACACATCTACAAGAACCGCTTTTAAGCAACCCGTTGCTGCATTCCAGAACACACAATTTAAACTTGCCGAATGCGCTACACAATTACAGGTTCACCAGGCTTTTTTAGATCGCTGTACCTTATTATTATCAAAACATGAACTAACTGCTGAAAGTGCTTCCATGGCGAAATATTCAGCAACAGAAATGCACAATAAAGTAGTTGATGAATGCCTGCAGTTATTTGGAGGATATGGCTATATGTGGGATTATCCAATTGCACGCATGTATGCAGATAATAGAGTTGCCAGAATTTATGCCGGAACCAATGAAATAATGAAATTATTGATCGCTCGCGGTTTGTTTAAGGAATTGTTCGAACAAATGAAGACTGCCAGAAAAAATAAATGAAAATGAATTATATTGATTATCAAATAACTACAGTCATTTTTGGATGACAATCATCATTCTTTTTAAGAATAAGGTAAGTTAACTTTGACTATATGAAAACCTCACTATTCCTAAAATTGATCCCGGGCATTATGGTTTTCATAGTGCCATTCATGACCGTATCCGGTCAACAAGAGCTATCTGCAAAAGACATTGTCAAGAAGGCAGATGAGAATATGCGTGGTAAAACCTCACAGGCAGATATCACCATTAAGATCATAAGACCAACCTGGAGCCGGGAAATGCACATGAAAGCCTGGAGCAAGGGAGATGAATACTCCATGATTTTAGTTACAAGTCCCGCGAAAGAAAAAGGAACCGTTTTTTTGAAGCGAATTAAAGAAGTCTGGAACTGGATCCCGTCTATAGAGCGCAATATCAAATTGCCGCCATCCATGATGTCTCAAAGCTGGATGGGAACCGACTTTACTAATGATGATCTGGTAAGGGAAGCATCTTCGGTATCAGATTATGATCATACCCTGCTGGGAAAAGAAACTATTTCAGGTAAAGAATGCTATAAAATTCAAATGATCCCTAAACCTTCAGCAGCCATTGTATGGGAAAAAGTAATTGTCTGGATAGATACGGTTGATTTTTTACAGTTAAAAGCTGAATTCTACGATGAGGACGGGGAACTGGTAAATATCATGAAGTCCAGTGACATCAAAGAAATGGGAGGAAGAAAAATAACTTCAAAAATAGAAATGTTCCCGGTTGATAAGGAAGGAAACAGTACAGTGATCATTTACAATGATATTGTTTTTGATGAGCCTATTAAAGATGATTTCTTCACCACAAGAAATATGAAACAATTAAAGTGATGTTATTAAAACTAGCCTGGTTAAATATCTGGCGTAATAAACGCAGAACGATCATCACCGCGACCTCTGTATTTTTCGCGGTGTTGCTAGCCATTACTTTTAAGTCCTTAACCGATGGTGTTTATGATAATATGATCCATAATGTGGTGAGTTATTCAACCGGTTACCTGCAGATCCAACAGACAGGCTATTGGGATGAGCAATCTATTGATAACACATTTGAGGAGGATGAAAATTTGTATAAGGAGTTACTTAAAAACCCGAATGTGGAAAATATTATCCCCCGTTTACAAAGTTTTGCCCTGGCATCTTATACAGATAAGACAATGGGCGTTCTTGTTTTAGGAATAGACCCGGACAAAGAAAAAGCGGTTAATAATCTTCACGAAAAGATCAGTGAGGGCGAATTCATAGAAGACTCTAATGAAAATGCGGTTGTTTTGGGGGAAGGTTTGGCCTCTAAGCTCAAATTAGGAGTAAACGATACCCTGGTGCTTTTGGGCCAGGGTTATCATGCAAGCAGTGCCGCAGCGAAGTACAGGGTGAAAGGCCTGGTGAAATTAGGAGCTATAGATCTTAATAACAGCGTGGTGTATATTCCAATCAGGCAGGCACAATATATGTATGGGGCAGAAGATCGCTTATCATCGGTGTCTATCATGCCTAATAAAACAACAGATCTGCAAGGCATGAAAAGATCTATACAGGAAACAATAGATCCGGAGAAATATGAGGTAATGACCTGGAAAGAAATGCTGTCTGAACTTGACCAGTTTATAGAAGCCGATAAAACAGGACATTTTATCATTATCGCTGTCCTGTATATTATTATCTCCTTCGGGTTATTTGGAACCTTGCTAATGATGCTTTTTGAAAGAAAACACGAACTGGGAATCCTTATTGCCATTGGAATGAAAAAGCATTTACTGGCCATAATCCTTTTACTGGAATCTGTAATGATCTCTTTGATCGGATGCTTTGCCGGCATTATTGGAGGAATTCTGGTCGTGAAATGGTTCACCATATATCCAATTCGTTTAACCGGTGAAATAGAGCAGGTATATGAGGATTATGGCATTGAATCCATTCTATACTTTTCCAGTGAGGAGAAGATTTTTATTGTTCAGACTTTAATTGTTTTGGTCTTATCTATCCTGTTGGCTTTTTATCCGGGCTATAAAGTGATGAGATTAAAACCTGTTGAAGCCATAAATAGTTAGTCATGTTGTTTCAGATTGCCTGGCGGAATATATGGAGGAATACCTCCAGAAGCTTAGTGGTGGTAAGCTCAATCATTATTGGAATATGGGCAGGAATATTTATTCTGTCTTTTTCCTGGGGCATGTATAAGAACAATATAAACGAATCTGTTTATAGGCAATTATCCCATATTCAAATACACAATCCGGACTTTAAGCAGGAAAATGATCCTAAATTCACGATACCGAAATCTGATTCGATCCTGGAACAATTAGAGTCTGATAACCGAATTGTATCAGTAAGTTCCCGGGTTATTGCAACCGGGATGATTACATCTACTACTACTGCCAGTGGTGTGACCATTTACGGGATCAATCCGGTTTCAGAAACTAACCAGATAGGATTAGACCAGAACCTTATTGAAGGCTTATATTTTGGATCTGGTAAGAACAATGAGATCCTTATTGGCCAGAAACTGGCTGAAAAACATAAGCTGAAACTTAAAAGCAAAGTGGTGTTAACCTTTACCGATGTGAACTCTGAAATCGTTTCAGCAGCTTTCAGGGTTGGAGGGATCTACAGATCCAAGAACATTTCTTTAGATGAAGTGAATGTGTATGTGAAAAAGGAACATTTACGGCAGTTACTGGATTTAAAACTTTCCGAAACCAATGAAATAGCCATTTTGATAAAGGATGAAGAACAACTGGACAGCATTACAAATTATAGCAAAACGCTTGTTCCTAATGCGAAGGTTGAAGACTGGAGGCAGCTTGCTCCTGAACTGGACCTTATTATAGAATCCTTCAACCTGTATACCTATATCATTAGCGGGCTCATTTTACTGGCTTTAACCTTTGGTATAGTAAACACGATGTTAATGTCTGTTTTAGAGCGGATTAGAGAATTAGGAATGTTGATGGCAATTGGCTTAAACAAGCGGAAGATATTTTTCATGATCATGCTGGAAACCATTTATTTAACACTGATGGGTTGTCCAATTGGTCTGCTCATGGGCTGGTTAACAGTGATCATATTAGGAAGAACTGGAATAGATATGTCTATGTTTTCTGAAGGCCTGGCATCTTATGGTTTCAGTTCAATGATCTATCCGGCCTTAGACCAGGAAAAATATATGATCATCGTGACCATGTGCCTTATCACGGCCATATTATCGGCAATTTATCCTGCCTATAAAGCCCTGCAATTAAATCCTTCTGAAGCAATACGTAAAATTTAAAGTGATGGCAAAGACAATTATAGACGCGCATAATGTGACTAAAACATACAACCCGGAGAAAGTACCGGTTTACGCGGTTCAGGATGTACACGTACATATAGAGGAGGGGGAGTTTGTCGCCCTGGTTGGCCCTTCAGGATCAGGTAAATCTACATTACTTAATATGATGGGTGGCCTGGATGAACCCACGAAAGGAAGTGTAATCATAGACGATGTTGAATTAACCGAGCTTTCAGAAAACAAATTAATAGACTTCAGACTGCACAATATTGGTTTTGTATTCCAGGCCTTTAATCTGATCCCGGTGCTTACTGCAAAAGAAAATGTGGGTTTTGTATTGCAATTGCAGCATATGCCCAAAAAGGAGCGCGAAAAAAGGGTATTAAACTTACTGGAAGAAGTAGATCTTGAAGATAAGATAGATAGTAAGCCAGGCGAACTTTCCGGCGGACAGCAACAACGTGTGGCGGTTGCCAGGGCATTGGCCTCAAAACCAAAAATTATACTGGCAGATGAACCTACGGCGAATTTAGACTCAAAATCAGCTGCTAATTTGCTGGACATTATGGCCAAACTGAACAAAGAAGAGAATATTACTTTTTTGTTTTCCACTCATGACCAGAGAGTGATAAAAAAGGCGAGACGTGTAATAACACTGGTTGATGGTAAGGTAGATTCAGATGTACAACAAACGCCCACCTGATCGTCATGAAAAGGTTATTACTAGCATATCTGTTATTATTCACCTTAACTACAATATATGCCCAGGAAAAGGAGGAAAAGCTATTTCTCACCGGTTATATTAAGAATCTAAATGAATTTAGTTTTGTGGACAGGCTGGAACAGTTGCAGTGGACAACGCTTTTACACAATAGATTGAATTTCAAATATATCCCTTCAAATATACTCACAGCAAGGTTAGAAGTCAGGAACAGAGTCTTTTACGGTGACAATATTCAAAATATACCCGGTTTTTCCGGATACATTTCGCAGGACAATGGCATTGCAGATCTTTCCTGGAATATAATTGACAACAGAGACCTTCTTTTTAATTCTACCATAGACAGGGCTTTAATTAATTACACCAAAGGGGACTGGGATATTACCATAGGTAGACAGCGTGTTAACTGGGGAATGAACCTGATCTGGAATCCCAATGATATCTTTAATACCTATAATTTTATAGATTTTGATTATGAGGAACGGCCTGGCAGTGATGCCATAAGAGTTCAATATTATACAGGAGACTTTAGCAAGATTGAAGTTGCAGCTAAAAAAGGGAAAAGTTCCGATGATAAAATAATAGCGGCAATGTATAAGTTTAATAAGGCTTCTTATGATATACAGCTGATCACGGGCGTTTACAAGAATGACTGGGTTATTGGAGCAGGTTGGGCCGGAAACTTAAAAGAAGCCGGTTTTAAAGGAGAGATCTCATATTTTGTTCCTTATGAGACTTATATAGACTCAGAAAATATGTTGAGCAGCTCGGTATCTGTCGATTATGGTTTTAAAGAAGGATTGTACATATACGGTTCGGTACTGTATAACAGTAGTGCCGAAAGTTCGTCTGGCAACGTAGAAAATTTGTTATACACTAATTTAAGCACGAAAAATCTAATGCCGTTTAAATATTCAGGTTTTCTGCAACTGGCTAATGAATTCACGCCAATTTTCAGATGGGCATTTAGCAGCATTTACTCACCAACCAGGCATTCAGTAATTATTATCCCAAGCCTGGATTATTCAGTCGCCACGAACTGGGATCTTAATTTTACAGGGCAATCATTCTTTGAATTTGAAGATTATCAGACTTTAGGAAATATTCTCTTTGTAAGACTGCGCTGGAGTTTTTGAAATTTCCATTACCAGCTGTTACAGTAAAGGCTCACTATATAAACATAAATACGCCATATCTGCATCTATGTAAGATACAACCGGAAAATGTCCTATTTACTATTTCACCAATATACCTTATTGAACTATAATTTATATTATGTAAAATAGAATATTTAATGAGCCCTATACCATTCCCATTTCTGTAGTTTAAATACACACTATTAATTAGCATACAATATTCCACTATCCCGCTGTCAATTCTGAAACTATACTGATTGCAGGTAATTAGAACCGAAAAGACATAATATTCTAAATATAAACCACTTAGGCTTATTTTTTGAACCTGTAAACTTATGAGGGGCAATATAAAAAAGTCTGTTGTGGATATTGTAAGCCGTAAGCAGATCAAAGAGGTTCATAAATTAGGCTACGGTAATTTTTTCTTCCTGGAAGGTGTTATAGTTGCAGAAGTTAATGAAGGAATCACCTATGACTGGCCTAAAGGAAAGAACATCATTGATCTGGCATTGAATTACTATGGCTCCTGCTCAAGTGTACATTATATCTCCAACCGGATAAATGATTACTCCGTTCGCCCCCAGGACTGGACAAAATTCAATACCTATCAGAAGCATTTAAAGACTTACTCTATCGTAACCTACGGAAAGTCAGGCTTCACAAATCTTATTTTTGAGAGAATGTTCTTCCCTTATCAGATCCATCATTTTTATAATCTTGAAATGGCTCTGGAGTTTGTGGATGAATATGATAATACATCATTTCAGATTGGTTAAACCAATGTTAGAATTTCGTTATTTTCCTTCATCATAATATATAATCAGACTAAAAAGCTTTTTTTATAAGCCTTCCAGGATCTATCATTTTTCAAGCCTGCCTGAAGCGCTGAAGTTTATTGAAAATATGGAAAACGGTGAAAATTAAAATGAATCTCTATTCTTCTTCAGGCCTCTTTAAATTTCCCTGATATGAGATCGTAGACCTCTGGGATGTATTAACCGAAGTGAACGTGCTCCCGTTTGCAAATAATTTGATATGGAATTCAAGGTTCTCCCCTTCCTGGTCGCCTTCAAAATCCAAGGCTATATTCTTTTTTTCGGGATTTTCGGTTATACTAAGGTTTTCAGCCAGGCCTTCATATTTGATACCTCCGTTTCTCCCGTATCCTCCACCGGTATAGCGCACACCAAAATAAGGAAGGAATACTTCCACACTATCGCCGCTAAACCTGATTAAATTAGGATTTCCAATAAGGTTTATATTTCCCCCGCCTAAAGGATTTGCCCAGTCGTTTTCTATTTGAAAATCCTGGGAAGATACCACATCCTGAAGCTGCTCATAGTTTTGTACCGGTCCGGATAATCCTGCTCCTCCGCAAGCTGTAAAAGCCATTATAATTGCCGTTGAAAATATTAGGATGGAAACAGCCTTAATCCTGTTAACTGCTATAGACCACATAACTAAAATTTAAATTAAACAAGTATTAATTTACGATATTTAAATTATGTATTATTAAATAAATTTTTTTATCCCGGGCTCCTCTCTGGAATATTTAATTAAAAAGTCCGGGAACAATTATACGCCCCGGACTTTTCTCAATATTTTTTAAATTTTAAACGTGCAGTTCTTCTTTTTCAGCCATTTCCCAAACCGCTATAGCCTCTTCCCTGCAAATCTGTATCATCTTGAATTCTTCATGTCTTTTATCAGAATCTGAGTTATGATACAAATTGCTGTAGTTGAAACCAAATGCCCTGGCGTCATAAGCTGATGCTCCGTAATAGATATAATCAAAGTCGGCCCAGTATGCCGCTCCAAGGCACATCAAACAGGGTTCGCAACTAGTATATAATACACAACCTTTCAGGTTGTTTGTTTTCAGTTTGCTACAGGCACGTTGTATGGCTCTCATTTCGGCATGTTCTGTACAGTCTCCCTTACACAACACCTCGTTTCGGGATTCGGCTACAATTTCATCGCCTTTAGTAATAACGGCTCCAAAAGGACCTCCATTATCCATATCCCTTCCTTCCCGGGCTAGTTGAATAGCCCTCCTCATCATTTTCCTCTGTAAATCCTTTAATTCCATAACAATTTAAAAGTACGGCTTAATATATAGGTTATCGAGTTTTTCACAGTATTTGCCGTGAGATTAAGGACATTTTAAGGTTCTTTTGATCAATTCTAAAGAGACTGCTAAATCTTTGCCAAATCTAGCCTAATATGCTTGGTAAGCCCTTTGGAATTGGGTTTCTTTAAAGAAATATTAAACCAAAACATATGGAAGCTATTTTTGAATTTGTCAATATCGATAAAAACTCAAATCTTGAATCTTTTACACAAAAAAAACTCAATAAAATAGAGAATAAATATGATTGGATCGTAAGGGCAAATGTCTATTTCAAAAGGGATGAAAACCAGAAACCAAATGGATATATTACAGAAATCAGATTAAGCGCTCCCGGACCGGAGATTTTTGCCCAGTCTAATGAGAACTCTTTTGAGGCTTCAATTGCCGAAACAGTACGAGACCTGGAAAGGCAATGCAGCAAACGTAAGGCTAAAATGAGCACGCACTAATATTTTGCCCTTAGTAGCGATAAAAAGAAACCCTTTCAGTATTTGAAAGGGTTTCTTTTTTTCTAATCTCATGTTTTATTTGGCTTTAAGGTCTTCTTCTTCAAGTCTTTCCTTGAATTCATTTATTATACCTCCTTTAAGCAGGACATCAATCTGGCGGTCACTCATGCTATGTTTGGTCTCTATCTGGGTCTTCTCACCGCTCTCTTTTCTGATAATCACACTTATATTGTTCCGATTCCTGACATCTTCCCGTAAGTTTCGGAAATATACGAGGTCTCCCTGCTCTATTTTATCGTAGTCTTCAATATCTATAAACTCAAGTGGAAGAATCCCGAAATTTACCAGGTTTTGCCATGCGATCCTTGCATACGAATTCGCAATTACGGCCACCTGTCCCAGGTATTTAGGTGCAATAGCGGCATGTTCCCTACTGGATCCCTGGGCATAATTATCTTTAGCCACTACTATATGTCCTCCGTGTTCTGTCTTTGCCTGCATGGCCCTGTCATAAAAGCTTTCATCAATTACCGTATAGGAGAATTTGCTTATTTCAGGCAGGTTACTTCTAAACGGTAGAACTTCGGCGCCTGCCTTCAGGATTTCATCTGTTGAGATATTATCACCCATTTTCAGCAGTACGGGAACCGAATATTTCTCCTGCATTGGTTCTATATAAGGCAGGGATTTGATATTAGGCCCTTTCTTCAATTCTATCTTGGTTCCGTCTTCTGGCGGAGCCACCAGCATCTCGGTATTGATGATCTCAATTTCGGGATGTTTGAACTGAGGGTATTTCATATCATATAATTTCTCCAGATCACGCGGATCGGTGATCTTTCCGGTAAGCGCAGAAGCCGCAGCCGTTTCCGGACTACATAAATACACCTGATCATCTTTGGTTCCTGATCTGTCCGGGAAATTTCGCGGCATAGTCCTTAAACTGATGGTTCCTGAAGCAGGAGCCTGTCCCATTCCAATACATCCCATGCAACCCGACTGGTGAAACCTGGCGCCAGCTTTGATAAGGTTTGCAAATGCCCTGTTTTCTATCATGTTCTGGATCATTTGCCTGGAAGTGGGATTAATATCAAAAGACACATCGTTATTTACCGATTTCCCTTCCACTATTGCACCTGCTATCCAGAAGTCCCTTAAGCCGGGGTTCGCTGAAGAACCAATCACCACCTGACTTATTTCCTTGCCTTCCACCTCCCTTACAGGGACCACATTTCCGGGACTGGTAGGCAGGGCTATCAAAGGAACAAGTTCATCAAGGATTATTTCATCATTAAAATCATATTCGCAGCCTTCATCAGCTTTTAGTTCTACCCAGTCATCTTCACGTTGCTGGGATTTCAGGAATCTCTTTGTTTCTTCATCACTCGGAAATACCGTGGTAGTAGCTCCAAGTTCCGCCCCCATGTTAGCGATGACATGACGGTCCATGGCACTAAGCTGTTTAAGGCCGTCACCATAATATTCTATTACCTTCCCTACTCCGCCCTTAACATCGTATCTTCTTAGCATTTCCAGGATCACATCTTTCGCACTAACCCAGTCCGGAAGTTTACCGGTGAGCTTCACTCCCATCACTTTCGGCATTTTCACAAAATAGGGCTGTCCCGCAATGGCAGAGGCCACATCCAGGCCTCCGGTGCCTATAGCCAGCATTCCCAAAGATCCTGCAGCCGGTGTATGGCTGTCAGAACCTACCATGGTCTTTCCGGGTTTTCCAAAACGCTGCATATGAACGGGATGACTTACACCATTCCCGGGGCGGCTATACCATAATCCAAAACGTTCTGCAGCCGAATGCAGGAATAAATGGTCATCGGCATTCTTAAAGTCGGTTTGTAAAAGGTTATGGTCTACATACTGAACTGCCACTTCGGTCTGGGCCTTTTTCAATCCCATTGCTTCCAGTTCAAGTTGTACTAAAGTTCCTGTAGCATCCTGCAGTAAGGCCTGGTCTATCTTGATACCAATTTCTTTTCCAGGTTCCATTTCACCTTTGAGAAGGTGTTCTTTAATAAGCTTTTGCGTGACATTAAATTTAGACATAGTTGGAAATTTTAAACTTTAAATTACCATCTTTCTCACAAAATCCACGGCTCTTTAACAGAAACTTAGCCTTCAATTCAGAAAATTCAGGCAGAGAAAAACAATAAAAAGATTAATTTTCAAATTCTTATATTCTGATCAAACAACTATAGAAAATGAATGCGATAGTTAAAAGGGCGATTGTAGGCGGAGTTGTTTCCACTGTAGTCATGGCGACAGGAACATTTATCCTGGGACAGGTTTCTGGTTATAAGGCTCTGGAACTTCTTAAGAATTCTATGTCTGGTATCAATATGTTGTGTAACACCGTTATTTTAGGGTCCACAACCATTCTTGCCCTTATGCTTACTTTATTAGGATTAAGCCGCTCTTCAGAATCAAAGCTTACAGACCGCCATTACCGGGATGTTCTTATGATCGCCAAATCTGATACTATCCTGATTGTTATAGCTGTGATCACTTTTCTTATGCTCAATCTCCCTATTAGCGAATCCCAGGAAGTGGGCCAGGCATGGTACCAGACTATTTACTACGTGAGTCTGGGAATGGCTTCCCTGCTTGGGGGTGGTTTTATAGCAGTGGTAATGATGCTTTATGGAACCGTTGCAAATGTTATCCTGATAGTTGGCCTGAATGTTAAGGATCATCCGCTGGTCTCTGATGAGGATGCCGAAGAAGCCGAAAAACGGGAGCAGCAGGAAAAAGAAAATGTGAATTCTAAAAAATAAAAAAGGGCGTTTAAAAGTTATAAAGCTGGCGGATTTGCTGAATTCAAGGCAATCATGGCCAGCTTTATATCTTTCGAAACAACCCTTTCGGAAATTTCATACTTTAACCGGATTAGCTTCTACCCAGTTTATTTATTATATCTATTTGTTGCCCTTCCTCAAGATTGAATCCGGGTTTACCTTTTCTTGGAAAAAGATAGGTAAATGGGGTATCAAAGGCCGCCCAGCTTTCCGCCAGTCCGTAATCATTATTTTCATTCTTTTTTTCAGGCCGTATAAATGTGTTTAATTCTGAATCATAGTCGGAGCCAACAGCATCTTCACCGGGAAATAGCATTCCATCGTTAAGATCAGAGTATATAACTACCGAAGCGCCTTCATTTCCGGGAAGATCAAAGATGTTAATATCAAAGCTATCCAGTACCTTATCCTTTCCGGTTATATCTTTTGTCTTAAAATCATCTTTAAAATTATTTCGCGGGTGGGCATAGATTGGTGCACCACCGGCATCTTCAGAGATTGTTTTAAGATCTGCATAAGCCGATTTTAGAATGGCATCACAGGTAATTAAGATACCTTTTATTATGTAGCCTTCCTCCAATAGTTTTTTAACTGCATTTTTTGAAGATTTTTCAACTACATCTATCAGGATCATATCCCTTCGGTTAAGATGCCTGATCGCATAACCCTGGTTAAAAACGCCATTTTCCTTCTCGCCTTTAATGATAAAAGTATCCGGGATAAGTTTCAGGAATTTCCCGGTTTCACCTTTCTCAATAAACTCAGCCGACTGGCTGTGAAGCACCTCCATTTTATCTACTGTCTTCATATATAATTGATTTTTAAATGTACTTTGAAGATACAAAACAAGGGTGGAGAGGTCAAACCAGTTTTTAAATGTTTAACTGCTTTTAGCAGTTAATTAACGGAATAGCCAAAGCTGTAAAATTACCGTGATGACTCAAGGAAAATGGCAATTTTTTAGTTGAATTATGAAAGCTTAAAGAAGGGATTCCCTCGCTATCTTTTTCAATATGAAGGGCTGTTCCATGCAGATTAACCACTGCTCCTATCTCTTCTAATAAATGCTCTTTGTTCATACCTGGTTTAACGAATACCTTCTGAAAAACCGCTTCCCTGCAGGTATAACTATGAATGTATTGTGACTTAACTTCCGATACGATGGAATAAATATGCCTGTCGCAAAGAACCGTGGCTGACCTTTCTGATAGGTTTAATGCACAGCTGAAAGACAAAGGATTCAAAGCTCTTGATAACCCGAAATTTCTTTGATGGGCCTTATAGGCCGCTTCTTTCATAGACCACATAAGCCATAGAATCATTTCCCCGTCTTCAGAATTTTCAATGAAACTTCTCTCCTTTTTACTGAAAACCTTATCCATAAACCGGGAATTTTCAGATTTCCTTTCTGGCAGGGAAACTTTCAGGTCTATGATATCATTTCCAATCATCTTCCTGATATTTTTCTCTGAATGATAGACTTTGCATCTCCTACAGTGAGCATTCCTTCCATGGAATCGTTATCTATCTCAATATCGAATTCATCTTCAACATCCAGCACAACATCAACAAGGTTGGCCGAATTGATCTGTAGATCCTTCAGAAAATCGGTTTCCTCCTGAAAGTTTTTAAGGCCTTCCATCCGTTGAACATAAGGTTCTACGATTTTCTTCAATCTGTCTATGATATCTTTTTCGCTCATAGTGAATATTTAAGGGGTATATTTTTTAAAAATAGCAACAGCATTTACATCACCAAAACCAAAACTTGCCTTTGCCAGTATATTTATCTCCGTATCGATCTTTTTCTTGGGAATTCTATCTTCGCTAATAAGCTCCTGTATTTCAGGATGAACCTCTTCACAATTGATATTGGGAAACAGAAAGCCCTTTTCCATCTGAAGAACTGAGGCTACACATTCAATAGAGCCTGAAGCACTAAGGCAGTGCCCTGTCATTCCTTTAAGGGAATTTATAAAAGGAAATTCATTCCCCCGTCTTCCGAGAGCCCTGGTCCAGTTCAATATTTCTGTAGAATCCCTGTTTGTGGCGGTTAAATGTCCATTTATAACATCAATCTCTCCCGCAGAAATTCCGGAGTTTTTCAAAGCCCGCGTGATGCATCTTTCTACGGCTTCATTACTGGCAGCAGTCATGCTTCCATCTCCCCTCTGGCCTCCGCTATTTATTTCACCACCCAGCACTTCGGCATAGATCTTCGCTCCCCTTCCAACAGCTGAGTCAAGATCTTCCAATAGCAGAGCCCCTGCACCACTGCCCGGAACAAAACCTGTGGCTGAGGCACTCAACGGTCTTGAAGCTTCTTCTGGCTTCTCATTATATTTACCGGGAAGTATTCTCATCGCATCAAAACCACCCCAGACATAGGGTCCATGATCACCACAACTGCCAACGAGCATTCGTTCTGCCTGGCCGGACCTTATTCTTTCAAATCCCATTAGTAAAGCCTCAGTTCCTGTGGTGCAGGCTGACGAATTGGTGGTCACCTGATTTCCGCAGCCGAGGATTCCACCCAGATAAGCGCTTATTCCACTGGCCATGGTCTGTATCACACTTGTACTTCCCAACCTGCGGGTTTTTCCCTGATCTATAAGCTGAATAGCCTCGCGGAATTTATCCGTTCCCAGGATTCCCGTACCAAAGATGATCCCAGAATCCCAATCTGCAGGAGCATTTTCATCAATTTCAAGCCCGGCATCTTGCCAGGCATCGGTACCTGAGATAACTCCATATATAATTCCGCTGCTATTGAGTCCTTTTAGCTGCAGTGGAGTAAAATATTTTTTTAGAAGGTCTTCAGGGATTTGGGGCTTCCCTCCTATCTGGCAGGTAAAATTGAGTTGTTTAAGTTCAGGAAAAAACCGGATACCACTTTCGCCATTTCTCAGGGCTTGTTCAAAATTCAGCAAACCCACTGCGTTTGGCGCGGCAACTCCCATTCCTGTAATCACAACCCTACTACTCATATTTCTATTTAGTTAGCATCATTCCTGCAATAGTACCTTTACAGATCAGTTCTCCCTTGCTGCTGAACATCTCCACTTTGCATTTAAGTTTATTGAATCTAAAGTATATTTTTTCTGAAATCACCTTTACGGTTTCACCCGGGTACACAGGTTTGAAATACTCTACTTCTGATGATGACAGGGCTATCTTTGGGTTTTCAGAATCACTATCACTTTTCTTGAGAAGAAATATCCCAAGACATACAACACCTATCTGCGCCATACATTCGGTTAAAATTACGCCCGGGGTTATTGGACTATCCTTAAAATGGCCTTTATAAAATTCCTGCCCGGCAGAAAAAGTATATTCACCTGTGACTGAATTCTCATCTATTTCAAGAATTTCATCTACAAATAAAAAAGGCTGTGAATAGGGTAATTGAGAGATAATAGATTTTTGATCCACCGGTTTCAGCATTACATAAGGTGTTCACCTCCATTAACCGGAATGATCGTACCCGTGATCCAACTCGCTTCGTCCTTGCTTAAAAGATATACGACATTGGCGACATCATCCGGGACGGTGAGCCTTCTAAATGGATTATGTTTTAAGGCATGTACACGTAAGGTCTCATTTCCAGGAATCATCTGGAAAGATCGGGTTACCGTAATCCCGGCCTGGATGCAATTGGCCCTTATTCCATGCCTGGCAAACTCCAGAGCCATACTTCGGGTTAAAGCTTCCAGGGTTACCTTGGCAGCAGAAACGGCTGCGTAATTCTTCCAGGCTTTTTTATTTCCATCACTAGTAAATGAAATAATCCTGGCGTCTTTAGTAAAAAGCTTGTTCCTGAAAACTGCCTGCGTCCAGTCGTATAAACTCAGGGCCATGGCATCAATAGTAATTTGTAGATCTATATTTTCAAGGATCTGGTCGTCCCCGATCATTGGCTTAAGGTTTCCTTTGGCTATACTATGCAGGAGGGTCCTGATTTTTCCTTTTTCACCAAGGACATCTTTGATCTTTTCAATGAGCTCTTCCCTGCTTTCCTTTTTTACAGCATCGGCATTGAAACTTTCAAACTTCACTCCCGATGCTCTTATTTCATCAAAGGCATCCTCAATATCTGGTATTTCGGAACGCCTGTCCCGATGAACAATTATAATATTCATGCCATGTTTTGCCAGTTTCTTTGCGCTGGCATAACCCAGGCCGCTACTACCTCCAAGGATAAGCGCCCAGTAATCCTGATCTTTGAACTCTGCTACCATTCTAATAAAATTCTTTGTGCCGAAAATCCGGGTCCGAAACTAAGCATGATCCCCTGATCTCCCTGAGGGATATCTTTATTGAGAAAACGCTCAAGAACATAAAGTACCGTTGCACTGCTCATATTACCGTATAAGCGCAAAACTTCCCGGGTATCGTCTATATTCTTTCCTAAGTTACCAAAAAGATCAGAAACCGTCTGAACAATTTTACGTCCTCCCGGATGAAATACTAAATGATCCACCTTTTCGATTGAAGTCCCGTATTTTTCCAGGAACGGATGAATGATCTCGGGGAAATGCTCTGAAATAGTCTCCGGGACGGCCGGGTCCAGGATCATTTGAAGACCATTATTCGTAAGATCAAATCCCATCAAATGGGTTGAATTGTAAAAATGATACATCTCCTCTCCCAGGATTCTGGGACCTGTAATATTTTCTTCTGAAGATAGCAGAACGCAGGCGGCACCATCACCAAAGATCGCTGCGCTAACCATATTTGCCATACTGAAATCTTCAAGCTGGAAAGTTGCGGTAGGGCTTTCCACAGCAACCACAGCCGCCCTTTTTCCCGGGTTGGCCTTTAGAAAATTATAAGCATAAATCATCCCTGAAATCCCGGCGGCACATCCCATTTCGGTTACCGGAAGCCTCGTGATATCCCGTTTAAGTCCAAGTTCATTGATAAGATAGGCATCCAGTGAAGGTATCATAATCCCGGTACAACTAACCGTAATGATAAAATCCAGCGATCCGGCTGACCATCCCGAATTTCCCAGGGCCTTTGTCAGGACATTTTTTCCGAGTTTCTTTACTTCCCTTACGTAAATATTATTTTTCTCTTCAAATGAGGTGGCCGTGAATACATCTTCAGGTGACATGATCGAATAGCGCTTATCTACTCCGGCTCCTTCAAAGATCTTCAATACCTTTCTTCTGAATCTTTCTTCCTGCCCTCCAAGCCAGTTATCAACCAGAGGAAGGATATCTGCAGTATTCCGGGAATATTCCGGCAATTCATTTTCTACCCTTGCAATTTTTACGCCCATAAAAGTTAGTATAGTTATTTACTGAGGATCCATTGATATCTAAATGCCCACTTCCATTGTATATGATGTTCAGCAGCTGGAATATGACTGGAAAATTCCTCAATATCTTCCTTTTTAAAACCTCTTAGGATAGATACCAGCCCATCCTTCCTGGCGATCTCATTATTTACAAAAAACCAACAGAATGCCTGAAATAAGAAATAAGCCATTTTACTCCGGTGAAGATCATTTATAACCACTCCTATCCCGGCCTGAATATTTAACTGCTTAACCAAATCAATGATCTGTTCATTCCTGAAATGATGAAGGGTTAAGGTACATAAAATGATATCGAATTTCATTTCCCGGAATTCATTACTGAAGATATTAAGATTCAGAAAATCTGTTTCCGGATATTCCAGGGAAAGTTCTTCTGCGATCTGTATTGCATGCAGATTTGCATCTATCCCGGTAAATTGAAAATAGTACCCCCTCTTCTTTCCCCAGGCGGCAATGCTGCGTATCATGGCTCCATTCCCGCATCCAATATCAGCTATCCTGATAATCTTGTTTTTTGAGAAACCTTCCAGCAAAGTTTTTATTCCATCCCTGGTGATCGCGTTCCCACCCAACAGAAAATTGATATTCTCCAGATCTTTAAGAGTTTTCCTAAGTTGAGATCCGCTAAGTTCAAAATCGTCCATGATCTCGCGTTCTGCCGTTCTGGTGGACGTATTTAGCTTAAACATAGATAGGCTTTCCATGGGTTTTCCTTATGATATGTGGCATAACCGCCGGAAAATTCATTACAATTCCCTGAGTGATTTCAGAAAGGGGTTTATTCAAAAGGATCTTTTGCAAAAGTCTACCGGCCTTTATCCTCGATTTAAACTCACGATTCCAGTTATTCTGATAATTCGTTTCCACATTATACCGGCTTAAATTCCTGTTTTCATAGAACTGAATGATATTTTCAGAAGCCAGTTTGGCACTATGAATGGCCATTGCCATCCCGTTACCACATAAAGGATGTATCAATCCGGCAGCATCCCCAAGCATTAATATATGGTCTTCTAAAAGATCCTTTTTATCAAAGGAAACCTGTGCAATACTAAGCTCCTTTTCAAACAAAATTTCAGAATTTAAAAAAAAGTCGCGTAATAACGGGTTCTTCATCAACACCTGCTCCTTATATTCTTCTGTGTTCCTGTACGGCTTGAAACTTTTATAAGTAGCCAGATAACATGCATTTACACTCCCGTTTTCGGTTTTTGAAAGTCCGCAATAACCTCCATTGAAATTATGCAGGGATACAAGGTCTTCAGGGAAACTGTCTTTTTTATAATGGGCCTTAACCGCCAGCCAGCCAGATAGCCGGTCAAAAAACTTCCTGTTTAGTTTTTTATCCAGATTTGATCTTTTTCCGTAGGCTCCCAAAACAAAATCAGATCTCAATTCTTTTCCCCCTGATAGCTTCACAAGAAATTCGTTATTTTCAAATCTTATTTCAGTAACAAGATCATGGATTATTTTAGATCGTGGGGAAATGCTTTGACGAAAAAAGTAATTATCCAGAGCGTACCGACTAATACCCAGGCCTCCCAATTCAAGATCGCAGTGGGTTGTTCTTCCTGCCGGGGAAGAATATTCCAGTCGGTTAATTTCAGCCGGGTTAAGAGCATTCAGGTCAAGCCCAAGCATATTCAGATAAGGGATCACCTCTTTTGATAAATATTCACCACAAACTTTATGATGTGGATATCCTTCCTTCTCTATCAGGATCACTTCAATATTCTTATGTGACAAATGAATCGCGGCAGTGAGTCCTGCCAGTCCTCCTCCAATAATTATGACGTGAGTGTTTTTCACTGTTTTAATTTAAATATAAAGAATAAAAAATCCCGGAAGTAATCCGGGATTTTTCTCTGAATTAAATTTTTTTATTAATTCTCATTTTGCTGTTCAGCCTTCTTTTTGGCCTCTTCCTTCATTTCTTCATTTGCAACAATAGCAAGCTCTACCCTACGGTTCTGGGCACGGCCTTCAGCCGTACTGTTGTCATATTTAGGCTGACTTTCACCATACCATTTAGTAGTGAAACGACCACGGTCAATACCAGATTCTACCAGATAACCAGTAACGGCCTGAGCTCTGTTCTTAGAAAGAGTAAGGTTATAGCTGTCGCTTCCGGTATTATCGGTATGTCCCTCAACAAGGATATTTGTTTGCGGATACTCCTTAAAGATTCCTGCAAGTTTGTTCAGGGTTTCTTCAGATTTCGAATTGATATTATACTTATCTGTAGCGAAATAAACACCGCTTGATTCATCAAAAGTAACATTAATACCTTCTCCTACACGTTCCACTTCGGCACCGGGGATCTCTTCTTCGATCTCTTTGGCCTGCTTATCCATTTCGTTTCCGATGATTGCACCTGCGGCACCGCCAACCACACCGCCAATAATGGCTCCCAATGCGGTATTTCCGTCACCAGTATTATTTCCAATAACACCACCAATCACGGCTCCGCCTGTAGCGCCAATCACGGCTCCTTTTTGTTTGTTATTAGCATTTTTGGTCGCTTCACAACCAAAAATCAGGGTTGAAACCACCAGTAATGCCAACATTCTATTTATCACTGTTCTCATAGCTATTCAAATTTTAATTAAAGTTTTGAAAAATTCATTCTAATGGTAAATGGAGAACCATCCAGATTTACGGTTTGTTCCCATACCATATTCGTATCACTTAAACTCTTAAGATTCAATCGGAACCCCTGGTTACCGGTAGTTGATTTGTAATCATCATTAGTGGGTTTCAAAAGAAAATCATATACTCCGGCAGGAGTATTCTCTTCATCTATAGACCAAATGAAATAATTGGTATCCCCATCGCATCCAACTCCTGTCACAGTATAAGTACCACGATTATTGTTGGAAACGAAATCCCAGGTGCTATTCTCAAAACATGAGGCCGAAGCTTCATTAAAGAGCGTTACATTGAAATCTCCGGGATTGTTCGGATAGGTTACATTTGTTAGCGTCCAGTTGCCATCGAATGTTTTACGGGCTTCTTTTGCTACTTTACTTGGTCCGCAGGATGCCATAAAGGCAACTGCAGATAGTAGTACTAAAAACTTTTTCATAGTAGAATTGATTTTAAACAAAAATCCAATGTGTATTATGGTTTTGCATAAGAACACATTGGATTATATGTACCTGATTTATTATCTTCTGAATAATCTGCTTAAAAGTGAAATTACCAGCAGCACAAGGAAAATATAGAAAATAATCTTTGCAATATCTGCGGCCCCTTCAGCGACACCACCGAATCCAAAGATTGCGGCGACGATCGCAATAATCAGAAAAATAACGATTAAGCGTACCATAATTTATAGTTTTAATTGATTAGTTGTAACTAAATTACAGTAGTGGCATTCCTTCCACAAAAGATTATTAATACTTTAACAGTGACTTTGTTAAGGATTCTTAATTAAATTGTGTTTAAATTGCCTGCTTATTAATATTCTATTAAATCCTGGAGTTTCTTCCTGAACCTTTCCTGCGGGAGATACTGTTTTTCGAGATTTTCAGCAAATGGAACAGGGGTCTCCAGGCTGCCCACCCTCATTACAGGGGCATCCAGGCTTTCAAAACAGTTTTCAGAGATTATGGCTGCAATTTCAGAAGCCAGACTGCCAAATAAAGAATCTTCGGTTAAAATAATTGCCTTTCCCGTTCTTATAACAGATTCACATATACAATCAGTATCCAAAGGTTGCAGACTACGAAGGTCGATAAGATCTGCATTTTGATAATCCATTTCATCAAGAGTATTAATTGCCCAGTGTACCCCCGCTCCATAAGTTATAATACTTACTTCACTACCTTCCCTTATTCTTGAGGCTTTTCCAAATGGTAAGGTATAATAGTCTACTGGCACATCCTGTCTTATACTCCTGTAAAGCGCCTTATGTTCAAAGAATAATACCGGGTTAGGGTCATTAAACGCGGTGTTCAGCAATCCTTTGGCATCATACGGAAAGGCCGGATAAACCACTTTTAATCCCGGAACTTTTGTAAACCAGGCTTCGTTGGTCTGGCTATGAAAAGGCCCGGCTCCTACGCCTCCTCCACAGGGCATTCGAATAACAACATCGGCATTCTGATCCCAACGGTAATTTACCTTGGCTAAATAGTTCACAATAGGATTAAAGCCGGAACTTACAAAATCACTGAACTGCATCTCCACCATTGCTTTCATCCCATTTATTGAAAGTCCCATCGCCGTTCCCACAATAGCCGACTCACAAATAGGTGTATTCCTTATCCTGTCTTTTCCAAATTGGTCAATAAAGCCTTCGGTTATTTTGAAAACACCTCCGTAATCGGCAATATCCTGTCCCATCAAAACAAGGTTTTCATGCCTTTCCATGGATGATCTTAATGCCTGTGAAACCGCATCAATATAACGGATATTTTCATTTTCAAATTGAGGTTCAAGTGACTGATATTTAAACTCTTGAAATACATTACTTAACTCGTCAGTTTCAGTTGATTGAATCATGGGCTCATTGAAAGCCTTTTCAAGATTTTCATTTATTTCACTGGTAATATCCTGCCTGAATTGGTCCAGTTGTTCATCATCCAGAACTCCTTTTTCAAAAAGATAGTTCTGGAAATTTATTATAGGATCTTTCTTCTGCCATTCATCCATCAATTCCTGCGGTACATATTTCGTCCCACTGGCTTCTTCATGACCTCTCATTCTAAAGGTCTTAAACTCTACTAATACAGGTCTGGGATTCTCCCTTATACTTTCGGCTATTTCAAAAATCCGGGAATATACCTCAAGAATATTATTACCGTCAATTATATGTGATTCTATTCCATATCCCACTCCACGATCAGCCAGGTCATTACATCTGTATTGTTCAGGCGTAGGTGTTGAAAGTCCGTAGCCGTTATTTTCGATACAAAATAAAACCGGAAGGTCCCAGACAGAGGCTATATTCAATGCTTCATGAAAATCGCCTTCGCTGGTTCCCCCTTCTCCCGTAAACACGGCCGTCAGGAGATTTTCATTTCTTAGTTTATGTGCAAGTGCAATCCCGTCTGCGACACCCATCTGAGGTCCCAGGTGAGAGATCATGCCAACTATCTTATATTCCTGTGTCCCGAAATGAAAACTACGGTCTCGCCCTTTTGTAAACCCGGAGGCTTTTCCCTGCCACTGGGCAAAAAGCCGGTTTAAAGGAATGTTTCTAGCTGTAAAAACTCCAAGGTTACGATGCATAGGCAGAATGTATTCATCTTTTTTCATAGCCTCTGTCACGCCAATAGAAATCGCTTCCTGCCCGATACCGCTGAACCACTTTGACACCTTACCCTGCCTTAGGAGTATAAGCATCTTCTCCTCTATCATTCTGGGCTTAAGCATCGCTTTATAAAGCTCAAGCATTTTACTGTTAGATATTTGAAAATCTGAGTAATCCAGCTCACGTGATTTTGTTTTCCTGAAGAGCATAAAAAAGTTTTTATCACTCAAATGTAACCAAATTTCTATATGCTAAGAAAAATATAAACCAGCAGCACATCACCTAATTTTACTTAACTTTGTCTGTCTAAATAAATTTAAAATACTGCTAAGAATGGCGATGAATAATATTCCCAGCGTAAACCTGGCCGATTTCCTTTCTGATGATCCAAAGCGAAAGGAGAAATTTGTGGAAAAAATTGGTAAGGCTTATGAAGAAATTGGGTTTGTAGCATTAAAGAATCATTTTTTGAGCGATGAGCTCGTAGAAGAATTATATAAAGAGGTAAAGAATTTCTTCGATCTACCTCTGGAAACCAAACAGAAATATGAAATAGAAGGCCTGGCAGGCCAGAGAGGTTATATCTCCTTTGGTAAAGAACATGCAAAAGGTAAAAAGGAAGGAGATCTTAAAGAGTTCTGGCATTTTGGGCAGGAACCTTCTGAAGATGCCGATCTCAAAGAAGAATATCCCTCCAATGTACAGGTTGAAGAACTAAAGGACTTCAATCATGTAGGCATGGAAGCTTACAGAATGCTTGAGAAAACAGGGATTTATGTACTAAGGGCACTGGCTCTGTATATAGGTCTCGAAGAGCATTACTTTGACCATTGGGCAAGTAATGGGAACAGTATTCTTAGGCCAATCCATTATCCTCCGATCACCGAAGAGCCAAAAGGAGCTGTAAGAGCCGGAGCACATGGTGATATCAACCTTATTACCCTTCTTATGGGAGCTTCAACAGGAGGGCTTCAGGTACTCAGGAAAGATGGTGAATGGATAGATGCCATTCCGCAGGAAGATGAACTTGTGATTAATGTTGGGGATATGCTGGAAAGACACACCAATAATAAATTAAGATCTACAATTCACCGGGTTATTAATCCACCTAAAGAAGAATGGGATAATCCAAGATATTCCATACCTTTCTTCATGCATCCGAGAAGTGATATGAAACTGGATTGTCTTGAGGAATGTATAGATGAAGATCATCCGAAGCAGTATGAGGATATCACCGCCGGTGAGTTTTTGAATCAGCGCCTTATTGAAATAGGCCTGGCTAAAAAATAATTATGGCAAAAAAAAAGTTAGGATTAGAAGATCTGGGAGGATTTGTATTCTCCACTAATGATGATTTTGATGAGAGCGATTATGCAGAAGGTGATTCTCAGGAAGTACTTTCGCCCGGAGAACAGGAACTTGAAGCTCATTTTAGCAATAAAGGTCGCGGCGGAAAAACCGTTACCATTATAAAAGGATTCCAGGGACCTGAGGAAGATCTCATCGCACTGGGCAAAATGCTGAAGAAAAAATGCGGTGTTGGTGGCTCAACAAAAGAAGGAGAGATCATTATACAGGGAGATGACCGGGATAAAATTATGCAAATACTGGAAAAAGAGGGTTATAACGTTAAGCGTGTTGGAGGTTAATTCCAATACGCTTTTTTTATTCTTTTATGGGAAATAAAACCTTACATATCGTTAACGGCGACAGCCTTGCTGAACAAATGGAACAACTCAATCTGCCAGGTGAGCTTATCATCTGGCGTGAGCTATTATGTGAAGGCCCTACCCTGAAGGAGATCAACCAGGATTTCTTTAAAGTAAGAAAGAAATTCCTTCGAAAGGCTTATGATATTTCTTCCGAAAATTATGAAGAACGCTTTATTTCGGAAATAAAGAGATTAAAGGCCATGGATGACTATGACTCAGTCATTCTCTGGTTTGAATTTGATCTTTTTTGTCATATCAACATGCTTGCTGCCATTAATCTTCTTTTCGCAAAGAAAAAAGAAGTCCCCATCTCACTGGTTTGTAGCAAAAAACTGCCTGGTGAGAAAGAGTTCAAACCTCTTTCAAACCTAAGCCTTGATGAGCTTAAAAACCATTACGATAACAGGATCGAGTTGAATAATGATGATCTGGAGGTAGCTATGTTGATATGGGAACTGTATTGCAGTGGTGATCCCATGAAATTAAAACCACAGATAAAGACCAATACTAATTTCGAATACCTGTCAAGCTGCATAAGGGCTCATATTGAAAGGTTTCCAAATAGCGTCACCGGAATTAATTCGCTGGAAAGAAATGTTCTGAAGCTTATTGAAAATCATGAAATAGCCAGTGAGAACCATCTTTTAGGTTATGCACTTCAATATCAGGGTTATTATGGATATAGTGATACTCAAATGAAGCGGTTGCTGAAGAAGCTTTCAATTTTTTATGAAAATAAAGACGACCGTATCCTGCTATCGGAAAAGGGAAAACAGGTATTGAACGGAGAAAAGAATTTTTACCGGGATCTTAAAAATGACGAGTATTTTGGTGGTGCCAGGATGTATGATTTCCTATATGAGTCTGAATCTCACAAATTATTAAAATTATAGAATGAGTTTAAAAGCATCTGAACTTGTCCTTAACAGGGATGGTTCAATCTACCATCTGGGCCTACTTCCTGAAGACCTGGCCCAAACGATAATTGTGGTTGGAGATCCGGGTAGGGTTTCGAAAATCAGCAGGCATTTTGATAAGATCGAGGTTAAGAAAAATAAACGTGAATTCTTTACGCATACAGGTTATTTTAGAGGAAAGCGTATCACCGTGATGTCTACAGGAATGGGAACCGACAATATTGACATTGCTTTTACCGAATTAGACGCACTGGCGAATATTGACCTGAAGGGGAAAGCAATAAAGGAAAATCCCGTTAGTCTGGATATTATACGTATTGGAACTACAGGGTCCATAAGAGAAAACATCCCCGTGGGTTCATTTATTACCAGTGAATGGGCTATAGGATTTGACGGACTTATGCACTATTACAAAAGTGATTCTTTTTTAAATACAGAAATTGCAGAAGCTTTCGTAGAACAAACAGGCTGGTCTTCTCTTAAGGCCATGCCTTATGTTGTTAAAGGAGATGAGAACCTGATAGAAAAATTTAGTTCTGATTCTACCATAAAAGGATTTACCGGAACCAATGTTGGTTTCTACGGCCCTCAGGGCCGGGTATTAAGAGCTCAAATTCCTGACGCCGAAATGAACGATAAGATAGGCGCTTTCAACTATAAAGGTCATGAGATTACCAACCTTGAAATGGAAACATCGGGTATTTATGGTCTGTCAAAGTTACTCGGGCATCGTTCAGTTTCAATGAATGTAGTTCTCGCCAACAGGCTAACCGGCGAATTTGCTGAAGATACTTCAAAACCTGTTGACGATCTAATCAGGTATTCCCTGGAGAGGATCGCCAAATAGCCAGCCTTATTTAACAATATATTAAAAGCAAAGCATAGGGTACTTTGTATTTTTGATGAAACAATCTATCACCCATGCAGCAACCTAATGAAGACCGGTTTAGACATAGAGATCTCAACTGGTTAAGTTTTAATGATAGGGTTCTTCAGGAGGCCGCGGATAAAATCAATCCTCTTTACGAAAGGATGAAATTCCTGGCCATTTTTTCTTCAAATCTTGATGAATATTTCAGGGTGAGAGTCTCCCAGCTTCGCCAGATGAAGCGGGTAAAGAAAAGCATTCGTAAAAAACTGGCCCTAAGACCCTCAAAGATCACCAAGCAGATCATTGAGAAGGTAAAAAAACAGCAGGATAGATTCGGTGAAATTTATCATAATGAGATCATTCCTGAACTTGCAGAAAATGGTATTCATATACTGGATGCAGAACATTTTAAACCGGCACAAAAGGAGTTTGTAAGCTCTTTTTTTCACAATAAGGTAGAGAAGCATTTAAAACCGATAATGCTTAACCTGAATAAAGAAAATGAACTCTTTCTTGAAAATTCAATACTGTACTTTCTGGTAACCTTTGAAAAGGAAGACAAACTGGCGGTGGTAAATATTCCCGTTAATGAATGTGGCCGCTTCGTGATGATGGAGGGGATCAAAGGAAAACACAATATTACCTTTCTCGATGAAATAATCAGGTATGAGGCTTATAAAATCTTCCCGGAAAATAACATTACAGGTATCTTTGAAATTAAACTTTCCAGAGATGCCGAGCTTTATATAGATGACATTTATGAAGGTGTGCTGGCAGAGAAGATATATGAGTCATTAAAACAGCGTACCGATGGCCAGCCCACAAGATTATTGTATGATGCTTCCATGCCTAAGGAAGTGCAGAAAAAAATAAGAAAGCTTTTGAAGCTTGGAAAGATTGATATGATGCCTGGCGGAAAGTATCATAATTTCAAGGATTTCTTTTCTTTTCCAGATCCTACAGATAATCCTGAACTTCATTACAAAAACCTGCCTCCGCTACCTCATAAAACTCTGGATAAAAGCAATGATTATTTCGAGGATATTAAGAAGAAAGATCAGGCCCTTCATTTTCCATACATGTCATTTGGTTATGTGGAAAAATTTCTGGAACAGGCTGCAAAAGATGATCAGGTTACCGATATAAGCATCTCTCTTTACAGAGTTGCAGACGAATCAAAGCTCACCTCCTTTTTACTGGAAGCCCTTGAAAGAGGAAAAAGGGTTACTGTTTTTGTAGAGGCCAAGGCAAGATTCGATGAAAAGAACAATATCATTTGGGGAAGAAAGTTTGAAGAAAAAGGAGCCAATGTTATTTATAGCTATCCCAAAGTAAAGGTTCATTCTAAGATCATGCTAATATGCCGTCAGGAAGGGGATGTCAATATGAGATATGCGTATATCGGTACCGGGAATTTTAATAGTGAGACCGCCAAGCTATACTGCGATCATGCCATCTTTACTGCCAATAAATATATTACAAAGGAGTTACAACGGCTCTTCAAGGTACTGGAAGGAGAACTCATAATTCCCAGGGAGAAAAACCTGTTGATCTCTCCTTTTTCCACCCGCCAGGAATTCCTGAAACTTATTTATAACGAGATAGAGAATGCACGGGAAGGAAAGAAAGCCAGGATCACGGCAAAAATGAACAGTCTCGAAGATGAGGAGATGATTGAATTACTTTATAAAGCCAGTGATGCTGGTGTAAAAATAAGATTGCTTATCCGTGGTTTTACATGTCTTATCCCCGGTATAACGGGAATGAGCGAGAATATATATATTACCAGTGTTGTAGACCGGTTTCTTGAGCATGGAAGAATATATGTTTTTGAAAACAGCGGTGAGGAGCTTATGTTCTACGGAAGCGCAGATTGGATGAACCGTAACCTGGACCGTAGGATCGAAGTTATCTCTCCCGTCCTGGATGAAGACATAAAACAGGAATTCAAGAATATCCTTAATATCCAGCTGAATGACAATGTAAAGGCCAGGATACAGGATGCTTCGGAAGCAAATAATTATGTACAAAAGAAAAAAGGAGAAAAAGCCATTCGCTCCCAGTACGAAATTTACAATTATCTCAAAGAAAAACACAGCTCATGAAAACGATCAAAGTAGGCGGAGTACCAGAACATTTTAACCTGCCATGGCACCTTTGCATAGAGAATAGCAAATTCAATGATGAAGGACTAAATGTGGTCTGGAAAGATTTCCCCGAAGGCACCGGAGCCATGTGCAAGGCCTTAAGGTCTGGAGAGCTGGATGTAGCCGTTATACTAACCGAAGGAATCACAAGGGATATAATCAATGGTAACGAAAGTAAGATCATCCAGACCTATATAGTAAGTCCGTTGATCTGGGGAATCCATGTAGCTGCAGGTTCGAAATATAAGAATATTCAGGAGCTGGAAACTACTACTGCCGCTATTAGCAGAAAAGGCAGTGGCTCTCATTTGATGGCGTATGTGAATGCCCAACACAGGAATTGGAACCTGGATGAGCTTAAGTTTAATATCGTTAATAATCTGGATGGAGCTATTCATGCCCTTCAAAATGATGAGGCCCAGTATTTTATGTGGGAACATTTTACCACCAAACCCCTGGTAGACAATAAAACGTTCCGTTTAGTGGCCGACTGCCCTACTCCATGGCCCTGTTTTGTGATCGCAGCCAGAGATGAAAGCATTCGCAAAGATCCTCAACGCCTTCAAAAAATGCTGGAAATCCTGAATGCTGAAACTAAAGACTTCAAGCTTCAGAGAAATATAGATGTTATCCTTTCTGAAAGATATCAGCAAAAACTGGAGGATATCAGAAAATGGCTGGATCTTACCAGGTGGAGTCAGGAACAAATAAGTGAGGCTGATCTTACCAAAGTCCAGGAAACCCTCCTGGAATTGAATCTGATCGAAGAAAAGAGAAATTATTCAGATCTCATTCATACTTTTTAGCTCTATTCTTTTTACGGATAGAATTATAATTATGTTTTATTTTGGACAGATTCGAAATAAAAGTAAGCTTTGATGTTTGTCATTTATTCAATTAATTGCAATATTCAATATTGTTTGTATATTTGCACCTAACTGAAATTCAGCGTTTTAAATATTAAAACATGCTGATCTCCCCGCACTTTACTATTACAACCCCTATCGCCCGGACTTGATGTCATATGTGGTCTCATTAATGTGATCACCCTGAAAATGATTGTACTAATGTTAAGACTGGCTTTCTTAGCCGAGCAGAGTTCCGCTTTTATGCGCCCCCATCTCACTAAACCTGCTAAAGGTTCATTCTAATTAAGGTGGACCTCGTTCAATAACAGAGTATTAACCAAAATCTCTATATAATTATGAAAACAAGAAAAAAACTAATCGATCTAAATTTCCGGGGACTTCTTTCTTTATGCCTGCTTGTAGTTTTTGGAGTTGCCTGTGAAAAGGAAACAAATGACCTTAATCTTAATGTAAAGGATGCGAGTGTAAAGAAAACTCTGAACGCCGGACCTTATGAATTCCAGGGCGCAGTAGCATTTGATATATCAGCCACTCCTGACGGAAGTATCATGGTAGGATTAAATACTGAAAACGGCAGAAGTATTCAGCTGATTAAAAATGGTGAAATTAGAACGATCCATGAAGTTGAGACCAATACCAACATCCAGGGCATTGAGGCGATAGGAACTGGTAATGCTTTCTTCACTACCGGTGGAAGCAATCTTGCAGAAGATGGTGAACTGTACCGGATTTCAAATGGAAAAGTAAGAATGGTAGCCGATCTGGGTGAATTTGAAAAGGATAATGATCCTGATGCTTTTGAAGGTTTACAATGGAAAAACCAGCTCTGTGAAGAAGAAGGTATTTTTAGTGCAGGGCCTCAAAACAATCCATTTAAAGTAACTACACTTGACGGAGGGACTGCTCTTATTGGGGATGCGGCAGGAAATACGATCCTACAAGCGACTACCACAGGCCATATCGACTGGAAAGCTATCCTTACCCCTCCATTGAACGTGAATGGAGAATTTATAGTGCTTTTTGAACATGATGGACTTACCTGCTATGTACAGCCTGTAGCAACATCTGTGGCCGTTGGTCCTGATGGTTATGTATATGTTGGCGAACTCACAGGGGCAGTGCCAGAAACTGATTTAACTCCTGACGGACTGCCAAAAGAACTATCAAGGGTTTGGAGGTTTCCGGCAGATGCTACCAATTTAGTTTGTTCACAAGTGGAAGGATCAGAAGACTGTTATTTATTCCTTGATGGGTTAACTTCTGTGATCGATCTCGAATTTGGACCTGACGGACTCCTTTATGTAGTAGAATTTGACGAAAACAGTTGGGCTGGATTAGCCAATCCAATGGGAGGTACTGTCAGTGCCTATAACCTGGATGGAGAGCTCATTAAAAAAGCAGAAGGACTAATGTTACCAAGTGCAATCACCTTTGATAAAAAAGGAAATCTCTGGCTACTGGAGAATAATATAATTGTTCCAAGGGTGAGGATATTAGATCCGGGAGAATTCACATTTGTAGGTTCATAAAAAACAGGAATAAGGCCGGTAATTTTACCGGCCTTAAAATTTAATAATCCATTTTTAATATCCAGTTTCACGATGAGTTATAAAAAAAAATAAATTAATTATTCTATTTTAGAATAAAATTTTTAATTTCGAAAGAAACAAAATCCACTTTTTTATTAAACATCATGAGATTTAACTTTATTCCCCTGCTACTATTACAGTTCTTGCTTCTAAATTCCTGTAAAGAAAAACCAAAAGCTGATTCCGAAATAGAGCCGTCCACTACAGCTGATACGATTTCAGAAAAAGAATGGACCTATCTTTTTGATGGTACTTCCACAGAAGGCTGGCGTGCCTACAACGGTGATTCCCTGCCTCCGGGATGGGTGATAAAAGACAGTGTTTTAACCTTCGATACTGAACTGGGCCTGGAACAAAATTATGAAGGTGGAAAAGACATTATATATGGAGCTGAAGAATTTGACAATTTTGAACTCTATTTGGAATGGAAACTACCGAAAGGAGGAAATAGCGGAATCTTCTATCATGTAAAGGAAGGCTATGGAGGACCACCTGAAATCTCCCCTGAATATCAACTAATTGATGATGAAAATTATGCAGACATTCATGACCTTTCCGGTTATAATTCACAATTTGGTGTAGAAAACCCCGAAGAACTTCAGGACTGGCAAAAAACCGGTGCAGATTATGCAATGCATGCGGTTGATACCACACAAAAAGTATTAAATCCTGTTGGAGAGTGGAATTCTTCAAAAATCGTGTTTACACCAGAGAAAGTAGAACATTGGCTCAATGGAAAAAAAATAGTGGAGTTTGTTCCATGGTCAGAAGACTGGCAAAAAAAGAAAAATTCAGGTAAATGGGATAATGCACCAGATTACGGTAAATTCAAATCTGGATATATTGGTCTGCAGGATCACGCTAGCCCGATATGGTTCAGGAATATTAAAATCAAAAAGCTGTAATCTTATGGAAAAAAGAGAATTTTTAAAAATTGCAGGCCTCGCCACATCAGGAATTTTGGTTCTACCCAGCCTTTCCTGGGCGAAATCTGCACCCCACAATAGATTGAGAACAGCACATATTGGTGTGGGGAACATGGGATTGGAAGACCTGAAGGCGATCGCTTCTCACGAGCTTGTGGATGTTGTTGCCCTTTGTGATGTGGATTCAAACTATTTAGCCAATGCCCATGCCATGCATCCTAAGGCGAAGACATTTTCAGATTACAGAGTCATGTTCCAGGTGATGAAAGATGAAATAGATGCTGTAATAGTCTCCACACCAGATCATACCCATGCTCCTGCCTCGATAATGGCTATGAACATGAATAAGCCTGTGTACTGCCAGAAACCATTAACACACCACGTCTCTGAGGCTCGCGCAATGAATAAACTGGCTTTAGAAAAGAACCTGGTCACCCAAATGGGGATTCAGGTACATTCTTTTTATGATTATAAACTGGCAACTCTGTTGATCCAATCAGGTATCATTGGTAAAGTACATACGGTTAGAGCATGGTCGCCTAAAAACTGGGGATATGATGGTCCGATTCCAAAGGGCGTGGATCCTGTTCCGGAAGATTTGGATTGGAATCTATGGTTAGGTACTTCTAAACCAAAAGGATATAAGGAAGATGTATATCATCCTGGTAACTGGCGAAAACTGGTAGATTATGGATGTGGAACCTTAGGCGATATGGGTGTTCATATTTTTGACACTCCCTATAATGCTCTTCAACTTGACGTGCCTCTCACAGTCAAAAATGACTGCAGGGTACCAAACGGATTTGGATATCCAGAAAAAAACGAGGTGACCTATGAATTTCCTGGAACACCATATACAACAGAAAGACTAAAATGGGTATGGTATGACGGCCCGGGAGCCCCTGAAGATCATGAAGACCTGAAATTGCCTGATTATGATAAAAACTCAGCCTCAAAAGCTAACAAGAAAAAAAAGAGCGATGAAAGTGATATTTCTTTAGACGCAAAAGTTGCTGAAAAAGGGCAGCTTCCTGAGCAGGGAGCTATGTTTATTGGTGAAAAAGGCCGCTTATTACTTCCTCACTTCATGCAATTACCATCGAAGATTGTAAATGGTAAATATGTGGATATTTCAGATGAAATCGCTAAAATATCCAAAGAAAATAAATTAGGTGAACCTATTAGAGATTATGAATCTGAAGGTCCTAAGCACTATCATCAATTCGTAGAAGCTTGCCTTGGGCGGGAAAAATGTTCAGCTCCCTTTTCATATGCAGCTCGGTTAACAGAAACCATCCTTCTAGGAGTTATTGCGGGAAGATTCCCAAATAAGACCTTACATTGGGATAGTGAGGCTGCAAAATTCGCTGAAAAGGAAGCTAATGCGTTTTTAGAAACATCCTACCGGGAATTCTGAAATGATAAATAAAATTAGCGGGTATTCCGCCACAGTAAGAATGCGTGATTAAATTTTCATATAGAAAGGCCGGTGTAATAGCCGGTCTTTTTATTTATATAATTTCATTATTAATAATCTGGGGGGCTATATTATATTACGAATAATATTCCTAATTTCGAGCCGAAACAATTCTAACCAATTAATGAGAAACTTACTTTTAGCAGGTATCCTGCTTTTAACCACCCTGTTTTGCCAGGCCCAGAAAAATTCAGGAGATGACCAACCTGAAAAACGTGATACCACACAGAATGAATTAAGTATCAATGCTTTTAACCTTATCACCTTAGGGATAATAGAAATAACCTACGAAAGGGTGATAGATGAGAATTCCTCCTGGGCTATAGAAGGTTTTATACATCCTGGTAAAGACGATTATATAGATGAGCTTTATTATAAAGACTTATCTCTAACCGGTAAATACAAACATTTCTTTAGCTCTACCTATGCCAGAGGATTTTATGTACATGGCTTTGGAATGATCTCCACTGGAGAATATGAAACAGGGTTTTATGATTTTAATGAGGGTCTGGACGAATATATATACGAGACCGAAGACTTTACAGATTTTGCGATCGGCTTTGGATTAGGCGGAAAATTTGTGTCTCCCGGCGGGTTTTTACTGGATCTTAGTGCAGGAATAGGAAGAAACTTTTTTAATGATGTCTCACCCACCATAGTTGGTCAATTCATGGTAAACCTTGGTTTCAGGTTTTAATTACCAATTGATCGGTTTTAATCCTTTTCCTTCAAGGTATTCATTCGCCTTACTAAAATGTTTATTTCCAAACCAGTAACCACGGTTAGCGCTTAATGGAGAAGGATGCCCGCTTGTTAGGATAAGATGTTTTGAACCATCTATTAACTTAGCCTTTTTCTTGGCATAGCCACCCCAGAGCATAAATACTACATTTTCCTTATCCCTGGAAATAATCTGGATCACCCTGTCAGTAAAGGTTTCCCATCCTTTATTCTGATGAGATCCGGCCTGCTGAGCTCTTACAGTTAATGTAGCGTTCAGCAAAAGCACGCCCTGATCTGCCCATCTTTCAAGGTTTCCGGTAGCAGGAACCGGTTTTCCAAGGTCATTCTCTATTTCTCTGAAAATATTAATTAGCGAAGGCGGGAATTGAATCCCGTCCCTCACCGAAAAACACAGCCCGTTAGCCTGTCCAGTCCCATGATAGGGGTCCTGCCCCAGGATGACCACTTTGGTATCTTCAAACTTAGAATGATCAAAAGCGGCGAAGACCTCCTTTCCCGGAGGAAAGCATTTATTCTCAGTATATTCTTTTTTGACGAAGCTCGTTAGGTTTTGGAAATAATCCTTTTCAAATTCAGGTTCCAGTTCCTTTTTCCAGCTTGGGTGTATTCTTACGTTCATTAGAATTAAGTAACTTTGCAGGACCTCAAAAGTAGGGAAAAATTGATATGATTAAAATTAGTTCGAGAAGTCTTGAAGATCTTGAGTTTCCGGTGGTGTGTGAACAGATAAGTGAATTTTGCATTACCGGCCAGGGAAAGGAAAAAGCTCTGAATATTCAACCTTATCCAAATTATAAAAAAACGGTCTTTGGTCTTAACCAGACCAATGAATATTTCAATTCAAAGACCAGGGACCAGCCTATTCCAAATCACGGCTTTGATTCCATTCAGCCGGAAATCAAATTACTGGGAATAGAAGGTTCGGTTGTAGAGATCTCAGGCTTCAGGAAGATAGCATCCATCACAGAAACGGTAAATTCTCATCTAAAATATTTTCAGAAATATGCAGAACAATATCCTGCATTGTCTGAAACGGTTTCTCATATTGAATTTGACCTAAGCCTTGCCAATAAGATAAATGCCATTATCGACAGGTTTGGAGAAATGAAGGATGATGCCTCTCCCCTCTTACAGGAGCTCAGACGTTCCATAAATTCTGTAAAAGGAAAAATAAATTCAAGTTTTAATTCAGCGCTCACCTCCTACCAGTCCTATGGCTATCTTGACGAGATTAAGGAAAGTGTGGTGGAGAACGTTCGGGTACTTGCGGTAAAGGCAATGCATCGCCGAAAAGTAAAAGGTGGGATAATGGGTAATTCCAAGACAGGAAGTATCGTATATATTCAGCCTGAAGCTACTTACCGGTATACGCGTGAACTGAATAACCTGGAGTACGAAGAGAAAGAAGAAATAAAAAGGATCTTAAAGGAGTTAACTGAATTTGCACGTCCTTACCGGGAGATCCTGATCGAATATCAGGATTTACTGAGCGATATTGATGTTATTGCTGCTAAATCCAAGTATGCAGAGAAAATTAACGGTGTACTTCCAAAGATCACCAGGGAAAGAGAACTGCAATTAAAGGAAGCCTACCATCCCCTCCTCTATCTGAACAATAAGAAAAAAGGGGAAAAGACCTTTCCCCAAAGCATAGAACTGGCTCCTGATAATCGTATTATCGTAATTTCAGGTCCTAATGCAGGAGGGAAAAGCATTACTTTAAAGACCGTGGGGCTGCTCCAGGTGATGCTTCAAAGTGGGATCCTGATCCCGGTTCATGAATACAGCAGGGTATGTCTTTTCAATAAAGTATTGACCGACATTGGGGATAACCAATCGATAGAGAATCACCTGAGCACTTATAGTTACAGGCTGAAGAACATGAATTATTTTCTTCGGAAATGTGATGATAAAACCCTTTTCCTTATCGATGAATTTGGAACCGGAAGTGATCCTGAGCTTGGAGGTGCCCTGGCAGAAACCTTCCTGGAGGTATTTTATGAAAAAGGCTCCTATGGAATATTGACCACTCATTATGCTAATCTTAAAAAGCTGGCCAACGAACTGCCGGATATGAGCAATGCCAATATGCTATTCGATAGCAAAAGCCTTGAACCGGTCTATAAATTGCTGGTAGGAGAAGCTGGGAGTTCCTTTACTTTTGAGGTAGCTCAGAAAAACGGAATCCCTTACAGCCTGATAAACCGTTCTAAAAAGAAAGTAGAACGCGGCAAGATAAGGTTTGACAGAAGTATTGCGAAGCTTCAAAAAGAACGGTCTGAACTTAGAAAAACTACAGATTCGCTTAAGACCAGGGAAGAAAAAGCTGCGGAGCAAAAAGAAAAGCTTGCGGAGATCAATGCAAAGGTCCAGCAAAAGCTGGAAAGCTATCAGGAACTTTATGATACCAATCAGCGCCTCATATATCTCGGGCAGAAAGTAAATGACCTAAGCGAAAAATATTTTAACGATAAGCAAAAACGTGAACTGATAGGTGAATTCCTGAAAATGGTTGAAATAGAGAATTCCAAAAGAAAAAAGGAAGACAAAAAGAAACTGCAAGCAAGAAAGGCTAAAGAACGCCAGGTAAAACAGGAAGTCCAGAAAAAGATACAGCCAATAAGACAGAAGAAAAAAGAGGAAAAAAAGAAAGAAGAAGAGATCAAAAAACAGGAAGCTAATAAGCCAAAAGCAAAACTAAAGGTCGGAGACAGGGTACGACTCGAAGACGGGAAAGCTGTAGGATCTATAGATAGTATAGAAAAAGGCAAAGCTATTGTTAATTATGGGATGTTCACCACCTCTGTAGGTCTGGAGCAACTGGAACTTGTACAGGCTGCAAAAAAATAGAAATATGTATCAGTTACCTGAAAATAAAAAGATAGTGTTGTTCGACGGAGTTTGCAACCTTTGTAATGGAGCAGTCCAGTTTATCATAAAACATGATAAAAAAGATGTTTTCAGGTTTGCATCGCTACAGAGTGAATCCGGAAGAAAGCTTGTAGAAGAACGCGGTCTGGATCCAGACGAAATAGATTCTATCATGCTTATAGAACCCGGAGTGGCTTACTATCGAAAATCTACAGCTGCTCTGGAGATCTCAAGAGATCTTTCAGGAGGATATTCATTGCTAAAGAATTTCCTTGGACTACCAGAGGGATTCAGGGATCTGATTTATGATCTTATAGCAAAGAACCGTTATAAGTGGTTCGGGAAAAAGGACGAATGTATGATCCCAACTCCCGAACTAAAATCTAAATTTCTGAATTAAACTTTTTCAGTTTCCGAAACAGTTTCCGCTTCGGGATGGTAATCATCGTCCCATTCCTTCACATTTGGAGGGCCCATCATGTCAACCGACTTCGCTACCATAAGAGATACAGCGGCATCCCCGGTAACGTTCACCGTGGTCCTACACATATCTAGAGGCCTGTCTACTGCAAAGATCAAAGCAAGTCCGGCTTCAGGAATACCAGCCTGGGCCAGAACGATCACAAGCATCACCATACCTGCTCCGGGTACAGCTGCGGAGCCAATAGAAGCCAGGGTTGCTGTCATAATGATACCCAGCTGTGCTCCAATAGTAAGATCCATCCCAAAAGCCTGAGCGATAAATACCGCGGCAACAGCCTGATAAAGACTGGTTCCGTCCATATTTATGGTAGCTCCTATCGGTAACACAAAACTGGTGACTTCTTTATGCACACCCATATGTTCCTCTACCCTTTCCATAGTAACAGGCAGTGTTGCGGCACTGGAACTGGTGGAAAAAGCAAGTAGTTGTGCCGGGGCTATTCCATTTATAAAGAAAGAAGGTTTATTCTTTGTGAAAATCCAGACCAACAGGACATATACTCCAATCATCAGTGCCAGTCCTGCTAATACCGTAATCGCATACATTGCCAGTGCAGCAAAAAGATCGGTGCTGGGCGATTCCACTACAAGGGCGGCAAGAAGTGCAAAAACACCATAAGGTGCGGTAAGCATTATAAGATCGATAAGTTTGAGTATTACCTCATTGAAACCGTCAAAGAAGTCTTTCACAGGTTTAGCTGTTTTTTCAGGAATAAGAATCAAACCAAGACCAAAGAAAATGGCAAAAAAGATAACCTGAAGCATATTTCCATTATCACTGGCTGCGCCAAAGATATTACTCGGCACAAGGTCTTCCAGAGCCTGTAATGGCCCTGCATCCTTTTGTTTCTGAGCGTCAGATATCCTTACCGAAGCATCACCTTCATAACTCGCGATAAGGTCACTTCTGGTTTCTTCTGAAATTGTTCTTCCCGGCCCGATAATATTTACAAGCACCAGCCCTATGGAAACAGCTATAACCGTAGTAACGATATAAGTGGCTATAGTCCGGGTTCCCATCTTGGATAGTTTGGAAATATCTTTAAGATCTGAGATCCCTTTGATTAGGGAAGCCAGGATCAAGGGCACTGCAATGAGTTTTAAAGCATTTATAAAAATGTTACCAAAAGGTTTGATCCAGTCACCTACGAATTCTGCTCCCCAGCTAAAATTGGTCATAATAAGAGCGAAGATCACCCCGGCAAGCATTCCTAATAAAATCTGCCAATGCAGTGCGAGTTTTTTCATTTTATCGGTTTTCTAAATTAAATTTTTGATGATTTATTCTGAAGGAAATAATCGGCAAGAACAAGTGCGGCCATAGATTCCACAATAGGAACAGCCCTTGGGACCACACAGGGATCATGGCGGCCTTTGCCCTGCATTTCCACTTCATCTCCGCTGGAATTGATGGTAGTTTGCTTTTGCATAAGTGTAGCTACAGGTTTAAATGCCACTTTAAAGTAGATGTCCATTCCATTGGAGATACCACCCTGTATACCACCACTCAAATTGGTCTTTGTAGAACCATCTTTGTTGAACATGTCATTATGCTCGCTTCCTCTCATTTTGGTCCCTTCAAACCCACTGCCATATTCAAATCCTTTAACAGCATTTATGGAAAGCATCGCTTTTCCAAGTTCGGCATGTAGTTTATCAAAAACAGGTTCTCCCAGACCTTTTGGAACATTTTTTATAACGCATTGCACAGTTCCTCCCACCGTATCACCATCGGCCCTGATTTCTTTAATATAAGCTTCCATTTCTGAAGCTATTTTAGCATCAGGGCAGCGCACCGGATTTTTCTCTGTTTCTGAAAAGTCAAGTTCTGAAATATCCTTGTTAAGTTCTATTTTTCCAACTGAAGATACAAAGGCCCTGATCTCCACATTCTGAAGTATCTGCTTAGCGATACTTCCTGCAACCACTCTGCAGGCCGTTTCCCTGGCCGAAGACCTTCCTCCCCCGCGATAATCTCTTACCCCATATTTTTCGTCATAGGTATAATCTGCATGCGAAGGCCGGTAGGTATCCTTGATATGAGAATAATCCTTGGATTTCTGATTGGCATTTTTAATTATGAAACCAATAGGGGTGCCAGTAGTTTTACCTTCAAAGATTCCGGAAAGAAATTCCACACTATCGGGTTCTTTGCGCTGGGTAACGATGGCCGACTGGCCCGGACGTCTTCTGTCAAGATCGTTCTGAACACTTTCTACATCTATTTCAAGACCGGCAGGACAGCCGTCTATCACACCACCTATAGCCACTCCATGTGACTCACCGAAGGTGGTTATTTTAAATAATTTACCAAAGGAATTTCCGGGCATTAGCAGCTTTTTGAACAAATGTAATTTTTTAAGAACATATTTGAAAATGGAATTCTATTTAATGTTAGAATTACAAAGACTCCACATATCAAAATGCAAAAGCTCACCCGGAATCGGATTCATTTTATTACCAGGTATTATAACCTCAAGATAGATTAGCTGGTTTTATTATTATGCTTTTCCAGGATCTCGTTTGTCTTGGAAATTAAAGTTTCCATATCGAACGGTTTGGAGATAAATTCGGTGGCTCCCGCCGATTTACAGACCTCTCCAACATTATGAAGTGCAGACATCATTATGATGGGAATCTTTGCCACTTCTTCATCCTCCCTTAGTTCAGCACAAACATCGGTGCCGTCTACCCCGGAGATCAGTTTATCAAGCAGCACAAGCTCGATATTGTGTTTTAGAATATTCTCCTTGGTTTTCCTGGGCTGTTGGGATACGGTCACTTCATGACCGCTGAATTCAAGAATATCCTTCAGCATGAAACCTATTGTCTGGTCATCGTCTACAATCAGTATTTTTGCCATAATCTAGTTTTGATTTAGGGGTAAGATAAAGGTGAATTGTGATCCCTCACCCGGTTCACTGTCCACAAGTATTTTTCCATTATGTCGTTCTATAATTTCGTTGGAAAGGTACAGGCCTATTCCAAATCCAGCATAGGTCTCTTCATTTTTAGCCGATACCCTATAGAAACGCTTAAAGATCCGGTTAAGATCCTTTTTCTCTATCCCGATCCCAAAATCTTTAACGCTCACAGCCACATGATTTTCATTTTCATAAAAGACCTTTACCAAAACCCGTTTGGCATCCATAGAATATTTTAAGGCATTGGTAATAAAATTAATAATCACCTGCCCTATCCTGTCTTTATCAGCAACTATATCGCATTTACATAAATGCTCCAGCTCTATCTGGATATCCTTATTAGTGTGGAATATATCTTCAATTATATTCTCTACATGTTCGTTAAGACTGAATTCCTCTGTATGAAGTTCAAGCTCGTTCTGTTCAATTCTGGAAAGATCCAGCATTTCGGAAATTAGCCTGATAAGCCTCTCTATCTGGTCTTCAATACGATGTAAATATGGCTTTGTGATGTTATCTTTTTCGCTATTTAGAATGGATTGTAAAAGCTGGACATAACCCTTTATAGAAGTAACCGGTGTTTTTAATTCATGGCTTACGAGTTTAAGGAAGTCTTCCTTTCGCTGCTCCTCTTCCTTAAGTTTTTGGATCTGGGTGCTGGAACTAATCCATGAGGTGGTTATCCCATCATCTTTCATGGCAATAGCCCTGCATAGATGCCATTTATAATCACCGTTCTTATCTTTTATTTTAAGTTCTATATCAAGGTCTTTTCCTTTTTCTAAACATTCTGCTAATTCCTGTTCAACCTTTTCGACATGTTCAGGATGGATGATTTGAGTCCAGTGACTATCTAAAAACTCATCCATCGTCATCCCGGTATAATCCAGCCAGCTCTTATTATAGAATACCGAATTGCCTTCTGCATCGGCTATACTAATTTTGTGAGGCATAAAATCTACCAGCCCGCGAAATTCCTTCTCGCTTTTCCTGACCTTTTGATGAAGCATTGCCTGCTGTGTAACATCCTGGGCAATAATATCTACGCCTACTATCTTTCCGTCTGAATTATAATGTGGCATATATGAAAAATCGAAATACGATTTCACCATTTCACCATTAATATTATGCTCCACAGGCAAAGCCCGGGCATGATATGGCTCGCCACTATTATAAACCTTGTTGAGATAATCTTCTATTCCCTGATCACGAACCTCGGGAATAACATCAAAAAGAGGTTTGCCAACTACATCATCTCCCTTTCCCCAGACCTTGATTACAGATTTGTTTGCGAACTCAATCCTGTAATCGGGACCTTTTAGAAAAGCGATCTGGGCAGTAGATGAATATAAAAAGTCTTTAAGTTGATAGATCTCTTCCTTTAGATTGGCACTGGATTCTTCATAAGAGCAAACCTGCTTTTCCAACGACTCTGTTTGCTCCTTATTTTCCGCCAACTCCCGCTCTAATTCTTTAATCCGTAGATCTTTATCCATCCGAACTTATTAACCTCTGTTTTTCCTCATTATTGACTTGCGTTAAATTTAGTATTTAAAGAGAGCCTGAAAGGATTTTTAAGAAGCATTAACAAAAAATTAGTTTCTGGGTTTGCTTAATAAAGCATTTCTCAGAATAGTAACCGGATGAAGTGCCTCTCTACCAGTTCCATCTTTTATCTGGTGGCGACAACTCGTACCATTAGCCGAAATGATTACAGATTTTGCTGTCTTTCTGATAGCAGGAAACAGTGAGTTCTCCCCAATTCTCATACTTATCTCGTAATGCTCCTTTTCATACCCAAAAGAACCAGCCATACCACAACAGCCCGAAGTTATGATCGTCACCTTGTAATTTTCCGGAAAATTAAGAATGTCAAAGGTGCGGGATGCACTGGAGAGGGCCTTTTGATGACAATGTGCATGGATCTTCACCGTTGCACTTTTATGTGTGAACTGATCCTTCTTAATATTGCCTTCTGCAATTTCCTGTTTTAGAAATTCCTCTACCAGAAAGCTGTTAGCTGCTATTTTTTTTGCGGCTTCCTTATCATCTGCCAGCCTGAGATATTCATCTCTGAAACTTAATATTGCTGAAGGCTCAACGCCCAGAAGAAAAGTATCTTCAGAAATAAGATCTTTAAAAATGCTGATATTTTCGTTTGCTAGTCGTTTGGCATTCGAAAGAAAACCTTTAGATATCTGGCTTCTTCCGCTTTCGGGATGATCAATGATAAGAACTCTGTATTTTAGCCTGGCAAGCAGGTTAAGCGCATCTTTTCCTACCTGAACATCCAGGTAATTAGTGAATTCATCATTAAATAAGTAGACTGTCTTTATACTGTCTTTAATATCGAATTTCCCTTTGTTCTTGAGATAATATTGTTTTAAGGTCTCCCTGGCCACTATGGGAAGTTCACGTTCCTTAGCAACCCCCATCACTTTTTTAGCAAGTCCTGAGGTAAAGGAATTGGACATTACAAACCTTGAAATACCCGGAATCTTTGCAGCTCTTGCATTATGCTGCGTGATATTAGCAAAGGCTTTATCCCTGAAACTTGGCTTATGACTCTTGTGATACTGGTGCTGAAATTCGGCTTTTAAGGAGGCCATATCTACATTCGAGGGACATTCACTTTTACAGCCTTTACAACTAATACACAGATCCAGTACTTCTTTTAGTTCGGGATGATCAAAGCGATTGGGTTTATCTGAATTCGTTAAGAATTCACGCAGGGCATTTGCTCTTGCTCTGGTGGTGTCTTTTTCATCCTTGGTAGCCCTGTAACTGGGACACATAGTGCCACCAGCCTCCACCGATTTCCGGCAATCCCCGCTTCCGTTACATTTCTCCGCAAGCCGAAGGATTCCATCGGCATCTGAGAAGTCCATAAGTGTTTCAATATCAGGCTCGGTTCTGTCCGGCACATACCTTAGTGAAGTATCCATTGCCGGGGCATCTACTATCTTACCCGGGTTAAAGATATTATGTGGGTCAAAAGCCTGTTTCACTTCTTTCAAGACCTGGTATAAATGCTCACCATACATCAGTTTGATGAATTCGGCCCTAACACGACCATCACCATGCTCTCCACTAAGGGAGCCATTGTATTTTTTTACAAGCTTTGCAACGTCTGCAGTAATATTTCTGAAAAGAGCAACCTCTTCTGATCTTTTGAGGTTAAGAATGGGCCTCAAATGAATTTCTCCGGCTCCTGCATGGGCATAATAAACAGCCTGCTGATCATAGGATTTCATTATTTTACTGAAATCTGAGATATAATCGGCAAGCACAGGCAAGGCCACGGCTGTATCTTCAATACATGCAACTGCCTTTTTATCACCTTTCATATTACCCAACAAACCTAGCCCGGCCTTTCGCAATTCCAGCGCGAGATCTATCTGCTCATCATAAAGTACAGGATAGGCATAACCGAGACCTGAATCTCTCAGGGATTTGAGTAATTCATCTACCCGTGTTTGTAATTCAACTTCAGAATCAGATCTGAGTTCTAGCATAAGTATAGCCTGTGGATCGCCCTCAATAAAAAATCGGTTATCTCGATACATAAGGCTATCCTTGGTACAGTCAAGAATCACCTTATCCATCATCTCGCAGGTAAAAAGCGAATGTTCCATCGCAGGAACCACTGCCTGCATACAGGCATCTATACTATTAAAATGTGCCGCTACCATAGCCGTATTTTGAGGAGGCAGCTCATCAAGCTGAAGGGTTATCTCAGTAATAAAGGCAAGGGTACCTTCACTACCGGCAATGAGTCGGCAAAAATTGAAATGTCTTGAACTATCCTCGAAGACCTCAGAGTCAAGCAACTCATCTATTGCATAGCCTGTATTTCTCCTATGAAGACTGGCAGGCGGATAATTCTTTTTAATCTTTTCCTGATTGGTCTTATCCCGAAGTTTCTCATCGATCTTCCGGTAGATATCCCCTTCAAGGTTCTGTAGTTTTAACTTATCCTCGTATTCTTCGGCCGTTAGTTCTCTGAACTCCACCTTGGAGCCATCACTAAGAATGGCTTTAAGGGAAATAAGCTTATCCCTGGTGGTTCCATATTTGATCGAGGTAGTTCCACTGGAATTGTTCCCTACCATTCCTCCTATCATACACCTGTTTGAGGTGGATGTATTGGGGCCGAAAAAAAGACCGTGCTTCAGCAGGCGCCGGTTAAGATCGTCCCGAATCACTCCAGGCTGAACAGTTACTGTTTTTTTCTTATTATGTATCTGAATGATATCGGTAAAATACCTTGAAACATCAACCACAATTCCATCTCCGGTACATTGTCCAGCCAGGGAAGTTCCCGCGGTTCTGGGTATCAAAGAGGTATTATAATTTTTAGCGAACTCTATTAAAAGTATTAGATCTTCTTCATTTTCAGGGTAGCATACTGCAAGTGGAATTTCGCGGTAAACAGAAGCATCGGTGGCATATATACTCCTCCATAGATCATCGTAAAACAACTTCCCGGTAAGTTCTCCAGAAAGTTTTTCCAGGGCTTGATTCTTTTTCATACCCAAATTTATAAGTTTTCTTTGAGTAGGCTTAACAGTTTTTTAATTAATATTAACAATACATTTGCTAGAGCCGACGTTCTTGTAATACTAATCGCACTAAATTTGCCAATCAAAACAAAACAATCAAATATGAAAAAACTAGTTCTTATAACAGCTTTTATATTAGGAGCGGTTCTTTTTAGCGAAACTAAAGCTCAGGAAATTTCAGAGAATGCAATAGGCCTAAGAGTTGGAGGCGGTGGAGGATATGGTGCAGAGGTCTCCTATCAAAGAGCTACCAGTGGCAATAACAGACTGGAGTTCGATCTGGGCTGGAGAAATGATAGCTATTATGACGCTATTAAAATTGTAGGGCTATATCAGTGGGTCTGGAACATTGAAGGCGGTTTCAACTGGTATGCCGGTGTAGGTGCCGGGTTGGGCAATGTTGATGTTCCCGCCAAATATGATGACCGTTATCCCAAAGATGGTTTATTTGCTCTCATAGCCGGAGATATAGGTATCGAATATAGTTTCGATTTTCCATTGCTCCTTTCACTTGATTTCAGACCTGAATGGGGCTTTAATGACTATGACGTAATTGACGATTTTACTCCTGATGTTGCATTAGGTATCAGGTATCAGTTTTAGATTTCTTAAATAGGTTTAAGAAAGAAGAAGGTGGAGATTGAGAGATCTCCACTTTTTTTATGCGTTCACGAGAGCCCTTTGGTAAAGGTCTTCATACATTGGTACGATCTGATTAATGTCATATTTCTCTGCAGCCTGCAAGGCCTGCTTCTTGAATTTTTCCAGTCGTTTAGGGTCTTCAAGTATGGAGATAGCGCTGTTTGCCATGCCCTGCACATCCCCTACCTCATGCAGGAAACCTGAAAAACCATCAATATTAACTTCAGGTAAACCACCTGTATTAGAGGATATTACAGGTACTGAGTGAACCATTGCTTCAAGTGCAGCCAAACCAAAACTTTCAGTTTCCGAAGGCAGCAGGAAGAGGTCAGAAAAACAAAGTATTTTATCTATCTCATTGCTTTGACCAAGGAAAAGCACCCGGTCCCTGATATTAAGTTCACGAACCAAATTCTCAGCGACTTCCCTTTGTGGGCCTTCACCTACCATCATCAGTCTCGCTTTCATTTTCTTCTGTATCTCGAAAAAGATATTTACCACATCATCTACCCTTTTTACCTTTCTGAAATTGGATATATGGGTGATTATCTTTTCATCTTCATCTGCCATAAGCTCCCGCTGACAATCAGTAAAGCTCTGGTGCTGAAATTTCGCTACATCTATAAAATTTGGAATCACTTCAATATTCTTGGTTACCTCAAAGAACTTAAGTGTGTCTTCTTTCAGACTTTCAGAAACAGAAGTAACAAAATCACTGTGATTGATACTGAAGGTAACTGCAGGTTTATAGAAAGGATGGTTTCCTACCAGGGTAATATCAGTACCGTGGAGGGTGGTAACCATAGGTAAACTGATCTGCTCTTCGGCCAGCATTTTTTTGGTCATATAACCCGCATAGGCATGTGGAATGGCATAATGAACATGAAGAAGTTCTATCCCGTAATTCTTCACCACATTTACCAGCTTACTGCTCAACGCGAGTTCATAAGGCTGATAATGAAAAAGAGGATATTCAGGCACATTTACCTCATGAAATCTTATATGACTGGAAATAGTCTCTAACCTTACCGGTTGTTTGTAGGTAACAAAATGTACCTCATGGCCTCTTCGAGACAGTGCAAGACCTAGTTCTGTGGCTACTACTCCACTCCCTCCGAAGGTTGGGTAACAAACAATGGCAATTTTCATCGATTAAAAATCTATAGATTCGTATATTATTTTTTGAATTTGGGACCTAATATCCTCACGAATAAGTTTTCTGTTATTAGAATCAGGATAAGTTCGGTTTGACAAAAATACATAAACAATTTCTTCCTCGGGATCTGCCCATGCAAAGGTTCCTGTAAAGCCAGTATGACCAAAGCTCATCATGGAAACACAATTACAGGTAGGCCCGGCCTCACTTAGTTGTGGTTTGTCGAATCCCACACCTCGCCTTACATTATCCTCACAATAATAACAGGTGTTGTATTTATCAATAGTTTCTTTATCCAGAAGTTTTTCTCCTCCGTAAGTTCCCCCGTTCAAATAGGTTTGCATGAGCTTGGCCACATCATTAGCCGTACTAAACAAGCCTGCATGACCTCCAATTCCTCCCTGCATGGCTGCACCCTGATCGTGAACAAAGCCCCTTACCACCTGCCGGCGCCATAATTTATCATATTCGGTAGGTGCAATCTGAAGAGTATCGAACCTTGTTAAAGGCATAAAACCTGTATAGGTGGCACCCAGAGGTTTATAAAAATGTTCCTGGGTAAGCGTATGTAAATTACTGTTATAATAGGATTCCAGATAATATTTAAGCAAATAATACGGAAGATCGCTGTATTTATACTGAAGCCTTCTTTCCAGTTCACTTTTTTTGATAATATCTACAATTGTATCTCCTACATCATTCCGGATATACATGCCTTCCGCAACCTGTGTATTGAAAATTTCAGAGGGAGTATCACTGTAGTAGCTTCCTGAAAGCTTTTTGGTCTTTGGATCAAGGGTAGAAATATAAAACGGTATCCATGCCTGTAATCGGGCATAATGCATTAACATATCCTGAAGCCTGATACTCCCTTTATTGGAATTTTTAAAAACAGGCAATAGCTCTTCCAGCCTTGTATTGAAATTTACCACTTCATTATGGTCAAGTTCCATGACCAGGGGAAGTGTTGCCAGGATCTTGGTTAATGATGCCAGATCATAGATGGTGGTATCGGTAACCGGGTGCTCCTCCTCATAGGTCTGGTAGCCAAAATTCTTTTGATACACTACTTTTCCCTTTCTTGCAACAAGGACCTGCGCCCCTGGAGTCATTTTCTTGTCTATAGCATAATTTGCAATACTATCTATCTTTTTTAAGGTAGCTGAATTCATCCCGACACTTTCGGGAGCTCCGTAAGCCAGCCGGTTAATGTTACTGGTATTGAAGCCGGTACCTTCGGGAAATTCATTCTTTATACTTACAGGCAGTCTTCCTTTCGCATCTAAGGCCCCAAAAAGCACCTGTGCAAGCTTTTGCTGAGCAACGGGATGGTTTTGATAACCTACAAGTATGCCTTCAAGATTCGCAAAACTCTTGATATCCAGTAATGCATAAGGTCTCGTGAATAGGGAAAGCACCGTTCTGTTCTGTCTGGCGATTTCGTGTAGCCAGACGAGTTCCTTATCAGAAAACTTATAAGAAGACCAGGGGCTTTTATCTGATTTATGATAGCCCACTACTACATAGTTGTAAGCTTCAAGCTTCTCCAGAAGGTCTGATAACTTTTCAGCTTTTACCCAGTCAACTTCGGCATATTTCTTCATTTGGGATAAGAACTCACTGCCATCAGCATCCCCGAAGTTCACATAAGCGATCTTCTTTTTCGCGAGGTCTTTAACCGGAACTATCCCTTTGTTGTTCTTTAAAAGAGTGATCGCATTCTCAAATAATTCATGCAATAGTGCATCGTCTCTGGAAGTATTCAACTCTTCAATTAATAAATTGGTGGAAATTGGTTTGAAATCACTGAGTCCTACTTTGTATTTTGCAGCAAGTATTTTCTTGACCGAAAGTTCCAGCCTGCTTTCGGGAATAATGCCTTCATTATAAGCCTCAACGATACTTTCCGAAGCTTTTCCAACATCCTGACTCATCAAAAGGATATCGTTCCCTGCAAGAAATGCTTCCAGATCCACTTCTCCCGGTTTCCTTCCCTGTGTAACACCTTTCATCCCCAGGGCATCCGTAAAGATCAAACCATTAAAGCCCATATTGTTCTTGAGAATATCAGTAATTATGGTTTCTGAAAGGGATGCCGGAAGACCATCCTTCGATTCCAGGGCCGGAACATTGAGATGCGCCACCATAATACTGTTAAGACCTTCAGGGATAAGTTGCTTGTAGGGATACAGTTCAACATTATCTATCCTTTCAGAGGTGAAATTTATTGTAGGTAGTGATTTGTGTGAATCCTGGTCGGTATCCCCGTGCCCGGGAAAATGTTTTGCGGTACTTAAAGCTCCTTCCCGCTGCATGCCTCTCATAAAAGCCATGGCTTTCTCGGTAACATTCTCTTTGGTCTCTCCAAAAGACCGGTTACCGATGATGGGGTTTTCAGAATTGGTGTTTATATCCACCACCGGAGCAAAATTGAAATGCACTCCCAGTCTCCTGGCATGTCTTGCGATGGCCGCACCGGCATCTTCTACAAGTTTGTTATTCTGAATAGCTCCAAGGGTCATATTCCAGGGTAGGGCAAAGGTACTATCCAGCCTCATCGCCAGTCCCCATTCTGCATCCATACCCACCAGTAGAGGAACTTCCGACATTTCCTGAAATTCGTTGGTAAGTTTTGCCTGTCTTACGGGGCCACCTTTAGAAAAGATAAGTCCGCCAATATGATGTTCCCTGATAAGTTTGCGAATAATATCGGCTTCATTCTCATTTTGAGACCAGATACTGGCCATAAAAAGCTGCCCCACCTTTCGCTCAAGGCTCATGGAATCATAGATACTATCCACCCATTGCTTCTGAGCAGGGTAATTCTCTACCAGAAGCGGATTGGCATTTTGGGCAATTCCACTTATAGTGATTAATAGAAAAAATAAGAATGTATAAAACCTTTGGGGCTGCTTCAACTTCATCAATTCAGAAAACGTTTGTGCCAGCTTTCAGAAGCCGGAACTTCCCAATCTGACAGATATTCGGCTTTATTGTTTACAAGATTATTAAATACGATGGTTTTTGGTGATACTGCCTTTTCTTTTGCCATTTTTCTGAAATCTGACAGGCTTTTATAAGCAATGAATTCACCTTGTTTGTATGAGACGTTCATTTTATCAAGCAGGTCCACGCCATACTCCTTCTCCAATTGCTGAATGAAGTTAACAGAAGCATCTATAGAGCATCCTGAAGCGGCATTGAGTTGCTGATCCAGGGCTATGGTAATAAAACGATTGTATTTGATATCGTAGGAAGCCTTGAGGTCGGCTCCGTGAGCAGTCCACTTTTCGATAAAACGATCAAGTTTCTGCGAGATCTCCTGAACTTCTTCTTTTGTAAAAGACCTGTTGGCCTGATATATCCATACCCGCGAACTATCGGGCAGACTTTCAAATGGTACTAACATATTTATTGGCTAAAATTGAATTGTTACAAATCTAATTTTTTTAGCCATGAGCTCAAATATAGTACCGGTATTTAACTTTTCAGATTTTAATTAAAGATCTTCTGCATTGGCAATGAGTTCAGCAACATCTATTACTGCAACGCTATCTTCCTTGTCCTTGCCTTTAACACCATCGGTCATCATAGTATTGCAAAACGGGCATCCTGCCGCTATGATCTCAGGATTGACTTCCAGAGCCTGCTCTGTCCTTTCAATATTCACATCTTTATTACCAGGTTCCGGTTCTTTGAACATCTGCCCGCCACCGGCGCCACAACAAAGACCTTCCTTCTTACATTTTCTCATCTCCACAAGTTCCACCTCCAGCTTTCTTAACAGATCTCGTGGAGCCTCGTATTCATTATTTGCCCTCCCCAGATAACAGGGGTCGTGAAAAGTGATCTTTTTACCTTTGAATTTCCCTCCTTCTACCTTTAACCTTCCTTCATTAAGCAGGGCTTTCAGGAACTGCGTATGGTGCATTACCTCATAATTCCCACCCAGGGAAGGATATTCATTCTTAAGCGTATTGAAGCAATGAGGACAAGCCGTTACTACCTTTTTGATCTCATAACCGTTAAGCACTTCTATATTAGTTGCTGCCTGCATCTGGAATAAGAATTCATTCCCGGCACGCTTTGCAGGGTCACCGGTACAACTCTCCTCAGTACCTAAAACCGCAAAATCCACTCCTGCCTGATGCAGTAATTTCACAAAGGCCTTGGTGATCTTTTTGGCTCGATCATCAAAACTACCAGCGCAACCAACCCAGAACAGAACTTCGGGTTTTTTACCTTCTGCCATATATTCGGCCATCGTAGGAACCTTAAGTGCTTCTGCCATATTGTTAATCTTTTATTTTTTTGGTGTTATTTTTCTTTTGCCCAATTAAGGCGGTCCATCTGATTATAAGGCCATGGCGCTCCATTATTTTCAATATTGGTCATAGCGATGGCCAGTTCATTAGGAGCTGCACTCTGCTCCATCACCAGATATCTACGCATATCAAGAATGATAGAAAGAGGATCTATACCAACCGGACAGGCTTCCACACAGGCATTACAGGTAGTGCATGCCCATAATTCTTCTCTTAAAATATAATCATCCAGCAATTGCCTGCCGTCATCTTCATATTTGCCATTTTTGTTGATAATCTCTCCTACCTCTTCCAGCCTGTCTCTGGTATCCATCATGATCTTTCTCGGGGAAAGCTTTTTTCCTGTCTGGTTTGCAGGACATTCCGAAGTACAGCGACCGCATTCGGTACAGGTATAAGCATTTAAAAGCTGAACCTGGTTGAGATCAAAAACATCTGATGCTCCAAATTTTTCTGGCTCCTCCTCTTCTTCACCCTCGGCCGGTGCAGCAAAGGGATCGGCATTAGGATCCATCATTAACTCAACTTCCTTCTTAACAGCTTCAAGATTATCAAGTTTACCCTGAGGAGTAAGCTTTGAATAATATACATTCGGGAAAGCAAGTAAAATATGCAGGTGTTTCGAATAATACAGATAATTAAGAAAGAAAAGTATACCCAGGATATGCGCCCACCACGCAATTCTTTCAATTATAATTAACGTAGAATTGCTAAGGCCATCCAATAATGGTAATAAAAACTGGCTTACGGGAAAGCTCCCTATAATTCCGGCTTCAGAAGTATAATGAGTGGCTCCGTTAAGCTGTAACTGATAATCTGCAGCATTCATGGTAAGGAACAGCACCATAAGGACCATCTCAAAATAAAGGATGTTATTAGCATCGTTCTTTGGCCAGCCCTTCATCTCACGGTTCCAGAATCTTTTTATCCTGCTAACATTCCTTCTGGTCCAGAAAAGTATCACCCCTACAAGCACAAGGAATGCCAGAATTTCAAAGGCGGCTATCAATACATTATAAAAACCTCCAAGAAAGGATAATATGCGATGGGTCCCAAAGATACCATCTATAATGATCTCCAGAACTTCAATATTTATAATGATAAAACCTAAATAGACTATTATGTGGAGGGCACCGGCCAGGGGTCTCCGAACCATTTTGCTCTGGCCCATCGCGATCCTTGCCATTTTAGCAAATCTCTCCCCGGGATTGTCAGTTCTGTCTACCTCTTTTCCCAGTTTTATATTTCTGATAAGTCTTTTGACGTTTCTGGCGAAAAAAACTATTCCCGCCACCAGGGCAATAGCAAATAAAATTTGTGCAATAATCTGCATGGTTGGTTATTTTAAGGTGTCTTTTGGAGGATCATATGGACCTGGATTCTTGCCAAAAACCGAAAAATGCACATATCTTTTCGGATTCAGTTTTACATCCTGAAGTAATTGTTCAAGTTGTTTTGTTGCACGGTCCAGGTTATTGTAAACAGCATCATCATTGATGAGCTTGGCCGCGGTTCCATTTCCATTATTCAGTTTATCTGAAACACTTTCGAAATCGGCCACCACTTTTTCAAGATCTGAAGTAAGCTTCCTGATATCCATGCTGGTAAGAGTATCTGAAAATTGATTGAAATTAGTAGACATTTCATCCAGATTGGTAAATGTCCTGTCCAGTTTTTCAGAATTACCCTGTACAATGCCCTGAAGTTCCTCTGCAGTAATTCTAAAACTTGTAACTGTATGGTCAAGGTTCTTAAAAGTACCACGGATATTCTTTCGGGTGGAATCGTTTAAAATCTGATTAATTGCCGTTAGCATGGAATCTGCGCTAACTATAGTACCTTCAAGTTTCTTTTGAAGTGGCGTAAGTCTGTCGTTCACCAACTCCATGATCCCTTCCTCTTTACTGCCTTTTAAGGTATCGCCATCCTTTGCCATCCCAATTTTTGCGTCGTATTTTGGAATCACCGCGAGAGACTTGCCTCCAATAATATTACCTCCATAAATTTCAGCAAGGCTGTTTTTTGAGAATGGGAAATCATTTTTAACGGTAAATGTTACCAGAAGTTCACCTTTTTTGTTTAGAAAATCTATCCCTGTGATCTTACCAACTTTTAGACCGTTGATGGTAACTTCTGAAGAGGGCGATAAACCTTCAACATCGTCATACACTGCATAAAAGGTACGACTGTTGTCCAGTAGATTTTCCCCCTTTAGAAAACTATAACCGAAAATTAAAATTACTATTGCTATAATAGCTAGCAGGGCAGTCTTGACCTCTCTGGAATATTTCAAAAGCAAACTTTTTAAAGGATAAGCACAAATTTAGAAATAAAAATATAAAAGCCATTCTATTTAAGCCTAGATTTTAACGCCTCATTAACCGTTATCTTATTGTCATTTCTAAAAGCAACAATATAACTGCTTGGATATCCCTTCTTTATTGCTTCCTGATGTAATTGCTGTATTTTCAAATAATCTGAGGTTTCACCATAATAATACTTATACAGCTTCCCTTCTTTTGTGCGCTCTATATTCTGTAATCCCTTAAAATTATATGGTTTGGCATCTATTTTCTTAGAACCTGCAGCAAGCTGCACTCTGAATGTAACATCTCTATATATCTGGGGCTGGGTGATTTTGGGTGAATCTTCAATCCTTTCGGGATGGTTTACGGCAATACTTTCGAGGGTATTCAGATTAATGGTATGGCTATATTCTACAATAGCATTGGTAATGGCGGCTGCCATTTTATCCCTTCCGGTGTTACTGTTCAAAAAAGCTCCTTCCTGATCATTGGTAAGGAAACCGGTTTCTACAAGCACACTGGGCATATAGGTTTGATGGAGAACGATAAATCCTGCCTGTTTAACACCTCTATTCTTTCGGTTAAGCTTGTTGGTGAATTCTTTCTGTACAAAATCTGCCAGCAGAATGCTTTGATCCAGGTATTCTTCCTGCATTATGGTGAGGCCTATAAAAGATTCGGGTGAGTTGATATCAAAATCACTATAAGTGATCTCATAGTCCTCTTCCAGGTATATCACCGAGTTTTCCCGTTTGGCCACTTCAAAATTTGTTTCATTTCTATGCAACCCAAGAACAAAGGTTTCAGTTCCATAGGCCTGAGAATTATGAGCGTTACAATGTACTGACACGAAAAGATCAGCATTGGCATCATTGGCTATCTTCCCTCTTTTTTCCAGTGGAATAAAAACATCGGTATCCCTGGTATAAACAACATCAACTCCCTCATATTTTTCAAGGGCCTTCCCTATCTTTAAGACAATGCTCAAAGCGATATCCTTCTCCTTATAACCGTTCCCGATATTCCCGGAATCCTTACCTCCATGACCGGCATCAAGAACAACCACGAACCTGTCCATGTTCGGTGGAATTTCTGCCGAAAACACTTGGCTTGAAAAGCCGGTTATTAAAATTGCAAATACGAAAAGTTTAAGTAAGTTCGTTCTCATAAAAAGCTAACGCTTAAGTGGGGTGAATATTTTAATTACTATTTTTCCTGCGCTCTCAAAACTCAGCTGAAAAAATATATGTAATTTTGGAGTTGCAAAAAGCAAGCCAATCCGTACAAAAATAGCACTTAAAGCATTGCAAACAAATATCCCGAATAGTCTTTTTTGCTTCGTTTTCACGCTGTTCTTTTCCCTTGTTTTGTACCCACAGGAAGTAGAAACATCTTCTATTCCGGTGCGGGCAGAAAAGGATTCGATAGCTCCTGCGATGAATGCCGATGAGATAAGCAGGCAGCTTCAGCAACAGGACACCACTAAAACAGATACTGTAAGAAAACCCCAGTTCCTTACCGATATAGTAACCTATACGGCCACAGACTATATGAGGCTAAGCCCAAAAGAGAATAAAATGTACCTGTATAATGAGGCCAAAATCGTGTATGGGGATATGACCATAGAAGCGGGCCTTATTATTATAGATAATTCAAAAAATGAGGTCTATGCATATGGAATTGAGGATTCTACGGGTGTATATGTTCAAACCCCGGTTTTTACCCAGGCACAAAGAACGGTTGAGCCAGATTCCATAAGGTTCAATTTTGATACAGAACGTGCCCTGGTTCATAACTCCCGGACCCAGCAAGCCGAATTCAATGTAAAAGGAATGGTTACCAAAAGGGAGAATGATTCGGTTTATTTTATGAAGAATGTACGCTTCACTACCTCTGAAGATGTAGATAACCCCGAATATTTCTTTTATGCCAGGCGTATTAAATTCGTTCCGGATAAGAAGATCGTATCAGGACTGGTGAATATGTATATCGCCGATGTGCCTACTCCCCTGGGCTTACCTTTTGGGTATTTCCCATTGACAGAAGAAGAGACCTCCGGATTCATTATTCCATCCTTTGGCGACAGTCAGTATGGTTATAATCTTCAAAATGGGGGCTATTATTTTGCGATAAGCGATTATGCAGATCTTCTGGCGGTAGGAAGTTATTATACAAATGGAACCTATAACATGGAGCTAACGTCCAACTATGCAAAGAGGTATCGTTTTCGGGGGAATTTTAGCGTGAGATATGAAAAAAGGTTCAATAGCCAGCGGGGCTTTCCCGATTTCAGCGAATCATCTTCCTATAACATCAGATGGTCTCATAGCCAGGATGCCAAAGCAAATCCGAGTTCCAGGTTCTCTGCTTCAGTAAATCTGGGGAGTAGTGAATATTACCAGGAATCCATCAATCAGTCAAATACCGGAAATTTCCTGAACAACACTTTGAGTTCTTCGGTTTCGTACAGTAAGACTTTTGAGGGAGAACCGCAGGTGAATCTGAGTCTGGCTGCAAGGCATTCCCAAAATACACGAACCCAGAGCATCAATATGAGCCTGCCAACCTTGCAGCTGAGTATGTCAAGGATCTATCCTTTTGCTCCGAGTGTGGGTGCCAAAAAAGGTCTTTTTGAAAATATTAATTTACAATACAGCTTACGGGCCGAAAACCAGATCGAAACTACAGACTCCTTATTCTTTAAACCTGAAATGTTCAGGGACGCTAAGCTGGGAGCCCAGCATTCCATACCGCTTTCTACAAACTTCAAACTCTTTAAGTTTCTAAGTGTTAGTACCGGAACCAGTTACGAAGAAACCTGGGTTTCCCGTACTTTTGAACAGTCCTATGACCCTGTGCTAAATGAAGTTATTAGGGATACCGTTAACGGTTTTGATTCCTATCGTACCTATAACTTCAATGCAAGTATGGGTACAACAGTTTACGGGCTTAAAAGTTTTGGAAAAGATAAGAAGATTCAGGCTGTACGCCATGTGATGCGACCTTCAGTGAGTTACAGTATTAATCCCGGGTTTGACAGGTTCTATGATACTTATGAAAGGCCAGACAGGGCGAATCCTGATCAAATTGAACTGGTTGATTACTCCAGATTCGATGGTACTTTATATGGGGCTCCGGGCAGGAATTTTTCCAGTTCCATTGGCTTAAGCTTAAGTAATACTTTTGAAGCAAAGGTTACCTCAAAAGACAGTACCGCTACCGAACCAAAAAAAGTAACACTGCTTAACAACTTTAGCATGAGTACCAGTTATAATCTGGCTGGAGATTCATTAAGGCTATCCCCAATTTCTCTTAGGGGTTCCATTCCGATAGTTCAGAATAAACTGGACATTAATTTTGGCGGTAACCTGGATATCTATGCACTTAATAACAACAATCGCCGAATTGATAAGCTGAATATTGAGAATGGAGGAAGTCTTTTCAGACTAACCAACGGAAGTGTAAATTTTGGTTATTCTTTTTCCAGTAAAGATTTTGAAGGTGGTGAGGAAGAAGAAACTGACGAGCTTGAAAATGAAACCTTTAGAAATGGCGGAAGACCGGATGATCTTTTTGGAAAAGGTATGGGCCCCGATGGCGAGTTGTTTGAGGAGGATGAATTTGAAGGAAAGGAAGAAGAAAATGAAAATTCCTGGTATAATTATAAGATCCCGTGGGATATAAGAATGGCCTATTCGCTTAACTATTCAAATTCCGCAAGACAGGATGAAATTTCAGCACATTCTTTAATGTTCACCGGGAATGTGGAGCTGGCTCCAAAATGGAAAGTAGGTGTGAGTTCCGGATATGACCTGGTAAACCAGGGATTCACTTTTACCCAATTGCGTTTCCAGCGAGACCTGAACAGCTGGATGATGAGCTTTAACTGGGTTCCATTCAGCAACAGGAAATCATGGAACTTCCTTATAAGAATAAAGGCGAATGTGTTAAGCGATATTAAATATGAAAAGAGACGCGAGAGGGACAGACAATTATAGAAGTTAGAATTTTAAAATTATATGATTATGAAAAAAATTATTAAAACCGAAAATGCACCGTCTCCGATAGGGCCTTATAACCAGGCAGTTTTTGCAGGAAATACTCTGTACGTTTCAGGTCAGATAGCCATTGATCCTGAGACAGGAGATCTTGAAACCGAAAATCTTGAAAAGGAAACCATCCAGGTGTTGGAAAACCTAAAAGCCATTCTGAAAGAAGCAGGTTTAGGAATGGAGAATATCGTTAAGACCTCTATATTTATTAGTGACATGAATAATTTTGGCCAGATAAACGAAGTATATGCCCGTTATTTTGAATCAGAAAACGCACCGGCAAGAGAAACTGTAGAAGTGGCCAATCTCCCTAAGTTTGTAAATGTTGAAATTAGCGCTATAGCAATAAAACTTTAGCTTATTCCAGCCCTTTTATAAGTAGCCTGGCGGTTGCAGGATTGGTGGCCAGTGGCACATTATGTACATCACATAATCTCATTAGCATAAATATATCCGGCTCGTGAGGATGTTTATCCAACGGATCTCTAAAAAAGATAACCATATCCACAAGTCCTTCAGCGATCCTGGCAGCGATCTGCGCATCCCCGCCAAGAGGTCCGGAGAGTAATTTATCCACCTTATAACCAGCAGCTTCTGTTTTAGAGCCTGTAGTCCCGGTAGCTATAATATTTATTTGTTTGGAATCAAGTATTTTTCTGCTCTCGTTAAGGAACTGGACCATTTCAGGTTTTTTACCATCATGGGCGATTATCGCTATTGTTTTCATATTAGGTTGATAAGATTTCAGATATTCTAAGAAGGTCCTTGTTGATATTATGTTTTCCTTTAAGGGCCTGATCCAGGCTGCAGGATACAATTTCATTATTAAGCATACCCACCATCAGATCTTTTTTACCATCCAGTAAAAGTTCTACAGCCTTAACTGATAATCGACTGGCAAGCACCCTGTCAAAACAACTGGGCCTTCCTCCCCTTTGAATATGCCCGAGAACAGTGACCCTGGCATCATAATTAGGAAGGTTCTTTTTTACGTAATCAGCAAGCTCAAAAACATTCTTTCCAATCTTATCTCCTTCAGAAACCACCACTATACTTGAGGTCTTTCCGGCGCGTCTACTTCGTTCAAGAGAGTCCAGCAATCGCTCCAGACCGAGGTTTTCTTCGGGAATAAGGATCTCTTCAGCACCAGCTCCTATTCCACTGTTAAGAGCGATAAATCCGGCATCACGACCCATAACCTCCACAAAAAACAGACGATTATGGGAACTGGCAGTGTCCCTTATTTTATCAATTGCTTCTACCACCGTGTTCAGAGCCGTATCGTAACCTATGGCATAATTAGTCCCGTAAATATCATTGTCTATGGTCCCGGGAACTCCAATCAACGGAAAACCGTGCTCCTTACTGAATACCTGGCCTCCGCGAAAAGTTCCATCCCCACCTATCAGGATCATGGCATCAACTCCATCTCTTTTTAGGTTTTCTGCAGCCCTGGCTCTTCCCTCTTCGGTAAGAAATCCTTTGGAACGGGCACTCTGAAGGATAGTCCCTCCCTGGTTTATGATATTGCGGACACTCCTGGCGTTCATATTGACGGATTCACCATTTATCATTCCCTGATATCCCCTGTAATAACCTACACATTCTGTGTGATAATAAGCACAGGTTCTTACAACTGCCCTGATCGCAGCATTCATCCCCGGGGAATCTCCGCCGGATGTCATTACTCCGATACGTCTTACTTTTTTTCCCATAAAAATTTAATTGATAATAAATCTACGAACTAATTTGAAAAATTCGGTCGGTTAAACATACTTCCCCAAATTTAAAGGGATGTAAATGAATGAGCACTAAATAAATATTAAAATTTCTGTTTGCTAGCACTGGTAGATGGGAAATTGATATATTCCGGAGCCACAGATTTAGCCGATTCCTCTTCCTGTTCTTCGGCGGCAGATTTTACTATCTCGGTATTTGCGATCTTTCTCAACAACTCTTTGAAGGTGTCAAAGTCTACCGAATAGGATAGTCCAATCCCCTGCGTAAATCCTATTTCTTCACCAATGAACTGGATATTGCTTTCACGGTTGAATACCTTGGCGCGTAGTGTTCCGTCTTCATTCAAAAGAAAATCGATTTCAAGATCACCAATTATAACCGATTCAGTAATTCCTCCTATGGGCACACCTACCTGACCGTTAATAATAACCCGGTCAGAAATTTGCGTTGACAGAGTGAGCCCGAACCGATCCACCGTTTGCTGATCTGGTGTACGGTCTCCCTGCACGTAGTTCACTCCTACCTGGAACTTGCCATCCTCGTCGGCAAAAATATCATTTACAATACTTGAGGCTCTTTCCGCAAGAGTTCCGTAAATGGCTGCACCACGCAAGCCAAACTCACTGTAGAAAGTACCCTGTGTGACAAGAAATAGGGCTTGCAGTTCTTTACTGGCCCTGTCATCTATGCGGTACTGCAACTCCGATTTCACCGTAGAACTCACATTAGGAAAATCAATGTCAAAACTGATATCCGGCTGTTCTATCTCTCCCTGGAGGTTAATCACCACATCTACGGGGATTTTCCGGTTAACCGATGGATTTTCAAGTAAAACTGCAGGATTTGCATTCAAGGAATAAACAGCACTTACATCTAGCTGAGCATCCATCGGATCTCCATCCCAGTTGATACTTCCTCCCGATTCTACCTTGAAAACTTTCTGAACAAGTCCGGCATATTTGAAATTATAAACCCCTTCATAAACCACAAAATCTCCCCACATATTGAATTTTCCGTTGGTGTTGATCTCAAGAAGAAGGTTCCCGGCTCCACGGCCCCTGAGAGTACTCCCGCTGGTTTTATCAACCACAACCTCTACTTCTGCATCGTTGGTAATATCAAGATCAAAAATCATTTCAAGTCCCTTCACTTCCGGGATCTCTATCTCCTGCCCGGCCAGTCTGGCGGCTTTTTCTTCCGGACTTAAAAACCGTATAAAAGAATTGTCACCTACAGATTCAGTATCACTTAAAGGGATCTTGAATACCGTTCCTCTTTCGGTTGCTGCATTCACATCGATCACAAGTTCGTCGGTAGGACCTTTAATAGTAGCTTCCCCATCTATAAAAGCTGTTCCGTAATAAAGAGCATCTTCATCTGCTTCGGTATCCAGCACCAGTATTCTGTTTGATCTGACGTTAAGATCCAGAAACCATTCTGAAAAATTACGATGAGAAATGGTTCCGTCCAGAATACCGCGAGTTTTATATTTTGTATCAATGATCCCAATATCCTCAAAAACAAATTGCTGCTTGGTGAGGTCTACCCTGGCCCGGTCCTGAAAGTCCAGATCCACATTGAGATAAGGTATGCGCAGGCCTGCCTGGATCAGATCAAGATTACCTGAAAAATCAGGATTCTTATAATTCCCGGTAACAAAGGCCCTGCCAGTCGCAAAACCCCTGATATCTGTAAGCACATCTGCTCCCAGAGGCGTAAAGATTCCCACGTTCAGTCGGTTAAGGTTCACTTCCAGATCTATTGTGGGTTCAGCGCCACTTACATTTATATCCCCAATGGCCGATAAGGATTCCATACCTTCTTTCCGAAGTACGGCATAAACCGAATAATTGGTAAGATCTTCATTCCCGTCCACATCCATTCTAAGGTCGCCTAAAAATATATCATTCACCTCAAGGGAATCTACGGTCATATCTGTATTCGGATAATAAGCCCCATTTTCCTGTAATAGGTCCAGATCTCCGTTAAGTGTACCGGCCAGATCAAGGCTGTCTATCTCGGGTGTTATTTTACCAACATCCACATTTACGAACTGCATTTTGAAATTCTTATATGTAGAGTCCCGCATTTGTCCGCTAAGCCTTATTTCCTCATTCTGGTGACTCATCACCAGTGAATCTATCTGTAGATCTCTGAATTTATTATCAAAAATTATCTTATTGCTTTTGTTTCCGGATTCATTCAGATACCAGACCTTTTCCTTAAATTTAAAATCTGATCGCTGTATACCCACCACAGATTTGCTATTCTCGTTGATTGTATGGAAAAGGTTCAGGTTAAAAACATCATTATTGCTCTTGCCCCCCTGAAATTCAGAGCGAATAAATAGCGTATCCCTTTGGGTTACGTTAATAAAACTGAACTCAGAGAAATTATAAAGTCCGGTGGAAACACTATCGGCCTCAAAGAAAGTATTATATATAGGGTTTGTATTATCTACCTGGAGGTTTACCTCTTCCACCATATTGTCAAATATGTCGATCCTGGGAGATCTGAAGGTAAGCTTGAATTCTGACTCATCAGATTCTACCCTTCCCCTGATAAAGGTATTTGGAGCGAGTTCAATTTCAGGATAAAAAACCTCTACGATCTGATTGTAGATATCAAAATCAAATTCCATATACTGGTTGGTAGTAATGGTCCGGGGTTTATAATTAGTATAAATACTTCCCAGGGAATTCTGAAAAAGGGCCCCTACTTCACCAATCTTAAACACACCGGTCACCTCTCCATTTATAACATCTGGTGACTGAATTTTTATCGTTCTAACCGGTCCTTCAAAACTGGATGAAATACTCAGGTCGTCAAAATAATAAAGATCATCCTGGTTCCTGTAGGAGGTGTTTAGCAGAAGAATATCTCCAAAGGCATCATCAATATCAGTTCCTTTCATATTCATGATCACATCCCCCTTGAAAACAGAAATACTGTCCCTGTTCACAAAATTAAGAGTATTAAGATCAGCATACTGCACAGATGCTTCAAAGTCATATACATTAATATCTTCCGATAGATCTGCAAGCCCGTTGAATTCCATTTGAAGGTTGGGGTCTCGAGAAACAAAGTATCCATTGAAAACCGGATTCCTGAGATTTCCTATCACACGAATGTTTGAATAGGTATAATTGTTATACTGTATTTTTGAAATACTCCCTTTTAACTGGGTATTGAGATGCTCACGATCAAAGCCGCCTCCATCAAAATCGATATCAAAACTGGTCTTACCGAGCACCTTATTATCGGTAAGGAGGCCAATATTAAAGTTCCTGAAAACCAGCTTTCCTTTATAGGTTGACCTTGCTGAACTATTAAAATTTCGGAGAATAAAATCGGCATCGGCTGAGCCTAACTGGCTGGTTAAGTAAACATCTGCATCCAGGGAAGAATTGGTCACAAAAGTATTTCCCTTAAGATTAACACTTCCAAATTCCCTGAGAGTTTCAGGTAATTTACCAAGTAGCGGCCCCGGCAGAAAGTTCACTATATCATAATAATTGGTATTAAAATCGGAGAAACTTCCATCCATACTGAATGTATCCGGTTCTTTTTCAAAAGAACCTTTGATCTGAAAATTACCATAAATAGTTGTACGGTCAAGCCCTTCAAGCTCAAAGCCTTCCAGGTGAAAATCGTTAAGCGTACCGGTTAGTTTCGTTTTGAAATTAACAACCTGGTCATCCCCGAATCCATCATAAAAAGCCTGCAGATCATTGCTGGAGAGCACACTTTTCCTGAAATCGGCCTCCACCTGGACAAGATTCTCAAAATCGGAAAAATCACCCTGATCGTAGTTAAAATAAAGATCAGCCATTATCAATGAACCCGGCGTTTGCAGACTCATATCCACCAGATTCATATTTGTAGGGTCGTAATGAAATTGAGTAGACAGGTTATCGATCTGAATTCCCCGGTGCTCCTGCCCTTTAAGACTACCTATATCAATATTTATATTTTCATCGTCTATCTCCAGTTGATTGGCATAGATGTTAAGGCTGTCGATTATAAGCACATCAGGGCTGTCAAGGTTTGCATCAAAATAGCTGTAACGACTATTTAAGATCTGGACATTATCTGCATTTAATTCAAAGTGAGTAGAATCTCCTTTTGGCTCTTTTCGAAGTTTTTCGATCAAAACCCCAAGATTGTCCTTGTCCTCACCTTTATAGCGCCTCATTCTCATATCAAGGCCCTTTATTCGTGTATTTCCAAGATTCGGAGAATTGTTAATAAGATTGGTGAAGCTAATTATGGAAGAGCGTATCTCATCTGCGGTAAATAAGGTGTCGGCATGATGATCCTCCACATATATTTCATTGAGTCTCACATTCCCAAAATAACTTAGAGACACCCGACCTATTGAAATATTAACATCACTATTCTCGCGAAGTGAATCAGTAAGTCTTTTAGCTACAGATGTTTGTACTGAAGGAATGGAAAATACTATCAATAAAATTATGATTAACAAAATCAGTGCGACCACTGTTTTAGTTAGTATTTTCCAGAATTTTTTGATACGTTTTTATGTTTTAACTTTGCGTCTAATTTACAACTTCTATGCCCAATAATTTCTGATGCCAGATCAAAAAATCAACATTCTCGCCATTGAATCATCCTGTGATGATACCGCTGCTGCTGTACTTTGCAACGGAAAAATACTTTCTAATATTGTTGCTACCCAGGAAGTTCACCAACAATACGGTGGTGTAGTGCCGGAACTTGCTTCCAGAGCACACCAGCAAAATATCGTTCCGGTGATCCATCAGGCCCTGGCGAAGGCAAATATCGACAAAAAAGATGTTTCTGCAATTGCCTTTACCAGAGGTCCCGGACTAATGGGTTCTTTGCTGGTGGGAACCTCCTTTGCAAAATCCCTGGCCATGGGATTGAATATTCCTCTAATCGAGGTAAATCATATGCAGGCCCATATTCTGGCTCATTTTATTGAAGAGGACGGTTTTGATAAACCTGAATTTCCATTTCTGGCGATGACCATAAGTGGAGGGCATACCCAGATCGTCAGGGTAACCGACTATTTTAAGATGGAGGTCATAGGTGAAACCACCGATGATGCTGTGGGAGAGGCATTTGATAAAAGCGCCAAGATCCTTGGACTGCCATATCCGGGCGGACCATTGGTAGACAAGTATTCCAAAGAAGGAAACCCGAAAGCTTTCAAATTTCCAAAACCCAGGGTTGACGGATTGAATTTCAGCTTTAGCGGTTTTAAAACAGCCGTACTTTATTTTGTTCAGAGGGAAACGAAGAAAGATCCGGATTTCATAGAAAAGAACCTTAAGGATATTTGTGCTTCAATTCAGTACACCATTATTGGAATACTAATGGATAAACTGAAGAAAGCCGTGCAGGAGACCGGAATAAACCAGGTCGCCATTGGTGGTGGAGTTTCTGCCAATAGTGGGATCAGGCAGGCTCTGAGAGATGCGGAAAAAAAATGGGGCTGGAAATGCTACATCCCAAAGTTTGAGTATACAACCGACAATGCTGCCATGATAGGGATTGCCGGATATCATAAATATCTGAAGGAAGACTTCGCTGACTATTCCATCACCGCACAATCCCGATATAAATTCTGATATGCAACTATTCTATAATCCTGAAATTTCGGAAAAGGATACCCAGGTGCTATTCCAAAGAGACGAAAGCAAACATATTGCTAAGGTCCTAAGAAAAAATGAAGGTGATATTCTGGATATCACAAATGGAAAGGGTTTGCTTTTTAAGGCCGAGATCATAAGGGCTGATATTAAACAATGCCTAGCGAAAATCATCTCGGTAGAAAAACAAGCCCCTCCATCCTATTATTTACATATGATAGTTGCGCCCACCAAGATGAATGACAGATTTGAGTGGTTCCTTGAAAAAGCAATGGAAATAGGTGTACATGAAATAACACCAATTATTTGTGATCACAGTGAAAGGAAGGTTGTAAAACTCCAGCGTTTTGAAAGAGTGCTTCAAAGTGCGATGAAACAATCCTTGCATTACAGGATGCCTAAACTTAATGAACCGGTAAGTTTTTCTGATTTTATGGATACTGAGATAGAAGGTGATAAATTCATTGCTCACTGTGAAGATGAATCTGAAAAAGCCTATCTTCAGAAGAAATTAAAACCGAAAGGAAAGGCCAATATCCTCATAGGTCCTGAAGGTGATTTTAGCCCGAATGAAATAAAAAAGGCAGTAAATGAAGGATGGACGGCGGTAAGTTTAGGTGATAGCCGTTTAAGGACTGAAACCGCTGCAATAGTAGCCTGTCATACAGCTGCAATAGTGAATCAAGAATCCTAAATAATGAAACTGAGATTTCTGATAATAATCTTTATTACAGGCATTTTAAATTTTTCATATGCCCAGGAGATCGCCGTTCTTAAATATAGTGGCGGCGGTGACTGGTACGCAAACCCGACAGCCCTGCCAAATCTCATCAAATTCTGCAACGAGAATATTAATACCCGTATAGACTCAAGACCCCAAACTGTAGAACCGGGAAGTACAGATATTTTTCAGTTCCCGTTTGTGCATATGACGGGGCATGGAAATGTTCTTTTTAATGACGCTGAAGTGGAAAACCTGCGAAATTACCTTTTGAGCGGAGGTTTTCTTCATATTGATGATAATTACGGGATGAATCAGTATATAAGAAATGAGATCAAAAAACTTTTTCCTGAAAAGGAGTTAACAGAATTGTCTGCCGGGCATCCTGTTTTTTCAATGGCATACGATTTCCCAAACGGATTGCCTAAAATTCATGAGCATGATGCTTTACCGCCACAGGCCTTCGGTATTTTTGATAATGGCAGGCTAGTCCTTCTTTTTACGTATGAGAGTGACCTTGGAGATGGCTGGGAGAGTCAACAGGTACATAACGATCCGGAAGAAGTAAGACAAAAGGCATTAAAAATGGGCGCGAACATCATAAAATACGCTTTTGAAAATTGAGCGAACAGCTTTCTCATACGGCAACATCCTTTCATAAAAAGAAATTTTCTGTCATCCTTTTGCTGGATAACATTACCGGTGAAGCAAACATTGGCAGTCTTTTCCGGCTTGCGGATGCATTTGGAATAGAAAAGATAATATTCAGTGGTACCAGGCCTAATCTTAACAGTAACCGACTAAAGCGCACTGCCCGTAACACTCATAATATTGTGGATTTTGAATTTGTTGAAAACCCTTTGCAACTTATTCAGACACTAAAAAAACAAAATTACAGAAGTCTTTCACTTGAGATTACCTCTAATAGTTCACCTATCTGGAATTTCACAGCAAGTAGTTCAGATAAAATTATTCTTGTGGCCGGGAATGAAAGACACGGGGTTTCAAGCGAAGTGCTGGAAATGTGCGACTTATCTTATCATATAGAAATGTTCGGGGAGAATAGTAGTATGAACGTGGCACAGTCTGTTGGGATAGCGTTCTATGAAATAACCAAATCCCTGAACAAGTTTCACAAGAAATAATATATTTACGCTGTGAAAGCACATGACATAGCAAACGGAATACTCAGAGCTACAGGTATCATGATAGGGATCGTCCTGCTTCTCTATTTTCTATGGGAGGTCCAATCGGTGATCGTTTATGTGGCGGTTGCGGGTGTAATAGCCTTAATTGGCAGACCTGTTGTTATTTTTCTTCGTAACAGGCTTCATCTTCCTAATCAGCTTGCGGTAGTCACGGTTCTTATAATGGTGCTGGCCATCTTTGTTGGAATTATATTCGTTTTCGTCCCTATTGTAATTGAACAAAGTAAATATCTCGGGCAAATAGACGTAGAGGCTTTTAAAAGCGATCTTAACGACCTTAATACACAAATAAACAACTATCTAGGCGTCGAAGAAATCAACATCATAGAAGGCCTTAAAAGAAGTGAGTTTGTTAGGAATTTTGATGTTAGCCTGATTCCTCAGTTTCTAAATAATGTCTTTGGAATACTTGGAGCTACCATTGTTGCTGTTTTCTCCATTCTCTTTATTTCATTCTTCTTCTTAAAGGACAGCAAATTGATGCTGAATAGTATACTTGTGTTTGCTAACCGTGGAGAAGAACAGAAATTCCAAAGAGTTTTCAACAAGATCAAAGTATTGCTTTCACGGTATTTCGTAGGGCTCACCCTTCAGATCACAGTCCTGTTTGTTCTCTACACCATTCTGCTTTCGGTCTTCGAGGTAAACAACCCTATAGCCATCGCATTTATATGTGCCGTACTCAATCTCGTACCATATCTTGGACCTTTACTGGCTGGAATTTTAATGGCGCTGTTCGTGATTTCCAGCAATTTGGGAGCCGAATTTAGTAGTGTAATTCTGCCAAAAGTAATCTACGTGATGCTGGGATATGGAATTTGCCAGCTTATAGACAACTTCATTTCCCAACCTATGATCTTCGGCGCAAGTGTAAGATCCCATCCGTTAGAGATCTTTCTTATTATACTTATTGCCGGATTATTGTTCGGTATTACGGGAATGGTTGTAGCTGTTCCATTCTACACAGCCCTGAAGGTTATCGCAAAGGAATCACTTAGTGAGTATAAGATCGTAAAAAGGCTAACCAGAGACCTCTGATAACTCATGCTGAACCAGGCCTTGTTTGACCGGGAAGTCACCAGATTTATAAGGAAGAATCAGAATAAGGATATACCCTCTCTTATCTTAAAAGGAAGCCCTTTCGAAAATGTAACGGTACAGGAACTGGCTATTCAGATAAAGGGACTTCAGGTTGCAAAAAAGAAATTCCCTGAGTTCTACGAAACGGAAGCAATCATCTATCCTCCAAAATTAAACCTGGAACAAACCTCTTCAGAAATAACTGCTCGTTATAAAGCTTCACTTATAAACGGCAGAAGGGCAATAGACCTTACCGGCGGGATGGGAATTGACTCCTATTACCTTTCAAGAAATTTCAAGGAATTTATTTATTGCGAATTAAATGAAGAACTGGCTGAAATAGCTGCTCATAATTTTGATGTTCTTGAAGCAAATAACATTAAGGTTAGATCGGAGAACGGGCTTGAAATACTGAAAAACGCTACTGAAAAATTCAGCTGGGTTTATGCCGATCCTGCAAGGCGAAATGAACAGGGTGGAAAAGTATTCAAACTTGAAGATTGTGAACCGAATATTCCTGCCAGTCTTGAAATGATCTTTCAGCATACGGAGAATGTAAAACTCAAGACCTCTCCTATCCTGGATATTTCGGCGGGCCTGGATGAACTGCGGAATGTAAAGGAAATTCACATCATAGCTATAAGAAATGAGGTAAAAGAATTGCTGTGGATACTCGAAAAAGGATATAAAGATGAACCCGTCATCAAAACGCTGAATTTCGAAAAAAGTGAAATCCAGAAGTTCTCAGGAAAGAGATCGGATGATTACGATAATATCATTTTTAGTGAACCCGAAGATTATTTATACGAGCCCAATGCCGCGGTTATGAAGAGCGGAATGTTCAATACTCTGGCCACAAAAACAAATACAAAAAAGCTGAATCAAAATTCCCATTTATATACTTCAGAAGAATTGAAAATCTTTCCAGGAAGAATATTTAAAATAACTGAAATAAAATTATATAAAGACTCTTACTTAAAGAAAAACTTTAAGAATAAAAAAGCTAACCTTACTACCCGTAACTTCCCGGAATCGGTTGAAAATATCAGGAAAAGGTTCAAAATAAAAGATGGTGGTGAGGATTATATTTTCTTTACAACCAATCTTCAGGAAGAAAAGATAGTGATCTTCTGCAGAAAGATCTGATTACCTGAGATCTCTGAAAACCTGAGGTTTTCTACTTCCTTTTGGGAATTTTAATTTCTCAATTTCCTGTTCTTTTATTCTTTCAATTTCCGGAGTAACATGTAATTGTGATTTAAAATAGTCTTTTAAGCCACTAATATCATTGAAGGACTCAGTAACCTTGACCGAAACAAGGTCATTTTCGAGATCATCTCTTTTGGCTTCAATAACAAATGACTTTATTTTTCCATAGGAATTCATAACCTCAATAATATGTTGCGGGTATAGGCTTGTGCCCTTCAGCTTCATCTTCTGTTGCTTCCTGCCTACTACCGGTCCCAGTCTTGGTGTATTTCTTCCGCATTTACACTTTCCTTCATAATAAGCAAGCATATCGCCTGTAGCAAATCTTAACAGGGGCATCGTCCGGGTTCCCAGCGGACTCACCACCAGCTCTCCTATTTCGCCAGGTTTCACCTGTTTTCTATCCTCATCAAGGATTTCTGTATAGATAAGTTTGCTCAGTATATGATTACCGGCGTGATATGGACATTCTGTAAAGGCAGTAGACATCTCTGTGGAGGCATAGGTAGAAAAAAGTTCTATATCCCAGAGCTCGGTGATCTTCTTTCCCAGGGCATTCAATTCAAACTGCTGGTTTCTTAGTGGTTCTCCAATACAAATTGCCGCTTCGATGGAAGAATTAGTGTAATCAATATTGTTCTCTCTTGCATATTGGATCATTTTCAGCAGGAATGAGGGAACGGCTACCAGGTAATCTGGTTTGAATCTTTCAATGCTTTCCCATTGCAACTGAGGAAGTCCGCTACCAGTCCTGATAATTCCTGCACCTAACTTTCTGAGACCTAGAAAATAGGCCATTCCAGCCATGAACCTGCGGTCTAACGTGGTAGTGATCTGGACCTTATCTTCTTTTTTTATTCCGGCAATGCTGAATGACTGGAATTCATTCTCAGCCAGACGCTCAAGATCGGCCTCATTAAGGGCGAAATTTACGGGACTTCCCAAAGTTCCGGAGGTGGTCACAAAATCGATAATATCATCTTCAGGAACACAGATGAATTCTGAATTATGATGCTGAAGGTCTTCCTTGCTTGTTATTGGTAGTTTTCTAAAGTCTTCAATTGAATTAATATCCTTTACCTGAAGCGATTCTTCTTTGAAAAGTTTCTGATAATACGGCGATTTCTGAGCTGTATATTCAAGTTGAGATTTCAGTAAATCCCACTGTTTTGCTTTTATGATTTCAATATTTTGAAAATGAAGGTCCTTCATATTATAATTTTCGATAGCTTTTTTTGATCATTTCAGCGATCTTTTCCTCATCAGGTTTTGTAGTAACTTCTCTCCTAACTGCCTGTTTGAAACGGATAACTGCATTCTTATAATCCTTATTTTCATAGTAGATCAATCCTGCCAGATACCAGGCTTCCCAGAAATCAGGATTAAGCTTAACCAGTTTTTGGGCTTGGTCTATTGTCACAGGAATATCTTCAGATAAACTTGTTTTAACCTGATTCTCCAGCTTCCTGTAGGCTTCATAATCCCTAAAAGCTTTTGTATGAATGAAATTACTTTCCGGAATATTCTTTTCTGGTTTTGAAACTGAAGCCGTTAAGTTCCCCTTCTGAAATTCTGAAAAGGCCTCTTCAAGATCATAAGCCACGAACACCCCCATTTGATAGGGATTCGCCGAAACCCACATTATCCTTTTTTCAGGCTTAAAAACAACTCCATGATGTGCAAGTAACTGATTGATGGCTTTTTCATTTCCATAGCCAAGGGCGACGTCATTTATACCTCTTCTATTCCTTAAAATATCAACCGCCTTTTCAGGGTTTAGATTTTCCGTATTGGAAAGCAGTTCTTTCATCCGGTCGTAACGGTATTTTGAATGGCTTTCCTCTATGGCTTTTAAATTCTTATTATCATCTGCGTAAGCTTCACTCTGGAAATGATTGCTGCAAACCAGTTCACTGGAATTTTGCACCTCATAAACCCCGAAATTAGAGGGAGAAACTTCAATAAGGATCGCCTTTCTTTCCTCTGCACTACCCACCATAATGGCTTCTGAAACAAATACCTCTCTTTTTCTGGCAATCTCGATCGCCTCGGACGTACTGCCGGCATATTGCAGGATCTCCCTTGCTACCAGGCTTATTGGAGTTTTAGCCACAAAAGGCATTTTCGATTTTCCTGCATTGATCGTCACCGTTATTCCTTTCTCGTTCATTCCGCTTACTACGCCAATCATTCCGCCCCAGGTATACATCATAAATTTATGTCCCGTATCAGGCTTTACGAATGCCATGATCTTCTGCTTTCCGAATTCATCACCCGCGTAAAAATCAAAATTGCGACCCAGTAATAATTCGCCGCCTTGAGTCTTTTGATCCCAGGCGGCAAACGAGGTACAACCTACCAGCATTAAGTCCTGCAGCGCATGCCCGATGTCGTGTGCTCCATGAAGGTAGAGCATCCTGACATAAGCCGGAGCAAAATCATCATAACTTTTAGATGCGAACCGGGATACCCCATAGATTTCCTGCTGATATTCCCCGGGAACATGCTTGTACATTTTTCTGTTGAACCAGGAAACCACTTTCTTTAAAAACTCACGATAATTCTCAGAAGGGACCATTGCCTGCAATTTATTCATAAAAGCCACTTCCTGATGGTTGATAAGCTCCCGGGTGAGACTGCCGTTGGCTATTCCTCTTTCCAGGGCATCGCCTTCAATATAAAGTTCCCAGATTCCATACTCATTTTTATAAAGCTGATTATTCCCCAGGCTAAAATGAGTTTCGCTATGTTTAATTCGTGTACTGTCTATTTTCTCAATTCCACTGATATCAGGCCTTTGCTCCAAAGATCTTTTTACCCCACAGGAAAAAAGCAGAGTGGGAATGATCAATAATATGCCAATGCCACGGAAACTCATTTAATCAGTTTTACGAAATACAAGAATATTGTTCTGGCGGTACACTATCTCAAAATTCATATCCAACAGCCAGCGATTGGGGAAATCTGAATCTATAAAGATCACCTTTTCAGCTTCCCTCTTTATCAGATCCACGAGAACATCGGTTTCCTGAAAGCTGCCGTTTATAATGAAAACCTTACTTGCAGGCAATTCAATTATGCTGGAATAGAAAAAGATCTCTGCCGAATTTGAGCGCGGAATACTACTGGAGACCCTGAAACGGTACTCCTTATTCTCATAAGCATGGATCCTGGCATTTTCAAACTTATAGGAAAGGAATAAAGGAATAACTCCATAATCGGAATTTACAATGGAAATACTTTCCCCATCCTCTATGTACCGGCTTATCCGAAGATTTTTTTCCCGTATATTTCTGAATTTCTGTTTTACTTTAGGAAAAACAGATTTATAACGGTAGTTGCTCAATATCGCACGTTTCCGGTATAGCTTTTCACTTTCTGATTGGCTTAACCTTCCTCCGAAATCGGCTAACTGACCAAAATGAAAAGGAGGTTTTCCTTCTTTTGCCCTTTTTAATATCAGCTTTCTGAAAATTGCCCGTTGGATCACAAAGCTGACAATAACTGCTGTTACAACTCCAATAATTGATACCACGGAAACCGATCTAAGTGCCGGATGCTGAGCAAATATCAAAGCGCCCATTCCCAGTAAAGTAGTGATCACCGAAATAAGTATGGATGTTTGATAAGTTTTAAGATCTGATCTTCCGGTCTCATATTCATTAAGGCAGGAATTGGTTATAAAAATACTGTAATCCAAACCGAGTCCAAAGATGAATGTGGATATAATGATATTCAGAATATTGAATTCAATATCCAGCATTGCCATCAGGCCAAGCGCACAGATCCAGGTGATGGCAATTGGGAGTAGCGTAAAAAGACTAATTTCAAGGTTACGGTAGGAAATAAGAAGAATTACAAATACCGCAATAACCGAAATCATTATAAGCATATTGAAATCTTCTTTCAGGCTTCCGAGGAAATTCTGATTCATCGCTCTCCGGTCCAGGGCAAAAATACCTTCTTCATCTTCGAAATTGGAAATGAATTCAGCGCTCTTATCTTCTTCAAGACTCACTGTACTGGTCACCGTAGCAATATTTTCTCCTTCAGAAATGAAATCATTGAGATATAATCCACCGGCATTTTTATAATCTGCGAGATCAATATTAGAAAAGTCTTCTTTAAGCTGATCATAAAAGCGATCAAACGTTTCGGCCCTGAATCCATATTCCGCTGAAATTGTAGTAATATTTTGCTTAAGGCTATCGGTTCTTTCAGGTGTCCAGAACGAATCCCAGTTCCCAATTCTATCGTTCTGGGTGGAAGTAGATAAAACCACTCCTCCTATACTGCTGAAACTTTGAATTCTGCCTTCATTCTCGAACTCCTGTAAACGCTGGTACAGACGGTTATTTTCCTGGAGAGCCTCATCAATGGAGTTCCCATAGGCTACCATATAGATGGTCTTTCCAGCCCTTCCGGCCAGAGCTTCTACCCTATTCTCAGTTTCCCTGAGGCCGGGAGGTTCGTAATTAAGTTTTGAAAGGTCATTATTGAATTCAACCCGGTTAAAGAAGAAAAGAGAGATAACAAACAGCAAAATTACTGTTATAACCAAAGGTCTTATTCTCGAATAATCAACAGAAGCTATTTTATCTAAAAACGTCCTGTTCTTATTGGTCTCCACTTCAGGTTTATAGAACAGAGGAATAAGAATCAGTGCAAAAACCGAAGAAAGCAAAACGCTTATGGAGGCAAAGATTCCCAGGTCATTAAGAGCTTCACTTTGTAAAAAAATGAGACAGAGAAATGCCACTGCAGTGGTAGTACTGCTCGTAAGGATAGGCCTGGTAATTTCCCTGTAAAGCCGAGTGATATCCCGGTTATTTCTAAAATGGGTGAGGATATGAAGGGCATAATCCAGTGTGATCCCTAAAAGTATGGCTCCTATCCCTAAAGAAATTGAAGACACATTGCTTTTCGTTATACTTAGTACCGCAATAGCTGAAATTCCCGCCAGTATACCTGGGATAAAAAGAAGAACCGGAACATAGATCTTACGATAAAAGGATATCAGTAAAATAAGAAGTAATACAACCGCAATACCAATAGTGAGCCTGATATCTTTCTTAATCCTGTTGGCATTTGCCAGTGAATACAACATACCTCCAAAATAACTGGCTTCAACTTCTTTATATTCACTATTCAGGCTACCGGTTATTTCTTCTAGGGCAATTATAAAATCCTGATTCCTATTGGTTTCTGAAGATGGTAAGGCCGAATCCAGGAATAGAATTATATTTTTTCTGTCTTTTGTGATCAGGTAATTTTTATAGATACCGAAATTATCCCCTACCTGTAATTCCTGAAGTTTAGAAAGCCCTAGATTTGTAAAACCCAGAGGATCAGCAAGAAAGTAATCCTTGGTTACAAAACCGGTTGGAGACATGAGCTGCCTGTATCCTGAATCGAGTCTTCTGCGTATGCTGTCTGGATATAACCGGTTAGATATTTTTTCGTAATCCTGTTCCTGAAGAAATACCGGAAGATTATCATGAACAAAATTGTATACCTGCCGGATATCCTTTTCAGGCACTTTTCCCTTAATTTCAGAAACATATTCAGGTAATTCACTTTCTATCCTTTTCGTAAGTCTGTTGGCGTAGGCAACCAGAGTATCTGGAGAGGTTGCATCGGTTTCAGCAGATATACTGATAATCAGTTTATCGGAAAGGTCCGTTACCCTTAGCACTTTCTTTAATACATTCTGCTTTTCCCCAGAGGGAATCAGCTTGGTAATATCTTCTTTAAGCTCAATATTCCAGGCAATAAGTGAGGTTATGAAAATGTAAATGAACAGTATTGAAAAACCGAGGATCTTACGGTTTTTCAGAAAGTTATGAATATTGAGAAAAGCTTTGTGCATTAAGGTTTCACCACCTGCTTTTGATTAAAGACCGAAAATAAAAAATAAAATACAATCCACAGACTAAAGGCCGTCACAATTGCCAGAGCGAAACTTCCCATAATATATTGCCAGAGGCCCATAAAAATATCGGTTCCGGTTTCAAATTTCTGAAGTTCCAAATCCCAGTCAAAACCTTTCCCTGAAATAAGAGAACCCGCCTGGTAACTGGCATATATAATCACAGGGATTAAAGGCGGTATACTTATATTAGAGAATAAGAAGGCTACAACCTTATTTAACCGGAAAACCGCTGCCAGAGTAAAGACCAGTAACGTATGTATCCCCCAGAAGGGTGAAATTCCTACAAATATGCCCAAGGCAATGGCTGCTGCCTTTTTATGAGGCGGCTCCTGACTTTTAACTATATCTTCCTTCCAGAACCTCCGGAAACCTTTATTCTTAAAATCCTGATATTTATTTCTTGGATGTATATAAAAGAAACTCACCAATACAAACCACATATAAAGAAGAACAATGCGAACGATATCCCAGAAAGGCCTGAAGTGAGTTACTCTTTCGCCTTCCTCATAAAAGACCTTGATGGGAATATTCTTTACTTCTACTTTTTGCCAGGCTGCTTTTACCAGCACCTCGATCTCCAGTTCGAACTTCCAGGTAATGAGCTTAAGTGAATTAATAAGTTTTACAGGATATAATCTGTACCCGCTTTGCGTATCGTGTAACTCGATTCCTGTCACCACTAAAAACCAGAAATTGGAAAACCTGTTTCCGGTACTGCTTTTTCCAGGAATACCGTCTCTTCCCATGTTCCGGTCACCAACAAGAAGCAGTTCAGGATCATGTTCTTTACGTTTCTCCAGTTCCGTTAGAAAAACATCAAGATCATCGGGATAATGCTGCCCGTCAGAATCTATTGTGATCGCATAATCGTATCCCAGTTCTTCGGCAAAGGCAAATCCGGTTTTAAGAGCAATGCCTTTACCTTTATTTTCAGAATGAGCCTTACGATGTAATTCTGAATGTTTATTCAGGATCTTCGCCGTAGCATCGGTTGACCCGTCATTTATAATAATTAGATTCCGGGTATAAAGTTTCAGGTCTTCAAGAAAAGACGCAAGAGAATGTGCATTATTGTAAGTAGGTACAATAACACAGCAGTTAAGCTTTTCGAATCTTGGTTGAAAAACCGGTTCTTTTTTCACCCTGGGAATGTTTATTGCAAAAGTATTATTTATTCGGGGAGGAACATAGTTTATAGAATGAGAATTAAAGGCGCTTATAAAGGGAGTTGATCTTCAAAACTATACCCTTATGATTCTTAGCTATTCCTTTAAGTTTAATAAAGTCCCCGTTTTTTTCAAGCTGGGATTCCAGAATCAGTTCCTCATTTTCAGTAGGATCAAAAACAGCGGTGAATTTCACATTGTCTGCCCGGGCCAACTGAAGTGAATTTTCATAAATCCGTTCTGCTTCCTCCTTGAACAATTGCATTAGAACAACTCCCGGGGTTACAGGTCTTCCAGGGAAATGCCCTTTATAGATCTCGTGATCTTTATTTACCCTGAGAGTAGTATGGTAAAGGTCTTCTTTATGCTCCGTCTGTAAAACCTCGTAAAATTCCTTTAAAATCATTCTATCGCTTTAAAGGACAAGATAATTAGTTTTGAAAAACAGAAGGAGGTATGGACTGATTAATTTTAATGTTTTTCATGAAGATCTCGGTATAATCACCTGAAGGGTCTATTAACCGCACCGAATTAATGAGATGATCTGAATTAAAATTGACCCATATCTCACTGAACATTCCACTAAGGCCTTGATCCTTCGGGATTATCCTTGCTTTGATATTCTGATTGTCTCTATGATAAGTAATAGTAAAGTCTTTATCTGCCTGCAGAATTTTGCCATTCACACTGCCGGCAACCAGTTCTCCCATTTTTTCAAAAAGTTTATTTGAAGACAAATCCACTTCTGACAACTGTCCGTCTTCCATGATATAGAGTTTGGAGTCTTTAAAAAGGATCTGGTAATCATAAGGCCTGAGATACTCCCATTTTAGAAGATCTGGAGACTTGTAATAAACTTTTCCCTGACTTTCCGGGTTTTCATCCATCACCTTCATGTGCTTGGTCTGCATAAATTCAGCCGAGAAGCTGTTTATACCATTTGCTTTTTCGATCACCCTGGTTTTAAAGGCATCTTCCTCAGCATTGTTTAAAACACCCTTTTGAGCTACCATATTAAGGCTAAGGAAAAATATACAGATCTTAAGTATACGCATTGATTCTAAATAATTTATCAAGTCTTACAACAGCGAAATCACGCTGCCTTAGAAATACCAATAACTGTTCCAAGATAATATAAGTTTTATCCATATTATCATGTAAGAGGATAAGATCACCTTTATGGAGCCTTTTTGTAATTCGATTTATAATGACTTCAGGTGAACTGGTAATAGCATCATAGGGCCTGATATTCCAGCCAATCACCTTATGCCCTGTTTTTTGTAAAGCCCTTTTGGTCTTAGGGTTAATTATCCCGAAAGGAGGCCGAAAAAGATTCATTTTCACACCACCAATTTGTGTAGCAATATTATCACATTCAGTAATTTCATTTTCTATGGTCTTACTGCTCAGAAAGCCCATTCGTCGTGTATGAGAATAAGTATGATTCCCTACAATATGTCCACGCTTCAGAATCTCCCGGAAAATCTGAGGGTGTTCCTTGATCTTTTTCCCGATACAGAAAAACACTGCTTTTGCATCATGTTTATCAAGAACATCAAGGATCTTAAGGGTATTCTCATCAGGACCGTCATCAAAACTTAACGCAACCGCATTTTCAGGAAAATCAGGGTTTCGGTTATAGGCCTTAACAAAAAAGTTGAATTGTACGTTGGTGGAAACTATAAGTATGAATGTTATATATATAACCACTAGTAACGGTAAGGGCCAAAAGGGCCATCCCATCATAAAATAAAAGCCAAGCAAAAGGAGTAAAAGGCTTACGAAAAGTATATTGACAGCTTTATAGGTCAAGGTTTTTTAAAAGAATTAGTCCATGATTCTTTCCCAGATACTGATTATAGATCAGGATCTTTCGGGGTTCTTTGCAATTTAAGTCATTCAGTTTAATAAAATCGGGGATTCTCTTTTCTTTCATAATTTTAGAAGCAAGCCAGAAAGCATAAGCTGAAACCGAATTATTTTCACCAACCAGATGCTTGAAGGCCAACTGTACTTTACCAGCAAAAAGCTTCTCCCGTAACTCGTGGTAATAAGAGTCATATCTGGAATCCCCATTATTACCCAGGATCACAACATCAATATCTGAGGAACTAAGATTATTAGTCTGAAGAAATTGTTCGGTTCTCTTACCAATATTCTGAACTTCTGTGGAGTTAATGATTTCAACATCCACTAATTCTGCATAGGAATTTTCAGATTCTTCTGAACCAAGAATAAAGAAAGAAGAGGTCTCTGAAAAAATACTTCCGGAAGTTTTCGATGCTAACAGATCAGTATTTCTAACCGGTTCCTGCTTCAACTGTCCGTCGAGTTTCTGGAAACCTGTGAACGCAGGAGAAGTCTCATCTACGCCTCCTACCAAAACATTCTGAATTTCAGTTTCAGATTTAAACTGCAGGATACTATCCAATAGTGCACTCTCAAAAGAAGCTGAGTTCTGTGTATAGGTCATATTATATCCGGTGCACTTAAGGTCAAGAGCGATCTGACCTCCTACCGTATTATGAGTGGATTGAATAAAGGAGGTGGGTCTTAAAAGCCCTTCCTCCGAATTTAGCATGCTAACCATGAAATTTTCGGTATCCTTCAGGCATCCCTGTCCTGTTCCTACCAGAATCGAATCGGGAATATCAATTTTTGCATCCAGGAGGGCCTTCTTTGAACTAAATAAACCCATTTTTACCGCCGCGGACATTCTTCTGAGCAGCATGGGATTGATCATGGATTTATAATCCTGGTTTAATGCCGGGATTATATTATCCTGGTATTCCTTTAAAGGCTCAGTTTCGAAAATGTCTTCGGACTGAGGAGAAATAGATGCTATGCCATTTATGTAAATCCTACTCATCTTTCTGAAAAATTAAGGAAGTACAATTTCCTCCAAATCCGAATGAATTGGAAAGGACGGTATCTATCTTCACTTTTTGAACCTCAGTAACCGGGTTCAGTCCGGTTTCTTTCATCGCGGTACTGAAATTCAGATTGGGAAAAATTTCCTGTTCCCTTATGCAAAGTAAACTAAACACTGCTTCAGCTGCTCCTGCTGCTCCCAGCGTATGGCCTGTGAATGATTTAGTGGAACTGAACGCGGGAATTTCATCACCAAAAACACGCCTGAAAGCAATACTCTCAGAAAGGTCATTATTCTTAGTTCCGGTTCCGTGAGCGTTTATATAATCAACCTCGTTTCCTGAAATACCAGCTTTTTTCAGAGCTTTTGAAATTGCCAGAAAGGCTCCTTCCCCATTTTCTGAAGATGCCGTCTGGTGAAAGGCATCATTGGCATTCCCGTAACCGGTAAGCCTGCCTAATACTTCTTTGCCACCTATACAATCATCAGCTTCAAGCAGAATAAAGGCCGCGGCCTCGCCCAGGTTAAGCCCGTTCCGGTTTTCATCAAAAGGCCTGCACTCATTTCCAGAAAGTATCATTAGTGAATTAAAACCGTTCAGGGTGAATTTAGTGAGGCAGTCACTACCGCCAACGATCACGCGTTTCAGCTTTCCCGACTCAATCATCCTGGCTCCCATCATAATCGCATTGGCAGAAGAAGAACAGGCCGTACTTATTGTAGAAACAAAATTCTTCAACCCAAAATACTCCGCAATCATTTCAGTTGAGAATCCGGGATGCTGAGCCTGGATGAATTTGCGCTTTTCCGGATCCTTTTCAAAGTCCTTAAAATAACGCTCTGTCATATCGATCCCGCCAACACTGGTTCCCGAAATGATACCGGTATCTGAAGAAAAATTCTTCAGATCTGTATTATCCAGCAACTGATTTACTGCATAAATACCTAGCATGGTAGCCCTGGTATACGCAGATTTCGGATTTAATTTTAGGAGAGCATTTAATTCGGAGTTCGATAACGCTATCTCCCCTACGGGTAAGTTGTTATGCCTGGTCTTCAAATTCTGAGGAAAACCTATGCCGCTTTTACCTTTAAGCAGGGAATGCCTGGTTTCTTCCAGGTCTTTCCCAATAGAGGATATAATCCCCACTCCGGTGACGGCAACACCTTTCATAAATTACCTGGTCCGGTTTTTCTCGATAAAATCAGCCATTGTATTTATAGAATTAAAGACTTCCTTTCCCTGCTGGGGATCTGAAAGTTTAATTCCGTAGTCCTTTTCCAGCAGCACTATAAGTTCAAGGGCATCGATACTGTCCAGCCCCAGACCATCCCCAAAAAGAGGTTCGTCATTATCTATTTCGCTAACCTCCATATCTTCAAGGTTTAACTGTTCAATAATGCTTTTTTTTAATTCAGTATGCAGGTCACTCATGTGTAGGTAAGTATAATTTCTTTAGCTCTTCTTCATTAAAATCGTATCGTCCCTCAGGGCCAATATGGCACAAAAATACATCATAATCGCTATTGTGCAAGTCAACCCAGCCACAAACAATTTCCCTGGCTTTTTCCTGTTGAAATAATGTTTTGGAATAGTCTATAAAAAGACCTGGGTCGAAGTCTTCACTAACCAGGAATATATTCTCGGATCTAAGCTGAAATCTAATGCTTATTTCCCCAAGCATAATATTTGGCAAGGTATAAACAAAAACTGAAGGAGACGGGAAATCATTCATGGTTTCTGCATAGGCATTATCAGTTTCAAGACTGGAAGCAGCGTTGGAAAATACAAGAGCAGTTTCAGGATCAGGTTCTATATTCTGGAACAAGATCTCGCTTGCCAGATACCCCAGTTTGGATAGCTTGTCCATTTTAAAGAATTTGGGATACTTAAGTTCCTGATCTTTATAAATTTCCTTCAGAAATGATGAAAGCTTTTGATCGGGATAGTTTTGCACGACGACTTTCCCGTTCCTGAGTAGCTTTCCATTCCGTATGATCACCGAATCCTTTATGAATAGGTTCTTACTCATATACTTCCTTTTTTAATAACATGGCCAGGTTACACCCGCCAAAACCGGAAGCCGTTTTTAATGCGAGACTTAGTTTCTTATTACGATTTTCCTTAATAATATTCAAGGGTATAGAAACCCCCACCTCTGAGAAATTCAGCGAAGTAAAAAGTTCATTTTCCAGCAGACTGTGTTTTGTGAGAATGGTCTCTATTAAAGCAGATGCGCCTAAAGTATGCCCGTAATATCCTTTGAAACTGTTCACGGGAACCTTCTCCAGTCCGGCGCGATTAAAAGCAATAGCCTCCATCTCATCATTGAATTCTGTAGCGGTACCGTGAGCGGACAAATAATCTATTTCTTCAGGTTCGATATTATTAGCCGCAAGCAGCCTGGATATACTTAAATAAAGCCCCTCCCCTGTTCTGCTTGGTCCTGAAATATGGTTCGCATCATTGGCTGTACAGGCATCGATATATGAAATTCTATCCTCATTTTTACCAGCCTCCGGGCCAATTAATATTGCTGCAGATGCTTCTCCAAGACTGATCCCCGTCCGGTCACTGGAGAAAGGCCTGCATGGTTTTTCACTTATAGCCTGAAATGACTGAAAGCCTGAAAGCACAAAGTCTGACACTAGATCTCCAGCAACCACAATAGCATTTAAAAACCTTCCGGCTGTTATCAAATCGTTTGCGGTCTTAACGGCGAGTGCACCCGAAATACAGGCATTAGAAACCACCACGGGTTTCTTTTTAATTTGGAAGAAATCTGCTATAACTTCTGCCAGTTTCCACAGGAAAAGCCTGTCTTCCGGAAACTCATCTTTTCCTAACTGGTCAATACTTCCTTTGGTGGTAGAAATTATAAGCCCTGTATCTTGCATTTCAAGCCCCGGATTTTGATCCAGAATCTGCTGAACGGCAAGGATCATCAGTTTTTCAAGCTTGGTAAACATAGCCGGAGCACCAATATCACTAAAATGTTCATCTATAGCTTTTTCAGGGATCAGACCTGCATAAAAACCGTCTTTAAGGAATCGTGAATTAGTATGGAATTTCAAAGCCGATCCACCACTACGAATCGCCTTCAGGTTTGCATCAGTTCCAAAACCCAACGGAGAAATAATCGAATCACTTAGCAGGTAATTCCTTTTCATTTAAATCAAGCCCATTTTCGATTTCCAATCTAAGAAAAACGGCGGATTGTTAAGCACTAATTCTGAATTTTTATCGGTAAAGACCTGAGTTGTTTCACCGGTACAGATAAGTTTCCCCGAAGAGAATATTTTATACTGAAAAATGATCTTTGCAGCTGCAGAATTCACAAAAGAGGTCTCCACTTCAAACTCATCTCCATACTTAAGAGGAAGTTTATGTTCACAAACAGATTTAACTATAGGTGTTGAGAAGCCTTTCTCTATTGCGTGCAGGTAAGAAATATTATGTTTTTTACCGAAATCTTCCCGGCCTTCTTCAAAATATTTGAGGTAATTCCCATGCCAGACGATCTGTAAAGGATCACATTCATGAAAGCGAACTTTCAATTTTATGATACTCTTCAATGCACTTTCATTCATTCTACCGTAACGGTTTTCATTTCGGAAGTGGCGATCACCTTTCCCATCTCATTTTCGGTTCTAGCAGATACAGAAGTCACGTTCATGATCTCATGAAGAATCTCAACATAGGTCTTTAACTTCTCTCCTACTTCAGGGCAATCAAATATCTCCACTGTTTTGATAAGCCCGATAAAACCGGTCTTGGGTTTTGTTTGTCCGTTAAGAGATCCCTGGTAACCCCTGTGCAGTGACATACTCTGTGCCATATGTTCTATTAATCCACTTTCAGAAAGTCTGTTCTCATCCAGCAGAACATTTTCTTCCGGCACCGTAAAACCTGTAATCCCAGTCAAAGCAGTGTATTCAAAAAGAGTATCTACAAAAACAAAGGGTTCTTTCTGAGGAATTAATTTTATGATCTCTTCAAGGGCGGTTATAGGGTGATGCAAAAGGTTTTCTGCCATAATTAACTGAAATCATTCCAGTAGTCATAATAATTATACCACTGATGAGGATATTTTTTCACCATTTTCTCCAGGTCTTCCAAATAAGCCTTTAAGATTTCACTGGCTTTAAATTCTTTTGGAATATATGGCCTGGCATAAAAATGATAGTGAAAATTCTTTTCACGCATTAAATGTACAAATAAGACAGGAATTTTATTTCTTGCTGCAAGTTTAAACGGCCCCTGTGGAAAATTAACCGTTTCTCCCAGAAATTCAGCCTTATAGGTTTTGGAATGTTTTAAATATCTGTCTGCCGCAAAAACAAGTAATTCGTTATTAGCCAGGGCTTCCTTCATCTTAAAGACGTGACTGAGGTCTTCTTTCAAAACTATGATCCTGACTTCCGACTTTCCGGTGACCGACTCCAGATAATTCCTGATCTGCCTGTGTTCAAAATCTGTAACCACAAGATTAACGGTGGCTTCAGAATGTTTTTCTTCAAAGAAATGCTTGGCAAGATTAAAATTCCCAATATGAGCTGTGAGTAATATCCCTCCTTTTTTCTGCTTCAAAAGAGCGTTAATATGTTCAATTCCATCAAACTCGAAAGTGAATTTATGTTTCAAACCACTGGTAATGGCAATACGGTCCAGTTGAATACGGCCAAAAGTAAAATAGCTCCGGTATACATGCAACGCCGAATTTATTGGTGAATAGCCAAGTCTTTTTCTGAATAGATAGTAGGTGCTTTTAGTAGAAGTAAAAGAAAAAAAGATAAAATAGGCTGCAACAAAAAGAAGTACGAAATAAGCCGAATACAGACCGGTTTTCTTAATTATCTGCACATAGATTTTGAAGCCTAAAAGCGTACCCCGAGATTTTCCTTTCCAGGTTGCCATGGATCTATGAATATAAACCTCCGTTAATATTTATTACTTCCCCCGTAATATAAGCGGACTTTTCCGAAGCCAGAAAGCTTACCAGATTAGCCACTTCCTCTGGCTCTCCAAACCGGTTAAGAGGAATAAGTTTTTTAAGCTCATCTTCATTAAAATCGCTGGTCATATCTGATTTAATAAATCCGGGAGCTACGGCATTCACCGTCACCTTACGTTTACCAATTTCCTGAGCGAGAGCCTTGGTAGCCGAGATCATGGCTCCCTTCGCAGCCGAATAATTTACCTGCCCCGGGTTTCCTTTTAGCCCGGAGAGCGACACTATATTGATGATTCTTCCAAACCTGCTCCTTAGCATATCCTTTAAAACAGCCTGGGTCACGTTATAAAATCCGTTGAGACTGGTATTGATAACTGAGTCCCATGCTTCCTGATTGGTCCAGATAAATAGTCCGTCTTTAGTAATGCCTGCATTATTTACAAGCACTTCTATTTTAGCCTCCGGGTTTTCTTTTTTCCAGTCTTCAATTGAATTTTGAGTTGAATCATGATCGGCTACATCAAATCTCAGGATATCGCATTTAAGCCCCATTTTCTCTATTTCTGATTTGGTTTCTTGAGCGGCCCCGGTATTAGAATGATAATTCAGGAGTATATTATATTTAAGATCGGAAGCAATGCGAATACAAATGGCTTTCCCAATCCCTCTTGACCCTCCGGTTACCAGTGCATATTTCATATTAATAGGCTTCGTTATTTCTTAAATAATCCTTCAGTTTTGAGATCTCTGTATATAATGGCCTGTCATCTTTAATTGGAGGAATGATAGATCTCAGAATCTCAAGTTTTGATTTGGTTGCCGAAGACAGTTTCTTATCAAAATCCAAATAATAAAGGGCCTGAATAATGGTGGCCAGTTCGGTAGAGAGTACCTCAAAACTGTTATCAATCACCTTCCGGGTAATATTAGCCGAATTGGCTCCCATGCTCACAATATCCTGATTATCGTTATTGTTCGGGATACTATGAACGTACATTGAATTTGAGAGCATCTGGTTTTCTGCCGTGGTGGAGACCGCGGTAAATTGTGCACCCTGCATTCCGAAATTCAGACCTAATTTGCCAAGATTTACAAATGGAGGTAAAATATCGTTTAGTTTGGAATTGAGAAGATAATTCAACTGTCTTTCAGCAAGCATAGCGGTCTTGGTGATCACCAATCTTAATTTATCCATTTCCAGGGAAACATAGTCACCGTGAAAATTCCCGCCATGATATACATGTTCCGTTTCAACATCAATAATGGGATTATCATTCGCCGAATTTACTTCCTCAATGAGAATCTTTCTTGAGTTATCTATCGTATCGGAAACCGGACCCAGAATCTGGGGAACACATCTTAAGCTATAGTATTCCTGAACCTTTTCCTTGAAAAAAGTGTTCTTATCAGCTCCATTAGTGTAAAGATGTTCATTCCGGTCCCTTGTAAGCTGAGAATCGGCCAGATGCCTCCGCATATGTTTTGCAATTCGCTGCTGGCCTGGATGAAGTTTGGATGAATTTAGTTCTTCCGAAAGATGGTCATCATAAGCCTCCACGATCTCATTGATCACCGAACTGCAGAATATTACCCATCCCAGCAGTCTTTTGGAGTAGATGACATTAACAATGCCTATCCCCGTCATCGCCGAGGTTCCATTCATCAACGCCAGTCCTTCACGAATTTTGATCTGAGCCGGTTTAATATTCAGCTCATCGAAAACATCTTTTGTGGGTCTTCTTTTTCCTTTATAAAAAACCTCTCCCTCTCCTATCAAAACAAGGGCAAGATGAGCCAGCTGAACAAGATCCCCTGAAGCGCCTACCCCACCGTGTTCAAAAATAAGTGGGGTGACATTCTTATTGATCATATCGATCATAGTTCTTGCAACAGAAGAATGAATTCCCGATTTCCCAAGGCAAAGAGTGTTTAAACGAGCCAGCATCAAAGCCTTTACATAAAGCGGCTCCATGATTTCCCCGGCACCCGTAGCATGACTTCTAATAAGGTTTAACTGAAGATTGACCCTGTCGCCATTCTCTATTTTATACTGAGCCATAGGTCCAAAACCGGTATTTACACCGTAAATTATCTTATTTTGAGAAAAATCTTTCAGGAAACTGAAACTTTCATCAAGTCGTTTTAATGTTTTTTTATCGAGGTCAATTTGCTCATTATCAAAAAGAACTCTGTAAAAATCGACAAGTTCCAGTGCATTTTCTAGATTCAGCATATACCTTTTCTGCTAGTAGTTTTAGGTTTGGGATAGCTGTTAAAGCTTTTAACAAATGTAGTATAATAAATACAAAACATCTATGTTTAAGAGGTAGGTTTCAAATAGATTTGAGCCTGGGGTAGGAAATTAATTTATAGAATCGGTTTCAAGTTTTAATTCTATTTAAAACTAAGTTTAACATATTAACTCCTATTTTATTAAAAGGTTAGGCTTGCATTATACACTGTGATTTTAACGGAGACTCTTTAACTTTAATCACAGATTTAATATTCAAACAATACTGGTCATGAGCAATAAACAGGAAAGGGAGTTCATGAAAAAGCTGAGAGACAGATCTTTTAACCGGGATCTCTCGGCCTATTTTAGCATAATCCTTTTTACACTACTCATAAGCATAATGTTTGTCTATTAATTTTTGCTTATATCTCAGGAACTCCCCGGTTTATGCCGGGGTTTTCTTTTTCTTCAAGAAATATTTCGCATCATTTCATACATTCTCTTTAAGTTTGTCTATCGCACTCTTTCTGATCTATGAAAAAGGAAATTAAAGATATAATCATCATTGGAGCCGGACCATCTGGAATGGTCGCTGCCGGATATTTACAAAAACAGAACGCTTCCCTTCTCGTTCTGGAAAAACAGAAGTTCCCAAGGTTTAGCATTGGTGAAAGCCTTATTCCCCGGTGTATGGAAAATTTTGAAGAAGCAGGGTTATTACCAGCAATAAAAAAGGAAGGCTTCCAAAAGAAATTCGGCGCCCGCTTTATTAGAGGAAAGGACGTTGCAGATTTTGATTTCAGTAAAAAATTTGGAAATGGCTGGGATTGGACCTGGCAGGTGCCCAGAGCAGATTTTGATAAAGTCCTGGCTGATGAAATCTCTTCAAAAGGAGTTAACATACAGTTTGAAACTGAAGTTAAATCTCTAGAGTACCAAAATGGAATCTGGAAAATCACGGCTATTGACCGTTCGGGATATGAATCACAGTTCTTTACTCGTTTCATAATTGATTCCAGTGGAAATGGAAGGGTTCTGGCCCGTAAACTTGAACTTGAAGCTCCACCAAAGATCTATGATCATTCTTCAATATTCACTCATATAGAAGAAACAGACAGACCTTTAGGAAAAGAAGGTGAGCAGATAAGTTTTGAAGTTTTGAACACTGAAACCTGGTTCTGGTACATTCCCTTTTCCAATGGAACCTCCAGTATTGGATTTGTTGGGCCAAATGAGTGGTTTGATAGATTCAAAGGAACAAATGAGGTGTTATTCCGAAAAATGCTACAGGAAACCAATTACTATAAAGGGAGGTTTGATAATTATGAATTCCGTTTTGAGCCGGTAAAACTTCAGAATATTTCCAGAAATGTGAATTATATTCATGGTAAGGGTTTTGCACTTACAGGCAATTCTGCAGAATTCCTGGATCCTGTATTTTCTTCAGGTGTTGCTTTTGCTACCGAATCCGGACTTCTCGCAGCAAAACTTGCCTACAGGGAACTTAATGGAGAGAAAGTGGACTGGGAACAGGAATATTCTGCTTATATCAATAAAGGAGTAAATGTATTCTCTACCTACGTAAAAGAATGGTACTCCGGTAAGCTACAGGAAATATTCTTTCATCCATATCCAAATGAGCAGATCAAGGAACAGATTTGTGCGGTACTGGCGGGATATGTATGGGATAATTCAAATCCTTTTGTAAGAAAACACAGTCGGATTCTAGATAATATTTACAAACTAATCCAATCTGAGAAAACCGTTTAAAAAAATGTACCGGCTTAGATTGCTGAAGCCAAGTATTTTAAATATTAAAGCCTTATTTTTATCCGGAATTAAACCGAAAAAAGAAATAAAAGGTTTGGAAGGTTTATAAGTAAAAGTTACATTTGCAACCGCAAAATTAGTTGCGACGTTCTTATAACAACGGAGAGGTGGCAGAGTGGTAATGCAGCAGCCTGCTAAGCTGTCATCCTTCTTGGATGCCCGGGTTCGAATCCCGGTCTCTCCGCAAGATTTTTAGTCTGTGGTTTTTTATTCTCTTTTTCAATGGAAAAATCGGGGTAAATTTCCTCCGCTTCCCGGCTGCTTTTTTAAAGTGATTTGGAACGGAAAAGACTAAAAATAATAATTATTACTCGGGGTGTAGCGTAGCCCGGTTATCGCGCCTGCTTTGGGAGCAGGAGGCCGCAGGTTCGAATC
>NZ_JAJSON010000024.1 GCF_022410465.1 Christiangramia crocea | reverse complement strand
TCTAGGGGTTAGGACGCCAGGTTTTCATCCTGGTAACAGGGGTTCGATTCCCCTACGGACTACTTTAAAAAACTTTTTAAATAACAATTGTAATGGCAAATCATAAGTCAGCGTTGAAGAGGATTCGTAGCAATGAGACAAAACGTCTAAGAAATCGCTACCAGCACAAAACTACAAGAAACGCGATAAAAAAATTGCGTGAAGCAGATAAGAAAGAAGCTGAGGGAATGTTGCCTTCTGTGATTTCTATGGTTGACAAATTAGCTAAGAATAATATTATTCACGATAATAAAGCTGCTAACCTAAAATCAAATTTGACTAAGCACGTCGCAGCACTTTAATTTTAGCAGTGTTCAATTTATAAAGGAATGCTTTTCGTTTTAACGGAAGGCATTTTTTTGTTTCCATAAGTCTCAGAATACCGAAACTCCCGTAAGGGTGGTAAACCTTTCCAGCGCTTTCATTCCTAATTCAGAGTTGCCTTTTTCATTTAAAATGGGGCTCCATACGGCTACTGAATAATTATTAGGGTGTATTGCTACAATTCCACCTCCAACACCACTTTTTCCCGGCAGTCCAACCTGAAAGCTGAATTCTCCTGCTTCGTCATAGAATCCGCAGGTTTGCATAAGAGCATTAATTCTTTTTACGGTTTTTGGCTTTAAAATCTTTTCTCCTGTCTCCAGCATCCTTCCTTTATTGGCAAATATCATGAATGCTTTTGCAAGGTCTTTGCAGTTCATGGCAAGGGAGCACTGGTGAAAATAGAAGTCTACAATTGGTTCCACATCACATTTGATGTTTCCCAAAGCCTTTATATAATTTACCAGGGCTACATTTCTATATCCTGTGGCCTTTTCAGAGGCGGCAACTCTTTTGTCGTAATGAATGTTCGGGTCGCCGGTGATCTTTCTTACAAAATTGAGCAGTTCCTGTTTTGGATCATGAAGTTGGTCTACAAGAATATCTGAGATCACCAGGGCCCCTGCATTTATAAAGGGGTTTCTGGGAATGCCGTGTTCATATTCCAGCTGGGTAAGACTGTTAAATGGGTCTCCAGATGGTTCAACATCCACGCGGTCCCAGAGATCTTCTCCCATAATCCTCATAGTCATCGCCAGGGTAAATACCTTTGATATACTTTGAATTGAGAAATTCTCATTACTATCCCCAAAGGAGAAATGTTGCTGATCGCCACAGTAAACATGCATCCCGAATTTCTTCCGGTCTATTTTTGCCAGTTCCGGGATGTAGGAGGCAACCTTGCCCTTAACATCCCGGTAACTCATTTCTTCATGAATAGTATTAAGAATTTTCTGGTAATCCATATTAATTCAAATCGCTTAGGTCGGTTTCGGTTTCTACCTCGAAAGGTACTTTATCCTTTTCGAAAATTCTTGCCCGTAGCTTTCCTTTTAACGTAACTTTATTATCATTCAGTTCGAGCCAGCTTCCTTCTCTCAGGCCAATAACCGGCTGGGAATTAAGTCCGTGAAATTCCTTTATCCTGGTCTCCCTGGTTTCTCCCTTGTGTTTTGATTCTGGATCGGGATCCAAATAATGAGGGTTTATGTTAAAAGGAACCAGTCCTAAAGTTTTAAATGATGGGGGGTAAACAATGGGCATATCGTTGGTGGTCTGCATGCTTAACCCGCCAATATTGGTCCCGGCACTTGTGCCCATATAGGGAGTACCATTCTTCACCACTTCTTTTAGGACGTTCATAACTTTATTCCTGTATAACTCCGAAACCAGAAGGAAGGTGTTTCCACCTCCTGTAAAAATTCCTTTCGCGTCTGTAACAGCCTTCGCATGGTTCTCAAACTCGTGTATGCCCTTTACCTTAATTCCGGCCTTTGAAAAAGCTTCAGAAGCTTTTGCGGTATATTCCCCATGGCTTATGCCCCCGGGTCTGGCATAAGGAATAAAAAGAATTTCATCTATTCCTTGGTAAAGCTCCGGGAGATGGGGGATCAAATATTCCAGGTAATCCTGGCCGTGTAGGGTTGAGGTGCTTGCAAGTATAGCGTGGGTCATAATTTTTTAGGTAAATTTATGGAAACACGGGCGTTAAAGAAAGTTTACGGGAGGCTAAAGGCGCGAAATCCTAAATTCTTTCGTTATTAAGACAACAATACCAGCCAGTTTCTCTTGATAAGGACGATTTACATCAGGTCTTTGCCCATCTGTTTCATAATTCTTTTGGCTAAATGTCCTTTGGCAGCACAGGAATCAAAACTCCTGAAAGGGCAGATTATCACGGATAGTCTTCCGGCTTCCAATATTCACGTGGTCAATCTTAGCCTTAAGGAAGGTATCACAAGTGATGAGTCAGGAGGCTTTTATATTCGGGCAGGAATTAATGACAGTATTCTTTTTTCCTCTGTTCAGTTCCAGAACAGAATAATCAGAGTGAAAAAAGAACAGTTTGATGCAGGTCAATTTGAGATTAGACTGTTCCTTGCAAGGAATGAACTTGATGAGGTTAGGATAAGCGATTTGAAATTAAGCGGAGTTCTGGATAAAGATGTTGGCAGGATCGAAATTTTTGATCGTACAAAATTTGGTATTCCTTATACCAAAAATGGTCTCACCCAAACCGAAAGGAAATTGTATACGCCCACTACCTCACCAGGTGGGATACCTTTAGATCTAATATTGAATACGATTAACGGAAGGATAAAAATGCTGAAGAAAGTGAAAGCAAATGATGAATTATCGGCAGCGGTAAGCAGGGCTTTAGAGCGTTTTGGAAAAGGATTTTTTGAAACTGAACTGCAAATTCCTGATAAAGAAGTAGTAAATTTTCTTTATTATTGTGCGCGGGACGAAAGATTTTCCACCTTAAACAAATCTGGAAATGATCTGGAGCTCATCGATCTTTTTAGAGAAAAAGTGAAATCCTTCAGGGAATGGCGGGGTAAATTAAAATATCATCATTAAAGAAATTTCAATAAAGTGAATTCATCAAACAATAAACAAATCAAATTCTATAGTATCTTTCTGGTTATACTTTTCTGGGGCTTTCAGGTTACGGCCCAGGAATCAGCCATTATTAAGGGAAAAATCGAAGCAGAAACTGGAGACCTGGAGAAGATCCATGTGATCAATTTAAATCTGGAAAAGGGGTCTGTAACTGATGTTGATGGAAATTTTCAGATACTGGCAAATATAAGTGACAGCCTTTATATTTCTTCGGTTCAGTTTGAAAATAAGACAGTAGTAGTTACCCCCGAAATGCTTGAATCAGGAAGTCTCGTGATAGTTCTTTCCGATAAAATAAATGAGCTGGCAGAAGTGTTGGTAGATGATATTAAGCTTTCCGGTTATCTTGCTAGCGATATTAATAAGATATCCACTGCCGATGTTGAACGGAAATATCGGTTGCAAAATGATCTGAACGAATTTATTGCCAAAGACAGGGAGCAAAACCCATATGTTAAACCCATTTCGAATGGGGGAATAAGATTGGATAAGGTCGCCGGGGCTGTAATCGATAAATTGTCAGAAGATCGCAAAACGACACCAGTTTATACGCCCAGGGAGATTGCCAATAAGAGTTTACAGATAGTTGGTCATGAATTCTTCAGGGAAGATCTGGAGCTGCAAGAAAATGAGATATGTAATTTTGTTTATTTCTGTACTGAAGATTCTCCCACTTTTAATCGTCTTGTTATAAATAGCAATGCTTTTGTGCTGATTGAATATTTCCAGACCAGAATAGAGGAATTCAGAGACCTGAGAGGAGAAATTCTAAATACATCAAAACAGATTCCGGGATAATTTATTAAACCTTCATGATTTTCACCAGTCTTACCTGTTATCAAACCACAACCTAAATTTGGTTTGATATTTGCTTAAAAAGCATTAAAAATGAACATGAAAAAGACCTTTGCTCTTTTATTTGCTTTTATATTCCTTACATCTTTCACAGCGAAAGATCATGAAACTTATCTTAGTGTTACAGAAATTGAATACGATAGGGAAGAACAGAGTCTTCAGATCATTTCCAGGGTTTTTATAGATGACTTCGAAAATGTTCTCAGCAGACGTTATCAGCAGGAAATAAGCCTTTCGTATGAAAAGGACCTGAAAGCCAATAAGGATATCATTTCCAGATATCTCAATCAGAAATTAAAAATTACAGTTGACGGTGAGGGTCAGAAACTAAAGTTTCTGGGAAGTAAGTTTGATGCAGACCAGATTGTTCTTTTTATAGAATCATCCGGGGTTCGGGACTTTAAAGAGCTTAGGGTGGAAAATCTTATACTCACAGATCTTTTTGATTCTCAAAAGAATATTGTTCATGTGAAAAAAGGAAAAACTATTGAAAGCATGTTACTGATGAAAGGGAATGGTGGTAAAACCGTATCTTTTTAAAGAATGCTTTTTCTTGCAGGGTGAAGAAAATAATTATTTTTAGCAAATCTTAAATTAAAACTACATAAATGAAGAGATTAAACTTGTTATGCTCCGTTTTCTTTATGTTCGTTTTCGCTGGATTATCGGCCCAGGAGACTGAACAACAGGAAACACGGCAGGAAGGACACACAAATCAAAACAAATTCAGGCAGATGTATATGGAGTTTGCCACTCCAAACCAATACCGTACCGCTTCGGGAGCGCCCGGACCGGCTTATTACCAGAATGAAGCCGATTATAAAATGGATATAGTTCTGGATGATAAAAATTCAGTATTAACCGGTGAGGAGACCATAACTTACCATAATAATTCGCCCCAGGACCTTGAATATCTTTGGGTACAGTTAGACCAGAACATTCGTAAAAAGGATTCTCCTTCTCTTCAGAAAGACGGAGACGGAATGGCGCCAGTGGCGACAGTCGCAGGTTTTGCGAATAAATATATGGAAGAACCTTTTGATGGAGGATTCAATATTAAAGAAGTTTCCAAAGATGGTTCTCCTTTAAAATATACTATTAATCAAACCATGATGCGCATAGATATGGCTCAGCCGCTAAAGGCTGGTGAAAGCTATACGTTTGATATAAAATGGTCTTACAATGTCAATAACCATGTAACCAACAGAGCGCGGTCGGGTTATGAGTTCTTTAAAGAAGATGGGAATAAAGCCTATGTGATCGCACAGTTCTTTCCCAGAATGGCGGTTTATAATGATGTGGAAGGCTGGCAGAACATGCAGTTCTGGGGAAGCGGGGAATTCGCTTTGCCTTTTGGCGATTACGAAGTGAATATCACCGTTCCTGCAGATCATGTGATGGAAGCTACCGGTGAACTTCAGAACAGGAAAGACGTTTACACCAAAGAAATGATGAAGCGTTACGAAAAAGCGCAAAAATCTTTTGACGCTCCTGTAGTGATCAGAACCCAGGAAGAGGCTGAAGAGGCTGAAAAGGGGTTTTCCAGTAAAACCAAAACCTGGAAGTATAAGGCTGAAATGGTTCGTGACTTTGCTTTTTCAACATCAAGGAAGTTTATTCTTGATATGATGGCCACCGATGTGATGGGTAAAACCGTAATGGCAGTTTCCTTATATCCAAAAGAAGGAAATCCTCTTTGGGAAGAATGGTCTACAAGAGCCGTTGCAAGTACTTTGAAAAGTTATTCCAATCATACTTTCCAGTATCCTTATCATAAGGCGGTTTCAGTTCACGCTAAGAACCAGGGGATGGAATATCCTATGATCTGCTGGAACTATGGTCGTCCGGATGAAGAAGGTAATTATAGCGACCGTACCAAATATGGGATGATAAGTGTTATTATCCACGAGGTAGGACATAATTTCTTTCCGATGATCGTGAATTCAGACGAAAGACAATGGGGATGGATGGACGAAGGTATCAATACTTTTGTTCAGTATATGGCAGAACAGGAGTTTGGAGAAGAATATCCCCAAGCAATTGCTCCTAACGATAAGTATCCTTCAAGAAGGGGAGAGCCTCATAAGATCGTGCCTTATATGAAAGGCAATCAGGAATTCATTGCACCTATCATGTCAAACCCTGAAGAGGTTTATCAGTTAGGTAATAATGCCTACGGAAAACCGGCTACTGCACTGAATATTCTACGTGAAACTGTAATGGGGCGGGAATTGTTTGATCATGCATTCAAGACCTATTCTCACAGATGGATGTTCAAACACCCTACTCCAGAAGATTTCTTCCGCACTATGGAAGACGCTTCAAGTATAGATCTTGACTGGTTCTGGAGAGGTTGGTTCTATACTACAGATAATGTGGACATAGGTATTAGGGAGGTCAATAAATATTATGTGACTGATACTCCTACCACAAAAGGAAAGGAAATGCTGCAGCGCTATGGAGCTTCTCCCGAGGATGTTGACGCTCTGTATGTGGTGACTGAAGAGGATGAGGAATTCAATGAAGATATGAAGAATAAGTCTTTACTGGAAAGCTCCCAGACACTCCAGGCATACGTAATGGATAATTTCAGTGAAGAGGAAAGAAAGAACCTTAAGGCTCCTAAATATTTCTATCAGGTGGTATTTGAAAAGCCAGGGGGACTTGTGATGCCTTTGATTATTGAAGTTACTTACGCTGATGGTAATTCAGAGAAGATCACCTATCCGGTTCAGATCTGGAGAAAGAATGATTCTGTGGTTAGCAAAGTGATTCCTTCAGATAAGGAGATTACAAAAATAACCGTGGATCCGGATCTTGAAACAGCTGACGTTGATGTGAACAACAATAGCTGGCCAAAGACCGAGGATAAGAATGAATTTGAGCAATTCAAAGAAAGCTCGGAAGACTAGTCCTTAACTAAAAATTAATTAAGCCGACTTTAACGAGTCGGCTTTTTTTATGCTGATATTTGTAATTATATTTGTGTGCTATGTATACGTTACCTTTATTTATTAGTGGAGCCGAAATTGCCTTTATCATGTTTATCCTGGTAATGGTTTTTGGAGCTGATAAAATCCCCGATATTGCCAGAGGATTGGGAAAAGGCATGAAAGCCATTAGAAATGCCTCTAACGATATTAAGAATGAAATCCAAAAAAGTGCAGAGAAACAGGGAATAGATACCGACTTTACAAAGGATGTTCGGGGAGAGATTGACAAGGTTAAAGAAGATATAGAAGAAATCACCGGTTCAGTTAAGCGCAACCCCTAATCTCTAAAGGAATGTGGGAACAAGTTGAGCAATGGGACAGGGAGTTGTTTGTATATCTCAATAATCTGGGAATAGAAAGATATGATTCTTTCTGGATCTTTGTTACTAACCCAACCCATTGGATTCCCCTATATTTCCTTTTCTTCCTTTTTTTCTTTTTGGCCTTTCACTGGAGAAAAGCAAGTTTTTCTGTACTGTTTTTACTTGCAGCCGTTTTTACCACCTGGGGGTTTACAAATCTGGTTAAAGGGATCGCTCTGCGCCTAAGACCTAACAATACCCCGGAACTTCTTGATGTTATAAGGATCCTGCAGGAACCTACCAATTATAGTTTTTTCTCAGGTCATGCCTCTACTTCATTTGCAGCCACCACCTTTGTGGTAATGGTACTTACTCACCGAACCCGGTGGATTTACCTTGCTTATATATGGCCTTTCCTCTTTGTGATGAGCCGTATTTATGTTGGTGTACATTACCCCGGAGATATACTGGTTGGAATGATAGTAGGAATAATTATGGCCATTATATTTTACCAGCTGTATCTGAAATCAGGTAGAAGACTTTACTGATTTATTTATTTGACTCTTGTAAGGGTCAGCCCATCTCTTATGGGTAAAATAACAGTTTCCACTCTTGGATCTTCGCAGATCATTTTATTGTATTTTAATAAAGCCAGTGTGGATTCGTCATCCTCCTTAACCTCTTCAGTTACTTTGCCAGACCATAGAACATTGTCTGATAAGATGATGCCTCCGGGATTCATTTTTTCAATGATCAATTCAAAATATATCGGATAATTGGGTTTGTCGGCATCGATGAATACCAGGTCAAATTTTGAATCTATGCCTGGGATTATTTCCCTGGCATCACCCAGATATTGTTTTATTTGGTTTGAATATTCAGACTTTTCAAAATATTTTTTCTGAAAGTCATAAAGTTCTTCGTTTACGTCAATTGTATGAAGCATTCCACCCTTTGCCAGACCTTCGGCAAGGCACAAGGCTGAATATCCCGTGTAAGTTCCAATTTCCAGGATGCTTTCCGGGATTTTGATCTTGGAAAGCATGCTTAGGACTCTTCCCTGGTAGTGTCCGCTCAGCATTCTGGGCTGCATCACCTTTTGGTACGTCTCACGGTTCAATTTGGCCAGAAGTTCAGGCTCTTTTTGAGAATGCGCTACTATATATTCATCAATTTCTTGCGGTAAAAAATGCATGCGTTCAATTTTTTACAAAATTAATGATTTTATGCAGCGATCATTGATTATGTTGTTTAAAACGAAATCGTATTTTTACCTAAAATTGAAAAATATGCAATTTCAGAACTCCAGGGAATTTGCCAAGGATCTGGACAAAAAGGATAAGCTTGCCAAATATCGAAATGAATTCATCTTTCCCAAAGTGAATGGGAAGGAGGTGATTTATTTCGTTGGAAATTCATTGGGACTTCAGCCTAAAAAGGCTCAGGATTATGTGAATGCAGTAATGAAAGACTGGGCTGAACTTGGGGTGGAAGGCCATTTTTATGCTGAAAAACCCTGGTGGGATTATCATGAACGTTTTTCTGAAAAACTGGCAAAGATAGTAGGAGCGGAATCTTCAGAAGTTACCGTGATGAATACCCTTACAGTGAACCTGCATCTGCTGATGGTTTCCTTTTACAGGCCTACTGAAAAAAGGTATAAAATTATTTGCGAAGAGAAAGCCTTTCCAAGCGATCAGTACATGATTGCCAGTCAGGTGCGTTTCCACGGTTTTGATCCTTCCGATGCTATTGTGGAGATCAAAAAAAGAGAAGGTGAGCATAACTTTAGAACTGAGGATATTCTTGAAAAGATCCATGAGGTTGGCGAGGAGTGTGCTCTGGTACTTATTGGGGGTGTGAATTATTATACGGGGCAGGTCTTCGATATGGAAAGGATTACAAGGGCAGGCCATGATGTTGGTGCTTTTGTAGGATGGGATCTGGCCCATGCCGCTGGAAATATTGAATTGAAGTTAAGTGAATGGGATGTGGATTTCGCTGCCTGGTGTAGCTATAAGTATATGAATTCAGGCCCGGGAAATGCTTCGGGATGTTATATCAATAAGAAGTATCATAATAAAAAAGATATTCCCCGGTTTGAGGGATGGTGGGGGCATAAAAAGGAAAGACGTTTCCTGATGGAACCTGAATTCCAACCTGAACCTTCTGCGAATGCCTGGCAGATAAGCAATGCCCCGGTTTTGGCCCTGGCTCCTTATCTGGCCTCCCTGGAAATGTTCGATGAGGTTGGAATGCCTGCTTTGATCGAGAAAAGAGATAAGATAGTAGCCTATCTTGAATTTATCTTGCATGAGATCGATAAGGAGGTAGAAAGTAATTTTGAGATTATTACTCCGCAAAGACAGGAAGAGAGAGCCACACAGCTATCAGTTTTCCTTCACGGAGAGGGGAGGGAACTATTTAAATACCTGATGGATAATGGGGTGATTACCGACTGGCGTGAACCTAACGTAATCAGACTGGCGCCGGCACCATTTTATTGTTCTTTTGAGGATATGTATGAATTTGGACAAATTCTAAAAAGAGGAATTTTGAAGAAATAAACATTCTTCCGGTATAGAAACTCAAACAATTCCAATAGCTATCAGATCATCTGGAATAAAATTATAAAGTTAAAAAGCCCGATCATTAGACCGGGCTTTTTTAATTTTGAGGTTTGTCTTTTCTTATTCTAATTCAGCTGAAGAAGTTTCCATTCCTCTGTCTATTTTCTTTACAAGTCCCTGTAGCACCTTTCCGGGGCCAACTTCAATGAATTCGGTTGCACCATCTTTGATCATATTCTGCACAGACTGTGTCCACTTAACAGGTGCTGTAAGCTGAAAAACCAGGTTTTTCTTGATCTCTTCCGGATCGTTCACCGCGAATGTGCTTACATTCTGATAAACCGGGCAGATAGGGTCACTGAAGTTTGTATTCTCGATAGCAGCAGCTAGATCTTTTCTGGCTGGTTCCATCAGGGGAGAGTGAAAGGCTCCTCCAACCGGAAGAATCATTGCTCTTCTTGCTCCCCTTTCTTTCAGGTTCTCGCAGGCTCTTTCAACTGCATCATAATCGCCGGAGATAACAAGCTGTCCCGGACAGTTGTAATTCGCTGCCACGACGATTCCTTCAGTCTCTGCACAAACCGATTCTACCATTTCATCTTCAAGTCCAAGTACTGCGGCCATGGTGGAAGGCTTGATTTCACAGGCTTTCTGCATTGCCTGGGCTCGTTGGGATACGAGTTTTAAACCATCCTCAAAACTAAGAACTCTGTTAGCAACAAGTGCCGAAAATTCACCCAGCGAATGCCCTGCAACCATATCTGGTTTAAAATTATCACCAAGAACTTTACTTAAAATCACTGAATGCAGAAATACAGCCGGTTGGGTGACCTTGGTTTCTTTAAGGTCTTCAGCAGATCCCTGGAACATTATATCTGTGATGGAAAATCCGAGAATATCGTTCGCCTGGTGAAAAAGTTCCTTTGCTTCCGGAGACTTTTCATACAGATCCAATCCCATTCCCGAAAACTGGGCTCCCTGGCCCGGAAATACATATGCTTTCATAAGATGTGGTTTAGTGTCGCAAAAATAGGTATAAATAAAAAGACCTCATAACAAATGCGGCGCTACGAGGTCTTTTCCGACAAATACAGCCTTTAAAGATTTAATTTTCCTTTTTCTCCTATGTCTTTATCATCACTTCCCATAGCGGCCATACCAATCTTGAAAAGTGTAACATATTTATTCGATTTGGTATCCCAGTAATATGCTTCCTTTGGGTTTACCTTGATACCCGATAATTTAGGATCGTCCTTTCCTTCTTCAAACCACGCATCATCTATCTTGGAATACAGTTCTTCTAGCACCTCCCGGTTGGTTTCTATGAATGCTTCGCCATAGATGCTTACATATTCCATATCTGAATTATCGCTATAAAGCAACTGCACATCCTTATCTTTTTCGATATTCTTATTGTGCTCGCTGTCGCTTCGGCTCAAAAACCATATGGCTCCATGATCATCCACCTGTTTGGTGGTCATGGGAACCGCGCTTAAAGGTTTAGAGAGCATATCTGTCACGAGAATTCCCGTTTTGATATCCTCGACCAAAGATTTGATCTTTTCTCTTGCTTCCTTGTCATATAAATTTTTCGTACTCATAATCAATTTTATTTGTTATTAATATACTTTAGGAAGACTGGCTTTTGCGCTAAGGAACTCCTAAAAAAAGAAGTAGCGGTGTTAAGAATTGTAAAATCAGCTGAAGCTTTTAATAATCGAAGTGACCTGGGATCTGTAACCTGCGCCAAAAATGTTGAGGTGAACCAGTAAATAATATAGTTGCCATAGCGGAATCCTTTTTTTCCAGCCGGGTTCAAGAGGAAAAGTTTCGTTGTAAATCTGGAATAGTTGATCATCAAAACCTCCAAATAATTTCATCATTCCAAGGTCCATTTCCCGGGGAGCGAATGCAACTGCAGGATCGATGAGACAGGGGAGACCATCTGAATTCACCAGGTAATTCCCGTTCCAGAGATCACCGTGAATAAGTGAAGGTCTTTCTGATGGGATAAGTTGTTCACAGGTCTTATAAAAATTGTCTGAGACATTCAGTTGAAAGCCTTTTTCTTCAGCCATTTTTATCTGTGGATGAAGCCGCATGCTGATGTAGAATTCCGCTGCCCTGGCTTTTTTGTCATTATACTGCGGAAGACTTCCAATAAAATTATCCTTCTCCAGCCCGAAATTATCTGAAGTGGTTTTATGTAAAGCAGCCATTTGTTCTCCAAAGCTCTTCCAGAAACTGGAAATTTTCCGGCCTTCACTTTTATATTCAAGGATCAGATAGGCTCTTTCACCGGCCTTGCCTACTGCTACCGCCTTGGGAACGTCAATTATCTTAGGTTCTGCCAGTTTTTCAAGCCCAGATTTTTCAGCTTCAAACATTCCAGGGAAACGATAAGCACTGTTAATTTTAACAACAAATTTCTCTGATTGGCCTTCTAAAAGGTATACCTCATTAATATCCCCCCCACTTAAGGGAGAGGAACTTTTATAATTTATTCCGTTTTCTTCTGCTATTTGTCTTAAGAACTCTTCCCTTCTATTTCCGTTCATAGGTTAGATAAGTAAAGGCATATTTATGTCTTTCGTCTTTTTCATGGTACTGTTCTTTTACGAGTTCCCATTTGCTTTTATCAACTTCAGGAAAGAAGGTGTCTGCATCAAATTCACCATGAACGCGGGTCAGTTCAATTTTATCGGCTGTATTCATAGCCATTTTGTAGATTTCCCCTCCGCCAATAATAAAAGCTTGTTCATCCAGTTTCGAAACCCTTATGGCTTCTTCAAGAGAGTGAACTACGATTGTACCTTGCGGCTTATAATCTTTTTTTCGCGTGATGATGACATGTGTGCGGTCAGGAAGTAATTTCGGAAAAGATTCGAAGGTCTTTCTTCCCATTATGATATGATGACCGGATGTAAGCCTTTTAAATCTTTTAAAATCGTCAGGAAGATGCCAGACCAGGTCGTTATCCTTTCCCAAAGCATTGTTCTCTGCCGCTGCAGCGATTATTGTGAGCATTTAATATTTAACTATTTATAGGTGTGTCCGGATCGTCCGGCTTAATTCTTTTTGAAGGATCTATTGGTTTTTGAGGTTCTTTTTTTATGGGTGCCGGATCCTCTCTCTCAACCTTTTCCTGTAAACTTGCGATTTTCTCTTTCTGTTTCTTCACCAGCCGGTCTACCTGCTTTGCTTCCCAGTCCTTTCCCATAAAACTGTTAACTATAAAAACATTGAAAAAATGTACCAGCAAAATAAGTGCCCAGAGGAGTACTGCCCATACGAACCAGTTGTAACCCAGGGGTTGAAAATCTTCTTTGTAGCCTATTACTACATTGAGTATGATTAGAAAAACGGCTCCAATAAGGAAGATCACAAAATGCTGGAAAAGCCTCTTTTTTTCTTTGGTCCTTTTCCTTGCATTCTCGTATAGTTCGCGTTGTTCGTAATCTATTTTAGAAGTGTTTTTCTTTTTAGAAAACATAATAACAATTACATTAGTGTATATATCAAATTTACATTTTATAAAAAGAACTCCCTAAAGCTTATGGATAATTTAAGAAAAGGCTTTCCTGTCCTTGAACAGTATACCTATTTGAATACGGCTGCTTCGGGTCTTCTACCTGAAAAAGTTTGGGAGTTTCGTCAGGAACACGACCTGGATTTCCTGATCAAGGCAAGTCTTTTAAAGGAGAAGATGGGAGAGGTTCTTACCGGAGTACGGGAGAGTGTTGGAGATTTCTTTAATTGTGCTCCTAACCGTGTGGGGCTGGTTCCCAATTTCTCATATGGCTTCAATTCTGTACTGGAGAGTATAGATAAACCGTCAAGATTCCTTTTATTAAAGAACGATTATCCTTCGATCAACTGGGCGGTGGAATCCCGTGACTTTGAGATAGTATATGCCGAAATTGATGAGAATCTTGAAGACAATATCCTTAGGCAGGTGGAGAAAGGAAAACCAGATTTCTTTGCCTTCAGCATAGTTCAGTATATAAATGGAGTAAAGTTAAGCATCGATTTTTTAAAGGAACTGAAAGAAAAGTTTCCTGATCTCATTCTCATTGCAGATGGGACCCAGTATTTTGGTACGGAAGATTTTCATTTTGATAGTTCTAAAATAGATATTGCCATAAGCAGCTGTTATAAATGGATGAATGCTGGTTATGGAAATGCTTTTATGCTATTCAATGAATCTATCCAGGGAAAGATTTTTCCCAAACATCTGGGGTTTGGTTCCCTGCAGGGGAAGTATAAGGCTCACGAAGGAAATTTTATTGGAAAATTCGAACCCGGGCATTACGATACACTTAACTTTGGAAGTCTGAAGGTGGCAATAGATCTTATAAAAGAAAAAGGAATGGATGCCATCGAGAACAAAATCATTCACCTGAAAAATATTGCAAGGGAAAGATTCCTGTCTGCAGGGCTGCTTGAAGAATGGACCGCTAATCGAAATGATTTCGCCCCTATTTTTAATATTAAGGGCGATGATAAATTATTTAATAGGTTGAGGGAAAAGGATATTATTACTTCACAAAGAGGAAATGGAATCAGGGTAAGCATGCATTATTTTAACTCCGAAGGAGATCTGGATCATCTTTTTAAGGTATTAAAAGCTTGATTATCAGTTTTAAAATCAGGTTGTTTATTGCTGAAATCTGAAAATTTAAGCCCTGATAACGTTTGCGTATTTTAAAGTCTTCCAATAATTGGCTTATTTGTTTCGATATTCGAAAAAATGAGCATAACTATCTGATTTTTATTGTTTTATAAACTAAGATTATTTTAATTTGGAACTTAGAATTTCTAAAAAAAATATGCCATGTCAATTACAAAACAATATCTTAAATCCAAGCCTGAGTGTAAAATCACTTTTTGCGTTCCAGCAAAATATGCAGAAAAAGTTGAAGTAGCCGGAGATTTTAACGGATGGAGCTCGTCTGCACTAAAGAAATATAAGAATGGGAATTTTAAGGCCCAGTTCAATCTTCCTGTAGATAAAGAATATCAGTTCAAATATATAGTAGACGGTGAGTGGGTAAATGACTCAGAAGCTGATAAATATCAGTGGAATGATTATGCTGCCTCAGAAAATTCTGTCTTAGTGGTTTAGTTAAGGGGGATGATCGGAGAAGGGCCGATCATACTCAAAAAAGAGTAAAGGTTGCCGGATTTTTTATTCGGTGACTTTTACTCCATTACAAAATGCCACATAATTCTCTATAGGTCTTGCAGCATAACTGGTTTGCGGGTAGTACCATGCTGCATTTCGGTTAAGTTTGCCGTCCACTTCAATGTGGAAATAAGAAGCTTTACCTTTCCAGGCGCAGCGTGTGCTGTGATCACTCCCTGTGAAATATGCTTCCTCGATATCTTTCATAGGGAAATAATGGTTGTTCTCGACTATACGGGTATCGTCGCTTTTGGCGATCACCGTATCATTCCAGATGGCTTTCATGATTTGGGTTTAGAAGTTACTTTCTTCTAAAGATATAATTTTTGAAGCAGTTATCCTTATCGCTAAAGGAATGCTCCACACTTAACCCAGCTTCACTGGCCAGCCAATTAACGATTGAGTCATCGTATTTTTGGGAGATCTCGGTATGAATGCTTTCCCAGGCATCAAAATTCACTTCCAATCTCAGTTTATTGATCGTTACCTTCTGCTGAATTTTACTTACAAGGAAACTTCTGGCAGTACCCGTTTCCGGATTATAGGATTCCCAGTGGAGGAACTTTTCAGGATCGAAGTCTCCTTCCAATTCGTTATTGATCCTTACCAATAGGTTCTTATTGAACTCTTCGGTAATTCCCGCAGGATCGTTATAAGCATCAAGGATGGCCTGTGGATGTTTTTTCTGGTCAAAACCCATAAAAAGCATATCTTCCCTGCTCATGGCTTTTCCAATATTGGCCAGGAAGTCTACTGCTTTTTCATGTAAAAGGTTGCCAATATTACTTCCTAAAACCAGGATTACTTTTTTACGGGAGTTATATTCCGAGAGTTTCTCCAGTGTCTCGAAATATGTGCCCTGCTGGACGTTTACATTAACTTCCGGAATTTCCTTTTTTAAAGATAGCTCCAGTTCATCAAGAGCATGCTGACTAATGTCCACCGGCAGATAATCGAATTTGAGATTTTTGTTCACCAGTTCCTGAAGGAGTATTTTGGTCTTTTTACCATCTCCCGCTCCTAGTTCTATAAGGTCGAATCCTTTTTCACTGCTAAAGTAATCGGCGATGGCCGAAGAATTCATCTTAAGTATATCAAACTCGCATGCGGTGAGGTAATATTCAGGCATTTGCATGATCTTCTGGAAAAGCTTATCTCCTTTTTCATCGTAGATATACTTAGATAAAAGGAATTTAGGATAACTGGTAAGCCCTTTATAGGTGTCCTCAGCGAAGGCCGACTCAAACATAGTTTTTGGTGGGTTTTTCATTTGATATTGAAGTTATTTTACGAGCCTGAAGCCTGTGAACTGCCATCTTAGCTGCGGGTGGAAGAAATTTCTATAGGTATACCTGGTGTGATTTACAGAAGTTGCCACTGAACCGCCTCGTAAAACCTTTTGGTTTACCATGAATTTCCCATTGTATTCACCAAGGGCTCCTTCAGGTTTTTTATAATCGGGGTAAGGGGAGTAGGCACTTTCAGTCCATTCCCATCGGCTTCCCCAGTCAAAATACTGCTGGGCGGTTTCCCACTCCTGTTCAGTAGGCAGGCGCATTCCCTTCCATTGTGCATAAGCAAAGGCTTCATAATATGAAATATGAGTAACAGGAGCATCGGGGATAAGCTTTATGAGCCCGCTCAATGTATATTGGTGCCATTCTCCATCTATTTTATGCCAGTAAAACGGGGAGCTTATATTGTTCTCATTCACCCAGTCCCAGGCTTCGGCATGCCATAACAGAACGTCTCCATAACCGCCAGATTCGATGAATTCCATGAATTCGGCATTGGTAACCAGTTTATTCGATATCTCGAAGTCACACAGGTAAGTTTTATGTACTCCTTTCTCATTGTCATAACAGAAATCATCAGTTTTATGACCAATTTCATATACTCCTTCACCGATTTTTATCCATTGCCTTTCAAAATCCTGGATGGGGTTCTCCTGGAATTGTTCATTGTATTCAGGAAAAAGCGGATTGTTCCCCAGGATATATTTGATGTCTGTATAAAGTAGTTCCTGGTGCTGTTTTTCATGATGACAGCCAATTTCTATAACCCGCAGAGTCTCTTCATCAAGCTCCTTTGAATTCATAAGCTCCAGCATGGCATTGGTAACGTATTTTCTGAAGTCATAGATCCAGGCTACGGTGGGCCTTGAAAGATTTCCCCGGTTGGTGCGAATTACTTTGTCTCCAACACTCTCATAGTAACTGTTAAAGACGTAAGCCGTGTTATTGTCAAAAAGCTTATGTGAATCTGCATATTCCTTAAGGACGAATTCCTCAAAGAACCAGGTGGTATGGCCAAGATGCCACTTTGGAGGTGAGACATCAACTATAGGCTGTACTACATAATCTTCGGTTTCCAAAAAAGAACATATCTGTTCCGAATTGGTTCTGGTCTCTTTAAAAAGCTGAATTAATTTTTGTTGTGAAAGCATAAAAAAAGAGTGATACTTTTGGGTATCACTCAAATTTACAATTTTTTAAAAATGACCTTCCTAATCAGTAGTTAAGGTCAAGTTAAATGTATTTATGCCTAAAAAGTTAGCGGAATTGTGTATTTGATAGAACGTGGTTTACCCCCGGCATGACCTGGGGTCATTTTTGGGATTGCCATGATCATCTTTTTTGCCGCTGCATTCACTTTTGGATTATCGCCCTCGACCTTGGTAACCACTACATTTCCTTTTTCAGTAACTTCCAGGGATACAGTAGCTTTTCCTCTAATATATTCACCTTTATCGTTCTTTGGATATTTGTAGTTCTCCTTAATATGCTGCATAAGCATCTTATTAAAACAGGCTTTTTTATCGTCACTGTCTTCACATCCCGGCCATACAGGAGCTGTTTCTTTAATGGTTACGGTATTTCCTTTGACTTCTACGTCTTCCTGTGAAAATCCCGTGATGCCGGCAAGCATTAAGGCAATAATCAAAAACTTTTTCATAACAATTTTCTTATGGTTTAAAAATTGAACGGAACCGTAAAATTCCTTGCGTCTGGCTCACCATTCAACGTACCTGGTTCCATTTCAGGGATTTTCAGGATCATTTCTTTGGCTGCCTGATTCACTTTCGGCTTCGCTCCTTCCACGGAATTAACAACAACCTTTCCATTCTCGTCTATTTGGAATGAAATTGTCACTTTTCCGCGAACATATTCGCCTGCTTCATTTTTTGGATAGACATAATTTTGCTGTACGTGCTTTGAAAGTTTCTGGTTAAAACACTTTTTTACATCGTCGGCATCCTCACATCCAGGCCAAACCGGAGAGGTTTGTTGTGCATTGGCAAAGCCCATACCGGCAAGTAAAAAGCATGTGATAACTAATAACTTCTTCATAATCTTTGAAAATTTTTAAAGGTTAAACTATACCGCAACCCTGGCTTTGATACCTGGATACGGATCATAATCCTCTAAAATAAAATCTTCAAACTTAAATCCAAAAATATCTTTTATTTTGGGGTTGATTTTCATTGTAGGAAGCGGTTTTGGCTGCCTGCTTAACTGGAGTTTCACCTGTTCCATATGGTTGCTGTAAATGTGGGCATCACCAAAGCTGTGGATAAAATCTCCGGGCTGGTAACCGCAAACCTGTGCCATCATCATGGTAAGAAGGGCATAAGATGCAATATTGAAAGGTACTCCCAGGAAGATATCAGCGCTTCGCTGGTACAGCTGGCATGATAATTTACCATCGGCCACATAGAACTGGAAAAAGGCATGGCAGGGGGGAAGAGCGGCCTTGCCATTGGCCACATTCTCTGAAAATGAGACCGAAGTATCCGGTAATACCGAAGGGTTCCATGCAGAGACCAACATTCTGCGGCTATTCGGGTTGTTCTTTAGCGTTTCCACAACTTCTTTTATCTGGTCTATACCTTCGCTGTTCCAGTTTCTCCACTGATGGCCATATACAGGACCCAGGTCTCCATTCTCATCGGCCCACTCGTTCCAGATACGAACTCCGTTTTCCTTTAGATATTCAATATTCGTATCTCCCTTCAGAAACCAGAGCAATTCGTATATAATAGATTTTAAATGCAGTTTTTTGGTGGTTACCATGGGAAAACCTTCGCTCAGGTCGAACCGCATCTGGTAGCCGAAGACACTTTTTGTTCCGGTGCCGGTTCGGTCTCCTTTCTGTGCTCCATTCTCCAGTACATGCTTCAGTAAATCGTGATATTGTTTCATTGGAAGGCCTTTTTTGCTATGAAAAAATCAAAAATTAAATTCCAATAAAAATAATAAAACATGAAAAATATGAAGGCTCAATTTGAATGGAATAGGGAATAGTTATCAACTTTGTATTAACGAAAAGTTTAATTCTCAGAATCTTCTTTAACCGCACATCTGTCTGCATGATAGGCTCTGCGCTCTCCCATTGGTCTATGTTCTCCGATGGTTGTATCGTGTCTGGTCTGGTGTTCCATTTCAGAATTAATCTCGGCTCCCATCAGTACGATAAAAGCGGTAAGAAATAACCAGAGCATTAAAATGGCCACAGCAGCAAAACTTCCGTAAAGATCATCATAGCTGCCAAAATTACTTACGTACCAGGAAAACAGCATGGAACCTGCAAGCCATAGTATGGTTCCCAGAATTGCTCCGCCGCTCACCCATCTGAATCTGGGATTTCTCCTATTAGGGGCGATCTTGTAGACCATACTTAGAGAGGAAATCAGGATTAAACCAAGAATGACCCAGCGAAGCCAGGTTAGGGTTTTTTCCATTAGCTGTGGAAGTCCCAGCTTATCGATTAATAGCGGGAAGAAGATCACAATAAGTAAACTTATCAGGCCGAGTACTAGCCCGCATAAGGTAAAAAGAAGGGTGATAAGGTTCTTTTTGAAGATATTCCGTGTTTCTATTTCGTCGTATGCGATATTAATTCCCTGGAACAGGGCATTGGTGCCCTTATTTGCACTCCAGATACTTACCAGAATACTCACAACCAGCCCCCAGCCAATCTCTTTTCTAGATTGTTGAATAACAGGATGAAGAAAGTCGGATATCATTCCGAATGCCCTTTCCGGTAAAAGAAGGTTTAGTCTGGAGATCTGTTCTTCGATCTGGGAAGGCTCTATTACCAGGCTATAGATTGAAATTGCGGCAACGATGGTAGGGAAAATGGCCAGGAAGAAATAAAAACCAACCCCTGCAGAAACAATTTGAACATGATCGGCCTTCATTTCATGCCATACACGTTTGCCGATATCTATCCAGCCTCTGAGTGGGATCTGGTACGGCCACTGAGCGTCCTCACCACGATATGCCGAATTTTTACTGTTTTCATTCATTTCTTAAGGGAATAAATTCTTGCTCTTCATTCAATTTTAATGAAAAGAGCTAAGAGCAATTTAAAGTTTATCTGCTCCCTTAAAGAAAATCAAATTAGAAAGTTTTCTAAAAACTTAAGCTGAAATTGAGTTTATCCTATGATCATCCCTGCGATAGTAGCAGATAGTAATGAAGCCAGGGTACCACCGATAAGTGCCTTCATTCCAAACTCAGAAAGTGTCTTTCTCTGGCCGGGTGCTAGCGAACCAATTCCACCGATCTGGATTCCTATGGAAGCAAAATTGGCAAATCCGCAAAGCATATAGGTTGCCATGATCACCGATTTTTCATAGGAAAGGCTTAAGGCATTCGCGGGGTTCTTCAAATCTGCCAGCTGTACATATCCAACAAATTCACTTGCCGCGAGTTTTATCCCTAATAATTGTCCCATTAGCATCATATCTTCTTTTGCCACTCCTATCACCCACATTAAAGGAGCGAAAATGAGTCCAAGAATAGATTCCAGGGAGAATTGAGCGTAGGGAGTATGTTCAGCCATTAAGGAATTTAAGGTTGTCCAGCCTCCTATCCAGCCAAGGATATAATTGATCATAGCGATGAAGGCTATGAATACAAGAAGCATTGCAGCAACATTTGCGGCAAGCTTTAAACCCTCTGTGGTTCCGTTGGCTATGGCATCAAGAATGTTCGATCCTATTTTTTCTGAAGAAACTTCAACATCTGTATTTACATCCTTCTGCTGCGGATATAAAATTTTTGAAACAACAATAGCTCCAGGGGCCGCCATTACCGAAGCCGCCAAAAGGTGTTTTGCGAACTGTAATCTCAATTCGGGATCATCACCCCCAAGGAAGCCGATATATGCAGCAAGAACACCTCCCGCAACGGTAGCCATTCCGCCCACCATTACCAGAAGGATTTCAGACCTAGTCATTCTTTCGAGGTAAGCTTTGATCATAAGGGGAGCTTCGGTTTGTCCCAGGAAAATATTTCCTGCGACACTCAGACTTTCAGGACCTGAAATACCTAATAACTTGGTCAGCACCCAGGCCATTCCCTTTACCACGATCTGGATCACTCCAATATAAAACAGGACTGAAGTAAGTGCTGAAAAGAAGATTATAGTTGGTAATACCTGGAAAAGGAATATGAATCCAAAACTATCCACATCCATCATTCCACCTAGTAAGAACTCACTACCGGCAGCAGTAAAATCGAGGATGAGCACAAAGATACCTCCCACAAATTCAAATACTTTCTGAACAACAGTGATCTTTAAGACCCCGATGGCCAGCAGTAACTGGGCAGCCAGCCCCAATCCCACAGTTTTCCAGTTGATTGCCTTACGGTTGCTACTGAAAAGAAAAGCTATTACAATCAAAAGCATCATGCCTAAAACACCTCGTAAAATACTTGAAGTGCTTATTCCCTGGCTCGGGATCAATGTCTTGGCAGTTTTTGCCGGTATTACTTCCGTAGCGCTTTGATCCTTTACTTTCAGATTAAATATTGTGTTGTTTGAGGCGATCGCCATGGTGGAATCGCTAAGCTCGTGGATACGCAGGTTTTGTATGGTGTCCTTTGGAGTATTATAGAATAATACCAGCAGTTTGTTCTGGTAAAGGTAATCTCCCGAAGAGATGGTATCCTTAGCGGAATCCTTTAAAAAATGAAACCTTCCTTCCTTGAAATTGATCTCATTGGCATCGCCAAAAACAGTTTGTTGACTCAGACTGTCTGTCTGAGGTTCAAGTTGCCAGTTTTTTGAAATAGTTTGGGAGAAGACTGATGTAATAGAAAATACGATCAGAAGCAGGCAACACCAGATTTTGTTCATTTCGGGTTATTTTCTTTTAGAAATTTCGTCCCTGATACGGGCCGCTTTTTCATAATCTTCCTGACTAACAGCCTGCGAAAGTAACTCTTTTAATTCCTCGAGCGACATCTTTTTATAATCTGTGGTGTCTTCAGATTTCATTTCGATCTCTTCTTTCAGGAGTTCTTCTTCAATAATATCTTCTTCTTCTTTCTCCTCTTCTTCTCGCTGCTTTTCCTCGGCCTTCAGGTAGATACCGGCCTTGTCAAGAATATTTTTATAGGTGAATATTGGTGCATTGAATCTCAGGGCCAGTGCAATGGCATCACTGGTTCTGGCATCTATGATCTCTTCAATCCCATCCCTTTCGCAAATAAGGCTGGAATAGAAAACACCATCTACCAGTTTATGTATAATAACCTGTTTTACCACGATCTCAAACCTGTCTGAAAAGTTCTTGAACAGGTCGTGAGTAAGTGGTCTAGGTGGTTTTATCTCTTTTTCCAGAGCAATGGCAATAGATTGTGCTTCAAATGCGCCTATCACAATCGGAAGTTTTCTTTCGCCTCCTACTTCGTTAAGTATTAGGGCGTAAGCTCCGTTTTGTGTTTGACTATAAGAAATTCCTTTAATATTCAGTCGCACTAAACTCATACTACAATAAGTTAAAAAGGCTGTCTAAATAAGGACAATTCGCCAGATTTAGACAGCCCTTTTATGGGGCACAATTTATGAAAATTATGCGTTTTTCTCTTTAAATTCCCTCAATTTTTCGTTCAGTTTCGGTACCACCTCAAATGCATCTCCAACCACGCCGTAGTCTGCCGCCTTAAAAAACGGGGCTTCCGGGTCGTTGTTGATGACAACTTTTGTTTTCGCTGCATTGATACCTGCCAGGTGCTGGATAGCTCCTGAAATACCAATTGCAATATAAAGATTTGAGGCAACCGGTTTACCCGTCTGGCCTACGTGTTCGCTGTGAGGTCTCCATCCCATATCACTTACAGGCTTGGAACAGGCTGTAGCGGCACCAAGGATATCGGCCATTTCTTCTATCATTCCCCAGTTCTCAGGACCTTTAAGTCCGCGACCTCCAGAAACCACTATTTCAGCATCTGCAATGGTCACCTTGTTAGTGGCTTTGTCAACAGATTCCACATTTACTGAGAAGTCCTCATCTGTAAGATTCGGACTAAATTCTTCAGCCGTCGCATCTCCACCGGCCTCTTTAAGTCCGAAGGAATTCTTGGCCAATCCCACAATCTTCACATCTGTAGTGATCTTTGTGAAATTAAAGGCTTTATTGGTAAATGAATTTCTTTTTACAGTAAAAGGTTCTGTGCTTTCAGGCAGAGCTACTGCATTTGAAGCGTAACCTGCTTCCAGGTGAACTGCCAAAAGGGGTGCCAGATATTTGCTGTCGGCACTTTGGCTTAATACCACAACTTTGCTTCCCTCTTTTTTGGCTGCCTGCTTAATGGCATCTGCATAAGCTTCAGCATTAAAATTTGAAAGCTTTTCATTGCTCACTTTAAGCACTTTGTCTACTCCGTAAGTTCCTAATTCTCCTGTGTCTTCCGCATTGAAAGTTATTGCAGTAACACTGGTGTCCATCATTCCCGCAACTTCCTTTGCATAGGAAGCTACTTCATAAGAGGCTTTTTTGAACTTTCCTTGTTCTGATTCTATATATACTAAAACTGACATTTTCTTCTGATTTTAAATTTTGAAATTCTTTTTGATCTGCTGAATCTTATTAGATTGCCTTGGCTTCATTATGAAGCAGGTCTATCAATTCGTCAAGATTTTCAGGATCAACCAGTTTAACCTCTCCTTTAGGAGCAGGTTTTTCAAATTTCACGACTTCGGTTCTGGCAGAAGTTTCAGATGGCTCTACCACGTTCAATGGCTTTTTACGCGCCTGCATGATCCCTCTCATATTTGGAATACGAAGGTCGCTCTCTTCCACAAGGCCTTTTTGTCCGCCAATTACCAGCGGAAGGGAAGCAGTAAGGGTTTCTTTACCGCCATCGATTTCACGAACGGCCGTTGCCTTGTCACCTTCCACTTCAAGGCTTATACAGTTATTTACAAAATTAGCATTTGTTAGCTGTGCAAGCATTCCCGGAACCATACCGCCGTTATAATCGATAGATTCCCTGCCGGCTATAACCAGGTCGTATTCCCCATCTTTCACCACCTTTGCAAGTTCTTTTGCGACCTCGAAACCATCTGTGGCCTGCCTATTTACGCGAATAGCACTATCGGCACCAATGGCCAGGGCCTTTCTAAGGGTAGGCTCGGTTTCAGCTCCACCAACATTTACCACATCTACACTTGCGCCTTGTTTTTCCTTGAACCACATAGCCCGTGTAAGACCAAACTCATCATTAGGGTTGATTACAAACTGGACACCATTAGTGTCAAATTTGGTATCTCCCTCTGTGAAATTGATTTTTGATGTAGTGTCAGGCACATGACTAATACATACTAAGATTTTCATATATAAAGTTCTTTTTTTAATAAAACGATTTCGCAGACGAAGGTAAGTAATTTTAGTCAAAAAATGCTATGCATGCATAATAAAATTTACTTAAAAAAAGAAATTATGTTCCTGGTGATCTTTAATCGATTTCCTCTTCAAATATGCATGGGAATAATAGACATAAAAAGCCATGGCACTGCTTTAGACGGCGTGAGTACTTTCCTTAGTTGGCAGTTGGGAAAATTTTAATCGGCAAATATGGTATTTACCTTATTGAATTACTATTTTTGCCTTGCAGGAATAAAAAATAAGATATTATATAATGAGGACAATTCAATTTAGAGAAGCCGTTGCCGAAGCGATGAGCGAAGAAATGCGTCGTGATGAAAGCATCTATTTAATGGGAGAAGAGGTAGCCGAGTATAACGGTGCCTATAAGGCTTCTAAAGGGATGTTAGACGAATTCGGTCCGGAACGCGTTATAGATACACCTATCTCTGAACTTGGTTTCTCCGGAATAGGTGTAGGTTCAGCAATGAACGGTAACAGGCCAATCATTGAATTCATGACCTTCAATTTTTCTCTGGTAGGGATAGATCAGATCATCAATAATGCTGCAAAGATGAGGCAGATGAGTGGAGGTCAGTTCAATATTCCTATTGTATTTCGTGGTCCAACAGGTTCTGCCGGGCAGTTAGGGGCAACCCACTCACAGGCTTTTGAAAGCTGGTTTGCCAATACCCCGGGATTAAAAGTTATCGTGCCTTCTAATCCATATGATGCTAAAGGACTTCTTAAAGCCGCAATTCGTGATGACGATCCGGTAATTTTTATGGAAAGCGAGCAGATGTATGGAGATAAAGGTGAGGTTCCTGAAGATGAATATGTGATCGAAATTGGAAAAGCTGATATTAAAAGAGAAGGTGATGATGTTACCATCGTCTCGTTCGGAAAGATCATCAAAGAAGCATACAAGGCAGCAGATCAATTAGCTGAAGAAGAGAATATTTCTTGTGAGATCATCGACCTTAGAACTGTTCGTCCTATGGATCATGATGCTATAATAGAATCTGTGAAAAAGACCAATCGTCTGGTGATTCTTGAAGAGGCATGGCCTTTTGGGAATGTGGCGACTGAGATTACTTATCAGGTTCAGTCAAAAGCATTTGATTATCTAGATGCACCGATCGTAAAATTGAACACAGCAGATACACCGGCACCATATTCTCCGGTTCTTCTGAAGCAATGGTTGCCTAACAGCGATGATGTTGTTAAAGCTGTTAAAAAGGTAATGTACAAATAAGCTTAATCGACTTATATTTGAAACTTCATCTTTTAGATGAAGTTTTTTTTTATCCAAATATGAACAAAGGCCTCTATTTATTTCTTCTTTTGATCTTTTGTCTCAACCTTGTTCATGCTCAAACCAAGGTAAGTGGCCGTGTTATCGATAATACCGGAAATACTGTGCCTTTTGCTAATGTGATCTTTGAAAACTCATCAACCGGGACCACTACAGATGAAGTTGGGGAGTTTTATTTGCAGTCTGAAAAGGATTATGAAGCAATAGTGGTTTCTTTTCTTGGGTATAAAACCCTCAGAGTTCCACTTGAATCTTCGGTTAATCTCAATATGAAAATTAACCTTGAAGAAGAAACTTCAAGTCTGGATGAGGTTGTGATCTACAGAGGGAAGACGTCAAAAAAGAATAATCCCGCTGTAGATATCCTGAAAAAAGTCTGGAAAAACCGAAGGAAAAATGGAGTGAAAGCCTTCGATCAATATTCATATAAGGAATATGAAAAACTTGAATTCGATCTTAATACCATAGACAGTACGGTTATTAATAACCGGCTCTTCAACGGAATGGAATTCATCTTTGATTATGCCGATACAAATAACGTAACCGGCAAGACCTACCTGCCAATGTTTATCAACGAATCGGTTTCCTGGGTCTATGGCGATAATGAAATGGGAAAGAAAAAAGAAGTTTTGCTGGGAAACAAGAATTCGGGTTTCAGCCAGAACCGTAACCTGATCAATGCCGTCAAAGATATTTATGACGATTATGATATTTATAAAAACTACATAAAATTCTTCGATAAAAGCTTTGTGAGTCCCATTTCTACCACGGGGATTGATACCTATAATTACATACTTTCAGATAGCGCCTTTGTAGATAACAAATGGTGTTATAATATTATCTATTATCCGCGCCGGGAAAACGAACTTACATTCAGAGGCAATTTCTGGGTGAACGATACGACCTGGGCGGTAAAGAATATAAACCTTGAAACCTCCAGGGATGCCAATATCAACTGGGTGAAACAGGTGTATATAGAACAGGATTATGAAGTTTTGAATGATTCCGTATTCATCATCACCCGTGATTTCTTTATGGCCGATTTTGGTCTAACCAAAAAGAAAGGCTCAAAGGGAGTTTACGCCAAAAGGACGCTGCTTCTTAATGAATATGAATTCAATAAGGAGAAACCGGAACCTTTTTATCAGTCTCAGGTATATGATCCCCAGCCTCAGGTATATGATCGAAGTGATGAGTTCTGGGAAGCCAACCGTCTCGAAGAACTTAATAAAGATGAGAAAGGCATCTATGTAATGCTGGACAGTCTTACTAAAACCAGGGCTTTCAGGAGACTTTATGATATTGCAACCATAGCAGAGTCTGGTTATGTGGAATTTGATGGATGGGATTATGGTCCGGTTTACTCCACTTTTGGATTCAATGAAGTAGAAGGTATGCGTGTAAGGTTTGGAGGAAGAACCTATTTTGGTCAGAATGATCCCTGGAGAATCCAGGCCTATGGTGCCTATGGATTTAGAGACAATAAGTTCAAATATGGAATTTCAGGCAAAGTTCTCTTAGATCCAAAATCAAGACTCATCCTTGCAGGAGGGAACAGGAGGGATGTTGAACAACTTGGTGCCAGCCTTACGAATTCTACCGATGTGTTGGGCCGGAGTCTGGCCTCTTCCTCACTTATCAATGTGGGTGATAATGATAAACTGAGTTCTATTAATCTGAGTACTTTTTCCCTTTCCATTGAACCGGTGAAGAATTTTAGTCTTCGGGTGGGCGCGAATTACAGGGAAATAAGACCTGCTTCTCCTGAATTCAGTCTGGATTATTATGTAAATGAAGACAGGACCATTGTTCACTCAGAGATCCACCAGACCGAATTATCTACTATTCTGACTTATACTCCAGGGAGAATAGTTTCAGGCTATGGGGTAGAACCGAATGTTGTGAATGAGGAGGACTTTCCCACTTTCTTCCTGAACTACAGTCTGGGGGTGAAAGATGTTTTTAATAGTGATTTTGATTATAAGAAACTACAGTTCTTCTATAATCAGCCTTTACTTATCGGAGGTTTAGGCCGATCTAATTTTAGCATTGAAGCAGGAAAGACCTTTGATCCAGTGCCGCTCGGACTTTTAAGTGTGGTGCCGGGAAACCAAACCTACTTTGCTATATACAATAGTTTTCCAACACTGGATTTTTATGAATTTGTGACCGATTCGTATGCTTCGGCACATTTTGATCATAATTTCAACGGAAGACTTCTTTCAAGAATTCCATTGCTCAGAGAGTTGAATCTGAGGGAACTGGTAGGGATTAGTATGGTGTGGGGAGAGATTTCCGAAGAAAGTAAAATGCTGGATGCTTCTGGTTTAACATTGCGTGCTCCCGATAAGGATCCTTATTATGAATACAGTTTCGGGATTGGGAACATCTTCAAAATTCTTCAGATCGAAGCACATTTCAGAGGGAATTATTTTCAGAATCCCGATGCCAGATCCTTTGCTATCACCGCAGATTTTGGATTTCACTTTTAGTTAAGGAATTTAAAGACTGGAATTCACTATCTTTGCAGCCCTTAAATTAATGTTGTAAATAAAGAAAAATGTCTGAGACTTTTGATGTATTGATCGAGATCCCTAAAGGGAGTAGAAATAAATACGAATACGATTTTAAACTAAAGAAAGTTCGTTACGACAGGATGATCTTCTCTTCGATGATGTATCCTGCAGATTATGGTTTTATTCCAAATACACTCGCGCTGGATGAAGACCCGCTGGATGTGCTTGTTCTGGTTTCTGAACCAACCTTCCCGGGTATTGTAATGGAGGTGAAACCCATTGGGGTTTTCCATATGGCAGATGAAAAGGGACCTGATGAGAAAATAATATGTGTTCCCGTTTCCGATCCTATCTGGAACAGGCTTAACGACCTCAAAGAGCTTAACGGTCATATGCTTAAGGAAATAGAACACTTCTTTAAGGTTTATAAAGATCTTGAAAGAAAGAAAGTAGATACCGGAGATTTTGGAGATGCCGGCGAGGCAAAAGAGATTATAAGGCAGTGTATGGAACGCTTTCACAACTATGAGGGCGATAAATCCAAATTCGGTATATAGTCAAAAATTTATCGTTTAAAATTTGATATAATAAAAGCAATAACCTTAAAAAGTTATTGCTTTTTTAATTATAGCCGATTTTACTACATTAGCGGGCATTAATATTTAATTAACATAATTAACCTAGCTAATATGGAATCAATAATGATTTATATGCCTGCTATTCTGGCAATAATCGGACTCATTTTTATGTGGGTCAAAAGATCCTGGGTGATGAAACAGGATGCCGGTGACGGAAAAATGAAAGATATTTCATCACATATCTATGAAGGCGCATTAGCCTTTTTAAAAGCAGAATATAAATTATTGACATTTTTTGTGATAGGAGCCAGTATCGCTCTTGCGGCTATCGCTTACTTTGTTCCAACTACACACTATCTCATTATTGTTGCTTTTATTTTTGGAGCATTCTTTTCGGCGCTTGCCGGGAATATGGGGATGCGTATCGCAACCCAGTCGAATGTAAGGACTACCCAGGCAGCCAGAACCAGTTTACCAAAGGCACTAAATATTTCTTTTGGTGGCGGAACGGTAATGGGTCTTGGTGTTGCAGGTCTTGCTGTTTTAGGACTTACCGGTTTCTTTATCCTTTTCTTCAATTATTTCATGGGAGGTGAGTGGACCAATACCCAGCAAATGACTATTGTACTGGAAACCCTCGCCGGATTTTCTCTGGGAGCTGAATCCATCGCTCTTTTTGCCCGTGTGGGTGGAGGAATTTATACCAAGGCTGCCGATGTTGGGGCCGATCTTGTTGGTAAGGTGGAAGCCGGAATTCCGGAAGATGATCCGCGTAACCCTGCGACCATTGCTGATAATGTAGGTGATAATGTAGGTGATGTTGCCGGTATGGGAGCCGATCTTTTTGGTAGTTATGTAGCGACCGTTCTTGCTGCGATGGTACTTGGGAATTATATTATTGAAGATATGGGAGGTGATATCACTTCTTCAGGATTCGGCGGAATTGGACCAATTTTACTTCCTATGGCCATTGCTGGTGCAGGAATTATTATCTCTGTTATAGGTACCTTGCTGGTTCGCATAAAATCTAATGATGCTAAAGAAGCTGAGGTCCAGAAAGCACTGAATATAGGTAACTGGTTCTCCATATTTTTAGTGGCCGTAGCAAGTTATTTTCTGGTAACCTGGATGCTTCCTAAAGAAGCAATGACCATGGGCTTTTTTACCGGAGGTAAAACTGGTTTTGAATTTAAAGAGATTGAGGCCATAAGAGTATTTTATGCCACCTTGGTAGGTATTATCGTAGGAGGTGTGATCTCTGCGGTAACCGAATACTATACAGGGCTGGGAAAAAAGCCTGTTTTGAGTATCGTTCAAAATTCAAGTACAGGAGCTGCGACCAATATTATTGCCGGTCTTTCTACCGGAATGATCTCCACTTTCTTTTCTGTTCTGTTATTTGCGATTGCTATCTGGGCATCTTATGCATTTGCTGGCTTCTACGGAGTTGCATTGGCAGCCTCAGCCATGATGGCGACCACTGCGATGCAGCTGGCCATCGACGCATTTGGGCCTATTGCTGATAACGCGGGTGGTATTGCCGAAATGAGCGAACTGCCTCCGGAAGTAAGGGAGCGAACAGATATTCTTGATTCTGTGGGTAACACTACCGCTGCCACCGGCAAAGGTTTTGCCATTGCTTCGGCAGCACTTACTTCACTGGCTCTTTTTGCGGCTTACGTGACCTTCACCGGAATTGACGGTATTAATATTTTTAAAGCACCGGTACTTGCAATGCTTTTTGTTGGCGGAATGGTGCCTGTAGTTTTCTCAGCCCTGGCTATGAGTTCGGTAGGTAAAGCGGCCATGCAAATGGTGCGTGAGGTGAGAAGACAATTCAAGGAAATTCCGGGAATAATGGAAGGAACCGGGAAACCACAATACGATAAATGTGTTGAAATCTCTACCCAGGCAGCTTTGAAAGAAATGTTATTGCCTGGAGTTATTACTATAGGATTTCCAATTGTTATCGCTTTCCTGCCTATGCTTTTCGGATACGAAAATGTACTTATTGCAGAGATGCTTGGTGGTTACATGGCAGGGGTAACGGTTAGCGGTGTATTATGGGCAATATTTCAGAATAATGCCGGTGGTGCATGGGATAATGCAAAGAAATCATTTGAGGCCGGGGTAATGATCAACGGTGAAATGACCTATAAGGGATCTGATGCACACAAAGCGGCTGTGACCGGGGATACGGTTGGAGATCCTTTCAAGGATACTTCCGGTCCTTCCATGAACATCCTTATCAAGCTTACCTGTTTGATAGGTCTTGTGATAGCTCCAATACTTGGTGGTCATACAGAAACAGATGTGAACGGTGAACCCGAAGAAACTTCATCTGTTGTTCAACCTGCTAATAACGCGCAGATAATTTCTAAAGAGGTTAAAATGGAAAAGACCACGGAAGATGATCATGTGACCGCGAATGTGGTGGTGACCCGGATGGAGAATGGTGAAGAGATTACAAACACCTTCGAATTTGAAGGGACTGAAGCTGAAGTGCGTAAAAAAGTAGAAGAAACTAATTAGTTTTCAGTTTTATACCAATAAAAACCCGCCTTAGGCGGGTTTTTTTATGCCACAGGAAACTTCATTATTCCTGTGTTATTCATTTCGCCTATATTGGTTTTTACTTTATGTTTATGTTCCAGGAGAACTGCTCTTACAGAGGCATGATTGATTTTTGACAGATACTTCTGATATTTTTTGAAGCTTTTAAATTCCCGTTTATAGACCTTGGCATAAGTATAATTCAATTTATATTTTAAATATAACTGCGAAAACTCGCAACGTCGTCGCTTATAAAAAGCCAGGAGCTTTGGATCTTCTATAGGAGAAATCTCCTTTTTAACCTGATCAATCTTTTTTTCTATGTCCTTTAAAAATGCCAGTTTTTGCGCATACAATTTCCGGTAGAAATTTCTAAGGATTAATCGCTTCTCATTTGAAAAGGCAATTTTATAAATAAATGCACTTTTATAATTCATTACCCTTAATTTCTCTAGTAATTCAATTGTCTCTTTTTTCTTCCATAAACGCATAAAAATTCCCCCTACTTTTTTTGATTTAACTGGATTTTAATATGGTCGCCTAAAATTAAAAGTAAGCTTCGATAATGACTAGATATTTAACTTATTTAACCCCTTATTATCATAAAGAGCGGGTATTTGTAAATAGAGTATTAAAGTTTTTTAAGCTGGGAAATGAGGTAAAGATTTACCGGATATCGTCCAGTTGCTAATAATCTTTTAATATGTAGGGTATTGTTGTTAAAAACTAGTTAATCAGGTCTTTATGGGGTTTATAAACATTCCTGATGTTGTAGTTTTAATTAGTAACTATAAATACTAATATTATGGCAAAAGATCATGGACCACAGATTAAGAATGATGAACAATACGAGGAGTTGCGGGATAAGGGAGTAAGCAAGGAGAAGGCAGCGCGCATTGCGAATGATCCTAAATCCGGAAAAAAAGGAGGGCACGCTGATGAGTATGAAGAAAGGACCAAGGAAGAGCTATATAAGAAGGCCAAGGAAGTAGGAATTGAAGGAAGGAGCGAGATGACTAAAAAGGAGCTTATAAAGGCTCTTAGAAATCGTTAGTATGAGATCTATCTGGAATGGTTCTATAAGTTTTGGTTTGGTTTCTATTCCTGTAAAATTATACTCAGGCTCAGAAGAAAGACGCCTGGAACTGGATATGCTGGACCGAAGGGACAATGCCCGTATTCGCTATAAAAGGGTGAACGAGGATACAGGAAAAGAAGTGGAATGGAAAGATATAGTAAAGGGATTTAAAAAGGATGATGGTTATGTAGTTCTGGAAAAGGAGGATTTCGAAAAGGCTAATATGAAGAAAAGTAAGACCATCGATATTGAAGAGTTTATTGATGAATCGCAGGTGGCAGATGTTTTGTTCAAGAAACCCTATTTCCTGGAACCTCAAAAGGAAGGCGGTAAATCTTATAATCTCCTGAGAGATGCATTAAAGAAGACCGGAAAGCAAGGGGTGGCCACTTTTGTGATGAGACAAAAGGAACATTTAAGTTTGATAGGTGTTTACAAGAACGCACTGGTCCTGCACACTATTAGATTTGCCGATGAGATTAGAAATCCATCTGATCTGAAACTTTCTACAACTAAAATCAAAAAGAAAGAAGTTGATATGGCTATCTCCCTGATAGAACAGTATACTTCCGATTTCGATTTCAAAAAATACAAGGATATCTATAACGATCAGCTAATGAAGATCATTAACTCTAAGGCTACTGGGAAGAAACCTGAAGCCGATGACTTTGAAAACAAACCTACTCCCGCAAAAGATCTCATGTCCCAGCTAAAGGCCAGTCTTGAAAAAAAGAATAAGAAAAAAGCATCCTGAAACGATGGGACTTGAAGACTACAGGCGAAAAAGGGATTTTAATAAAACTCCCGAACCATCTGCAGAATTAAACAACGAAAATAAAGGACGTTTCGTGATACAGCGGCACAAAGCCACCCGCCTTCATTATGATCTGCGGCTCGAAATGGAAGGCGTCCTGAAAAGCTGGGCCGTCCCCAAAGGGCCTTCTATGAATCCCGGCGATAAGAGATTGGCTATCCAGACCGAAGACCATCCGGTTAAATATTTAAATTTTGAAGGAACTATACCGAAGGGGAATTATGGGGCCGGGGAAATGTTTATCTGGGATGAAGGTATATATAAATCGGTACAGGATAATAGAGAACTTATAGATCAACTTGAAAATGGAAATCTGAAAATTGAGTTCTTCGGAAAGAAGCTAAAAGGAGAGTTTTCACTGATAATTACTAACAGGGGAGAAGGAAAGAACCAATGGTTACTAATAAAAAAGAAGGACAGGTATTCTACAGATCTGGACTACGATTCCGAGCTGTATATTCCTGAAAACCTTTCCCAGGAAATTAAAGTACGGGAACTGGATTCAGGAGATCCGGTAAAGCCAATGCTTGCCACTCTGCATAAGAAAATTTTCAACAAACCAGGCTGGATATATGAGTTGAAATGGGATGGCTACCGGATGATAGCAAATATTGAGGATGGAAAGGTATCTATACATTCCCGGAATGGTATTACTTATAATTCCAGATTTCCAAACCTTGTAAAAGATCTGGAGCGCATTCCTCATAATGTAATTTTAGATGGTGAAGTAGTAGTGCTTGACGAAACTGGAATACCTATTTTTCAGGAATTACAGAACTATGATTCTTCCACCAGTGGAAGTCTGAGGTTTTATGTTTTTGATATGCTTTTCCTTAATGGTCACAGTATGCTGGAACTCCCGTTACTGGAGAGAAAGAGCCTTATTCCTGAAGTTCTGGAAGATACTGTCCTTTCGGTTTACTGCGATCATGTGGAAGGAATGGGAACTACTTTTTTTGATAAGGCCGTGGAAGCGGGCATGGAAGGAGTGATCGCCAAAAAGGCCGATTCTGTTTATACTCCGGGTTATCGAAGTGAGAACTGGCTGAAAATAAAGGCTCATGAGAGTCAGGAAGCTTTGATCTGTGGTTACACAGATTCTGAAGGCTCTCCTTTTGGCTCTCTGATACTGGGAGTTTTTAAGGAAGCTATACTGGTCTATGTGGGGAATTGCGGTACAGGTTTTTCTTTTGACCAAAAGCGATCTCTGCTGAAAAAAATGGAAAAATTAAAGGTCAATGAAAGTCCTTTCCAGGGTCGACTTAATCTGAAGGGAAGAGCAGCTAATTGGATAAAGCCAGACCTCATTTGTGAAGTGGTTTTTTCAGAATGGACAAAAAAGGGCCGGATGAGGCATCCTGTTTATAAAGGCCTCAGGGAAGACAAAATTCCTGTAGAAATTCAAAAAGAAAGCGAAAATACAGGACTAAATAGTCGGGGAAAAGCGCCATCAAAATCCAACGCTCTTGAGGTCGACGGCCGGTTAATTAATTTTACAAACCTTGATAAGATCTACTGGCCCGATTCAGGTTTGCAAAAATATGACCTGATAGATTATTATATAAAAGTAGCCGATTGTATCCTGCCATATCTCAAAGATCGTCCCCAAAACCTGCACAGACATCCGAACGGGATTAATAAGAAAGGTTTTTATCAAAAAGATAATGAGGGCCTACTTGAAAAATGGATAAACACGACAAAAATATATTCAAAATCTAGCGATCGGGATATTGAGTATATGCTTTGCCAGGATGAAGCTACCTTGCTTTATATGGCGAATTTAGGATGTATCGAGATAAATCCGTGGAACTCCCGCATCCAGAATTTAGAAAGACCCGACTATGCTGTTATTGATCTGGACCCTTCAGAGCAAAATAATTTTGATGAAGTGATAGAAGTAGCTAAGGTTGCCAAAGAAATCCTGGACCAGGCTCATATTAAAGCTTATTGTAAGACAACGGGTTCCAGAGGGATTCATATCTACATGCCCCTTGGAGCAAATTACACTTATGAAGAAGCCAGAGATTTTACAAAAATTATCTGTTATTTCATTTTGGAGAGAACAAAAAAATTGACCAGTATGGAAAGGACTGTGAGGAATAGAAAGGGAAAGATCTATTTGGATTATCTTCAAAACCGAAGGGGTCAGACGTTGGCTGCTCCCTATTGTGTCAGGCCTAAAAAGTCGGCGCCGGTTTCTGCTCCTGTCGAATGGAAGGAACTGAAACGGGGATTGAAGATCACCGATTTTACTCTTAAGAATATGCCTTCAAGACTGGATAAAAAAGGAGATATTTTTAAAGGAGTACTTTCTGAGAGCATAGAAATGGAAAAAGCCTTGTATCGCCTGGAACAGCTCTAGATATTAAATATTTTATAAAACTAGGCATTAAAACAAAGGCTTTTGACAATAAGAACTAACTTGAAAGCAAAGCGTCAACTTTAATGATCAAACGTTTTAAGAAAATCATTGGCCGTTACCGGAATCTGGAACAGGTTTATGTGCTGCCATACCGAAGTTATGGAACCTATTCCCATTTATATGTAAAAGGAAGAGTCTTAGATAATGAGCCGCTTAAAATTGTAAAGGACCAATCCTTTTTTAAAACCATTAAAAACACCTACAAGCAGTTCGATAGTTTTGAGATTCCTGATGCCCTTATGGAGCTTGTAATTCCGGATAAGATAAACCTAAGGGAAATGACTAACGATGAGGGCTACTTCCTTTTTAAAAAGACCATTGACAAAAACCTTTCAGAACATGCTAATGAGGAAGGCTGGGTAGAATATGAGATTTATTATCGCAATGAGTTAGGGGAGAGGACCGAACTCCTGGCCAATCCATTCCGTGGAGAATTCCTGGTGCCACAGGTGGATGCTGAATTTGGAGTGATAAGCGATATTGATGATACTATTCTGCACACAGGAGTCACTTCTTTTCTAAAATGGCGGCTGCTTAAGAACTCACTTTTAACCAATGCCTACAAACGTATTCCCTTAAAGGATGCGCCAGATCTCTATCAAAAGCTTCATAAGGGGAAGAGTGGAAAGAATAAGAATCCAATGTTTTATTTGAGTAACAGTCCGTGGAATTTATATGAGTACCTGAGATTGTTCCTGGATTATAACAAATTCCCCAAAGGACCAATTCTGCTCAGGGATTTTAGAACACCGTTTGAAAGTACTCTCAAACCCGAAAAGCCTCATAAACAGAAGGAAATTACCAATATCCTGAAAACTTATCCTGACTTGAAATTTATCCTGATTGGTGATAGCGGGGAACATGATGCAAGTATCTATACCGATATTGCCGCCCAGTATTCAGACAGGATACTTGCAATATACCTCAGAAGTGTAAAGCATAAAAGGAGAATGGAACGGGTAAAGAGTCTGATCGATAATTTTGATACTGTGCCAGTGCTTTTAGCTGAAAACTCCAATGAAGCCGAAAAGCATGCCCGTGAGAACGGCTTTATTCAGTAACGTTTTGATATAAAAAGATCCCGGAAGTCCGGGATATTTAATCTTGTACCATTGAAAGCCGTCGAAATGTGCTAACTGGGATCGATACTGGTGCCTACCTTTGCACGTTCACTCTTAGGTGATTGTCTGGGCATTGTTCTGAAAATATGATCCCATAATGGAGAAGATACTCCAAATGCCCTGTCCGGCTCACGATAATGATGAATACTATGATGGTGCCAGAGAGTCTTCAGGAAATTATTAGGCACCTTGAATGCATGTACCGAATAGTGGACCGCGAGATAACCAGCATAGCCTATAAGAAATCCTGCTAAGAACCCAAAAACATAATCTCCAAGCACGGCACGGTAAATAATGAATAATACCGTAGCAATAATAAGGCTTAGAACGGGCGGCATGGCCAGTCTTGATTTATCTTTTGGGTAATCATGATGAACCCCGTGCATAGTATAGGAGATTTTTTGTCTTCTAGGTGTGGTTGCCGGGATGTGGTATAGATACCTGTGCATTAGATACTCCACCAGGGTGAAAAAGAAGAGACCTGCAAAAAATAACAGGACCATTTCCGGCACTTCAAATCCTTTCTCAATGATCCCGTAATAGATCAGGGCTGCGGCAATGATTCCAAAAATTATCAGGGGGATCGAGATGTGAGTATGTGTTAGTTTCTCAAGGATCGGATTATTAAACAACTTTGGTGATCCTTTATGTTTTGGTCTTTTTAGTTTTGTAGATTCCATAATTTCAATACTGTTAAAAAAGTCCGTGTAGTTCTCCATCGATCCGGTTTATGATACCCCCCAGATCTTCAGGATTATTTACAAAGTTAATATTATCAACGTCAATAATTAGTAGATTTCCTTTGTCATAGGTATGTACCCATGCTTCATATCTCTCATTCAAACGACTTAAATAGTCTATGGAAATGGAGTTTTCATATTCCCTGCCACGACTGTGAATCTGGGAAACAAGGTTGGGGATAGTACTTCTTAGATAGATAAGAAGATCAGGTCCCTGAACCACGCTTTCCATAAGGTCAAATAGAGATTTGTAATTCTCAAAATCCCTGTTGGTCATTAAGCCCATGGCATGAAGGTTAGGAGCAAAAATATACGCGTCTTCATATATGGTTCTGTCCTGAACAATCTTTTTTCCGCTCTCTCTTATTTGAAGGATCTGCCGGAACCTGCTGTTAAGAAAGTAGATTTGAAGGTTAAACGACCATCGCTCCATTTTGTTATAAAAATCCTCCAGATAGGGGTTTTCAAGAACATCCTCAAAATGGGGTTCCCATTTATAATGTTTTGCTAATAATTTAGTTAGAGTGGTTTTTCCTGCACCAATGTTTCCTGCGATGGCTACATGCATAATAAATATTTTACTGCCCTGGTTAGATTAGGTTGATTGTATTCTCAATTTTTCAAGGGAGTAAAGATAATAGATTTAAGATAAAACCGGGGTTTAAGCAAGAGACAGAATAGTTAAAAAAAGTTATTTTTTATGCTATAAATTAGCAGGTTCAACCACTTAAAATATATCCTGAAGACAGGGTGCGCAACGGGCGTACGTCCAGATACAGTCAACAAAATCGGTTAACATATGAAAGAATAGCCCAATAAAGATCAGTCTTATCACTTTGTGGTTAATGAATATCATTCCAAGTACATAAGCGGTAATTGCCAGTTCAGAATGTAAGGGATGGAAGCCAATTCCGCATCTTTCAGGGTCAAAAATAGGGGTGGCCATAAGGTGATCCAGATCAACCAGCATAGTAGCAGCCAGAATCAGCCAGTATTTCAGCCAGTTTTCTTTATCATAAAGGTAGGCGATAATTCCAATAACCAGAAAATGTAGGGAGTAATGAACGATTTGCTGCACCTGAACTAGCCTTTAATTTTTATGTGAATCGTCATTATCATTATCCTCACGTAGTAATTTCATAAGTTTTCTTTCAAGTGCAATATATCTGGAAACTCCCACTAATAAAAAAAGCAGACAAATAAATAAAGCCAGATAACCTACCCACATCAGACTGATGCCCTGATATTCCTTGATCTGAAGCAACGCCAGTCCGCTTATGAGAAGATAGATGGAAGCTCTGATGTATGATAACAAGGTACGTTCATTGGCCAGTTTTGTACGTTCCAGCGCAAGATGTTCCCTTATCAGTTTTTCATCGATCAGTCTTGTTTTAAATGGGTTGTGTAATTTTACTTTTCTCATAGCTAAAAAGGAAAAAATATTGGTATTAAAAATGATGCCGCAATCCAGATGATAAAGTTAAGGGGTGTGCCGAACTTTAAAAAATCCCGGAACCTGTAATTTCCTGGTGCATAAACCATCGTATTCACCGGATAGCTAACCGGGGTCATAAAGGTAAGCGAACATGCGAACATAACCCCTATGAGAAATGGTTTCTCACTAACCTGCATCGCAGCGGCCAGGCTAATTACTATGGGTGTCATTAACGCAGCAGCGGCTTTGCTAGAAAGTACATTAGTAGACAAAAAGGTGAACAGGAAAATAAGACTTAAAGTCCACCGCGGATCCATATCTCCTAAAGACTCATAGATATATTGGGAAATAATATCAGAGCCACCGGTCTTTTCCAGGGCTTTTCCCATAGAGAGTACCCCGGCAACCATAAAGATCACCTTCCATTCTATGGCCTCATAGGCTTCCTGTGGTTTGAGTATTGTTAAAGTAACCAGGAGGAGACTTCCAATCATCGCACTTATCAGAATTGAAGTAATGTTAAATGCAGCGGCACTTACAACGCCAATTACAATAAGAATCGCAGGAATTGCCTTTTTATAGTTCACTCTTCTTCCCTGATATTCGGAAAGGGTTACGATCAGTTTTTCTGAAGTTAATAATGAAATGGCCTTTTCGGATGCGAAAAGCAGCATCATATCTCCCTCTTTGAGAACCACATTTGAAACATCTTCCGTAATAGTTTCCTTTCGATGCCGTATCGCCAGGACCGAAGCATAATAGGTGCTTCTGAAATTAAGCTGCTTTATGGATCTGCCCGCAAGTTCCGAACCATAAGGGATCATCACTTCGTAAACCTTTTTTTCTTCATTCGGGGGGGAGTCATTAGAAGGAATTCTATCATTTGGTGTAACATTCCTTATGTTTTCTTTGTCCCCAATTACTGAAACTCCTCTTTTAACTTTTAGTTTCGCCATATTAACGGGATCTACAAGAATGCGAACCAGATCATTTTCCCTGAGTACAGTCTCCCCGTTGATCTCATAAACCCTGTAATGCTTTCTTTTGATTCGCAGGATCTGAACCTTATAATCGTTCACCAGTTTTGACTGTGCTATAGATCTGTTTACATCATCACTCTCCTGATGCAGTTTGATCTCTGCCATGTATTTCTCTGCTTCCTTTTTCAATCCTGCTTCTTCCGGAAGACTTCTTTTGGGAAGCATTATAGGCCCTACGATAAAAATATAAGTCATTCCAATAGTCAGCAAACAAAGTGCAGCCAGCGAAAATTCGAACATCCCAAAACCATCGGAACCTAATTTCTCTGCATAACTGCTTACCAGGATATTTGTGGAGGTTCCCACCAGGGTACAGGTGCCTCCAAATAATGCTGAAAAGGAAATAGGAATCAGTAATCTTGAGGGACTAATCCCAGCTTCGCGACATACCAGTAAAGCCACGGGAATGAATATCGCTACCACTGCAGAATCGTTGATGAAAGCCGAAAGAACCGCTGCAGTACTACAAAGGGAGACAAGTGCCAGGAAATAATTAATACGTGCGATCTGGATAAGCTTGGCACTTAATCCATCAATGATCCCCGATTTAAATACCGCGGCACTCACAACAAACATACAGCCAAGAGTGATGGTTGCCGGGTGATTGAAACCGGAAAAGCCCTCTTCCGGACTTAAAACACCGGAGACTATAAAAAGAGCCATGATGATGATGGAGGTGGTATCTATCGAAAAATAATCGCGGACAAAGAGAATGATGCCAATGATAATTATCGCGACGGTTAGATAGAGCTCCATTTAAACCAAGTTTAGTTTAAATATACAGTAAGTTTCTATCCAATAAAAGGGCTAAAACTCAAATGGACCTAAAAATTAGACAGTTAAGCTAGAAAGGAAGTCGTTCAAGGTCTACATTTCCGCCGGAAATTACAATGCCGATCTTTTTATTACTGAATTGTTCTTTTTCCCTGATTATTGCTGCGAGAGCCACTGCACTGGATGGTTCTACGATGATTTTCATTCGTTCCCATATAAGTCTTAAAGCTGACTTTATTTCTTCTTCTGAAACCCTGATGATCCTGTCAATATTTTCCAGGATGATAGGAAAGTTGATATCTCCAAGATTGGTCTTTAGGCCATCAGCTATAGTATTTGCAGACTCATTAGTTTCAATTCTTCCACTTTGCATAGACCTCCAGGCGTCATCAGCCTCCATAGGTTCTGCTCCTATACATCTACAATTATTTCCAAAATATTTTGCGGCAAGAGCACTTCCGGCGATCAGGCCACCACCACCTACGGGAGTGATCACATAATCAAGGTTGGGGTGGTCCTGTAATAGTTCAATGGCTGCAGTTCCCTGCCCGAGTATCACATCCAGATCGTTGGAAGGATGGATAAAAGTGGCCCCTGTTTTTTCCTCAATTCCGGAGGCCGTTTCTTCACGGTCTTTGAGCGTTGAAGGGCATTCTGTGATCTGGCCGCCATAAGTTCTCACCGCAGCTTTTTTTACTTCGGGGGCACTTTCGGGCATTACGATATAAGCGGGTACATTCAGACTTTTTGCAGCTAGCGAAAGTGCCTGGGCAAAATTCCCTGATGAATGGGTCACCACTCCTTTTTTTCTTTGTGCCTCATTCAGGCTCATGATCGCATTGGCGGCACCCCTCATCTTGAATGCCCCCATTCTCTGAAAATTTTCGCATTTGAACCAAAGCTCAGTCCCGGTAATTTCATTTAAAAGTCGTGATTTCATTACAGGAGTACGGTGAATATAGGGTTCAATTCTCTCCTGTACTTTTTGTAGCTGAAGCTTTGTTATTTCCAAAATTCTAAAGTTTGGATGAAGTTAAAAAATCCGCTGAATTTCCGAGTACTATTTTTTAACCTTCATCTATCGGAATAGTCAGCATGGGAATTTCAGCCTTTTTAATCAGCTCCAATGAGACATTCTCCTGAAGCAGGTTATGAAGAAAACTGTGCTTGTGAGTACCCACGATCAGCAGATCAATATTCAGTTTTTTGGCCTCGTCCAGTACGGTCTCTACCGTAGATCCCTGGATCAGAAGTGCTTCAGATTCAATATCTGCACTGATAAAATTCTTGCATACCTCCTGCAGATTATGATGTTCCTCGCGATATTCTTCAGCTTTGATATCCCTGATATATTGCGGTCCAGGTTCGTAGCCCACAAAATCGGGTTCAGGTTCTGCCACGTGCAAAACCCAGATCTTGGAATTGAATTTTTCGGCCAGGCCTTCAGCATAAACCATCAATTCGCCTATACTGTCATTAAAATCAATAGCTACCATGATATTCTTTAATGTATCCATCCTTATAAGTTTTAGTTATCAGTATCCTTTGTCTATTTCTACCCTGTTTTTCAAGGGTTCGTCCTCTTTCATCCTTTCGTAATTTTCAACGATTTGAGGCACCACAGAATTAGGATTGGTAAGGCTGGCAATATGAGGCGTTATGTTTATTTTTTCATGTTCCCAGAAAGGGTGTTCATCCGGAAGGGGTTCTTCCCTGAAAACATCCAGAGAGGCTCCGGAAAGATGACCGTTATCTATCATTTTCATCAGGTCGTGTTCAACGAGATGCTGGCCGCGGGCTACGTTTATTATGTATGCTCCTTCAGGAAGCATATCAAACAGGTCGGCATTGAGTATGTTTTCGGTATCCTTGGTGAGAGGAAGCAGACATACGAGAATTTCCGAATTCTGAAGAAACTCTTCCAGTTGTTCCTTACCGTGGAAGCTGGTTACATTTTCACAATCTTTCTCAGTCCTGGACCATCCATAGATATGGAAACCATTTTTATGTAGTTTATCGGCAACCGCATTCCCAAGAACTCCCATTCCCATGATCCCAATCTTTGTATCTTTGGGTCTCTGATATTGAAAACGATCCCATTTCTTTTGTTTTTGTGCTTTTGTGTAATAGTGCAGACCGCGAATATGATTCATTACCTGGCTGAGTACAAAATCGCTCATATCCTCGGTAAGTCTTTCATCTACCACCTTGGTTACCTTAATGCCTTCAGGCAGGCCGGTATCGCTTAAGATGTGATCTACCCCTGCACCCATACTTGCGATGACTTTAAGGTTCGGATAATTTTTGAAAAGCCCACGTGGATGATTCCAGCAGAGAGCGAATTCCACTTCCTCATTATCATGATCTTCAGGATAAACATATATATTCATTCCCGGATGCTGATTCTTCAATTCATTTACCCAATTCTCCGGATCCTTCCCGGGGCATACAATTAATACTGACATAAATTTTCTTTCGTTTTCATTTTTTAACTTATAAAGGCGCTGTAGCCGGTGATGGCTCGCCCTACAATTAGTGAGTTTATCTCTTTCGTTCCTTCATAACTGTAGATCGCCTCAGCGTCTGCAACAAACCTTGCTACATCATATTCAAGTAAAATTCCATTACCTCCCATAACCTCTCTGGCCCGGCTAACTATATCTCTCATTCTCATGCTGCAATATACCTTGGCGAGGCTGGCATGTTCATCGGTGAGCATTCCCTGGTCCTGCATTTCTGAAAGCCTGAAGCATAGGGTTTGCATGGAGGTGAGGTTGGAAAGCATTTCCACAAGATGGTCCTGTATCAGCTGAAAAGAAGCGATAGGACGTCCAAATTGTTCCCTTTTTTTGGTGTATTTCAGGGCGCTTTCATAAGCTCCGCGGGAACAGCCTACTGCCTGCCAGGCCACCGCAGCCCTCGTCATTCGAAGCACATTGGCGGTATCTTTAAACGAATTGGCATTCTGCAGCCGGTCACTCTCCGGTACTTTACAATCCTTTAAGGTGATGATGGCATTCTGAACTATTCTCAATGCCATTTTATCCTTAATCTTCTCTGTTTTGAATCCCGGATTTTCTTTTTTTACCAGGAATCCTTTTACTCTGTTCGAATCCAGGTCCCTTGCCCAGATAATGGTCACATCAGCAAAAGTGGCATTCCCTATCCATTTTTTCTGACCATTCAAAATCCAGTTTTCCCCATCAAATTTACAGGTGGTCTCCAGGCCTCCGGCTACTCCTGAACCTACATTAGGTTCGGTAAGCCCAAAGGCACCAATCTTTTCAAGCTTCTGCATTTTGGGAAGCCATTCCTGTTTCTGTTCTTCACTTCCGCAGAGATATATTGAGCCCATCGCAAGCCCACTATGTACTCCGAAAAACGTGGAAACAGAAACATCTACCCTGGCCAGTTCCTGGGCGATGATCCCTTCCATTAGAAAAGGAAGATTAGGACAGCCATAACCTTCATATGGTACTCCTACTATATCTATTTTTTTGAACTTTTCAATGATCTCGAATGGGAACTGGTCTTTTTTCCAGTATTCGTTTACAAGTGGCCGAATTTCTTCTTCCATGAAATTACGCACTTTCATCTGGATTTCTCTTTGTTGCTCAGTTAATTTCAGGTCCAGATTATAAAAATCACCATCGATGGGAGGCAGGTCATGCTGGCCTTTTCTGCGTTTTGTTTTTAACATTTTCATCAAACCGGCCAGCTGGCGCTCATCTAATTCTCCTAGACTTTTCATGGCATCGGCCAGATCAATTTTTTCATTGATCTTCGCCAGTTGATCCATATCTACCGACTTTAAAAGGCGGATGGTGTTTTTTACTTTTTTGAATAAAGACATAGGAAAATCCTCTTGGTGAGTTTTAAAAGTAGAAATAAATAAAGCTCACAGCTGTTAAGGTTTTCCGAAGAAATGATAAAAAAAGGCCGCTCAGTGGCGGCCTTAAGAATTTTTATTAATTGTTTATCGGAATAGCTTCCTTCACCTGGTCTACATAATCCAGCTTCTCCCAGGTAAATAATTCCACTTCTTTGGTGATCTTTCCGTTGTATGGACTTTCAAAGACCTTGGTCACTTTTTTGGGTTCCTTACCCATATGTCCATAAGCAGCAGTTTCCCGGTAGATAGGACTCCTGAGTTTTAAACGATCTTCTATAGCGGCTGGCCGCATATCAAAGATCTGTTTGACTTTCTCGGCGATCTGTCCATCGGTTAGATCGGTGTTCTTTTTCCCGTAGGTGTATACTGAAATTGAAGTGGGCTCAACCACCCCGATCGCATAGGAAACCTGAACAAGGACTTCAGGAGCAACTCCCGCAGCCACCAGGTTTTTGGCAATATGTCTTGAGGCATAAGCGGCCGAACGGTCTACCTTGGAAGGATCCTTTCCTGAAAAAGCACCACCGCCGTGAGCTCCCTTACCCCCGTAGGTATCTACAATGATCTTTCTTCCGGTAAGTCCGGCATCCCCATGAGGTCCGCCAATCACAAATTTACCGGTCGGGTTGATGTGATAAACAATATCGTCATTGAACAATTTCTGAACATATTCAGGTAAATGTTTCTTCACCCGTGGAATAAGGATCTCGATGATATCTTTCTTGATTTTTTTCAACATGGCCTCATCGTCCTTATCGAATTCATCGTGCTGAGTAGAAACCACTATGGCTACGATTCTTTCTGGCACATTATCGTCGCTGTATTCTATGGTTACCTGACTTTTGGAATCGGGACGTAGATAATCTATATCTTTTCCTTCTCTTCTCAACTTGGCCAGTTCAATAAGGATCTTATGAGAGATATCCAGGGCCAGGGGCATATAATTTTCTGTTTCATTGGTGGCGTAACCGAACATCATTCCCTGGTCGCCAGCACCCTGTTCTTCTTTTTTGCCTCGATCTACTCCCTGGTAAATCTCCTGGGATTGTTCATGGATCAAGGAGATCACACCACAGGAATCACCACTGAATTTATAGGCTCCTTTGGTATAACCAATATCATTGATCACATCCCGGGCAATATTCTGAACATCCAGATAAGTATTGCTTCTCACTTCACCTGCGAGAACCACCTGGCCCGTTGTTACCAAAGTTTCACAGGCTACCTTTGACTCTTCGTCAAAAGCCAGGAAATTATCTAATAAGGTGTCGCTGATCTGATCTGCGATTTTATCCGGATGCCCTTCAGATACACTTTCTGAAGTAAATAAATAAGCCATTCAATTCCTTTTTTAAGTTTATACGAATGGAAAAATTTGACGTGAAAGGCTAATAGGAGTGTGAAAAACTACTGCTTTAGCATTTTAATATGTACTACAAAACATGTGGTACATTTTAGGGTTGCAATCAGTCAAATCTGTCCCTTTCAATAATTCGGTTACAAATGTATGAAAATTAGTATGACGGCAAATTGATTTAACGTCATTTTATCCTAATTTCTGTCATTGCGATAACATATAAAATATAGGGTATTATTATTTTAGTATGCATCCGGGCGTTGCGCTTCGCCCTTTTTGGGCTCAGGCCGGGCTTTCGCGACTCGCTTCCCGATAAAAAAATCGGGAGAGCTTAAACATTTCGCTCAAACCCTAACGCAGTCTTTTTCGAAGAAAATTAAAAAACTCAGGAGTAAATTCCGATATTCTTGAAATATCGATCAAATAATTAAATTTCAATAATTCTTCTGTAATCGCTTGGAAATTAAAAATGTGTGTTGTTATCTTTGTGAACACAAATAAGTGAAATAATGGTCAGAATAATTTGTAATATGATGATGTGCATGATGGGGACAAGATCCGCAGCGTATCCTATTACATGAATCTGAAATAGATAATATTGTAAAAAGCCGCTGCCAACCGCAGCGGTTTTTTTATAGCCTTAGTTTAAAGAATACTGAAAAAGAAAAATTAGAAATCTGCCGGAAGGCCTGAAAATTTAAAATGATGGTAACAGCTAAAATTCAAAATATGATGATGTGTCGCATGATGATGCACATGTGTATGTGTCACATGGAAAGCTATTACCAAAACTGGAGAATTTAATATTAGTTATATAGTTCAATTAAACAGTCCCCTTGGTAATAGCTGATCAGGGGGACTTTTTTATAACAGCATTTTTTTATAACAATATTAAATTATTCTAATCATGAGTACACAAAAATTTTCAACAGCAGCCCTTCATGCAGGACACGATGTAAAAGCTAACGGTGACACGCGGGCAGTTCCTATTTACCAGTCTACATCTTATGTATTTAAGAATTCAGATCATGCAGCCGATCTTTTTTCCCTTGCCGAGCCCGGGTATATTTATACGAGGATCAATAACCCGACTAACGATGTTCTTGAGCAAAGGCTGGCAGCACTGGAAGGTGGGATTGCTGCGGTAGTAACCGCTTCGGGAACTGCCGCAACCAACACAGCTCTGCTAACTTTATTAAAGGCCGGAGATCATATAGTCTCCTCTAACAGCCTTTATGGCGGAACTTATAATCTGTTTAAAAATACGCTTCCACGTCTGGGGATCACTACAACTTTCGTAGACCCGTCAGATCCTTCAAATTTCACTAAAGCGGCAAAAGAGAATACAAGGGTATTCTTTGCAGAATCTGTAGGGAATCCAAAACTTGATGTTTTGGATCTTAAAGGCATTTCAAAGGAAGCAAAGGCTTTTAATGTTCCTTTTATTGTTGATAATACGGTGGCTACCCCTTATTTGTTGAACCCTATAGAGCATGGGGCCGATATCGTGATTCATTCCCTCACCAAATATATTGGTGGAAACGGGACTTCACTGGGTGGAGTGATCATTGATGCCGGAAAGTTCAATTGGGCAAACGGGAAGTTCCCTGAATTTACTGAGCCTTCTCCGGGTTATCACGGCATAATCTATCATGAGGTACTTGAAGAAGCGGCATTTATTGCCAAGGCTCGTATTGAAGGTTTGAGGGATCATGGTGCAGCGCTAAGCCCGTTCAATGCATTTCAGATACTTCAAAGCCTGGAAACCCTGAAGGTGAGAATAAAGGAGCATAGTAGTAATGCTCTTAAGCTTGCTAAATGGCTGGAAGATCAGGAAGAAGTGGAATGGGTGAATTATCCGGGTCTTGAAAGCAGCAAATATCATGAGCTGGCTAAGGAATACCTCAGTAAAGGACAAAGCGGAATAGTAACTTTCGGAGTAAAGGGTGGCTATGAAGCCGCTAAAACGGTTGTTGATGAGACTGAGATCTTCTCACTTCTGGCAAATATCGGAGATACAAAATCACTGATAATCCATCCGGCAAGCACTACCCATCAGCAGTTAACTGAAGAAGAACAGGAGTCTACCGGAGTTACTGCGGACCTTATAAGACTTTCTGTTGGGCTGGAGGATATAGAAGACCTTCAAAATGACCTGAAGGAAGCCTTCTCAAAAATTAAAAAAAGAACACTGGTTTAAATTGTTGGTTTGGTTAGTCAATCCGGGAAGGGAACAGGAGGCTCTTCCCGGATTAAATTAAAAACATATGCTTGGAGAATTAGTCATAAAAGATTTTAAAAATTCTGCCGGAACAGTTCAGGATATTAAGCTATCGTATGAGGTCTTTGGTCAGCCTTTACATTCGGCGCCGGTAGTGCTGATTAATCACGCCCTTACCGGAAATTCAAATGTGGCGGGAGATGACGGCTGGTGGAAGGAAATCGTTGGTGAGAATAAATGCATCGATACCAATAGATACACCATCCTGGCTTTCAATATTCCCGGAAATGGTTATGACGGCTTTATCATTGAAAATTATAAGGATTTTGTCGCCCGCGATATCGCGCATATTTTTCTTCTGGGCCTGGAAGAATTAAAGATCACACAATTGTTTGCGCTTATTGGTGGTTCGCTTGGAGGCGGAATTGCCTGGGAAATGGCTGCGATCAATCCTTCGATCACTCAGAATTTAATCCCTATAGCTACCGACTGGAAATCTACCGACTGGTTGATAGCGAACTGTCAGGTACAGGAACTGTTCCTTAATAATTCAAAAAATCCGGTTCATGATGCCAGGATGCATGCGATGTTGTGTTATCGTACGCCTGAATCATTTAAATCCCGATTTAAACGTAGTACCAATGAGGAGCTGCAGGTATTTAATGTGGAAAGCTGGTTATTGCATCATGGAAATAAACTCCAGGAACGTTTTCAGATAGGGGCTTATAAATTAATGAATCAGTTGTTAAAAACTATTGATGTTTCACGGGGCAGGCCGGAACTGGACAAAATTCTGGAACAAATTCAGGCTAATATTTGCATCATTGGGGTAGATTCAGATTTATTCTTTACCGCGGAAGAGAATCGGGAAACACATCGTCAATTAGCGCAAAGCAGTAATAAAGTGACCTATAGTGAAATTCATTCTGTGCATGGCCATGATGCTTTTCTTATTGAAGCAAGGCAGGTGGAACATATCATTTCAGGAATATTTCAGCAGGGCAGTAAGCTGAAAATTGTAAAATTTGGTGGTAAATCCCTGGCTAATGGGCGTGGAATCAATGCAGTTCTCGACATTATTGAGAATAAAATTGAAAACCAGGAACGAATAGGTGTGGTGGTTTCCGCGAGAGGAAAAACAACCGATCAGCTGGAAGACCTGCTGGAATTGGCTGCATCAAATCAGGATTATAAGGTTGCCTTTGAGAAATTCAAGAAATATCAGACAGGCGGTTATGAGGCTTTAGATTTTTCCGAAGAATTTAAAAATATTGAAAATATTCTGGAAGGAGTGCGATTGCTGGGAGATTATAGTCCTAAAGTAAAAGATCAACTACTGGCTCAGGGAGAAATTTTATCTGCCAAATTCATAACCGAAGTACTTCGCCAACGAGGTCGGCAGGCGCATTTTACCGATTCCCGGAGCCTTTTAAAAACCGATGATAAATTTGGCAATGCTCAGCCGCTTGAGGCGCTTTCAAAAGAATATTTTCTGAAACATTTTGAAAAGCATAACGGGCAAACTGTAAATATCATCACTGGTTACATTGGATCAACATCGAATGGCGAAACCACTACTTTAGGTAGAAATGGAAGCAATTATTCCGCGGCGCTAATCGCCAATTATCTGGATGCTGAAGAACTTCAGAATTATACCCATGTAGACGGGATTTATACGGCGAACCCGGATCTGGTGAGAAATGCGCAACGTATTGAGGAACTTTCTTATAGTGAAGCTAACGAACTGGCTAATTTTGGAACAACGATCCTGCACGCCAAAACGATTATACCTCTAATCGAAAAGAATATTCCGCTGCGTATTTTAAATACGTTTAATGATGACAATCAGGGAACTTTAATCACCGCCAAACCTACAAAGGAAGGAATCAAGTCTCTATCGGTTCTTGAACACACTTCATTGCTTAACCTGGAAGGCCGCGGACTTTTAGGAAAATCAGGTGTCGATGCCCGAATCTTTAGGGCACTCGGAGACAGCGGAATTAGTGTTAGTATTATTTCACAAGGTTCTTCAGAAAGAGGTATTGGGCTCGTGGTTGACGCACAAAACGCGAATCGTGCGGTTAAAGCGCTGGAAAGGGAATTTGAAAGTGATTTTTATTCAAAAGACGTCAATAAGATTTCGGTCGTAGAGGAAGTTTCGGTAATATCCATTGTGGGGCAGGACCTAAGCACTTTTCACAAACCTTATAACGCACTTATCAGGAATCAGATCGTGCCGCTGCTTTTCAATAATACCGTTACCGGAAAAAACGTGAGTCTGGTCGTGAAAAAAACACAGTTACATAAGGCACTGAATGTGATTCACGGCGAGATTTTCGAAGTTTATAAAAAGATCAATATTGCCATTTTTGGCCATGGGAATGTGGGTGGAACCCTTATCGAGCAGATTTTGGATTCGGCAGAGTCGATCGAAGAACGCAAGAAAATAAGACTGAATGTTTTCGCGGTGGCCAATTCCCGAAAATTGCTGTTGAATTCAGAAGGTATTTCCGAAGATTGGAAAGCCCAGTTGAAGGCATCAGAAAAAGCATCTTCCGTTTCAGAAATTATTGATTACGCCCGGCTGCATCATCTTGAAAATCTTATTGCGATTGATAATACGGCCAGCGGGGAATTTGTTCAGAATTATCCGAACCTGGTTAAAAATGGGTATGATTTGATCTCTTCCAATAAAATAGCCAATACTTTAGATATACAGTTCTATAATGATTTGCGAAGGGATTTAGAGAAAAACCAGAAACGATATTTTTATGAAACTAATGTAGGGGCGGGACTTCCACTTATAGATACCATCAGGATCTTGCATCTTTCAGGAGAAAATATTACTCGAATCAGGGGTGTCTTTTCCGGAACATTAAGTTATCTTTTCAATACATTTTCTTCGGAAGACAGGCCTTTTAGCAGCGTCGTGAAAGAAACAATCGAAAAAGGTTTTACAGAACCAGACCCTCGGGAAGATTTTAATGGAAATGATGTTGGCAGAAAATTACTTATTCTGGCAAGGGAACTTGATTTGCAGAATGAATTTGAGGATGTGAAAATTAAGAATTTAGTGCCTGAAAATTTAAGAGGTGGAGACACCGAGACCTTTATTTCCAATCTGGAAAAATTGGATGAAACCTATCAAAAAATAAAAGATCAACAAGAACCCAATCATGTTTTGCGATTTATAGGGGACCTCTCCGGGGATTTGCAACAGGATAAGGGCGAGCTGGAAGTCAAGCTGGTCTCTGTTCCGGCAGATAGCAGTCTTGGGCAGGTGAAGGGAGCCGATTCGATTTTTGAAATTTATACCGAATCTTATGGTGACCGGCCTATCGTGATCCAGGGAGCCGGAGCCGGAGCCGCCGTTACCGCGCGAGGTGTATTTGGGGACATTTTAAAATTATCAGAAAAAATAGCTTAATGGAAAATTTTGAAACCATAGCAGTAAGAACACAAACTGAAAGAACACAGTTTCTTGAGCATTCAACACCTTTATATCTCACTTCAAGTTATGTCTTTGAAGATTCTGAGGATATGAGGGCGAGTTTTGCTGAAGAGAAAGAGAGAAATATCTACAGCAGATTTACTAATCCCAATACTTCTGAATTTGTGGAAAAGATCGCGAAGATGGAAGGGGCTGAAACTGGTTATGCGTTTGCTACGGGAATGTCGGCGGTTTTCTCAACCCTGGCAACACTGTTGGATAGTGGCGATCATATAATCTCGGCAAGAGCTGTTTTTGGTTCTACCCATAGTCTGTTCACCAAATTTTTCCCCAAGTGGAATATTTCACATAGCTATTTTAATGTGAATGAAGTCGATAAGATTGAAAGTCTGATTAAGCCGGAAACAAAGGTCATTTTTGCAGAAACTCCCACTAATCCGGGTGTGGATATACTGGATCTTGAGGAACTGGGAAGGATCGCCAAGAAGCATGATCTGTTATTAGTGATAGATAATTGTTTTGCAACTCCATATCTGCAAAATCCAATAAAATTTGGAGCGGACCTGGTGATACATTCGGCAACCAAATTAATCGATGGCCAGGGGAGGGTTCTTGGCGGAGTTACTGTGGGAAGGGAAGAACTCATAAGAGAGATCTATCTCTTTAGCAGGAATACCGGGCCTGCACTTTCGCCATTTAATGCATGGGTATTGTCAAAAAGCCTGGAAACCCTGGCGGTAAGACTGGACAGGCATTGCGAGAATGCATTGAAAGTTGCAGAGTTTCTTGAAACTGAAAATAATGCTGAAAATGTAAAATATCCTTTTTTGAAATCGCATCCGCAATATGAGATCGCGAAAAAGCAAATGAAACAGGGTGGAAATATCGTGTCATTTGAAATAAAAGGAGGAATTGAAGCCGGGCGAAAGTTCATCGATAAACTTGAGCTTTGTTCCAGATCGGCAAACCTGGGCGATACCAGGACAATAGTGACGCATCCGGCATCTACCACTCACAGCAAATTATCTAAGGAAGAACTGGAGGCCGCAGGGATTTCTGAAGGTTTGGTTAGGGTTTCGGTGGGGCTGGAATCTATAGAAGATATTATTAACGATTTAAAAAACGCATTAAACAATTAAAGGAAGCAGAAGGAATATTTTTATATTCGTCTTATGCTTTCTAAAAAGACCAAGTACGGAATTAAGGCACTGGCTTACATTGCCAGAAAGAAGGACAGGAAACCGGTCCAGACCTCAGAGATCTCCGAGAGTGAGAATATTTCACAAAAATTCCTGGAAAGTATTTTGCTGGAATTAAGAAAATCGGGGTTCCTGGGATCCAAAAAGGGTAAAGGAGGAGGTTATTATCTCATCAAAGAACCGGAAGAGATAAAAATGACCGCTGTTATCCGGGTATTGGAAGGACCAATCGCGATGGTTCCCTGTGTAAGCCTTAATTATTATGAGAAATGTGATGATTGTCCGGATGAAAATACCTGTGCGGTTCACAAGCTAATGATACAGGTAAGAGACGCATCACTGAACATACTTGGCGAAAATACATTGCGGGATATTGCCACTTCTCAATAACCCAAATGTTAAAGTCATAATTTAATTAGTGAAATAGTTGGTTGTTAGGTAATTCAAGTATAGTTTTGTCTAAAACCTAGTAAACCGATAGGGTAATAGAGAAATGATAACAGGAATGTTTATAAACCAGTCAAAAGCCGATACGACTTTTAAGAAAGACAGAGCTTCAGAAAAGCCTCTTAGGAGTATAGCCAAAACAGTAAGCTGGCGTATCGTTGGGACGATAGACACTATAGTAATTTCCTGGTTTCTTACCGGGAAAATCCAAACGGCACTAGCCATAGGAGGTGTGGAATTAGTAACAAAGATGATCTTGTATTTTGCTCATGAGAGAGTTTGGAACGTGATAAATTTTGGGAGGGATTAGTTATGAAAAAGTATACAGAACAGGAATTAAAGATTTTAAATGAGAAGTTCAGGGAAGCAAAGCCTGATGAAATCATAAAATGGGCCTTAGCTGCCAGCGATAAGCCGGTGGTGACCACTAATTTCAGGCCTTATGAAGCAGCGATACTTCATGCCTGCGTAAGCGAAGACCCTTCTATTAAGGTAATCTGGTGCGATACGGGTTATAATACCCCGCAAACCTACAGGCATGCCAGTGAGGTAATAGATTTACTTCATCTTAATGTAAAGCTCTACATACCAAAACAAACAGCTGCATACAGGGATGCCTATTTTGGAGGAATACCAGAAGTGAACAGCCCGAAGCATGAAGAATTTACACGTCAGGTGAAGCTGGAACCTTTCCAGAGAGCCATGGCGCAACAGCAACCAGATCTTTGGTTTACCAATTTGAGAAAAGGCCAGACTTCATTCAGGGACAGTATCGATATCCTTAGTTATAGCAGAGATGGGCTGTTAAAAGTTAGTCCGTTCTATCACTGGAGTGATGAAGAACTGGATGTATACCTGGCAGAAAAAGGATTGCCAAATGAATTTAAATATTTTGATCCAACTAAAGTATTAGGAAACAGAGAGTGTGGTTTACACGCTTAAAAAAGAATATAATGGGAGCAGTATTAAATCAAAATACCTTAGAAAGCGAAGCAGTCTATATCTTCCGGGAAGTGGTAGCACAGTTTGAAAATCCAGTGCTGTTATTTTCAGGAGGGAAAGACTCCATCACCCTGGTAAGACTGGCTCAAAAAGCCTTCTTTCCGGCTAAGATTCCTTTCCCACTTCTGCACATTGACACCGGCCATAATTTTCCCGAAACCATAGAGTTCAGGGATAAGCTGGTAAAGGAGCTTGGGCTTCAGCTAATAGTTCGTCATGTGCAGGATGATATTGATAATGGAAAGGCGATCGAAGAAAGCGGGAAATACTCCAGCAGGAATTCGTTGCAAACCAATACGTTGTTGGATGCCATAGAAGAATTCAAATTCGATGCCTGTATTGGAGGAGCCCGTCGTGATGAGGAAAAAGCCCGCGCCAAGGAGAGGATCTTTTCAGTAAGAAATGATTTTGGGGAATGGGATGAAAAGAATCAGCGTCCCGAGGTATTTGATATGCTCAATGGAAGGATAGAAATTGGCCAGAACGTAAGGGTGTTTCCAATTTCCAACTGGACCGAACTGGATGTATGGAGTTATATAGCCAGTGAAAAAATAGAAATTCCTTCTATTTATTATTCTCATGAAAGGGAAATATTTGAACGTGACGGGCTGCTATGGTCAGCTTCCGAATTTGTTTACAGGGAAGAGAATGAGATCCCGGTGAAAAGGAGAGTTAGGTTCAGAACCGTAGGAGATATGACCTGTACCGCTGCGGTCGAGTCAGATGCAGATAGCATAGACAAGATCGTTCAGGAGATAAGAGAATCAGCTATATCTGAGAGAGGGGCAAGAATTGATGATAAACGTTCTGAAGCCGCGATGGAAACCCGAAAACAACAGGGATATTTCTAAAATATAATAAGAGTGCATCCTGTTCCAATAACTATCGGAATTGTTTCAGGATCTAACAAGAAAAGAATAAAATGGAAGTTTTAAAAATAGCAACAGCAGGGAGTGTAGACGATGGGAAAAGTACCCTTATAGGGAGGTTACTTTACGATACCAGGTCTTTAACTTCAGATAAGCTTGAGTCAATAGAAGTAAGTAGCCGTAAGAAGGGGCTTGATTACCTGGATTTTTCCCTGGCAACCGATGGATTGGTAGCTGAAAGGGAGCAGGGAATCACCATAGATGTGGCTCATATATATTTTTCAACGAGGAAGAAGAGCTATATTATCGCTGATACTCCTGGCCATGTGGAATATACCAGGAATATGGTTACCGGAGCATCGACTTCCCAGGCATCCATCATTCTTATCGATGCCAGGAAAGGTGTGATCGAACAGACCTACAGACACTTTTTTATCAATAATCTTTTAAGGGTGAAAGAAGTGGTCGTGGCTGTAAATAAGATGGATCTCGTAAATTATTCGGAAGACGTTTTCAACGAGATTGTTGCGGATTTTCAGGAATTGAGAAGCAGAAGTGAGTTTAAGGATCAGAACATCACCTTTATTCCGGTAAGTGCCCTTTGGGGTGAAAATATTGCTGAAAAGTCTTCTGCAATGTCATGGTATGAAGGCGATACAGTTCTGGAGCATCTTGAAGCAATTAAAGCGGAAGATTTTGAAGAAGAAAGTCAGGCAAGATTCGCAGTGCAAACGGTGATCCGTCCAAAGACCGATGAATATCATGATTACCGTGGTTATGCCGGTAAGATAAGTGGAAGCAGTCTGAAAGTCGGTGATGAGGTAACTGTTCTGCCTTCCCTGACCACTTCAACGATCAAGGATATTCACTTCTTTGATGAGAGTTTCGAAGAAGCACCTGCCGGAAGCTCGGTTACCATTAGTCTGGCAGATGATATCAATGTGGCCCGTGGAGATATGCTGGTGAAGTCGGGTGAGGTCCCGCAGCAAACAAAATTACTTGATGCAACGGTTTGCTGGATGGACAATAAGGCGTTGCTTCCCGGGAATAAATATGTTTTACAACATAATACCAATGGAATACTGGCTAAAATCGACAGGATCGAGGGTCATGTGGAAACTAATTTTGGGGGAGTAACCCAGACCGATTCTTTAAGATTGAACGAAATTGGTAAGGTAAGCATCAAACTAAGCAAGCCGATTTTTGCCGACAATTTTGAAAAGAACAAGGCAAACGGAAGATTCATTCTGGTAGACACACAAACAAACACCACTGCCGGAGTTGGATTTATAAGATAAACAAAAAGAGAAAAGAAGTGAACTGTCTCATTATGAATATCATGAAAGTTATGTGTATGCGCTATTCGCCTCACACTTAGAAGTCTTATTTATAAAACCAATTATAAAAAAGTCCTTTTAAGTGCAGATTAAAAGGACTTTTTTCATTTCAAAATTTAGAGCCACGCGCAGAAATTTGAAATATCGAATTATTCCCACAAGGGATCGCTTTTAAAAAAAGCACTGAATAAAAAATTAAAATATCAGTAACCATGCAAAGTTTTAGAACCGAAATTGAAAACCCAGTTGTTGAACAGGACATTCTGGATTTGGAGAAAAAGATCAGGCTGTTCCGTGAAGGAAAAGCTGATGAAGAGAAATTCCGTAGCCTTCGTCTTGCACGTGGGGTTTACGGGCAGAGACAGGCTGGCGTACAAATGGTTCGTATAAAACTGCCATTTGGAAAAGTAACTTCTGAACAGTTACACAGAATTGCCGATGTTTCTGATGAATATTCCACGGGGAGACTACATATAACCACCAGGCAGGATATACAGATTCACCACGTAAGTCTGGATCGTACCCCGGAACTATGGGCACAGCTGGAAAAGGATGATGTTACCCTTCGGGAGGCTTGCGGAAATACTGTGAGAAATATTACTGCTTCTGAAACGGCCGGGATAGATCCTAAGGAACCTTTTGATGTTTCGCCTTATGCACATGCAGCTTTCAGTTTTTTCCTCAGGAATCCGATTTGCCAGGAGATGGGAAGAAAATTCAAGATATCATTTTCCTCTTCTGAAGAAGATACAGCATTGAGCTATATACATGATCTTGGATTTATAGCAAAGATCAGGGACGGAAAAAGAGGCTTTAAAGTATTGCTTGGCGGCGGACTTGGTTCACAGCCAAGACATGCCGATGAACTATATGATTTTCTTCCGGCAGAAGAGATCATACCTCTTATCGAGGGAGTTCTCAGGGTATTCGATCGTCATGGAGAAAGGGCAAAAAGACTAAAGGCAAGAATGAAATTCCTGATCAAGGATATTGGAAAGGAAGCCTTTATGGATCTTGTTGAAGAACAGCAGACAGCCTTGTCTAAAAGACAGCCTGAGTTCCAAATAGAAAAATTCGAGGTGGAGCCTCCATTACAGGATGTTGAGGTGCCTGCAGTTGAGATCGAAGATCAGAAGGATTTTGAGCTTTGGAAAAGCACTAATGTAATTCCTCAGAAGCAGGACGGTTTGTTCGCAATAGGTATTCGTGTTCCGCTAGGTGATTTTTATACAGGTGGAGCAAGAAAACTGGCAGACCTTGTTAAGAAATATGCCGGGAATGAGATCAGGCTGAGTTTAAGACAGGATATCCTGATTCGTCATGTAAGAGAGGAATTTCTTCCATTCTTTTACACCGAGTTAAAGAAACTGGGCTACGCTGATACTGGTTATAACAAGACCGTTGATATCACTGCCTGCCCGGGTACAGATACCTGTAATCTGGGGATTGCCTCCAGTACGGGAATAGCCAGCGTACTGGAAGATGTTTTAAAAGAAGAATATCCACAGTTTGTGAATGGGAAGGATATCACTATAAAAATAAGCGGATGTATGAATGCCTGCGGCCAGCACAACATGGCCGAGATTGGGTTCCAGGGAATGTCAATTAAAGTTGGAAAGACGGTGGCACCCGCACTTCAGGTTTTACTAGGAGGAGGAACTCTGGGTGACGGAAGAGGTCGTTTCGCAGATAAGGTTGTAAAAATTCCGAGTAAAAGAGGCCCGGCAGCTTTAAGGATCCTGCTGGATGACTTTGAAGCGAATTCAGGAAATGAAGAGAAATATGCGGAGTACTATGACCGTCAGGAAAAGACTTATTTCTATGATCTTCTGAAAGACCTTGCAGATACTTCCAATCTCACCGAAAGTGACTTTGTGGACTGGGGACATGAAAAGCCATACATAAAGGCCGTAGGAGTTGGGGAATGTGCAGGTGTAGTAATTGATCTTATTTCAACTTTGCTTTTTGAAAGCGAAGAGAAGATAGATAATGCTAAAAGTGCACTGGAAAGAAAAGCCTGGGCAGATAGTATCTACCATTCCTACACATCCATTGTGAATTCGGCCAAAGCATTGTTGCTTGCTGAAGACGTGAAAACCAATACACAGGCTGGTATAATTTCACAGTTTGATGAATTATTCGTTGAGCCTGGAAAACTTGAGCTGTCAACTTCATTTAAGGAGTTTGCATATCAATTGAATGAAAATGAGCCTACAGAGGCTTTTGCAAAGAAATATTTAGAGGATGCGCATTTATTCCTGAAGAGAGTAGATGCCTATAGAACGAGGGAGGTACAAAATGTATAATTTACCAAAATTAAGCGTAGTAGGAGCAGGGCCGGGAGATCCTGAATTGATAACCATAAAAGCAGTGAATGCTCTTAAGAGTGCAAAAGTCGTATTGTATGATGCGTTAATAAACAGGGAGTTACTGGAATATGCACCACAGGCTGAACATGTTTTTGTGGGAAAAAGAAAGGATAAGCACCGGTACTCACAGGATGAGATCAATGAGCTTATAGTAAAATATGCCCTGGAACGGGGACATGTGGTAAGACTTAAGGGAGGAGATCCATTCGTTTTTGGAAGAGGATCAGAGGAGATTAGTTATGCTAAAAGCAAAGGTTTGGAAACCGAAGTGGTTTCAGGCATTACTTCTTCTGTGGCGGTTCCGGCGAATGTGGGAATTCCGCTAACACAAAGAGGAACTTCAGAAAGTTTCTGGGTAATCACGGGAACAACATCGCAAAGAAAACTTTCCGATGATGTGCACCTGGCGGCTCAGTCAACGGCAACTGTGGTCATTTTAATGGGAATGGGTAAAATTGCTGGGATCGCCGAGGTTTTTAGTCGGTTTGGAAAAGAAGACACCCCGGTTGGGATCATCCAAAATGGAACCACTGAGAATGAAAAATCGGGCTTCGGAACAATAAGAAATATTGTGGAAGTGGTGAATGATAAAAAGCTCACTGCACCGGCTATAATTGTTATAGGAGAGGTAGTGAAGGAAGCGAATGCTTTGCAGAAAGTATATCATAATATAAATTCGGTTCCAGAGAGATCAGAATTTTTGAAATCTCAAGTGACTTAATTACAGAATTGTCATCCTGAATTTAATTCAGGATCTGTGAGAAGCTGAAGCAAGTTCAGCGTGACAAGTAAAGAAAAATTGCTATGGAAGAGAGAAATGAATTATACCCGGTTTTTTTAAAGGTCAGTAAGCTCAATATTCTGGTAGTTGGCGGAGGGAATGTAGGCCATGAGAAATTGCATTTTTTGCTGAAATCCAGCCCGAATGCAAATGTTGAGGTTGTCGCAAAATGGTTTTTACCAGAAACTGAAGAATTAGCACTTAAGCATGGAGTGAAGCTGACCAAAAGCCGGTATAAGCGAAAATTTTTAAAGAAAAGGCATGTGGTGATTGCCGCAACGAATGATGCTAAACTAAATAAAAGAGTTTATCGGCATGCAAAGAAACGTTATCTGCTGGCCAATATTGCAGATACGCCGGATCTATGCGATTTCTATATGGGCGGTATCGTAAATAAAGGTCATGTGAAGATCGCGATCTCCACCAATGGAAAATCACCCACTACTGCCAAGAGGTTACGGCAGTTCTTTGAGGAGGTAATTCCCGAGAATGTAAATGAAATGGTAGAGAACCTGAATGAATACCGAAAAACAATAAAAGGCGACTTTGAAGCCAAAGTAAATCAGTTGAATAGTTTAACAGAATCCTTAATCGAAAAAAAAGAAAAAGATGATTAAAACAGACATCCTGATAATAGGAGCAGGACCAACGGGATTGTTTACCGTGTTTGAAGCAGGACTTTTAAAGTTAAAGACACACCTTATAGATGCTTTACCGCAACCAGGAGGACAGTGTTCAGAAATATATCCAAAAAAGCCAATTTATGATATTCCGGCATTTCCGGAAATTCTGGCGGGAGATCTTGTTAACAACCTGATGGAGCAGATAAAGCCCTTTTCTCCTGGTTTTACACTGGGTGAACGTGCAGAGACTCTGGAGAAACTGGACGATGGCACGTTTATCGTAACCACAAATAAGGGAACACAACATCATGCACCTGTAGTAGCCATAGCCGGCGGTCTGGGATCTTTTGAGCCTAGAAAACCCCCGATCACCAATATTGGCGATTTTGAAGATAAGGGAGTCTCTTATTTTATAAAAGATCCGGAAGTATATCGTGATAAGAGAGTTGTAATCGCCGGTGGCGGGGATTCTGCTCTGGACTGGGCGATCTACCTGGCTGATGTGGCTGCTGAAGTTGCTCTTGTGCATAGGAGAAGGGAGTTTAGAGGTGCTCTGGATTCTGTGGAGCAGGTATCGGAACTGGCAAAACTTGGTAAGATTGAAATGATCACTAATGCTGAGGTAGTTGGTTTAAGAGGAGAAGAAAGACTTGAAAAGGTTGTTATTCGTCATAAAGATGAAGCTCGCGGAGAAGAATTCAGAGAAGTTGATGAATTCATTCCGTTATTCGGACTTTCACCAAAACTTGGGCCTATTGGAAGCTGGGGGCTTGAAATAGAAAAGAATGCCATCAAGGTGGACAATTCATATGATTATCAAACCAATATTCCCGGTGTATATGCAATAGGAGATGTAAATACCTATAAAGGAAAACTCAAACTTATCCTGTCCGGATTCCATGAAGCAGCGATCATGTGTCAGAGTGCTTATCAGAGAATCTATCCAGATAAGAAATTTGTACTGAAATACACCACTGTTGGTGGCGTGGAAGGATTTGATGGTAGCAAAAAAGAAGCGAAGAAAGAAGTTGTACAGAGTATAGGCGTTTAATTATTAGATAATAATCCGTTCCTGAGGTCTTAGAGATTGTGTTGTTTTTAACTCCATGTTTTCAGTAGTTTAAGGCTGAAAGAGTTAAATTAGCTATAAGCAGTATTGCTGGAACTTTTCAGTTAAATAAAGATGAGCATGGAAACTTTAAAAATGGATTTTAGAATAGACACGGAGGAGAATTCGGTTTGTGTGGAAAAAGAATTTGCTGCTCCTGTAGATGTGGTTTGGTCAGCATGGACGCTTCCTGAAACCCTTGATAAATGGTGGGCGCCAAAACCATGGAAAGCGAAGACCAAACTGATGAAATTCAGGGAGGGTGGCAGATGGTTTTATGCAATGGTGAGTCCCGAAGGAGAAGAGCATTATGCTTTGGTAGAGTATCACGAGGTAATACCGGAGCAGAGGTTTGAAGGAGTAGACGCATTTTGCGATGAGAAAGGGGTGGTAAATGAAGAATTGCCAAAATCACATTGGAAAGTTTCATTCGAACCTGAAGGAGCCCATACCCTGGTTACAATTGAAACGACTTATGCAACGGCCAGTGAACTTGAAACTATTCTGAAGATGGGATTTCAGGAAGGCTTTACCGCCGGACTCTTGCAGCTGGATGAGCTATTGAAATCCGGAAAATGATAGTTAAGACTCAGGGTTGCAAATTCCAATTCTGGAATGCTATCTTTGTTAAAAATTATTTCAATGAAGATCAGTTTAAGAAGAATCAATGATAGTTACCTTTTTGAAACAAAAAATGAAAGGGGGGATATTGTATTACTGGATAATAAATCTGAAGAAGACCCAAGAGGCTCAAGTCCGATGGACCTGATCCTTCGAGGGATCGCAGGTTGCAGTAGTATAGATGTGGTTATGATTCTTCGAAAACAACATCATGAACTTGAAGATATTCAGGTGCATGTAGAAGGATTTCGGGAAGACGGTGCAGTGCCAAATGTGTTTAAGAAGATCCATCTTGATTTTATCCTGAAAGGAGATGTCACTCCGGCAAAAGCTAAAAGAGCTGTAGAACTTTCGATGGATAAATACTGTTCAGTCGCAAAAATGCTGGAAAAAGCAGCGGGTATCAGTTATTCTGTTCAGTTGAACGGAGAAAAAGTTTGCTAAATAAGGGAAAGAGGTGATAAAGGAAATACCTAAAAAGTAAAGGTCAGAGCTTTTCTGATTATATTTTTTAACTTATTTCTTCCTTAACTTATTGGCATATCACCTGCTTCGCCCTATATTTGCGCCTATAAGTTCATTGTTTATACCAGCGTTATCAAGAAAGGTTGAGGGATTAGACCCGTAGAAACCTTAGCAACCCTCCTGAGTGAGAAGGTGCTACATTCTACTACGCCCGGCGTAGATAGATAACAAAGACTTCTTTTCTGTCTTCTTTTTTGATAACCTTATTTAAGTAAATATGTCAAAAATAGAAGAGTTACTCTCTAAAAAAATATTGATTCTGGATGGTGCCATGGGGACCATGCTTCAGGAATATAAATTCTCTGAAGAAGATTTCCGTGGAGAAAGATTTGCCGACTGGCCCGTATCACTTAAGGGTAATAACGATCTGTTATCCCTTACCCAGCCTGAGGCGATCGCTGAAATTCACAGGAAATATTTTAAGGCCGGTGCAGATATCGTTGAGACCAATACATTCTCAGGGACTACTATTGCCATGGCCGATTATAAGATGGAAGAGCTTGTTCATGAACTGAATTATGAATCGGCAAGGATCGCTAAAAAGGTAGCTCTGGAATTAACCGAAGAAAATCCCGATAAACCGAAATTTGTTGCCGGAGCCATGGGGCCTACCAATAAGACGGCCAGCATGTCTCCAGATGTGAATGACCCTGGTTTTCGTGCTATCTCATTCGTTGAATTACAAAAAGCTTATAAACAGCAGGCAAAAGCCCTGATTGAAGGTGGTGTTGATGTATTGCTTGTTGAAACCGTTTTTGATACGCTTAACGCCAAGGCGGCCTTATTTGCAATTGATGAACTGAAGGAAGAGCTCAATACTGATATTCCGGTCATGGTAAGCGGAACGATCACAGATGCTTCAGGAAGAACACTTTCGGGACAAACCGCAGAGGCATTCCTGATTTCGATTTCGCATATTCCGCTTTTAAGTATTGGTTTTAATTGTGCTTTGGGAGCAAAACAGTTGACTCCTCATCTCGAGGCGTTAGCAAGAAATACAGAATTTGGAGTTTCAGCCTATCCCAATGCCGGCCTTCCGAATGCCTTTGGTGAATATGATCAGGATGCTGGGGAAATGGCTTCGCAGATAAAGGAATATCTGGAAAAAGGTCTGGTCAATATCCTTGGAGGCTGTTGTGGGACCACCCCGGAACATATAAAGGCCATTGCAGAAATTGCAAAAGATTATAAGCCCAGGCCGATCAAAAAGAATCTCAAATTTCAAAGCGTTTAGGTATATGTCACAAATCAGACCATTAAAATTATCGGGACTGGAACCTCTTGTGATCACTCCTGAAAGCAATTTCGTAAATGTAGGTGAAAGGACTAATGTCGCAGGTTCAAGAAAATTCCTGAGACTCATAAAAGAGGAAAAATATGATGAAGCTCTTGATGTTGCGCGGGAACAGGTAGAAGGTGGAGCCCAGATCATCGATATTAATATGGATGATGGGCTTATCGAGGGAAAGGAAGCTATGGTCAAATTTCTGAATCTGGTAGTTGCAGAACCTGACATAGCCAGGGTCCCTATTATGATAGACAGTTCAAAATGGGAAATCATTGAGGCTGGTCTTCAGGTGGTCCAGGGGAAATGTGTGGTAAATTCCATCAGCCTTAAAGAGGGAGAGCAGGAATTCATTGAACACGCAACAAAGATCAGGCGTTATGGAGCTGCGGTGATTGTAATGGCCTTTGATGAAGTTGGTCAGGCCGATAATTATGAAAGGCGTATAGAAATAGCCAAACGTTCCTATGATATTCTGGTCAATAAAGTAAAATTTCCTCCCGAGGATATCATTTTTGATCTCAATATTTTTCCGGTAGGGACCGGGATGGATGAACATAAAAGAAATGCCATCGATTTTATCGAAGGAACCCGTTGGGTAAAAGAAAATCTTCCTTATTGTAGCGTTAGTGGAGGTGTAAGTAATGTTTCATTCTCGTTTCGGGGAAATAATCCAGTTCGTGAAGCCATGCATTCGGTATTTTTATACCATGCTATAAAGGCTGGTATGAATATGGGAATCGTGAACCCAGCTATGCTGGAGGTTTATGACGAAATTCCCAAAGACCTTCTGGAGCATGTGGAAGATGTGATATTCGACAGAAGGGATGATGCTACCGAACGTCTTCTTGAATTTGCAGAAAATGTTGTTGGAACCAAAAAAGAAAGTAAGGTCGATCTTTCCTGGAGGGAAAATCCTTTACAGGATCGTATTACCCATGCCCTGGTAAAAGGGATAGATGCTTATATCCTGGAAGATATTGAGCAGGCCAGGCTTGAAGCTGAAAGACCTCTTGATGTGATCGAAGGTCCTTTGATGATAGGGATGAATGTGGTAGGGGATCTTTTTGGAAGTGGTAAAATGTTTCTCCCTCAGGTGGTGAAATCAGCGAGGGTGATGAAGAAGGCCGTGGCTTATTTACTCCCATATATCGAAGCTGATAAATCTAACAAAAGACAATCTGCAGGCAGGGTTTTAATGGCAACGGTAAAAGGCGATGTACATGATATTGGCAAAAATATCGTGAGCGTGGTCCTTGGTTGTAATAATTACGAGATCATAGATCTTGGGGTGATGGTCCCACCGGAAAAGATAATAGAAACGGCTAAAAAAGAAAATGTTGATGCCATTGGACTCAGTGGACTCATTACGCCTTCCCTGGACGAAATGGTCTATCTGGCTAAAGAGATGGAGCGCCAGAAATTTTCGGTGCCACTTCTTATAGGAGGGGCGACTACATCCAAGGCTCATACTGCGGTTAAGATAGACCCGCAATACAAATATGCAGTAGCTCATGTAAATGATGCCTCACGTGCGGTGACCGTGGTGGGGGATCTTTTAAAGGAAAGTACCCGTGAGAAATATAAGAGTGATCTGAAAGCTGAATACGATAAATTCAGAAAGAATTTTAAGAAAAGAAGTAAGGTCAAATCTTTTCTAGGTATAGAAGAAGCCCGGAAGAATAAATATCAGATAGACTGGCAGAATACTTCAATTGTGAAGCCTAATAAATTAGGCATTCAGGTAGTAGAGGATTTTGACCTGAAAAAACTGAAAGATTATATAGACTGGTCACCGTTTTTCAGGAGCTGGGATCTGCATGGGCGTTATCCTGATATTCTCAAAGATGAGAAAGTCGGGCCACATGCGCAGAGCCTGTTTAATGATGCCCAAAACCTATTGAAGAAAATCCTGGATGAAAAGCTTTTGAAGGCAAAAGCAGTATTCGGGTTTTTTCCTGCTAATACGGTAAACGATGATGACATAGAAATTAGGTATCAGGATAATTCAGAAGAGAAGCAGGCGATTTTCAGGACACTTAGGCAGCAACTGAAAAAGCACGGGGGAAAACCAAATTTTGCCCTTGCCGATTTTGTGGCTCCAAAGGAAAGCGGTATCCAGGATTATATGGGCTGTTTCTGTGTGACCACAGGTTTTGGAACTGAAGAGCTTGCGGCGAAATTTGAAAGAGATCATGATGATTATAATTCAATTATGATCAAGGCGCTGGCCGACAGGCTGGCCGAGGCCTTTGCCGAATTTATCCATAAGCAGATAAGAACTGAGGAGTGGGGCTATGTGCCGGAAGAGAATTTAAGCAACGAAGAACTAATAAAAGAGAGCTATAAAGGAATAAGGCCCGCACCTGGATATCCGGCCTGTCCCGATCACCTGGAAAAACTTACGATCTGGGATGTTTTAAAAGTTGAGGAAAGAATTGGAGTGAGACTGACTGAAAGCCTTGCGATGTGGCCGGCTGCCAGTGTAAGCGGATATTATTTTGGAAATCCAGAGGCCAGGTATTTTGGTGTGGGAAAGATTAAAGAAGATCAGGTGAAGGATTTTGCTGAAAGAAAAGGAATATCATTTGAAAAAGCCGAGAAATGGCTAAATCCGAATATAGCTGATTAATTTCAGTGGCAGACCTCACAGGTTTGAGTAACCTGTGAGACCTATAGAAGAATAAGTGCGTTAGGGATTGAAGCGGCATCCTTTTGCTGCCATGCTGAGCTAGTCGAAGCATAAGGTAAAGATACAGCGGAAAGCCCGGCCCGAAGGGCAACGCCCAAAAACAAATAATTATTTTTTAATGAAAGTTACCGAACACATCAAAAAAGCTAATGGCAAAACTTTGTTTTCCTTCGAGATCATTCCACCGAAGAAGGGAAAGAATATTCAGGAACTTTATGACAATATAGACCCATTAATGGAGTTCAAGCCGCCTTTTATTGATGTTACCACTTCAAGGGAAGAATATGTGTACGTTGAAAAAGAAGGACTACTTGACAGGCAGATCACCCGCATGCGCCCGGGAACTGTTGGTATCTGTGCTGCTATAAAACACAAATACAATGTGGATACCGTGCCTCACGTGCTGTGTGGTGGTTTTACCAGGGAAGAAACGGAATATCTTCTTGTGGACTGCCATTATCTGGGTATTGAGAATGTTATGGCTTTGCGCGGAGATGCGATGAATCATCAGAAATATTTTGAGCCATCGGAAGGTGGACATAATTATGCCTCTGACCTGGTAAAGCAGATAAAAAATCTTAATCAGGGGAAATATCTTCATGATGTGATCGAAGCTGATCATAAATCGGATTTCTGTATTGGTGTGGCCGGCTACCCTGAAAAACATCTGGAAGCCCCTTCCCTGAAATCAGATCTGAAACGTTTAAAGGAAAAGGTGGATGCGGGCGCTGATTATATAGTGACTCAAATGTTCTTCGATAATTCGAAATTCTTCAAGTTTGTGGAAGACGCCAGAAAAATGGGTATTAATGTTCCAATCATTCCAGGTATAAAGCCTATAGCAGTGAAAAGGCATTTGCAGATTCTGCCTCAGGTCTTTAAAATAGATCTTCCCGAAGAATTGATCCTGGAGGTGGAAAAATGCAAGACTAATGCTGAGGTTAGGCAGGTTGGAGTAGAATGGTGTATCGCTCAGTCTAAAGAACTGGTCGATGCCGGGGTGCCAACCGTACATTATTATTCAATGGGGAAAAGTTCAAATATCCAGCAGATAGCCGCTGGTGTATTTTAGAATTTCAACCGATAGGGAGTTTTTTTCGTAAATATGTTAGATTTGCTTTCGTATGAAAAAAATTGCCCTATGCCTGTTTTTCTTATTTAGCTTGTTGCTTCAGGCACAAAAAGAAAAAACTCCCAAATTTTATTCTTTTGATGGCAGTTATTTCTACGGGAGCATTATGGAGCATAATCCTGATATCGGTCACCTGATAACAGGACATCCTACAGGTGTGATCCTTAGCTGGAATCAGAAGACGTATGGTTTAAAGGAGTGGGAGCGCCGGTATAATTATCCTGATTTTGGTTATTCTTTCACTTTTCAGGATATGAAAAATCAATATCTGGGTGATACTTTTGGATTATATGCCCATTTCAATTTCTATTTTTTCAACAGGAATATGATGTTCAGAATCGGGCAGGGACTGGCTTATAATTCCAATCCGTATGATCAGGATGCGAACTATTTTAATAATGCATTTGGCTCTCATTTATTAAGCACTACCTACCTGATGGGGAATTATCATAAGCAGGATATTATCGATGGTTTCGGTCTGCAGGCGGGAATCTCGATCATCCATTATTCCAATGCCGATTTCAAATCACCCAATAACAGTACTAATACCTTTACCTTTAATCTGGGAGTGAATTATCTGCTTGATCATGAAGATCATCCGGATTATGTTCCGAAAGCTGAAAAGGAAAAATATAAGGAACCGGTGCATTATAATTTTGCCATTAGGGGCGGTGTGAACTCGACCGGCGTTGTAGGTTCGCCACAGTTGCCGTTTTTAACTATCGCAGCCTATGCTGATAAGGTGATAAACAGGAAAAGTACCTTGGAGGGAGGAACAGAGCTTATCCTATCTAGAGCGCTGGAAGAGTTTATTGCATATAAGGCAGTGGCATTCCCGCAACAGGACAACGATCCGGATGCCGATGCGAAAAGAGTTGGTGTTTTTGTAGGGCATAAACTTACTTTCAATAAAATGTCTTTGATCACTCAGCTTGGATATTATGCCTACTATCCCTACAAGAGTTATGTGGAGCAGATCTATAATCGCATAGGGCTGCAAAGGGAGATCACAAAAGACTGGTGGGCTTCGGCAACAGTAAGGTCTCATGGTGCGAATGCTGAAACTGTGGAATTTTCAATTGGATACAGGCTATGAAAAGGTTTTTAGGGCTTATAGTGATAATCTTGATTTCAGGATGCAGTTCTGAAAAGACACCCGATTGTTTCCAGACAGCCGGAAGCATTACCCGGGAGGAAGTGGAACTCGATCCATTTACGGAAATTATGGTATTTGAGAGGGTGAAGCTTTATATTGAGCAGGGCCCAGAACAGAAAGTTGTTGTTGAAACTGGTAAAAACTTGATCAACGATGTAAGCCTGAGAGTTCAGGATGGAAGACTGATATTGAGAAATGAGAATGCCTGTAATCTTTTTAGGGATTATGAGATCACAACGGTGTATGTGACCAGTCCCAATCTAACCTGGATCCAGACAAGCACTGCGAGTGCTATAGAAAGTATTGGCACCTTAAGTTATCCGGAATTATGGCTTAGATCCCTGAACCAGGAAAAAGATCCTGATATACATACCGATGGTGATTTTATTTTTGATCTGGATGTTCAGAACCTACGAATCACCACTGATCATATTTCCAATTATTTCCTTACCGGAAAGGTGGAGAATTTCAATGCCTTCTTCGCCGCTGGTGATGGAAGGCTGGAAGCCCGGAACCTTATAGTACAGCATTATGATATTTTTCATCGGGGAACGAATAAACTTATAGTGAATCCTCAGCAGAGTCTCAGAGGCGATATTTATAGTTATGGAGATATCATCTCGGTAAACCGGCCACCAGTGGTAGAGGTGACTGAGCATTTTAAGGGAAAACTCATTTTTGAGGCCCCCTGAATCCCCAAAGGGGCGCTATTTCCTGTCCGTAATAATATTTAGGAGGAAGTTAATTCTGCAAAGAGGCTCTCCAGATTCTTTGTTTTTTGATTCAGTTGAAGGGTTTTCAAGCCGTTGTCATAAGCGAAATCAAAAACTTCCGGCCTCATATCCTTATTGGTATCAAAAGTAAGTTCGTAGGTGAAGCCGCCTGTATTTTTTGCAGAAACAAGATTCGGTATCTTCTTTAAAGCGATCTCTTCAATACGGTAGTCGAATTCTACAAAAATGATCTGTTCATTTTCATCCCTTAATTCTTTCATATTTTTATCGGCAACGATCTTACCATTATTGATAATGATCACCCGATCACAAATAGCCTCCACCTCCTGCATAATATGAGTGGATAGAAAAACCGTCTTCCCCGGTTTTCCATCCGGCTGGTCTTTTCCAATATTCTTAATAAGGGTTCTTATTTCTACTAACTGATTAGGGTCTAAACCTGTAGTTGGTTCGTCAAGGATCAGTACTTCGGGGTCATGAAGCAGAGCAGCGGCCAGGCCCACGCGCTGGCGATAACCTTTAGAAAGCTGGTCGATTTTCTTGTTGGCTTCGGGAGTTAGCCCGGTGAGTCCTATAACTTCTTCGACTCGTTTCTTATCAATATTATATACCGAAGCGCAGAACCTCAGGTATTCCCTAACGTACATTTCGGTATATAAAGGATTGTGTTCGGGTAGATACCCGATACGTTGCTGGATATCTGAAATATTTTCCTCGAGATCCATTCCGCTGATTTTTGCCTCCCCCTCATCTGACGAGAGATATCCGGTTAGGATTTTCATCAATGTAGATTTTCCGGCACCATTTGGTCCAAGAAATCCAACAATTTCACCTTTTGAAATACTAAAATTGACTTCATCTAGCGCTTTTTGGCTTCCGAACTGCTTCGAGATGTTTGTAACGGTGATAGACATAGCTCAAAATTAGGAATAATTATCAGTGTGGCCGCTGAAAACTTTTCAATCTTCCAACGAATATTTAAGGCTTAAAATTGTAATCCTCAGTAAAAAGCCACGGATTTTCAGAATATGGGAAAACTGGAAAATTTCAGATTAAAATATTTTGAAACTGAATTTTAAGCACTACTTTAGTCGCTCATAATTATTGCAAATGACAAGGTTAATTAACTGGAACGCATTCTACTATTTTTATTTCTATTTTAGAGATAGGGTCGGGAATGCTATATGATTAACTGAACTAAAATTATATAAAAGTCTCGATCTGAAATCGGGACTTTTTTTTGATAGCTATATGAACAAAAAAATAGGCATTCAGGGCATAAAAGGCTCTTTTCATCACCTGGTGGCGATGGATTATTATCACAAAGAAGTAGAGGTAATGGAGCATTTATCGTTTCATGAGCTCGCCCAAAAACTGGCCGCTAAGGAATCTGATGAAGCCGTAATGGCTATTGAGAACAGTATTGCGGGCTCAATTTTGCCAAATTATGCGCTTATAGATGAGTATAATCTGACTGTGGTGGGAGAACATTATACACCGGTAAATATGAATTTGATGGCATTGAAAGGGCAGGAGATCGGGGATATAAAGAAGGTGTTTTCACATCCAATGGCCCTGCTGCAGTGCAAACAGTTCTTCAAGCAGTATCCACATATCAAACTGATCGAGGATGTAGATACTGCGGAAGCTGCTAAACGCATTCATGACGAAGGACTTAAAAAAGTCGCTGCTGTGGCGAGTCCTGCAGCTGCCCAAATGTATGAGCTTGAAATTCTTGCAGAGAGCATACATACCATTAAAAGCAATGCGACAAGGTTTTTGGTTCTTGGAACCGAACAGAAAAAACCTAATGGAGAAAAACTGGATAAGGCCTCCATCAAATTCGATCTGAAAAGCGAAAGGGGAAGTCTGGTTTCAGTGCTCAATATTATAAGGGATTGCTATCTGGATATGACCAAGATTCAGTCTTTGCCAATAATAGATGAACCATGGAAATATTCATTCTTTGTGGATGTAACCTTCGAAAGACCGGAAGACTTTGAAAGAGCCATGGATGTACTGAAACTAATGACTGAAGGATTGAGAATTTTTGGGATCTATAAAAACAATTTGTCATGATTACGGCAAAAAGACTTAATAATGTACAGGAATACTACTTTTCGAAAAAACTTCGGGAGGTGGCCGAGCTGCGTTCAAAAGGAAAAGATATTATTAACCTTGGAATTGGAAGCCCCGATCTTGCTCCACCGCCGCAGGTGATAGAAGCACTGAATAAGGCGCTTAGTTCAAACGGAGCGCATCAGTATCAGCCATATAAAGGAATCAAGGATCTGAGGGATGCAATTGCTGATTTTTATCAGGAATTCTATAACCGCACTCTGAATGCTGAGACAGAAATCCTCCCGCTGATGGGTAGTAAGGAAGGGATCATGCATATTTCAATGGCATTTCTGGATCCCGGTGATGAGGTGCTGTTACCAAATCCTGGTTATCCAACCTATAGTTCTGTTTCTAAACTACTTGATGCTACTGAAAGGAATTATGAGCTGAATGCTGAAAATAATTGGCTGCCCGATCTGGAGAAATTATCGAAAGAGGATCTAAGCAAGGTGAAGCTCATGTGGGTGAATTATCCTCATATGCCAACCGGATCGGTGGCGCCCGAATCATTCTTTGATGAAATTACGGCCTTCGCTGAGGAACATAAGATCCTGGTGGTAAATGATAATCCTTACAGTTTTATACAGAATGAAGAGCCCATAAGTATTTTGAATAAAAACAAACTGAGCGATTATGTGATGGAATTGAATTCACTTAGCAAGAGTTTCAATATGGCTGGATGGAGAGTCGGTATGCTGGTGGGAAGCCAGAAGAATATCGATTCTGTTTTAAAGGTGAAATCGAATATGGACAGCGGGATGTTCTACCCATTACAGGCCGGAGCCGTTGAGGCCCTTAAGCTTTCCCAGTCCTGGTTTGATGAGCAGAACAGTATCTACACCAGAAGAAAGGAAATGGTTTTGGAGCTGATCGAAGTACTTGACTGTGAAGCAGCAGAAGATCAGGTAGGGCTCTTTGTCTGGGCAAAAGTTCCGGAAGCGAAAACATCGGAAGATGTGGTGAATGAACTTCTTTACGAACATGACGTTTTTATTGCCCCAGGTTTCATCTTTGGTTCGAAGGGAGAAGGCTATGTAAGATTCTCAATTTGCGCTTCGGAAGAGGTGATAAAAAAAGCATTAAACAGAGTAAGAAAATGAAGGTTTTTATAGTTGGAACCGGGCTCATAGGTGGATCTTTTGCGTTGGATCTCAAGGCTGAAGTAAGCAATGTTGAGGTCTATGGAATTGATGAAAGTGAGCAGCATCTTGAGGAGGCTTTAAAGGCTGGTCTAATAGATCATAAAGCAGAATTTGAAGATCTGGCGAAGGCCGATCTGGTTTACCTGGCAATTCCCGTGGATGCTTCGCTCCAAATTCTGCCTAAAGTACTGGACATTGTTAATGACGACTGTGTAGTGACCGATGCCGGTTCGACCAAGGAACAGCTTTGTTTAAAGGTGGCCGATCACCCCAGGCGACGAAACTACCTGGCGGGACATCCCATTGCGGGGACAGAGTTTTCGGGACCGTCAGCCGCACTTCACGGCCTTTTTAAATACAAGACCAATATAATTTGTGAAATAGAAAAGACAGCTTTTAAACTTCAGGAAAAGGCCCTGGAAATATTTAATGCTATTGGAATGAGGATAAGGTATATGGATCCTGTTTCCCATGATCGTCATATCGCTTATGTTTCGCATTTATCGCATATAAGTTCTTTTATGCTTGGGAAGACTGTGCTGGAAAAAGAGAAGAACGAGAGAGATATTTTTGACCTGGCGGGTAGTGGTTTTGCTTCTACGGTAAGACTGGCAAAAAGTTCGCCGGAAATGTGGACGCCCATATTCAGGCAGAATAAGAAAAATGTGATGGAAACTTTGGATGAATATATTTCAAATCTGAAGCACTTCAGGCAGCTTATGGAAGCCGATAATTTTGAAGAGGTCTTTCAGGAAATGGAAAAGACGAATCATATAAAAGATGTATTAAACGGAATAACTCAGAATGAAAATTTAAAAATACTGGAAAATGGAAAATAGCAGTGAACTCAGAAAATGGCTGGATGATTTTAATTTATCCCATCCACTCGTAATTGCCGGCCCATGTAGCGCCGAAACAGAAGAACAGGTTTTAACGATCGCTCATCAGCTAAAAGATAGTGATGCAACGGTACTTAGAGCCGGGATATGGAAACCAAGAACAAGACCTGGAAATTTTGAAGGTGTAGGAGCTCTTGGATTGAAATGGTTGCAAAAGGCCAAGGAAGAAACAGGAATGCTAACAACTACCGAAGTAGCGAACCCTAATCATGTAGAGCTGGCTTTGAAGCATGATGTGGATATACTTTGGATTGGTGCCCGAACAACAGTTTCTCCTTTCATAGTTCAGGAGATTGCAGATGCACTTAAAGGAACAGATAAGGTAGTACTGGTAAAAAACCCGGTGAACCCGGATCTTTCTTTATGGCTTGGAGCGGTTGAAAGATTACATACGGCCGACATTAAAAATCTTGGAGTGATACACCGTGGTTTTTCGGCCTATGAAAAGACAAAATACAGGAATAATCCTGAATGGCAGATTCCCATTGAACTTCAGAATAAATTTCCTGATCTCCCGCTTATCCTTGACCCGTCTCATATTGCTGGTAGAAGAGATATCATTTTCGATCTTTGCCAGACTGGCTTAGACCTTAATTATGACGGGATCATGGTAGAAACTCATCATACTCCTGATAAAGCCTGGAGTGATGCGGCTCAACAAATAACTCCGAAAACACTTATTCAAATTATGGAGGATCTACAGGTGAGAAAAGAAGTTTCCGTAAGTGAAGAATTTCAAAATAAGCTGAATACTTTAAGATCCAAGATCGATATTGCAGACAGCCAGATTCTTGATATCCTGTCAAAAAGGATGAAAATTTCAGAAGAGATCGGGCAGGTTAAGAAAGATCAGAACGTGGCCATTCTTCAAACCAAGAGATGGAATGAGATCCTTGGAAAAATGGTGCTGGAAGGAGAAGAAAAAGGGCTTAGTGAAGAGTTTGTGCTAAGAATGTTCAAGGCTATTCACCAGGAGTCTATCAACCATCAGCAAAAGATACTGGACGGGATCAATTAGAAATAAAAAAAGCTGTCCAAAGACAGCTTTTTTTATTTTCAAGGGGTTATTTGGTATAACCTAGTCTTCTTGAAGCTTTTCTCATCAATTTGTTGATTAATTGATCGGTGTTGCTTCCAAGACTGCCGGCGACTCTTTTATTATAATTCCATAGTAATTCGCCATCGGTACCATCATTAACACTCATGTTAAGAGTAGCAGCATTAGTGCTTCCCCAGAAACCTACCAGAAGGCCCAGAGCAATTGAAGCACCGTCAGACATTGGTTTGTCGGTTTCGAAGATTCCGGTAATAACAGCGTCCACTCCAAGGATACCCGCAAGTTCTTCAGAAGTGATGGCTTTAAGGTTTACATCGTTTTGAGAAAGCAAAGCATTAGTTCTTTTAGGGTCTTGTATTTCCACTAAAAGATCTCCTCTTTTTTTTCTTTTTAAAAACCAGGAGTACATGGCAGACTGAACCGATAAACCTTCATTTTTTTCAATATCAGCCAGCTGTTTGGGGGTGATCTCTTTCATTTGTTTAGGCCGAAGGCTTACATTTGCATCAAACGGAAGGATCGCGACCACTTTATGATCTGCTGTCTTTTGTTCAAAATCCGGATGTTGATAAAGATTGGTTTGGGCCGTCGCTTGATTGAAATTAAGCAAGAATAGGATGGCCATAAATAATTTAAAAGTAAATTTGTACATAGGTATTAAATTGATTAACTGTAATACAAATATATCTTAAAAACATTAACATAATTGACTAATATTTTAGTTTTATTTAACATTAATGCAGGGAACCGTTTATAAATCTACAGGTAGCTGGTATCAGGTAAAGGCGGAAGACGGTGATTTTTATGAATGCCGCATCAAGGGGAAGTTCCGTATTCAGGGAATTAAAAGTACAAATCCTGTGGCAGTGGGGGATAAGGTCATCTTTGATCCGGAAGCTGAGACTGAAGGCAAGACCGGAGTGATAAAGAAAATCCTTGAAAGGGATAATTATATCATCCGGAAATCGGTGAACCTTTCAAAGCAAACTCATATTATCGCTTCCAATATAGATCAGGTTTTTTTGCTTGTCACTTTAAATAACCCTCCAACCTTAACAACTTTCATTGATCGCTTTTTGGTCACGGCAGAAGCTTATGATATAACCGCAGTTCTTCTTTTTAATAAAGTGGATACCTATTCCATCGAGGAGCTTGCCGAAGTGAAGTATCTGGCTGAAATGTACCGGAAAGCCGGCTATGAATGCATCGGGATTTCAGCAAAGAAGGGAAAGAATGTAGATAAGGTGAAGGAAAAAATGAAAGGAAAGACCAGCATGATCTCGGGGCATAGCGGAACCGGAAAATCCACACTTATCAACGCCATTGAGCCTTCCCTGGATTTGAAGACGGCTGAAATCTCAAGACAGCATAGCCAGGGACAACATACCACCACCTTCGCAGAAATGTTCGACCTATGCTTCGATGCTCGCATCATTGATACTCCCGGTATCAAGGGCTTTGGAGTAGTTGATATGGAAAGGGAAGAGATAGGAGATTATTTCCCGGAATTCCTGGAGAGAAAGCAGGATTGTAAATTTCATAACTGTCTGCATCTTGAAGAGCCTAAATGTGCTATAAAAGGAGCTTTAGAGAAAGGTGAGATAGCCTGGTCAAGATATAAAAGCTACCTTCAGATCATGGAAGGGGAAGATGAAAATTATAGAATAGATCAATATCAAAAATAATGAGAGCAGTATTACAAAGAGTTTCAGAAGCATCGGTTAGAGTAGATCATAAAGTATGTGCTGTGATGCATAGAGGTCTTCTAATATTGCTGGGAATAGAGGATGATGATACTGTGGAAGATATCGATTGGCTGTGCAGAAAGATCATTAATATGAGGATTTTTAATGATAAGGAGGGTGTTATGAATGAATCGCTGAAGGCTGTAGATGGTGATGCGATTGTGGTAAGCCAGTTTACACTTCATGCCAGTACTAAAAAAGGTAACCGACCCAGTTATATCAAAGCTGCAAAACCTGAAGTAGCCGAACCTTTATATCTTAAGTTTATAGCGAAATTTCAGCAGGCACTTGGAAAGGATATTGGAGTTGGAAAATTCGGGGCAGATATGAAAGTATCTTTATTAAATGACGGACCGGTAACGATTTTATTGGATACTAAACAAAAAGAATAAATGGATATTGAAGACGCACAGAAAGCGGTAGATAAATGGATTAAAGAACACGGTGTTCGTTACTTTAATGAGCTTACCAACATGGCTCAGCTTACTGAAGAGGTAGGGGAAGTGGCCCGGATAATTGCGCGCAGGTATGGTGAGCAAAGCGAGAAGGAGAGCGATAAGAATAAAGATCTGGGAGAGGAACTTGCTGATGTTGTTTTTGTGGTTCTATGTCTGGCTAATCAAACAGGAGTAAACCTTCAGGAGGCTTTTGACAGGAAGATGGATATAAAGACCAAAAGGGATAAGGATAGGCATAAGAATAACGAAAAGCTTAAATAATGGGATTTAAAACAATAATTTCTCAAAGGTCTTTCTGGAAATCTGTTTTGTGGCTGGGGCTTTCTTTTCTGGTTCTTTATAATGTAATTACCATTCTTTTTGAATATGGTGAATTAGCATTTTCAACATTCTTTAGGGAAAGGACTGCCGATGGAAAGCTGTTTAGGTTTATCATAGGCCAGATTTTAGCTTCATTCCTTTATGGATTCATTTTAGCATACGCGCAGTTTCGAAGTAAGGAAAAGAAAAAGTAAATTAGCGCTTAACTTTTGTATTTTTTCTAATGACCCTATCAGTTTCGCACACCGAACTAGACTTGAAAGCTGAGTTAAAGATTACCGGCTCAAAGAGTGAATCTAACAGATTATTGATCCTTCAGGCTTTATATCCTGATATTCACATTGAAAACCTTTCAAATAGTGATGATACGGTAGTCCTTAAAGAAGCCCTGGAGAAGGGCGATGGCACTATCGATATACATCATGCTGGAACAGCGATGCGTTTTCTTACTGCCTATTTTGCTTCAAAAGAAGGCTGTGAAGTAGAAATTACAGGTAGTAAAAGGATGAAAGAGCGACCTATTCGGTTACTTGTGGATGCTCTGCAAAGAATGGGTGCAGATATCAGGTATTCCAACGAAGCAGGTTATCCTCCTTTGAAGATACGAGGGAAGAAACTTAATGTAGACTCCATAAAGCTTCAGGCAAATGTAAGCAGTCAGTACGTTTCGGCACTTATGCTCATCGCGGCATCTTTGCCAAACGGACTGGAAATAATTCTTGACGGACAAATAACTTCTACCCCTTATATTTTAATGACCCTTGAGATACTTCAGCACGCAGGGATACAGGGGAAATTTGATGAGGACCGGGTCTCCATTGAGCCCGTGGACCAACTGCCTCCATCCACTATCGCAGTGGAATCTGACTGGAGTTCGGCTTCTTACTTTTACAGTATTGCGGCAATTTCAAATTCAGCAGAAATAAGACTTTCGAATTACAGAGAGACCAGTAGGCAGGGAGATTCATGTCTGGCTGAGATCTACAGGCATTTTGGAGTGGATACCAGTTATGTTGGAGATAGTATAATTCTGAAAAAGAACAATATCAAAAGATCCAGAAGAATACATGAGGATCTTCGGAATTCTCCGGATATTGCTCAGACTATAGCGGTTACCTGTCTGGCTCTTGGCATGGAATGTGAACTGGAAGGTTTACACACGCTAAAGATCAAGGAGACAGACCGACTTCAGGCCCTGAAGAATGAAATGGAGAAATTTGGTGCGAAAGTTAATATAACTGATGATTGCCTCCAGCTTTTTCCGACAAATAGGTTAAATGAAGGGGTTCATGTTGAAACCTATAACGACCACCGAATGGCGATGGCTTTTGCTCCGCTTGCATTAAAAGTGCCGTTGTTTGTGGAAGATGCCGATGTGGTCTCAAAATCTTATCCCGATTTTTGGGAAGACCTACGGAAATTAGGCTTTAAGACCAAAGAATCAGTATAATTCCCAAATAAATAGTCATTTACTTGACAACCCCTGTTTTGAGATTGTATATTTGCAGCTTTTAAAACTGGAACTATGGGAATGAAACTATCACACTTCAATTTTGAGCTGCCTAAAGAACTTCTGGCTGAATATCCTTCTGAGAACAGGGATGAAGCCAGGCTTATGGTTCTCAATAGAAAAGAGCAGACGATTGAGCATAAAAAATTTAAAGATCTAATCGATTATTTTGAACCGGAAGATGTGATGGTTCTAAATAATACTAAAGTGTTTCCTGCCAGGTTATACGGTAATAAAGAAAAGACAGGAGCCAGGATCGAGGTTTTTCTTTTAAGGGAACTGAATCCTGAAACCAAACTGTGGGATGTTCTTGTAGATCCTGCAAGGAAGATCAGAATAGGAAATAAACTGTATTTTGGAGAAGATGAGAGTCTTGTTGCCGAGGTGATTGATAATACAACTTCTAGAGGGCGAACACTCAGATTCCTTTATGATGGGTCATACAGTGATTTCAGGAAGAAACTGAAGGAATTGGGGCAGACTCCCCTTCCTAAATATATAAAGAGAGATGTGGAGCCGGAAGATGAAGAGCGCTACCAAACAATCTATGCGAAAAATGAAGGAGCTGTGGCTGCGCCAACGGCAGGACTTCACTTTTCAAAGCATCTTTTAAAGAGACTCGAGATTAAGGGTGTTGATTTTGCAGAGGTTACCCTTCATGTAGGGCTTGGAACATTCAGCCCGGTTGAAGTAGAAGATCTTAGCAAACATAAAATGGATAGCGAAGAAGCATTCATCACCAAGGATGCTACCGAGGTTATCAATAAAGCCAAGTTAGAGAAACGTAAGGTTTGTGCCGTGGGGACTACTGTAATGAGAGTTCTGGAAAGTGCAGTTTCTTCAAACCAGACACTTAATGAATTTGGTGGTTGGACGAATAAATTTATCTTCCCTCCTTATGATTTCAATATCGCTAATTGTATGATCACTAATTTCCATACTCCTAAGTCTACATTGCTTATGATGGTCTCTGCATTTGCCGGCCATGATTTTATGAAGAAGGCTTATGAGGAAGCTGTAAAGGAAAAATACAGATTCTATACTTATGGGGATGCCATGCTGATCTTGTAATCAGTATTTCAATATAGCGAAGGCCATAAGCGGATATCTCCGGTTTATGGCCTTTTTTGTAAGTATCTGAAAATAATCAGACTGAAGGTTTCAACATTAATTTAGTAATTTATAGGCGTGAAGCAGAAGAAAAAAGACATACGAGCACTTACCAAAGAGCAACTGCAGGAATTTTTTGTTTCGCGTGGAGATAAGACCTTTAGAGGAACCCAGGTATACGAATGGTTATGGAATAAGGCAGCCCATTCTTTTGATGATATGACCAATATCTCAAAGGAAACACGCCAGATGCTGAAGGATAATTTTGTTATTAATCATATTCGGGTAGATAGAATGCAGCGTAGTAGTGACGGAACAATTAAAAATGCCGTAAAACTACATGATTCTCTTACCGTAGAGTCTGTACTCATTCCAACGAAATCACGTACCACGGCCTGTGTTTCTTCTCAGGTAGGTTGCAGTCTGGATTGCCAGTTCTGTGCTACAGCCAAATTAAAAAGAATGCGCAACCTTAACCCCGATGAGATCTACGATCAGGTTGTAGCAATAGATAATGAGAGCCGACTTTATTTTGACCGTCCGCTTTCCAATATAGTCTTCATGGGAATGGGGGAGCCTCTGATGAATTACAATAACGTAATGAAGGCGATTGAAAAGATTACTTCGCCGGAAGGTCTCGGCATGTCCCCTAAAAGAATTACAGTGTCAACTTCGGGTGTACCAAAAATGATCAAAAAACTGGCTGATGATGAGGCTAAGATAAAGCTCGCTGTTTCTTTACACTCAGCGCGCAATGAGGTGCGGTCCAAAATAATGCCTTTTAATGAAACCTTTCCGCTTGAGGATCTTCGTGAAGCTTTGGAATACTGGTATTCAAAAACTAAAAGCAGGATAACCTATGAATATATTGTCTGGCAAGATATTAATGATACTCCTGAAGATGCCAGGGCATTATTAAGGTTCTGTAAATATGTTCCCTGCAAGGTGAACCTGATAGAATACAACCCGATAGATGATGGGGATTTTCAACAGGCGACATCAGAAGCAACAAATATGTATCAGAATCTGCTGGAACAAAACGGTATCACGGTTACCGTCCGCCGTTCCAGAGGAAAAGATATCGATGCGGCCTGTGGACAGCTTGCAAATAAATCGGCTTAATTCATTACTTTTTTAGGGGCTTTTCCTTCGATAGAAATATGTATATTTACGCCCTTTATGAAGGTAATATCCCAAATAAAGCTTCCCGTTGAGAAGGAGATGGAACTTTTCGAGAAAAAGTTCTTCGAATCGATGTCTTCCAAAGTAGCTCTCCTTAATAGAATCACTCACTATATTGTAAACAGGAAAGGAAAGCAGATGAGGCCCATGTTTGTTTTTCTGGTGGCCAAAATGGTTTCTGATGGAAGCGTGAATGAAAGAACCTATAGAGGTGCTTCGGTTATAGAACTTATCCATACTGCAACTCTTGTACATGACGATGTGGTTGACGATTCCAATAGAAGAAGAGGTTTTTTCAGTATAAATGCCTTATGGAAGAATAAGATTGCTGTTCTTGTTGGCGATTACCTGCTATCCAAAGGCTTATTGTTGTCTATAGATAATAATGACTTTGATCTGCTTAAGATCATTTCGGTTGCCGTAAAGGAAATGAGTGAGGGAGAATTGCTCCAGATCGAAAAAGCCAGGAGACTTGATATTACCGAAACGGTTTATTATGATATTATCCGGCAGAAAACGGCAACTTTGATAGCCGCCTGTTGCAGTCTTGGAGCAGCATCTGTAAAACCTGAAAGTAATGAGATTGCCAAAATGAGAAGGTTTGGAGAACTTATAGGAATGGCTTTTCAGATAAAAGATGACCTATTTGATTATGGAACCGAAAAGATTGGAAAACCAACAGGGATAGATATTAAAGAGCAGAAAATGACACTTCCTTTAATATATACCTTGAATAAGGTTTCAAAAAAAGAAAGGGAGTGGTTAATAAATTCCGTGAAAAACCATAATAAGGACAGGTCCAGGGTAAAGGAGGTTATAGAATTTGTAAGGAATAATGGTGGACTGGATTATGCAGTAAAAAGAATGAAGGAATTTCAGAGGGAAGCCATGCTGATCCTGGAAGATTATCCTGCTTCGCCTTACAGGGAGAGTCTGGAACTTATGGTGAATTATGTTATAGAAAGGAAAAAATAAAGAAAGCGAAGTTATAAACTCCGCTTTCCTTGAATATTCCAAATTTTAAGCTGCATCATCGGTCGCCTCTTCATTATTTACGTCATCGGTTTCGTGAATTTCTTCATCGATTTCCTCTTTTACTTTCTTTTCTACCTTTTCGGCACCTTTCTTAATTTTTTCTCCGGCTTCTTCAGCACCTGCTTCGATATCTTCGCCAATGGCTTCTGCCGCTTCTTCAGTTTTTTCCTGAGTGGTTTCACGGCAGGAATAGATAGACAGGCTAAAAATCATAGCCAGAATTAAGATTACTGATTTTTTCATTTTATTGGATTTTAGGGTTAATTAAAAAAAGCCATTCAGAGAATGGCTTTGATTTATTCAAGAAAAAAGATGATTACATGTTATCATCAGTTTCATGTACTTCTTCTTCTACTTCTTGCTCCATTTCATTTTCTGCGTTCTCAGCAGCCTCTTCAATTTCTTGGCCAGCTTCTTCGGCACCACTTTCGATATCTTCACCCATAGCTTCTACAGCTTCCTCGGATTTTTCTTCAGTTGTTTCTCTACAAGAGTAGATTGATAATGACATTGTTGCAACAGCAAACAGTAAGAATAATTTTTTCATTGTTAAAATGTTTAATTAGTTGAAGAAACAAAGTTAAACATTTTTTGATTATGCATATGAACTCTTTTATTTAAATGTTTTTCTGCAGTTTTTATGGATATGTTGAATGGGAGCACCAATGTTTACAGGACTTTTAATATTTGGATTATTAGTATGCTCTCTCCGCCACCTTTGAAAAAAGATTTTTGGACTTTTTCAGCCTACTCGTAATTTGTATGCGAATTGCCTGAATATTCAGGCAATTATACTGAAGTAAGGTTTTTATTTAGAGGAACTAATCTACTTTAGTCTTTTTCTTTTCCGGATAGGTTTCAGGATCTTCGCCTGCAAGTCTGGCGAAATTCCTGTAGGCCCTTTCGACTCTCTCATCAGGGGTGGTTTTAAATTCATCTTCTGTTACCTTATACTTTTCCTGAAGGGACTTTAGTTTGGTATGCAGTTTCTTCTGTACTTCGGCATATTCCGGATCTCCATACAGGTTGTTCTCTTCCTGGGGGTCTTCTTCTAGATCATATAACTCCCAGGTATCAATATCATCATAGAAGTGAATTAATTTATACCTCTCTGTCCTTACACCATACTGGCGTTTTACCATATGGAAGGCTGGAAAATCATAATAATGGTAATAAATAGCATCTCTGAATTCGTCTTCATCAGCTTTTCCGGTCAATAGAGGTTTTAAAGATTTTCCCTGCATTTCTTCCGGAATTTGGGCATTAGCAAAATCAAGGAATGTAGGTGCGAAATCCAGATTTTGAGTAAGCGCGTCTATAGTGGTCCCTGGTTTTATTACAGGCGGATATTGCATTAATAATGGCATGGCTAGAGATTCTTCATACATAAAACGCTTATCAAAGAACCCTTTTTCTCCAAGATAGAAGCCCTGATCGGTAGTATACACGATAATCGTGTTTTCGGTAAGACCTTGTTCTTCAAGATAATCAAGGATTTCTCCCACACCTTCATCAACAGCGGTAACAGTTCCCATATAATCACGCAGATAGCGTTGGCCTTTCCATTCTGCCAGCTCCCTTCCACTGAGATTTGAATCATGAAAAGTATCATTTTTAGGACGGTAGGCAGCATTCCAGGCATCTCGTTGTTCGTTCGTCATTCTTTCAAAATCGGATGTCCACGGGTTGTGTCTTAAGGAATCGCTTCCTTTTGCAACTGTCATCTTAAGATCGTGGCCTTCATACATGTCCTCATAAATTGTCTGAAGCTGTTCCTTTGCAGCCACCTGATTTTCATGTTTTGAAAAATAGGTTTCAGGCAGGGGGAATGTGACTGAATCATATGTATTTATGTGTCTCAGGGGCGGCATCCAGTTACGGTGAGGTGCTTTATGATGTACCATTAAAAAGAATGGCTTATCTGAACTTCTTTTGTTTTTCAGCCATTCTATGCCCATCTCAGTAATAATGTCTGTCGCATAACCATTGACTATGGTGGTATCATTTTCACGAATGAATTCAGGATTATAATAATTTCCCTGGTCGTTAAGAATATTCCAGTAGTCGAAACCCTGAGGTTTACCATGAAGGTGCCACTTCCCGACGATAGCCGTCTCATAACCAACTTCTTTTAAATATTTTGGAAGGGTAGGCTGGGAACCATCAAAAACTTCTCCGTTCATTCGAAAGCCGTTAATATGGCTGAACTTTCCGGTCAGTATCACTGCACGACTGGGGCCGCATATTGAATTTGTACAGAAGTTGTTCAGGAATTTAGCTCCATTATTGGCAATTCTATCAATATTAGGGGTTGGCGCAAGCTGACTTACCGGATGCCCATAGGCACTAATTGCCTGCTCGGCATGATCGTCTGACATTATAAAAACAATATTTGGCCTTTGCGATGTGAAGGGTTTTTCTTCGGACTCTTCATCCTTGTTATTTTTACAACTTAGGATAATAAATGGGATGATCAGGATAAAACTTAAATATGGCCGAAATGAAACAGGTGAAATATGCATAAAATGGTTTTTTTAAAGAGTGAAAATACAAAAGTTTTCCTGTAAAATTGTAACTTTTCACCTGCTCAATAATTGCACAAATTAGTATACAATATGAAATTATTCTGCTTTAAAATTCTGGTTTTGTTTTGTTTAAGTGGATTTTATTCTTATTCACAGGAATTAGTGCCACCTATACAAAACTTTTCACCAAGTGAGTATGTAGCTGCAAGTCAGAATTGGGATATTGCTGTGGATGAACGTGGCGTAGTATATACGGCAAATAATCAGGGCTTATTGGTTTTTGATGGTTTAAACTGGGAGCTATTTCCCCTCGAGAGTCAATCAATTATTCGTTCGGTTTATCCGCATAATGGAAGAATATATACTGGGTCTTATCAGGAATTTGGTTACTGGGAGACAACCGATGAAGGTTGTATGACATATAATTCGCTAACACCTCTTATGGACGAGATCAATATGCAAAGTGATGAATTCTGGGAGATAACTTCACATAATGATGCCATTTATTTTAGGTCTTTTGGAGCAGTTTATAAATATCAGGATAATAAAATCACCAAAATTGAAGATTTAGTTTCTACCGCGCTCGGCAGGTTTCAGGATAAATTATTATTGGCACCAAGGAAGAATGGAATTGTCTATGTGAATGACTCTGGTGCTATAAAACCTTTAGAAGGAAATCCAGGTGTTATTGAAGATCTGAATATTATTGATCTCGAGTCCTCGGGGGATACGTTATATATAGGTGCTAGGGAAGGATTATATTTCTATTCTAACAATCGTTTTAAAAGGTTCTGGAACGATAAACTTAATTCGCTTCTGGCCAAAACTGAATTAAATCACATTATTTCTGTTTCCGGTAATGAACTTGTGTTGGGGACTATTAAAAATGGAATAATCCATTATAATATTAAAGAGGATAGTTTTCATGTTTTCAATCGAAATTCAGGACTTCAGAATAATACCATACTGGGAATGGCCTATGCCAGGGATAAATTATGGCTGGCCCTGGATAATGGGGTTGATCTAATAGAACTAAATTCACCTATTAAATTTTATACGGATAATACCGGCGAACTGGGGGCGGTTTATGATCTTCAAATCTATAGGGATAATTATTATTTGGCCAGTAATACGGGGGTCTACAGGTTTTCTAATGAAAAACTTGAGTTAATAGATAACGGAGCTGATCATGCCTGGAATCTCGAGCTTATAGATAATGTATTATATGCTAACCACAACACGGGTACCTATAAGATCATAAATAACCAATTTATACCAGTTGAAACCCGAACCGGGAGCTTTTCCATCATAAAAAGGGATAAAGAGGAACAGTTGCTGGTATGTCACTATACCGGGCTTAGTCTTTATAACCCGGCGCTTGAGGAAATAAGGGAATTGGAAGCGGTTAATTTTCCTGTAAAAGAAGTTGTTTTTGAGGGAGAGAACAAGATTTGGGCAGCACATCCATACGAAGGTATTTACAAAATCACTACCGGTAGCTGGGAGGATATTCAGGTCGAGAAAATTCCTGCCTTGGGTAATAGCGAGAATTTCAGTCCCGAGATATATAAGATCAACGATCAGATAATTTCCTATGTAAACGAGCAATGGTATAAGTATAATCCGTTCACTGATAAATTTGAGAATTTCAAAGAACTCCATGCCTATGATAGTTGCAGGCTCATAATTAAAGACGATTATAATAAGTATGTTTTTGTAGACTCAAATGATGGGTCCTTAATCATTACCAATCTAAAAGGAGATAAACTTTCCATTCCTGCACAAAAGCTTAATAACAGGTTGGTTAAAGGAAATGAGAATTTTATTAGCTTAAATGATTCTATTTCCTTTGTAACTCTTAATGATGGTTTTGCACGCATAAACCTTAAAAAGGTTCAGAAAGAAATGGAAGACCAGTGGATAAGTACTCCGATTCTAAAAGAGTTTTCAGATGAAGTTAAACGATATTCCCTGGAGGGATCTCCTGTAATCCCTTACCGAAATGCAAAAAATATAAGCTTGAAAGCCGGAATGCCGGTTTCCGAAGCCATGGAATTGAAATATACATTAAATGGGGAAGAAAAGCTGAGTGGAACAGTGAATGGGGGTCAGGTAAATTTCAGAAACTTGAAGCACGGTGATTACAATTTGCAATTAAGCGCAATAGGAGGTTCTCTTAATCAGGTGTCCAGCGAAAACTTTAATTTCACCATCGCACCGCCCTGGTATTTTTCAATCTGGATGAAAACCGTCTATGCCTTTATATTGGTTGCAATTTTTTTCCTTGTTTTCTGGCTTAACCAGCAAAAGCTTAAAAAGCATCAGCTTCAACTTGAAGAAAAATTTGAAAAAGAACACTCAGAAAGATTGAACCGGCTTGAAAAACAGCGACTGATGAACGAAATTGACCTGAAAAGAAAGGAATTAGCTAACACCACCATGATGGCCGCGAAAAAAAATGAGGTGTTAATGGAAATCCAGGGAGAACTTAACAAGGATAAGAACAAATTTTCCAATCAGTTCCGCATTAAACATATAATGAATAAAATTAATAATGCTGTTAAGAATAAGGATGAATGGAAGGTTTTTGAAACTAATTTTAATGAAGTCCATGAAGATTTCTTTAAAGATTTACTGGAACAATACCCGAAGCTTACTAGCAAGGATTTGAAACTATGCTCCTACCTTAAGATGAACTTAAGCTCAAAGGAAATTGCTCCCCTTATGGGAATTTCGGTACGGGGCGTTGAAGTGCATAGATATCGTTTAAGAAAGAAGATGAAGCTCGAAAGTGATGTGAACCTGACAAAATTCCTTATTAAGAATTTCTAAATTCTTAATAATTCATCAAAATAATACCAAAAACATACTACTACATTACTACATCATATTCAAAATATTATTATAAAAATATACTTCAAAATACTGTTAAGTAGTTGAAAATCAGGAAAATAGAATGTGTTTTTACTTGAAGTAGTAGTTGTGTACTACAACGTTTGCGTAAAATTGGCCTTTGGGTGTATCTTTCTTTTACAATTAATGCAAAAACACCCTACGAGTATGAAAGTGAAACTATTCTTGGCTTGCACGTTTTTTCTGGCTTTTATGAGCTTTAGTTACGCGCAGCAAACTAAAACTATTAATGGTGTCGTGACGGATGCCAATGATGTACCCTTACCAGGAGCTGAAATTAAGGTAATTGGTAAGGAGATTTTTGATGTAACCGATTTTGACGGAAACTTTACTTTGGAGAACGTTGAAGTGGGAGATGTGTTCAGAGTAACCTTCCTTGGTTTCGCAGCACAGGAGATTGAGGTAACTACAAGTTCAGAGTATCCGGTTTCTCTGCAGGAAGACGCAGGGCAATTGGAAGAAGTCGTGGTTGTGGGTTATGGTACTCAAAAGAAAAGGGATTTAACCGGATCTATAGCAACAGTGGATGCTGAAGAGATCGAAAAAACTCCAACGGCAAACGCTATGCAGTCTTTACAAGGTAAGGTTTCAGGTGTACAAATCGTTAGTTCTGGTTCACCAGGGGATTCGCCAACTGTAAGAATTCGTGGACTAGGAACCTACCAGGACGCAACGAACGTCCTTTATGTAGTGGATGGTACCTTATATGATAATATTGATTTCCTTAATACAAAGGATATTAAGTCTATTAACATATTAAAAGATGCCTCTTCATCTGCAATCTATGGGGTAAGAGCCGCAAATGGTGTGGTTATTATTGAGACTAAATCGGGTAAATTGAATCAGAAACCTGAATTTGAATATGACGGTTATACAGGAATTCAACGTGCTCAGAACGTCGTAAAGTTGGCTAATACCGAGCAATTTGTGACAATGGCCCAGGAATCAGGTTCTGAAGCCGATGTGCAATTTGTGATGAATGCCATGCAGCGATATGGAAGAAGTCGTGTTAATCCAAATGTTCCTGCTGTAAATACAGACTGGTATGATGAGATTCTGCGTGATGGTATTATTCAGAGTCATAGTATCGGTGTTACCGGAGGAGGAGAAAGGGTAGCTTACTCTGTAGGGACAAACTATTTGGCTCAGGAAGGTATTCTGGACATGAAGAATGAATATGAACGCTTTAATATAAGGTCAAAATTAGATGTAGATATATCTGACAGGTTTAAAGCGGGGGTTAATTCGGTTTTTAGTAATGCAACTAAATTTGCTCCTGAAAATGGTGCCTGGTTTAGAGCGTATTTTGCGGTACCGCTGATGCCGGTTATCGATTCTACGAATACTGCTGCCGCACCAATTCGTTATTCAAACGCTCAGTTGCTTGGATATAGGGGGACGCAAAACCCATTTCAGGACCTGACTTATAATGAAAATCGGTTGAAGATAAGAAAGCTGCTTACAAGTTTATATTTTCAGTTCGATATCATTCCAGACAAGCTGGATTTTAAAACCACTTACAGTCATAATTTCTCAGCTCTGGAAGAACGTTATGTAAACCTCCCGTATACTTTAGGAAATAACTTTGAAAGAATCTCCAGTATTAGAAGGATAAATAATACTTTTTCTAATCAGTACTGGGATAACATTCTCACCTATGATGATGAATTTGGAGATCATGACATAACTCTTATGGCCGGTGCTTCCTACAGAGATGAAGCTTCAAATGAATTCAATGTTTTAGGTCAGGATATAGCGGGAATTCGTTTAGAATCGAGTAGATTTTTAGATTTTGCCGATCCTGATTCATTTAACAATAATGTAAGTGAAATTGGAAGAAGATATTATGGGGTCTCCTATTTCGGAAGACTTGCATATAACTTCAAGGACAAATATCTGTTATATGGAACCTTCAGAGCAGATGGTTCTTCCAAGTTTACCCAGAATCCATGGGGATACTTCCCGTCTGTAGGTTTAGGATGGGTTGTTTCTGAAGAAGAATTTATGCTAGGTAACGAGATATTTCAATTTTTGAAATTAAGAGCCAGCTGGGGTAAGTTAGGTAACGATAATGTCGCAGCCAGTTCTGGAGCAAATACGATTAATGTTGTTACCGCCGCTTTAGGTGACGTTCCACGTACCGGAATTACCTCTACGAGTGTTTTCTCAAATAACACCTGGGAAGTTATTGAAGAAAAGAACTTCGGTATTGATATTGAGACATTTGATAGAAGACTCTCTTTAACAGCCGATTATTATATAAGAGATACAGAAGATGCTATTTTACCGGTGTTTATTCCTATAATCAACACGAGTATTAATAGGAATTCCGGGGTTATCAGGAATTCCGGGCTCGAAATAAGTGGTAATTGGAACGGAACGATTTCCGAAGACTTTACCTATACTATCGGTGGTAACTTCACTACTGTGGATAATGAGGCCATAGAGATTGAAGATGAAAGAGGTTATATTGACGCAGGAACGGCTGAATTCCGTCAAAGAACTGAAATAGGAGGTCCACTTTTCGCCTTTTACGGTTATGAAAGGGTGGGTGTTTATCAAAACCAGGCCCAGATCGATGCCGATCCAGTTGCAGTAGAAAATAACCTTGTACCCGGAGACCTTATCTATCGAGATCAGAACGGGGATGGGGTAATTGACGATGCAGACAGGGTGATACTGGGTTCTTTCCTGCCAGATTTCACTTATGGTGGTAATATTGGAGTTTCTTATAAATCATGGGATTTCTCAATGAACTTCTATGGTCAGGTAGGAAATAAGATTTTGAACCGAAAACGAGGTGAGATAATATTCACGCAGGATACGAATATGGATGCCGACCTTGCTATAAACAGATGGCATGGAGAAGGAACCAGCAACACTTATCCGTCCTCTGCAGGATTGCGTAAGGCCTGGAACCAGAGGTTAAGTAATTTTTGGATAGAAGATGGAGATTTTTTCAGAATTCAGAACATTCAATTGGCTTATACCATTAATTCTGAAAAGTTACCCACTACCAGACTTTATTTTACAGCAGAGAAGCCATTTACTTTCTTCGAGTATAATGGGTTTAACCCCGAGGTGCCAAATGGCGTGGATAGGCAAACCTACCCAGTGCCTGCTACATATACTGTAGGGCTTAACATAAAAATTTAAAAAATTTGCAAAATGAAAAAATTTAAGAATACAATATTCCTGAGTGCATTTGCGCTGTTTGTTGTGGGCATGCTTAGTTCATGTCACGATAAACTGGAAACAACAGAAGGTCAATTAAATACGGCTGATATAGATTATACCGATACGGAAGATATGATCTCACCTCTAATTGGAGCATATAGTGAATTTGCAAGTAGAGGATGGGAAGAACCATTGTTGCTTGGTGTTCGCGGTGACGATGTGAATGCTGGAGGTCTGGGAGATCAGCAACCTTTTGCAGCCACAGACCAATATGAATATACCAAAGATTACTGGATGTATAATTCTTTATGGAACATCCATTATGCTGATATTATCGATATGAATACTGCGATACTTCAAATAGAGAATTATCTGGAATTTGTTGAAGAAGGTAGTGCTGACTGGGACCGAGGGAATCAATATATTGCCGAGATCATGGTTTTTAGAGCCTGGTTCCATTTTAATCTGGCCCGTGTTTGGGAAGATGTATTCATTATTACATCCAACCAGCCGGAAGAAGAGATAGAAGCAGGTGTGTCATCTAAAGCCGAGATCATGCAGTTCATATCAGATCAGATGGATGAGGCTATTCCACATCTTCCGGATGCCAGACCTAATGAGCGTACTGATATTCCTGGTGGGGTAACCAAATATACGGCCTATGCCATGAAAGCACTGGCTAACCTTGAACTTGCTAGCCTTGGAACTGGGAATTATCAGGCTGTGGCAGATGCTGCCGGTGCAATAATCAGCTCAGGTAAATTTTCACTCTATCCTGATTTCTATCAACTATTTAAAAAACCTGGAGAATTGAGTGACGAGAGTTTACTTGAAATGCAATATTCAGATTACGGTTCTGAAACCGGGGATGCCTTTTATCATTTATATGCACCGTTTGGTCCGCAGGGATGGACTCCGGAAAGGGAGAATGCATCCAGCGGATGGGGATTCTATGAGCCAAGTTTTAAATTCATCGAGTTTATGCTTGATCGCGACGAGACGGTTCGTCTGGAAACCAGCGTATTGTTTACCGATAGAGGTATAGCCGAAATTGAAGCTGATGGATATACAAACCTTCCATCATTCGTTTCGAATACTACCAGATCTGGTGATGTTATCAATGACTATGCACGTGCTTATTTTGCTAGTGGTAAGCATTATTTACCCTCTGTTCAGTTGACAGATGGCCGAAACAACTATGGAGCTGGTAAGAATATGATTGTTATCAGATACGCAGAAGTATTACTGATGTATGCTGAGGCCCTCGTACAGGGAGCAAGCGGTGTAGGAATGTCTGCTGATGAAGCGGTTAATCTTGTGAGAGCAAGGGCCGATATGGATCCGATTTCCGGAGTAACCCTTCAGGATGTAATGGACGAGAAATTTGCAGAGCTGGCCATGGAATGGGGAATTCGTTATTACGACATGATCCGATTGGATATGTATGATGAGTTAAGCTATGATGGAAGAACATTTAGTGCAGATAAAGAATACCTTCCTTATCCTCAGGCTCAGGTGGATGCTTTGCCACTTGATGCTTCATCGGTAGATCCAAACTCTGAGATGAATAATGTATTGAACGATTTAAACTAAGACAACAATGAAAAATATTTATATAAAACTTTTGGGATTGTTTTCCTTCATTTTACTCTTTGCTGCCTGTGAATATGAAGGTATCGATCCTATAACGCCGGTTGATCCCGGTGCAGATGCCGCAGATCCGGAAGTGACGATTTCCTCACCCATTGAGGGTACGACTATAAATGTGCTCGAAGAAGTCTCTTCGGTCAACATAAAATTTGAAGTTCAGGATGATATCGAAATTGCCAATATTGAGGTTGCGGTAGACGGAAATACAGTGGCCACTATGAACGAATTCCTGGATTATCGTATTGTAAAGGATGAAGTGGTTTTTGATAATGTAACCAATGGAGATCATACCGTTACCGTGACGGCCACCGACATTAATGGTAATACCACCGCTAAGACCGTTAACTTTAGTAAAGAACCTCCTTACACTCCTAAATATGATGCATTAGGAGAATATACCTATATGCCTTTTGATGGGGCCTATATAGACCTTATGACGCTAACGGAGGCCGACGTGGTTGGCGATCCTGGGTTTACTAACGACTCATTCTTAGGAACAGCAGCTTATAAAGGAGCAACAGACTCCTACCTCACCTTACCTTTTGATGGATCTGTTGGTCAGGAATTCACCGCATCTTTTTGGTATAAGTTTAATCCTGAGCCTGACAGGGCAGGGATATTAGTTGTAGGACCGGAAGATACGGCCAATCCAAATGCACAGAACGATCGTTCATCTGGTTTTAGATTATTTAGAGAGCTCGTTCAAGGTGTTCCAACGATTAAACTTAGCATTGGGACTGGAGATGCAGATGGTGAATGGAATAACGGTGGAAGCATTGAGGCATATGAGGGAGAATGGATGCATGTTGCATTTACAATTACTACATCTGAAACTAATATTTATTTTAACGGGCAGTTAGTAAATAAGAATGATCTTGTTAAACCAATTGACTGGACTGGTGCGAAATTTATGTCTATTATGTCGGGGGCTCCAAGATTTACAGGCTGGAACCACCGTTCAGATCTGAGCGCTATGGATGAATTGCGAATTTTTGACCAGGCTCTTACCCAGGGAGAAATTCAAACTCTAATCAATGCTTCGGCAGAAACACTGTACATGCCTTTTGATGGAGCATATAAAGATTTAGCATCGAACAGGGATGTGACTGTAGTAGGCGAGCCTGGATTTGCTGGTGAAAGTGTAGTAGGATCGGATGCCTATGCCGGTGCGGCAGAGTCATATTTAACCCTCCCCGCAGATGGTTTGACAAGTCAGGAAATCAGTGGGACATTTTGGTATAAATTAAATGCAGAGCCTAATAGAGCTGGAATACTTGTGATCGCACCTGAAGATACCGAGAATCCGGATAGCCAGAACCTTAGAACCAGCGGTTTCCGTTTGTTCAGAGAGGCTGATGGGGCTAAACAAAGAATAAAGTTACATGTGGGTAATAGTATTGAAGATAACTGGAACAATGGCGGGTTAGTTGATCCTGCGGTTGATGAATGGGTACATGTAGCTTTTACTATTGCTGGTAATGAATCTAAGATATATTTGGATGGAGAATTAGTAAGTACCGCTAGTATCAGTGGAGACGGAATTAGCTGGGAGAATGCTAACCTTCTTTCAATTATGTCTGGAGCTCCAAGGTTCACAGGTTGGGACCATCTTTCAGACAGAAGTTTTATGGATGAGTTACGTTTATATAATAAAGAACTTACCCAGGATGAAATTCAGGCAATGCTAGACTAGTTAAAAAAAAGCTCCGGAACCTTTAGTTCCGGAGTTTCTTTTCATTTTAAACGTAAACTAATCGAACTTTAATACCGACGAATTTCGGAATAGATATAATCTCTTTTTAAGTCACATTCTAACTATCTCTTTCATTCAGCTTTGAACAGGAAAGGTATTCTCTTTACTGAGGTTTTGTCGGTGTATTGAGATAGAAAGAACGATTCTGAAAAAATGAATACTGGCCGCGAAGAAAAGGCAGATGAAAAATGAACAAATTACCAGAAATGCGTGGATATCTTTATTTATTCGGATTAATACTATTTTTTTCATGTTCCAATGATTCAGGACCGGGTTATCAGGAACCCTATATTCCCGATCCTACAGATGATGGCCAGAGTGAGGTGCCTTCACTTACCGATGAAGAGCTTTTAGATCTTGTACAGGAAACCACATTTAATTATTTCTGGGATTTTGCCGAACCTACAACCGGAATGGCACGAGAAAGATCTCAGGATAACGCTTATGGAGGTCAGTCTCCTAATCTTGTAACAACAGGTGGAACTGGCTTTGGCCTTGCTTCTTTTCCTGCCGCAGTGGAACGTGGATGGGTTACACGAGATGAAGCGGTAACAAGACTTGAAAAAATTCTGGATTTTCTTGAAAAAGCACCTACCTATCATGGAGCTTATTCTCACTGGTATCTGGGCAGTACTGCTCAAGCAAGACCATTCAGTCAGTTGGATAATGGAGGAGATCTTGTTGAAACAGCTTTTCTAATGCAGGGTTTGCTTATATGCCGTGAATATTTTGATGAAAATGATATTCAATCCCGAATTACCGAGATTTGGGAAAATGTAGAATGGACCTGGTATACCAATGGGAACGATGTTCTTTACTGGCACTGGTCTCCAGAGTATAATTTTCAGATCAATCTTCCCATCAAAGGATGGAACGAAGCGCTAATAGTATATGTTTTGGCAGCTTCGTCACCCACTTATTCCATAGAGAAAGAGGTCTATAAAAGCGGATGGGCTTCAAATGGAAATATTGTGACCAACAGAACTCATTATGGTATTGATTTACCATTGGGGCAGTCTTATGGTGGACCATTATTCTTTAGTCATTATTCATTTATTGGTTTGGATCCAAGGAATCTCCAGGACGATTATGCCAATTACTGGCAACAGAATTTAGCCCATACAATGATCAATTATGAATATTGTGTAGATAACCCTAAAAATTATGAAGGATATGGAGAAGAAACCTGGGGCCTTACGGCTTCAGATAGTCATGAAGGCTATGCGGCTCATAGCCCTACCAATGATCTTGGAGTGATTACTCCAACCGCTGCATTGTCCTCTTTTCCGTATACCCCTGAGAAATCTATGGCCGCATTGAGACATTTTTATGAAGATATGAATTCTGAACTATGGGGAGAATATGGGTTTTATGATGCGTTTTCAGAGGAGCACGACTGGGTTTCTAATGGCTGGCTCGCGATAGACCAGGGTCCCATTGTAGCTATGATAGAAAATTATCGTTCTCAATTGCTCTGGGATTTGTTTATGAGAAATCAGGAAATTAAGGATGGCCTTGAAAAACTGGGATTTCTGTATTAATAATTAAACTTTTTACTTCAATAAAATTCAAATGTTGAACAAATCTTTTTTAATAATACTACTGGGAGTATTCATATTTATTGGCTGTAAGGACAAAAATAAGGAGACATCAGAAGGCGGGAAGGAAAAGTCAGCTTCTGAAATAGAAATTTCTGAAGAGGCCTTACTTGATACTGTTCAAAAACAGACATTAAAATATTTTTGGGATTATGCCGAACCTAACAGCGGTATGGCTAGGGAACGTTATCATCCGGATGGGAAATATCCAAAAAATGATGCCCATGTGGTTACTACAGGTGGTTCCGGTTTCGGTTTAATGGGAATTGTAGCCGGAATTGACAGAGGTTTTATCCCTCGTGATTCCGCAGTAGCCCGACTTGAGAAGATCGCAGATTTTCTTGCAGAAGCCCCTAGATTCCATGGTGCCTGGTCACATTGGCTTAATGGAGAGACCGGCGAGGTTCAGGCTTTTGGTGAAAAAGATAATGGAGGTGATATTGTGGAAACTTCGTTTCTCGCACAAGGTTTCATCGTTGTCAGGGAATACCTTAAGAATGGTTCGGAAAAAGAAAAGGCCGTGGCAAAAAAATATGATGAACTATGGAAAGGAATTGAATGGAACTGGTACACCAATAATAAGAATGGAATATACTGGCATTGGTCTCCTGTTTACGAATGGGAAATGGATTTTATGATAGAAGGTTATAATGAATGCCTTATCACGTATGTTATGGCGGCTTCGTCACCAGAACATGCGATAGACGCTGCAGCTTACCACGAAGGCTGGGCAAGAAGTGGTAATATCACCACTGATGTGGAAGCCTATGGAATTCCGCTGATTCTGAAGCATAACACCAGAGGAGATAAAGGAGGGCCATTATTCTGGGCTCACTATTCCTATCTCGGCCTTAACCCAAAAGGGCTTACAGATAAGTACGCTAATTACTGGAACCTGAATGTGAATCATACCAATATCAATTATGAATATTGCCAGGAGAACCCTGAGAATTTTGAGACCTATGGGCCAAGCTCCTGGGGCCTCACTGCCAGTTACACCAGAAAGGAGGACGGGAGTATCGGTTATGCCGCACATTCACCAGATAGTGATAGGGGCGTAGTTTCACCTACCGCAGCGATTAGTTCTATTCCTTATACCCCGGACAAATCCCTTAGGGCAATGAGATATTTCTTTACAGACCTGAATGACCTTTTATGGGGACCGGCAGGATTCTATGATGCCTATAGCCTTGAAGGAGAACCATGGGCTGCCGAAAAATATCTTGCCATAGATCAGGGGCCAATGGTTGTTATGATCGAAAATTATCGATCAGGGCTTATCTGGGATCTTTTTATGCAGGCACCTGAAGTACAAAACGGACTTGAAAAGCTTGGTTTTAGCTATGAAAAATAGATTAAGATACTTTATGATAATGTTGGGATCTGTTCTGCTAACGTTTCCCATTACATTAAATGCACAATCTAAAGAAGAGTTTAAAAAGGAACACTTTATTGTGGAAGATGATACCCTGAATTACAGGATCCTTTATCCGGAATCCTTTTCTGAAGATGAAGAGTATCCCGTAGTTCTCTTTCTTCACGGTGCAGGAGAGCGTGGAGATGATAATGAATCTCAACTGGTACATGGCGGAGATCTTTTCCTGAATGAAAAGAACAGGGAAAAATTTCCCGCTATCGTGATCTTTCCCCAGGCCCCGAAAGAAGATTACTGGGCCAAGGTTGAGGTAAAAAGGGATACTATGCCCTTTCAGTTTGATTTTATGAACAAAGCAAAGCCAACTAAATCACTTGAGATGGTAATGGAACTTATGGATTCTATAGTTTCTAAAGATTTTGTGGATAGTGATCGCGTATATGTTGGTGGTCTTTCCATGGGAGGTATGGGCACCTACGAGATCATTTACAAGAAACCGGAAATGTTCGCGGCAGCCTTTGCAATCTGTGGTGGTGCTAATGAGGAAATTGCCGAAGAATATCCCAAAGGATTCAATATCTGGATCTTTCATGGAGAAAAGGATGATATAGTGCCGCCAAGATTTTCTAAAACAATGGCCAGAACTATCAATCACTATGGAGGGAACGCAAAGTTATCTCTTTATCCTGAAGATAATCATAACAGCTGGGATTCGGCTCTTTCTGAACCCTATCTGTTGCCATGGTTGTTTTCTCATGAGCGAAATAAAAAAACATTAGACTAAAATTTCAGATAGAATAATTTAAATGAAAGTTTTTAAAAATATACTTACCTCGGCAACTATTCTCTTTGGCCTGATGGCTAATTCCCAGGAAACAGTACCCGAAACCTATATCAACCCGTTGGATATTGATTATACCTATATGGTTTATAATTCAGCTAATAATATTTCCTATCGTTCCGGAGCCGATCCTGCAGTAATAGAATACCGGGGGGAATATTTCATGTTTGTTACCCGTTCTTTTGGCTACTGGCATTCAAAGGATCTTATCAATTGGGAATTTATAAAACCGGAGCAATGGTTTTTTGAAGGTTCCAATGCACCAACCGCTTTCAATTACAAAGATTCGCTGGTGTATTTTGCGGGTGACCCTGCAGGTTACGGTAGTATTCTTTACACAGATGACCCGAAAAGTGGTAAATGGACACCAACCGCTTCAATTTCTAACAATATCCAGGATTCGGAGTTATTTATCGATGATGACGGGAAAACCTATTTGTATTGGGGTTCATCGAACGTTCATCCCATTCGTGTGAAGATGCTGGATAAAGATGACCGTTTTCTGGAGACCGGAGTTAAAAAAGATCTTATTAATCTGGTGGAAGAAGAACATGGCTGGGAACGGTTTGGTGAAAATAATTATCATCCCACTTTAAAGGAGGGCTACATGGAAGGTGCCTCGATGACCAAGCATGATGGTAAATACTATTTGCAATATGCGGCACCCGGTACTCAGTTTAATGTGTATGCAGATGCGGCCTACATTGGAGAAACCCCACTAGGTCCCTTTAAATACATGAAAAATAATCCCATGAGTTTTAAGCCGGGCGGTTTTACAAATGGAGCCGGCCACGGAATTACCGTCAAACAGACCAACGGACAATACTGGCATTTTGCCACCATGGCCCTGGCATCCAATTCTCATTGGGAACGCCGTTTGTGTATGTTTCCAACCTATTTTGATGACGAAGGATTAATGTATACAGACACCAGCTACGGTGATTATCCTCTCTTTGGACCAGATCATCCAACAAAAGCAGGTAAGCATACCGGTTGGATGTTGCTTTCCTATAAAGGAAATACACGGGTTTCCTCTTCACAAATGCAGATTAGTAAAAGTACTTCCACAGATGGTGATTATGATATCACTGAAATGCCATTGGAAAAGAACAGCGCAGGTGAAATTATTTCTAAGGTGTTAACCGATGAAAGCCCGAAATCTTTTTGGGTAGCTGAAGCCAATAATGATAAACATTGGGTGGAGATCGAATTCCTGGCACCGGGAAAAATATATGCGTTTCAGTTGAATTTTCATGATCAGGACTCTGAAATCTATACACGCATCGATAGCTTAAGACACAGATTTACCCTGGAGATCTCAGAAGATGGTAAAAATTGGGAGACAGTCGTGGACAGAAGTGATAGTTATGAAGATGCACCTAATGCCTATATCACACTTAATCAACCTGTAAAGGGGAAATATGTGCGCTATAACAATGTGAAGGTTCCTGGGAAAAACCTGGCCTTATCTGAAATAAGGGTGTTCGGTAAAGGATTGGGTAAAAAGCCTGCAAAGGTGAAGGGCTTTACGGTAACCCGTCAGGAAGACAGAAGAGACGCTTCTTTTAAGTGGGAGCCAGTGAAAGGAGCCCAGGGATATAACATTAGGTGGGGTATTGCACCTGATAAATTGTACCAGTCCTGGTTGATCTACGATAAGAATGAACATTTTATGCGAAACCTGGATCGTGATACTGAATATTATTTCAGTATTGAGGCATTCAATGAAAATGGAATTTCAGAAAGCACTGAGACCATATTTGTTAAATAGAAAGAAGAACCAAATATATAATCAAAAGTGAAGACAATGAAGAAAATTTATTTATCGATATTCTGTATAGCTTTTTTGGGAATTTCATTCCTATCCGCACAGGAAAAGATCCCGCAAGTAGAAGAATTACTTGCAAAAATGACCCTTGAAGAAAAGATTGGGCAGCTTAATCTTTTAACTCCAGGTGGAGGTGTGGCCACAGGTTCTGTTGTAAGTGAAGGTGTGGAAGCTAAAATAAAGGCTGGTAAAGTTGGAGGAGTTTTCGGAGTTTCGAGTCCTGCAAAAGTGAGACAGGCCCAGGAATTAGCCGTTAAAAACTCCCGTTTGGGAATTCCGCTACTTATCGGGTCTGATGTTATTCATGGATATAAAACCACTTATCCAATTCCACTAGGACTTTCTGCCAGCTGGGATATGGACCTGATCAAAGAGGGAGCCCAAATGGCTGCAAAAGAGGCTACGGCTGACGGGATTAACTGGAACTTTTCTCCAATGGTAGATATCGCTAGAGATCCGCGCTGGGGTCGTATTGCAGAGGGAGCAGGGGAAGATCCATACCTGGGATCGCAAATAGCCAAAGCAATGGTACATGGATACCAGGGAGAGGATCTTACACAGCCACACACTATGATGGCAACAGTGAAGCATATGGCTTTATATGGAGCACCTGAAGCCGGTAGAGATTATAATACCGTTGATATGAGCCGTCTTAAAATGTTCAACGAATACCTGCCTCCATATAAAGCTGCGGTTGATGCGGGAGTGGGAAGCGTAATGACCTCTTTTAACGATATAGATGGAATCCCTGCTTCAGGGAACAAATGGCTTTTAACTGACTTGCTTCGTGAAAGATGGGGCTTTGAAGGCTTTGTGGTTTCAGACTATACTTCGGTAAATGAAATGATCGCTCACGGATTGGGTGACCTGCAGGCTGTTTCAGCTTTAGCTATCAACGCCGGACTGGATATGGATATGGTTGGAGAAGGCTTTTTAACCACCTTGAAAAAATCTGTGGAAGACGGGTTGGTTTCCGAAGATCAGATCACGAAAGCGGCGAGAAGAATTCTGGAGGCAAAGCATAAGATAGGCCTTCTGGATGATCCTTACCTGTATTCTGATGAAAGCCGACCTGAAAAAGATATACTTACAGAAGAGAACAGAAGCCTGGCCAGGAAAGCTGCAACCAGATCTTTTGTGCTTCTTAAAAAGCATAATAATACACTCCCGTTGGCTAAGGACGCCAATATTGCCATGATTGGCCCCCTTGCGAATAATAAGAACAATATGCTGGGAACCTGGGCACCTACGGGAAATCCTCAATTGTCAGTTCCGATTCTTGAGGGACTTAAAAACGTTGCACCAAACGCAAATATCACTTATGCCAAGGGAGCTAATATCTCTGATGATAGCACTTTTGCTAAAAAAGTAAATGTATTCGGTGAAAAAATCCAGATCGCTGATGAGTCTCCGGAAACCCTACTTAAGGAGGCTCTTGATCTGGCTAATGCTTCAGATGTAGTTGTGGCAGTGGTGGGTGAAGCTACTGAAATGAGCGGAGAGGCGGCCAGCAGAACCGATATCACTATTCCTGACAATCAGAAAAAACTGATCAGTGAACTTGCAAAAACAGGTAAGCCTCTGGTATTGGTTTTAATGAGTGGTAGACCGCTGGATATTTCAGAAGAAATGGCGCTTCCTGTTAGCATTCTTCAGATCTGGCATCCGGGAGTTGAAGCAGGAAATGCAGTAGGTGATGTTTTATTCGGAGATTATAATCCCTCAGGAAAACTTACCAATAGCTGGCCTAGAAGTGTTGGACAGATACCAATACACTACAGAATGAAGACTACTGGAAGACCTGGGCCTGAATCAGGTGAATTCCAGAAATTCAAGTCCAATTACCTGGACTCTCCTAATACTCCGCTACTTCCATTTGGTTATGGGCTTAGTTATACCACTTTCGAATACAGTGATGTTAAAGCCAGTTCTAAAGAGCTGAGTGCCGATGGTTCAATAGAGTTAAGTGCTACTGTTACTAATACCGGGAATTATGATGGAGAGGAGATAGTTCAGCTTTATATAAGGGATGTCGTGAGAAGCGTAACTCCTCCCGGGAAAGAACTTAAAGGTTTCCAGAAGATTGCCCTAAAAAAGGGTGAGTCTAAAACGGTGACTTTTACAATCTCTCCCGAAGACCTTAAGTTCTATAATTATGATATTGAATATGTGTATGAACCCGGTGAATTTGAATTTTTCATCGCGGGAAGTTCAGATTCTGAATTCGCTGGTACATTCACTTTGAAAAAGTAATCCTTTTAGTTTTAGTTTGTTGAGCCCTGGTAGTTTTTCGGAACGCCAGGGTTTTTTTATAGTTTTTCAAGGCTGATCCCTGAAAGTATGGATTTTCCTTGTTGAGGTTCAAATTGAATATTTATGCTACCTTCAGTATTAATCTCATAACTTAGTTCAACTGCCTGCAGAATGCCATAGTCTCCCGCCAGGTTCAGATCCTTCTCCATCAGATTACCATTTATCAGGATATCAAAACTTCGAATTCCGTCAGAAGTATCTTTCTTATCCGATCCAAGATTATAAATATTCTCAGTGGAAGCTTTTCTGTTAGGTTCAGCCATTAACAGAGTGATTCTGTAGTTTCCTTCCAGAACATCAAATCTATAAGTTTCAAGTCCTTCCCTCATGGTTTGAAAAAGAGGCTCTTTGGTAGTGACCTTTATATTAGATGCAGTTCCCTGGAATTTACTCTTTGACTGTTGATAGACTTCTCCGTCTAAATAGCCAAAGGAATTTTCTGAATAAGCCTGATCGCTTATCCAGATACTGCCTGTTTCTTCATCTATAAAATCACTGTGGCTGCCCACATTTATTCTTATTGGCTCAGTATCTATATTTTCGATTAGGTTATTCCTGAATTTAACTTCAATGTTTCTATGATGATTCACCTTTCCCGAAATTGCCTTTATTGAATGTTTGCCTTCTTCCAGATCAAGCTCAAATTCAGCAATATTATCTCTTACCGGAGACTCTTTTTCGATACTATCATTGACAATTAGCCTTACATTTTCGGAATTTGAAAAAACCTTCAGTTTTACATTTTCATTTTGATCTATAGACCGGGTAGTGAAATTCTTTCCGGCGATATAAACAAAATCCTCATTTATAAGTCTCGCTTTGTAGTAGTAATAAATATCCTTTGGTTCCCGATTAAAATTTACCAGGCCCTTCTGATTAATATATGGCCGGCTATCCTGCCTGCCGGAAGAACCAAAGTCGGCAAAATTCCAGGCTGCCATTCCTAGCATATAATCCCGTTCCATTACCTGATTCAAATAACTCACATGACTTTTTAACTGATAGGCTTCACTGAAATCCCATGGTTTAGGATCGTTGGTTTGTATCCTGGAATCACTTCCCGGCCCATATTCAGAGATAAGCAGGGGTCTTTCCGGATATCTTCTGTGCTGTTCGTCAAGGAATTTCCCAAGATTTTCCAGGCCTGGAGTGTACCAGCCAAAATAAAGGTTCCAGCCTATCACATCTGGGATATCGGCAATCTTAGAGGTGTTGTAGAGTTCATTTTCATGTAATGCCATCACACTCAGCCTTGAGGTATCAAGTTTCTTAGTGGCTGCTTCCAGTTTTTTCGCCAGCTCAACACTGGTTTTGATCTTTGCATTCTTATCGGCTTCGCTCATATCACCAGTGAAAACAAGGCGTATAAAAATTTCGTTCATAATCCCCCAAAACACGATCGAGGGATGGTTGTATAGCTGAAGTATCTGTTCCTTTTGCATATTTACAGCATTCTCATGATAAGCCTCGCTATCTGTCACATCATTGATCACCGGGACTTCTGTCCAAACCAGTAAACCAATCTCATCACAGATCCGGTAAACATCTGAATCCTGAGGATAATGGGCTGTTCTGATAAAATTACTACCCATATCCTTAATCATCTGATAATCCTTGCGGTGTATTTCATTTGGAACAGCATTTCCCATATTTTCAAAATCCTGGTGCCTGTTCGCGCCAATAAGTTTAATTGGCTTTCCATTAAGAATAAATCCTTCATCAGGATCGGCCTTAAACCATCGACAACCAAAACCGGTAAAATAACTGTCCAGGATTTCTCCGGAGTTATGGTCTTTAAGGTTTGATTCTATCTTATAGAGGTGTGGCTGATCCGGCGACCAGAGAAGGGGATTTTCAATTTCGAAATCCACAGAGAATTCGGACTGGTTGGGTTCAAGTTCAGGCGCTAAAGTTTTAACAACTTTTCCGTCCGGATCGGTAATTTCAATTTCCAGAATCAGATCTTTATTATTTGATCTGGAAATCTCTCCGGAAAAATTCACTTCCGCCAATTCTTCTGAAACTGCAGGGGTATGTACCTGCATGGTTCCGGCGGCTTCACCTTCAAGTTTAAAATGATCCTTTCCAGTAACTATTAATTCCAGATCGCGATAAATTCCGCCATAAAAATTAAAGTCGGCTTCGAGTGGAGGGATATCCTGGTTATGTGAATTATCTACCTCGATCCTTACCTGGTTCGTTTCGCCAAATTTTAAATTTTGAGATATCTCAAAAATAAAAGCTGTATAACCGCCGGTGTGCTCTCCAATGAAAGCGTCATTAATATAAACTTTGGTGTGCTGATTAGCTCCTTCAAATTTCAGGAATACAGAACGTTCATTCCAGTTCTGCGGAATGAAAAGCTGTTTTTGATAAGTTCCCTTTCCTCTGTAATATGGCCCTTCCTTGAAAGCATCCTTGGAGTTCCAGGTATGTGGGATATTCGCGGTTTCAATCCTGTCCTTATTTTCCAGCTGGAATTGCCAGCCTGAATTGATTGTTTTTACCAGGCGCTGAGCCTGTAAATTAAAACCGACGAATAACACGGCTAATAATAGGATTTTGAAGGTCTTCATGTGGCTTCTTATCTTTTTGAGACGGGTTGTGTCCAGGCAACTTCAGTATCACCTTCGCGATAGGGATTCTTCTTCAATTTATCAGAAACGATCTTAGCCCTAACGAATAAAATGTCCTCTGGAATTTGGAAATTGGCTTTGGTGTCTTTTACCTTTTTCAAAATTTCGCTTTTAGTAGATCCTTTCCTTACTCCAATAAACTGGATCTCATAATTCACCCCGGCTTCTGGGTTAACACCTATGGAAAGTTCATTGTTTTTAAATTTAAGATCTGAAAGCTCCACTCCTGTACTTGCATAGAAATCTCCGGCTTCCATGGCTTCAATAATCGATCCCGGGCTAAGTTCACCTGATCTTACCATAACCCAGCCTCTACCGGCATTGCTGTATTTTTCTCCAAATTTGTGATAATGATGACTATCATCTGTAGCGATTCCCAGCAGCAGAGGCTTGTTCATCGAATGATACGCAATATTCACCTGATCCCACATTTTCTCTGTTCCGTCATGGAGACTATCTCCGTAATTATTTACATGAGGGTGGCCGTTGAAAACCTCAAAGAATCGTTCTCCGTCAATCTGAATTATATCTTCAGCTTTTATGGCATAAGTAAAGTTAGGGTGGTTAAGGTGTTGTAAGACCGGTTCACCTGTTTTTTCTTCCTGAGCGAGGATAGCATCCAGGTTGTTCTGGATAAGCTCAACAATAGTATTTCCTTTTTTAGGTTCAATTACTTCCAGAATATTGATGGCACCCATATGGACTGCCTTATCTTCAAGGTACGAGGTGACCTCTTCAGCTCTGAAGATCATGAATTCCTCAGGGTCTTCGAATAAAGGTCGGAATTCCTCCAGGGTTTTTAGCTGAACATGCAGGCCTTTCTCATCCTTTTTATGATTTACCCAGTCTTCTCCATATTTATTCAGATACTCCTTAAAAGCATTTTGATAAAGAGAATCATTGGAAATCGTCCTCCATTTTTCTCCTTCAGCTATAATATTATGATCTGACAGTGCTACGAACTGGTAACCATTCTTCTTATACCAATCCATGATCATTTCAGGGAACTCATCACCATCGCTCCAGTAGGAATGAGTGTGAAGATTTCCTTTATACCATTGGCTGTCCTGAGCATTGACCGTAAAAGTTAATGTCAATGAAAATAGAATTTTTAGCAGGTACCTTTTCATTTGTAAATCGTTGTCTGGATTTTGTTATTATTAAAGACTACTTCGTTGAGAAAGTCAAAAACCTGGGGTAAATGCTTAAAAGGCATTCCCGAAATTTCATGCCTGGCATCCTGAAAACTATAGAATAGATAAGAGGTTTTCAGCTTATCAAGCTTTTCCACTATGGTTTTTGAGCCATCCAGAATAATATAGCCTGGTTTAGAATTCTCGCAATAGTGATGTGGGGCAGTGGCATAAGGGACAAGATTATCAGCAGTGCCGTGGAAGAAAAGTCCCGGAATGGCATTTCCCTCATTTAAATATCTTACATCCACTATGGCTCCGGCAAGAGATATAACCGCTGAAAATTTGATATCAGAATATTTTTCTGAATCCTCAAATATAAGGTCAGGGTTATATACTGCGTTAAGAACTGCTTCCGCTCCTGCACTGCTTCCTCCAACAATTATTTTTTCTGCATCTATATTGAATTTATCTGAGTTGTTTTTCATGAATTTCGCCGCATCCATAAAGTCTTCAGCAGCTAGTTGAAATGTCTTTATCTTTCCAGCCGCATCAAAATCACAGCCAAAACCTGTTTCCTTCCCTTTCCTTATCAGGCGGTATGAAATAAGGCCAACACTATATCCTTTTGCAGCAGCTATATTGGCAAATTTTATTTCCTGTGGATTCTTAGGGCTTCCGCCCGAAAAACCTCCTCCATGCATAAAAATGATAAGTGGAGTTTTTTCAGAGTTCGCTTTTTGTGGTTGATAAAGGTCAATAATTAAATCTTCACCATTTTTCGTGCTGTAGATCTCCGTTTGAACAGGACCGACCTTGTATAAACTATCAATGTATTTCTCCTGAGCTGCAATACTTTGCAAAGTCAGAAAAGCGATGCAATAGAATAGGATCTTTTTCATGCCTTAAAATAAAGTTTAGGCTTTGAATATACTTATTTTTGAAGGGATAAATAAGTGGTAATTTCAACCAGAAAATTTTATCTTCGCAACATAATTTTTGAATTATGAGTTTACAGGATAAAGTAATGGCCGAAATGAAGGCGGCGATGAAGGCGAAAGACAGCGCCAAGCTGGAAGCTTTAAGAGCGGTAAAAAGTGCCATTCTTTTGGCAAATACTGAATCTTCTTCCAAGGATGGACTTTCCGAAGAAGAGGAATTGAAACTTTTGCAGAAGCTGGTTAAGCAACGTAAAGAGAGTGCTCAAATCTATAAAGAACAGGGCAGGGAAGACCTTGCTGAACCGGAAATAAAACAGGCCGAGGTAATTGAACAATTTCTCCCTGAACAGCTTAGCGAAGCTGAAATAGAAGCGAAGGTAGATGAGGTAATCGCTAAAACCGGTGCTTCAGGAATGCAGGATATGGGGAAGGTTATGGGAATAGCAACGGCAGAACTTGCCGGGAAAGCCGATGGAAAGACAATCTCTACCATTGTAAGAAAGAAATTAAGTTAAGAGTTTATAGTGAGGCCCAGTAGTTCAACTGGATAGAATATCAGATTTCGGCTCTGAGGGTTGGGGGTTCGAATCCTCCCTGGGTCACTTTTAAAAACCGCAAAATGCTTATTAATAGTCGTTTTGCGGTTTTTTTATTGAAAAAGAACCATATCTGTGGTTCAATTTATCAGATTTAAAGGAGACGTATGTAGTTTTATATTTGAGCTATATTCTTAGAGTCCTGATTCTGCCACTTATTATATATAGTTTATTTTAGTTTTCTAATATCTCTTATACATTTTTAAATTCATATTCCCTATTTGAAAAGAAACTTAAACCATTGTCCAAAATTTTTACTTAATATGTACAATTTGGAAGGTGTCAATTTATGGTAATTCAGGTTTTTGGAAATCTCAGAGAGAGTTTTCCCCTTCACATAGCTTAATTTTTTCCATTTTTCAGGTTCCAGGTAGAAAAAGTTTTCAAACTTATCATAATTGGATTGATCTATTTTTCGCCATTTATCTAAAAACTGATCGATATTTACCTGATGTGCATGTCCCCAGTTAGTAAACTTAATACGAATTTCTTCTTCACTTCGGGACAAACATTCATGTATCACAATATTTGGAATATAGATTACTTGTTGTTTGGTGTTTCTTCCGGTTACATAAGCCGGATAATTAGTTGCAAATTTCTGATTTCTTGGTTTGGATACAAATAAAATTCCTTCTTCTGTATATTTATATAAGTTTAAATAATATCCAGCTATCTGAATCGGATTTTCCTCTGGATTGTTCAAATATTTATTTCGGAGCTTAAGTTCATCCGTGAATTTTTTAAAGTCTACAAAATATTCATCACTGTCTATTTGAACTATCCAATTCCCAGTTCCCATTTTTGAGGCTAGCATTTTCCTTTCTTTCACCTCATTTTCCATGGCACTTAAGTTGGAATCAAAAAAATCATCTCTATATAATTTGATCTTTTTTTCGATGTCGAAAGATGCAAGCCAGAGAAAGAAACTTTCGTCAACTTCAAATTTTTCTCCAGACCATGTTCTTAAATTCTCGTCGAGTGCAATGGTAATGGCGTCGGCTTCATTATATACTAATGGAATTGAACTTTTAAGTAATTCATAGTCATAGGACATTAAAAAACCAACTTGAATTTCTTTCATTACTTGTTTTAATGGTCTTTAAATTTTTAATAATCTCTCAATATAATATGATAAATGCTTAAAAAAGCAATCATAAATATAAATTTGGAAACACTTATAAATTAATTCAAGCAGGCATTAAATAAAAAAACTGAAAGCTTAAAGATTCAGGTGTATTACTTCTTTATTCTGAAGCATACTCTTATTCTGTTTTACTCCAGATCAATCTTATTTATTTCCATATCCTGTATCGTAAAATTGGAATTTGTAGTTATTGTAAAGGTATCGTAAGGTTTATTCGGAAAAAATATCTCACTCATTACGGTTGCTCCATCGTCGTAAAATATTTCAATGGAAGTTTTATCAAGGATAAAATGAACTTTGAGTGTATCAGATTTTACAATTCTGGGAGCGGTGGCAATCTTCTGTGTAAACTTTTCACTGAAATCTGTAATTCCTGATTTCTTGCGGTTAACATAGAATTGGTGGTCTGTCTTGTTAAATCCAAATTTCAGAGAATCATTCTGCTTATTGCTAAGAACAAATTCTACCTTATTTATATTCTTCACAGGCAGATTAAATGAAAATTCATTATTCATGAGGTCTCCATTCTCTGCCTCGTATCTGTATTTTTTTTCTGAATCTATTTTGTCTTCAGCAAAGATCACGGTTCTATACTTATTTAATTCCCGTACGGGCTTAGAGAATATCCGATAAGTTTCATCTCTTTTTTTCAATATTAGTTCTCTTGCCAGGGTCATGGTGCTTCTCCATTTTTCCGTAGGAACTTCCTGAGCATACAGCCAGTTAGACATCCAGCCTATAAAAAGAGTACGGCCATCCTTTTGCGGAATATTTGACCAGGTAACACCAGCATAATTATCCCTTCCGAAGTCCAGCCAGAAACTATGTTTTTCATCCAGGTCTGTCATATAATCTTCAGGAATGAAAGTGGTGCCGTCAAAATCCCCAATAAAATACTGAGTTCCAGAGCCACCGTTATGCCGGGATTAAGACTTTGAATCAGGACCCATTTCACTTCACCGGTTTCCTCAACTTTCATTGGGAAAAAATCAGGGCATTCCCAAACACCATTATGAGCTCCTGTGGCCTCGCCAAATTCTGATATTTTTTTCCATTCTTTCAAATCCTGGGAGGAATAAAAATAACTTCTATCCCTTGTAGCCAGCACCATTAGCCATTGGTGGTTGATAGTATCCCTTGTAATTTTAGGGTCCCTGAAATCCTGGATTCCGGGGTTTGATATCACCGGATTGTCTTTGAATTTTGTCCAGTTATAACCTTCATCCAGGCTATAGGCTATAGCCTGAGACTGGTAATCCTTACGACCCTGCTTTTCTCCCTTGGGGTCATGATAGGTATACATTGCTATTACCGGGGTTTTATCATCTTTTTCAAATCCGGAAGTGTTTTCAGAATCAACCACGGCGCTACCGGAAAAGATATATCCTTTTTCATCTGGTTCTAATGCAATTTCCTGCTCTTCCCAGTCGATCATATCCTTACTTGTAGCATGCCCCCAGTGCATGGGGCCCCAGACAATATCTTCGGGATAATACTGAAAGTAAAGATGATAAGTGCCATTTAGATAGAACATCCCGTTGGGATCGTTCATCCAGTTATTTTTAGGGGTGAAATGAAAAACCGGACGAAATTTTTCGTCTTTAGTTTTTGATGTTTCAATTTCATCTGACTTCTTTTCTTCCTTTTTATCATTTTTACAGGAGTAAAGAAGCATTATAACCGCAAGCGGAATAAAGGTGAACTTTGCTAATTTTTTCATTGGTTAAATTTATTTAAGGCCAGTTCTTCTGATAGTTCCTCTAATGATTTTCCTTTAGTTTCTGGCATCAGGAAGATTACAAAAAGCAATTGCAGTACCATCATGAAAGCGAAAAAGGCGAACACTGTTCCTGCCCCGATCGTTGAAAATAAAAAGGGTATGAGGGATGGAATAATAGCTGCCAGAAGCCAGTGGGTTGAAGTCCCGAATGCCTGACCTGAAGCTCTAATATGATTAGGGAAAATTTCAGCAATAAAGACCCAGATTACCGCGCCCTGTCCGATCGCATGGGAGGCTATAAAAATGAACAGGAATATGGGAACATAATAACCGCCCCAGTTCAGAAAAAAAGCTGCGGCTACTAATGAAAGGGATATAATATAGCCTATCGATCCCATATACATTAATTTTTTTCGTCCGAGCCTGTCTATAAGAAATACGCCGAGTAGTGTGAAGATTAAATTTACCAAACCAATTCCAATACTGCTTAATAAGGCCGTACTTGCTCCAAGACCGGCTTCCTCAAATATTCTTGGTGCATAGTAAAGAAAAGCATTTATGCCCGATAGTTGGTTGAAGAATGCAATCAGGAAGGCCAGAATGAGAGGGAATCTGTATTTTTTCATGAATATATTTTCACCTTTCACTTCATTTTCAGATTGATGCTGAATTTCCGCTATTTTATCCGCTACATCTATATTGGGATTTATGTACGCTAGCGTTTTTTTAGCTTTCTCGATTTTCCCTTTTGAAATAAGCCAGCGCGGACTTTCAGGAATGGTAAAAACAAAAAGTATATATATGAGAGCAGGAATGGCTTCAACACCCAGCATCCATCGCCAGGGCTCTGTACCGGTATTTCTGAGAAAATAATTTGACAGAAATGCAATCAATATTCCTAAAACTATATTAAACTGGTAAAGTCCTACTAATCTTCCGCGGTCTTTAGAAGGAGCTATTTCCGAAACATATGCGGGCGCTGCAATAGTAGAGGCTCCAACCCCCAGGCCACCAATAAATCTGAAAGCAGCAAAAATATAAGGGCCGTCAACTAATGCAGATCCCATAGCTGAAACAAAATATAAGATTCCAATTATGAGTAAGGTATTTTTTCGGCCCAGAGCGTTAGTCGGGATTCCTCCAAACATGGCACCCACCACGGTTCCCCATAAGGCCATGGCCATTACTACAGACCCGTGAATACCATCACTGGTTTGCCAGGCGGTTTGTAATTGCTGATCGGCACCGGAAATCACCACTGTATCAAAACCGAAGAGAAAGCCGGCCAGGGCGGCACATATGGACCATAGTAGAATTTTGTTCATGAATAATTGAATGTGAGTTGGTTGACGAAAAAGGTATTAGAGCTATGAATATATAAATTATTGATAAATAATGCTATTTTTATTGTCAATCTCTAATAATGTGATAGTTTCTTTAAACTATTAGAAATAAAATGATGATAATTAGATTATTTTTTTGGTTTTTTTTAAACCTTGGCGTTAAATCTTACCTAAATAATTTTCTCAAAATGACTTAAAATCTAATTTAGCCTGTATAGAAAAAACCTAACACCTATGGCAGCATATTATAATACAAATCAACTAAGGAGTTCTTTACAGGAACTAGTGAAAGTTTACATTTCTGAATGTGAGGAATGCAGGGAATTATCACAGGATTGTATCGATCTCATAAGACATAATTTTCTTGCGGAGTTTGTAGTATACAATAAAAAGGACAACACCATTGAAGTAGGTATCAATGAAACTGAAAAATTTGATGGTTACCCTGAAATTAAGATTTACACTTTTCCTTTAGAGGATATTGGAAAAAAAGTAGATCATTCTTTTCGGAACAATACTGAAGATCTGGAATTCTATGGAAAACTGGTAGGAAGACGAAAGGGTATAGGTTTTACTTCTGTAGTCGTTTTTGAATAAATAGACATATTATTTTAATCAAAAAAGCAATTTTAAAATCTTTTAAAATTGCTTTTTTATTTATATTAATTAAAGGCCTCTTTTTCTTTCTTACTAAGGTGTTCCATGATCATTTTGGCATGTATCCGGGAGTTTTCGATAAACCACTTATGCGTTTCCACACCTCCACAGATCACACCGGCTAAAAAGATACCGGGGATGTTGGTTTCCATAGTTTCCTCATTATACTGTGGAATCTTACGGCCGTCTGTAGATAATTTTATACCTATATCCTGTAGGAATCCAAAATTGGGGCGGTAACCGGTAAGAAGAAGTACAAAATCATTCTCCAGGATATCTTCTCCTTCAGGGGTGTCTATAACTACCTCATTTTCTTTGATCTCCTTGAGGTTCGAATTAAAATATGCCTTTATGCTACCTTCTTCAATTCTGTTGATAATATCCGGTCTTACCCAGTATTTTACCCTTTTGCCAATTTCGGGTTTTCTAACGATCATAGTCACATCCCCTCCTTTGCGATAAATCTCCAAAGCAGCATCTACGGCAGAATTGCTGGCACCAACTACCAGTGTTTTTTGTGTGGCATAGTAATGCGGATCGTTGTAATAATGTGAAACTTTTGGTAGATCCTCCCCGGGTACGCCTAGATAATTTGGAATGTCATAAAAGCCTGTGGCAACGATCACATTTTCAGCTGAATAATCACCCTTGGTTGTGGTGACGGTGTGAGTTTTATCAGCATGTGTCTTTACGGAAGTAACTTTTTCAAATAACTTGATGTTAATGTTATTCGACGTCGCAATCCTTCTGTAATATTCCAGGGCCTCTCTTTTGCCAGGTTTAGGGTTGTTGCTAATAAAAGGGATATTGTCGAGTTCCAGTTTTTCAGAAGTTGAAAAAAAGGTCATATTGGTAGGGTAGTGGTAGAGTGAATTCACCAGACAACCCTTTTCAAGAATTATATACGAAAGCTTCTTCTTTTCAGCTTCCAGAGCGCAGGCAATACCAATGGGTCCGCCGCCAATTATTACAACTTCATATTTGTTTTCAGGAATTTGCAAGCTGTTTTAAATTTTTAATGGTTTGGGGCTGGTCTTCAGCTTTAAACACAAAACTTCCTGCTACCAGTACATCGGCTCCAGCCTTTGAAAGTTCTGCCGCATTTTTATCGGTAACACCCCCGTCAATCTCGATAAGTGTATCAGCATTATGCATTGTAATGATCTCTTTTAATCGCTGGATCTTGTTATAAGTTTTGTCAATAAAGCTTTGGCCTCCAAATCCGGGATTTACACTCATTATAAGTACTACGTCGATATCATTGATGATATCTTTCAATAAGTCTACACTGGTATGTGGGTTTATAGCCACACCTGCCTTCATCCCTTCAGCTTTTATGGCTTGTAGAGTTCGGTGCAAATGTGTACATGCCTCATAGTGAACGGTAAGAATATCTGCGCCTAATTGAGCAAAATCTTTAATGTATCTGTCAGGATCAATTATCATGAGGTGAACATCGATCTTCTTTTTTGCATGTTTGGTAATAGCTTTTAAAACAGGCATTCCATAGGAAATATTCGGCACAAAAACTCCGTCCATGATATCTATATGAAACCAGTCGGCTTCACTATTATTAACCATTTCTGTATCTCGCTGAAGATTACCAAAATCGGAAGCCAGCATGGAAGGAGCGATCAATGTATCTTTCATTATTGTGTTGCTATGATTTCTGCAAAAATAGAAAGAAAATAGAGTTATCTAAGCTTTAATATATAAAAGCCCTCAGAACATTTTCTACGGCCTGTTGAGTTTTTGTATCAAGGACTTCCACATGACGATGGTAATCCCTGAGTTTAGCAGAATTGAATTTGGTGTTCTCAGTAACATAATCACTTCGGTAGCCATCAAAAGCCGGTTTATGAATAGGTTTTTCAAACAGCTTTATAATGTTGGTGTGCCTTTCATCATTTTTAATGTCTTCAAAAAGTTCTCTTACTTTTTTTTCTTCACCTTCTATGACCTGAAAAAAATTTCCTTCGGAAAATAACAGGAGGCCGGTAATATCTCCAGTGTTGTTATATTCCTCAGCACTGTCTAAAATCTCCTCAACTTCTTTTTCTGAAATATTATTTTTGGCAGAGCTTACATAACTAATTGCATAGCGCATGATTGTGGAATTAAGGCTTAGTTTGGGGCCAAAGCAGTTATCATTTCCATGAAATTACGTAAAAATAGGTTGAAAAATGTTAAGATTTTGAAAAGAAAAAACCCCGGTCATCACTCCGGGGTCATTCATCAATCAAAAAACGAACAGTTATTTTCATGACGGTTCATCACGCCGTCACTAAACTGTTGTTGCTTTAAATATTTTTAGCCAAGATACGTTTTTAAAATTTTACTTCTAGACGTATGTTTTAACCTTCTAATGGCTTTTTCTTTAATTTGTCTTACTCTTTCTCTAGTTAGATCAAAAGTCTCGCCAATCTCTTCTAAAGTCATAGGATGTTGATCTCCAAGACCAAAATACAGCCTAATAACATCAGCTTCACGAGGTGTTAAAGTTTCCAGTGCGCGCTCTATTTCTGTTCTCAGAGATTCGTGTAATAGTTCCTTATCCGGATTTGGAGATTCCCCTGAACGTAAAACATCGTAAAGGTTAGAATCTTCTCCTTCTACAAGTGGAGCATCCATAGATACGTGACGCCCGGAATTTTTCATGGATTCCTTAACGTCATTGATAGTCATATCAAGCTCTTTCGCAATTTCTTCAGCACTTGGCGGACGCTCATGTGACTGCTCTAAAAAAGCGAAAGTCTTATTTATCTTATTTATTGAACCAATCTTGTTCAATGGTAAACGAACAATCCTGGATTGTTCTGCCAATGCCTGTAGGATAGACTGACGAATCCACCACACGGCATATGATATAAATTTAAAACCACGGGTTTCATCAAAACGTTTTGCCGCTTTGATCAAACCTAAATTACCTTCATTAATAAGATCAGGAAGGGTTAATCCCTGATTCTGGTATTGTTTTGCTACCGAAACCACAAAACGAAGGTTTGCTTTTGTAAGTTTCTCTAATGCACGGTTATCACCGGCCTTGATCCTTTGTGCCAGTTCTACCTCTTCATCAGCGGTGATCAGGTCTACTTTTCCAATTTCTTGCAAATACTTGTCTAACGAAGCGGTCTCACGATTGGTTACCTGCTTCGTAATTTTCAGTTGTCTCATCTATCTTCTACTTGGATTTTAATGGTGCATAGCTCCTTGTATTTGTTTATACGTAAGAAGCGGTGAAAATGTTACAAAATCATTAATCTTTTTTAAGATAATTGAAAACTCCAGTGTTTTATAGGTCTTCAAAGCTTTTAATTTTCTTCCGCGCACTATTAGTCGAACAAAAATTTATTCCCTACAGCAAATTTTAGGTAATTTTCATTAAAAAAGGGTCGCAATATTGCGACCCTTTTTATAAATCTATAGAAATTGAATTTAATCTCTGTGTTTATCCCCGCGGTTTCTGTCATCACGGTTTCGGTTATCTTTATTTCTGTCGGAACTTCGATTATCGCGGTCGCGATTCTCATTTCTTTCCGGTCTTGGTAATAAAGCTTTCCTGGAAACCTTTTCCTTACGGGTTTTAGGATCTATACCAAAATACTTTACATCGATAACGTCCCCAAGATTAACTACATCAGTTACATTATTGGTGCGTTCCCATGCAAGTTCTGAAATATGAAGAAGTACTTCGTTGCCTGGTGCATCAACATATTCTACTACAGCACCAAAATCAAGTATCTTGATTACCTTAACCTCATAAATACTTCCTTTTACAGGCTTGAAAGTAATAGATTCTATCTTCGCAAGAACTTTATCAATTCCTTCCTGCTGAGTTCCAAGAATTTCAACGATTCCTTCTTCAGTTACCGGATCTTCATTGATCACGATCTCTGTTTTGGTCTCCTTTTGAAGTTCCTGGATTACTTTACCACCAGGTCCAATCAATGCACCAATGAATTCGTTTGGTATTCTCCGGGTGATAATCTTAGGAGAATGTGCTTTAACATTTTCGTTTGGAGCAGGAATAGTTTCAGTTAATTTCTCAAGAATGTGAAGTCTTCCGGCTCTTGCTTGTTTTAATGCATTAACAAGAATCTCATAAGAAAGACCTTTGATCTTAATGTCCATCTGGCAAGCTGTGATACCATCTTCAGTTCCTGTAACTTTAAAGTCCATATCACCAAGGTGATCTTCATCACCAAGAATATCGGAAAGTACCGCATAGTTTTCACCATCAGAAATTAATCCCATGGCAATACCAGAAACCGGCTTCTTAAGTTGAACACCAGCATCCATTAATGACATTGTTCCTGCACACACGGTAGCCATAGAAGAAGAACCGTTAGATTCTAAAACTTCAGATACTACACGAACAGTATATGGACAATCAGCTGGGATCATACCTTTTAAAGCACGCTGTGCAAGGTTTCCGTGCCCTATCTCACGTCTTGAAGTACCTCTAATTGGGTAAGCTTCACCGGTTGAGAAAGGAGGGAAGTTATAATGTAAGTAAAATGTTTCTTCTCCTTGTTGGGTTGGAAGGTCTACCTGGTTTGCTTCTCTGGAAGTACCTAAAGTAACCGTAGCCAAAGCCTGAGTTTCACCTCTGGTGAAAATAGCTGAACCATGTGTTGATGGAAGATAATCTACTTCACACCAGATTGGACGGATTTCGTCAGTCTTTCTACCGTCAAGTCTGATGCCTTCTTTAAGGGTTAGATCACGAACTGCTTTTTTCTGAGCATCGGCGAAATATCCTGAGATCATTTTTCCTTTCTCTTCCAATTCCTCTTCAGAGAACATAGCTTTAACTTCTTCTTTTAGTTCAGAAAAAGCTTCGGTTCTTTCTTTTTTACTTGTTCCGCTTTTCGCGATATCGTAAGCTTTCTGGTAAGTAGCATCAAGGATTTTCTTTTCAATATCCTCATCGGTTTCTGCTACTTCATACTCACGTGTTTCTTTTTTGCCAAAGGCTTCAGCCAGTCTTACCTGTGCTTCACACTGAACCTTAATAGCTTCATGTGCAAATTTGATCGCTTCAGCCATTTCTTCTTCTGAACATTCGTCCATTTGTCCTTCAACCATCATTACCGAATCGGCAGAAGCACCAACCATTATATCCATATCGGCCTCTTTCAAAGCTTCACGGCTTGGGTTCAGAACAAATTCACCATTGATTCTGGCGACTCTTGCTTCAGAAATTGGTGTTTCAAAAGGGATGTCAGATAATTGGATAGCAGCAGATGCTGCAAGTCCTGCTAATGCGTCTGGCATAACATTATCGTCATGAGACATTAACTGAATCATAACCTGTGTTTCAAATTTGTAGTCTTTTGGAAATAGTGGACGAAGAACACGGTCTACTAAACGCATTACTAAAATTTCTTCACTACTTGGTCTTGCTTCTCTTTTGAAGTAACCTCCAGGGAAAAGACCTGCAGCAGCAAATTTTTCACGGTAATCCAACGTCAATGGAAAGAAATCCATTGTGGTGGGAGTGTAAGAAGATACAACTGTACAAAGTAACATAGCGTTACCCATTTGAACAACAACCGACCCGTGAGCCTGTTTTGCTAATTTTCCGGTTTCGAGGGAGATGGTTCTGCCATCACCTAGATCGATAACCTCTTTAAAAGTTTTTGGAATCATAATAATTTTGAATTCTTGATCTGAATAACTTCAACCAGATCTTATTTAGTTAAACAATGGTCTCCGCCATCCGGACGGCCGGGTTGTGTGTTGTGTGTAGTTGTTTGTAGGACCAATGAAAAACTATCCGTCTTGACGGATGACAATTTTATTCTGCAATGCAGAAAATAATGGAAAAATCACCTTAAAAGGTAAACTAAATATATAAAAAAAGGGGGCATATAGCCCCCTGAAAATTATTTTCTTAATCCAAGTTCTTTTACAATGGCACGGTACCTCATGATATCCTTTTTCATCAGATAGTCTAAAAGACTTCTTCTTTTTCCAACCAGTCTAACAAGTGAACGCTCAGAGTTAAAGTCTTTACGATTCTTTTTAAGATGCTCAGATAAGTGCGCAATTCTGTAAGTGAACAATGCGATCTGCCCTTCAGCTGACCCGGTATCGTTCTTACCTTTGCCGTGCTTTGCGAAGATCTCTTCTTTCTTTTCTTTTGCTAAATACATTCCAATATTATTTAAATGATTTTTATGTATTGACAGTTTTTCTGTCAGGCGGCAAAGATACTACTAATTTGAATAATACCTACTCTCACCGTAAATTTATTTTCTTACCGGTTGATTTTGAATAAGATCTAGATACAGGTTTACCTTATTCTTAAGTTCAGAGCGTTTAACGATAAAGTCAAGGAAGCCCTTTTCTTTTAAGAATTCAGCGGTTTGGAAATCTTTTGGAAGATCTTTTCCTGTGGTGTCTTTTACTACTCGAGGTCCTGCAAAACCAATAAGAGCACCCGGTTCAGAGATATTTATATCTCCCAGCATCGCAAAAGAGGCCGTAGTTCCTCCTGTGGTGGGATCGGTACATAAAGAAATATAAGGGATCCTGGCGTCTGCAAGTTGGGCCAGTTTGACCGAGGTTTTGGCAAGTTGCATAAGTGATAATGCCGCTTCCTGCATTCTCGCTCCACCTGATTTGGAGATAATCATTAAGGGAAGATCATTTTTTAGCGCATAATCTGCAGCCCGGGCTATTTTTTCTCCAACAACAGAACCCATACTTCCTCCAATGAATTTAAAATCCATACAGGCAATAACCAGTTCTTTTCCTTTTGATTTTCCAACTGCCGTTCTTACCGCATCTTTCAATCCGGTTTTTTCCTGTGCGGCCTTAAGACGATCGATATATTTTTTAGTGTCTTCAAAATCCAAAGGGTCCTTGGCAGTCATTCCTTTATCTAACTCCTGGAATTTATTGTCGTCAAAAAGGATTTTGAAATATTCATTGCTCCCTATTCTAACATGATACCCATCCTCCGGACTTACATAGAAATTGCTTTCCAATTGCTCGGCATCAACAATTTTACCTGTTGGAGATTTATACCATAAACCTTTAGGGACGTCTTTTTTCTGTTCTGTAGGGGTTTGAATTCCTTTTTGTGTTCTTTTAAACCAGGCCATTTGCTTTCAATTTTTATCTCCCAATCGTCATCTAATAAAAAAAACAGTCTTTCTCTTAAGAGAAAGACTGTTTTATATTATTATTAAAGTGTGTTTACATTATTCAGATCTTCAAAAGCCTTTTTCAGACGGGCTTTAAAAGTTAATTCTCCTTCACGTAGCCATTTACGTGGATCATAATATTTTTTATTTGGCACATCCTCACCTTCAGGGTTTCCTATTTGAGCAGCGAGATAATCTTTTTTACCTATAATATAATCGCGAATACCTTCAAGATATGCATACTGAAGATCGGTGTCGATATTCATTTTGATAACCCCGTAGCTAATCCCCTCGCGAATCTCTTCAACTGTAGAGCCACTTCCACCGTGGAAAACAAAATCGATATGATTTTCCTCCACATTATATTTTTTAGTGATGTATTTCTGTGAATCCCTGAGGATAGTAGGAGTAAGTTTTACATTTCCAGGTTTATATACGCCATGTACATTTCCGAAAGCTGCAGCTATGGTAAACTGGTCGCTTACTTTGCTGAGTTCTTCATAAGCGTAAGCTACTTCTTCTGGCTGAGTGTATAATTTTGATGAGTCGACATCTGTATTGTCTACACCGTCTTCTTCACCACCGGTAATTCCTAGTTCAATTTCCAGCGTCATTCCCATTTTTGACATTCTCTGAAGATATTTTTTACAGATATCCATGTTCTCTTCAATGGATTCTTCAGAAAGGTCAATCATGTGCGAGCTGTAAAGAGGTTTTCCGTATTGCTCGAAATGTTTTTCGCTTGCATCCAGTAATCCGTCGATCCATGGAAGTAATTTTTTCGCGCAATGGTCGGTATGCATAATTACGGGCACCCCGTAAGCTTTTGCCATTTCATGAACATGTTTGGCGCCTGCAACACCTCCGGCAATTGCAGCCTTTTCTCCATCATTTGAAAGTCCTTTTCCAGCATTAAACTGTGCACCTCCGTTAGAAAACTGAATTATCACAGGGGCATTGAGTTCTGCCGCAGTCTCCAGAACGGCATTGATGCTGCTTGAACCAATTACATTTATGGCTGGGAGCGCAAACCCCTTCTTTTTTGCATAATTGAATATTTCCTGAACTTCTTTTCCTGTGGCAACGCCTGGTTTAATGTTATGACTCATAATTTTTTTTGATTAGGCTTACAAAAATAATAAAATAAACTGGCTTAGAAAGGATAATTGATACCTACATTATAAACCGCATGGTTAAAGTTGTAGTCCTTAAACCAACGGTGGCCCAAAGGCTTTGCCGGGTCGTAAGTTTTGAAGCCGATATCGAACCTTAGAACAAAAAAGTTAAAGTCATATCTAAGTCCAAATCCCGAGCCTACAGCAATATCTTTAAGATCTGAAAATGATTCAAAGGTAGAGGCTTCATCCTCTACAATGTCGGCAACATTCCAGATGTTACCAACATCAATAAAAAATGCACTGTTAAGAGAACCTACCAGATTATACCTGTACTCCAGATTAAAGGCCAGTTTCATATTAGCTTCATTGAACTCATTTCTTCCGCCGCTACTTCCCGGACCAAGATCGTAAGCCTGCCAGGCCCTGTTATCGTTAGGTCCGCCGGCAAAGAAACTTCTGGCAAAGGGGATACTGTTTGCGTTTCCGTAAGGAATGGCTACGCCGCCAAAAGCTCTGGCTGCTAAAATATTATCACTGCCAAGATCCCAGTGTTTAATAAAATCAATTTCGGTTTTGGCATACTGTGAAAAAGCTACTCCCAGAACCTCATAATTTCCATTTTCGTTTTTATCCATTCCTGCTACACCGGTAATGGCAGATAAAAAATTACCTGCAGTCTCTATTTTAAAACGAAACCTGGAAAATTCCTGGTCATAAAGATTCTGTTTGGTATTCCAGAGATAGGTGTAATTACTTGCAAAAATCAGGTTATTCTCAGTAAGCCTGTTCTTTCTTTCTCTAATGTTAATGATATTCTGCCTCTGATCTTCAGTAAGCCCTGAAGTGGTGCCATCATTATCATTTACCCCGTCAATAAAACCATCCGCTCCTTCCGGAATAATAAGTTCTCCTTCTTCATCCAGAAAATCCTGTTCTGTATTAACATTCCCGGTCTGTATTATTTCATTAAGTTCTTCATATGAATTTCGGTAAACATTGAAATAATTGGCAACATTCAAATTTTTGACATATTGAATATTTAAGAGGTCCAGCCTGTTGGAGAGCTGTTTAGAGGGTGTCCAGCGGTAGTTGATTATTCCGGAGAAATTCTGTTTATCCAGTCCTATATTGTTCTGTGTGCTCACCCCAAGGCTAAGGGTGCTGAACGGGGACATGTATTTTGGGATAAGCCTTTCAGTGTTAAAGGGAAGGAATATCCGGGGAAAGGTGAGCTTCATGTCGGCCCCAATTTCAGAAATATCAAAGAACCGGTTGTCATCACTATTCCCCGCGGCATCGGTAGAAGAACCAACACTGCCACGGCCTGAAATTTCGAAATTCTCTGCGCCTCTGAAAATGTTTCTGATAAGTAATGAACCCCCGAAAGCTATTCCGAATTCCTGAATATTACTCTGGGAGATATCAAAATCAAAGCCGAGCGAATACTTTGGCAGAGGTGTTAAAAAGACATTGGTTACAAGATCTGTTGCTGTACTGTCAGCTGGATCCGGGGTGAACTGGATATTTGGGTATTTGAAAATTCTAAGAGAGTTAAGTCTATTATAGGTGCGGGTTCTATTTAAATCGCTGTAGATCTCACCAGGTTTTATAAATACTGCATCGGTTATTGCTTCTGGCCGGTAACGCATTTTATCAAACCCGTAGAGAGTGTAACCTTCATGTCTGGCACTATCCGTTAGTGGGCGATTCCTGTTTGCATAAGTGTAATCGGTAAAGATGTTAACTTTACTGATCTCATGTATCTTGAAGGGAACCCTGGAAATACTGTCACCAATATTATTCCTGCGATTTTTTATAATCAGGGTAGTATTTACCTTATGATCGGTATTTACTGTATCAGCATCAAAGCTTATATATTCCTGATCAAAATTATAGACTCCATTATTTCTGAAAAGCTGAGAAAGCCGGTCCCTTTCATCGTTGAAGTCCAGCGTATTGTATTGAACGCCAGGTTTTATCTCTGAGTTGTTTTTATGTAACTGATAAAGAGAATCCAGGGGTTGGGAAGATATTGAAGTTTTAATGGAATCAACCATATATGGGTCATGTGGGGTGATATAGTATTCTACCCGAGCCCTTTTTTCTTTTTCTTCCAGCGGAATTATCTGATAATCTGTTTCTACATTAAACCAACCATTGTTCCAGTACCAGGATTTTAAGCGGTTCTCAGATTTTTTTGTTTCCTCTTCATTTACAATCACCGGGGCTTCACCGGTTCGCCTGATCCATTGATTGAATTCCTTTCTTGAATTTAAGAAGCGCTCAAATTGTTTTTTTGATAAAATATTTATTAAGCGATTTTTTTTCCGGTCGTTTTCGAGATATTTCACAGTGAGAATACTGTCAATATTAGGTCTAGCAAGATTATAAAAATGAAGTCTGAAGGGAATTCCTAAAAAGCTAGTGTTGGGTTCCTGGTATAACTGGCTATATACTCTGGAATCTTTAACTTCCTGAGCATTGCTATAGATCTCATTTTCTACAAGCAGATTTTCGTTCGGCTCCAGTCTTTTTACGGCGTTGCAGCTTAATATTAAAACGAGTGTTAAAAAAAATAATAATATTTTTGCGAAAAGCCGTTTCAAACAGTAGCGATTAGTGGCTCAAAAATACATTTTTTGGATGGTTAGCAAAAACCAGATTAAGTTAATAAAAAGCCTTTCTCAAAAAAAGTTCAGAAATAAGCATGAACTATTTGTGGTGGAAGGATTAAAAGGCATCAAAGAATTTTTAAATTCAGACTTTGATCTTGTTTCATTGTTTACCAATGAAATTGATTTTGATGTTTCAGAGAAGCTGGTCAGTAAAATTGATGAAAGAGAGTTGAAAAAATTAAGCTTTCTTAAAACTCCACAGCAGGCTTTGGCTGTTTTTCGAATTCCGAAAATAAATGAAATTGAAGTAAAAGGTCTTATGGTGATTTTGGATGGTGTAAGAGATCCCGGCAACCTGGGTACAATAATCCGACTTTGTGACTGGTTTGGGGGCGAAACACTGATTTGCTCTGAAGATACGGTAGATTGTTACAACCCTAAGGTTGTTCAGGCCAGTATGGGATCACTTACGCGAGTTAAGGTTAATTATACGCAATTGCCAGACTTTCTTAAAGAGAACAGAGAAATTCCCCTATATGGAGCTATGCTGGATGGTGATAATATATATGAATGCAATCTTCCCGATTCGGCCTTCATTGTTATGGGAAATGAGGCTAAGGGGGTTTCTGAAGAGATAGAAAAACTTCTTACTCATCGTATCAATATTCCTCAATTCGGAAAAAATAAGGATACGGAAAGCCTGAACGTGGCAACAGCAACTGCTATAATTTTGAGTGAATTCAGAAGGCGTCTTCCTACTGGAAGGTAAAGTTTATAAAGATGGCCCGGGAAGACATCTTGTCTACATTTCCTGTATAAAGGCTGTTGGGATCGGCATCTCTAATTAATTCGTCATTAATGGCGAAAACACCTCTGATAGAAGGGGATAATTTGAAATAATATAGATAAAGGTCTATACCGAATCCAACTTCATAATAATAGGAGTTAGTTGTCATTCTAAACTGGCCGGCACTGTTATCATCTGGATTATTTTCGTTACTACTTAAGTTTATTGAAGTGGAAACTCCCCCTACAACAAAGGGTTTAAAGTTGTTCAAACGGTTAGCACTGAATTTTAGAAGAAGAGGAATGTGGACATATGTAGAACTTATCTCTCTGTATGTGCCGGCATCTGCTTTTATCGCCTGAAATCCTCTGGTGTTAAAATTTACTCCGGGCTCAAGACGAAGGTCTAAATTATGACTGAGTTTTAGATTTCCGAGTAATCCAACGTTAAAACCTATTCTTGTTTCCACTCTGAAATCCTGTCCAGTAACTGTACTGGGATTATAATCTATATAATCAAAATTGAAATCGTAACTATTAAAGCCCAGGAAATAACCCCAGGACCATCGCTGCTGATCGAAGTTTTGCTGATTCAAAACCCTTTCACCCGAAAAAATCTGGGCGTGGGCGGCATTAAAGCTTAATGCCAGAAGAGCAATCGTTAATATCTTCTTCATAGTATTACTTTGAAGCAATATAAATGGTTGAAACGCCAAATGTTTGCGGCATATCTTTAACATCTATAAACCCGATTTTTTCCAAAATATTGTTGAATGCATTGCCATATGGAAAATTTGCAGCGCTTTCACTTAAATAGGAATAGGCAACTTTATCTTTCGAAAATATTTTGCCAATAACGGGTAATATGAAATTTGAATATAAACGGTAACCCTGTTTGTAGGGAAATTTGGTGGGTACCGAGGTTTCCAATACTACGAAAATACCTCCAGGTTTCAAAACCCTATATATTTCTTCAAGTCCTTTATCAAGATTTTCAAAATTTCTAACGCCGAAAGCAACTGTAATGGCGTCGAAGGAATTATCTTCAAAGGGTAAATTTTCAGAATCTCCCTGGATCATTTCGATTCTGGAATCCAGATTCTTGTCTGAGATCTTCCTTCGGCCAACCTTTAACATGCCTTCAGAAAGGTCCAAACCAACAATCCGGGTCGCGTTTGTTTGCGCCATTTGAATGGCAAGATCCCCTGTGCCAGTAGCAATATCTAAAATGCTCTGTGGCTTGGTTGCTGAAACTGTTGTAACAACCTTTTTTCTCCATTTTACATCGGTTCCAAGAGAGATAACCCGGTTCAGACCGTCGTAATTGTCCGAAATGTTATCAAACATCTGCTCTACCTGCTTTTTTTTGGAAAGTTTGGAATCCTTATAAGGCGTAACCTTTTTACCCATAAAAATACTTTGGGCCAAAGATAACTTATATGCTTAAATTACCTTGCTGATCATTAAAATTTTATCCGAACAATCTAATTTCTCGTTTCTTTAAAATACCTTAACTTTGCTCTTTCAATTTGAAGCTGATATATGAAAATAATTATCGCCGGTGCAGGTGAAGTAGGATTTCATTTAGCTAAATTACTTTCCTTTGAATCACAGGATATCACCTTAATTGATCCAAATCGGGATAATCTGGCATATGCTGATACTCATTTGGACATTAAAACGGTGAAGGGTGATGCAAGTTCCATTAAAATTCTTAAGGAAGCCCAGGTAAAGTATACCGATATGGTAATAAGCGTCACTTCCAGCGAAGCTACTAATATTACGGTATGTGTACTGGCCAAGCAGTTAGGTGCAAAAAGAACGATTGCAAGGATCTCAAATACCGAATTCCTGGAAAACCAGGGCGAATTAGGATTTACACGTTTTGGGATAGATGAACTTATTTCTCCGGAGGCTTTGGCTTCACGGGAGATTGAGTTGCTATTGAATCAATCGGCTTTTAATGATAGTTATGAGTTTGAAGATGGAGCACTAACGATGATTGGGGTAAGTCTTTCCAGAACAGCCACTTTTGTAGGTAAAACTGTTAAAGAGGCAGCTAAAATATTCCCTGAATTAAATTTTGTCCCTATTGCTATTCAAAGATTTGGAACCCAGTATACCTTGATACCCAGAGGGGATACTCAATTCAAGGATGGAGACCAGGTGTATTTTATTACCCTGAAGAATGGGGTAGAGGAACTTTATAAGCTAACAGGAAAGATAAGACAGGATATTAAGAATGTTATGGTTCTTGGCGGAAGTAAAATCGGAAGAAAAACTGCCCAGGACCTTTGTAGAAATAATTTTAATGTTAAGCTGGTTGAGAAGGACAGGGAAAAGGCTTATGAGCTTGCTGATGAGTTGCCGGATACTCTGATTATTAATGGAGATGGACGAAATGTGGAGTTACTGGAAGAAGAAAACATCCATGATATGGATGCTTTTATCGCGGTGACGGGTAATTCTGAAACCAATATTATGTCCTGTCTTGTAGCCAAATCAAAGAGCGTTAAAAAGACTATTTCCCTCGTGGAGAACATGGATTATTTTCAGTTAAGCCACTCTATAGGAATTGATACTCTTATAAATAAGAAATTACTTGCAGCAAACAATATTTTCAGATACGTCAGGAAAGGAGAGGTTGTTGCCATGACGAAACTGAACAATATGAATGCCGAGCTTCTTGAATTTATTGTTAAGCCTGAATCACAGGTAAGCGATAAAAGAATTAAGGATCTTGACTTTCCAAGATCCGCTATAATCGGAGGGATAATCAGAAATGGCAAGGGGATGATCGCTTTGGGGGACTTCCTTATTAAACCCGGTGATAGAATTGTAGTTTGTTGCCTGCCACGATCTATCAATAAAGTAGAAAAACTTTTCTTATAATGCCCAGGCTGAATTATCAAATAATTCTTCATGTAATGGGCTTATTGCTGCTTTGTAATGGCGGCTTTATGCTACTTGCCACTCTTGTAAGCTGGTTTTACCAGGATGGAGTTACCCTTGAAATTTCCACGGCTGCCTTGATTACCTTATTTGTAGGAACGCTCCTCATGTTTACCACCAAAGGGCACAGTAAGGAGGTTAAGGTCAGGGAAGGCTATATCATCGTGACTTTTGGCTGGATATTCATGGCACTCAGCGGGGCATTACCTTACGTAATAAGTGAATCTATTCCCCGCTTTACAAATGCTTTCTTCGAAACAATGTCTGGGTATACCACCACAGGTGCTTCTATTTTAAATGATATTGAAGCGATCCCTAAGGGTATTTTATTTTGGAGAAGCCTTACGCACTGGATTGGAGGAATGGGAATCATCGTTCTTGCCATAGCTATTTTACCTCTTTTAGGAATTGGAGGTATGCAGCTGTTTAGTGCAGAATCGCCAGGCCCGAGTGCCGATAAGCTGAAACCAAGAATCAGGGATACCGCTAAGAGATTATGGCTCATCTATGTTTCTTATACACTTGCTGAAACTATTTTGCTTTGGGTTTCGGGAATGACGTTTTTTGATGCAATAAATCACGCATTCAGTACACTCTCAACAGGTGGTTTTTCTACTAAGAATGCCAGTATAGCCTACTGGAATGATAATCCTACAATTCAGTATATTATTATTGTTTTTATGCTGCTTGCCGGAAGTAACTTTGTATTAAGCTATTTTGCTTTTAAAGGAAAGATTAGTAAAGTACTTCATGATGATGAATTCAAATGGTATTTCTTTTTTATTGTTGGTTTTACCCTGATAGCATCGCTAATTGTTTATTTTGAGGCAGATGTAAGTATTTCCTCTATAGATCACCCAATGATATTAGGTGAAGGCGAAAGCGCTTTCAGACATTCATTGTTTCAGGTCCTTGCAGTGATTACAACCACAGGTTTTGTAACTGCCGATTATACCATGTGGACCCCATTCCTTACTATACTATTTTTTGGTTTGTTCTTTCTGGGAGGCTCGGCTGGTTCCACGGCAGGTGGTGTAAAAGTGATGCGTCATCTTATCATGATCAAGAATGGTTTGATCGAATTTAAACGGACTTTACACCCAAATGCTATTCTTCCAGTTCGTTTTAACGGGAAGTCAATAAGTAAAGAGATTGTTTTTAATATCCTGGGATTCTTTATACTGTATATGTTGGCTTTCATTATTGGAGCGGTGGTTCTTGCAGCTTTAGGATTGGATTTTGAAACGGCCATTGGTGGTGCGGCTTCCTCTTTAGGAAACATTGGTCCTGCTTTTGGTGGTCTGAGCCCTGTTAACAATTTTGACATGTTGCCAGACTTTGGAAAATGGTGGTGTAGTTTTCTTATGCTAATAGGAAGGCTGGAACTGTTTACAGTATTGATTATACTTACTCCGTTTTTCTGGAGAAACAGATAAAATAAAAAACCGGCGCTAACGCCGGTTTTTTAATAGGTATATATTCTTTATAAATTATTCCTTAACAGCATTTTTGATCCTGTTCAATGCTTCTTCAATTTGCTGTTCACTGGCAGCGTAAGAAATTCTGATACATTCCGGATTACCGAAAGCATCTCCTGTTACAGTCGCTACATTGGCTTCTTCTAAAAGGAACAGGCTGAAATCAGTAGCATTTAAAATTTCATGCCCTTTTATAGTCTTTCCAAAATAGGAAGATATATTCGGAAAAACATAAAAGGCCCCTTCTGGTTCCGGGGTTACAAATCCGTCTATTTTATTTAAAAGATCAACGATCAGTTTTCTTCGATTCTTAAAGGTGTCAATCATATGACTGATCTTGCTTACCGGTGCTTCCAGTGCAGTTATCACAGCACGCTGGGCAATACAATTGGCACCGCTGGTGATCTGTCCCTGCATTTTATTACATGCTCTGGCGATATAAGTTGGAGCACCAATATATCCTATTCTCCAGCCGGTCATAGCAAATGCTTTTGAGACTCCATTAACAGTTACCGTACGGTCATACATATCTTCGAATTCAGCCATAGAAGCATGCCCGCCAACAAAATTTATATGCTCGTATATTTCATCACTTACCACGATGATATCCGGATATTTCTTCAGAACATCGGCCAGCGCTCTTAACTCTTCTCTGCTATAAACCATTCCGCTGGGATTACATGGAGAGCTGTACCAGATCATTCTTGTTTTGGGAGTGATTGATGCCTCTAATTGCTCCGGAGTTATTTTGAAGTTGGTTTCAACCGTTGTTGGTATCTCCACAGGAACACCCTCAGCCAGTTTTACAATTTCAGCATAACTTACCCAGTAGGGGCAGGGCAGCAATACTTCATCACCGGGATTGAGAATTACCATAGCGACGTTCGCTAGTGACTGCTTGGCTCCTGTAGAAACTACAATCTGAGACCTGTCATAGGTAAGATTATTGTCTCTTTTAAATTTATTAATGATGGCATCTTTTAATTCCACATAACCGTCTACCGGTGTATAGGAGTTATAATTATCATTGATGGCCTGAATGGCTGCTTCTTTTATAAAGTCGGGAGTATTGAAGTCAGGTTCTCCAAGGCTCAGGCCTATAATGTCCTTGCCTTCTTCTTTAAGTTCGCGCGCCTTCGCCGCCATAGCCAGCGTTTGGGAAGTTGCCATTGATTTAATGCGATTCGATAATTGTTCCTGCATAATTTTTAATAATTTAAATATTCCTTTTGCAACTGTTTTTTGCGCGTGATCTACCAAATGTAAAATCAGCTTCAAAGTTAAAATTTTATAAATTTCAATGCTCTTTTTTGAAAAAAAATAACGATAAAAAATACCTACTTTTGGACAAAAATTTTGAGCAATTTGGAACTAATAAAGAAATATTTTCCGGAATTAACAGAACAGCAGCTTTTCAGGTTTAAAAAGCTGGAAGAATTGTATAAGGACTGGAACCTTAAAATTAATGTTGTATCCCGAAAGGATATTGAGGAACTTTATTTAAGACATGTGCTTCATTCATTGGGAATTGCAAAAGTGCAGCAATTCAAACCAGGATCAAAAATTTTGGATGTTGGCACCGGTGGTGGCTTTCCTGGAATACCACTGGCAATAATGTTCCCTGAATGTGAATTTCATTTAGTGGATTCCATCGGAAAGAAAATAAAGGTTGTTAATGAGGTGGCTGATGGCCTTGGTCTGGAAAATGTAAGGTCTTTTAATAAAAGGGTTGAAGACCTTGATGGGCAGTATGATTTTATCGTAAGCAGGGCGGTGGCTGTGATGCCAACATTTGTAAGATGGGTAAAGGGAAAAATAGCAAAGTCTAGTAAACATGAAAGAAAGAATGGCATTCTATATCTGAAAGGAGGAGATCTAACCGAAGAACTCAAAGATTACCGCAATGCTGAAATCTTTGAGCTATCCGATTATTTTGAGGAAGATTTCTTCGATACTAAAAAAGTAGTATATTTTCCTTTAAAATATAAGCCTTAATTTATTCCTTAATAAGAACTTTTCTTGATTGCTGGCCTTTTCTGGTAAATACTTTTACAATATAGATCGCAGAGCTTAAAGGCCTTTCTACCTGTAAGCGGATGCTTTTTTGAGTCTGAATATCTTCAAAACTTTTAATAACCTGGCCGCTCATACTGAAAAGCTCCACATTATCAATTTGTAAAAGGTCTGGATTGGTAAGAACAATTTCTTTTGTATCCCGAAGGTAATCGACAAAAATCTGGATCGGTGAGGTGTCTGAAGTAGTATCAGACTTATCCTCTTTCTCTTCAAATGATGGCTTCTGGAAGACTATTTCATATTTTTCATTGATATATCCTGTAGTAGCATTAGCTCTGAAGATGTCTTTTGAAAGGTTATGATAGGTGTCTTCCTCCTTGTCGTGAACAAAAATATCTATGTTGGAAAAGTTTTCAAGTTCTTTAATATCAATAGAAAATTCGCCTTCTTCACTAATTTTCATTCCTATTGGTAAAACCTGATTATAATTGAAATTAGGTACTGCCTGGATTACGAATTCAGATTCGTTGATCATCCAGTACATATCTTCAGCATTATTTTCAATAAGAGGTGCATCATACCCAAGATCAAAACCGTTGGTGGTATTGGCATCGGCAGTTACCAAAATCTCTCTGTGATAACCTTTTGGAGAGGCAAAATGTAGCCTTATCTTATACCTGTTATCTTCAGTATATTTGGCCTGTTTTTGCTGTCCTTTAGTTGGATTGATTTGCATTAAGAACTGGGATTCGTTGGTGCTCTCCTTCACAAATACCCGTTGACTGTTTTTGAAAATTACATCACCTCCGGTAACCGAATGATTTCCAACACTTTCGTCTAATACCGCATTTACAAAAAATCCTTGAGCAACCGGTATATAGCGTCCGGGAGAAGTAGAACTGGTTTCTCCTGTAGCATCAATTCTTTCATCTGTAGAAACGGCCGGGATACCTCCGGCTAGATTGAAAACACCGTAACCGCCAACATACTCCTCAAGATAATGAGAATTTTGTGGTCCAAAATGATCCCAAAAGTAAACAGCTCCGTTAAAAATGTTGCTGGAATTCCTGCCTCCATTAACATCTTTAAGGTTATCCCTGATAAATTCCTCAGCATCTATAGCAGAAGGGTAGGGGTTACCTACCAACCTGTTTTCTCCCGAAGCGATAGATAATAATATATCTCCATTATTAGGCTTTCCACGAAAAACATAGTTTTGTGGACTGTCTATTGAAGCGCTGCCAGAGGTTCCTTTCATGGTATAACCTTCTCCTGCCTGGAGCGGATCATTTTCACTTATTTGGTGCCACTCTTTATACTCATCTGCCATTCCTCTAAAGGACCATAACCAGTAAGTACTAATACGTTTAGCTCCAGTATAATTGTAATCGGCGAATTCATACCAGTAATTATATGATAGGTTTCCAGGATTGTCTGGGTTAGTTCCGTCTTTAAGAATAGAAGCAATACTGTAACCAGAATTATTAGAAGATCCTTGAAGACTTACCGGAGAAGTCCAGTAATTATAATTAAAACTATTGGCTGTTCCCTGCTGATCTCGATCCAGGTATCCGCTACTGTTCTCATCAAGAATACTTCCTTCGGTTTGGACCAGTTGGGACTCCCCCTCCAGGTTGATTGTTCCATCTAATCTGAGGTAATGAGTTATAGTTAAACCCTGCCCGGTTTCATTTGAAACATTGCCATCCATTAATAATTCTCCAGTTTCTGAAAGAAGTCCGAGCATATAAATGTCCTGTGGAGTAGAATTAATGTTATGGGAGATTCTGGCAATATTCCAGTTGATATACTCACCATTTATTCCAACTCCGTTCGGGACATCCCATACTGTAGGTCTGAGCCAGGTAGACGAGTTTCTCCAGGAACCATCCTGTTTGGAGATATATGGTAATGGCGCTGTATTCTCCTGTGCGGTTTCAATATTCTTCAAAACCCCATTTACCTTATTGGTGGCAATATCAGGTGTTTCTCCATTAGCAATCTCATTTGCCATTAATCTATAATATCCCTGCAAGTTAGACCAGGTAAGGAAATTAGGGACGTCCATTGGAAGCACTTCGCCTTTGGTATTTCCGCCATTATTCACCACTCTCTGATTCATCATAAATCTCAACTGGTTTACTGTAAGAGCGGTATTCCATATTCTCAATTCTTCCATCCAGCCGTGGAAGTAGTCTTTAGGTACATCGGGAGTGGCGGAATCATAAATTCCTCCCAGTAAAAATGGAGCTACAGTTGAGGCCGGGTTTGATGCTGAAGTATTTCCAACCTTTATTCCGTCTACATAAAGCTCTATATTTGAATTCTTATAGATCACTGCTAAATGGTACCATCTGTCGGTTGATACCTTACTGGCGGTAGAAACAGAATTGCTGCCCCATCTAAAAGTAGGTGCGCCGTTATTGATAATAAGGTCAAAACCGCCATTGCTGATATTGGAGTAATCCCTTTTCGAAAGAACGGTTTTTATTCCTGAAACAGACTTGGGCTTAACCCAAACCTCAATGGAAAAAGAACCTGAAGATAAAGGATAATTATCTCCGATTATGACATGATCATCCACACCATCAAAATCCAATGTACTACAGTCTGAAGAAAAAGTAACTGTCATGTCACTTGTTGTTGCACAGGTTCCGTCCGGATGGGAAATAGTCCATCTTAATGTATGTATGCCGCTGGTTCCGGTAAATTCGGAATTAGGATCAGAGATGTCAGTAATAGTCCCTCCTGGACCGGATACAATGGTCCATTCCCCAACTCCGGTAACCGGTGTATTAGCTTCTAGATTTGTGGAATTGAAGCCACAACCAAAAGTTTGATTCTCCCCGGTTTCAGCTATTGTAAGTTCTTCAGGTTGAGTAATGGTAACACTGGTAATAGTCTGACAACCGTTAGCGTCAATTACTGTTACTGTATATTCACCGGCACTCAGACCGGTAGCAGTAGAAGTTGTTTGTTCAGAAGCATCATTCCATAAATACTTATATGGTTCTCCAGTTTCGAAAGGAGTTCCACCTGATGCACTAACTGAAGCTTCGCCTAGGTCTCCATAACAAACAGGGTTAATTACAGATGTTTCTAAAGTAAGAGGACTGGATGGCTGAGTAATTGTTACTGACGGAACTTCATAAATCTCACCATTATAATCTTTCACCCAAACGGTATAATCTCCGGCATTTAAATTATTAAAAACATTGCTGGATTGATAACCTGTGTTTTGACTAGTAATACTATACTGATAAGGACTCATCCCACCGGATGCCGTTACATTAATTGTTCCAACATTATCACCGTGGCATAGTAGTTCATTAGGGACAGCTTTTGCAAAAAGAGGGGATTCCACATATTCCTGATTGCTGGAAGAATAACATTTTGGCTTTGGTTGGCCCTGGCCGCAATTAAATTGTTGGGCATTATTTGAAAAGGTTAGATAAACATTTTGTAAAGTGACAATATCACCACAATTATATTCAATTGGAATTGTCCTTGCCGGTTCTGGAATAGCCTGCCTTTCATAAAAACAACCATTTTCAATATAAGTGGTTATCTCTCCAGTCTCTAAATTAGTTATGGTGTAGGTTAACTCAGCGTATAGAGAGTATCTTGTAGACTGGTTACCCAGCAAAATATAAATATATTTTTGGTCTGAAGCATCACAATTAGAGGAGGTGATTCTATTGCCATTAGCATCTCCTACGTAATAATTGGTTGCAATAAAATCATTGGATACACAATTTGGACGATAGCATTGTCCTACAAATTGAGTATAAGAAAATGTTTGACTAAAGTTTTCAGAATCGGTCACTGTTAGAGTAATGACCTTATTGCCGACTTCTGAATAATTCACTTCGTGAGATCCGGGGCCTGTTGCACTAGTGGGCAAAGAAGTGTCTCCAAAATCCCAGGAATAGGTATAGGGTCCTACTCCTCCTATGGCAGTTAAATTTTCTACTTCAAAATATGATGTCCTAATAGCATCTTCTTCGTCACTTGTACATATGGAAGTAGGGATAATCGTTGCATTTATAATTTCATTTATAATAAATTCAGTAATAAATTTACATCCTTTACTATCTGTAACAGTTAACTCATAAGCTCCAGCAGGTAAATTGGTTGCAGTTTTTGTAACTTGAAGTACAGTACTGCTTTCAGCGTTTCTCCATTCGTAAGTATATCCGGGAGTTCCTCCTGTTGCATTCGCAGTAGCAGTTCCCGTTGAAGAACCATAGCTGGTGGTCCGGGTTTTGCTTACCGTAGCTGTTAGTGGAGCGGCTGGCTGGGTGATTTCCACAGCACTGTTCAATACAACTTCACAATCGGTATAGTCAGCATCTCTTATATAAACTGTATAAGTACCACTGCTTAAGTTTTGAAGTGTACTTCCTGATTGCCATGAGGTTCCGTCCACACTAAATTCGTAGTTCCCGTGACCTCCGGTAATTTGAGATAGAGTTATAGCTCCATCTGATCCATCAAAACAGCTAACATTTGTTTTGGCTATAGATGCACTTAATTCCCCGGGTTGGCTAACTGAAATAGTTTTTTGTAAAGAACAGTTTTTATCATCCTTAACGAAAATCGTATAATTTCCAGCGGTAAGACCTGTAAAGGTAGTGGATGTTGTAAAGTTTGTATTATCCAGTGAATACTGATAATTACCATTTCCTCCGGACATTGTACCTACGGTGATAGTTCCGTCAGCCCCTCCATAGCATGTGGCTTCCGTACTGCTTGGTTCGGTCATGCTCAGTGGTTCTGGTTCTGTGACCTCTATGACCTGTATTAATTCACAGTTCTTGGCATCCCTTATTTTGAGATTATAAGTTCCCGCGCTAAGGTTGCTAAAGGTTTTTGAAGAGCTAAAAGTTCCGTTATCTAAAGCATATGAATAATTACCATTTCCTCCGGAAGGAGTTCCTGCTGTTATCGTTCCGTCATTGCCTCCATTACAGCTAACCGTTGTAAATGTAGCAGAAGTAGAGGTTAGGGGATCCGGTTCTATAACATTAATAGTTTCGGTAGCTTCACATCCTTTATTATCCTTTACGGTAATGGTGTGGTTACCAGCGGATAAACCGGTGAATATTTTAGAAGTGGAAAATACCCCTTCATCAATACTGTATTGAAATCCGGAATTACCTCCAGAAACTGTACCAGCCGTTATTGTTCCGTCAGAACCGCCATTACATGAGACCGGAGTTGTGGTTGAACCTGAAAGATTTAACGTATCCGGTTCAGTAACTGTAATAGTTTCGGTAGCTTCACAACCTTTGCTGTCTTTTACTGTGATGGTATGATCGCCCGCGGCGAGTCCGGTAAATGTGTTGACCGACGAAAATGTTCCTCCGTCAATACTGTACTGAAATCCGGAATTACCTCCTGAAACGGTGCCGGCAGTTGCAGTACCATCTGTGCCTCCATTACATGAGACTGGCGTTGTAGTTGAGCCGGATAGAGTTAGAACCTCAGGTTCAGTTACTGTGATAGTTTCGGTAGCTTCACATCCTTTGCTGTCTTTTACTGTAATAATATGCTCTCCAGCAGATAAACCTGTAAATGAATTTATGGTTGAGAAAGCACCTCCATCAATATTGTATTGATATCCGGAATTACCTCCTGATACGGTTCCGGCGGTTGCAGTTCCATCTGCTTCACCATTACATGAAACAGGAGATGTAGTAGATCCTGATAGAGTTAGAATTAAAGGTTCTGTTACCGTTATGTTAGTAGTAATTTCACAGGAATTAGCATCTTTAACGGTGACGATATAATCTCCAGCAGAGATATCATCAAAGATATTGGTATTCTGATAAATTCTTCCTGTTATTTTATACTGGTATGGTGATGTGCCACCCACAACCTCTTCTACAGTTAATTGGCCTGTATTGGAACCAAAGCAATTTGGTTCCAAAAAAGTTAGATTTGTAATCTGTAATTGGTCAGGTTCTGTAACAGTCACATTTTCTGTCGCGGTACACCCCCCAGCATCCTGAACAGTTACCGTATAAGATCCGTTGGAAAATCCTGAAAAATTAGTTCCTGACTGGTAACTTCTACCATTTACTTTATATATGTATGGAGGTGTTCCACCTGTAGCGGTTCCCGCTATTATTTCTCCGTCTGAAACTCCGTTACAGCTCGGCTCTACGATAGAGGAGCCAGTAAGGTTTAAGGCCTCAGGTTCAATAATATTTATAGTTTTGGTTGCAATACAGCCATTGGAGTCCTTTACATAAATAGTGTGTTCTCCTGCACCGAGTCCGGTGAAGTTTTTTCCATTCTGGTATAATCCATTATTCAGTTTGTACTGGTATCCAGAAGTTCCGCCAGTAACATCTATAGAAATAATAGATCCGTCTTTACTTCCTTTACAGGTAGGTTTTGAATAATCGGTATTGTTAATTATTAATTCATCAGGTTGAATAATACTTAAAGACTCTGATGCTTCACAACCTTTGTTATCACGAACAGTAATCGTATAATTTCCTGGCGCAAGGCCACCAAAAGTTTTTGACGTTTGCCATGAAATTCCGTCGATACTATATTCAAATCCTGAGTTTCCCCCTGTAACGGTTCCGGCAGTCAAAGTACCATTACT
>NZ_JAJSON010000023.1 GCF_022410465.1 Christiangramia crocea | reverse complement strand
GCCCGGTTATCGCGCCTGCTTTGGGAGCAGGAGGCCGCAGGTTCGAATCCTGCCACCCCGACTAAAAAAGCCTGCTGAATTTCAGCAGGCTTTTTTATTTAATAAGATATAAGTGCGATAACAAAAGGCTGAAGGAGACCCTATTTATTTTTTTTCCGGGAGTCCCCGGAAATTTAAATATTGATAAAATAAAGTATGAAATTTTGGATCTGGAAAAAGTGAAATCCTTACACCACACTCATATCTGGTCTCTGGAAGGAGAACATCATGTATTTACCTCCCATATTGTACTGAAGGAAGTTGAAAATTTTGATCAGGTTTTGGAAGTCAAGAATGCTAACAAAGAATGTCTTGAAGAATATCAATTTGAACATTATACCATAGAAACCGAGCTTGATTCAGAGACCTATAAATTGAGGTAATCTATAATATTGAAGAAAACTAAATCAAATTTTAATCGGTAGTTCTCCAAATTCAGGGAATGATACAGTAAGTAAACCCGCTCGATCTATTACAAATCTGGAATTAACTAACTCTTGCTCAAACATTGTACAAGGCTTTTGTAAGAATTGATGGAGTGAATTTTAAAAATATATAGATGCTGGTATGGGAACGTGGAAAAGTACATAAAAAGAGCCGGCTAAATTGGATTAGCCGGCTCTTACCACAATCTATCATGAAAACAGTAATCACACTTTAAAATCTAAAAACTGTGAATTGTGGAGTTGTGAAATGCTTTTAACCAACTTTATAAAGATACTACCCTTCCAGGCCAGATAATGTAACATGTGTTACACCGGAAGGCACATTAATCAAAAATTACTGGGCCTTAAAATTGGTGAGCCGGAGAGGTTTCCCCCCGGCTCACACTTATCAACATAACTCTCTGAAAGAATTACTAAATAAATAGCATTTGGGTTCCGTCCTGATCGGCCTGATTATAAAAGTCACCAATGGTCAGAATACCATCCAAATCTTCTATCAGATCCTTCTCGTCAAGGTGGAACATGTCTACCGCCAGTTTACAAGCCCATAGCTTAACTCCCGAAGCTGATAAAATTTCAAGAAATTCGTCTACCGGAGGCATATCCAGTTTATCCATTTCTTTTTTCATCATTTTTGTAGCCAGGGCTTCCATACCCGGGAGTCCTCCTACCATCGTTGGGATATGCATAGCCGGGTTACCAACAGTAGCAACATGTAATCCATTCAACTTTTTCTTTTGTATTGCTTCAAGTCCGAAGAATGTAAAGAAAATTTCAGCATCAATACCTTCCATTCTGGCGCCATTTGCCATGATAAAAGCTGCATAAACATTCTCTATGGTCGCTTTTGATAAAATGAAAAGCATCTTTTTAACTTTTGTCTTGCTCATTTTAGTAGGTTTTAAATTAGATACAGCTTTTTGGTTTTGGTACTCCGGCGATCTTGGTAGATATTTTTAGCGGACCACCTGGAAATAGAGCATAGAACTCTTTTATGTCCAGTACGCCACTCTTTTTAATACCTCTAATAGAAAGAGCCTTATCTGCTTTTACCTGTTCCTGGAGCCATTCAATTACTTCCCAGTGACGGGGCGTCATTGTAATTCCTTCGTCCTTGGCTATTTTTTCTCCAACCTCTCTATTCCATTGAGAAAAATCGAGTAAATAACCTTCTTCGTTGACTATTACGTTTTTTCCTGCGATTAAAGTTTCCATGATATTTAATTTTTAATTTATTATTACTATAGTTTTTTGCCTTTGTTACTCATATTTCGACTTACAAGTGGGATTGGTATTCCTTTTAATAACATATTCCAGTAGATCCACCTGAAAGCGAGTTTACCCCAGTGATTAAATACACTTTCTTTTAATAATTTTAGAGGTCCAATTCCCGGAATGGGGAAGGTTCCTTCTACCGGTTCCTGCTTATAATTGAAATCAATTAGCAAGGCTTTATTCTTACCGGTTTCGATGAAACAGTTGGCATGGCCGTCAAATTCCGGTTTAAGGGGTTTTCCTTCAATATGTAACAGTATATTATCTGTAAGGGTTTCAGCTTCAAAATGTGCTACAGACCCGGCCTTTGATGCAGGCACGTTGGTAGCATCCCCAATCACAAATACATCTTCATATTCTTTTGACTGTAGCGTATTGTGATCTGTTGGTACAAAGTTGAGATCATCTCCCATTCCGGACCTTTCAATCACCTCATCGCCCATATTTGTGGGGATAGTCACCAAAAGATCGTAATCTATTTCTCTTCCTCCGTAATCAACGATCTTGTTATTTTCATTATCCACCTTCTCGATAGCAAAATCTATCTCCAGGTTGATATTCTTTTCTTTCATTAGATATCCTAAAGCAGCTGAACTTTTTTCTTTTGTAAATGCTCCGGAAAGAGGAGTTACATAAGTAAGTTTTACCTTATCTCTTATACCTTTTTTCTGAAAATAGGAATCTGCCAAGAATGCGAACTCTAAGGGAGCAACGGGACATTTAATAGGCATTTCGGTAAGGTGAACCACCATATTCCCGCCTTCCCATTCTCTCAGTTTATTTCGAAGTGCAAGTGCTCCTTCATATGTGTAGAAGTCAAATACATTCTTATGCCAGTTTTTGCCTTTCATGCCCTCAACTTCTTCCGGGGCAATCTTAGAACCGGTAGCTATAATCAGGATGTCATAATCCAGTGTTTCATCTTCCAGCTTTACTTTTTTATCTTCCGGGAAGATCTGGTCTATTTTTTTCTGAACATAATTAACTCCTTTTGGAATGAATTTTTTTCCAACTTTTTTAACCTGATCTTCGGTATACATATCAAAAGGAAGGAATAAAAATCCCGGTTGATAGTAGTGCGTTTTGAATTGATCTACAATGGTTATATTCCAGTCAGACCTTTTTAATTTGGGCCGTAAATGATTCGCCATCATAGTACCTGCTGTACCAGCTCCAAGGATTACTAAATTTTTCATGATATTAGCTTTAAAAATCTGATATAAAGATACCATGCGGTATTTGTTGAGAAAGTAACAATTGTTACAATAGCCTTTAATTATTTAATTTTTTTTCGCAAAAACTAACGTTAATCATAATTATTTTTATATTTAATGGTGTTTTATTGATAAATTCATAATTCTAAAAATTCAATAAAACAATGACCATTGTCAGTTTTTGGTGAAATAATTTTAGGACCATTATAATTAGGCCGGTGCAATCTTTTCCAATTAATATAAACTGATCGGCCAAATTCTTTTTTATAAAGAAAAGCCTGTTGGGATATCCAACAGGCTTTTTCTTTTCAGGTATATTAAAATATTCGCTTATAAACTTATTCCCTGGTCATTTTGGCTTTTATACCTTTTCAGTCCGTTATCAAGAAAATCCACGAACCGGTCTACATTCAGGTCATAAGCTTTTGGAGCACTCAGTAAAGATCCGTCGTTATCTACCAGGGTATAGTAAGGCTGAGCATTGGCATTGAGCTTCTGGATCATAAAATCCAGATTCTGTGCACCGATCGTTTTTTTGATCCAGTTGTCGTTGGGACTTACATACCATTCACTTTCAGGTAATTCTTTTTTTTCATCAACATACAAGGCTACTACTACATAATCTTCCTTTAACCTTTTCAATACCTTTGGGTCTGACCAGACTCTGGCTTCCATTTCCCGGCAGTTCACACAACCATGGCCTGTGAAATCTATAAATAGAGGTTTATTCTTTTTCTTTGCACATTTTAATGCCTGCTCGTAGTCCAAATAACCATGTATTCCATGCGGTATTTCCAGCAGATTATCATATTTAGGAACTCCACATTCAGCAATATTTTCTTTCTCATTACGTGAAATGCTGCTACTAGCAGTTAATTTTGAAATATTGAATTCCTGTGAACTCATAGGAGGTAAATAGCCGGCCAATCCTTTCAATGGTGCACCAAGGAGACCGGGAATTAGGTAGATCACAAAACTGAAGACCAGTAAGGCAGAGATCATTCTCCCTATAGAAATTGAGCTTCTTTTTTCTTCATGCGGAAAAGTGATCTTTCCAAGCAAATACAATCCAAGAAAAGAGAAGATGACGATCCATAAGATCAGGAACAGATCACGGCTCAGGAAGTCCCAGTGATAGACCTGATCTACTATGCTCAGGAATTTAAGTGCCAAAGCCAGCTCCAGGAAGCCCAAAGTAACCTTGACCGTGTTCAGCCAGCCGCCACTTTTAGGTAAAGACCTTAGCCAGTTCGGAAATATTGCGAACAGGGTAAAGGGTAGGGCGAAGGCTAAAGAAAAGCCAAGCATTCCCACCAGGGGCTTGAGCATTTCGCCGCCGGCAGCCTGAAGCAGGATTGTTCCCACGATAGGTCCTGTACAACTGAAGCCTACCAGCACCAGGGTGAATGCCATAAAGAAAATACCTATTAGCCCTCCTTTATTTGACTGTTTATCCATTTTATTTATCAGGCTGTTTGGTAAGCGTATTTCAAAGAGCCCGAAAAACGATAAGGCAAACAGAACGAATACAGCAAAGAATAACAGATTCGGGATCCAGTGTGTACTAAGGAAATTGGCGAATGCCGCCCCAAACAGTACAGAAAACAAAGTACCGACCATCGTATAAATGACTATGATAGAAATACCATAGAGCAGGGCCTGGAAAATTCCTTTTTTCCTATTGCTGCCGGATTTGGTAAAATAGGAAACGGTCATGGGGATCATTGGAAAAACACATGGCGTTAATATTGCCGCCAGTCCTGCCCCGAAAGACACTAGGAAAAATGATATCAGGAACGAGACACCCTCTTTTTGTTCATTGCCAGATCTAAAATTATTCTGAAAAGCCTGCATCTCGCGCACTTCTAGTTCCTCATTTTTCTCTCCAGTAGAGTTTTGCTTAATACCTGTAACCGGTATCTCACTGGTAAAAGGGATACACTGGCCATTTTCATCAGAGCAGATCTGGTAAGAGACCACAGCATTTATAACCGGATCTTTGCCCTGGATCTCAATTTTTTGTTTGAAAACAGCTTCTTTAGTAAAATAGGTGTATTCCCCTTCAAATATTTCATCATATTTTCGTTTTGCACCAACAGGAACTACTGAATCAATGACTTTAAATTCCGGATTTTCATCAAATTGAAATTCTGTTACCGTAGGTCCCAGGTCTGGATTGAAATCGCTGGAATACAAATACCATTTGTCCGGGATTTTTGCGGTGAATTTTACCGTGATCGTATCACCTGCATCAAATGATTTATCCCTTATTTCGGCTTTCCACTCCGGGGCCTCCGTAACCTGGCCGTAGGCAGATATACCTAAAGCCAGCATTACAAAAGCCATTACTAATTTTAATCTCTTCATACAGCCTGTTAATTAGAATTGAAAAGCATTTATTTTAAGCTCTTCAGGAATTTTTTGAACTCATCGGTATCATAATCGGCCATTCCTTTATGTGTAAGGGCAAGCTTACCATCGGCATCAATCACATAGGTAGTAGGGAGGGCCGTAGAACGATACATGGCTGGTAGCTGGCTCGCCAGTTCATAAATTGGTAACCCGTAATCTTTCCTTTCTTTAAAGGAGACCGCTTTTTCGAAATTCTGATCCATAGAAAGCATTACAAATGCTACTTCATCTCCCATTTCCTGGTGTAACCTATCTATGGCTGGCATCTCTGCCACACATGGCGGGCACCAGGTCGCCCAAAAATTCATAAAGATCACTTTGCCTTTGAAGTCAGTTAAGGCAACGATATTACCTTCTTCATCCCGAAGTTGTAAATCGAAGCTGGCTTCTGGATTACTATTGATGCCTTTCAGAGATTCAGGTTCAGCATTATTTACATGTGCTATAGCTGTTTTTTCCTCTACATCAGGATTCATTAAGCCGGTTTCAAGTAAACCTCTTTGTGCAAATCCTATCACCTCGGTGTGTAGGCCAGTAGCATATAACACCAGGGCTATCGCACCAAATATGGAATACTGGATCCAGGTTTGCTTCATATTCTTTTTTTTATTATTCATGATTTATCTCCTTTTATTGAGAATGGTTTTTTCTGGGGTTTTATTAAAGACTGAGACTCAGATATCCTTTTTTCTGAAGCTGAAAATTGTAAAGAATACCATTTTCAACTACTTTCATTTCCTTTGGAACCGCCTCTTTGTCTACCTTGAATTTATTCAGAGAAAATCCGCAGGCTACGAGTTTCACTCCTAACTTTTCAGCTTTGGTAATGAACTTTCCCATTTTTGAAGAATCGGTTATATCACCTATCTCTTTTCCACAGATGATGATCTCAAATTCGCCAAAATGGGCGCCATCTTCTTCTTTCAGTCTTTCAGCCGTTATTAAAATTGGCTGCAGTTGCGGAACTTTTTTGGTAAGCACCACATAATTATGTTTGGAGTTATGTTGTGCCTGTGCCTGATTTCCGGTAAATAATGTTAGCATCAGCAAAATACTGCTATAAAGAATTGTTTTCATTTTATTTAAGTTTAAAAAGTTTATCGGTGTCATTTATGATAAAAAACAACAGACCACCCAGAATTGCTATATTTTTAAAAAGTGGTCCAAGAGTGTTTATCTGCCCTACCTGTACCGATAGGGTTATTGGGATTAATACAAGTAATAATATGATGGCCGCCCATCTGGTTTTATATCCTATCAGGAATAAAAAACCTGCTGCCAGCATTACGATTCCGGAGAGGATGACAAGCCATTCCGGATCACCAAAAAAATAGGCGATTCCTTTAAAACTGGCCTGTTCAAGTCGGCGGACTGTTTTCGTGGTATTCAGCAAATGATTTGCTCCTGCCACCAGGAAAATTCCACTAACCAAAATTCGTAATAACTGTATGGAACGACGACTAATATGAATTTTGTTCGTCATTATTATAGGTGTTATTGTAATTGATAATCTGGTCTGGACCGATGTAAGATATCAGTGCAGAAAATGCTAAAATCTCAATTACACAAATTTGGGTGGAGGGGAGTGGCTATCCAGATAGAGATAGCTTAATCTTGAAGAGAATAGTATGTCTTCTATGTTGATAACTTCAGAAATATTGAAATTCCATGAGAAGACATTAAAATTGAACTGAGGAGTACAAAAACTACTTACTTCAGTAATATTATTCTTCGCATCTAAATTCTGCTTGAATTCATATGTTTTCTTAATATCTGAATTTGATTGTTTCTTCTGGCAATATGGTTTAACAAAGGAAATTTCATCTTCAGCCAGAATATTGAGCAAACTTGCATCTACGATCAATAGTTTCCCAAGAAAAAGGGGAATTAATAGTATAGAAATAAAGGTTTTTGTACTCACAAAAGCAAATGTAATATTTTACTTATCTCCTGAATGTAACTTTTGTTACGTTCCGATTTAATGTGATCTCTTTTTAAGGTCAAAAGATTTGCGCAGCCTCACTCTTCCTCTCTATTTATTTAATATGAACTTTCTTTCCTACTGAAACCAGATAGTTTGAAATATGCTTGGGTAACAAAGGTTGCAGAAATGCCTGCACCTCTGGCCTATTTTTGCAACAGAAAATCATAAATAATGAAGAAAATAAAACTCTCTGCAATTCTACTCCTCTTTCTTGCAGGTCTCCCTATCAGAGCCCAGCAGGTACAACCGGTTAGTAAAGATACAGTGTTGAACAGAGTGATGGAAAACAATAGGAAATTAAAGATCTCGGAGCAGGAATTCCTGCAGGCCCGGGCAGATTACAGGCAGACCAATGCGGTCTTTCTGCCTAATATTAGTGTTTCCCATACGGGGATGACCACTAATAATCCACTTATGGCCTTTGGTTCTAAACTGAACCAGGAAAGGATCAACCAAAGCGATTTTGATCCGGCGCTTCTTAATGACCCGGATCGCATCAATAATTTTGCTACAAAAATCGAGGTAGAGCAACCTTTGGTGAATCTTGACGGTATCTTTAAAAGAAAGGCCGCCGATTCTAAAATGGAGGCTACCCGCCTGAAAGGAGAACGTACAGGGGATTATATGAAGCTGGAGGTGGAAAAAGCCTATATGGAGCTTCAGCTGGCCTATAAAGCAGTGAATGTTTTGGAGAAGGCCCGTGAAGCCGCGCTATCCAATCAGAAAATGGCCAGTGACAGATATAAGCAGGGCTATCTCCAAAAAGCCGATATCCTCTCTGTGGAAGTTAGGGTGTCTGAGATCAATAACAGTTTGCATTATGCAAAAAGTAACCTTGAAAATGCTTCAGACTACCTGGAGTTCTTAATGGGACAGTCACAGGAAGGAATCCTGAAGCCTACAGATTCCCTGCAGATAAACTCTCTCGTAGAGACTGAAAATGCCGGTATTTCCGAAGAGCGTTCAGATATCAAGGCTATGGAACTGGCTACGGAAGCAAGAAAGGATATGTATAAAGCCGATAAGATGAGCTTTTTACCAAGATTAAATGCCTTTGGCAGCTACGAGCTTTATGATGAAGATATTTTCCAGGGGGATGCCAGTGGATATATCGCTGGTGTTTCATTAAGCTGGGATGTTTTTCAAGGTTCCAAGCGAATTGGGAAAACGCAGAAAAGCAGGGCTGAATACGAACAGGCAAAGCTCGAATATGAGCAATATGTGTCAAAAAGCACTATGGAACTTAATAAAGCCAGAAGAGCTCTTAAGGATGCAGAAAACAAGCTGAACCTCAGCGAACTTGCAATGCAACAGTCTGAAGAATCCCTAAGAATCAGGACTAACCGTTATGAGGAAGGGCTCGAAAAAACTTCAGACCTACTCTCAGCAGAAGCAAAATACCTTGAAAAGGAACTCGAATACTATCAAACGATTTACGAATACAATTATGCCAAGGCATATTTAGAATTTTTAACCAAAAAATAAGCGATGAAACTGAAATTATATACTCTTTTAATTGCCGGAGCGGCAAGTCTATTTATCAGCTGTGGGGACGATAAGAAGCCTTCACAGGAAAAGAAACCGGCCCTGGCGGTAAAGGTGAATTCACCTGCTTCAGAAAAGGGATCCACCCTTAGCCTTAACGGTAAGATAGAAGCTGTGAATAATGCGAAATTAAGCACCCGGATGATGGGTTATGTAGATCGCATCAATGTGCAGATAGGAGATAAAGTAAAGAAAGGCGAGTTACTTGTATCTATTAATAACTCAGACCTGCAGGCAAAAATTGCCCAGGTAAACGCCAAGATCACCGAAGCACAGGCGGCTTATAATAATGCCGAAAAAGATTATAACAGGTTTAAGAACCTGTTTGAAGAGAACAGTGCTTCCCAAAAGGAACTGGACGATATAACGGCAAACTATGAGATGGCAAAAGCCAGGCTTGAAGCGGCCCGCCAGATGAAAAATGAGATCCAGGCACAATTTGCCTATGTAAACATTCGGGCTCCTTTTAGCGGAGTGATCACCAACAAATTTGTAGAAGAAGGCGATATGGCCAATCCGGGAATGCCATTGGTTGCAATGGAAGCGCCCGGAGCTTTTGAAGTAAGAGCCACCGTTCCGGAATCTGATGTTTCTTCAATTAAAGAAGGGACTGAAGTAGATGTTAATGTGAAAACACTGGATAAAACCCTTAAAGGGGTTATTTCAGAGGTAAGTGCTTCAGCCAAGAATACCGGAAGCCAGTATCCCGTAAAGATAAGTCTTGAAGAAACAGGAGATGAGATCAGGTCGGGAATGTATGTGAGTGTCGAGATTCCGGTGGAGCAAAAAACAGCAAGTGCAAGAGTACTTATTCCTTCCTCAGCTGTCGTACACCGTGGTGACCTTACAGGCATATACACCATAAGTTCACAAAACATGGCTCTTCTAAGATGGATAAGATTAGGAAAAACCTATGGCGACCAGGTAGAAGTGCTTTCCGGACTTAAGGCTGATGAGGAGTACATTGTAGATGCTGAAGGAAAACTATACAACGGTGCTCCGGTGAGCAAACAATAAGCTGACTCAAAAAATTATAAGAATTTAAAAGCTATACAATGAAAGAAGGATTAGCAGGTAAAATAGCCAAAGGCTTTATCAACTCGAAACTTACGGTACTGCTTATGATCGTCTTTATGGTGGTTGGGGTTTACAGTTCTTTTCTTATTCCAAGAGAAGAAGAACCTCAGATAGACGTGCCTATGGCCGATATCTTTGTAGGATATCCAGGCGCCTCTCCTACCGAGGTCGAGTCCCGGGTGGTCAAGCCATTGGAAAAGATAATATCTAATGTTAAGGGAGTGGAATATGTCTATTCTACTTCTATGAAAGAACAGGGAATGATCATCGTTCAGTTCTATGTGGGAGAAGACATTGAGCGTTCCTACGTGAAACTCTACAACGAATTGATGAAGAGTATGGATAAGCTGCCGCGAAATGTGACGCAGCCTATGGTCAAAACCCGGGCTATAGACGATGTTCCGGTGCTTGGACTCACCCTGTGGAGTGAGAATTATAATGATTATCAGTTAAAACAGATAGCTGAAGAGCTGGACCACGAGATAGAAAAAGTGGAAGATGTTTCGATCACTAAAGTTAAAGGTGGGAGAAACCGTCAGTTACGCGTGGTGCTGGATAAGGCCAAAATGGCATCCAGTGGTGTTGATTTTCTTGGGATAGCCGAAAAGATCAAAGCCAATAATCAGCAGATGTCATCGGGGAAATTCGATAATCAGGACACCGAATTCCTGGTGACTACCGGAAGTTTTCTGGAGTCAAAAGAAGATGTAAATAACCTTATTATTGGAGTTCAGGATAATCAGCCGGTATACCTTAAACAGGTAGCCACAGTTGTTGACGGGCCCGAACTTCCAAAAGAATATGTAAGCTTCGGCTACGGCCAGGCTAATGAAAAGGCAGGTGAATATAATTCAGAATATCCTGCGGTAACACTATCGGTAGCCAAAAGAAAAGGTGCCGATGCGATGCAGATTGCCGATGTGATCATCGAAAAGGTAGATCACTTAAAACAGAACCTTATTCCTGATGATGTTCACGTAGAAGTGACAAGGAACTACGGGGAAACCGCTTCCCATAAGGTATCCGAATTACTGATGCACCTTATAGGAGCCATTATTGCGGTAACCATCGTGGTAATGCTTGCAATGGGCTGGCGAGGCGGACTTGTAGTCTTCCTTTCGGTGCCTATTACTTTCGCCCTGACTTTGTTGAGCTACTATATGCTCGATTATACGCTGAACAGAATTACCCTTTTCGCCCTGGTATTCGTGACCGGTATCGTGGTGGACGATTCCATTATTATTGCCGAGAATATGCACAGGCACTTCAAATTGCGGCGTTTACCATTTAAACAGGCTGCACTGTACGCCATTAATGAGGTTGGGAACCCGACCATTCTGGCAACATTTACAGTGATCGCTTCGGTATTGCCAATGGCATTTGTAAGCGGACTGATGGGACCATATATGAGCCCGATGCCGATTGGAGCATCTATCGCGATGATCCTGTCCTTATTCGTGGCCCTTACCATCACACCATACCTTGGATACCTTTTCCTTAGAGAAAAGGGCAAGAAAGTTGAAAAGGAGGATTCGGAAGAATTAAAGGAGAACGACAACAGCATAGACAACACCTTTATTTACAGGTTATATTCGAAGTTTGAAAAACCTCTGATCGAGAACCCTAAAAAACGATGGATCTTCCTGGGGACAACTATCCTGTTGCTTCTGGCTTCGGTTTCAATGTTCTTTACCAATACCGTAGCAGTAAAGATGCTGCCTTTTGATAATAAGAACGAATTCCAGGTAATTATAGATATGCCTGAAGGCACTACTCTGGAAAGGACCGCTGTGGTCACTAAAGAGATTGGGCAATACCTGTCTCAAAGGCCTGAAGTGGTGAATTACCAGACCTATGTGGGAGCTTCGGCACCTATTACCTTTAACGGACTGGTAAGGCATTATGACCTGCGAGGATCCAGTAACACGGCCGATATCCAGGTGAACCTTACAGATAAAGGTGAAAGAAGTGCTCAGAGTCACGATATCGTGAAATTAATGCGTCCCGATGTTCAGAAGATAGCTGCTAAATATAACGCCAATGTAAAGCTTGTGGAAGTACCACCGGGACCACCAGTACTTTCTACTATCGTGGCAGAAGTTTACGGGCCTGATTACGAGAAGCAGATAGAAGTGGCTTCTGAAGTACAGGATATTCTGAACAATACCGAAGATGTGGTAGATGTGGACTGGATGGTGGAAGCCGATCAGCCTGAATACGAGTTCGAGATCGATAAGGAAAAGGCGATGCTTTATGGAATGGCTCCAAAACAGATAGTCTACACCCTTAATACCGCTCTTGGAGAAAATGCTGTAACCCAGCTTTATGATGAAGATGCTGCCGAGCCTGTGGGAATAGTACTGGCACTGAACGAAAATGAAAAGTCTTCAGTAAACGACATTTCCCAGATCCAGATCCATTCACAAAACGGACAGATGGTCTCTGTTGGGGATCTTGTGAAGGTGAAGGAAGATGTGCGGAAAAAGAACATTTACCGGAAGAACCAGAAACGAGTGGTTTACGTACTGGCCGATATGGCCGGGGAACTTGAGAGTCCGGTTTATGCCATCCTGGGAATGGAAGAGAAGCTCAAGGATATTAAGCTTCCTGAAGGTTATACTATGAATGAGCTGTATATGGAGCAACCTCAGTATGAGGATGACTTTACGGTTAAATGGGATGGAGAATGGCAGATCACCCTGGAGGTTTTCAGAGACCTGGGAATCGCATTCCTTGGTGTGATCATAATCATTTATATCCTGATCGTTGGCTGGTTCCAGAACTTTAAAGCACCAATCGTGATGATGGTGGCCATTCCGCTTTCCCTTGTGGGTATCGTGCTAGGTCACTGGATAATGGGAGCTTTCTTTACTGCGACTTCCTTTATCGGAATGATTGCCCTGGCGGGTATTATGGTCCGGAACTCGGTGCTCCTCATCGATTTCGTGAACCTGAGGCTGGAAGAAGGAATTCCGCTGAAGCAGGCCGTGATCGAAGCCGGAGCTGTAAGAACCACGCCTATCCTGCTTACCGCAGGTACGGTGGTGATCGGAGCTTTTGTGATCCTCTTTGATCCTATTTTTCAGGGTCTGGCGATCTCGCTAATGGGAGGAACCATTGCTTCTACAGTACTTACACTACTGGTAGTACCGCTGGTATATTATATGATTGAAAAGAAAAACCATAAATAAAACCAAAATTACCGGATCTCTGATTCAGGGATTCGGTAGCTTAAAACCAGTAAAAAGATGAAATTATTAATTGTTACTTCGCTATCAGAATTTCATAAGGATATCCTGAAGCTGTTCAGGGAATCCCATATCGAAGCTTTCAGTACTTCAGAAATAGATGGCTATAGAAATTCTCTTATCGCTACCCAGAGTTGGTTTCCAAGTGAAAAGGGAGGCAACGAATCGGTAATGCTTTTTAGTTTTACCGAAGATGACAAAATAGACAGCTTCTTTAAGCTTGTAAAAGCATATAACGAACAGCTCGAAACCGATAATCCGGTAAGAGCTGTTGTATTACCCATTGAAAGATATATCTAATTAAAATACATTAAAAATGAGAAACAGAATAGTACGCGGCGTAGCCGGAACATTTATTTTAATAAGTTTGATGCTTGCCATTTATGTAAATATAAACTGGCTTTGGTTCACTGCCTTTGTGGGAGCCAACCTGCTTCAGTCTTCCTTAACCCAATGGTGTTTGATGGAGGATATATTAAAGAAGTTTGGAATTACCAATGATAAAGAACTGAACAAAAGCTGATCAATTTCTAAAAGGAATTTATAAAATGCCGGCTAAAAATTACCAAAATCTTTTGTAACATAAGTAACTGTGCAAGAGTCTTATGGGATTTATTTTTGCCACATAATTCTGAAAAGAAAAATATGCAAACAGAAGTATTAATAAAAGAAAATCAAGGTACCATCGTAGATGTGAGAAGCCCGGGAGAATATAGTTCCGGTCATGTTGATGGGTCTAAGAATATTCCCCTTACAGAGATCCCGGACAGGTTGGAAGAATTAAAACAATTACCTGCACCCCTTATCCTCTGTTGCGCCTCAGGAATGAGAAGCGGACAAGTAGAGAGATACCTGCAGGCACAGAACATTGAATGTATCAATGGTGGATCCTGGCTTGAAATTAACTATTTAAAATTTTCCTAGTTTATGATTAATATATTAAAGCAACTATTTAAATCTGAACCTAAACCTGATTATTCGGAGTTACTAAAGAACGGTGGAATTATTGTGGATGTACGTACCAAAAACGAATATGCCGCAGGCCACATTAAAGGTTCTAAAAATATTCCTCTTAATAGTCTGAATCACAATCTGGCTAAACTGAAGAAAAAGGATCAGTCTATTATTACCTGCTGTGCATCGGGGATGAGGAGTGGAAGTGCAAAGAGCATTTTGAAAAACCTTGGGTATACCAATGTTCATAATGGAGGAGGCTGGAGAAATCTGGAGAGGAAAATATCATGATAAAGGACAGACTTCTTAAAGGGTGGACCCTGGGGCGCGTAATTTACCTAATTATAGGTGTTGCAATGATTATCCAGGCCGCTAATTATGACCAGTGGATAGGGATTGTTCTCGGACTCTATATGTCTTTTATGGGACTGTTTGGTTTTGGCTGTGCCGGCGGAAGTTGTTATAATGGTAGTTGCGATATTCAGGAAAACCAGACTAAAAATTAGATTTTCAGGGTAATTACCGGAAAGAGTACAAAAGATGATAGTAAGAACCACTATCATCTTTTTTTTGGAGTAACATTTGTTACAGCCAAAATCCTGTATAAGATGTAACTTTATTTGAGTAACCTTAAATAGATTTCTTATGAGAACGCTTGGCATGATAGGAGGGACCTCCTGGCACTCTACCATCGTATATTATAAGTTGATTAATGAGTTGGTTAGTGAAAAAATAGGTACACAGGCCAATCCACAACTAATCATATACAGCATCAATATTGAACTGATGAGGCAACAGGACCATGATAAGATCAACGCAAAATATCTGGAAGTCTCAAAAAAGCTTCAGGAGGCGGGAGCCGAAGCTATATTGATCTGTGCCAACACGCCACATATGACATACTCATATATCCAGCCGCAACTTGATATTCCTGTCCTCCATATAGGAGAGGCTATTGGAAGGGAAGCTAAAAGGCAGGGACTTACTAAACTTGGTTTACTTGGTAATAAACCTACGGTCACTGGGAAATTCATACCAGATTACCTGAAAGAAAATTTTGGGATAGAAACTCTGCTTCCACCACACAATGATATTCTAAGATCACATTATTTTGTTTCCCAGGAGCTAACCCAGGGACAATTCACTGATAAAGCCAGGGAATTCTATTTAAAACAGATAAAGTTATTCCAGCAACAAGGTGCTGAAGGAGTAATCCTGGGCTGTACCGAGCTTCCTATGCTTCTGGATCAGGAAGAAGTTGAATTTCCACTTATAGCCACTACCCAGTTACATGCACAGCTGGCTGCAGATTTTATAATGGATGAAAAGCCGGTATTGAAAAAGAAATTATCAGGCGGAATTTAAAATTTTCAAAAAAGGTAAGTGTAGACAGAATATTGAAATACTATTGTATTTAAATATTGATCCTGCCTCATGGTTTCATTGAAGATTCACGAATAATTAATTCTGTTTCAAGCGTAATAGTCTCAGATTTGATAGATTTCTTCTCCTCCTCTATGAGTCTGATTAGTAGTTTTGCAGCTTCAATACCCATTTGAAAAGCCCTATCGTTTATGGTGGTAAGATGGGGTTCAATTACCCGTGAAATTGGATAGTTACTAAAGCCAACTACAGCGGTATCTTCAGGGATTTTTATTCCCGCTTTCCTGAATACCTGGATGACACTTACTGCTGTATAGTCATTCGCACAGAAAATTCCATCTGGCATTGGAGAAAATTTTAAAAACTTCTCTGCACACAAAGCACCTTCTTCATAACTTAAAGTTTTACATGGGATAATTAATTTTTCGTCCAGATTACCATGATGTTTCTTTATTGCACTTTTATATCCCTGAAGTCGTGCTTTAAAAATTGGAGTAGATTGGTTACCTGCAATATGAGCAATACGGGTACAGCCTTTTTTTATTAAATGCTCAGTTGCTTTAAATGCCGATTCAAAATCATTGATAACAATTTTGTTTGTGTCATAATTCGAAGGGACCCGATCATAAAATACCAATGGCACTCCCAATTTCCTGAATTTTTTAAAATGGTCATAATTATAGGTTTCCGTAGCAAGACACACAATAACACCTTCAACCATTTTATTCTGTAATAATTTGGTGATTTCTTTTTCTCTTGTAATAGAATCTTTGGACTGAAAAATAGTTACATTATAGCCAGTCTTGTAAGCAAACTCTTCTATTCCGCTTATCACCAGGGAGTGGAAATGAATGTCAATTCTGGGAACTATAACACCTAAAGTATGGCTTTTTTTCTTTCTAAAGCTAGAAGCTATGGAGTTGGGAATAAAACCTAATTCTTCAGCTTTTTTTTGCACTTTCTCCTTGGTAGCTTCGCTTATTGCAGGATGATCAGCCAGAGCCCTGGAAATTGTTGAGGGAGATAAATTTAGAACCTGGGCTAAATCCTTAAGTGTAATTCTTGAGTCCTTCATAACATCAAACGTTTGCATAATTATCCTTACATCCTTAGATATAATGATCATATAGTTGCAATATATTGGTTTTTTTAGGCTTAAATTAATATTTAAGTCCAAAATATATGGTAAACATAATAAAAAGTTAAATATTTTTACGCAAACGTTTGCATTGCAAAAACCTAAATTCTATATTTGGATCAAATTGTTGCATTGAACATTATTATAAATTAACGAATTTTTAACTATGAACCAGAATTCTAAAAAATATCCTAAACGCTTTGCAAGAAGCTTTAGGTTGTTGCCTAAAGTGGTTTTGCCTGTTTTATTGATGTGTTTCATATCTGTTACGGCAATTGCTCAAGAAGCAACAATATTCGGAAAAATCACCGATGCCAATACAGGGGAGCCTCTTTTAGGTGTGAATGTGATACTTAAAGGAACTTCTAATGGGGTTTCTTCTGATATGGAAGGTAATTACAGAATTAATGGAGTTTCTCCAGGGGATGTTCTTACATTCTCTTTCCTGGGATTTGAATCTGAAGAGGTTGTTGTTGGTGCTCAACAAGAGATTAATGTGTCTTTGGAGCCTGTTGCTGATGAGCTTGATGAATTGGTCATTGTTGGTTATGGGAGGAAAAAGAAGAGGAATTTAACAGGTTCTATCGCATCTGTTGGGAGTGAAGAAATAGCAGAGAGCAACCAGCAGGATCCTGTCTCGATATTACAGGGAAGGGCAGCTGGGGTTCAGGTAACCTCCAATTCCGGAGCTCCCGGTGGAGCGATAACTATCAGGGTGAGGGGGAATTCTTCTTTAAACTCTGGTAACGATCCTTTATATGTGGTAGATGGGGTCCCTATTGAATCCAATAGTTTGTCTTCTTTAAATGGGACTGAAAATTTTGGTTTAAATCCATTATCCGATATTAATCCAGGTGATATTGAGTCAATTGAAATTTTAAAGGATGCAGCCTCAACTGCAATTTATGGTTCCCGGGCAGCCAATGGAGTGGTAATGATTACCACTAAACGAGGTAAGGAAGGTAAAGCAAGGATTGATGTCAATGCTTTTACCGGGGTTAGTGAAATTAGCAGGAAATTAAGTGTTTTGAATGCTAGTCAATATAGAGAGGTTATCATAGATTCTTATAAAAATATGGATAATCCGGTTGAGCCAACCTATGCTGTTTTAGATTCATTAAGTCCGAGAAATAACGGTGATGTTGACTGGCAGGATGAGGTGTTGCGAGTAGCGCCACAATATAAGGTCGATTTTTCGGTGAGAGGTGGCTCAGAAAATATAAAGTATGCATGGAGTTCCTCATTTCTTAACCAGGATGGGATTATTTTAAATTCAAACTATAAGCGTGTTACTTCGCGGCTGAATGTAGATTTCAATGCTACTGATAAGCTCAAATTTGGACAGAGTTTGTCCTATACAAATGGAATCAATAATCGTATTAATGCCGGGGGATCGGGGAATTTAAGTGTGGTACGTGAATTATTAATACGACCGCCATCGTATTCTATGTATCTTCCTGATGGCTCTTTGAACGGCTATCAATGGGGAAAAAGAAACCCTGTCGGGTTAGCTGAACTTGCTACCCATCTTAATAAAACCAATCGAATAATTGGTAATGAGTATGTAGAATATGAATTTACGGAAGGGCTTAAAATCAGGAGTAATCTGAACCTGGATTATATCTCTATGAAAGAAGATGAGTTTTTGCCTTCAACACTTGATTATCGTCCAGGCTACAATTCAGGAGCCGTGCGTTCAATTAATAATTTAACGTGGGGTAACGAAACTTATGTAACCTATGATAACCAATTTGATGAGATTCATAACCTGTCTGCTCTTACCGGATTAAGTTTCCAAAAATGGAAGTATGAACGAACAGGGCTGGACGGGATGTTCTTTTCAAGTGATAATATAAGGACCTTGAATGGTGCGGGAACTATTTCCAATCAAGATGTAAATATTATTACTGAACATTCCATGTTATCGTATTTTGGAAGAGTGTCCTATGATTACAAAGGGAAATATCTCGCAGAAGTAAACCTGAGAGCAGATGGATCATCACGTTTTGGTAGGGATAATAGATTTGGATATTTTCCTTCTGCCTCTGTAGGATGGCGATTCTCAGACGAAGAGTTTTTAAAGAATAATAGGACTGTTAATGATGCTAAATTACGCCTAAGTGTCGGGCAAACTGGTAATGAGGCCATTGGAAATTATACTTCGCAAGGTGAATTTGCAGTAGGTGCAAATTATTTAGATAACTCTGGTGCAACTCCTACTGTAATGCCTAATTCTGGATTAACCTGGGAGACCACAACCCAATATAATGCTGGGTTGGATGTTGCTTTATGGAAAAACCGGGTATCCTTTAGTGCGGATGTCTATCTAAAGCAAACAGATGATTTACTCTACAATGTTCCAATTCCGAGGACTACGGGTTTTTCATATATAACTCAGAACATTGGGAGTATAGAAAATAAAGGAGTGGAATTCGCTTTAAACAGTCGTAACATGGTAGGCGATTTTCAGTGGGATACTAACTTCAATATTAGTTCAAACCGGAATGTTGTAACAGATCTTCCTGATGAGCTTCTTACTAATGGTTATATACAAAACGGAAAATACCATATATTAAAAGAAGGATTACCAATAGGAACTTTCTATGGCTGGAAATTTAACGGTGTTTACGCTAGGGATGAAGATAATGTGAATGGAGTTACTTATGGAGCCTTAGGTCAACAATTTAAAGGAGGAGATCCTATATGGGATGATGTGAATGGAGATAATATTATTAATGGAGATGACAGGCAAATCATAGGTGATGCTACTCCTGATTTTTTCGGAGGAATTACAAACAATTTCTCCTATAAAAATTTCAGTCTTGGTGTATTTTTCCAGTTTTCCTATGGTAATGACATTTATAGTGAAATCAACCATCAGCGAAATTCAGTAGTTCGATATAATAATCTTTCTACAGATGCTTTAAATAGATGGAGAGAACAGGGGGATGTAACTAATTTTCCAAAACCGGTTCGTGATGATCCTTTAAATAGCGATAGTAGAATTCAAAGCCGTTGGGTAGAAGATGGTTCTTATATAAAGTTGAAGAATGTAAATCTTAGATATCAATTCCCTACTGAACTTATTGATCACTTAGGTTTAGCAAGACTTGACGCCTATATCACTGGGTCAAATTTGATAACGTGGACACATTATACCGGTTTTGATCCTGATGTAAACTCTTATAGCGGTTTGCGTGCCGGAGTGGACGAAGGTTCTTATCCGCAAAGCAGGACCTTGATCTTCGGGTTAAATTTTGGATTTTAAATTTTGAAAAAAATGAAAGAAATGAAAAAAATATTATTTACAATCGTCCTATTTAGTGTGTTTTCCTGTTCCCAGGATATTCTGGACAAAGAACCTGTAAGCAGTTTCTCTGCTCAGGGTTTTTATAAGACGACCAGCGATGCTCAGGCAGGTGTGTATGGTATTTATGATGCCGTTCAGTCTACCTTTCGTTTAAATTTTGCATACTGGGGTGAAGGCCGCGCCGATGCAGTGAATACAAACCACTCCGGCGATCCATTGGTTTTACAGCAAAATACACTTAGTAAAACCATTAACTCTGCAAGGTGGAATTCTATTTATGAAACCATTAGCCGGGCAAATTATGCAATTAAATACATACCTCTGGTATCTGATGGTGAGTTTGGTTTACAGCTTGTTGGCCAGGCCAGAGCACTCCGGGCCCTTTCTTATTTTTATGCAGTACGTATATGGGGGGATGTTCCATTGATTACTGAGCCTTACGAGAGCGGGGAGCAGGATTTATTTGTAGAAAGAACAAATAAAGAAGAAGTACTGGACCAGATAGTGGCAGACCTGCAGTTTGCAGCAGAAAATACTCGTGATAGCTATGGGGGAGGAAAGGATAGAATATTGATTACCAAGGGAAGTGCAAATGCACTTTTAACCAAGGTTTATATGTTGAGGAATGAATATGAGAATGCCATCGAGAGCGCAGATAAGGTACTTAATAATAGTTTGTATTCTCTGATGTCTATCAGTGACTGGTCCCGAATATTTACTACGGGTTATACAAACGAAAGTATTTTTGAAGTTGGATACGATGAAACTCAAACCAATTCTTTACGTGTGTTATATGCATTAGGCTCAGATAGTGATTATTTCCCTAGTGATAAATTTAGAAATTCATTTGAAGATGGAGATCTCAGGAAAAATCTTATTTATGATACCTCGGAAGAGCAGCCGCGTAAAATTTGGAAATTTTTTGGAGAGGGATTTGATGATGAAAGCGCTGACCCTTCTTCAAATAATATTGTATTAATACGTTTGGCAGATATTATACTTCTTAAGGCAGAGGCTCTAAACAAATTAGGAGAAACTGAAAAGGCTCTTGAGTTATTAAATGTTATTCGTGAAAGGGCTGGTTTACCTGAACTGGATGAGGCAGAGGCCACGGCCATGTATGGAGATGTTGAATCTGCTATTTTGCACGAACGTTTAATTGAGCTTTCTTTTGAAGGTCATCGATGGTTTGATCTCGTAAGAACAGGGAGAGCTATAGATGTAATGCAACCTATAAATGGTTTGAACGATGAGGGTAATTTGGTATGGCCTATTCACGAAGATGCATTAAACAGAAACCCAAACCTTGAACAAAATTCTTTTTATCAATAGAGACCGTTAAGGTTGCAGAGAGTTCAATTAAAAATTAAAAAGGATGAAAAATACTAAGATTATAACATTTTCATTAATTGGAATTTGCTTAGGCATATTTTACAGTTGTGAAATTCAGGAAGATTTTGAATATCAAAAATCCGGTATCACAGGAGAATTAGGAGTTACCGCCTGGGAATATATTCAGAGCCACGACTCTTTAGTGATGCTTGAGCAGGCAATAAAAAGTGCTGATCTTGTAGATTTTTATGAGACAGGTTCGGCAAAGACATTTATAGCACCCACTAATAATGCATTTACTGAGTACCTTAACGCCAATTCTTATAATAGTCTGGATGAGGTGCCGGTGCCCATTTTGCGTAATGCATTAAAATACCACATAGTAAACGATGTTGTGTTATTCACAGATCCGGAGCTTATGGAAAGTAATAACCCGATAGCTTATGAAACGGAGAACGGACAAACTATGTTCTTATCACATAATAGCAATTTTCAGGGTATTGTAAACGAAGGAGCAAACAAACAATGGACTATAGTAACTTCCAATTTAGAGCCATCTAATGGTGCAATGCATGTAGTGTCGTCTATTGTCTATTTTTCTGCACCTGTGGGTGATTTAGCACCTCCGGATCCATCTGTTAAAACAGATACTATTTTCCCTCTTCATGATACTTATATAAATGGAGGAAGTCAATCGGGAAATAATTTTGGTAATGATCCTCTTTTAAAAGTTAAGAATGTTACCGGAGATGGTAGCTATGACAGAAAATCTTTTCTCATGTTCGACCTTAAGGATTTTGATGAAGAAGGGGTGATAACCGATATGAAACTGGAAATAGCAGTAAAATATACCAGGGCTAAAGGGGTAAGTCTGGATTTATATTCAGTAAATGATACCTTATGGGAAGAGACAAGTTTAACTTTTGATAACGCGACTTTACCCGACGAGAATGAGGCACCCATAGCTAGTCTGACTACTTCCAAGATAAATACTTTTGAGTTTAACATCACCGATTATTTCAATGATCTTCAGGGAAAACAACGTGTTAGTTTGATGTTGGATGGAGAGGCTGGAACTGATGAAACTGATGAGTTTGCTTCAAAGGAGAATTCAGATTTTAACATGCCTATGCTTATTGCTACGATTGCTTCCGGAGACAATTTCCTGGAATTTGTTACAAATACAGGATTTGCAGTAGGAAGCGGTGAGGCTTATGCCTTTAGCAATAGTGTTCTTGAAGTTTCTGGAGCAGCAGCTGAAGACATCATATTTGAGGTTGAAGAAACACCTCAACACGGATGGTTAATAAGAGGAGCGGATATTCTGCAGGTAGGAGACAGATTTACACAACAGGATGTTAAGGTTATGAACCTTTTATACATAAACGATGGATCGGGAACTGAGGATAAAGTTGTCCTTTCAGCTAGAGATCGTGCGGGCTCAAACCTTGAACCTTTTGATGTGCTAATTACTATAGAATAGACCAAAGAGTTAGGATGTATTTCAAATTTAGTATGAAGCAAAAGTTAATACATGGTGTTTTAACGGGTATTCTTATTTTGATGGTTGCATGTAGTCAATCTCAGGAAGCAGATGAAATACCCGTTGAAACTACTACCCGCATAATTAATTTTTCTGGTTATGAATGGGTGGTTAGAACCTCAGGTGCTGGAAAGCAGGGACCAGGACCTAATTATTTCTCAGATTCTGAGGATAATGTATGGGTGGACGAAAAGGGGCGCTTACATCTCAAAATCGTTCAAAAAGGCGGTCTCTGGTATTGTGCAGGTGTAACCCTGAGGCGATCCTATGGTCATAATAAATATGTTTTTTACGTGGCAAACAGGGTGGATCAACTGGACCCAAATGTAGTAGGAGGTCTTTTTACTTATAAGAATGATGAAGAAGAAATTGACATAGAATTTTCCAGATGGTCTGATCCTGAAAAACTTGATTCTCAATTTGCAGTGCAGCCATCTTATTTGGCTGGGAATAAGGTAAGGTATGACCTGGAATTAAATTCAGACCAGTCAACCCATTTCTTTAATTGGCAACCAGATAAGATCGAGTTTGGTAGTTTCAGAGGGTTTACCCTGGAACCGGAAACTGAAGATATTATCAATACCTGGACTTATACCGGTAGTGATATTCCACCAGATAGTGATGAACGCCTTAAAATAAACCTTTGGTTATTCAGAGGTAAAAAGCCTACAGATAATCAGGAGGCCGAAATGATTATAGATCATGTAGAGATCTACTAAAACCCCAATATTATAGTTATTGCAATATTTCTTTCCATAAGAAATGATATTTGAGATCTTCATGGAAGGGAGTTGCCTACAAAATTAATAGCATATTATTTAATCTGCTGTATGAAAGATATGAAGCAAATGTTAGATTTAATGAAAGATGTAAATGTCTTTCCTACAAAAAAAATAACAGGTGAAGCCGCCGGGAAGGCAATAGAGAAATGTATCCTGAAATTACAGGAAAAGCAGGGAACCATTCGGATTATTTTTGCAGCAGCTCCTTCTCAGGATACGATGTTAGCGTATCTGTCAAAATCATCGGAGATTAACTGGAATAGAATTGTTGCTTTCAATATGGACGAATACCTGGATTTGCCAACAGATGCTCCACAATTATTTTCTAAATATCTTGAGGAGCATCTTTTTTCGAAGGTGGATATAAAAGAAGTTTATACAATTAATCCCAATATTCCGGTTCATCAGGAAATTGAAAGATATTCCAAATTGATTAATCAAGGACCAATTGATATAGTTTGTCTGGGAATTGGTGAAAATGGACATATCGCATTTAATGATCCTCCTGTGGCAGATTTTCAGGATTCAAAGGTGATAAAAACTGTTGAATTAGATGATTTATGCAGAAAACAACAGGTAAATGATGATTGTTTTGAAGACCTGAGTAAAGTTCCTAAAAAGGCAATTACATTAACTGTCCCTACTTTAATGGCTGGAAAGAATTTGTTTTGTATAGTAATAGGCGAAAATAAAGCTGATGCAGTGAATAGAACCCTTACCGGTCCTATATCTGAGACTTGTCCGGCGTCTATTCTAAGAAAACACCCACAATGTAAATTTTACTTTGATAACGCAGCCTTTCAAAATGTCTCCGGTAGCGATGATTAAGGATAGAAGGGAACTAATAAAATTGCTTGCCGGTGGTGGACTGGGTCTACTTTGTATTAATCCAATTTTAGCAAAGCATTTAGGTATAGATAGTCCTTCTGCAATCAGTAACCCGGAAATTAAAAAACAATTTCCCTTTATTAAGTATTTGAAGAAATATAATATTGGTGAATTGATACCAAAGGACCAGGGTGGTAAATTAGTTCATATGGAACTTCTCAAAACGGAGGTTGACGAAGAAATTGTAGCAAAAATTAATAAAGGACTAATTGAAGAAGAGTATGGTGTAAATATTGGCTGGGATGTTTATGAAGATACTCAGGTAGAGAAAAGTGTTTGGCTAAACAGGTTTTATTTTCTTCCTTCTTTTGCGAGGATGTTCTATTTAACCGGGGATAGTTCCTATTTAAAAACCATGATGAAGTATATTTCTAAATGGATTAAGGATAACCCGCTTACCCCCGATGCCCAAACCAAAAATTATAACTGGCGGGATATGCAGGCGGCCTGGAGGGTCATACATTGGACCTGGTGTTTATATCTTACTGAGAATAAAATAAATAAGCAGGAAAAAGATCTAATTGAAAACTCCCTTAAAGATCACGGGCAAGTACTTTTAACGTGGTTTGGAAAACAAAAGCTTAATGAATTTAATCATCAGGCACATGGAGGTCTGGCAATGCTCTATTTAGGAGTATTTTTTCCTCATTTTAAACAAGCTGGTGAACTTAAGGAAACAGGAATTACAATTCTAACACATCATCTAAATAAAGCATTTTATAAGGACGGCGGAAATGTGGAGCAAATGTTTGGATATTATCCATTCGAGACCCATATCTTTAGGGATATGTATTTGTTCAGTATGAACAATGAGTTCAATGCTCCTGAAAATTTAAAGCCTAAGTTAAAGCAAATGGGTGCTTTTATTAAAACGGTTGCCCAACCTGATAATACTATGCCTCCTATAAATGATTCCTACGAAATGCCGGTTGGTTCTAGCATAGCCGTTTTAGAAGATATTCTTAGTAGTCCACTCAAAGGAAGTGCAACAGCATTTTTGCCAGAGACCCAGTTGGCGGTTTTACGCTCTGAAAAGCCTAATGAAAAATGGTATGTCACGGCAAATCCTGCAAAAACGATTGGAGCTCATGCCCATGCCGGAAGGTTAGGCTTTACACTCTGGTATAACGGCACTCCAATTGTAATAGATAGTGGAGTTTGCAATTATGATGACCCAAAATTGGTCACATGGTATCGTACTTCAGAAGCACATAATACGGTTCTAATAGATGGAAAAACTGATATTGAAACTTCCACTGACGTACTTTGGACCTCCAAAAGAACAACCGGTAATCATATAAGAGATCTGGAGGAAACAGAACTATTTAAGGCTTGCTATATGACTTCTCCAAGGTTTGAAGAAGTTAATTCCAGGGTGCAATGGAATAGAAATGTAGCTCTGGTTGATGATAAGTATTTTATCTTACATGACTGCTTTGAGTCGGAAGACGAACATGATTTTGAATTGTTATTACATTTTCCTGAGGTTCATATAAATGAAAATGAAAAAACCTTATCCGGGCAAGGGAAAGATGAAAGCTTTAAGATAATAGTTCCAAACAGGGATTTATATGAGAAAGTTGAAGTCAGAAGTGGTTTAATAAGTAAAAAAGCTGAAAATGTTGTCGCGCCCATGGCTTCATATAAGTTTAAAGGGGATGGAGTAGTCCATTCAATTCTTGTGATAGCCCCGAATTATATAGACTTACAAATGGAGTACTCTTCAAAAAAGACAGGTGCGGGGGTAAAATTCACTGATGCGGGTAAGGATATTTTTTTATTAGTAAAAAACCCAGGGACGAAAGACGTTGCTGCCTTTGGTAAAAGATCAGAAAAGGAATTTAATGTTTTACGATAATATTTAGTTTATGAAAATCTTATATAGAATAAAAACTTTTTTATTGATAGGTGTTTTTTCAATACTTGCATTGCAAGGTTTTGCACAATACTCAACTGAAAAAGATAATGAAGAATTCAAAGTAAAGGGCTTTCATTTAGATTTACGAATTCAAGTAATGACGCCAAAGGCTCTTAAGGAGTTTGCCAGGGAATTATCCAGTTTGGGATTGAATACATTAGTAATGGAGTGGGAGGGGACTTACCCTTTTAATAAGCATGCTACCATATCTAATGAATATTCATATACCCGGGAAGAAATTAAAGATTTCATTTCTTACTGTGAAAGTCTGGATATACAGGTAATTCCCTTGCAGCAAAGCTTAGGACATGTTGAATATATATTAAGAAATCCGCGCTATAGTTTTTTAAAAGAAGATCGAAAGGATATCTCTCAGCTTTGTCCCATGGAGATTGACGAAAGCACCTCTCTTTTTAAAGATTTGTTTACAGATTTAGCAGCTTTGCATAATTCTGAATATATCCATATAGGAGGAGATGAAACATACCTCTTAGGACATTGTGAGGAGTGTCAAAAAAAGGTAGAAGAAGAGGGGAAATCTAAATTATTTGTAGACTATATGAAAACTATAGCACAAATCGTAATCGATTTAGGAAAAAAACCGGTTATGTGGGCGGATATTATTCTGAAATATCCTGAAGCTGCTGAACAACTACCTGAAGAAACAATATTCGTAGATTGGAACTATGGATGGAAAATAAATCATTTTGGAGATATAGCCTCCCTGCAGGAATTAGGCTTTTCTTTTTGGGGAGCACCGGCTTTACGAAGCCACCCGGACAATTGGTATGGTACTAACTGGCCGGTTCATTTTAAAAATCAAAAGGAATTTATTCCTTATGCACGTAAATCCAATTATGAAGGTATGATTATGACCTCCTGGTCAACCAGTGGTGTATACGGGTTTACCTGGGATGTGGGCTACGATGTTATAGATATGGTGCAAATCAGGAATACTTATCCTTTGTCAGGTTTCCGAATATTGATGGCAAGTTTTGCGGAAGCCTTAAATTCTACCGATCCTATCGATCCCGAGACTTTTGTCCAGGAATATGCCAGAAAAAGATTTGGTTTAGGTAAAGAAGACGCGGACATCCTATGGGAATTCTTTTCCAGACCCATGGAGTTAATTCAAAATGGGAAGCCGGTAAAAAGTGAAAGTATTGAGCAGATGCAAAAGGAGTTTTCAGTCATTAGGGATCAGTTAGTCCAGTTAAAACCCAGTAGAAATAAAAAGGAATTTGCACACTTTAAATTAATGGCAGATTTAAGGATGCATTATCTAGACTTTAAAATAATTGAATCAAAATACAACTCCCCCAATTTTTCAACTGAACAGGCTCCTAAATTATTGGAAGATCTGGAGGCTGTTTTTGAAGATGCAAAAGAATTAGACAAACGTTTTTTTGAATTGAATAAAGGCTTTTTGTATGAGGCTGAAATAGAAGAGCAAAATGAAATTAGAATAGAGCCCGTCCAGGTTTTATATAATCGCTTGGCGAAATTGAAATAGAGAGTGAATGAAATTCAGTAAAATTATTTTAAGCGTTTTTTTACTTACTGCTGTTTGGGTTCATGATCTTCAAGGGCAATCAGACGAAAGGACAAAGAACTTTCCAAAGGAGATCAAGAAGGTAGATAGTTTTCCGGAAAAAGAAAACCTGTGGGTTTTTATGATGGCAGGACAATCTAATATGGCCGGAAGGGGATTAGTAGAGCCGGAAGACACTCTCTCTAACCCAAGGATTATAGCATTGAATCATAAGGGAGAATGGATTGAAGCAAAGGAACCCTTGCATTTATATCAACCAGAATTAACCGGGTTAGATATGGGAACATCCTTTGCCAATGAGTTACTAAAGAATGTTGATAAGGATATAACAATCGCACTTGTACCTGTTGCAATGGGAGGAAGTTCTGTTGACTATTGGTTGAACGATAAGGAATTCCACGGAGTTAATCTGTTAAGTAACTTCAAAAAGAAACTGCGTCTAGCACAGGAGAAAGGGACCCTGAAAGGAATTTTATGGCACCAGGGTGAAAGTGATGCTTTCCTCGAAAAAATACCGGGATATGAAGGTAAATTATTGACTTTGTTTCATTTTTTCAGAAGTTACTCGACAATAGAAAACCTTCCAATTGTTTGTGGGGAACTGGGATCTTTTTCATTAGATAAGGAAAAAAAATGGGAAATGATTAACAAAAAAATTGAAGAGGTCACGTATCAGTATCCCAATTTGACACTTGTAAATACAGGTGACTTAAAGGCGAAATCAGATAATGTTCATTTTAATGGGCAATCACAGCGGATTCTTGGTATCCGGTATGCACAAGCTTATCTGCATTTGATTAGTTCAAACTCTAAAATATAATAGGTTCCTAATTCTATTTAAACTATGCAATTACTAGATTGGATTGTCTTATCAATATATTTTTTAATGCTCCTGGCTATAGGCGGCTGGGCTTATTTTCGGGTTAAAAACTCAGCAGATTTTTATACGGCAGGCGGTAAATTGCCATGGTGGTTATCTGGGATTTCCCATCACGTTTCAGGCTATAGTGGGGCCGTGTTTGTTGCCTATGCAGGGATAGCTTATACTCACGGGTTTACCTTATATGTCTGGTGGGCATTTACTGTGGGGATTGCTACAATGATTGCAGCTTTTTATATAGCTCCAAGATGGTCACGACTTAGATTGTATGCAGGTATTCAGTCACCAACTGAATATTTACTGTTAAGGTATAATTTAACTACCCAACAACTTATTGCATGGTCCGGAGCGGTTATAAAAATTTTTGATACCGGCGGAAAACTGGCTGCAATCGCGGTTCTACTGAATGTTTTTAGCGGGGCATCAATTACTTTTGGAATTTTACTTGTGGGTACTGTCTCCCTTATTTACATCACGATTGGGGGGCTGTGGGCAGATGTATGGAACGATTTTGGGCAATTTTTAGTTCAGTTGCTGGCCGGCATGACAATGTTCGTAATGATCATTTTAAAATTGGACGATGGCTTTGACGGGATCTTTAATATGTGGGATAGATTACCACCTGAGCACTCTAATTTTTTTAACGAACCCTATACAGTAGTCTTTGCTATAGTACTTCTTATTATTAACTTTTTTAGCTATAGTGGAGGAACCTGGAATCTTGCTACCAGGTTTATCTCATCTTCATCTGGGAAAACTGCAAAAAAAGCAGCAATTCTATCTTCCCTGCTTTATTTTATCTGGCCACTGATTTTACTTTACCCAATGTTTGCTGCGCCTATATTTTTTAAAAACCTTTCAGATCCCACTCTTTCCTATGGCGTTATGGTAAGAGAATTTTTACCTAACGGCCTCGTTGGTCTTGTTCTGGCCTCGCTATTTGCAAATACGCTTTCTATGACTGCTTCAGATTCAAACACAGTATCCGCAGTTATAAGTCGGGATATTTTGCCTGTCATTTTTCCGAAAATCAGAAAATTTTCAGGTAAAAAGAGTTTGCTCCTTGCCAGAATAACCACGCTCTGTTTTACCATTCTAACGATTGTAACTGCGATAAACTCTAGTCATTTTGGTGGTGTTTTTGGTCTTATAATTTCCTGGTTCGCCGCCTTATTAGGACCAATTGCCATACCTATGATTTTAGGTCTTTTGCCAGCTTTTGCCAAAAGTGATGGAAAGGCCGCAATAGCCTCTATTTTGGGTGGATTAACCACATTTGTTCTTCTTAAATTATTTACTGTTCATTCGCTTGCAATTGAAATTGGTGGTCCAACTTTGGTTTCATTATTAATATTTTTCTTTTTCGGGTTATTTAATAAGAAGGAAGTTCCTTCAGAGATTAAAAAACTGCATATGAATTTAGACAGGAATCATTAAAATTTAAATGAATGGGAAAAATGCTAAATGGAATTCACTATAAAACCGGTAAACCTGTTGAAATAAGTATCGAAAATGATTTAATAAGTTTCATCAAATCGGGTCCAGATCTAAACACCGATAAAATTATATGTCCGGGACTGGTTGACCTTCAAATTAATGGATTCAAGGGTATTGATTTTAATGAAGAGGGGTTAAGCGTAGATCAGGTTGTGAGTATTACAAAATCACTGTGGGCAGAAGGTATAACTGGTTATTTTCCTACTTTAATCACCAACAGTGATGAAAATATATGTGCAACTCTCGAAACAATAGCAGAGGCTTGTGAGAAACATTCAATAATTAATAAAACGATTGGTGGAATCCATTTGGAAGGCCCTTTTTTATCCGCAGAGGATGGCCCTCGAGGAGCCCATCCTTTAAAACATATAAAAGCTCCCGATTGGGAGCTCCTTAATAAATGGCAAAAAATAGCCAGGGGACGGATTAAATTGATAACTATATCGCCTGAGTGGCCGGGATCGGTAAGTTTCATAAAGCAATGTGTATCTTCCGGTATTCTGGTTTCTATAGGCCATACATCTGCCAGTGCAGAACAAATTAGGGAGGCAGTACAGGCAGGGGCAAGAGCATCTACTCATTTGGGTAACGCCACTCATCTAATGCTACCGCGTCATTCTAATTATATATGGGAACAATTAGCTTCAGAAAAATTGTGGTCAACAATAATAGCAGATGGATTTCATTTACCTGAGTCTTTGTTAAAAGTATTTATAAAACTCAAAGAAGGAAAAACCGTTCTGGTAAGTGATTCCACTAAATTTGCTGGTTTGCCTCCAGGTTCTTATTCCAGTCATATTGGAGGAACCATAGAATTGAATGCTGAAGGGAGACTATATATGAAGGAGAATCCTAAAATGCTAGCGGGTTCTGCCCAATCCCTTCTTACTTGTGTAGATCATTTAGTGAATTCTGAAATCAGTTCGTTACAAACAGCGCTAGAGATGGCATTCTTAAAACCTGCGGAGCTACTTGGGATACATAATTTATATGGCTTGGAAGAGGGTAAAAAAGCAGACTTAATCATTTTTGAACGTACCTCAGGTAAAATAAAAATTCTACAAACCATTAAAGCTGGGGAAGTAGTGTATACTATTTAGCAGAGAATAAAAAATTAAAGCAGTATTAAAATAACCATATATCCTATGAATATCACATATTTCATTTTCATCTTTTTTGCTCTAATAAATAATCCGGTTTTTGCGAATGAAACGGTTCAAATTATTCCGCAACCTTCCAAAATTGAATACGGAGAAGGTGCTTTTGCATTAAAAGAAGGGATAGATGTTATTGCTTCTGAGAACCTTCAAAATGAAGCAAGCTTTCTGGCTGATCTTTTAGGCAAGGGATTAGCCGATAAACCACAAATCTCTAAAGATGGGAAAGGTATTCACTTGATAATGGAAAGTGATTTGCAGGGCCAGCTGGGAAAAGAGGGCTATGTACTTTCTGTAAGTCCAGATGGAATTTTAATAAAGGCAGCTACCTCCTCAGGAATATTTTACGGTATTCAATCTTTGCGTCAGCTTTTACCTTCCGATTTTGAATATGAGGGGAAATATGAAAAAATTGAAGTTCCAGTTCTCCAGATCACGGATACACCCAGGTTTCCATGGAGAGCTTTTATGTTGGATGAATCCAGGCATTTTAAAGGATCACAGGAAGTGAAAAAACTTTTGGATCAAATGGCCCTTCTAAAAATGAATACTTTTCACTGGCATTTGACCGATGATCAGGGCTGGCGGTTAGAAATTAAGAAATATCCCAAGCTGACCGAAATAGGGTCCAGACGAAGAGATACTCAAACATCAAGTAGAAGTGATGAGAGAACTGGTGTACCGCATGAAGGTTTTTATACACAAGAACAAATAAAGGAAATTATAGAATATGCTAAAAATAGACATATTACTATTGTTCCGGAAATTGAAATGCCCGGCCACGCAATGGCTGCAGTTGCAGCATATCCCTGGTTAGGATCTTTGGGTACTACTAATGAGGTTCCTGTAACCTTTGGGAAGATGAATGATTCCTTCAATATTGCTGATCCGGAGGTGGTACAGTTCCTGAAAAATATTCTGGATGAAGTCTTCACTCTTTTTCCGGACAATGTAGTACATATTGGAGGGGATGAAGTGAATTTTAAGCCCTGGGAGGAATCGAAAATGGCAAATAGATTTATGAAGGAGAAGGATTTAGAATCTCCGGTGGATTTGCAAATTTATTTCACAAATCAAATGTCCAATTATATTGATAATGCTGGTAAGCGTATGATGGGATGGAATGAAATATTAGGAGATGATATTCATGAAGAAAGGGAGCCGCATACAAACAAGACAAAACAAAAATTGGCAAAATCTGCAATCGTGCACTTCTGGAAGGGAGACTTAGATCTTATTAATAGAGCCGTTAAAGAAGGCTATGATGTTGTCAACTCTAACCATTGGGATACTTATCTGGATTATACGTACGATAGAACACCCTTATCAAAGTCCTATGCATTTGACCCTGTTCCCGAAGGGCTTGATGTTAAATATCAATCGCGTATCCTGGGTACAGGCACCCAAATGTGGAGTGAATGGATTCCTACCGTACCCGAAATGGAAAAGCAGATATTTCCAAGACTGGCAGCTTATGCAGAAGTTGGTTGGACTACAAGAAAAAATAAAAATTATGACAGGTTTCAAAGTTCTCTTAAAGAACTTAAGGAAAGATGGACTTTAGGGGGGATAAACTTTTATAAAGGAAAAGACATTGATAATTAAGCTTAAAGTATGAGTGCTTTTATATCAGTTTTATTAATGAATTCAGGTTTAAAGGTTCCCGCTTTGTAAAGTTCCTACTTAGTTTTCTTATACTAATATGGACTATTTAAAGGGAGGAAGTTAATAATTAGAGATATTGATTAAAAGAATAAAAATGGAAGGAATTATAAAAGAAGCATGTGTTGAGAATTTGGACCAGGCAATTAATTCTCAGGCGTTGGGAGCTAACAGAATAGAGCTTTGCTCTAATTTAGCCGTAGAAGGTCTCACCCCTTCAAAGAGTTTAATAGAAGCTGCTAAAGAGACACTTAACATTCCTGTCAGAGTAATGATAAGACCACGGGCAGGAGATTTTTGTTATAGCGAAGATGAATTAACGCAAATGAGGGAAAGTATAAATTTATGTAAGAAGATTGGGGTAGAAGGAGTAGTTTTCGGGATACTTAATAAAGACAATACATTAAATATTGAAGCTATAAAATCATTGGCAAAAGAAGCTTATCCTCTGAAGGTAGTTATACATAAGGCAATTGACAGTACACCAGATACTGTGGAATCTCTTAAGCAATTATTGAATATTAAAGAAATCAGTACCATACTTACTTCCGGAGGAAAATCTAATGCTTTCGAAGGAGCGGATATATTGAAGAAAATGGTACAATTGGCAGGAGATGAAATTGAAATTTTGGCACAAGGACATATTACACCAAATAACCTTACCGAATTACATGATCTTATTGGTGCAAATGCATATCATGGGAAATATATTATGGGTAAAATTTGATTAAAATATAGCTGAGGAGTACCAGTATTAACTATAGATTTTATCTTTAAAAGACAGGAATTTTAGAATTCCTGTTTTTAGTTTGGTCCCCCCAGGAAGTATTCTACTATTCGATATATTAATGTTAATTATTTGCTAATTAATGAATTAACTCTTTTTGTGCTTGTAGGAATACTCGTATATTAGCGATCCCCCTACACTTTTTACTTCTTATTATTTAATTTATGGATTCTATTTCAATCTACATTATGGTAGGTGTTTGTATCGTTATTGGTGGAGCCATCCTTGTATATCTGATGAAGGATAATGCAAAACAGGAAAAGATCATTGAGAAGCATACCAGGGATATTGCTGTTATAAGAAGCAGCCGTAAGAAATAAACCTTACAATATTTCCGGTTATAGATTTACAATATTCTTTAAGGCTCGGCCTAAATAATTAATAAGCCTCCTACATAGACGATAATGCCAAGCAGCATCAGTATTAAGGTGTAGGGAAGAATTTCCCTGGCTTTTAACCGGGTGATAGCCAATAATGGTAATGCCCAGAATGGTTGAAGCATATTGGTGATCTGGTCACCATAGGCAAAGGCCATTATTGCTTTATTCAGTGGAACTCCTAGTTTTAATGCGCTTTCCAGAACTATGGGACCCTGTATGGCCCATTGTCCACCTCCACTTGGTACAAAAATATTCACTAGTCCTGCACTAAAAAAAGTGTAAACGGGCAGGCTTACATCGGTAGCCATTGAAGAGAAAAAACCTGCAATATCACCAACTATTCCTGTTTCCTTCATTATACCCATAATGCCAAAATATAAGGGAAACTGAATAAGGATAGCGGCCGCTCCTCCTATAGCCTCATCAAGTGCTTTCAGAAAAGAAACAAAAGTCCGGTGTAAAAGTATACAAAGGGCCAGCATGAAAAAATTCAGCATATTAGGAGTGAGGTTGCCAGTAAGAATGTCGTTATAGTAGCTGGCTAAAAAGCCTGCCATTAGCAGCATTCCGAAAAACAGGCTTAACCATTTTGAATGGTCCAGTCTTTCAGCACCTTCTATTAAAATATTCTTCTTCTCTCTTTTTTCCTCAGGTAGCACAATTTTGGTGGTAGCTGTACTTTTAGAAACTACCCAAAGTACGGTGGGGACAAACAGCAAAAGTATTCCAAAAATAATAAGGTTCCATTCCGAAAAGATAGTACTGGCCGTTGGAATCGTATCTGGTAGCCGGGTAATGAGATCGTTAGCTGCCGATCCTGAAAAAAGACTGTTTATATGTCCGCTTTCAGAGGCTTTTAAAGGAGCACTTCCACTAATTCCTCCATGCCACACCATTAGCCCTACATATCCCGCGGCACCAACAAGAGGGTAGTTGATCTCAAAACCTCTTTCCCGGGCAGCTTCGCCAACTTTACGAGCCATTATGGCTCCAAAGATGAGCCCGAGTCCCCAGTTAAAGAAAGCGACCAACATGGTAGAAACCGAGACAGTAATTACCGCGCTGGCATTACCTGTTACGATACCTGTTAATTTCCGGGTAAGCCAGGCCATAGGTTTACTCAGTACAAGTACATGTCCCAGGACAAGAATAAGCATCATTTGAACGGCAAAAACCAGCAAAGGAGGGTTCCACATTCCATCTTGCCAGTAGCCCAAAATCTTTATCATTGATGCAGCATTTCTTTCACCGGTAAAAAAGAAAGCGATAAAAATTGTAAGCAGGCTAAGTAAAACAGCCAGGGTAAATGGCGCCGGAATGAGTCTTTTGAAAATTTGCTCAATATTTCTGGAGATGTTCATAGTTTCAAATATCAAGAAATATTCTAAAAGTTTGGAATTTCGATTCAAAAAAGGCCTTCGCCTGCAAGTTCCGGGACATTCAGGCTCTCAAATTTATATATCGTGATGTGAATGGCCTATTATGTGAAGTGAAATAATCTGTCCTGCTAATTATAAGCCATCGAGTTCTGAACTTTAATTTTAAATCTACAATTAGTCTCTTTATTACTCTAAATGAGTTACCGGTATCTTTATGAAATAATAAGAGATACTCTGCTGTAAATTAGCATCATAATCATCATTGGTCAATTAATTGACAGGAAGTAAATTATTCATTATTAAAATCATTCATCATGAAAACATTAATCTTTTCTTTATTACTAATCGTTGCGACCTCTATTGGTCACGCCCAGAAAATTACAGAGCTTGAAGAGGCAAAAGTTGGTTTTGCTCCATTAGATGTTGAAGTTGCCGAGGATGGAAATAGTTTTACCTATACTGTACATGAATCATCTGCAGGCGAATTTGTTAAAGATCCTATAGCCTTTATGAAAGCGAATTTCGATATTCAGAACTTTATCGCAAGTTACGGAGACCGTGATTATGACTCCTATAATATAACTATAAGAAGCGGACAGGGATATCTATTGGCAGATTTCGACAAGGAAGGAGAGTTGGTGAGAACTTATCAAAAATTTAATAATATCGTTTTGCCATTAGATATGAGAAGAGAATTGTATATGGCTTACAAGGGCTGGAATATGACCGAAAATAAATATATAGCCTCAGGAAGGGGAGAATTGCTTGAAAAGGAAATGTATAAAATCAAAATCGAAAATGGTAATCGTTCACGGAACATTAAACTCGATCCAAGAGCTGTGGATAGAACCAGTGTTGCCAGTAAAGATTGATTTTAAAGTAAAACATAATTTGAATTAAGCAGGGGCTATCAGAATCTTGAATTTTGATGGCCTTTTTTTTGGATGAATACTTTTTGAATAATTTATAAAAGACCTAAGCATGTATGGATACCAGTGCTTTAAAAATATAAGTTTTATGTTCAAATAGTTTTAAATTGCAGTTATTAAATACTAATTCAAACTATGAAAGCACTTGTTATAGATGATGAAGAACTGGCCAGAAAAAGGGTTCTGAACTTGCTTGAGGAAATAGAGGAAATAGAAATACTCGGTGAATGTTCTAATGGCAAAACTGCCATAAAGAAGATCAATTCTGAAAAGCCGGATCTTATTTTTCTGGATATCAATATGAAGGATATGAACGGTTTTGAAGTGCTTAAACAGGTGGAGATAACACCCAAACCAATAGTGATCTTTGTTACTGCTTATGATAATTATGCCTTAAAAGCCTTTGATGTGGAGGCATTTGACTTTTTGCTCAAGCCTTTTAAGGATGAGAGATTTTTCAAAACCATCAGTAAAGTGCTAAAAACAACCCAAAATGAGGCTGATTCTAACTTTGAAAAGCGTCTCATTGAATTTTTCCATGAGTATTCAAAAGGTTCAACCAGACTGAATTCAGTTTCAAAAATTCCTGTCAAACAGGGAAATAAAACAGCTTTGGTAGATCCGAAGGATATTTTATACATCATCGCTTCGGGCTATTATGCCGAGTTATATGTGAACTCCAAAAAGCATGTGTTAAGAGAATCGCTTAATAATCTTGAAGAGATCCTGGATGAGAATGTCTTTGTAAGAATACACAGGTCTAGCATTGTTAACCTCAATTATGTAGAAGAAATAATACACTCTGATTATTCTGAGATAGACGCCAAAATGACCGATGGAAAGCTGCTTCATGTAAGTAAGTCCCATAAAAAGGAATTTCTTGAAAAAATAGGAATCTAAATGAGTCTCACTACACTAAAAAGAAAGTATATAGACCTGAAGCTGGTGCTGCTTCTGGCCGGTTTTTATCTCATGTTCGACATTGTTCTGCTTGTCAAGGTTGCCTACATGCGCAACTATATGCCTGGAGATAGTCCAGACTATTTTAGCTGGACAGATTTTTTGGTACATAATCTCCTTTTCGATTATATCATCGTAGTGAGTTACATGACCCTTATAGCTATTAGCACCAAGAGGTTCCTGAACAAGAATTATTCCTGGGTCAAGATCATTTCCATACATACTATTTTTTCAATTCTTATCGGGCTTATTATCCGTTTGATTTTTGATTTCTACTCTATAATCGCAGGAAGGGTTAGCCTTGCAGATTTTGATCTCCGCAAGAGTATTAATGCCTTTGTTTATGTTATAGATCTTAATTTCCTGATCTATTTTGCGATGGTTTTTATTATTTATACCTACTATTATTTGAAGCAGGTGAAAGAGGCTGAAAAACGTCACTCCAAGCTTGAATCCCAGCTGGTGAATACAAGGATGAAAATGCTTTCGTCCCAGTTGCAACCTCACTTTTTATTTAATACGCTTAATTCTATAGCTGTTCTAACAGATATAGATGCCGCGAAAGCAAAAGATACTATTGCCGATCTCAGTGATTTTCTGAGGGAAATACTTTATAGTAGCGATAGCAACCGAATTAGTCTGGATGAGGAACTGAGAATTCTGGAATATTATCTGAATATCGTCAACGTACGGTTTTCAGACCATCTAACGATCACAAAGGAAATAGACAATTCTTTACTGGTAAAAAGAGTGCCCGCACTTCTTTTACAGCCACTTATTGAGAACTCTATAAAACATGGATACTCTTATGATCATACTAATCTCAATATCAAAATATCGGTATACGAAGAAGGTAAATACCTTGTGATAAAGGTTGAGAATGATGGGGCGCCCATATCTCAGACGCACGCAGAATTGATGAAAAAAGGGGTGGGGCTTACCAACATCAACGATCGTTTAAAGAACCTCTATCATGATAATTACTTCTTCGAGATAAGAAATAAGGCTGATGGTTCCGGGGTTGAAACCCTTATAAAAATACCTGAATAGAGACCGGATACTTACTCCTTTTTCTACTGGTGATTTCTTTTTTCTTTCCTTCCCGGGAGAACAAAGGTTATAAAGATATTTTAAGAAATTTTTAGCTTGAATCTTAGACAGGATCTTCGTAAATTTAAGTTACTCCCCTCGAATTTTACCCCTTCTTTAAAACCTCCCAAATATGGAAAGAGAATTACCTTGCCATTATTATCCTCCGGCAGAAGAGAAATTCAATATCATTTCTCACGGGATAGGTTTTGTATTAAGTATACTGGCCCTGATCCTTCTTATTTTGAAGGCAGAGAGGCTGGGGGAAATAGAACATCTTGTAAGTTTCAGCATTTTTGGAGCAAGCATGGTACTTGTGTATGCTGCTTCTACTTTTTATCACAGTGCCAGATCAAAACGTTTAAGAATAAAACTTAACATCCTTGATCATGCGTCTATTTATTTCTTAATCGCAGGTACTTATACGCCTTTTGCCTTGGTAACTCTTAATGGAATTACCGGCTGGAGCATACTGATTGTGATATGGGTGATGGCGATTACAGGTGCTGTCTTTAAATTGTATTATGCGGGGCGTTACCAGTTATTTTCCACAACAATGTATTTGGTGATGGGATGGATAATCGTATTTGCCATTAAACCTCTTATAGATAATTTGCCGGGTGACGGACTCTGGTGGTTGTTCGGTGGTGGTATTTTCTATACTATAGGTGCCATCCTTTTTATGCAGCATAGGATCCCGTTTAATCATGCTATTTTCCATATTTTTGTTCTCTTGGGAACTTTTAGTCACTTCATTTCAATTTACTTTTACGTATTGCCCGATAATGTTTAAATAGAATCTTTTCTAGGGAATAATTTTTATCTTTAAAGCCTATCGAAATCAGTTTCTATGAAGAGCAATTACATTTTTTGCAGCCTAATACTCATTTTAATATTTAGCCCATTACAGTCACAGAATGACTATTATTTTCCTGAAGATGTAAGTTTCGAGGAGAGCATTCCGAGTCCGGCCGAATTTCTCGGTTACGAGATAGGAGATTGGCATACAAGATATTCCAGGCTGGTCAGTTATATGGAAAAGCTGGCAGAACTTTCTCCCAATGCACAGATCCAGACCATTGGATATACTCATGAAAAGAGGCCTCAAATAATCCTGACCATTTCATCGGAAGAGAATCTTAGAAACCTTGAAAATATTCGGCAGGAGCATCTTGCCCATGTAAATCCGGAGAATTCTGCAGGAGATGTAGAAAAGATGCCGGTGATCGTTCATCTTGGGTATAATGTTCATGGGAATGAGCCTTCCAGTAGTGAGGTGTCAATGCTCGTAGCCTATTATCTTTTGGCAGCAAAAGATTCAAAAGTGGATGAATATCTGAAAAATGGGGTTTTTCATATTGAACCGGCCTTAAACCCTGATGGTCGCGACCGTCATACTACCTGGGTGAATAGCAATAAAGGCAATCCTCCGGTGGCAGATAACTGGGACAGGGAACATAATGAATCCTGGCCTTCCGGCAGAACCAATCATTACTGGTTTGATCTTAACCGTGACTGGCTGCCGCTTACACAGGTTGAAAGTAAGAATCGGGTGGCTTTCTATCATAAATGGCTGCCTAATATGGTGACCGATTATCATGAGATGGGAAGTTCAAGCACTTATTTCTTTGAACCAACCAAGAAATATGGATCAGAAAACCCAATTGTTCCACGTTATAATTATGATACTCTTAATACTATTTTCGCAAAATATCACCAGGAATCTCTGGATGAGATCGGCTCTCTTTACTTCACCGGAGAACGCTATGATAATTCATATCCCGGATATGGTTCAACCTATCCCGATCTTCATGGAGCACTTGGAATTGTTTATGAGCAGGCCAGCTCAAGGGGATATGTTCAGAAAACAGGAAGTGAGGATATCACATTTCCATTCACTATACGCAATCATCTGCGCACCAGTCTGGCAACGATCCAGGCTACTATAGATAAGAGGGAATTATTGCTGAACTGGCAACGTAAATTTTTTAAGGATATCAGGGATCAGGGCCTTAAGGAAAAAAAGCTTCATGTGTATGGAAATGAAGAAGATCCGGGCTTAACCAAAATGTTTACCAACTTATTGCTGGATCATCAGATTGAGGTCTACAGGATCGAAGATGAGGTGACAGCCGGAGATAAGACATTTAAACCTGATTTTGCTTATGCAGTTCCGGAGGGGCAGGCTCAAAACCTTATGGTGAAAACCATGTTCGATAAAGTGACCAGTTTTGCAGATAGTGTATTCTATGATACTTCAGCCTGGTCTATGGCTCTGGCCTACGGGATATCAAATACCGAAGTGTCTTCTGGCAGGCTGGATCTGGGATCCAGAATAACCAAGGAGGATATCGCTGCAAATGTTAAGATTCCTGCGAAATCTGATTATGCTTATCTAATAGACTGGTCACAGTTCGGGGCTTCCGAAGCATTGTATTATCTCCTTAAGAACGATGTTAATATTAAAACTGCATTCACTCCTTTTTCAATAGAGACAGACACCGGGATCAGGAAATTCGGGTATGGAAGCCTTATGATCTCGGTTGCTGATCAGTCAGTTACTCCGCAGGAATTATACGATCTGGTTAAAAAGGCATCCGGGAAAGCCGGGATCAGGGTAGAATCTGTCGCCTCTGGTAGAAGCGCGCTGGGAATTGACCTTGGCAGTCCGGAACTTAAGGATATTGAGCTTCCCAAAGTAGTTATGCTCACTGGAGAAGGCACCAGCGGATATGAAGCTGGTGAGATCTGGTTTATGATGGATACCTATGCAAATATGCCTATCACGAAAGTAGACCGGAGCGATTTTAAAAGAATGCCCCTTAATGATTATGATGTGCTGATAATGGTGTCTGGGAATTATGATGATCTGGAAAAAGAACGGATCGAAAGCTGGGTCAAAAACGGAGGAACTTTGATAACCCAGAGAACGGCTACACAATGGGCCATCAAGAATGAGCTTGTGAAGGCAGAACTTAAAGAGCAGAAGAAAGAAAAAGACAGTCTGTTAAGAATGAATTATGCAAAGGCCGATAATTATTATGGGTCCCGTGCGATAGGAGGTTCTTTTTATAAGGCCGATCTTGATATTACTCATCCAATTGGTTTTGGCTATGAAGACAGGGAATTATCGATCTATAAGAACAGTACTGTTTTTCTTAAGCCAGGTAACAATCCCTTCAATAAGGTGGCAGTCTTTAGCAGTGATCCCTACATAAGCGGATATATCCATCCCGAAAACCTGGAATTGATTAAGGGTTCTGCAGCAATTCTAGCAGAGCAAAATGGCAGGGGAACGGTGATTATGTTCAGTGATAATCCAAATTTCAGGGCAATGATGCTGGAAACCCATAAGTTGTTCGCCAATGCTATCTTTTTTGGTTCAGTGATTTTTTGATAGCCAGGATCTATGTTTCAGAGGGAATTATAATTAACCAATAAGCTTAATGGATTATTTTTTAATTACTACCATTCTGGTGTCTATTGCCGCGATATTTGGTTTTCTCAATGTGAAATTTCTAAAGCTCCCAATAGCAGGACTTAGTAATAATAAATATCCTTTCAGAGCTATTCCGTTCTGAAAGGATACGTTTGTATTAAAGAATAAATCAGGCTTTTGGCTCGATGTTCTGATTGACCCTGAAGAAATTATCGGGATCGTATTTGGCTTTTATTTTCTGAAGTTTTTCATAATTATGCCTGAAGGAAGCCCTTACTCGCTCCTGACCTTCTTCCATCATGAAATTGGAATAAGAACCCCCCATAGAGAATGGATGAAGGGCATTCCAGTAGTCCTTGCACCAGTTTGTGATTTCCATGGCTTTCCCGGGATCCGGATCTACTCCCACGAAAACCCCGGCATACTTCGCGTCACGGTAAGCCCATGCCGTATCCTCGGGACCAACTTTCGCTGCTGCCCCCGAAATTGGGTATAAGTGCATTTGCGATAATGGTGTTGGTATGGATGATCCAAATTTCAGGTGTTTCTTAGTAGCTTCAGGTGGAATTTCACTAAAGAAATCACCTCGCCAGTACCACTGGAATCCCGGAGGTAAGAGGCCGTCAAATAAGGTTTGTATCACAGGATATGGCATTTCACCCACATGCTCAAAAACGGGGTTGTGGTCTCTTACTGGTTCAAATAGCTTATCAAATTCTTCAGGTTTACCGGTATAACACCAAACTATTCCGCAGAATTTTTTTCCATGGAGTTCTTCCGGAAATGGAGGGCCTGGGATTACCATGGTTGCAATAAACCCGTTAAGGTCTTCTGGTGCGTTATGAATGAAATCATGGTACCATTTCATGATCTCTTCGGTTTTTTCTATTGGCCACAGGGTTGGTCCGCCAATCACGTTTTTCAATTCATGTGCCTGGAAAAGAAAGGAAGTAACTACTCCAAAATTGCCGCCACCGCCACGAACAGCCCAGAAAAGATCTGAATTCTGATCTTTATTTGCGGTGACCACGCTTCCGTCGGCCAGAACCATATCCACTTCCAGAAGATTGTCTATGGTTAGACCGAACTTCCGGGTTAAGTGGCCTACGCCTCCTCCCAGAGTTAATCCTCCTACTCCTGTTGTAGAGATTATACCAGCAGGCACCGCCAGGCCGTATGGATGAGTGGCATGATCTACTTCACCCCAAAGATTTCCTCCGCCAACCCTTACCGTGTTGTTTGAGGTGTCTACCCTTACATACTTTATTCCTGAAAGGTCTATGACCAGGCCTTCGTCACAAATCCCAAGGCCGCCCCCATTATGGCCGCCACCCCGAACAGCGGTTAGCATGTTGTTTTTTCGGCCAAAATTAACAGCCGTGATTACATCTGCTACATCCACACATTTTGCGATCATAGCAGGCTTCTTGCTGATCATGGCATTAAATACCTTACGTGAATCTTCATAATTCACATCTCCTTCAAGAATCAATTGACCTCTCAGGCCGCTTCTCAATTCTTCTACCATTGAAGGTTCTAATTTTACTGTGCTCATAATTATTGATTTATAGATAATTGGATTATACTTTATCCATAGCTATCAAGGAGTAAAGAATTACAGGTACTGGAGCGGCGAAATTAAAAAAGGGGGGAGTTTAAATAACGCTTTTAGAATTGCGTAAGAATATAATGCAATATAAGGATATTTAAAAAATGATTCGATATTAAAGATAGGCTAAAATATTGTTAATCAATTAGCAATCAGTTTATTTCGTGTAAATTAAATTTTTATAGACTGGTTCTATAAGGTGTTAAGCCAAAAGGAGTTTTCAAACCTCAACTCTCCTTTATCATCCTTTTCCTTTAATTCCTTCAGCAGTTTTAAGGAATCACTCACCGCATCACTACATAGAACGATCAAAGATTCTTTCTTTGCATTTCTGATCGCATGTTTTATTGATTCAGGCTCTGAACCAGCAATCGTAACCAGTTTTTTAGGATCTACCTTATTAATTCCATTCCTAAGTAATGAGGTTAGATGTTCTGCCGATTTACCCCGAAGATCCCGGTCATTACGAATTATTATTTCATTAAACATTTCAGCGGCGATCATTCCTATTTTCTCAGTATCGGTATCCAGTCTGTCTCCAATCCCGGCAATGATCCCGACCTTATGTCTGAAATCGAGAGCATTTATAAAATTCTGTAGGGCTCTCATCCCTGTAGGGTTATGGGCATAGTCCAGCATAAATGTGAAATTTCTGAACCGGAAGATATTAAGGCGTCCCGGAGTTTGAGAATCAGAAGGAACAAAACTTTGCAATGCCATTCTCATATCTTCAATACTAAAGCCACTTATTTGAGCTGCGAGAACAGCGGGCAGGATATTTTGGATCATGAATCTGGCTTTTCCCCTGAATGTAAGCGGGATGGCATCAGCCTTCATCACTCTCATTTTCCAGACTCCGCTGGTTATAGTAATATATCCATTTTCATATATTGCCGTGATGCCCCCTTCATTCTGAAATCTTTTGATTCTCGGGTTGTTTTCATCCATAGAGAACAAGGCAATCTTAGACTTTACGTAATTCCTCATATCAAAAACCAGGTCATCATCTGCATTAAGGATTGCATAGCCGTCATGTGTCACGGTTTCCGGAATTACAGATTTCACTTTGGCCAGTTGCTCCTGGGTATGAATGCCTGCAAGTCCCAGGTGATCTCCTTCCACATTGGTAACTATTCCTATATCGCAATTCCTGAATGCAAGTCCTGCTCTAAGAAGACCTCCACGGGCACATTCCAGTACTGCAAAGTTGACGTTTGGATCCCTTAATACCAGTTCTGTACTAAGCGGGCCGGTGCAGTCTCCCTTCATGATCATTCTATTCTGGATATAAACACCATCTGTAGTGGTATAACCTACAAGTTTTCCGCCTAACTTGGCAATATGAGCAATAAGTCGGGTAGTAGTGGTTTTGCCATTTGTTCCGGTTACTGCAATTACAGGGATTTTTCCATTTTTATTATCAGGGAATAAAGAATCAAGTACCGGAGCAGCAACATTTCTGGGCAGGCCAATAGTAGGAGCCAGATGCATTCGAAAGCCTGGACCGGCATTTACCTCTATTACCGAGCCTCCCGTCTCCTCGATGGGTTTGGAAATATCACTGGTGATAAGATCTATCCCGCAGATGTCAAGGTCAATAAGTTTTGCGATCCTTTCTGCCAGAAAGATATTGGATGGATGAACGATATCGGTTACATCTTCTGCGGTGCCGCCGGTACTGAGGTTTGCTGTATCTTTTAAAATAATTGTCTCTCCTGCCGGTAATATTGAATCCGGTTCATAACCCTTTTTTTTAATAAGCTTCAGACTAATATCATCTAGTTCTATTTTGGTGAGTAAGTTCTCATGCCGATATCCCCGCCGTGGATCCTGATTGGTGATTGCTATTAATTCGGCTATGGTTGAATTGCCATTTCCTGTAACCTGCGCAGGAGACCGTCTTGCGGCTGCCACAAATTTGAAGTTCACAATCAGCATTCTAAAATCTGATCCATAAATGTGGCTTTCAACAATTACTCTGTCTGAGATCTTTTTTGCCGTGTGAAAGCCCTCAGTAGCTTGCTCAATATTCTGAATATTTGAAGTAATGCCACGACCATGATTCCCGTTGATAGGTTTAATGGCCAAAGGATAACCAATATCTTCACATACCTCTCCAAGTTCAGAAAGCTCGCTGATAGTCCTTCCGTAAGGCACCTTTATGGAGGCTTTTCTTAATAAATTCTTTGTGTCTTCCTTATCGCAGGCGATATCAACTCCAATATTACTTGTTTTGCTGGTGATGGTCGCCTGAATTCTCTGCTGGTAAGCACCGTAGCCCAGCTGGCAAAATGAGCCTTCATTCAGTCTAAGCCATGGAATACCCCGACGTTCAGCTTCCCTGATGATAGACTCGGTGCTGGGTCCCAATCTACTATCATCCTGGAGTTCTCTTAATTCCTGTATATCTTTTTCCAGGTCGTACTGTTCACCGGCAATGATGGCCTCGCAAATATTTACAGCAGCCCTGGCCGCATACCTTCCTGCACTTTCTTCAGTATACTCAAAAACTACATGATAAACACCTTTTTCACCATAACCCCGGGTTCTTCCGAAGGAAGTATCCATTCCTGCCAGGGACTGGATTTCAAGAGCCATATGCTCTATTACATGTCCCATCCATGTGCCTTCTTCAAGCCGAAGTAAAAAACCGCCTGGTCTTCCCACTGAACAGTAATGTTCTTCAAGACCGGGAAGTAAATTAATTAAACGCTCATTGAATCCCTCAATTTCATTTGATGGATAATTCTCCATTTCTTCCAGGTCCAGGACCATTACTATAAGTTTTGTACGCCGTATAGACCAGTAGTTGGGCCCACGCATGGCGGTGATTTCCTTTATTTTCATACGGGACAGGTGATTGATTTATAATGACTTAAATAAAATTAGACTTTTTCGTCCAACAACTGTATTTTAGTATTCTAAAAGTTACGTTAATGAAATCTAAAGGAACATTAATTCCTATTGGAGGGAATGAAAACAAGGGTACCCGAACCAACGAGAAATTTCATACGGAACATATAGAAAGGGGTATTCTCTCCAGGGTGGTTGCAGAAAGCGGAGGGGTTAACTCTTTAATAGCCGTTATCCCCACAGCCTCCAGTATTCCTGCCGAAGTTAGCCAGAGCTATATAGATGCATTTGGAAAACTGGGGTGCAGGAATGTTGAAGTTGCCAATCTCAGGAAGAGAGAGGATTCAGAAAAAATGGAAAATATTGAACTTGTTTCCAAAGCACATTGCGTAATGTTTTCGGGTGGAAATCAGTCAGAAATCATAAAAAAAATAAAGGATACGAGTGTACATAAGATATTGATGGACAGGTATCATAATAGTTCTCTTGTTATTGCCGGAACAAGTGCCGGTGCCATGTGCATGTCTGAAGAAATGATCACCGGAGGCCGGCATAAGGAAGCATTTGTAAAAGGGGCTGTTGGAATGACTAAGGGAATGGGCTTTTTGCCCAATATTGTAATAGATTCACATTTTATTCGTCGCGGCCGGTTTGGACGGCTGGCAGAAGCAGTCGCTAAATTTCCGCACCTTGTTGGGATAGGACTGGCGGAAGACACGGGCCTTGTGATCAAGGAATGTAATACGGTAGAGATCGTGGGAACAGGGATGGTCATTATTTTCGATCCCAGTGAACTTGAACATAATACCGAGAAGTACGTGAAAGATGGTGATTTAATGTCTATTACAAACATGAAGACACATATCCTGGCACAGGGGGATATGTTTAATATAGAAAAACATCAGGTAAGGATCCTGCATGTGGAAACCCCTTTAGAGGGTCATCAATCCTCATAAATAGCGACTACATTTTTGCCATTTGAAGAACGCATTCCTCTGTACATGCCTTCCGTGTTGAAAGGCATAGCTATATTTCCTTTATTATCCACGGCAATCAGTCCGCCATCTCCATTGATTTTTAAAAGCCTGTGTTGAATTACTTCTTCAGCAGCTTCCCTGAGTGATAACTTTTTATATTCCATCAGGCAGGATACATCGTAGGCAACTACACCGCGAATAAAAAACTCACCACTTCCCGTACAGCTTGCTGCACAGGTGTTATTATTTGCATAATTACCAATACCAATAAGCGGGCTATCTCCAATACGTCCCCAGTTCTTATTTGTCATACCACCGGTGGAGGTTGCGGCGGCAAGGTTACCATGCATATCACAGGCCACGGCTCCTACGGTACCAAATTTGGAATCTTTGGACTCGCTATGGTCCAGCTGAAATTGCTCACTATCCTTTATTTTTTGCCATTGCTGATAACGGAATTCATCATGAAAATAATCAGCGCTTTCAAGCTGGAATCCATGGTGCCTGGCAAAATCCATGGCTCCCTGTCCGGCCAGTAGAACATGAGGACTTTTTTCCATGATAATCCGTGCAAGGGAAACAGGGTTCTTAATACCATTAACCAGACTTACTGCTCCTGCCTTAAGCTCCTTTCCTTCCATAATTGCAGCATCCATCTCGTGAGTACCGCCAGCGGTAAAAACACTTCCTTTTCCGGCATTGAAGAGTGGAGAGTCTTCCAGCACGACCACGGCCTTTTCCACCGCATCTATAGCTGATCCTTTATTTTTTAGAATTTTGAAGCCTTCATCCAATGCCAGCTGCAGCGTATCACGGTAAGCTTTTTCCTTTTCAGGGGTCATTTTTCCCTTGATGAGGGTTCCGGCACCGCCATGGATTGCTATGGAATACCTTGTTTTCATTATAGGGAACAATAGTTTGAATTACACGAAAAAGTTACTGAAAAATGAAGTGTAGTATACTGAAATTATGATAAAAGCAGGTTAAATTTTCAGGAGCATAATTTGAATTTCCTGAAAATATCCCAGGTATTCCCATTATGTTTTAGTATGTAAAGGTGTTCTGCTTTGAAAGAGGCCGAATATTCCCGGTCTTTAAAATCATTCCACACGGCCGGAAAGTTACTTCTTTTAAGGTCCCGGGTCGCGATTGTAATATGCGGGTGTATCTTGGATGAGATTTCGTGTCTTTTAAGATCCAGGAAATTAAGCATCAAACTTTGAAGTTTTTCATGTAGTTCAATATATGGTACATGATCCTTGATCTTTATAAAGATCACTTGTTTTGAAAATTTACCGAAGCCATCCAGCACGGTTTCAAAAGCCTTATTTTCCGCAGAGAATTTCTTAATTTTTTTCACGAGTATATCTTCTTTTCTTTCAGGCATCCGAAAAGGAATTTGCAGGGTTATATGAGCCGGAAGTTTTAGCGCGTGCTTAATATTATGTTTCTCCCTGATCTCCTTTTTAAAAGCCTCAATTTCGGTTCTAATAGATGCCGGCGGCATAAGAGTGATGAAGTAAAGAGGATTTTTAAGCTTTCCTGACATTTGAATTATTTAATCGCAATGATCCTTAATGGTCCGCCACTGCCACCCTTGATCTTGATGGGTAAGGCGATGACCGTGAACCCCGTTTCAGGAAGCTGGTCCAGGTTTGCAACATTTTCAAAAGCGGGAATATTTTGAGTCATTAAAGCTACATGGGTTGCAAAATTTTGTGACTGACCAAAATCTATACTTGCCGTGTCTATTCCCACCGCTTTGATCTTCCGGTTAGTGACCAGCCATTCTGCTGCCTCGACTGAAAGCCCTGGAAAATGTAGTTGTTTAACTGCTTCCGGCCCTCTCTTATCAGTACCAAGATATTTTGACGCATCAGGATAATACTGGCCAAAGCCGGTTTGTAAAAGTACGATTCCGCCGTCAGGAATAGGACCATGCTCCTGTTCCCAGTCCATGATGACCTTAGGACTTATCAGATAATCAGGATCTTTTAGGGCTTTATCTGAAACATCAATTTTTACCGCGTCACCAATTAGATTTTCAAGGGGAATTTGATCTACAGTCTGGGCTCCGTCAGCAAAATGTATAGGAGCGTCTATATGCGTTCCGCCATGTTCTGCTGTAGAAAAGTTATTTGCTGAATAGTAAAAGCCCTGATCTGTTTTGCCTTTTGCAACTTCTTCCAGCTTAAATTCCTTAGCTGTGACCCAGTATACGCTTTCCTCAGAAAATGAATAGGTGAGATCTACAAATTCTCCCGATTTTTCCTGGGCCGGGATGGACTGGAAGAACAGTAGTAAAAGAACAAAATATAAAACCCTCATTTTATCAATTTTTAATTCCAATTAACCTTCGTATAGCTATCGATCCGTTTTGAGAAATCTTCAGGTTCCTCAGCATAGATAAGTTCACCTTTTACCTTAGCATTACTGCGCAGGTGGGTACTATATTCCATCACTACTGCATGTATAAGTTCCACCTGTTGGGGATCTTTAAGACCAAAACCATCCTTATTCAATTTGTCATTTAATACCATAAGATCATGATCGTTGCCCAGGTAATCTGCAAGTTCGTGAATTTCTGCCTCATAAGTGCTGAATAGTTCAGGCCAGGTTTCCTGAAGTAAAAGTACCTGATACCACAGGTATTTCACCCTTTTACGCCATTCATGAAAGATCTCCTTGCCTGGATTCTCATATGCCTCTTGCAGAGCTTTTTTTCCTCTTTTATATACTCTTTGTATACTTGGAAGGATAATGCTTATCTCATTATTATTGACTGGCCATTTGACCAGCTCTTTTTGTGCGTAATTAAGCTTATTCACCAGATGTTCTGAAAAGAAACTTTTTTCACGCAGTTCCTTTTCCATTACATCTCTTTCTTTTTCAATATTTTTTATTACAGAGTTGAAAAAGTTCACGTATAGATGGTCTCCATAGCGTTCACGAAGTATCTCCATAGTTTCAATATGAGCGGTAAGATCACGAAAGTCTGCCAGTTCCCTGCCAAGGTCCCGATAATAGATGTTGACCGATTTGTAATTATCTTCACCCATTTCGTCCCTTACCAGTCTGGCCAGCGCACGCAGTTTTTTCAGCCGTTTACGAATATCATGAACGGCTTCATGGATGGTCAAAGTGGCAAGTGATGTGATACATGCATCTACTTCCTCGGTAGCAACACTCGTAATGTTTTTCTTTAAGGTTTTATCTTTTTCAAACTTGTAGGTCATCATTCGATTTTCGTATTAAGATACCGAAATGACTTAATTCAGTTGGTTATAGATTTATTAAAAATTTCACTAAATAAAAAAAGCAGCCCGCGGGCTGCTTTTTTTTGTTTTATATATCCTTTTAAGTTTATTCCTTTATGACGAGATCTTTTTCAGTGCTTTTAAAATCCATCACAACCTGATGGCGAGTAAGGTCTTCAAAGCTTTCCCGTTCTCTTATAAGATGAGCCTTTCCTTTATACCAGAGCACTTCAGCTGGGCGGTACCTTGAATTAAAATTACTGGCCATGGAAAAGCAATAGGCGCCTGCATTACTAAAGCTTAAAATGTCACCTTCCCTTATCTCAGAGATTCTGCGATTACTGGCAAATGTGTCAGTTTCACAAATGTAGCCTACAACGCTATAAAAACGGGCCTTCGCACTGGGATTGGAAATATTCTTAATATCATGATGGGAACCATAGAACATGGGTCTTATCAAATGATTAAATCCTGTATCGATCCCCGCAAATACGGTAGAGGTTGTTTGCTTGATTACATTGACCTTCGCCAGAAACTTTCCTGCTTCACTTACCAGATATTTTCCAGGTTCAAATGTAAGTGCAAGTTCTCTTCCATATTCTTTACAGAATTTATCGAACTTTTTAGTAAGCTGGGCACCAAGATCCTCAATATCCGTCTCAATATCCCCTTCCCGGTAAGGTACTTTGAAACCACTGCCAAAATCCAGGAATTCAAGTTCCTTGAAGTTTTTGGCAGCCTCAAAAAGTATCTCAGAAGCATGCAGGAACACACCAATATCCAGGATATCACTTCCCGTATGCATATGTATCCCGTTTATATGCATTCCCGTATTCTCAACAATTCTTAGCAAATGTGGCATCTGGTGAATGCTGATGCCAAACTTTGAGTCTATATGTCCTACAGATATCTTTGAATTCCCTCCGGCCATTACATGCGGATTGATCCTTATACAAACCGGGGTTTCCGGGTGCCTGCTACCAAATTGCTCAAGTATCGAAAGGTTATCTATATTTATTTGTGCTCCCAGTTTAGCGACCTCTTCAATTTCTTCCAGGGAAACACCATTAGGGGTATAGATGATCTTTGAAGGATCCACTCCGGCTTCTAATCCCAGTCTTACTTCCTGTACGGATACGGTATCGAGTCCGCATCCCAGAGAATTCATAAGTTTCAGGATAGAGATATTTGAAAGTGCCTTAACGGCATAATGTATTCGGAGTTCATTTACTTTAAAAGCAGAGGTAAGCCTTTTATATTGGGAAATGATCTTTTCAGCATCATAGACATATACCGGGCTTCCAAATTCTTCGGCTACTGCAAGAAGGTCCTTCTGAGTCATTGTTCTAAAATATTTTGCGCAAAAATAACTTACTTATCTGTTGTTAGACAAGCGATATATCAAATATAACCGATTTATATTATTTGTTAATTCTGAAAACAGATCATCTTTTAAGAATTGCTTACTTCCAGTTCTGCTGAATTTTGTTTCCGTATTAGGATAACGCTCAACCCGATGAGAATCCCTAAAGCTGCCATTGCGGCACCAACATACTGGGCAGAAACAATCCCGTAACCATAGGCAATAGGCAGACCGGCCAGGTAGGCTCCACTGGCATTACCCATATTAAAAGCACTCTGATTTAGGGATGATCCCAGCATTTCTGATCCTTTTGCTGAATTGATCACCGCCATTTGTATGGGTGTGGCAATACAAAATGCGATAACCGGCAAAATAAAGGTCATTACCAGTACCCCGATCTGATCATAAGCCAGGAAAGTGTTCGAGATCAAAGCGATGACCATAAGAATCAGTGCGATGATCACAGCATTGATAGGGCTGAACATCTCAGCCAGTTTGGCTCCCAGAAGATTTCCCAAAACCATTCCTAGACCAGCCAGTATCATGGCATAACTTACTATTCCTTCGGAATGTCCTGCAACATCAGTAATAAGGGGTGCTATATAACTATACCATGCAAAGAAACCGCCGGTTCCTATAGTTGTTAGCAGTATCACCATCCATAATTCAGTCTTTTTCAGGATTTTCAGATCCTTTTTGAATCCGTTGGATGTCGCTTTGGGCAAATCAGGCATCCAGAATTTGATGCTTAGAACGGCAAGCACTCCTACAATTCCCACGGCCAGAAATGAAACTCCCCAGTTAAAATTCTGTCCGAGCCATGTTCCAAGAGGCACACCAAGAACATTTGCTACCGTAAGGCCGGTAAACATCATGGCTATGGCCTGTGCATCTTTACCAGGTTTCGCAAGTCTTCCGGCAACCACTGCACCTATCCCGAAGAAAGCTCCATGGGGAAGTCCGGAGAGGAACCTTGAAACCAGAAGTACAAAATATGAATTTGAAAATGCTGAAAGTGTATTAAAAACCGTGAACCATATCATAAGACCCAGAAGGACCTTGTGTGCAGGCCATTTGCTTCCAAAAGCCGTAAGCAGGGGGGCGCCAACTACAACTCCTAGGGCATAGGCCGATATAAAATGTCCTGCTCTGGGAATAGAGATATCCAGGGCTTCTGCCACTTCAGGAAGTATGCCCATTATCACAAATTCAGTCATTCCAATTCCAAATCCGCCGATCGCAAGTGCTAATAAGGCTTTTTTCATAGTCTGAAAATTAAGCGCCTAATTTACAAGAGAATAAACATTAATGGTAGAAATAACTTGATTTTCTACGATAACCTTTTCGTTGGAAACGCCTTTTAGGAAGGGATTACATCCTCTGGGAATTCCCGGTTTCTGCAAGAGTTAAGATGCTCAAAAAAGATTGGTACAATAGTATTGTATTTGTTACTTTTGCTTTCCATAATTAATCAAGAAGAAATAGCTGATTATGAATATACACGAATATCAAGGAAAAGAAATACTAAGCAGCTTCGGAGTACGCATCCAGCGTGGTACCGTTGCAAGAAATGCCAGAGAAGCAGTGGATGCTGCAAAAGAACTGACTGAACAAACCGGTACCGGATGGCACGTGATCAAAGCCCAGGTGCATGCCGGAGGCCGTGGAAAAGGTGGTGGTGTGAAGCTTGCCAAGAACCTTAAAGAGGTGGAGGAAATAGCAGGAGAGATCATCGGGATGAACCTGGTGACCCCCCAGACTTCTGCCGAAGGAAAGAAAGTTCATCAGGTACTGGTAGCCGAGGACGTGTATTATCCTGGAGATAGTGAACCAGATGAATTTTATATGTCGGTTCTGCTAAACCGTTCTACAGGTAGAAATATGATTATGTATTCTACTGAAGGAGGAATGGATATCGAGACCGTAGCTGAGGAAACTCCGCACCTTATATTCACTGAAGATATTGATCCTGCAACCGGACTACTTGGTTTTCAGGCACGTCGTATCGCTTTCAATCTTGGATTAAGCGGCCAGGCCTTTAAAGAAATGGTGAAATTCGTTTTATCCTTATATAAGGCTTTTGAAAAATCAGATTCTTCATTATTTGAAATCAACCCGGTGCTTAAAACAAGTGACGATAAAATACTTGCTGTTGATGCCAAGGTGACCTTAGATGATAATGCACTTTTCCGTCATAAAGACTATGCAGAGATGCGTGATATTCGTGAGGAGAATCCAACTGAAGTTGAAGCCAAGGAAGTTGGACTGAACTACGTGGATCTAGACGGAAATGTTGGATGTATGGTGAATGGAGCCGGACTTGCGATGGCTACCATGGATCTAATTAAAATGGCCGGTGGTGAACCGGCTAACTTCCTTGATGTTGGAGGTACGGCCGATGCAAAAAGAGTAGAAGAGGCATTCAGACTTATCTTAAAAGACGATAAAGTAGAAGCCATTCTTGTAAATATTTTTGGAGGCATTGTTCGTTGCGACCGCGTGGCACAGGGAATCGTTGATGCCTATAAAAATATGGGAGATGCGATAAATGTTCCTATCATTGTAAGATTACAGGGGACAAATGCTGAAAAGGCAAAAGAGCTTATTGATAATAGCGGACTTAAGGTATTTAGTGCCGTTGAATTTAAAGAAGCTGCTGATAAAGTACAGGAAGTACTTTCTTAAGAATAGCATATATTTTAAATAAAAAGACCTGGCTGTTTGCCGGGTTTTTTTAATTATGACATTTGGAGCTATTTCTGGGAGTATTTCTCGTCGGAAGGAGTCTTTTTTTGACAAAAAAATAATTAAAGTCATAAATATTTGCAAAAACCTAGGCTAAAGTGGCTTTTTTTATTAGTTATTAACCGAAAACGTTTTAGTTTTTTCCGAAATTAGGTTATCGTTTTGAAATGGAATAGCTTTGGGCGCAATGAGTAAAAATATACGAAATATCGCAGTGTTAACTTCCGGAGGAGACGCCCCGGGAATGAACGCTGCTATTAGAGCAGTAGTTCGTGCCTGTTCTTTCTATAAAATAGATTGTACAGGAGTTTATAGAGGCTATCAGGGATTACTTGATGGAGATTTTGAAAATCTTGATGCACGCTCGGTAAGAAATGTAATAAACAAAGGTGGAACATTTCTTAAATCTAGCAGGTGTGAAGACTTTAGAAAACCAGAAGGACGCAAATTGGCCTATGATAATCTGAAATTGGCTGGTGTGGACGCCCTCATTGTGATTGGTGGAAATGGAACCTTTACAGGAGCACAATTACTAATTGATGAATATGACTTTCCGGTTGTGGGAATCCCGGCAACCATTGATAATGATATTAATGGTACCGATTATACGCTGGGTTATGATACCGCTTTGAATACGGTCGTGGAGGCCATAGATAAGATCAGGGATACTGCCAGTTCTCACAATAGACTTTTCCTTATCGAAGTAATGGGAAGAGATGCTGGGGACATTGCACTAAATAGTGGCGTAGGAGCGGGTGCAGAGGAAATCATGATTCCCGAGGAGAGTGATAGTATGAACAGACTAATGAAATCTCTTAAAATTAGTCGTGAGAAGGGTAAAACCTCCAGTATTATTGTGGTTGCTGAAGGTGATAAAAGCGGAAAAAATGTTTTCGAATTGGCTGATCATATTAATGACGATCTTGAAGATTACAATTACGATATAAGAGTTTCCGTTTTAGGACATATTCAAAGAGGGGGGAAACCCTCTTGTTTTGACAGAGTGCTTGCCAGTAAATTAGGCGTAGGTGCAGTGGAAGCTATTTTGAATGGAACATATAATGTCATGATGGGTGTTGAACACAAAAAAGTAGTGCAAATATCGCTGAAGGATGCGATAGAACCAAGACATGAATTTGATAAAGAATTACGAAGGGTGGCAGACATCACTTCGGTATAATTAAAACCAAAGAAAATGAGTACAAAAATTGGAATTAACGGATTTGGGCGTATCGGAAGAATTGCCTTTCGAATAGCCGCTCAAAATGAAAATGTAGAAGTAGTAGCTATAAACGACCTGCTGGATGTAGACCATCTTGCATATCTACTAAAATATGATTCAGTTCACGGAAAATATAAAGGATCTGTTGAAGTTAAGGACGGAAGCCTGTTTGTGGACGGGAAAAAAATAAGAGTAACTTCAGAGAAGAACCCGGCAGACCTTAAGTGGAGTGATGTAGGAGTTGAAGTAGTACTTGACTGTACCGGAATCTTCACAGATAAGGATAATGCAAAGGCCCATTTGGATGCAGGCGCCAGAAAAGTGGTTATCTCGGCCCCTTCAAAAACGGCTCCAATGTTTGTTATGGGAGTAAATCATCAGGAAGTGACTGCAGACGATCATATCGTTTCTAACGCGTCATGTACCACAAACTGTCTTGCTCCACTTGCAAAAGTGATCGATGATGAATTTGGTCTTGTGGAAGGATTGATGACTACTGTTCATGCATCTACATCCACTCAGTTCACTGTGGACTCTCCATCTAGAAAGAATTTTAGATTAGGACGTAGCGCGATGGCCAATATCATTCCTAGTTCAACCGGTGCTGCAGTAGCAGTAACCAAGGTTATTCCTTCATTAAAAGGAAAACTTACAGGGATGGCTTTCAGGGTTCCAACTACCGATGTTTCTGTGGTAGACCTTACTGTTCGTACCGAAAAGAATGCTTCATATGAAGATATCAAAGCGGCATTCAAAAAAGCAGCAGACGGCCCGTTAAAAGGAGTGGTTTCTTATACAGATGAAGAGGTTGTAAGTCAGGACTTCGTTTCAGATCCTCATACCTGTAATTTTGATGCCGGTGCTGGAATCGCTTTAAACGACAATTTCTTCAAGCTTATCGCATGGTATGACAACGAGTATGGATATTCTGCCAAGCTTATAGATCTTGCAGCTCACGTAGCTACTCTATAAAACCAGATTAAACCTGAAGGAAATTCAGTTTGAAGGCATATTATTTATTAATTTTATCGCTTAAACTGAATTTTTTTCAGTTTAATTATTAATCATAAATGAACGCATGATATTAATTGCTGATGGAGGTTCCACTAAATGTGACTGGATACTTCTGAACAATGAAGGTGAACAGGTTTTAAAGACCAGAAGTAAAGGACTTAATCCTGCAGTATTTCAGGAAGTTGTATTGGAAGAAAGACTCGCGGAGAACCCTGAACTTTCTGAGGTGAAGGATAAAATTGAAAGAGTTCATTTTTATGGAGCCGGTTGTGGAACTCCTATACCCAGGGAATTGCTTCGCAGTATTATAGCGAATTATTTCACGAATGCCGATGAGGTACTTGTGATGGAAGATACTGTGGCTGCAGTGCATGCCGCAACCACCGAACCTGGAATCGTTTGTATTCTTGGTACGGGTTCCAACAGTTGCTATTATGATGGTGAGAATATACATCAGGCAATTGATTCACTTGGCTATATTCTGATGGATGAGGCTAGCGGAAATTATTTTGGGAAAAGGCTTATAAGGGATTATTACTATAAAAGAATGCCTCCCGAAGTAGCTGAAAAGTTCAAACAGAAGTTTGATCTTAATTCTGATACCATCAAAATGAATCTCTACCGTAAGGAAAACCCTAATACTTACCTTGCTAATTTTGCGGAATTCATTTTTACGAATGAGAGAAATGGCTATTTCTATAAGTTGTTGCATGAAGGGATCACTGATTTTGTTCATTCCAGAGTATTATTGTATCCGGAGGTGAAATCTGTTCCTGTTCACTTTATAGGGAGCATTGCTTATTTTAGTGAAGATATTATTCGCGCGGTATTGCAACCATATGGTATAGAACTTGGAAATATCGTACGTAGGCCTATAGATGCTTTGATCGATTATTACAGAGAAAAAGTGATTAAGGTCTCCTAAGAGGAAAGACTTATTTTTGAAAGATAATACAAGACCTGCAATTCTGCAGGTCTTTTTTTTATGATAAATTTAAGATAGATTTAGGGTATCAACAGTTTAGGTTGCTTAAAAACAAAAATTAAGTTAATTTTAAGCGTTATTTAATTGATAATGAGACTTGCAGCTGAAATAATAAAACAAAATAGTAACAGGATAATGGATGACTGGGAGCGGGCTGTAAAGCTGGAGATTGAAGCTTCCAATATATCCAGTTTGGCGGTTCGGAATCAGTTGCCGAATCTCCTGGACGATATTTCTGAAATAATGACCAGGTATGATGATTTTAAAGGGATTCATAAGCATGAAGAATACCGGGAGATCATGAAAAACAGCCTGGACCATGGAAGGCATCGTGCAACTTCTTCTCATTATACAGTCAAACAGATATTGAAGGAATACGTGGTCTTTCACCGGGTCTTAACTGAAATATTAATTGAACATAGTGTCTATACTAAAGAAGTAGGGATTATACTTAAGTATACTCTTGAAAATGCGATGCTCAATTCGGCCAGTTCGTTTAGTGATTCTTTGCAGGAAATGCGTGAGAAACTTGTGGGCACCCTGGCTCATGATATAAGAACCCCTATTTCTACGGCTTATTTCGCCCTGGACATCCTGCACCACGGTGATTCTGAAGAAAGGTTTCAGAATCTTAAAAATATGGGGATGAAGAGTTTGGAGAAATCCCTTGAACTTCTAGAGGGGCTTCTTGATGCGATCAGCGTCCAGGCTGGCGAGGGGATTACCCTTAACTTTGAAGAGATTGATTTAGTCAAAGAACTGAAATGGGTGTATAAGGAGGCTTCGCAGATATTTACCAATGAAATAGGTTTTAAGTGTGATTCAGAAAAAATAACAGGTATTTTCGACGGAACTGCGGTTAGGAGAGTCATTGAAAATTTGGTTACTAACGCGGTTAAATATGGGTCACATAGTACTCCCGTTACAATCATGGTAGAAGATAAAGATGACCATGTGATCATAAAAGTTCATAATTATGGTAAGCCTATTGCCAGAAAAAACCAGTCAGAGATTTTCAAATTCCTTAATCGTGCTCGTAGTGTTCAGACTGGAAATCTTGAAAGCTGGGGTATGGGGCTTACACTTGTAAAAAGTGTGGCCCAGGCACATGGAGGAAAAGTAGGTCTGGAAAGTGATGAGGAACATGGAACCACTTTTTCTATTAGTCTTGGTAAAAAGTCAAATTCACCAGGAAAGATTCGTGCCGAATTAAACTACTCTGAAAACTGATTTATACTCTGTAAATCAGTTGATTAAATTCATTTGTTTCAAAAATAATTTCGGCTGCGTATTCGAAAATAAATTACATTTAGCCCAAATAAAATTAGATGCTTGTAAAAGTATACGGTAGTGCCGTGTTTGGGGTAGAAGCTACGACTATTACCGTAGAGGTTAATGTTGCGGCTGGTATCGGTTATCATTTAGTGGGGCTGCCAGATAATGCTGTTAAGGAATCCAGCTATCGTATAACTGCAGCTCTTCAGAATAACAAGTATAAACTTCCCGGAAAGAAGATCATTATCAACATGGCTCCTGCCGACCTTCGCAAGGAGGGCTCAGCATACGATCTTACTTTTGCCATGGGGATCCTTGCTGCTTCCCAGCAGATCAAAGCAGAAACTATTTCCGATTATATTATTATGGGGGAGCTTTCACTTGATGGAAGCCTGCAGCCAATAAAGGGGGCTTTGCCCATTGCCATCCAGGCTAAGAAAGAGGGTTTTAAAGGTTTTATTCTTCCAGAGCAAAATGCCCGGGAGGCAGCAATTGTGGCCGGGCTGGAAGTTTATGGGATCAATAATATAACTCAGGTTATCGAATTTTTTAATGCTGGCCGTGAGCTTGAAAGAACCCAGATAAATACGAGGGAAGTCTTTTATAATAACCTGGAAAGTTTAGAGCATGATTTTGCCGATGTAAGAGGACAGGAATCTATAAAGCGATGCATGGAGATCGCAGCAGCTGGTGGCCACAATATCATACTTATTGGCCCTCCTGGGGCCGGAAAAACCATGCTGGCAAAACGATTGCCAAGTATTCTTCCTCCAATGACCCTGCAGGAGGCTCTGGAGACTACAAAGATTCATAGTGTGGCCGGACGAATAAAAGACAATGTTGGGTTAATGTCTCACAGACCATTCAGAAGCCCGCACCACACGATATCAGATGTCGCTTTAGTGGGAGGAGGAGCCTACCCTCAACCTGGTGAAATTTCTCTTTCCCATAACGGCGTTTTATTTCTGGATGAGCTTCCGGAGTTCAAAAGAGGTGTTCTGGAGGTGATGCGTCAACCACTCGAAGACCGGGAAGTTACAATTTCGCGGGCAAGGTTTACAGTGACTTACCCTTCTAGTTTTATGCTGGTTGCAAGTATGAATCCAAGTCCCGGCGGTTATTTTAATGATCCCGGTGCCCCGGTAACTTCTACAGCTTCTGAAATGCAACGATATCTAAGCCGGATAAGCGGGCCTTTACTTGACCGGATAGACATTCATATTGAAGTTACCCCGGTTCCGTTTGAGAAACTAAGTGAGGAAAGAAAAGGAGAGGGCAGCATACAGATCAGGGACCGGGTTACAAAAGCGAGGCAGATTCAGTCTGATAGATTCCGGGAGATCGAACACCTTCATTACAATGCACAGATGGGGCCAAGACAGATCAGGGAGTTTTGTATTCTGGATGAGCCTTCCAAACAATTGCTTAAAACCGCCATGGAAAGGCTTAATCTTTCAGCCCGGGCCTATGACCGTATTCTAAAGGTTGCACGCAGTATAGCCGATCTGGGACAAAGCGAATCCATTAAAGGCGATCATTTAAGCGAGGCCATACAATACCGTAGTCTGGATCGTGAGGGTTGGCTTGGCTGAATATCTTCAGTTTTAATTAACTAAACCTTTAAAGGATTTTTATATTTTTGGTAAATCCGTGAACAACCAATCAATAAAACCGGTTGCCAGATACATGGTAAACTATAACCTAAACTGATGAAACGACTAATTCCAGTACTTATCTTCCTCATACTTGCCTCATGTAAAGGGGATAAACCCCAGGATGGAAACAAGAGCAATATTTCAACAGACAGTATAAGTGAAGATATAAATAAGATTATGGCTATTGAGCCCGTAAGCCTTGGTATAGAAGAGGCTAATAACCTGGTGGAGCTGCCTCTAAATTGTATAGATACAGAATATCCCAATAAGCTGGGGCAAACCCTTGAAAATAAAGAAGCGATTGGAGAGCCTCATGAACTGCATCCTGCTTTTTATGGCTGTTTTGATTGGCATTCATCGGTTCATGCGCACTGGTCGCTGGTAAGCCTTCTAAAGCAGTTTCCGAAGATCGAGAAAAAAGAAGCTATTCGTGAAGCTTTAAAAAATTCACTTTCTGAAGAGAATATTCAGGGAGAGGTAGCTTATTTCAAAAGAGGTGAAAGCGATTCTTATGAGCGTACCTATGGCTGGGCCTGGCTGCTCAAACTGGCTGAAGAGTTAAGGACCTGGGAAGACCCGTTAGGGCAGGAGCTGGCCAATAACCTGCAGCCATTAACCGATATTATAATACAAAGGTATATGGAATTTCTTCCCAAACTTAATTATCCCATCAGGGTTGGGGAACATACCAATACAGGTTTCGGGCTGGCCTTAGCCTATGATTATGCGAAAGCCACAGAGAATGAAAAGTTAAAAGAAACCGTTGCCAAGAGAGCCCAGGATTTTTATCTCAAGGATGATAACTGCCCTGTGGAATGGGAACCCAGCGGATATGATTTTCTCTCACCCTGTCTTGCTGAAGTTGATATCATGAGACGTGTGCTCCCCAAGAATGCTTTTAGTATGTGGATAGACGATTTTATGCCACAACTTAAGAATAAGGATTTTTCTATGGAAGTAGGGGAAGTTTCAGATCGGTCAGACGGGAAATTGGTACATCTTGACGGACTTAATTTTAGTCGGGCATGGGTTTTCTATGGACTGGCGAACCAGTATCCTGAACAGTATGGGCATCTTAGAAGTGTTGCTGAAGAACATGTTGCCTATTCATTTCCCAACGTAGTAGGGGATAGTTATGAAGGGGGGCACTGGCTTGGCACTTTTGCTATTTACGCATTACAGGAAGCCGGGAACAAGAAAAAAGAGTGAAGAACTTTTTCAGGAATTTAGGACCCGGAATACTCGTTTCTGCGGCTTTTATTGGCCCGGGTACGGTAACGGTATGTAGTCTCGCCGGTGTTAATTTTGGTTATTCCCTGTTGTGGGCTCTGCTAATATCTGTATTTGCCTGTATCATTCTTCAGGAGATGTCTGCCAGACTTGGTTTGATCTCCGGGAAAGGATTAAGCGATTGTATTCGGGAGGAGATCAGGATACCTTTTGTAAGAGCTTTTACCCTTATATTAATATTCTCAGCGATCGTAATTGGAAATGCGGCCTATGAGGCCGGTAATATTACTGGGGCAGTTCTGGGGCTCGAGGCTGTTCTTCCTTCCGTTAATTTTGAGTTTGGAAATTTCGATCTTAATATTTGGAGTCTGGTGATTGGACTCCTGGCATTTATCCTGCTCTTTTTAGGGAGTTATAAAAAACTTGAAAAAGTCTTTATTGCTCTTGTTCTGCTGATGAGTATTGCTTTTATTCTAACTGCATTTTTAACCAGACCAGATATTTCCAGTGTCTTTGAAGGTTTTATTCCTGGGTCTTTCGATGCCGGTCTTCTTACTATTATCGCCCTGGTTGGGACCACCGTTGTGCCCTATAACCTTTTTCTGCATGCTTCTCTGGTAAGCGAGAAATGGAAGGGTAAGAAATACCTGGGAACCGTTAGAAAGGAACTGGTTTTTTCCATCATTCTCGGGGGACTGGTATCTATGGCTATTGTGATTTGTGCTGCGGCCTCTAATATTACTCAAATCGAGGATGCGGGGGATCTGGCTGCAGGTCTTGAACCTTTGTTTGGAAATTCTGCAACTATCTTCCTGGCCATAGGTTTGCTGGCTGCCGGGATCACTTCCTCTATTACAGCCCCGCTGGCTGCTGCTTATGTGGTGCAGGGTTGTCTCGGCTGGAAAGGGGGCATGCAATCGGGAAAGTTCAAGATGGTATGGATTATTATCCTCATTCTTGGGGTGCTATTTTCTTCACTGGGAATAAAACCTGTGGAAATCATCCAGTTTGCGCAAATTGCAAACGGTCTTGTGCTGCCAATCATCGCAATTTTCTTATTTTGGATAGTGAATCAAAAATCTGTTCTGGGAAAATACCGGAACAGCCTTTTTCAGAATATAATTGGCTTTCTGGTCATCGCACTTGCCGTATTTCTAGGAGCCAAATCGATTTTTAGCGTAATTCAGAATCTATAGAACAAATGAAAAAGTCCATCCATATTAATTGTGACCTCGGGGAAGGAGGAAAATTCGATGAAGAGCTTATGCCGCTTATCTCGGCCTGCAATATTGCCTGTGGCGGTCATGCCGGTAACCTGGAAAGCATGCATCGCACTGTAAGGCTTGCAATGGAACATAATGTTGAAATTGGAGCGCATCCGTCGTATCCGGACCGGGAAAACTTCGGAAGAAGTCCCGTTAAGATGTCTGAGGAAGACCTGAAGCTTTCTATAGAGGGTCAGGTTTTAAGTCTTAAACAGATCGCTGAATCTGAAGGAGGGAAGCTTATCCATATCAAACCTCATGGAGCACTTTATAACGACGCCGCAAAAGACGAAAATATCGCCAGGATCATCCTTGAAAGTCTTGAAATTATGGATGAGGATTTTAAACTTTATGTGCCTCTAAATTCAAAAATTTCAGAACTCGCTATGGGGAAATGTGACCTGATCTTTGAGGCTTTCGCAGACCGGAATTATAATGAAAATTACAGCCTTGTTTCGCGCACAGGAAAGCATGCTTTGATCACTGAAAAAGAAGCTGTTTTTGAGCATGTTTTTTCCATCTTCAAAGACCAGAAAATCACCTGTGAAAATGGAGTGAAGATAGAAGCTAAAGCCGATACTTTTTGTGTACATAGCGATACACCATCTTCACTTGAAATCATTGAATTTCTTCACAAAAAATTCGCCGAGCACGGGGTAGGAATAAGAAATACTTAATGGCAGATTTTCCTTTAATATCACCCATGGGAGAGAGGGCAATTTTGATCGATTTTGGTCAGGATTATAGTCCGGAAAAGTTACGTGAGCTTCTGTTTTATAAAAAACTTCTGGAAAAAGAATTACTTAAAGAAACAGTTGAGGTTATTAACACATACAACTCATTATTAATTATTTACGTATTCACTATAGAGGATATTTATAGTGAGGTTTCAAAGCTAAAAGGTCTTTTTAAGAATGCCAATATACCGAAAAAAATCAACTCTCAAATCTTTTATCTGCCAGTGTGTTATGATGAGGATTTTGGGCCGGACCTGAAGCTGATCTCCGAGGAAAAAAACATTGGAATAGACGAAATAATTCGACTTCATACCACTCCTTTATATCAGATTTATTTTATAGGATTTCTACCCGGATTTTTATACCTGGGCGGGCTGGATGAAAGGCTACATATTTCGAGAAAGAAAACACCACGAAAATCGGTAGAAAAAGGCTCGGTAGGAATAGGTGAAAAACAGACCGGAATTTATCCAAAATCAAGTCCCGGGGGATGGCAGATTTTAGGCAGATGTCCGGTAGATCTTTTTGATAAAAATATGGATCCTCCAACTCGTTTTTCTGCTGGAGATAAGATCAGGTTTTATTCGGTTTCGAAAGATGAATTTTTTAAGATTAAAGAAGAAGTGGAAAACGGAAATTATGAGTTGAAATCTGAAACTTATGAAAGCGGAAATTGAAGTTTTACAACCGGGATTATTTTCAAGTATCCAGGATCTTGGGCGGTTCGGTTATCAGAAATATGGAGTGCCTCAAAGTGGGGTGATGGACAGGTATGCCATGCGGGTATGTAATCTTATCCTGGGAAATCCTCAGGATGCTTCGGTTTTGGAGATTACTTTCCAGGGACCACAGATGAAATTCAATGCCGCGACAGCCATCAGCATCAGTGGAGGCGATCTTTCTCCAATCCTTAACGATAGCCCTGTTAGTCTTAATGAAATTATTCCTATCCATCGTGGGGATGTATTGAAATTTGGAACGAGAAAGTCTGGTTTTAGGTCCTATATAGGGATATTGGGAGGCTTTCAAACCGGGGAGCTGATGGGAAGTAAGAGTTGGTATGAAAGTCTTACAGATGATTTCAGGTTAAGAAAAGGAATGAAACTGCTCTTTTTTTCTAAGGATATGGAAGAAAGGAAAACTCATTCACATCTGAAGACAGATCTGAATTATATTGGATCTACAGAGATCGAGACTTATCCAGGGCCTGAGTTCGGAGAACTGTCAGCCCAACAGAGACAAAAATTGTTTAGCGTTTCATTTAAGACCGGTAAGAACAGCAACCGGATGGCAGTACAGTTGGAAGAAGATTTTGAGAATGAGCTGGAGCCAATTATCACTGGTCCCGTCGTTCCCGGTACGGTTCAGTTAACACCTTCAGGAAGGCTCATTGTTCTTATGAAAGATTGCCAGACTACCGGTGGTTATCCCAGGATACTTCAGCTTTCCGAAAAAGCTCAGCAGGTGCTTGCGCAAAAGATGCCGGGAGAGAAAATAACTTTCAAAAAGGTAGAATATTAGAAGATTCTTGACTAAATTAGAGTAAATACAATGGGGCAAAAAAGGACTCGGTTTGGTTGTATGTATATAGAAAAGACTCTACTCAGAACTATAAAACAACCGTGATCGATATTTTTTGCCCCAAATTTTTTCGGTTTCTAAATGGATTTGCCAATTTATATGGTTAAATATTATAAAAAAAGGGGGAAAATCCCCCTTTTTTTAGGCTTAATAGTTATTCCATTTTTCCTGGAAGAAAAAGCTCAGCAGACACTTTTGTAAAAGAAATTAGAAGGAAAAATAATCTTCAGAAAACTAGAATATTAGGAGATTCTGAACTAAATTAGAGTGATATACTTCTTAAATGGGGCAAAAATAAAAAAGTGTCACTTTGGTAGTGATGTTATAGAAAAGACCCTACTCAGAACTATAACGTAACCTTAGTCGACACTTTTTTGCCCCAAAACACTTTAGCTTTACTAAAATGACTTGAACAAATGTATGTTGGCCTCTAAATGTCAGCAAGGGGAAAATTCCCCTTTTTGTTTTGTGTGCGTAGAATTAACCCAAAATTTCACTATTTTTAATTTACTACTAACCTTTAAGGCTATTAATCGCCTTCCAAAAAAAAATAATTATGGGGCAACAAATTTCACCTTCAGAAGCAAAAAAACTTTTAGAAAACTGGACAAAACCGGGTGGGCCCGGAAAAACTATGGGTCCAAATTATAAAGATACTTATGAAACTTATTTTACAGTAGCTGAATTAAAAGCGTATTTAGAGTACGTAGAAAATAATATTTCTGATAATCCAGGGGTCAGGATCTATTTTGGAAGTTATGGAACCGGACCTGGACCTAAAAAAGGTTATAATACCGTATTTCTGGCGCCAACCCAGGGAGGAGGAGATGCAGAAGCTGACGTTAATTTAGATGAGGTTCAAAATAATTATTCTTTGGATGCATATAACAGTGGAGGAACAAAGTTCCCGCCAGATCCATATCAATAGAAAGAAGTTGTGTGGGATGCCTTTATTGAATATCGCCTCTATCCAACTTATATCTTTGAATTGATAGCGGCAATTTCCGGAATCTTTTATCTGTATTCAAAGAAAGAACCTGTTAAGACAGATTATCTGATAGTATTTACGATAAATTTGATTTTCCTAATAGATCTTTTTGGCGCTACCTATAGTGTTTATAATTATGTGTATGATTATGCATATATAGAATTCATAAAAGAAACTCCATTTAGAACTCATTTTTGGATCTATAATACCCTGACTTTATTAACGGGTTCTTTATTTACCATCTACTTTTTAATGCAGACACATTCCCGAAAATTGAAAAAGTCAATAGGAGCTTTAGTGGCTATCTATATTATAAGTTCGATCGTTCATTTCTTTACCAATGAGGTATTTTTTCTTACGACTTCAGCTTACGTCTATATCTTTGGAGCGTTTTTGATTTGCATCTCAATTGCAGCCTACTACCTGCAGCTGTTACGGACAGATCGTATACTGAACTTCCGAAGGGAGTTGCCGCTTTATATATCAGTAGGGCTCATTATTTACCAGCTGGGGATAACTCCTTTATTTATTTTTCAACGTTATATAGTTGAAAGTGATGATTTCGAGGCGGTCTACGGGTGGACGGTTGATTTGGGTAATTTCTTTTTGTATTCGGTTTTTGCTTTTGGGTTTATTAAAATGATCCTGGAGATGGGTATGTCCAGAAGTAGTATCTGAAACTAAATTATTCTTCAATTTCACCTATTTAAAATATAAAAAAAAGTGCCACTTCGGTATTAAAGTTATAGAAAAGACCCTACTCAGAACTATAACAAAACCTCGGTCGACACTTTTTTGCCCCAAAACACTTTAGCTTTACTAAAATGACTGTATCAAATGTAAGGTAGCAGAGTATAGCTACCAAGGGGGAAATTCCCCTTTTTATTTTTGATCTATAGGATTAACCTCAAATATTTCTATTTTTAGTGTATTACTAACCTTAATATTTAAATTATGAAACGACCAGCCAAATGCATTACGATTGAGAAAGCGAAAAAGCTCCAAAAGAAATGGAGAGATACCAGGGGAAAATTATTTGAAGAAAATGAGGAATATCAGGACTCATGTGAAGTATGGTACAGCCTGGACGAACTTCAGGAATATATAAACTACGTACGGGATCTTTCAGCTGAGCAGGGGGTAGAGCATCCAGGAATAAGTATCTGGTTAGCGGCTGAAGATAATGAAGGAAAGAAAGACGGGCTTTCCACAATCTTCCTTGCTGCAACAAAGGAATCTTCGGCTTCTAAAAACGCAGTGGTCCAAAATGGTTCAGGATCTTCCGATGTTATCTTAGCCCTAGCAAATACAAATTATGAAACTAATTACAATATAGATGCCTATAATGACGGTAGTACCAAATGGCCACCTAGCGATTATTAAAAATATCAACAATTTTGTGGGAAACTTTTATTGAATATCGCCTCTATCCTACTTATATCTTTGAGTTCATAGCAGCGGTAGTTGGTTGTATTTATCTTTATGTAGATAGAAATGCTCGAAAAGCTGACAGGTTTTTGATTTATTACCTGATTTTTATTTTCGTGTTTGATCTAATGGCTATTATTTATGCCTTGTACGGGCATGTATATGAATTCAGATATTTTGAATTTATTAATGGGACCCGATTTGCCAGCCATTGGTGGATTGCTAATATTCTGTCATTGATCACAACTACGGCATATACTTTATATTTTGTTTATCAATTAAATTCCAAGTTCTGGCAAAGGATAATTATCTTCTTAACAGGGAGCTATTTAATTACATCAATAATAAGTTATTTCTTCACAGATTATTTTTTTACCACTACAGCCACCTATCCGTATGTTTTGGGGGCTTTTTTAATTTGTTTTTCGATAGCGATCTATTATCTGGAGTTAATAAAGACGGACAGGATATTGAAATATCGTTCTGAGTTGGCGATTTATATTTCAATTGGCCTTTTAATTTACAAGTTAGCCATTACTCCTCTTTTTATGTTTCAAAGGTATATAAGTGTAAGTAGTGATTTTGAGGATATATATGGCTATATTTTAGATTTTGCCAATTTATTTATGTATTCGGTCTTTGCTTTTGGCATTATTAAAATGATCCTGGAAATGAAAAGATCCCAGCGAAGGAATTTAATCTAACTAAATAGAGATTAGGTTTATAATAACACCGATAATTTAAGGAAAATTAATATTCACATTGAAAGAAGCAGGAATTAATTTTGTGGGAAATAATTATTGAAAATCGACTCTATCCGACTTATATAGTTGAGCTTATAGCAGCAATTTCAGGGGTCTTTTATCTAATCATAAAAAAGCCGGTTAACAGGGCAGACAAGCTTATAGTTTCTTGTCTGAGTTTGATTTTCATAATCGATCTTACAGGTATTATCTATGCGCTGTACACTATGGTCTATGATTATAAATATATAGAGTTTTTAAAGGATACTCCATTTAGGAGTGTATTTTGGATTTACAATGTCCTGACACTTATTTCATCTTCAATGTTCACTTTATATTTTGTAATGCAATTGCATTACAATAAACTAAAAAGATTAACAGTAGGGCTGATCTTAATTTTTATACTTAGTTCAATAATTCATTTTTTCTCAAGTGATGTATTTTTTAATGCCTTTTCAGCTTATGTATATATTTTTGGAGCTTTCTTGATTTGTATTTCAATAGCTTTATATTACCTGGAATTAGTAAGAACAGATAGGATACTCAATTTTCGAAGAGAGTTGCCACTTTTTATTTCATTTGGCCTCCTTATTTACCAGCTGGGAATAACGCCATTATTCATTTTTCAGAAATATATTAAGGTAAGTGAAGATTTCAGTGATGTATATGGTTGGACCCTGGATTTGGGAAATATCTTTATGTACTTGGTCTTTGCTTTCGGATTTATCAAAATGATCCTGGAGATAAAAAGAACCGGGCAAAAGGCAATAAGCTAAATACTCTCCGTTCATATATTGAAGAAAGAGTAAAATAAAAAAGTGCCACCTCGGTATTAAAGTTATAGAAAAGACCCTACTCAGAACTATAACATAACCTCGGTCGACACTTTTTTGCCCCAAAACACTTTAGCTTTACTAAAATGACTATATCAAATGTAGGCAGGATAGGAATACTCATCAAGGGGATAATTCCCCTTTTTACAAATGCTTTTTATGAATTAACTTATTTTCAGTCTAATTTTGAAGAACCACTGATTCTTTTAAAATGATTGAGTTTTTCCAGGAAACCAAATTGTTTATACATTTTATATTCGAGTTACTGGCAGCAGTTGCCGGGACTCTCTATTGGAAGAAATCTCCATACATCGCTCCGGAATTAAAACTTTTTATATTCTACCTTTTTTACATAGTCCTTGTTGAATTTTACGCCTTCATTCCAATCTATGCCTGGGTTAATGACTACGAGGTCCTGGGTTTTTATAAAGATTCTGTTTTTAGAAGAAATGTCTGGATAGGGAACTTTAACCAGATTATTTATGCTTTATGTTTTTCGCAGCTATTCATTCGTAACCTTAGTAATGCCAGAATAAGAAGAAACCTGAATCTTATTCTCATAATTCTTATTATTGGGAGCATCATCCGCTTTATAACCTCAGGAGAGTTTTTTTATTCAGCAGACCTGTATGTTCGCACCTTGCTGACATTTTTTGTACTGGTCTGTATAGGCTACTTTTATTTTGAGCTTTTAAAATCCGACAGGGTGCTTCATTTTCACAGAGGTATTAAATTTTTTATATCTGTAGGATTGATATTGTGGAGTCTGTGTGTACTTCCTTTAGATATTTATGATGATTTCTTCAGTCTTGAGAATCCCTATTTCATGAAGGTAGATACTGTGGTAATGAGATATGCCAATGTATTTTTATATTCCATGTATATTGTGGGTTTTTATGTGGATTATAGAAATAAGTGTATTAGAGAAAGGCTGTAAGCTAATTATATATTAATGCTTATTAAATTACAGGTATATTTCTTTGCCTGCTTATTGATTAATGAATTTCTGGGATTATTTTTTTGAAAGCAAGTTGTATATAGGTTATGCCGCTGAATTTATTGCGGCTATCTCTGGTTCTATTTATTTGTTGAAATACCCACACACCCCAAAATCGTATCGCCTCTTTGTTTATTTTTTATGGCTGGTGGTCTGGGTGGAAATCCTGGGATTATATCCCCTTATCGCCTATGTAACCGATTATAAGGTTTTTGGTTTTACTGAAGGCTCAAGCTTTGAACGGAACTGGTGGTTGTATAATATATTCAAGATCGTTCAGTATTATTTTTATTACAGCTTCTTCAGGATGCAACTTCAGTCCAAAAGAAAACGTAGGATAATTAAACATGTCACTGCCTTCTATGCAGTTTCAGCTATTATAAGCATATTTGTCCTGGAAGGTTTTTTTAAGTCTATTTCAGCCTATATTTATATTGTTGGTGCCTTTGGATTATTAATATGCACAGGCATCTATCTAATGGAGTTGCTGAATAGTTCCAGGATACTTGATTCTTTCGGAGAGCTTCCTTTTTATATGGCGGCAGGCTTAATGATCTGGACCCTTACCGTCATGCCATTATTTATATACTCTACTTACGTTAATTCAGAAAACCCGGCTTTTGTATCTGTTTACTATGGAACTCTGAGACTGGCAAACCTTATTTTATATTTGCTATTTGCCCTGGCTTTCTATATAGATTACAGGTCTTTGAAATTAAAAGGAATGATTGATAAGAAGTAAAGTTTACTATTTGAAAGAAAATCGAAGATAATCAGCCTTTTAAAATAATTGCCCGATTTTATGTATACTTGTTAGACTAATCAGCCAATACTATGCTTCGTAAGGAGGAGATCTTACTTATAGTTTATTTTATACTTGTCATACTATTCCTGGCAGGCTTTACCGTTTTATTCTTTATTACCTACCAAAGGCGGAAGAATAAGATCCTAAAGGAGAAATATGAAGCTGAGCAAAAATTCAGGGCAGAGCTTTCCAATGCCAGGCTCGAGATACAGGAAGCCACCCTTAAGAATGTGAGCTGGGAACTGCACGATAATATTGGTCAGCTGCTTTCTATTGCCAAGATGCAAATCAACCTTTTAACCAAGTCCGTGGTAGAAGAGAATCAGGATGCATTCAAAGAAGTACGTAAACTTGTTGCCGATTCGCTGGCTGAAGTAAGGGCTCTATCTCGTTCTCTTAATAATGAAGTGATAGATTATAAAGGCCTGGAAGGTTCGGTAGAAAACGAAATGGAACGATTTAACAGGCTGGGTGTTCTGGATGCCAGGCTTAAAGTAAAAGGGAATTCCTGTAAAATAAAACAGGAAGATGCCATTATCCTGTTCAGGATATTGCAGGAATTTTTTTCCAATGTGATCAAATATGCCGATGCTTCAAAACTTAAGGTCACCTTTGAATATACACCAGATTATCTTCAGATCAAGGCTAGTGACGACGGGAGGGGTTTTGATGTTGAACATCAGGATGCAGGCTCAGGACTTCTTAATATGCAAAGCAGGGCAGAGATGATCAATACCGATTTTAACCTGAATTCTTCGATTGGTAAAGGAACTTCGCTATCTTTACGGTACCCAACCAAGATTAAAAACAATGGACAAGACGATAATAATCGTTGACGATCATAAGCTTTTTGCACAATCACTTCAGATCCTGGTGAATTCCTTTGAAGGTTTCAAGGTTATTGACTGTTTCAAGAATGGCGAGGAGCTCGTGAAATACATAGAAGATGGTAATCCGCTTCCGGATATCATTCTGCTCGACATGAGAATGCCCGTGATGGACGGGATGGATACTATGGCATGGCTAAAGGAGAATAAACCAGATCAGAAAGTTTTGACCCTTACGGTAGACCAGGAAGATGAGACCATTATTAAAATGCTCAGGCTTGGCTGTCGGGGTTATCTTCTAAAGGATATTGAGCCGGAGGAGTTTGAATATGCGCTTAACGCAATAGAGAGAAATGGATATTATTCAAACCAGACCATCTCAGACGCTTTAAGCCACGAAGAAAGAAAAAAGAAATACGAAGAGCTTACCGAAAGGGAACTTGAATTCCTGAATCATGCCTGTAGTGAACTCACCTATAAACAGGTTGCTGAAGAAATGTTTCTTAGTCCCAAGACCGTTGATAATTACAGGGAAAGCCTCTTTGGAAAGCTGGGAGTAAAAAGCAGGGTAGGACTGGTGATGTTCGCCATTAAGGAAGGTATCTATAAGATCTAGGCTTTTTTCTGATCATTTTAACAACTCCCGTTTACGTGAAATCACTTTGCGCCTTATCTTCGTATACTAAATTTTGATGATTTGCTCGACTCCGCTAAAATAGAACTCCGGAACTTACGTGTTAAGGATTACGAAGAACTAAAGGTTTCCATGATAAAGAGTTATCATGCGATGCCCCATGAATACTGGACTAAAGGTGAGATTAAAACTCTTATCAATAAATTTCCGGAAGGTCAGTTATGCATAGTCATAGATAATAAGATTGCAGGCTGTGCCCTGTCAATCATAGTAGATTATGATAAGTTTGATGATAATCATACCTATGACGAGATCCTTGGAGGCGAGAATTTTTCCACTCATACTAAGAACGGAAATGTTTTGTATGGTATTGATGTATTTATACATCCAGAATACAGGGGTATGCGGCTGGGAAGACGTCTCTACGAAGCCCGAAAGGAGCTATGTGAGCATCTTAACCTGAAAGCTATCGTATTTGGAGGGAGAATTCCGAATTATGCCGAGTATGCAGATGAGTTGACGCCTAAAAAGTATATCGAAAAGGTAAAGCTTCAGGAGATACATGATCCGGTTCTTTCTTTTCAGCTATCCAATGATTTTCACGTAAAGAAGGTCATTAAGGGTTATCTGTCTGGTGATTATGAAAGTAAGGAATTTGCCACTTTGATGGAATGGAATAATATCTATTATACCAAATCTCAAAAACTGGTCAATACAACCAAGACAGTTGTAAGACTCGGACTCGTCCAATGGCAGATGCGTCTTTTTAAGGATTATGAAGCCCTGGTATCCCAGATAGAGTTCTTCGTAGACGCGGTGAGCAATTATCAGAGTGATTTTATCATGTTTCCCGAATTATTCAATGCGCCACTCATGGCCCAGTTCAATCATCTAACCGAACCGGAGGCGATAAGGGGGCTTTCAGATTATACAGAACGTTTGCTCGAGACTTTTAGGGAGTTCGCCATCAATTATAATATCAATATCATCACCGGAAGTATGCCGTTTCCTGAAGGAGAGCATATGTATAATGTAGGATTTTTGTGCAGAAGAGACGGTAGTTATGAACGGTATGAAAAACTTCATATTACCCCTGCTGAAGAGACCGCCTGGGGAATGAAGGGTGGCAATAAACTGGAAACCTTTGATACCGATTGTGGCAAGATTGGTGTTTTGATCTGTTATGATATTGAGTTTCCAGAAGTAGCCAGAATTCTGGCGGAAGAAGGAATGAATATCCTGTTTGTACCATTCATGACCGATACACAAAATGGTTATTCACGGGTGAAGATCTGCGCACAGGCCAGGGCAGTGGAGAATGAGTGTTATGTGGCGATAGCCGGGTCAGTAGGAAATTTGCCTAAAGTGGATAATATGGATATACAGTACGCCCAGAGCGCTGTGTTAACCCCTTCAGATTTTGCCTTTCCTGTGAACGGAATTAAGGCCGAAGCTACTCCCAACACTGAGAGTACCTTACTTGTTGATGTGGACCTGGATCTTTTGAAAGAGCTTCATAATTATGGAAGCGTACGAAATAAAAAAGACCGTAGAAAAGATCTATACTCTCTGAAGCGCAAGAAGTAATTCCGAAGGAAGCGACGGAATCTTTTCTTGTCATGTCAAATTTCCTATTTTTAAAAGCCTTTCCTGCATTTTTATCATATCGATAGTTATTCTGTTAATTGTTGATAAAAAAGGATTTTAAAGCTTTTGGATTAAATCATTATGAAAAAGTGGCTTTAGTATATAATCAATTTTGAAAAGTCTTTAGTGCTACTTCACTTTCTCAAAAAACCTTCAGCTATCGTAACAAGAAACGGTTTAAGTAACTGTAAATCAACAAGTTGAAATTTTAATTTCTTTTTTGAAAGTAATTTGAGTCATGTATGCGGTGAAGTGCAGCAATCTTAAGACGGTAATTTTAATCTATTATAAGGAATATAAAGGAAAATCAATTAATGAATAATAAGTATAGCAGCACCCTGACTCAAAGCGATTCGCAACCTGCTTCGCAGGCCATGTTACACGCGATTGGTCTTACAGATGAAGATTTTAAAAAACCATTTGTGGGAATTGCCAGTACAGGATACGAAGGCAATCCCTGTAATATGCATTTGAATGATCTGGCAAAGGAAGTTAAAGAAGGAACACTTTCGGCAGACCTTGTTGGTTTGATATTCAATACCATTGGGGTTAGTGACGGAATTTCAATGGGAACTCCGGGAATGAGGTTTTCGCTTCCTTCACGGGATATTATTGCCGATTCAATGGAAACCGTGGTGAATGCCATGGCTTATGATGGTCTTATCACCGTTGTGGGATGCGATAAGAATATGCCTGGAGCCCTTATGGCCATGCTTCGTATCAATCGCCCGGCAATACTTGTATATGGAGGTACCATAGCTTCTGGTTGCCATAATGGAAAGAAACTGGATGTGGTCTCGGCTTTTGAGGCCTGGGGAGCAAAGGTTTCGGGAGAAATGCCCGAAGAAGAATATAAGCAGGTGATACGTAAAGCCTGTCCCGGGGCAGGAGCCTGTGGTGGGATGTATACGGCAAATACCATGGCTTCGGCAATTGAAGCACTGGGGATGAGTTTGCCTTATAATTCATCAAATCCGGCAGTAGGCCCTGAAAAAAAAGAGGAAAGTAAAAAAGCAGGTGAAGCGATAAAGCTTCTTCTGGAAAAAGATATAAAACCAAGGGATATCGTAAACAAGAAGTCTCTTGAAAACGCTATTCGTTTGCTTACGGTCCTGGGAGGTTCAACAAATGCTGTGCTGCATTTTCTGGCTATTGCCAAGGCTGCCAAAGTGGATTTTGGTCTGGCTGAATTTGAAAAGATATGCGACAGCACCCCATTTCTGGCAGACTTAAAACCCAGTGGGAAGTATGCTATGGAGGATGTACACCGAATTGGTGGAATCCCGGCGGTATTAAAATATATGTTGAAAAATGACATGCTGAATGGGGATTGCCTAACCGTTACCGGAAAGACCCTGGCAGAAAACCTGGCTGAAGTACCAGATATGGAGGATGGTCAGGATGTGATCCATGACTTGGATAAACCTATAAAGAAATCAGGTCATATCAGGATTCTATATGGTAATCTGGCAGAAGAAGGTTCTGTCGCAAAGATCACCGGGAAGGAAGGTCTGGAATTTACAGGGAAAGCTAAAGTATTCAATAGTGAATTTGAGGCTAATGACGGAATTTCGGCCGGAAAAGTGAAAAAGGGAGATGTTGTTGTAATTCGTTATGAAGGTCCCAAAGGAGGCCCGGGAATGCCTGAGATGCTTAAGCCAACCTCTGCCATCATGGGAGCCGGATTAGGCAAGGAGGTCGCCCTGATTACCGATGGAAGGTTTTCAGGCGGGACACATGGTTTTGTGGTTGGTCATATTACTCCGGAAGCTCAGGAAGGTGGGCTAATTGGATTGCTGGAAGATGGAGATGAAATAGTGATCAATGCTAAAGCGAATACGCTGGATGTTAAACTTTCAGCCGAAGAGATCGAAAAAAGAAGAAAGAACTGGAAAGCACCTGCGTTAAAAGCCGATGGCGGGGTGCTATATAAATACGCAAGAACGGTTTCTTCAGCCTCCAACGGCTGTGTGACCGACGAATTTTAATACGGTGAATTATGGAAGAAGTAAAAACAGCAAGTTTTGGAAAGGTAACCACTAAGGAAACTACCACTGTTTCAGGAGCTGAAGCGGTGATCAAATGTTTGCTTGAGGAAGGTGTGGACACTATCTACGGTTACCCTGGCGGAGCGATCATGCCGGTTTATGATGAATTGTTTAAATATCAGGGAAAAATTCACCATGTGCTTACCAGGCATGAACAGGGCGCAACGCATGCCGCCCAGGGTTATGCAAGGGTAAGTGGAAAAGTAGGAGTCGCCGTGGCTACTTCGGGTCCGGGCGCGACCAATCTGGTCACCGGTATTGCCGATGCCCAGATAGATTCTACTCCCATGGTCTGTATCACAGGTCAGGTGGGATCACATTTACTGGGGAGCGACGCTTTTCAGGAAACCGATATTGTAGGTATTTCTACCCCTATTACGAAATGGAATTACCAGATCACCAAGGCTTCTGAAATTCCCGAAGTGATGGCTAAAGCCTTTTATATTGCCCGTTCAGGAAGACCGGGCCCCGTGCTGGTGGATATTACAAAAGACGCACAGTTCGCTTCGCTTGACTTTGAATATAAGAAATGCTCCGGAATACGCAGTTATAAACCCGTACCTGAACTAAATCTTCTTCAGGTTGAACGAGCCGCAGAGATTATCAATAAGGCCAAAAAACCTTTTATAGTCTTTGGTCAGGGAGTTATTCTGGGTGGTGCCGAAGACCTGCTGAAAGAAGTGGTTGAAAAGACTGGTATCCCGGCAGCCTGGACCATTCTGGGACTTTCTGCACTGCCAACCGATCATCCTTTGAATGTTGGAATGGTAGGAATGCACGGCAATTATGGGCCAAACATGCTCACGAACGAATGTGATGTTCTTATCGCTATTGGGATGCGATTCGATGACCGTGTTACCGGAAATCTGGAGCAATATGCCAAACAGGCTAAAGTGATACATTTTGAGATAGATCCTGCCGAGGTGAACAAAAATGTAAAAGCCGATTATCCTGTACTTGGCGATGTAAAAGAATCTTTGAAAGTATTACTTGAATTTTTGAAACCCAGTAAGCATGAGAAATGGCATCAAAAATTCAAGGATATGTATAAAACGGAATACGAAAAGGTCATTAAAGGAAACCTTGACACCAGTAAAGAAAATCTTGGTATGGCAGAAGTCATTCAGGAAATCAATAATTTCTCCAATGGTGATGCGGTGATCGTTTCTGATGTTGGCCAGCACCAGATGAAAGCCTGCCGTTATGGTAAATTCAACAAAACCCGGAGTAATGTGACCTCGGGCGGACTTGGAACCATGGGGTTTGCTCTGCCTGCTGCAATTGGAGCTAAAATGGGAGCTCCTGAGAGAGACGTAGTGGCAGTGATTGGGGATGGAGGTTATCAAATGACCATACAGGAGCTTGGAACCATTTTCCAGACAAAGGTACCCGTAAAGATAGTGGTGCTTAATAATGGATTCCTTGGAATGGTAAGACAGTGGCAGCAGCTTTTCTTTGATAAGCGCTACGCTTCTACCGAAATGATAAACCCGGATTTTGTAACGATTGCAAAGGGCTATCATCTCAAAGCGAAAAAGGTTACTGAAAGAAATGAGTTGAAAGACGCCGTTAAGGAAATGATGGAGAGCAGTGAAGCTTATTTCCTTGAGGTGAAAGTTGAACAGGAAGAAAACGTATTCCCTATGATACCAACGGGCGCAGCGGTTTCAGACATATTATTGGAGTAATGGAAAAGAAAAGTTTTACAGTTTCGATATATACCGAGAATAATCTTGGTTTGCTAAGCAGGATCGCAGCGATCTTTCTTAAAAGACATATAAATATTGAAAGCATCACGGCTTCCCCAAGTGAAGTTACCGAAGTGATGCGATTTACAATAATCGTAGAGGTTACAGAGGACCAGATCAAGAAGATCATTGGTCAGCTCGAAAAGCAGATTGAAGTGATCAGGGCATTCTATCATACCGATGAGGAGACTATCTATCAGGAAACGGCTTTATATAAGATCAAATCTGAAGAATTTCTGGATGATCATAATATCCAGGATTTTATAAAAGAAACAAATGCCCGTATCGTGACCGTTACAAAGAGCTTTTTTGTCATTGAAAAGACCGGAAAGCGAAGCGAGGTAGACCAGTTATATGAAACCTTAAAACCTTATGGGCTTATGCAGTTCGTTAGATCTGGAACCATTGCGGTAACTAAAAATGAAATGCCAATATCAGGAATCTTAGAAAAATTTAATACTACAAATTCAATATAATCATGACCAATTACTTTAACAGCCTTCCGTTACGAGAACAACTGGCCCAACTTGGAACCTGCAGGTTTATGGACCTCGACGAGTTCAGTGAAGGAGTGACTGCTTTAAAAGATAAAAAAATTGTTATCGTGGGCTGTGGTGCCCAGGGACTTAACCAGGGATTAAACATGAGAGACAGTGGTCTCGATATTTCTTACGCCCTTCGTGAAGGAGCTATCAAGGAAAAAAGACAGTCCTGGAAAAATGCAACTGAAAATAAATTTAATGTCGGGACTTATGAGGAACTTATTCCTCAGGCCGATCTTGTGATCAACCTTACGCCCGATAAACAACACACCCCGGTAATTAAGGCAATTGCACCTCATATTAAAGAAGGAGCGGTACTTTCTTATTCCCACGGATTCAATATCGTGGAAGAAGGAATGAAGATACGTGAGGATATAACAGTTATCATGGTAGCTCCAAAATGTCCGGGTTCTGAAGTTCGTGAGGAATACAAAAGAGGCTTTGGAGTTCCAACGCTTATTGCGGTACATCCTGAGAATGATCCACAAGGAATTGGGCTTGAATGGGCCAAGGCGTATGCATATGCTACCGGTGGCCACAGAGCAGGGGTTCTGGAATCTTCTTTCGTGGCTGAGGTGAAATCTGATCTTATGGGAGAGCAGACCATCCTTTGTGGGGTTCTTCAAACAGGATCGATCCTTACGTTCGATAAAATGGTGGCCGATGGAGTGGATGCTTCATACGCAGCTAAGCTCATCCAGTATGGTTGGGAAACCATCACAGAAGCTTTGAAGCATGGCGGTATTACCAATATGATGGACAGGCTTTCCAATCCGGCGAAATTAAGGGCCAACGAGATAGCAGAAGATCTTAAAGGACAGATGCGTCCGCTTTTTCAGAAGCATATGGATGATATTATTTCCGGAGCTTTTAGTAGCAGAATGATGAAAGACTGGGCGAATGATGATAAGGAATTACTGACCTGGAGAGCTGAAACCGAGAATACCGCTTTTGAAAAAACAGAGGCCACTTCCGAAGAAATTAAGGAGCAGGAATATTTTGATAAAGGCGTATTACTTGTGGCCTTCGTAAAATCTGGGGTGGAGCTTGCTTTTGAAACTATGGTAGAAGCAGGTATTATAGAAGATTCGGCTTATTATGAATCACTGCACGAGACTCCGCTTATCGCTAATACCATTGCAAGAAAGAAATTATACGAAATGAACCGGGTGATCTCAGATACCGCCGAATATGGATGTTATCTTTTTGATCATGCTGCAAAACCGCTTATCAAAGATTATGTAAATGGTCTTGAACCTGAAGTGGCAGGAAAATCATTCGGAACAGGATACACGGGAGTGGATAATCAGGAATTGATTGCAGTAAATGACAATTTAAGGAATCATCCTGTAGAAAAGGTAGGAGCCAGATTGAGAAAGGCAATGACCGCAATGAAGAAAATATACGAATAAATGAATATGTTGCTGGAAAAAGATAGAAAATATAAACCAACACTTGAAGCTGTAAAAGAAGCTGCTGAAAGGATCTCGAAGGTGGTGCTAAAGACTCCCCTGGCAGCTTCTTTCACTTATAGCAAACGTTATGAGGCCAGTATTCTTTTAAAAAGGGAAGATCTTCAACAGGTGCGTTCCTATAAGATTAGAGGCGCTTATAACAAGATATCCAGTCTTCCTGAAGATCAGCTAAAAAAAGGGGTTATCTGTGCAAGTGCCGGTAACCATGCGCAGGGAGTGGCTTTTGCCTGTAACAAACTGCATACTAAAGGTGTTATTTATATGCCTATCACTACTCCGCGACAAAAGGTACAGCAAACTCAGATGTTTGGTGGTGAATGGGTAGAAGTGATCCTTAAAGGAGACACTTTTGATGATTCCTTTAAGAACGCCATGAAGCATAAGGAGAAATTCGGACTGGTTTTTATACATCCTTTTGATGATGAAAAGGTTATCGAAGGCCAGGCTACTATAGGACTGGAGATTCTGGAGCAAGCCGATTCTCCAATAGATTATGTTTTCGCCCCACTGGGAGGTGGAGGTTTGCTGGCCGGTATTTCTACAGTTTTTAAAAGACTTTCTCCGAATACGAAAATAATTGGGGTTGAACCATCTGGCGCACCATCCATGACTTCTTCATTGAAAGAGGGCAAAGTGGTAGAACTCTCCGAAATCGAAAGATTTGTGGATGGCGCCGCGGTTCAAAAAGTGGGGAACCGCAATTTTGAGATATGTAAAGAGAATCTTGATGATATGATCTGCATCCCCGAAGGTAAGATCTGTCAGACCATACTTGACCTATACAATCAGGATGCTATTGTGGTAGAACCCGCAGGCGCCATGGCGATCTCAGCATTAGATAGTTATGCCGAAGAGATAAAGGGTAAGAATGTGGTTTGTATAGTAAGCGGAAGTAACAATGATATTACCCGAACCGCAGAAATTAAAGAAAGAGCCTTGCTCTATGCAGGGATCAAGCATTATTTTATAGTGAGTTTTCCTCAACGAGCTGGAGCCCTGAAAGAATTTGTGGCAAAGGTTCTTGGGCCTAATGATGATATTACCCATTTCGAATATTCCAAAAAGCACCACAGGGAGAACGGTCCGGCAGTAGTGGGTATTGAGTTAAATGATCCTGCCGATTTTGGACCCCTGGTAGAACGCATGAAAAAGAAGAACTTTTATGGGGAATATCTGAATGATAAGCCAAATTTATTTCAATTTTTAGTTTAATAATTTAGTGTGAAACAAAATATTATGTACATTTACCACGTGAAAACATTCAGACAAATAATATTACCCTCTTTTCATTTCAGGCCCCGCTGCAGCTAAGCGCTGGCCCTGACTCTTCAGTATTAATATTATTTGATTTTTTCCATTTTGAAACACTTTAAAAGCATAGAATTTAAATTATATATCAGGATTTTTTCTGACATATCTCCTATGCCCCGCTTTTTCCCGCGCCGCACGTAAGTGCGTGTGTATATTTATGGAACTTAGGTGAGTCCGGTTCCCCTTTCAAAAGACAAAATCAAAACAATTTTTCAACCTTAATTTCTTAGCAGATGAGAATTATCATTGCTAATAAATCTCATGCTTCTTACGCAGAGATCATTTGTAAAAACATAGAAGAATCGGCCAAAGTACGTGGTACTGGTATTGCCCGAAGAACTCCTGAATATATTATCGATAAGATGGAGAAAGGGAATGCCATAATCGCCCTGGACGGGGAAAAATTTGCAGGTTTTTGCTATATCGAAACCTGGAGTCACGAAAAATATGTGGCAAATTCCGGACTTATCGTACATCCCGATTACAGAAAACAGGGACTTGCAAAAGATATTAAACAGGTGATCTTTGATCATTCAAGAAAGAAATATCCGCATGCAAAGATCTTTGGTATCACTACCGGACTGGCCGTAATGAAGATCAATTACGAACTGGGATATCAGCCTGTGACTTTTTCCGAATTAACAGATGATGAAAGTTTCTGGAAAGGCTGCCAGACCTGTAAGAACTATGATGTGCTTACAAGAACCGAACATAAAATGTGCCTTTGTACCGGTATGTTATATGATCCGGAAAAGAAGGCTGAAGCTAAGAAGAAGAATAATAAGGTGAGTAAATTTAATGATAAAGCGTTTCAAAGGCTGAAACATATAAAACAAACCCTTTTCTATAAAAAGGAAAAGGCTGAAAAAGAATAATAAAGGTCGTCATCCTGAACTTGTTTGACTTCGTCGAATCATAGATTTCAGGATCTCTGGAGAAGCTGAAATAAATTCAGCTTGACAAAATTGGATTAAAGAAGTTATAAATGAAAAAAGTAGTAATAGCATATAGCGGTGGGTTAGATACTTCTTACTGTGCAAAATATTTATCGAAAGAGGAAAATTTTGAAGTTCATGCGGTAAGCGTGAACACCGGTGGTTTTTCAGAAGAAGAAGTTGAAAATATAGGTTCTAATGCCAAAAAGATAGGTGCCGCAACATATAAGAACATCGATGCAGTTTCTTCATTTTATGATAAAGTGGTTAAATATCTCATTTATGGGAATGTACTTAAGAATGATACTTATCCGCTTTCGGTTAGTGCGGAACGGATAGTTCAGGCCATCGAGATCGTTAATTATGCAAAGGAGATTGGAGCTGAATATATCGCTCATGGAAGTACCGGAGCGGGAAATGATCAGGTAAGATTCGATATGATCTTCCAGACCATTGCACCTAAGATCAAGATCATTACTCCTATAAGGGACAAACAGTTAAGCCGACAAGAGGAGATCGATTATCTTAAGGCTAATGGTGTGGATATGAACTGGGAAAAGGCAAAGTATTCAGTGAATAAAGGGCTTTGGGGAACCAGTGTTGGAGGTGCCGAGACCCTGACATCTGAAAAGCCATTGCCCGAAGAAGCATATCCGTCACAACTAAAAGAAAAAGATCCAAAACAGATAAGTCTTAGTTTTACTAAAGGTGAGCTTACTGGTGTGAATGGTAAAATGAATGATCCCGAGAAGAATATTCAGATACTTGAAGAGATCGCAAATAAGTATGCCATAGGAAGGGATATTCATGTGGGAGATACGATTATTGGAATAAAGGGAAGGGTAGGTTTTGAGGCTGCCGCGGCCCTTATTACGATCAAATCCCATCATCTTCTTGAAAAACATACATTGAGCAAATGGCAACTACAGCATAAGGATTATATAGCGAACTGGTATGGAACTCATTTACATGAAGGGCTTTATCTGGATCCTGTAATGAGAGATCTTGAAGCATTCCTGGAAAGTTCCCAGGAGCAGGTGAGTGGAGAAGTGTTCGTAACACTTCATCCATACAGGTTCACTCTGGACGGGATAAAATCTCAATACGATCTTATGAATTCCGGGTTTGGAAAATATGGCGAAGAGAACAAAGCCTGGACTGCTGATGATGCTAAAGGATTTATCAAGATCCTTTCCAATTCAGGGAAAATATATCAACACGTAAAAGAGGAAGCATGATCGAAGCAGGAATAATAGGAGGAGCAGGTTATACTGCAGGGGAACTTATCAGGATCCTGCTAAGGCATCCCGAAGTGAATCTGAATTTTGTTTACAGCACTTCCCAGCCAGGGAAACCTGTAGCTCAGGTTCATCAGGATCTGCTGGGAGAAACCGATCTGAAATTCAGCGGAGAGATCAATAAGGAAGCCGATGTGGTATTTCTTTGCCTTGGACATGGGAACTCCAAAAAGTTTCTGGCGGAAAATCAGTTTTCTGAAAACACTAAAATTGTTGATCTGAGTACCGATTTCAGAATGGCTGCAAATGACCATTCCTTTGTATACGGATTACCTGAATTTCATAAAGAAAAGATAAGCAACGCAGATTATATCGCTAATCCCGGTTGTTTTGCAACGGCCATCAGCTTAGCTGTTCTTCCATTGGCTCAGAAAAACCTGTTGAAAGATGAGTTGCATATCAATGCGGTGACCGGAGCGACGGGGGCAGGAACCTCATTATCAAGTACAACGCATTTTACGTGGAGAGATAACAACTTTTCGGCTTATAAGTCTTTTGAACATCAGCATCTTAATGAGATAGGACAGAGTTTAAAGATGTTACAGGAGGATTATAGTGCAGATGTGAACTTTATTCCAAACAGAGGTAATTTTTCAAGGGGAATTCATGCAACGGCATATACCAGTTTTTCAGGTAGCCCGGAAGATGCTCAGAAGATCTATAATGAAGCTTATTCAGATGCAGCCTTCACTTTTGTGGTAGATGAGGACCTGCATTTAAAACAGGTGGTGAATACAAATAAATGTTTAATAAAGCTGCAGAAGTTTGGAAACAAATTGCTGGTAACAAGTATCATTGATAACCTTTTGAAAGGAGCGTCGGGACAGGCGGTTCAGAATATGAACCTCATGTTTGGCCTGGACGAAAAGTTAGGACTGGACTTAAAAGCCAGTTATTTTTAAGTCACTTCGAGGAGAGTCGAGAGATCTGTGATTTCTCAGTCCCTTTACTCCTTCGGAATGACAAGTAAAACTAATTGACCAAAAAATAGAATAAAATGAAAATAGCAATTCTGGGTGCCGGTAATCTGGGCCTTTCCATAGCGAAAGGACTCATCTTTAGCAATGCTTATACAAGTTTGTATCTCACCAAGAGAAAGACTGAAGATATTGCCGATTACGAGGAATATTCCAAGGTTAAGGTGACTTCAGATAACCTTGAAGCGGTGAGGAATTCTGATATTCTGATCTTTTCAGTTCAGCCAACACAACTGGAGCGAATTCTGAAGGAGATTAAGGACGAACTAACAGATAAGCATGTTCTTATTTCCACGGTTACAGGATTTAAAATCCCGAGAATGGAAAATATCGTAGGAGAGGATCATTTTATCATTCGTTCCATGCCTAATACTGCGATTGCTGTAGGAAAATCAATGACCTGCCTTTGCAGTAACGAAAAAGGAAAGAAACGCATAGGCATTGCAGAGGCTATTTTCAACAGGTTAGGTACAAGTATCATTATTGATGAAAACAAAATGCAGGCTGCGACGGTAATATGTGCCAGTGGAGTGGCATTCTGGATGCGTCTCATACGCGCTACGACCCAGGGAGCTGTACAACTCGGGTTTGACGCGAAAGACGCTCAGGAACTCTCTATGCAAACCTGTCTGGGGGCAGCAAGTCTTCTAATCGAATCTGGCCGGCACCCGGAAGAGGAAATAGATAAAGTGACCACTCCACGCGGCTGTACCATAGAAGGACTAAATGAAATGGAACATAACGGTCTGAGTTCATCATTAATTAAAGGAATTCAGGCTTCATTTAAAAAAATCAATAATATTTCAGATCAGTAATTATGGATCTATTTGATGTATATCCGCTATATGATATTACCCCGGTAAAAGGAGAGGGTTCTTATGTTTATGATAAAGATGGCAATAAATACCTCGATCTTTACGGAGGACATGCTGTGATCTCCATAGGGCATTCACACCCTGCATATGTTAATGCACTCACTAAGCAGTTAAGGGAGATCGGCTTTTATTCCAATTCGGTAAAAAATCCTTTACAGCAGGAACTGGCAAGTAAACTGGAAAAAGTTTCCGGAATAAATGATTATAGCCTTTTCTTATGCAATTCGGGAGCTGAAGCAAATGAAAACGCCTTGAAATTAGCCTCCTTCCATACCGGAAAGGACAGGGTGATCTATTTCGAAAAGGCCTTTCATGGCAGGACTTCCGGCGTGGTAGCCGTGACAGATAATGAAGCGATAAAATCTCCGTTTAATACTGGACATAAGGCTACTAAAGTTGGATTTGGTGATGCTGAAGCCTTAGAGGAGGAGCTAAAGAAAGACGATGTTGCTGCAGTGATCTTTGAAGTTGTTCAGGGAGTGGGCGGACTTGATGAAGGCACCACAGAATTTTATTTGAAAGCAGCTGAATTGTGCAAGAGCCATAATACGATTCTTATAGCCGATGAGGTTCAGGCTGGTTATGGTAGAACAGGCGATTTCTTCGCATTCCAGAAACACGGGATAAGACCGGATATTATTTCTATTGCAAAAGGGATGGGGAATGGTTTTCCTGTTGGAGGAATACTTATCGATAATGCTATTGAACCAAAATACGGAATGCTGGGAACCACCTTTGGTGGAAATCATCTTGCCTGCGCTGCCGGTATTGCGGTTCTGGAAATCATTGAAAAGGAAAAGCTTATTGAGAACTCAAAAAGCCTTTTCGAGTATGTTAAGGAAAGAGCGGAGGAGATCCCTCAAATAAAGAATTTGAAAGGAAGAGGTTTGATGATAGGTCTTGAATTCGATTTTGAGGTTGCCGAATTGAGAAAGGATCTTCTTTTTAGACATCAGATCTTCACCGGAGCAGCCAGTAATAAGAAGTTACTGCGAATACTTCCACCATTGAATATTAAAAAAGAACAATTTGATACTTTTTTCAAGGCATTGAAAATTGCCCTGAAGAATTACTCATAAATAGAACAAGTTCAGCTTGACAAATTAGAGATAGAAAGAAGAGATGAAGAATTACATCACATTATCAGATATAGAAAGTTTAGATGAATTGATTAATGAAGCCCTTCAGCTAAAGAAGGAGAATAGCGTTCCTACCCTTGGAAAAGGAAAGACCCTTGGGATGTTGTTTTTCAATCCGAGTCTGCGTACGCGCTTAAGTACCGAGAAAGCTGCAAAACTCCTTGGGATGGAAGTGATATCGATGAATGTGGATAAAGATGGTTGGGCTCTGGAATTTGAAGATGGTGCGGTGATGGATTCAAACAAGGCAGAACATATCAAGGAAGCGGCAGCTGTGCTTTCTCAATACTGTGATATTATAGCTGTGAGGGCCTTTCCCGGACTGGAAGATAAAGAGAAGGATGAAGCTGAAACGGTGCTTAATAGTTTTAAGAAATACGCTTCAGTTCCTGTGATCAACCTGGAGAGTGCGACGGGTCATCCCCTGCAGGCTTTAACCGATGCAATTACCATAACTGAAACTAAAGATAAAGACAGGCCGAAAGTAGTGCTTACCTGGGCTCCGCATCCTAAAGCCCTGCCTCAATCGGTGCCTAATTCATTCGTTGAAGTTATGCAAAAGATGAATGTGGACCTGGTAATCGCGAATCCAGTGGGATATGACCTTAATCCCGAAATAACAAAGAAGACCGCGGTGACCCATAATCAGGCGGAAGCTTTAAAGGATGCCGATTTTGTATATGTAAAGAGCTGGAGCAGTTATGAGCAGTATGGAAAAGTACTGAAAACTGACAGGGAGTGGACTCTTACAAAAGATAAACTCGGGAATTCAAACAGTCCTAAAGTGATGCATTGCCTTCCGGTGAGAAGGAATGTTGTTATTGCCGATGAGGTTCTGGATAGCCAGGACTCTCTAGTCATTCAGCAGGCTGGAAACAGGACCTATGCCGCACAGGCTGTACTGAAAAGGTTGCTGGAAAGTAAATGATTAAAGAAATATGAAATCAGTACTGAAAATAGTAAAAACCGGAGGTAAGTTAATTGAAGACAAAGCCAGGTTTCAGGAATTTTTAAAAGATTTTTCTGCTATGGAGGGGCCTAAGGTCCTGGTTCATGGAGGAGGAAATTTCGCGACTGAAGTTGCTACAAAACTCGGATATGAAACAAAAATGCTTGATGGCCGAAGGATCACCGATGCCAATTCCATGCAGGTTATAACCATGGTATACGCCGGTCTCATAAGCAAGAATATTGTGGCCGGTCTTCAAAAACTGGGAAGCAATGCCGTAGGGCTTTGCGGTGCCGATGGGAAAAGTGTCATTTCGAGGAAACGTCCTGTGAAGGAAGTGGATTACGGCTTTGTGGGGGATATTGAAGAGATAAATGTAGCTTTTATAAGCTCACTTTTAGAGCAGGATATTATCCCTGTTTTTTCGGCTATATCATACAGCGAGGAGGGGGAGATCCTTAATACCAATGCCGATTCCATTGCCGCTGAAATTTCAAAGGCCATGAGCCGGGAATATGAAACCGAATTATATTACTGTTTTGAAAAGAAAGGTGTACTGGCTGATGCCCAGGATGATGATTCGGTTATAGAGGTTCTGGATAAAGAAAAGTATCAGGAACTGGTCGAAAAAAAGATTATTAGCGATGGGATGTTGCCAAAACTGCATAACTGTTTTCAGGCACTTGAAAATGGAGTTTCCACAATATACCTGGGAGATTCAGGATTACTTCAAAAGAATTCAATTCATACAAAAATCGTAGAATAATGCAGATCTCAGACTTACAGAAGGAAGCTATTGATTTACTTAAAAACCTGATAGAAACAGAGTCGTTTTCCGGAAAGGAGGATAACACAGCAGAACTCCTGGAAAACTGGTTTAAGAGAAAGAACATTCCTTTTTTCAGACATCTTAACAATGTATGGGCTGTAAACAAACATTTCGATAAGTCTAAACCAACTTTACTTTTAAATTCACATCACGATACGGTTCAGCCAAATTCGGCTTATACAAGAAACCCTTTTCAGGCTGCAGTAGAGGATGGAAAATTATTTGGTTTAGGAAGTAATGATGCGGGAGGCTGTCTTGTTTCTCTTCTGGCAACATTTACATACTTTTTTGATTCTGAAGACCTGAATTATAACCTTATTTTTGCAGGCTCAGCAGAGGAGGAGATCAATGGTAAAAATGGGATTGCCAGTCTATTGCCGATGATGCCGAAAATAGATGTAGCCATTGTTGGAGAACCTACTTTAATGGATCTTGCAATAGCCGAAAAAGGTCTCGTGGTCTTTGATGCGGTAGTAAAGGGAACGCCATCTCATGCCGCGCATCCCAATAATAATAATGCCATCTATAAAACGGCTAAAGTACTTGAATGGTTTGAGAATTTCAGTTTTGAGAAGAAGTCAGCGGCGCTGGGAGAGGTGAAACTTACGGTAACGCAAATTAATGCAGGAAACCAGCATAATGTGGTGCCGGCAAAGGTGGATTTAGTGATAGATGTCAGGGTAAATGATTGTTTCAGCAATGAGGAAATAAACGATATCCTGCAGGAAAAAGCTCCTGTTGATGAGATAACGCCACGATCATTAAGGCTTAACTCATCTTCTATTCCCAAAGAACATGAGCTGGTGAAAGCGGGAATAGATTTAGGCATGAATACCTATGGTTCGCCGACCCTGTCAGACCAGGCCATGCTGAAATGTCAATCATTAAAATTGGGTCCGGGTGACTCCACCAGGTCACATTCGGCTGACGAATTCATTTATGTAAAGGAAATTGAAGAAGGAATAGAAAAATATATAAAACTGCTTGAAAAGGCGATTAAATAACCGCACTTCGACAGGCTCAGTGCGACAGTTAGGACTCAAATATATCCTGATGGTCACCTGGAGCGAAGTCGAGAGGTCTGAATTATAGAGAAGCTGAAATCTAAGATTCGACGAAGTCAAACAAGTTCAGCTTGACGATTTTAAATTAAAGATTATGAAACTCTGGGACAAAGGTATTTCAATAGATAAAAAAATAGAAAAGTTCACGGTTGGCAACGACAGGGAACTGGATATGCATCTGGCCGAATATGATATCATCGCGTCTAAAGCTCACGCGAAGATGTTGGGAAAGGTAGGAATATTGGATGCCGGGGAAGTTGAGAAGATATTAAAAGAGCTGGATGAATTGAATGAACAGCTGGAGAAAGGAAGTTTTGTGATCGAGGAAGACTTTGAGGATGTCCATTCAAAAATAGAGTTTGAACTTACAAAGAAGCTCGGGGAAACCGGTAAAAAGATACATACTGCACGTTCCAGAAATGACCAGGTGCTTGTAGCAATGCAGCTTTATTTTAAAGAGAACCTGAAGGATATTCACATGAAAACTGAAGATCTCATTAATGTACTTTTAAAACTGGCCGAAGAGCATAAGGAAAAACTGCTTCCGGGCTATACCCATCTTCAGGTGGCCATGCCATCATCCTTTGGATTATGGTTTTCTGCTTACGCCGAATTACTGATCGATGATATTTATCTACTGGAAGCAGGGCAGAAGATAGTCGATCAGAATCCCCTGGGCTCAGCTGCCGGTTACGGATCATCTTTTCCTATAGACAGGGAATTCACCACCAAAGAGCTTGGTTTTTCTGACTTGAAATACAATGTGGTGGCTGCCCAGATGAGTCGTGGAAAATGTGAAAGAACGGTCACTTCAAATATTTCTTCCCTGGCTAATACACTTTCAAGATTTGCCATGGACGTTTGCCTGTATATGAGCCAGAATTTTGATTTCATTACTTTCCCTGATGAACTTACCACAGGTTCCAGCATTATGCCTCATAAGAAGAATCCTGATGTTTTTGAACTTATCAGGGGCAAGTGCAATAAACTTCAGGCCATCGCAAATGAGATGATCCTTATCACCAATAACCTTCCAAGTGGATACCACAGAGATTTTCAGCTAATTAAAGAGAACAGTATCTACGCGGTGGAAAATATGAAGGAGATCCTGGATATTTTTATTCACTCCATTTCGGTCATAAAGGTCAAGGATGTAGACCTTAATGATGAAAAATATAAATATCTGTTTACGGTAGACAGCATTAATGATCTTGTAATGCAGGGAAATTCATTCAGGGACGCGTATAAGGAAATAGGGGAGCAGGTACAGAACAATACTTATAAGCCTTCCGGATCTAAAAAGCATACACACCTTGGAAGTAAGGACAACCTGGCTTTAGACGAGATAAGGAGCAAACTGAAAAAATAAGATCAGTCTTTAGAAAGCTATTGGTCTTCATTCTTATCAGGGACAAAAAAACCTCCTGAAAAATAAATTCCAGGAGGTCCCAAACTTAAATGAAGAAAAAATTAAATAATGGTCATTTGGCCAAAATTTAAGTTGTCATTATTTATAATATGGTTTTCAGTATCACTGATCACGCTTTCAAGGAAGTCTCCAACCTTTTCAGTGGTATAATGATTGTCTGTATTGATATCTGGGGTACATACATTAAATTGAATGCTCACTTCTACAGCTTTTCTAACCACAGCAGCTTCTTTTTCAAGTCCGAAATGGTCCAGAAGCATGGCTGCTGAAAGAATGGAAGCTACGGGATTTGCAATTCCCTTTCCGGTCGCTTGCGGATAGGAGCCATGAATTGGTTCAAAAAGAGCACTTTTTTCTCCTACCGAAGCCGATTCCAGCAACCCGATACTACCGCCGATCACACTTGCTTCATCAGATAAAATATCCCCGAACATGTTTTCAGTTAGGATCACGTCGAACTGTTTTGGGTTTAAAATCATCTGCATGGCTGCATTATCTACAAAAAGAAAATCCAGTTGCACATCGTCATACTGCTTGCCCAGCTCTGTTACTGTCTTGCGCCATAACCTGGAAGTTTCCAGAACATTGGCCTTATCTACAAGCGTTAATTTCTTATTTCGGGATTGAGCTGCTTTAAAAGCCAAATGGGCAATCCTTTCAATTTCTTCCACGGAATAGGAACAAAGATCGGAGGCTGTTTTCCCATCTTCACTGGTGCTTTTTTCACCAAAGTATATTCCTCCGGTAAGCTCTCTGTAAATAACCATATCGGCTCCCGAGATATTCTCTGCTTTCAAAGGGGAACGGTCTACCAGTTTATCATAAGCCTTTACAGGTCTTATATTGGCAAAAAGACCAAGTTCCTTTCTTAATTTCAGCAATCCCTGTTCAGGTCTTACCTTAGCCGAAGGGTCATTGTCATATTTAGGATCACCAATTGCCCCAAACAGCACAGCGTCAGAATTTTTACATAGTTCCAGTGTAGCGTCCGGCAACGGATTTCCCCAAAAATCAATTGCTGCCGCACCTACGGCGGCCTCTTCAAAATGGAACTCGTGTTCAAATCGGTCTGCAACTGCCTTCAGCACTTTTACTGACTGCTGTGTGATTTCGGGACCAATCCCGTCTCCGGGAAGTACTGCTATATTTAATTTCATGACTATCTAATTTGTATTACATCTGAGCAGCCGTGTGCTTCTTTGAATCACTTTTCTTTTCGAATTTCTTTATAGAATCCAGTTTGCTAACCAGAAAATCTATATCGTCATAGCCGTTTATCAGACATGTTTTTTTATACGGATCTATATCAAAACCTTCTTTCAGGTTCGTTCCTGAAATTCCTATCTCCTGTTTTTCCAGATCGATCTTTATTTCCTGTGAAGGATCATTGTTTATAGCGGTAAATAGGTCCTGCAGAAAATCGGGGCTTACCTGCACAGGCAGGACACCGTTGTTAAGTGCATTCCCTTTGAAAATATCAGCAAAATAACTGGAAACAACTGCTTTAAAACCATAAGCTTTTATTGCCCAGGCAGCATGTTCACGGCTTGAACCGCATCCAAAATTATTACCTGCCACAAGGATGGATCCCTTATAATTGGAATCGTTCAGTATAAATTCTTCGTTTGGGCTACCATCTTTATTAAACCTCCAGTCCCTGAAAAGATTCTCACCAAAACCGGCTTTATCTGTCGCTTTTAGAAAGCGGGCTGGGATGATCTGATCGGTATCCACATTTTCAGCATCCAGTGGTACGGCAGTATCTATAAGTGTTATGAATTTCTCCATTTTAGTTCAGGCTTTTAGTAAAGTCGGTGATCTTTCCTGCCACAGCTGTGGCTGCTGCTGTAAGTGGACTGGCAAGAATCGTTCTTGATCCCTGTCCCTGTCTTCCTTCAAAGTTCCGATTGCTGGTTGAAACACAATATTCACCCTCCGGGATCTTATCGTCATTCATCGCAAGACAGGCTGAACAACCCGGTTGCCGAAGTTTAAAACCAGCCTCTTCAAATACCTTATCAAGGCCTTCTTCTTTGATCTGAGCCGCTACCTGACGTGAGCCCGGTACAATAAGGGCATTCACATTCTCTGCTTTTTGTTTTCCTTTAATATAGGAAGCCGCAACCCTGAAATCTTCGATCCTCGAATTTGTACAACTTCCAATAAAGATATAGTTGATAGGCTTTTCGAGGAGTGTTTCCCCTGGTTTGAAGTCCATATAGGCCAGGGCCTTCGCATCACTCTTATTACCTTCAGTTGGGATGGAACCAGTAAGTTTGATCCCCATTCCCGGATTCGTTCCGTAGGTGATCATTGGCTCAATATCCTCAGCCTCGAAGGAATATTCCTTATCGAATTCTGCACCTTCATCACTTTTTAAGGTCTTCCAGTATTCCAGCTGATTCTCAAATTCAAGTCCTTTAGGAGCAAACTCACGGCCTTTTACATACTCAAAAGTAGTTTCATCAGGAGCGATCAATCCACCTCGGGCACCCATTTCAATACTCATATTACAGACGGTCATCCGGCCTTCCATTGACATTTCTTCGAATACATTTCCGGCATATTCACAAAAATATCCGGTACCCGAATTGGTTCCCAGTTTACTGATGATATATAATATAACGTCTTTAGGAAGCACTCCTTTTTTCAGTTTCCCATTAACGTTAACCCTTAGTCTTTTAGGTTTCTCTACTAATAGGCACTGACTGGCAAACACCTGTGAAACCTGGCTGGTGCCAATCCCAAAAGCGATGGTACCAAATGCACCATGGGTAGAGGTGTGACTGTCCCCGCAAACAATGGTCATTCCCGGTTGGGTGATACCTAATTCCGGTGCCATCACATGTACAATGCCATTATAAGGATGTCCCAGGCCATAAAGTGTGATATTGTTCTCTTCGCAGTTCTGGGAAAGCTGTTTCAGTTGTTTTCTTGAAAGAAGGTCCTGTACCGGCAGATGCTGGTTCTCTGTCGGTGTATTGTGATCGGCCGTGGCTACGATCTGCTCCGGCCTGAAAACAGGAATATCCCGTTCTTTTAATTCATTAAAAGCCTGCGGACTTGTCACTTCATGTATAAGATGTTTATCGATATATAAAATGTCAGGTCCGTTTGGGATACTTTCCACCACATGGGAATCCCATATTTTATCAAATAATGTCTTTTTCTTCATAAAAGTTTAAGCAATTGCTCTGGAGCTCTTTCTATAGATCTCCATTATGGTATGTATATCTGCATCGGCCACTTCCTTTTTAGCATCAGCAAAATTCAGGAATTCGGCGTATACAACATCCAATTCAAGTTTTGTTAAATTGTACCCCATCTTTTTAGCCTTGAAAGCAAGGGCAGCCCTGCCACTTCTTGCAGTAAGCACAATTGCAGATTCGGTTACACCAACATCGGCAGGATCTATGATCTCATAGGTCTCGCGGTTCTTGATAACACCATCCTGATGTATACCTGAGCTATGCGCAAAAGCATTGGCTCCAACAATGGCTTTGTTTGGTTGCACCAACATTCCCATTTCACGGGAAACCATCTTACTTGTATCGAACAATAGCTTTGGATTGATATCAGTATTAAGGTTAAGAGTCGGGTGCTGACGTAGTATCATTACCACTTCTTCCAAAGCGGTATTTCCTGCACGCTCTCCTATACCATTGATGGTACATTCTATCTGGCGGGCTCCATTCATAACCCCTGCAATTGCATTGGCAGTAGCAAGACCAAGGTCATTGTGACAGTGGCATGAAATAATTACATTTTCAATCCCTTCCACATGATCTTTAAGGTATTTTATCTTTCTACCATAATCTTCAGGAAGGCAATATCCGGTAGTGTCCGGAATATTCAATACCGTAGCGCCGGCTTTAACAGCTTCACTGCATACCCTGGCAAGGAATTCATTACTGGTACGACCTGCATCCTCTGCATAGAACTCAACGTCATCTACATAACGTCTTGCATGTTCAACCGCAATTGCCGCTCTTTCTATGATCTCCTCACGGCTAGCTTTGAACTTGTATTTTATGTGAGAATCTGAAGTCCCTATACCGGTATGGATTCTTGGTTTCCGGGCATATTTCAATGCTCTTGCGGCAACTTCAATATCGTTTTTAACCGCCCGCGTAAGTCCGCAAACAGCAGCGTTTTTAACAATTTTAGAGATCTCAGTTACAGAAGAAAAATCTCCAGGACTGGATACCGGAAAACCGGCTTCAATCACATCTACTCCCAGTTCATCAAGTCTCGCAGCAATCTTTAATTTTTGTTGAGTATTAAGTTTACAGCCCGGGACTTGTTCTCCATCGCGCAAGGTAGTGTCAAAAATTTCTACTTTTTCTGTGCTCATATGAGATTTTTTTTGCTTTATCTTTAACTAAAGTATTGGAAAACATATGCATCAGTTAGGAGTTCAGGCATAGTGTTACGATATTTGAAGTATAAAATAATAGCAGAAAAGCCTTGTAAGACAGGGTTTTACAAATAAATGTATTACAATGACCAATGACTTAACCGAAAATCTTTTTTCTTTAATTAAATCTTTATCTGCTTCAGAAAAAAGACAATTCTCCCTTTATGTGGGAAGAATAGGGGTGAATACCGATAGTAAATTTTTGAATCTTTATAAGGTCATCTCAAAACAAAAGAAGTATAACGAGGATGAAATTTTAAAGAATACGAAAGTAAGCAAGCAACAGCTTTCCAATGTAAAGGCTCACCTTTATAAACAGTTACTTATCTCGCTTCGTTTGAATCCTGCTCATCAGGATATTCCTGTACAAATAAGGGAGCAGCTTGATTTTGCCTATATCCTTTATCACAAGGGGTTGTATAAACAAAGTCTGAAAATACTTGACAAGGTAAAATCTCTAGCGCTAACATATGAAGAGAAAAATGTGGCATATGAGATCCTGGAACTGGAAAAGATAATCGAGTCACAATATATCACACGAAGTATCAAGAACAGGGCTGAAACACTTATCCGGCAAACCGAGGAGCTGAACAAACTGAATCTTATTTCAGGACAGTTATCTAATCTTTCCCTGGAACTTTATTCTATTTTTCTAAAAATGGGTTATAGCCGGACGGAAGAGGAAGCAAAGGAGATTAAAGACTATTTTCAAAAAAAATTACCTGAATATAATTTCCGGGATCTTGGTTTCCGTGAGAAGCTATGGCTTTATAAGGCTCATTTATGGTATAGTTTCCTAATCCAGGATTTCCTGGGTTGTTATCGTTATTCCACAAAATGGAACGATCTGTTCAAGGAATATGATCATTTGATCCCAATTCATCCTGTTTCCTATTTGAAGGGCAGTCATTACCTGTTGGAGTCATTGTTTTATCTGAATCACACTGAATTGTTTGAGGCAACCCTGAAGCATCTGGAAGATTCCCTGCGTGATGCCAAGATCCCGCATGATGATAATATTGCCGCCCTTTCATTTCTCTATGTGTATTCCAATAAACTGAATTTAAAATTCATGAAAGGTGAGTTTGGTGATTCTGATGAACTGGTAGAAAAGATCAATCAGAAGATAAGCAAATTCAGGGGAAGACTGGATGAACATCATATTATGGTGTTCTATTATAAGATCGCCTGTCTTTATTTTGGTGATGGAAATAATAAAAAGTGTATCGAGTTCCTTAATAAGATCATTACCAACAAGTCACTGGAAATGCGGGAAGATCTTATGTGTTTTGCCAGGATACTTAACCTTGTAGCCCATTATGAAGCAGGACTTGATTACCACCTGGATAGTCTGATAAAATCTACCTATAAATTCCTGATCAGGATGAACGATCTGCATGAAGTACAGAAGGAAATGATAAGGTTCCTGAGAAATCTGCCAGATGTTTCTCCTTTGAATATTAAAGATGAGTTCAGGAAATTACATTCCAAGCTTAAAAAATTCGAAGATCATCCATTTGAAAAAAGAGCATTCTTATATTTGGACATTATTTCCTGGCTGGAAAGTAAGATCGAGAACCGGCCTGTAAAGGAGGTGATCAAAGAAAAGAATCAGGAATACTCAAGATAAGCATATATTTTGCCCCATCTAAACCAGCATTTTAAGAATATTCTGGAGCTTAACCTGGCTGTACTACTAATTAGTACTTCTGGTGCATTAGGCCGGTATATCACGCTGGATCCTTTTGTAATAATTCTGTTCAGGGCTTTAATGGCCGGTGTAGTGCTTTATTTGTTTTGTCGCTACAAAGCATTCAAAATTAGCATTGCCAACAGAAGGGATTTATTAAAGGTGATATTGGGAGGAAGCTTAATGGGTATACACTGGATCACCTATTTTTATTCTTTAAAACTATCAAGTGTTGCCATCGGGATGTTGAGCATTTATACTTACCCTGTTATCACTACTTTTCTGGAGCCTTTGCTTTTAAAAACAGGTTTTAGTAAGATGCATCTGGCACTGGCGGTTTTAGTGCTTTTCGGAATATATTTCCTGGTGCCCGAATTCAGTTTGAAAAATGATCAGACCCTGGCGGTAGCCCTTGGTGTAACCTCCGCATTTTTTTATTCCTTACGGAATATTTTGATGAAACAGGAGATAGAAAAATATAACGGATCTGTACTTATGATGTACCAGATGGTTATAATAAGCTGTTTGCTGCTTCCGGTCCTTTTCATTTTTGATCTTTCTAAAGTGGTTTCCCAGTTAGTGCCTATTTTCGTTCTGGCCTTCATCACAACCAGTCTGGGACATACCCTGTTACTGATGAGTTTCAGAAATTTTTCTGTGACTACAGCAAGTATAATCAGTAGTGCACAGCCGGTTTATGGAATATTAATAGGAATGTTATTTTTAGGGGAGTATCCTGCCTTAGAGACAGTGATAGGAGGCCTGCTGATTATTTGTGCAATTTTTGTTGAAATAAGCAGAAGCATGAGAAGACAGCCTAGTCCAGACACGAGTTCCATATAGCGTCTTTAGGAGATGGTGCTACTATATGAACAGGCACTTTCTTCACCGGATGTTCAAATTTGAGTTCCCGGGCATGCAGGTGGATACTTGCATCTTTGTTGCTTCGATCAAAACCATATTTCAGATCTCCTTTTATAGGACATCCTATAGCCGAAAGCTGGCTTCTTATCTGGTGATGTCTTCCTGTTTGAAGATCTACTTCCAGCAAATAATAATTATCCAATTCCTTTTTAAGGCGGTATTCAAGGATAGCCTTTTTACTCTCAGGAACCTCCTTAATATTAGCGTAAGATTTATTCTGCTTGGGATTTCGTTTAAGAAAATGTATTAATTTGTCACTATCTTTTGGAGGTCTTTGCTTAACCACTGCCCAGTAAGTCTTCTGCGCATCTTTATTCTGAAAGAGTTTATTCAGTCTGGGAAGTGCCTTTGAAGTTTTGGAAAAGAGAACGATTCCGCTGGTAGGTCTATCCAGACGGTGAACCACCCCCAGATAAACATTTCCAGGTTTGTTATATTTTTCCTTAAGGAAAGATTTCACTACCTCGCTTAAGGGCTTATCGCCGGTTTTATCTCCCTGCACGATATCACCTGGTCTTTTATTGACTATAATGATGTGATTGTCTTCGTAAAGAACTTCCAGGTTTTCTTTATTGGAATGTAGTTTTTCTGAAGCCAATTTTTCGGAAATTTTTTAGTAGAGTTTCGGTAGAAATAAGGAGATGTTAACCAGTCAACATTCCATTAATATTGTTCTTCATCTGATGGGAAGTCCTTGTTCTTTACATCGTCCCTGTAGTTCTCAAAAGCCTGGGTCATTTCGGCATGAAGATCAGCATAACGTCTCAGGAACCGTGGATTGAATTCATGTGTCATTCCCAGCATATCATGTATTACCAGTACCTGACCGTCTACATCTTTTCCTGCACCGATTCCAATTACCGGAATACTGATGCTTTCGGCTACTTCTTTAGCTAATTGTGCAGGAACTTTCTCAAGAACCACGGCAAAACACCCCATTTTTTCAAGCATTTTTGCATCGCTTTTCAGCTTTTCAGCTTCATGCTCTTCACGGGCCCTTACGGTATAAGTTCCAAATTTATATATTGATTGCGGGGTAAGTCCCAGGTGTCCCATTACAGGGATACCCGCATGTAGAATTCTTTTGATAGACTCTTTCACTTCCTTACCACCTTCAAGTTTTACGGCATGGGCGCCGCTTTCCTTCATTATTCTAATTGCTGACCTAAGGGCTTCCTTTGGGTCGCTCTGGTAACTTCCGAAGGGCAGATCTACCACCACCAGAGACCTGTTAATAGCTCTAACTACGCTGGTTGCGTGATAGATCATTTGGTCCAGAGTGATAGGCAGGGTCGTTTCATGACCAGCCATAACGTTGCTTGCAGAATCACCCACCAGAATCACATCTATTCCGGCGCCATCAACTATTTTAGCCATAGAGAAATCATAGGCAGTCAGCATGGCGATCTTTTCACCATTAGCTTTCATATCTACTAAAGATTTGGTAGTGATACGCTTGTATTCTTTTTTAGCAACAGACATTGGCTTCTATTTAAATTTGAGTAAAAGTAGTAAATTCGTGAGCCACATTCAAAACTAGCTTTCAATGAAAAAAATAATATTTCTGGCCCTGATTTTTGTGAATATGTCAGCTTTTGCCCAAAGGCAAACCCCCAGGGAATTAGTGGACGATTTTTTTGAAGCTTTTCATGCCCAGGATACGACTGAACTCAAGACCTTTGCACACGAAGGAGCGAGATTAGAATCGGTTTCTATTGATGCCGAAGGCAGTACCAAACTCATCACCGGTGATTATTCAAAATTCCTGAAAGGAATAGCTTCAATTCCAGCGGATGCTACATTCGAAGAAAAACTACATGAATTCAGAGTAGAGGAAAATGGACCACTGGCAACGGTTACGACTCCTTATTCATTTTATTATAATGGTGCTTTCAGTCATTGCGGTGTAAACAGTTTTCAGCTTGTTCAGTTCAATGGTAAGTGGAAGATCGTGTATCTTATAGATACCAGGACCACACAGGATTGTGACTAGTCTCAATTATAAGAAAAGCCGGAAATCAAAGCTGATATTCCGGCTGTAAAGGTTAGTATGGCAACTTAAGGTTTTAATACAACTCTAAATCTGGCCTTATTGTTCATCATTCTTTCAAAAGCTTCATTCACCTTCTCCAGGGGATATTCCTCTATCATTGGTTTTGTACCCGTCATGGCACTAAAGTTCAGGGTGTCTTCAGAATCCATCGCCGTACCGCTTGGCCAGCCCGCAGCCGATTTTCTTCCCATTAATAACTGCATTGGAGAGACTTCTATAGGTTCTCCGGTGGCAGCTACCATCAGTAGTTTTCCATCTATCCCCAGTCCGTCTACAACAGAAGATATGGCATCACTGTGAGGAGCAGTGGCAAGAATAAGCTTTGCGCCGCCCAGTTTCTGCAGTTCTTCTGAAGCGTCCTGCTTTTCGGTATTTATGAAATGGTGAGCTCCAAGTTCTTTAGCGAGCTCTTTTTTACTGTCACTGGTTGAGATTGCCACGGTACGCATTCCCATTTTTGAGGCATACTGAATGGCAAGATGACCGAGACCTCCAATTCCCTGAACGGCTACCAGATCACCTGCTCTTATTCCGGAATTTCTCAACGCATTATATACAGTGATCCCAGCACAGAGTAGGGGAGCCGCATCAACAGAGGATAGTTCTTCGGGGACATTGGCAACCGCCTCCTTGGGAGCTGTCATATATTCGGCATAACCACCATCATAAGAGATTCCGCTAATTTTTCCGTTTTGACAATTGATGAAATCACCACGCCGGCAGGATTCACATTCAAAACAGTGCCCGCCGTGCCAGCCAACACCAACACGCTGACCTATTTTCCAGTTATTCACCGATTTTCCTGTTTCCTCAATAATACCTACCACCTCATGACCAGGGACCCTGGGATATTCGATCCCCGGGAAAGCCCCTGCCTTTACAAAATTGTCGCTATGGCAAATTCCACAGGCTTCTACCTTAATTAATACTTCATTTTCATTGGGAGTGGGTTTATCGATATCCTTAACGATAAAATCCCCGCCTTTTTCTTCAATCAATGCTGCTTTCATAATTCTGCAATTTTTTTTAGGATGCAGAAGTTACAAAATCATGAAGCAATACCATTTTAAGGCTTTGTTAATACTGCGATAGGGTATAGGGTAACAGAAAGAAAAGGACTATGGAATTATTCATGCTATGCATTAGTATTGGCCAGATCATGCCTTTGTTCTCTAGTTTTATTTTTCCAAAGAAGAATCCGGCGATGATACGGGGAAAGATCATCATTAATAACACCAGGTCTATTTTAAAGCTATCAACATAATTGAATATATGAACAAAACCGAAAATAATAGCTCCCATAATCCAGATAAAGAGGTAATATTTATGCAACCAAGCGCATATTATTTTGTAAAATTCTGAGGGGATAAGTTTACCCATTGCGTAATAAAAAAGAAGTATGGTGCCAAATAATAAGGAGTAGCGTAATATCCAGTGTCCCTGTTCAGGAATCATGAAAACACCTGTCATATATATTATGGCACAGAGAAAAAGTTTAAGACTGAAAGGGGATGGCTTAAGAAGGCTCCTGAAGATACTTTCCTCAATTAGGGGAGCAGCGATCACGGCAAGAAATACAAATTTCCAGGGATGATCTTTAAGGGTTTCGAATAATTCGATCTGCTCATATTTATTGAAATCAAAATTGAATACAAAAACGTCTATAACACGAAGGGCAATGAAAAAAATAAAGTAGCATGCGATCATCAAAGTGAAATTCCTCAACAGGTTTTTCACTTTTGCCCAATTCCCGTATACTGACAGATCATTCAATTTTAAAATTAAATATTAGCAATCGCTAAGGTTCACTTTAACGGCCAGTCCGCCTTCAGATGTTTCTTTATATTTTGTACTCATATCCTTAGCCGTTTCCCACATGGTCTCGATAACTTTATCCAGTGGAACTTTTGCACGGCTGGCATCACTTTCCATGGCGATCTCAGCAGCATTTATCGCTTTAATGGCGCCCATTGCATTTCTTTCAATACAGGGAACCTGGACCAATCCTCCTATAGGGTCACAAGTAAGACCCAGGTGATGTTCCATTGCGATCTCACTGGCCATAAGGACCTGTTCCGGGGTGCCTCCCAGGAGTTCAGTAAGTCCACCTGCTGCCATTGCTGAAGAAACTCCAATTTCAGCCTGACAGCCACCCATTGCTGCCGAGATGGTAGCTCCTTTTTTGAAAAGACTACCGATTTCTCCCGCAACCAGCATGAACCTTTTTATTTCCTCAAAACCGGCCTTATGATTTTCGATTACCATATAGTACATAAGCACTGCAGGAACAGTCCCGGCACTTCCATTGGTTGGAGCCGTTACCACCCTTCCCAGGGAAGCATTCACCTCATTCACACTAAGGGCAAAACAACTTACCCATTTCAGTATTTGGCGGAACCTGACCTCAGTGTTTCTAATGGCGGCGATCCACTCTTCAGAAGATTCATATTTCTCTTCACCTATAAGGCGTTCTTGCATTTCGAAAGCCCTGCGTTTTACATTGAGTCCGCCAGGAAGTGTACCATCGGTATGGCAGCCGGTGTACATGGATTCCAGCATCACTTTCCATATCTGTTTCAGGCCTGCATCAATTTCCTCATCACTGCGGAGAGAACGTTCATTTTCAAGAACTATATCAGAGATCCTTTTATTTTCTGCTTTACAGTACTGCACCAGGTCAGTAGCTTTCTCAATTGGAAAGGGGAATTCCTGAAAACTCTTCATTTTCTTACTGGCATTCTTCCGTTCTTTTTTGACCACAAATCCACCTCCTATGGAATAAAATGAAGAAGAGGTCTTTTTGCCATTATTTAAGGTAGCCCTGAATGTGATTCCGTTTGGGTGGAATTCTAAAAATTTCCGATTGAATTTAATGTCTTCGCTGATATTAAAATTTAGTTCCTTTTCACCGTTCAGGAATAGCTTGCCTGATTCCCTGATCCTTTCAATTTCAGAATCAATAATTGAAATATCCATGGTGACGGGATCATGTCCAAGCAACCCAAGAAGGATTGCAATATCTGTTGCATGACCTTTTCCGGTAAGGCTTAAGGAGCCATACAGATCTACATGTATTTTTTCAAGCTCAGAGAACCTTTCTTTTTGTTTGAGTTCGGTAATCCACCTTTGGGCTGCACGCCATGGTCCTAAGGTATGGGAACTTGAAGGTCCAACACCCACCTTGAGCATGTCAAAAACGCTAATGCATTCTCTTTTTCGCATTCAGAGTACAAATTTGCTCACAAAAATAAGGAATTGTTAATGCTGTCCATGAAATATTGAAAAAATAATATTTATAAAAGTCAAAACGGCTGAATCAGGCCCGGTGACACGTGCTTTCAAAAAATGTGACAACCTGTCATAAGATTTGCGCTGGCATAATGATTGACTTCTAGTGACTGTAATTGAAAAACTAACGTAAAAAACAAGTTATATAGTTATGAGTAAAGTAATTGGAATTGACTTGGGTACCACCAACTCCTGCGTTGCCGTAATGGAAGGTAACGAGCCTACAGTGATACCTAATGCCGAAGGAAAAAGAACTACGCCTTCTGTTATTGCATTTGTGGAAGGTGGCGAAATAAAGGTTGGTGACCCTGCAAAACGTCAGGCAGTAACTAACCCACAGAAAACCATTTCTTCCATAAAACGTTTTATGGGAAATAAGTATTCTGAATCTGAAAGAGAAGCAAAAAGGGTTCCTTATACCGTAAAGAAAGGTGATAACGATACCGCACGTGTAGATGTGGACGGTCGTTTATATACTCCTCAGGAACTTTCAGCAATGGTACTTCAAAAAATGAAGAAAACTGCTGAAGATTATCTTGGACAGGATGTAACCGAAGCGGTGATTACCGTACCTGCATATTTTAATGACTCTCAGCGTCATGCAACCAAAGAAGCTGGTGAGATCGCTGGTCTTAAAGTAAGAAGGATCATCAACGAGCCTACAGCTGCGGCACTGGCTTACGGTCTGGATAAGAAATCACAAGATCAGAAGATCGCTGTATATGACCTTGGTGGTGGTACATTTGATATCTCTATCCTTGAATTAGGTGATGGGGTATTTGAAGTACTTTCTACTAATGGGGATACTCACCTTGGTGGTGATGACTTTGATGAAGTACTGATAGATTATCTTGCAGATAACTTTAAAAAAGCTGAAGATATCGATCTTAGAGAAGATCCTATGGCACTTCAGCGTTTAAAAGAAGCTGCCGAGAAAGCGAAGATCGAATTATCTTCTTCTACTCAAACAGAGATCAATCTTCCTTATGTAACTGCTACTGCAAGCGGACCAAAACACCTTGTAGAAACTATTACACGTTCAAAATTTGAACAACTGGCCCATGAACTTGTAAAAAGATCTATGGATCCGGTTCAAAAAGCACTTAGTGATGCAGGTCTAAGTAAAAGTGATATCGACGAGGTAATTCTTGTGGGTGGATCAACCCGTATCCCTAAGATCCAGGAAGAAGTAGAAGCATTCTTTGGTAAGAAGCCTTCAAAAGGTGTAAACCCGGATGAGGTTGTTGCAATTGGTGCAGCTATCCAGGGTGGTGTACTTACCGGAGACGTAAAAGATGTATTGCTTCTTGATGTTACTCCGCTATCTTTAGGTATTGAAACTATGGGAGGAGTGAACACTAAACTTATTGAGGCGAATACTACGATCCCAACCAAGAAGTCACAAACTTTCTCTACTGCAGCAGACAATCAGCCATCAGTTGAGATCCACGTACTTCAGGGTGAGCGTCCAATGGCCGCAGATAACAAGACAATTGGTAGATTCCACTTAGACGGAATACCACCAGCGCCAAGAGGAACACCTCAAATTGAAGTGACTTTCGATATTGATGCCAACGGTATCATTAAAGTAAGTGCTACAGATAAAGCAACTGGTAAGTCTCAGGATATTCGTATTGAAGCTTCTTCAGGATTGACAGAAGAGGAAATCGAAAAAATGAAGAAAGAGGCTGAAGCGAATGCTGAAACCGATAAGAAAGCTAAGGAGAAAGTTGATAAGCTGAATGAAGCTGATGCAATGATCTTCCAGACTGAAAAGCAGTTGAAAGAATTTGGTGATAAATTATCTGACGATAAGAAGAAGCCAATCGAGGAAGCCCTGGAAGAGCTTAAGAAAGCTTACGAAACTAAAGAAGTTGAAACTATTCAGCCGGCCCTTGACAAGATCAATGAAGCATGGAAAACAGCTTCAGAAGAAATGTACAAGGCACAGGCAGAAGCTCAGGGCGGACAAGCCGGAGGACCACAACAAGGTGCAACCGGAGCCCAGGATGGATCTGAAGGTGGAGACACCAAAAGTGGAGACGACGTAGAAGATGTAGATTTTGAAGAAGTGAAGTAAGCAGAGAACCATTTTGGTAAACAAAATGAGTGAATCGCTTATCCCGGGCAAAACAAGGGATCTTCACTAAATACATAGAACTGAAAGCACGACCTGAGAAGGTCGTGCTTTTTTTATGCTCTTCTTTTGCTAAACCTTATGTTCTCGCTTGTCTTAACCATAAGCTAAGCATCAACAAAAGGTGAACCTATATGCAAAGAAAAACCCTCGCAATTCGCGAGGGTTTTTCTTATGGATCAATAAAAATAAATTACTATTTCTTAGGGCCTTTTTTCTTACTGTGCTTAAGAACCTCGGCTTCCATATAAAAGATGATCTCTTCAGCAATATTCGTTATCAGATCACCTACACGCTCAATTTTCTTAATAACCGAAAAAAGAAGCAGGTACTGTTCTATAAGTGAAGGATCTTTTTTTACTTCTTTTGAGATCACTCCAAATGCACTCAGGTTGATCTTGTTCAAAAGTTTATCTTTTTTAAAAACCTTCCTTGCTTTATTGGCATCTTCATCTCTAAAAGCTATCTGTATATCATCCAGCATTGAGAGCCCAGCCTCATACATCTCTTCAAACCTTAATTTTTCAAGTAATTTCTTGTCTACCGGAGTGTCTACTTCAACTATATATTTGGAGATTCCATAAGCATGATCGCCCACTCTCTCAAGATCGAAATTGATCTTTCTAAGGGCAAGTACAAATCTGAGATCTACAGCAACGGGGTTGTGAAGGGCGATGAATCGCTCGCAATCCCTATCAATTCTAAGATCAAGGCTATTTACCCTGTTTTCTGAATGCAGTACATCTTCAGCAAGATCATTATCATGATTTAAAAATGCCTCTCTGGATTTCTTTAATTGCTTTCTACAGAGATTGAACATTTCCATTCCATGCTGTTTAAGCAACTCTCTATGTTCGTCTAAATTTATCATATGTTGTATTTTATCCGAAACGGCCGGTTATATAATTCTCGGTTTGTTCTTTTTCCGGGTTTGTGAAGAGCTTATTGGTTTTATCATACTCTATAAGGTCACCCATATAGAAAAAGGCTGTGCTGTCACTTATCCTACTTGCCTGTTGCATGTTATGCGTTACAATTACAATAGTATACTTCTCCTTTAGCTGATAGATAAGATCTTCGATCTTCGCAGTAGAAATAGGGTCCAGGGCAGAAGTTGGTTCGTCCATAAGGATAATTGAAGGTTCTACTGCCAGCGTACGTGCTATACATAGTCGCTGTTGCTGGCCTCCTGAAAGCGCAAGTGCCGACTTATTCAGATCATCTTCCACCTCATTCCAAAGTCCAACCTGTTTCAGAGATTCTTCAACCCGTTCCTGTAAGAATTTCTTATCTTTTATTCCCTGAATTTTCAGGCCGTAAGCTACATTTTCATAAATGGATTTAGGAAACGGATTCGGTTTTTGGAAAACCATTCCAACCTGCTTTCGAAGCAATTCTACGTTTATATCTTTATCATAGATATTGTCACCATCAATATTGATCTCTCCTTCCATTCTAAAGCTGTCCACATAATCATTCATTCTGTTGAACAGTCTTAAAAAAGTTGACTTACCACAACCAGATGGACCAATAAACGCAGTGATCTTATTGGGCTTAATATCCATACTAACCCCTTTGATGGCAAGAAAATCTCCATACCACACCTTTACGTTCTTGGCCTGTAATTTATATTTACGTTTCAGGCTGCTATCAATGATGCTATCCTGTTTTTTTTTCTTTTTTATCATTTTATAACACTTGTGTTATTTGAATTTTTTCTGCCACTTATTTCTAAAATATACAGCTATACCATTCATTACAAAAGTAATCAACAATAATATGATTATTGCTGCTGCTGCATTTTCAACAAACCCATGTTGTGGCCGGGTAATCCAGTTAAAGATCTGTATAGGTAATACAGAGAACTCATCCATAGCTGATGAAGGGGCGAAAGGCACATAAGCAAGTGCCCCAATTACGATCAAAGGTGCGGTTTCACCCACGGCCCTTGATAATGCCAGGATCACTCCGGTAAGGATACCTCCAAAAGAAGCGGGTAATAATTGGTGGTAAACGGTTTGCCATTTTGATGCTCCCATAGCAAAGGATGCATCCCTAACTGATTTTGGTACAGCCTTTAAGGCCTCACGGGTTGAAACTATTACGATTGGGAGTATCAATAACGCCAGGGTAAAACTACCTGCAAGGACACTGGATCCCATTTCCATAATTCTAACAAATACCTCCAGCCCCAGGAGCCCGTATATAACTGAGGGTACTCCAGCCAGATTCGAAATGTTCACTTCCAGTATGGTTGAGAGCTTATTCTTTTTGTTATATTCTTCCAGATAGATTGCTGCAGCGATACCAACGGGCAGAGCAATTAAGGTGGTTAACAACAGGACCCAGATACTTCCCATTAAGGCTGTATAGATACCAGATCTTTCGGCCTTTCTGGATGGAAGGTTTACAATAAAGTCCCAGTCGATCCTCATTATTCCGTCAATGAGAATATTTCCAATAAAGATCGCAAGTAATACCAGACCCAATAATGTGCAGGCGATTCCCCAGTATTTGAAGGCCTGGTCTTTGATCCTGTTTTTTCTAATATTATTCATATTTCTCCTGGAATTTTTTACGTATCCTGTAACTTAAGGTATTCAGCAGGAAAGTAAAGATGAACAGGGTAATACCTGCAGCAAAGATGGTCTTGTATTCCAAGGACCCATGTTGAACGTCTCCAAGACTAACCTGTACGATATATGCGGTTATGGTCTCTACCGGTACTGTTGGATCAAAAGTGAATCTTGGTTGCTGTCCCGCCGCAATGGCAACGATCATAGTCTCTCCAATGGCTCTGGAAATTGCAAGAATTATGGATACCACAATTCCTGACGAAGCTGCCGGAACCATCACTTTAAAAGCGTTCTGCAGTTTGGTAGATCCCATTCCGTAAGCTGCTTCCCTTAAGGAGTCCGGTACGGCGTGAAGCGCATCTTCACTTAAAGAAGAGATATATGGAATTATCATTATTCCCATTACGATACCAGCTGAGAGGGAATTAAAACTTGAAATTTCCGGAAAAATGGATTGTAGAAACGGCGTAACTACCATTAAAGCAAAAAAACCATAAACTACAGTAGGAACAGCCGCCAGAAGCTCTAATAATGGTTTGATAGTTCTTCTAAAGCTTTTTGGAGCATATTCGCTAAGATATATACTTATGGATAGGCCAACCGGAACCGCAAACGCGATCGCTATGAATGAGGTAAGCAAGGTACCCGATAATAACGCCAGAATACCAAAGTGTTTGTCTGTAAATAAAGGTGTCCATTCTGTATCAGTAAAGAAATCTATGATAGAAACTTCACTAAAAAAGTTGATGGCTTCAATAGACAAAACTAAAATGATACCTATGGTAACGGCAATAGTAATGAGGGAGCTTATCAGCAAGGCCCTTTCAATTACTAATTCTTTTAGTTTTCGCATTTAGAGTGTAATTAAAAATAACATCAGATCCATCCATATTAGAGAATCTGATGTTACTTTAAATGTTTCAACCTTATTTAGTCTCCTGATCCTCTTTTTTATACTTTGCCACGAAGTCTTCAAACTTTTTCTTCTGCTCAGCATATTCGTTGTCGGTAAGAGGGAAGTAACCAACATCTTTTGCCAGTGCTCCAGCCTCATCCAGATAGAAATTCACGAATTCCACAACGGTTGGATCCTGAATAGCGGTACTACTTACATAGATAAACAATGGTCTTGACAATGGAGAATAGGTTCCATTGTTAACAGTTTCAGCAGAAGGAACTACTGGTCCGTTTCCGCCATCTACTGCAGCTAGTTCCAGTTTATCTGAGTTTGCTTCATAATATGCCAGGCCAAAGAAACCTAATCCATATTTATCCCCTGCAACACCCTGTACCAATACATTATCATCTTCACTGGCGGTAAAATCACCTCTGCTTGCTCCACCTTCACCTACAATGGCTTCGGTAAAATAATCAAAAGTTCCTGATGCCACACCAGGACCAAATAAATGGATCTCTTCATCTGGCCATTCAGGATTAATCTGACTCCATTTCATGATCTCTCCCTGAGCAGCAGGCTCCCATATTTTTTTCAATTCTTCTACAGTGAAAGATTTAGCCCAGTCATTTTCAGGATTTATCACTACTGCAAGACCATCGTATGCTACTTCAAGTTCAACATAGTCTATGTTGTTCTCTTTAGCTAAAGCAGCCTCTTTGTCTTTGATCTCTCTTGAAGCATCAGAGATATCAGTCTCTCCACGGGTGAATTTCTGAAATCCTCCTCCTGTTCCCGATACCCCTATAGTAACATTTACTCTAGGTTTTTCGGTTCTGAATTCCTCGGCTACTGCCTCGGTGATAGGATATACAGTACTGGATCCGTCAACACTGATGGTGCCTGATTCATCCCCGTCCTGTCCTTTTTTGTTTCCGCAGGCAAACATTGTAAATGCCACTACTGCGATAAATAATACTTTTTTCATGGTTGTTTTTTATTTAGAAATGAATATCAACTTGTAATCTGTACATAAGGTCATTATTCATATTATCTGAAAAATCATTCAGACTTACATCGGTCTGGACTTTTAGTTTATGACCTACGATATACTTTGAAAGCCCCAGGGTATACTGGTTATGAACCCCTTCGCCTGTGATGTTCTCATCCAGGTCTATAGTGGTATATCTTCCAACTACCTCAAAATTGTTTTTAAATAAGTAACCTGCCTGGAAATTAAATCCATTTCCTACCTCTACGACATCTCCGGTTGGAGTTCCATCAGCATTTACTGCAATTGGGGCGTCTGCATTTCTATCGGCATATTCGGTCAATATGTTAAATCCTTTATACTTGAACATAGCGTCCAGAAAGAAGGTATTGATGTCGGTCTCGTAGAATCCGTTATCATTTTCCATATAAGAACCTGAAACAGATTCTGTTTTTACTGCATCGGCATTATAGCTGTATGCAGCTCCAATGGCCAGTTTAGGAGTTTGTTCCCTGTCCAGGTCGGCTCCAGAGTAAGCGTCAAAATCTCCAAAAGGGTAGATCTCCGCTCTTCCGGTAAAATGATGACCTCCAATATTACCACGGGTCACGTTTCTACCTTCACCCTGAGTGAAAGCTACGGATTCCTTTACCAGGAAATCATTTCCCAGATCGAAACCATGGTGCAACTGCAGACCCATTTCACGGTCTACATTGAACATGCTGTTTACCAGGGAACGATCTACCGTTTGCATATTTCCTGAAGACACAATTCGTTCACGGTTACCTGGTAATTTTGTTTGCCCAACCCATAACTCGAAATTATCATAGAAGTTCCACATGATTACCGCGTCCAGAATATACCTTGGAGCATTATGAGTGTAGTATGAAGCACCAGAAATATCCCTGTTTGAAAGACCCAGCTCCATCTTATAACTTAGTTTTGGAGAATAAGCGAAACCTTCGAACTTTAAACGGGCTCTTCTGACTAGAAAATTTGATTCCCCGTTTTGTAAGTTTTCATTACCTGGAAAATCCCAGTTACTTGTGAAAAGAGACTGGAATCTGGCAGCAAATTTCAGACTAAAAGAGCTATCCTTAGCTACTACATTTACCAATCCTTTTCCGAATTTACTTTCTGTAATTTCCTGTGAGTTAGCATTAAACATCCCTAATGCTAGGAGAGCAACAAAAAGTTGCCATTTTAATAATTTCATTACCTGTAAGTTTTTTGTCGATGCAAATAACCGATTCTAATGTTACCTCAGTGTTAAGTACAGGTTATGATTAAATCAAAGAATAGTTTTAAAAAAGAACCGCTCTCCATGAGCGGTTCATTCATAAATCTAAGTTGACAAAAAACTCTCGGATTTTATGTAATTACTCCCAGGTAAAGGAAGCAGTTCAAATATTTTAAATTTCTTCCATATAGATATGAAAATAAATTTATTTAAAAGTTATCTAATTGTTTCTAACCATAAAGGTGATTTGGTAAAAGTACAGATCAAAAAAATGTGGAAAGGTAAATGATATTGAATATTATAAGGATAATAAAGCATATAACAGAAAAGATACGATAAGGTTTTCCAGGCCTGTTTTCTGCAGGCATATATTTTCCGGTAACAAGCCTATAGTTGAACCAGCCCAGAAATGGAGCAGATAAAAACGATAGCGCTGTGGCGAAATCTATGAGGACTGTAAAAGAAGCGGTAAAAAAGAAGAGGATCAATAAAGAAAGACATGGGATAAGGAAAACACTTATTCGGTAATTCTTCCATTTGGAATTTGGATCATTATCTTCAGCTCTTTCGTTAAAAACTTCGGATATCACACGGGGAAAAGCATCGGTGACCGCAAGAGTAGTGGAGAACATGGCAATAAAAGCTGCAACAGCAATTATAGGTTTACTCCAGTCGCCCAGTGTTTTACCATAGAGGTCTATAAGCTGACCGGAAAATTCCACTCCGTTGCCCGAAAAACTTATTCCACTGCCAAACATGATAAGAGCTCCCATAAAAAAGAAAAGTAGACCTATAAACGCAGCAGCGAGGTAACCCACATTAAAATCGGCGAATGCTTCCTTAATAGTTGTTCTTCTTTTATTCCCAATGGCTTTTTCTTTGGTCCAGATGGAATGCCAGACAGAAGCGTCCAGAGGAATAGGCATCCAGCCCATAAATGAAATGATAAAAGCGATCCCGGCTTTATTCCAAACATCCGGAGGGGTCATCGTAATTGCATTCTCCAGACGTCCATCGCCAAAGGCGAGGATAACCGCAGTTAAAGTAGCAAGGCCCAACACAGAGACGATAAGCTTCATGGTCCTGTCCAGAGCAGGGTATTTCCCGATTAATAGAAGAGCTATGCAGATTCCAATAATTACAAAACTCCAGGTAAATGACGACCAGCCCATTCCAAAAAGCCTTTCGGCCAGCCCGGCGGTGACAATGGTAACTGCAGCCTGGATTATAAACATGCTTCCAATAGTTATAATTATAAAGCTCCAGTAAGGGAATTTTCCCATTTTTCGATAGCCGCTAATTAAGTGATCTCCGGTAGCAGCGGCATACCTGGGTCCGAATTCAAGGAATGGATATTTAGTTACACAGGCGAGCACAAGAACCCACAAAAGAAGGAATCCATAATCGGCCCCGGCGCGGGTGGCCTGTACAAGATGGGAAACCCCAATTGCAGCTCCTGCCAGCAGAAATCCGGGACCAAGTGTTTTTAAGAAGGAGGTTTTGGTAGAGGAGGTTTGTTTCATAAAGGCTTTAGCATTTGTACGGATAGTCATTGCGAGCAGAGCGAAGTAATCTAAGAATTGAGATTACTTCTTTTTCCAGGATGGCTCGCAACAACATCCAGAAATAAATATGGATTAAATTAAGCAAATTTTGAGATCATTTCAGTATTTACCTCATGTCCACCTTTAAATCTCAGGATTTCCAGATTTCGCGGAAAGATTTGCTTCAGCCTTTCTTCTTCAACTTCTACAATTCCAGATTTTAAATATTCATCTTCAGTTCCATAGATAAAGCTGAAATTAGTATTATCAAGAAATTTGAAATCATCTGAATTTAATTCCTGAGGTACTTTACCGGAATGCATGATCAGATTTTCACATTCAATTTGTCGTCTTGCAACAAAGCGGGTTGCTACAGAAACTCCCTGGGAATACCCCAGGATATTGAGATTCTTTACACCCTTTAGGTTTTCGGTTTCATATACGGCGTCAAGGTAACTCAATGTATTCTCAATTCCTTCCTCGAGCTTTTCCCGGGTTAGCCAGGAAGCACCAACGTGCCTGTATTCACCATTCAGGTAATATTTAGATTGAGCCTGAGGAGCAATGATATAATTCTCCTCAGGATCCAGATGTTTAAAATATTTCAGAAAGTAACGGCTTAGGTACCCGATACCATGAAAGACCATCCAGACATTTTTTGTCCCTGGAGTATGTTCATTCAGAACAGAATAGCTGTTTTTAATCTGATACGAAACACTTTTCTCGGTGCTCATCTCTTTACTGTTTTGTATTTTTACAAAGTAACCAATCTTTATAGGATGACGAAAGAAGAAATTATTGAGCTTTCACGGAGGGCCTGCAAAAATACGTTAATGGAAACTCTTGATATTGAGTTTGTGGAGGCGGGAGACGATTATATGATCGCCAAAATGCCGGTCTCTCCAAAGGTGCATCAGCCGGATGGTGTACTCCATGGCGGGGCTACTGTTGCACTCGCTGAAAGTGTTGGCAGTATGGCCAGTTATGTTTTTCTTAATACAAAGGAATTTTTTGTTCGCGGAATAGAAATTTCTGCCAATCATCTAAAAAGCGTGAAAGAAGGTTATGTTTTTGCCAGAGCATCCTTTATCCACAAGGGGCGCACCACTCAGCTTTTTGAAATAAGGGTTACTGATGAAGAGGACCGACTCATCTCTATTGTTAAATTGACAACTATTGCTCTTCCAAAAGAAAAGAAATGATCAAAGCTGCCGATTTTTATCAGAAATTGAAATCCCATTTAAAGGAGCAAAGCCCCTTTGTGGTTTATCGAAAACCTGGGGAGAACATGGTAAAAGCCATGCTTCAAAAGGATTCAGGAAGTTTTAGGGTGAAAGATATGAAGGAAAGCGGGTTTGTTTTTGCAGCTTTCAATCCTGAAAATCCCTCCTGGTTTATTCCAGATGATCATTCTGAAACCTATGAGTTTGAGGATATTTCCACCGATGGGATCGATAGTGATCTCTATGAATATCTTTCCTGGGAAACTGATTTTGAGTATATGGAGGAAGATCAGAAGGTCCATGAAAATCTGGTTCAGAAGGGGATTGACCATATTAAGGCAGGTGATTTCAAAAAGGTTGTTCTGGCAAGGTCAGAAAGGGTTCAGGTCCACGATCCGGATCCTATCAGAATCTTCAAAAAACTGCTAAACAAATATTCCCAGGCTTTCGTTTATATCTGGTTTCATCCGGAAACCGGTTGCTGGCTTGGGGCCACTCCTGAAACCCTCTTAAAGTCAGAGAGAAATCGTTTTAAGAGTATGGCCCTTGCCGGAACTCAGCTTTTTAAAGGAGAAACCAATGTTGAATGGGAGAAAAAAGAAGTAGAGGAGCAGCTTATTGTTACAGATTATATCCTTGAATCTCTTAATTCTATTACAGATATAAATTCAGTAGAAGTCTCTGCACCTTATACGGCAAAGGCCGGTAATTTACTTCATATTAGAACGGATATAACCGGGAGGCTTGCAAGTGCAGAAAAGCTCGGAGAACTTATCAAGGCACTTCATCCTACTCCTGCCGTATGTGGTTTGCCAAAGCAGAAGGCCCTTCAGTTTATCCTTGAAAATGAAAAAATATCAAGGGAATTCTATTCCGGATACCTTGGGGAGCTGAATATGAAAACTGAGACTAAAAGGAATTCGAATACCAGTAACCAGGAGAATCAGCAATTTGCAGCTATTAGCAAGAAGACCGAGCTGTATGTTAATCTACGATGTATGAAGTTAAAGGAGGGAAACGCGAGGATATTCATTGGTGGAGGTATTACCAAAGATTCTAATGCTGCCGACGAATGGATGGAAACCGTGAATAAATCCCAGACCATGAAGGCGGTTCTTGTTAAATAAGGTCAAAAACTACCCATGAAATTTCCTTTAAATTGTAATTTTGGGCTTCTATGAAGTATTCTAAGATTCCCGTTGCCCGCTCGGTAGTGGCCTTGTGTGCGGCAAAAGATATTAAACATGTTGTTATTTCCCCCGGTTCCCGTAATGCTCCGTTGACCATTGGGTTTACCCATCATACTGAAATTACGCCTTACAGTATTGTAGATGAGCGTTGTGCAGCATTTTTTGCATTGGGAATGGCACAGCAGTTGGGGAAGCCTGTAGCCCTCGTCTGCACTTCGGGTTCAGCCTTACTCAACTATTATCCGGCAATTGCCGAGGCTTTTTATAGTGATATTCCATTAGTGATCATTTCTGCAGACCGGCCGGTAGAAAGAATAGATATTGGAGACGGGCAGACCATAAGACAGAAAAATGTCTTTCAGAATCATATACTTTATTCTGCCAATCTTTATTCAGAACTGGTTCTGGAAAAGGAATCCAGCGATCCCAAACTTCAACAGAAACAGTTTGAGGCTCAGAAACATAATGAGCGCGAAGTGAACCTGGCACTGAATAAGGCGATAGAAGAGAAGGGACCTGTACATATTAATGTGCCATTTTATGAACCTTTATATGATACTGTTGAAAATATTGATGTACAGCCGCTTCAAATTTATCCCGAGCTTAAGGAGAGACATTATTCCAAAAAACAGCTGCAATATTATGCTGAAGAATGGAACAGGGCGAAGCGAAAAATGGTGATCGTTGGAGTTGCCCAGCCAAATGCCGTAGAACAAAAATTTCTTGAAAGGCTGGCAGAAGACCCCAGCGTGATTGTCTTTACTGAAACCACCTCAAATATTCATCAGGAAGAATTTTTCACCAGAATAGATACGATAATTGGCCCTATTGAAAAGGATGAGAGGCGACAGGAGCTCTTTAAAAAACTGCAGCCTGATATCTTACTTACTTTCGGCGGGATGATAGTGTCTAAGAAGATAAAATCCTTCTTAAGGAACAATAATCCAAAGCATCACTGGCATATAGATTCAAAAAAAGCCTATAATACTTTCTTTTGCCTGAACAAACACTTTGAGACCGATGTGAACTCCTTTTTTTCTGAATTCCTTCCGCTTACAGAAAGAACAGAAAGTGAATATGGTGGGTTCTGGAAGGCTGTAAGGAGAAAAAGACAGGCCAGGCATGAGGAATATATGACGCAAATTCCATATTCAGACCTCAAGGCAATGCTGGAGATAGTGCCAAAAGTCCCGCAGGATACAATAGTTCATTTTGGAAACAGCTCAGTGATCAGGTATGCCCAGTTATTCCAGTGGCATCCCAGTTTAAAAGTGTTTTGTAATCGCGGCACCAGCGGGATAGATGGGAGTGTTTCCACCTCGGTGGGAGCGGCGGTGACTTCGGACGAACCTGTTTTAATGATTACAGGCGATCTGAGTTTTTTCTATGACAGTAATGCTTTATGGAACAATTATATTCCTTCCAATTTCAGGATTATAGTTCTGAACAATCAAGGGGGAGGGATTTTCAGAATTCTTCCAGGAAATAAGAACACTGAAAATTTTGACAAATATTTTGAGACCGTTCATGATATGAACGCGAAACCTATTTGTGATCAATATAATTTTGAATATTACAGGGCTAACTCCCAGGAAGAGGTTCATGAAAATCTGAGAGATTTTTTCGATGAATCGGGCCAACCTAAACTTCTCGAAATTTTCACTCCAAGAAAGATCAATGATGAGGTGCTGCTTGAGTATTTTAATTTTATGAAATCTTAAGCATAGCCTAACATTTCTTAAGACTCTTAATCTTTATATTCGAAAATGTCGAATTAAAAAAATCATTATGAGCAAACTTGATGAAAAAGTAGGTAAGTATCTTGATGACCTGAAATCGAAAGTAGGAGAAAACGATCCCGATGTGGATCTTCTGAGAAAGATCACAGAATCACTGGGGCCAAGCATTTATAATGCCGATGCTGAAACGGTTGCTTCTACCAGCGAATCTGAACTGGATACCGTAAAAAGGAATTTCATTGATAAGAAACTGGGTATTTCTGATCAATCAAAAGCTAATGAAGCTTTGAACCAGGTACTTGAGAAATATGGAAAATCAAACCGGAATAAATACAGGGTTGTGATCTATTATCTTTTAACAAAGCATTTTAAAAAAGAGTCTGTTTTTAAATAAAATCCATATAAACGCAGGAAATCCGTTTTAGGGATAAAACCTGAAACGGATTTTTTTATTATTGAATAAAAGTATCTTTGTAGGCTAAATGTAAAGTATGATTCAGTTAGGCGAATTTCATGATCTCAAAATGATAAGGGAAACCGACCATGGTGTATATCTTGAAAATGATGAGGGAGAGGAAGTCCTGCTTCCTAATAAATATGTACCCCAGGAATGGAAGGAGGGAGATATAATTAAGGTCTTTATTTACCTGGATCATGAAGAGCGGCCGGTTGCCACCACCCTGGAACCGAAAATAAAACTGGATCAGTTTGCGAAACTTCGATGCGTTGAGGTGAATAAATTTGGAGCTTTCCTTGACTGGGGGCTTGAAAAACATCTTTTCGTTCCTTTTAAAGAGCAGGTAATACCTATGCAGCCAGGGGAAGATTATCTGGTTTTCTGTTACCTGGACCTTGAAACAGAGCGACTGGCAGCTTCATCTAAGGTGCATGCCTTTGTTGATAATTCAGTACTTACTGTAGAACCATTTGAAGAAGTGAATCTGCTGGTGAGTAATATGACTGAACTGGGTTATAATGTTATCATCAATCAGTTGCATCTGGGACTGATTTACCATGATGATGTCTTTAAGCCTTTAAAAATTGGGGATTCTTTGAAAGGTTATATTAAGAAGATCCGGGATGATAATAAAATAGATGTTATTTTACAACGTCCGGGTTACCGAAGTATTGAGCCCAATGCACAGAAAATACTGGACAAACTGAAATCTGCAGGAGGCTTTATGAATGTTTCTGATAAGTCTGATCCCGATGATATCAAAGATAGACTTCAAATGAGTAAAAAGAGCTTTAAGAAAGCTGTAGGCACGCTCTACAAACAACGTCTAATTGATATCAGAGAAGACGGAATTCATTTAACAGATCAAGATCAGTAAATAAACCGGTACGGAGTATACCTCCTAACACCAAAGCCACGGGAATTATAATTATGCAGAAAGGGATTGGCGAAATAGGGGTTATTAAAGACATCATTCCGGTCATAAGGTCTTACTTCTCCTGAGACCTCGAAAATTTTCTTCTCCTTACTGGATTTCGGAAGTGGTGAGCCGAGATCAATTTCTCTTTGAATCTTATTTCTATTGGTCTTATCGATGATGGCAAGCATATCTATCTGCTTTTTTTGCACTTCGTTCTTTAAATGTAAAAAACTTCCATCAGGCAGATTAAAACTGGATCCAGTCTGCCAGACAAAACCATAATCTTTCCAGGAGTTTTCTATACTACGGTTTCCTATTTCAAAATCTTCCCTGTCCCAGTATTCCTGGGCTGTAGCACTGAAGCCGATTAAAAGGAAAAAAATAAGAGAATAGAGTTTCATTCGGAATTTTTACAGTTTTAAATCAAAAATGATGCTAAATTGCCATGAGGGCACAATTTTTACACTATAAAATTACTGGTTTTATTTAAAAAAGAGATTTATAGTAAATTTAAAAAACATTTATTTTAATAAAAACCCGGTAAGCAATCTCTTCTTAGCCCTTGCTACACTGAATCAAAATGCTCAGAATCCACTTCGCAGTCTGCTTTCTTAAGCGGGCTTTTTACTTTCTCAACTTACCTAAAAGTCTTAATTTTACTAAAAATATATTTAATGGCAAGTATAGACTGGAAAATAGCAAAGGAATACGAAGATATTACCTATAAAAAGTCAAACGGGGTGGCGAGGATAGCATTTAACAGACCGGACGTCAGAAATGCTTTCAGGCCAAAGACCACCTCTGAATTACTGGATGCTTTTCATGATGCTCATGAAGATACTTCTATCGGTGTTGTCTTATTATCGGCAGAAGGCCCTTCATCTAAAGATGGAAAATGGGCATTTTGTAGTGGTGGAGACCAAAAGGCCAGGGGAGAACAGGGCTATGTTGGAGAAGACGGTTATCACAGATTAAACATTCTTGAAGTTCAAAGGCTGATTCGCTTTATGCCTAAAGCGGTAATCGCTGTTGTTCCTGGCTGGGCTGTAGGAGGAGGGCATAGCCTTCATGTGGTTTGTGATCTTACCTTGGCCAGTAAAGAGCATGCTATCTTCAAACAGACCGATGCTGATGTTACCAGCTTTGATGCGGGTTACGGTTCAGCTTATCTTGCGAAAATGGTCGGACAGAAAAAAGCCCGTGAAATTTTCTTTTTAGGAAGAAATTATTCCGCTCAGGAGGCTTTTGAGATGGGAATGGTAAATGCTGTGATTGCCCATGATGAACTGGAAGATGTGGCCTATGATTGGGCACAGGAGATCCTGGCTAAATCACCAACCTCCATAAAAATGCTGAAATTCGCAATGAACCTTACTGATGATGGTATGGTTGGGCAGCAGGTATTTGCCGGCGAAGCAACCAGACTGGCTTATATGACCGATGAGGCTAAAGAAGGAAGAAATGCCTTCCTTGAAAAGAGAAAGCCGAATTTCGAAAAGAAGTGGATACCTTAGACTCAGTAAACAGTATTCGTTATTTGTAGATTGCTAGGGTTTGAAGATTTTTATAATTTAAAAAGCCATGAAACTTTTCATGGCTTTTTCTTTATTTAATAAGTCCTGGAAATTCCGGTCTATCTTAATTTCGGATATTTATTAGGATCGGTTTCATGCATGACGGAGTATACTTTTTCAAAAATATCTTCAGGTGAAGGTTTTGAAAAATAATCTCCATCGGTGCCGTATGCCGGCCTGTGTTCCTTTGCAGTAAGTGTTTGAGGTTTGCTGTCCAGGAACCTGTAGGCATTCTGCTCTTCAAGTATCTTTTGCATAATGTATGCTGAAGCCCCACCAGGAACATCTTCATCAATAACTAATAGCCTGCTGGTCTTCTCGATGCTTTTTACAATGTCATGGTTCAAATCGAAAGGTAGTAATGACTGAACATCTATCACCTCTGCGTCAATATCAACTTCAAGGAGTTCCCTGGCTACATCTTCAACAATTCTTAAGGTGGATCCGTAAGAAACAAGAGTGATGTCTTTTCCTTTACGAACGGTTTCCGTCACCCCAATTGGCGTTTTGAGTTCTCCCAAATTGTTTGGAAGCTTTTCCTTTAAACGGTAACCATTAAGACATTCAACAATGATAGCTGGTGTATCAAGGTCTAGTAGTGCGTTATAAAAACCTGCGGCCTTGGTCATGTTTCTTGGAACCAGGATATACATTCCGCGAAGGAGATTAAGTAATCCGCCCATTTGAGAACCACTATGCCATATTCCTTCCAGCCTGTGACCTCTTGTTCTAACAATTAATGGAGCCTTTTGTTTTCCTTTGGTTCGATAATGTAATGTTGAGAGATCATCGCTAAGGGTTTGAAGTGCGTACATTACATAATCAAGGTACTGGATCTCGGCAATAGGTCGCAGCCCTCTCATAGCCATTCCAATTCCCTGTCCTATGATCGTTGTCTCCCTGATCCCGGTATCGGAAACCCTGAATTTCCCATGTTTTTTCTGAAGGCCTTCCAGTCCCTGATTAACATCACCAATTTCACCGGAGTCCTCCCCGAAAATTAGTGTTTCGGGACGACGGCTAAAGATTGCGTCAAAATTGTCTCTTAAAATTATCCTTGCATCAACTTCATGAGGTTGATCATCATAGGTTGGAAGAATTTCCAGGCTGATATCTTCTTCCTTATAAAGCCGTGAACCATACTCCTCATCAGTTTGTTCTGAAAAAGTCTCAAGCCAGTTAATAAGGCTTTTCTTTTCAGAAGATTCTTCTCCAATCAAATATCTAAGGCTTCTTCTGGCAGCAGAAACCAGGTCTTTCTTTAATGGCTCTCTGTTACCGGATACTTCCTTTTTAATTGAATTTATAAACCTTGAATTAGAACTTGATGCCGCTGCATTTTCAAGAAGCTGGATTAGTTCTTTCTGCTTTTTAATTGTTGGTTGTAAGTAAGCACTCCAGGCTTTCTGTTTTGCCTCTCTTATTTCCCTTTTTATTTGTTTTTCCAGCTCCTCAAGCTGATCGGAAGTTGCAAAATCATTCTCAATGATCCAGTTTCGGAACTTGAGGTTACAATCGTGCTCTTTTTCCCATTTCAGTCTTTCTTCAGATTTATATCTTTCATGTGAGCCCGAGGTAGAATGTCCCTGTGGCTGCGTTAGTTCTACCACATGGATCAAAACAGGACAGTGTTGTGTTCTGGCAATCTCACTCGCTTTTTCGTAAGTGTCGATTAGTCGGGGGTAATCCCAACCTTCCACAACTATGATCTCGTAACCCTTATTATTTTCATCTCTCTGAAAACCTTTAAGAACCTCTGATATATTTTCTTTGGTTGTCTGGTATTTGGCATGCACCGAGATTCCGTATTCATCATCCCAGACACTTAATACCATTGGTACCTGCAATACTCCTGCGGCATTTACGGTTTCCCAGAAATGACCTTCACTGGTACTGGCATTGCCAATGGTTCCCCAGGCAACTTCGTTACCATTATCACTGAATTTTTCGGCATCAATTCCTTTAACATTTCTGTAGATCTTTGATGCCTGAGCAAGCCCAAGCAATCTGGGCATTTGTCCTGCCGTTGGTGAGATATCAGCACTGGAATTTTTCTGCTTCATCAAATTCACCCATTCTCCATTTTCATCAATGCTATGAGTCATGAAATGACCTCCCATTTGCCTTCCGGCAGACATAGGTTCATTTTCCATGTTAGTGTCGGCATAAAGTCCGGCAAAAAACTGCTCGGGGGTAAGCTCGTTAATGGCCATCATAAAGGTCTGATCGCGATAGTAACCGGACCTGAAATCACCATTCTTATAGGCTTTTGCCATGGCTAACTGCGGTACTTCCTTTCCATCTCCAAATATTCCGAACTTCGCTTTCCCGGTAAGTACTTCTCTCCGACCCAAAAGACTACATTCCCTGCTCGTGACAGCTGTTCTGTAATCTTCCAGAATCTGAGATTTGAACTCATCAAATGAAATAGAATTTTCAGTTTGTGTTTCGCTTTGCATGAACATGTTTTTGGATGGTAACAAATGTAACGAAAAGTCTGATTAAATACAATTCAAATTTTCGCTTTAAAATTGATAATAATATAATTTTAACCTTTATTTATTATTTATTTTTAAAATAAAGAGTTCTATATTAACATTCTCCTGATAATAATGAAATTTAGATATGGAATGTCAAAATAAGAATTTATCCAATCAATACCAACGCCTGGTAAACAATCTTATTAGGGTATTAAGATCTAAGGCTACTATGAATCTTATTTTCTGGTCATAATTTTGATCGTCTAATTCCCATCCAATACTGGAATAAACAGGGAAGAACAGTTCAAAATAATCCTGTACCAGACTTACCCTTATTCCGGAATCATAAAGTAATTTACCATTATCCCCTCTGTTCTTTACTATTCCAATATCCCCGTAGGCATAGATCCAGTTCCAGATGTTCGTACTTCCATTTAAAGACATTAGCCACTGGTTGGCAAATTCTGGTTGTAACTGTGATTTGAAACCACCTTCAGCCATGATGATTTGCTGACTGAACAGTCCACTGCCTTCACTCCTTCCATAATATTTATAGTCGAAGAGATAATCTGTGGGGCGGTCCAGGGCAAAACTGAAATAATCATTGGACCTTACATCATTATAGAGAAAAGTTCCGCCAAAAAATCTCAGGTTTATCTGCCGGTTGTTTTTAAATAGTTTGCGATATTCCGCACTAACAGACATTTTACTGAACTTATCTGATAGCTGGTAGTCGAGTGAAGCAGTGAGATGTTTAAGAAAATTTGGATTACTGTAACGGTAATTTACATTAAATACATTATAGTCTGGCTGGGGCAGGGGAACGGTAGGATTTTGATCTCTTTGAACATGCACATTCCTTATAAGTAAGCGTTGCCTTTCATTACTTCGTAAATAAGAGTTCCTAAAACCAAATCCCAGATAAGGCGTGAATTTTTCGTAGAAAAGATCATACCCATAAGAAAACCGGGTGCCGCTTATTCCGTAAGAAATCGCATATAGTTTCTTGTTCTCGAACTGATGAGTGTTGAAGAAGGAAGCCGAACCAACAAAAGTTTCACTATTGAATCCATATTTTGGTGAGATCGCAAAATTAAAGGTCTTGCTAAGTATGGTCTTGTTATATAATTTAGGGCCTATGGCTATGCCATCATAAAGGTTATATTCAAACTCAGGCATAAAAAATACCTGATGATATCTTGGGTCCTCTACATCCTGAAGTAATCTGAACTGTATAGGTTTGTCCAGTAATTTAGTAACCCCCTCATAATTATTACGCTGATTAAATTCAGGTATCTCCTGTTCATAATTAAGTGCAAGCCTTTGAATCCCGTCTTTGGGAATCTTAACGCTTTTGGTATCGCGTACCTTTTCTACCCAGGTTTTATACACAACTTCGCCATCTTTCAAGCCATAAAGGCTAACGGGCATATCATTATCTCGAAGGTTCTTAATGGTTACATTTAAAGAATCACGTTCTTTTTCATGTCCGCTTATTTTGAAATCGATTTTCTTATTGGTACCTACATAATCATCAAAGAACCATTGGATATCTCTGGTTGTATTCTTCTGAAGTAAATTAGCAAAATCTTCTTCTGTTACAGGTCTCAGTTTATAGGTGGAATAGAATTCTGAAATAGATTCCTTTACTGTCTGGTCTCCTAAAAAATCCTCAAGATATTTTAATCCAACACCAGCCTTATATGCGTTTGCGATATTCTTGTTAAACTTTACAAGGGAATCCTGACTGGTGGTTAACGGCTGGTCCAGGTTGAGTCTGGCCATGTTCATGTACAGAAACTGGTACTGGTCATTGAATTCCAGATCGGCCGCATGAAACCATCTAACCCCAATTATCTTACTAAGGTTACCAATGAGTTTCATTTTTGGATAATAGGTATCTACATAGTCCATCATAAGAGAGATCATGATGGCATCGGTGACCCATTTTTCGGTACGTGGATTTATGAGAATAGTATTCTGAAGGTAATTGCTGGTTATGGTTTTGAAAAGCTTTATATCATACTGGAAGCCATCGGGAAAAGGTCTTATGAAGCCCGGTAACTGGTTTAGGCCATAAATAGGGTTATTTAAATAATCTTCCTGAGTCACAAAAAGATTGTAATGAGGATATTCGCCCAGTCTTTCATTCAAAAAGCCTACAACGCGTTCAAGTATTGTATTTTTGATATCAAACTGGATGCCTTCATCTTCAATATTGGTGATAACCTGGTTCGAATTGGCGTTGATGGATTCAAAAATGTATGATTTTGTGATATACATTTTACTATCAATCCGGTTCTCTCCCCGAAATGTGATGGTTTTATAGCCCTGTCTGGTTTGGGTTCGTAAAAGATCAAGGCCGGATGCCGCATAGAATTCCGTGGGAATATCCAGGGAAATGAAAATATCATAGGGTTTTACGTACTGCAGTCCCAGATCCTTATGGGTATATAGCTTCCACCCGTTATCCAGGGGAGCAGGGACAAGGTACCAGTACCTTAATTTATAATTTCCCTCCTGATCTATACCATAGCGGGTAAATTTATCATCAGGAACCTTAATTCTATATTTTAAATTAATCTTTAAAGAATCTCCCGGGGCAAGCGGCTCTTTCAGTAGAACTCTAATAAGATCCGGAACCTCACCCGGTCTGTCCCATTCAAGATCTGTTTCCAGGCTGTCTTTTATATGATCTATATAAGTATGGCCACGTTCCTGGTCTTTTGCAAAATGAAAGCGCCTGGCATAATCTTCAGCGAAGCGTTTGGCAAGGGCAGAAGATTTTGAACTAAATGCATTATTCCAGTCGTTAAGATAAATGCTTGCCAACTCCCTGTTTTCGGTGTTGATGAAGGTGATATCCTGATCTATTTCCAGGGTATGCAGACTGTCAACCAGGCGTGCATTTACATTAATGACATTCTGTGCGGAAAGCCATCCCGAACCAATAAAAAATATCAGGAAAAACTGAAGGTATTTCAACGAGTATAAGAATTTAATGCTGATAAGCTATCAGGGCTAAATATAATCAAAGTTTGATACCTTCAATAAGGCTATTAACTAGAAATTAGGACTTAAATTATATTCTTCGTAGAATTTATCCAGAATTTCAATTACTTCATCTTCGGTATCCACCACCTGTACAAGATCTATATCTCCTTCACTAATGTTCTTGAAGTTATCCAGCAGTGTAGCCTTTATCCAGTCTACCAGTCCTCCCCAGAATTCGGTGCCAACGAGGATAATAGGAAACTTATCAATCTTATGGGTCTGGATAAGAGTGATCGCCTCAAAAAGTTCATCCAGGGTTCCAAAGCCACCTGGCATTACCACAAATCCCTGGGAGTATTTCACGAACATTACTTTTCTTACAAAGAAGTAATCGAAATCCAGGCTTTTATCGTTGTCTATATATGGGTTGTCGTGCTGTTCAAAAGGCAGGTCTATATTCAGCCCTACTGAAGTTCCACCGGCCAGGTGAGCTCCCTTGTTACCGGCTTCCATAATTCCAGGGCCACCTCCTGTGATTACTCCGTAACCATGGTCCACGATCTTTTTGGCAACTTTTTCTGCCAGCTTATAATATTTCATATCGGGCTTGGTCCTGGCGGAACCAAAGATCGATACACAGGGGCCTATCTGGCTTAATTTCTCGTAGCCGTTTACGAATTCCCCCATTATCTTGAATATCGCCCAGGAGTCATTGGTCTTTATCTCGTTCCAGGCTTTGTTTCTGCTATGCTTTTTTATCATTTTTATTGTTAGTTTAATTCCTTTTTGAGGAATTGAGCCGTATAACTTTTCTTGTTCTTAATAATTTCTTCAGGAGTGCCTTTGGCGACCACTTTACCTCCACCTTTTCCACCTTCGTAACCTATATCTATAATATAGTCGGCCATTTTGATCACATCCATATTGTGTTCAATAATAAGCACGGTATTTCCTTTATTGGTTAAGGTATTCAGAACCTCCATCAGGACCCGGATGTCTTCAAAATGAAGTCCGGTTGTTGGTTCGTCTAATATATAGAAAGTATTTCCGGTATCGCGCTTTGAAAGTTCTGTTGCCAGTTTTATCCTTTGTGCCTCGCCTCCGGATAGTGTGGTGGATTGCTGGCCAAGACTGATGTAGCCTAGTCCCACATCCTTAATGGTCTTTAGTTTTCTGTATATCTTGGGAATATTCTCAAAAAAGGTGGTTGCTTCATTGATGGTCATTTCCAGAATATCTGCAATAGATTTTCCTTTGTACCTTATTTCAAGAGTTTCCCTGTTAAACCTTTTTCCCTGGCAGGTCTCACACTCCACATAAACATCAGGTAAAAAGTTCATTTCTATCACTCTTAGTCCGCCTCCTTTGCAGGTCTCACATCTACCCCCTTTTACATTGAAACTGAAGCGTCCCGGTTTGTATCCCCTGATCTGTGCCTCGGGTGTTTTAGCAAACAGGCTTCTGATCTCTGAAAAAACGCCTGTATAAGTTGCGGGGTTAGATCTGGGGGTCCGGCCTATTGGAGACTGGTTGATATCTATGACCTTGTCTATATGCTCAAGTCCCTTTATACTATTATAGGGTTTAGGTTTTTTAACCCCGTTAAAGTAATGAGCATTCATAATGGGGTAGAGGGTCTCATTTATAAGTGTGGATTTTCCACTGCCGGAAACTCCGGTAACTGCTATCATCTTGCCTAACGGGATGGAGATATTTACATTTTTCAGATTATTACCTGTGGCCCCTTTTAGTTCGATTTTTTTCCCATTTCCCTTTCTCCGATCTTTGGGTACCGGGATCTCCTTCTTTCCATTGAGATAATAAGCCGTAAGTGTTTCGTGTTCCTTCAGTTCTGCAGGAGTGCCTTCACTTATAATTTCCCCTCCGTGTTTTCCGGCGCGGGGACCTATATCTATTACATGATCTGCCCTTTCTATCATATCCTTGTCATGTTCAACCACGATCACTGTATTGCCAATATCCCTGAGAGATTCCAGGGAATTGATAAGTTTTTCATTATCCCGCTGGTGCAGGCCGATACTTGGTTCATCCAGGATGTAAAGCACTCCCACAAGCTGGGAACCTATCTGTGTGGCCAGTCTTATCCTTTGGGCTTCACCTCCCGACAGGGATTTTGAACTACGGTTAAGGTTAAGGTATGTTAATCCCACATCTAACAGGAACTGTAGTCGCGTTCTGATTTCCTTAATTACCTCTTCAGCAATTTGCAGTTGTTTCTCACTAAGATGTTTTTCGATATCAGCAAACCAGTTGCTTAGATCGGTAATATCAAGTTCAGAAAGTTCTGAGATATTCTTATTGTAGATCTTAAAATATAAAGCCTCTTTTTTCAGTCTTGAGCCTTCACAGTCGGGACATACTACCTTATCCATATATTCCTTTGCCCAGCGTCTGAGCGAGGTGGAGTCATTATTACGATAGGTGGTCTCAATAAAATTAGCAATCCCTTCAAAATCTATTTTATAATCCCTGGTAATGCCAAGGGATTTGGACTCCCGGGAAAACCTTTCTTTTCCGCCGTATAGTATCATATCGAGTGCCTCCTGAGGGATCTTCTCTACAGGATCTCCAAGACTGAATTCAAAACGTTCTGAAATGAGTTCGAGCTGGGAGAAAATCCAGTTTTTCTTTTGTGGCCCATGGGGCTCAAGCGCTCCATTCCTTATGGATCTGGACCTGTCCGGAATTATCTTATCGATATTCACTTGGTAGAGGGTGCCAATCCCATTACAGGTAGGACAGGCTCCTTTTGGTGAATTGAAAGAAAAACTGTTCGGCTCAGGATTCGGATAACTTATCCCTGTGGTGGGACACATCAGGTTCCGGCTAAAATATCTGATATTCCCGGTTTCATGATCAAGGATCATAAGTGTATCATCACCATGATACATGGCTGTTTTGATACTTTCCTCCAGGCGT
>NZ_JAJSON010000022.1 GCF_022410465.1 Christiangramia crocea | reverse complement strand
TGGGAGAGTATGTCGCCGCCTTCTTCTTGAAAACCCCTTCAGTAATCCTGAAGGGGTTTTTTTATGGAATAATTTGAGAATAAAACATTCTTCAGGTTTAATCAATAAAAAAGCAGCCCGAAGGCTGCTTGTAGATAATTAGTCTTTTTTTTTAATATTCGGGATTGAGTTTTGCAAATAAATCTACGCTAATATACCTGCCATCTTTCACCTCACAATCGACCATCCGACCTTCATAATCAAATCCCAGTTTTTTTAAGGCATTCGATGAATTTTCATTTTCAACTTCAACATAAGCTTCCAGTCGATGAAGTTTTAATTTTTTAAATAGGTAATTTATGATGGTGTTTGCTGATTCGTTGATGAATCCTTTTCCCCAGAATTCCGGAAGCAACCAAAAGCCTAATTCAGCTTTATTATGTTCTTTCTGATAGTCATTAATCCCAATAGCTCCACAGAAATCACCTGAATCTTTTAAACGGATAGCCCACCACATTCCTGAATTTGATTTTTCAAGATTGGAGTACCAGTTCATCTGCTCTGTGGTCTCTTCAAAACTGGAATACTGAACACCGTAATATTTGATAACCTGAGGGTGGGAAAGGCCTTTATAAATATTTCCATGGTCCTGGGCTTCGATCTTATTCAATAATAAACGTTCTGACTCTAAACTGGGGATCTTTATACTTTTCAATTTGATGTAAAAAATTTTAGTGCTTGTTTTAAGTTTAAGATGAGTAGTTGCAAATTTATGTTATTGTTTCCACCTATTTTAAGTCGAACATATAAAAAAAGCCGACCTATAACAGATCGGCTTTTAATTCAAAATAAAAAACTCATACATCAATCAATAAATTGTTCTCCATATTTAACGGGTTCAAGATCTTCTAATTCCTCGGGTTTAAACATCCTTGATTTAATTACAAACCTTAACCCCATCGGGATTTCCAAAGAGAAACTAGATCCGCGACCTTTGGTGATATCTACCAGTAAATGTGTGTGTTTCCAGTATTCAAACTGGTCTTTGCTCATAAAGAATTCACAACCGTGAACTGTTCCAAGCCATACATCATTCTCATTAAGTAACAGATCTCCTTTTTCCAGGCACATGGGGGAAGATCCGTCACAGCAACCGCCACTTTGGTGAAACATTAATTCACCATGGCGCTCGCGTAACTGGTCAATCACTTCTGAAGCTTCTTTTGTTATTTCTACTCTTGGAGTCATATATTATTTATTAGAAGAATCCCATTGGTTTCTTATCATAGGAGATCAGCATATTTTTAGTATGTCGATAATGGCTCAACATCATTTTATGATTTTCACGACCGATACCGGATTTTTTATATCCTCCGAATGGTGCGTGTGCAGGGTAATTATGATAATTATTCACCCAAACACGGCCTGCTTTTATTGCTCTTGATATCTGGTATGCCTGATGGGTATCTCTTGTCCATACACCGGCTCCAAGACCATAAAGGGTATCATTTGCTATTTCAATCGCTTCGGCTTCATCTTTAAAGGTTGTTACGCAAACTACGGGACCAAAGATCTCTTCCTGGAACACCCTCATTTTGTTATTTCCTTTAAGGATAGTTGGTTTGATATAATATCCACCATCAAGTCCTTCGTTAAATGCAGCTTCTCCACCTGTTAGAACTTCGCATCCTTCTTCCTTACCAATATTGATATAATTCAGGATCTTTTCATATTGATCGTTGGAAGCCTGAGCACCCATCATGGTATCAGGATCCAGAGGATGTCCTAATTTAATTGCTTCTGTTCTTTTAATTACCCGTTCTATGAATTTGTCATAGATGCTTTCCTGGATCAATAGTCGGGAAGGGCAGGTGCACACTTCACCCTGATTCAAAGCGAACATAACGGCTCCCTCGATACACTTATCAAAGTACTCATCGTCTGCATCCATGATACTTTCAAAGAATACATTTGGTGACTTACCGCCAAGTTCCAGTGTTACCGGTGTAATATTCTTAGATGCATATTGCATGATTAATTGTCCGGTAGTAGTTTCTCCGGTAAATGCAATTTTATTAATCCTTGGACTGGATGCTAAAGGTTTTCCTGCTTCGGCACCAAAGCCGTTCACAATGTTCAATACACCTGCCGGAAGGATATCTTCTATCAATTCCATAAGGATCATGATACCAACCGGAGTTTGTTCAGCCGGTTTTAAAACCACGCAGTTTCCAGCAGCTAATGCCGGAGCAAGTTTCCAGGTGGCCATTAAGATTGGGAAATTCCAGGGAATAATTTGACCAACTACCCCAAGAGGTTCTGTTACATTGACGCAAACGGTATTCGAATCTAATTCGGCTACTGAACCTTCTTCAGCACGAATTACCCCTGCGAAATATCTGAAGTGATCTACGGCAAGAGGTAAATCGGCAGCCAGTGTTTCTCTTACGGCCTTACCATTATCCCAGGTTTCGGCTCTGGCAAGATCTTCCAAATTCTTTTCCATAACGTCAGCAATCTTCAGAAGCAGGTTACTTCTGTAAGCTGCTGATGAATTATTCCATTCAGGTGCTGCTTTCCAGGCTGCGTCAATTGCTTTATTTATATCATCTTCGGTAGACCGGGCTACCTTTGTAAATGAATTTCCGTCAACCGGTGAAATATTATCAAAATATTCACCTTTCACAGGAGCCGTCCATTTTCCACCTATGAAATTATCGTATTTATCCTTGAATTTTGGCTTCTGAATCTTTTGCTTTTCTGTAGCTTGAACATCGCTCATAATTAAAAAGTTTTAGTTAAATTAATATGTGAAGTCTTCCGGTGGTTAAAAATTCGGAAGGCTATCAAAGTTAAGCTACAGTTTCTCAAATCACCTGACCTATTCTATCAATACTGTGAACAAATCATTTATATAATGTTATATTATTAAAAAACAATGCTGTAAATTGTATATTTAGAAACATGCTGCCTGCAATATTTTTAATAATGTAATTTCTTGGGATATGGAACTTTCGCGTGATTTTTATGAAAACAGGAAGCTTGAAAATTTGGTCGAGAATCAAACTTCATACACGCTGAATAATGCTGCCCTGCACATATTTGAGACGCATGAGCAGGCGGAAAGGGTGCTACTTCAGTTTGATAAGCCTGTTTTGGCGAGTATGCTCAAAGGAAAAAAGATCATGCATTTACGGGATCAGCAATCCTTCAATTTTTTACCAGGTGAATCCTTGATACTTCCGCCAGATGAATTAATGTGTATAGATTTTCCTGAAGCACAGTCAACAAATCCAACACAATGTCTTGCGATGGCCATCTCAGAAGAAAAGATCGATAAGGTTATAGAAAGTATGAATGAATTAATGCCGAAGGTTGATGGTGATGAATGGGCTTTGATCGATTATAATTTTCATTTTACCAATGATGTGGGGATTTACCAGATCCTGCAACGACTACTTTTCTTATTTACAGAGAATCATCCATCAAAAGATATGTTTGTAGATAATATGCTGGAAGAACTGATCATAAGAATATTGCAAACCAATTCCAGGAAAATATACACTGAGCAAAGCTTTAATTTAAGTTCCAATAATAGGCTGGCCTATGTTATTGAATACATTAGAAGTAACCTTCACAATCACTTATCCGTAAAAGGCCTTAGTAAAAAAGCCTGCATGAGTGAATCTAATTTCTATAGGGTATTTAAAAATGAACTGGGAATTTCTCCGACAGATTTTATAAATAATGAGCGTATTAAACTAGCTGTAAGCTTACTTCAAAATCCGAATAAGACGATCAAGGAGATATACCAGGAATGCGGTTTTGAAAGCAGATCTTATTTTAATCGTGTTTTTAAGAGAAGGAAGAAAGTGGCTCCGGGCGATTATCAATCCAGATTTAACGTTAAATTATAAAGGTTTGAAATCGAAAGGTTTTTATAGTTTCTTCAATTTTTTATAAAATCGCTGAAATCTTTAAAAAAATTCTCCAAAAGCATCATTTTGCTAGCTAGAAAAGCTTTCACTTCAGGCCAGTCTTTTTGATTGTGGATACTCACATTATCCATCTGAACATACACTCTGGAAATAATCTTACCCTCAGGTAATTCATATTCTTCTTGCAGGATGGCTTCCGGTAAATATTCAGCTTTTAAGATCTTTTCAAGTGATTGTAATTTTTCGAAATAATAGGCCTGTATCATTTCATCATCATCCGCAATGTCCATTGAAACCTGCGCTACGTTTCGGTTGAAGGTGAACTTCAACTGAATTTCCTTCATTTTAGTGTTATAGAGCAACCATTTATGTGGAAACTCCTTTCCGAAGCCTGTCCAGAATTCCTGTCTAAGTTGTTTTGATTCTTCCCTGCTAAACATTTAGATGAAATAGGCGAGTAAGCCCCCCAGGATTATAACACCAAGCTTTGAAGCGTTAAATGAATGATTCTTTGAGGATTCGAATAAAATCGTTGTTGAGACATGGAGAAAAATCCCAATTACCACAGCATTTACATAAACCGAATATTCAGAAATCACTTCCACATTATTTTTTAACCAGCTCCCAAGCGGTGTCATTAAACCGAAGAATGTCAGGAATAAAAAAATCTTCGTTTTACTAAGCTTGCTATGAACAAGAAATACAGAAAGTATCGCGGCCACCGGAACCTTATGAACCACAACACCGTGTAGCAAATGAGTGTCCTTCTCTAAGGGGAAACCTTCCAGTAAGGAATGAATACTTAAACTAATAAGCAGAAGAACAGGAAATGCATTGGAATTCTGACGAAAATGTAAATGCCCGTGTTCAACCCCTTTTGAAAGGAATTCAAGAACGATTTGCAATAATAATCCAAGCATTATAAAGACCCCGATTCCGGAATCTGGTTCACTGTAGACTTCTGGCAGCAATTCCAGTACGGTCACAGCAAGCAGATAGGCACCACTAAATGCCAGTAAAAGTTTGAACCCTGCCGAACTTCCCGGCTTTAAAAAAAGAGAGATAAGATAACCTATTGCAACTGCAAGTATGGGTAGTAGGTAAATATATAGATTCGTCAACAAAGTATTACTGGTTGGTTGATTACGGAGTGAGCTGCATCAAGCGGAACAATCCTGTAATTATTATACTTTCCGCACAAAATTAACTTATTTTTGTCGTTCTATAAAGAAGGATTATGGCGAATAACTTTAAAATGATCGCAAAGACCTTATATGGTTTTGAAGCGATCCTGGCAAAAGAATTACTGGACCTCGGCGCGATGGATATCAAGCAGGGTAACCGGATGGTTAGCTTCGTTGGTGATAAAGGATTCATGTACAAGGCAAATCTGTGCCTGCGCACGGCTATAAAGATCCTTAAACCTTATGAAAGCTTTAAAGTAAATTCTGAACAGGAGTTATATGATAATATTAAGCTACTTCCATGGGAGGACTTTCTGGACGTAAATGGAAGTCTGGCAATAGATACTGCGGTGCACTCTGATATCTTTACGCATTCCCAGTATGTTGCCTTAAAGGCCAAGGATGCGATCGTAGACAGGTTTCGTGACAGATATGGCAAAAGACCGGATGTTGATCTTGATTTTCCAGATCTAAGGATCAATATTCATATTGAAAATAATTACTGTAATGTTTCCCTGGATAGTTCTGGTGATTCATTGCATAAGAGAGGTTATAGGGGTGCTACTAATATCGCTCCGATAAACGAAGTTCTTGCTGCAGGAATGCTTATCCTTTCCGGATGGCAGGGACAGTGTGATTTCCTTGATCCGATGTGTGGAAGTGGTACTATTCTTATAGAAGCTGCCATGATCGCCTGCAATATTCCTCCAAACTTAAACAGGAAGGAATTTGCTTTTGAAAAATGGAAAGACTGGGATGAAGATCTTTTTGAAAAGATTGAAGAATCTGCCATGAAAAAGATAAGGGATTTCAGTTTCAAGATCCGTGGATATGACAAGGCTCCTTCTGCAGTGATGAAAGCGAAGGAAAATGTGAAAAATGCAAATCTGTCAGATTTCATCCAGATTGAACAGAAGAACTTTTTTGAAAGTGAGAAGGAGAATGACAGATACCTGCATATACTTTTCAATCCGCCTTATGGTGAACGCCTTGAAATAAATGTGGAGGAATTTTATGCAGAAATAGGGGATACGTTAAAGCAGAATTATCATGGAACCCATGCCTGGTTCATAACCACTAATTTTGATGCGATAAAAAGCGTAGGGCTCCGCGCTTCCAGAAAGATCAAACTTTTTAATGGTCCTTTAGAGGCACGACTATTGAAATATGTGATCTACGAAGGTTCTAAAAAGAAAAGTAAACAGAACAATTAGTCCCTTTCTTTCTTATAAAGAGGGATCAGGTAGGAAATCGAATAACCATATCCTGCTCCAAATTCGCTACCGTCATAGGTGCGTCCAAAGCCTGGTATGACCAGATTATCAAAATTTGAAGGACTGTTCTGGCCTATCCTTCTTTTTAGCTGAACATTCGCAGAAAGGTAAAGATTGTTGAGAACTTCAACCTTGAGTCCAACCACCAGTTCTGCCCAGTTGGCGGTAAGCCCGCTTACCTCGTTGTCATCTTCCCGGATATCGGGTCCGAAATAATTGGAAGAGGTGTAAACCCTGTACTGGTCAAGGGTTTGTGAAAACGTGGCAAAACCGTATCGAACACCCACAAAAATGGCATTCTGCATGTCCTGCCAGTTCTCATAAGCGTTATAATCTCCTCCAATCTTGATATAGCTTCCCTTGGTTAAAGTCTTTATATTATCACCTTCAAAGCTTACTTCTTCATTTCCTATTTCTGCGGCGGCATAGAAGTTATTATAAACCCGGTAATCGCCTACCAGTTCCAGGCCGGTGTATTTGTCATCCAGTAAAGTCCGCAGGGGTTTACTGAGATCTACGCCAACTCTTATCCCGTACTTTTCTTTATATCGAACGGTGTCTGTAATCCTCTGTGTTTCCTGAGCAAAACCCGGGATACAGAAAATAAGAATGAAAAACAGGCTAGAAAAATATCGATACATGGGACTGGTTTTGATCTTCAACATTAGGTTGTTCAATCTGAATATCCTGGATCCAGTTATCATCGTCATTCTCTACATCAATCTTTAAACCAACATAATTAACCTTAAAAGCACAGGCACGGTTCAGATACTCTTCTTCGCGGCCATAACTAAGGGTTAAAATATCCTGATTTCCCGGTTCCCCTGGCTCTTCACCTTCCACCGGATCGGGAGGGGTATTCAGGGTGAAGATGTATTCTGTGACATCCTGGTCGGTCCTTAAAGGAATAGCGATGCTGTCCTGACTAAACCGGTTATAAACAGCGGTGGTGTCATTTCCAAGTGACCGCACCCTTAGATTTTGAGGAGCCTTGAACTCAGACGGATCCTCACTGTCATAAAACCTGATGATAAGCAATGGGGTGGTATCGGTGCTTTGAGGACAGATGTCGTCACGCTGACAGCCACTGCTGGCGATTAAAAAACAAATAAGTAAAAAATTAAAAGTATACCTTTTCATTTATCGTCTTTCTAAGCAAACCACGTTCTCAACATGATGTGTTTGTGGGAACATATCTACTGCCCGGGTAGCCGTAACTTTATAGTGTTCATCCAGTAAAGCCAGATCCCTTGCCTGCGTTGCCGAATTACAGCTAACATACACAATACGCTCTGGTAATATACCAATTATTTGGGCTACCACATCTTTATGCATTCCATCCCTGGGCGGATCGGTTATGATAACGTCCGGATGACCATGTTTATTGATAAAACTTTCGGTGAACACCTTTCGCATATCTCCAACGTAAAATTCGGTATTTTCAATACCGTTCCTTTCAGCATTTTCTTTTGCATCTGTGATCGCTTCCGGTACCGCCTCAACCCCGATAACCTTTTTAGCCTGTTTCGCAACAAACTGTGCAATGGTTCCTGTTCCCGTATAGAGATCATAAACCAGTTCATCTCCCTTCAGATTAGCATAATCCCTGGTAATTTTATAGAGATTATAAGCCTGGTCTGAATTGGTCTGATAAAAAGATTTGGCGTTGATCTTGAATTTAAGACCTTCCATTTCCTCAAAGATATGATCACGACCTTTATAGCATATCACCTCCTGGTCGTAAATAGTATCATTCGGCTTATTATTGATCACATACTGAAGGGAAGTGATCTCCGGAAATCTTTTAGCAATAGCATTCAGCAATAACTCCCTCTGTTCCTTAATATCCTCAAAAAACTGAACGAGTATCATTATCTCGCCGATAGATGAAGTCCTTATCATTAGTGTACGAAGAAGGCCTTCCTGATTTCTTGTATTAAAAAATTCCAATCCGTTTTCGGTAGCGAATTCCTTTACAAAATTCCTGATAGCATTGCTAGGGTCCTCCTGAAGATGACACTTTTCGATATCCAATATCTTGTCCCACATGCCTGGGATATGGAATCCCAAAGCATTCCGGTTTTCGATATTCTCTCCACTCTGGATCTCTTCCTGAGTAAGCCATCGACTATCGCTGAAAGAAAACTCCATTTTATTGCGGTAGAAATATATCTTTTCACTTCCCAGGATAGGCGTTACTTCCGGCAGTTCTATTTTCCCTAATCGGCGGAGGTTATTTACTACCTCCTGCTGTTTGTATTCCAGCTGGTACTGGTATTCCATATTTTGCCACTTGCAGCCACCGCAGGTTCCAAAATGCCTGCAAACCGGTTCTGTTCTTTTGTCTGAAAGTTTATGAAATTCTACAGCTGTTCCCTGGTAGTAGGATTTTCTTTTCCTTGTAGTCTGAACATCAGCGACATCTCCCGGAACAGCATTGTCTATAAAGATCACTCTTCCATCTGGTGATTTGGCAATTGCCTTGCCTTTGGCACCCGCATCGGTCACTTCAATTTCGGTAAAAAGCTTGTTTTTATTTCTTCTTCCCATAGCGCAAAAATAGGATAATTAACAAGATTTAAAGAAAGGGCGGTTGATATTTTCAGCAAACATTTAGTAATTTGCAGGAATTCAAAATTCAGGATGATTTCTCTCCTTTTCGCCTGTTCTTTCAAGGGAAAAAAGAAGGAATTGCGTAACACTAATACATAAACTGATTTTACATGCCATTACCAAAAATTAATTCTTCTGAAGAAGCTATTAAACTTGAAGACCAACATGGAGCTCATAACTACCATCCTTTGCCAGCAGTATTAAGCAAGGGAGAAGGAGTTCATGTTTGGGATGTGGAAGGCAATAAGTATTACGATTTTCTTTCGGCTTATTCAGCGGTGAACCAGGGACATTGTCATCCTAAGATCGTGGAAGCTCTCCACGAACAGGCTTCAAAGCTGGCACTTACCTCGCGTGCATTTCATAATGATATACTTGGAGCTTATGAAAAATATGCAACCGAATATTTTGGTTTCGATAAGCTTTTGCCGATGAACACGGGAGCTGAAGCGGTGGAAACTGCTATCAAGATCGCCCGTAAATGGGCCTATGAAAGAAAGGGAGTGAAAGAAACAGAAGCCCAGATCATTGTATGCGAAAACAATTTTCATGGCAGGACCACCACAATTATCTCTTTTTCAAATGATGAAGAGGCACGGAAAAACTTTGGGCCATATACACCGGGCTTTATCAAGATTCCTTATGATGATCCTGAAGCCCTGGAAGCTGCGATTGAGAATAATCCGAGTGTTGCCGGATTTCTGGTAGAGCCTATCCAGGGGGAGGCGGGAGTTTATACCCCTGCTGATGATTATATGCAAAGAGCAAAAGAAATATGTAACAAACACAATGTTCTATTTATGGCAGATGAGATCCAGACGGGAATTGGAAGAACCGGAGGATTGCTTGCCGTTTGCGGACATTGTACCTGTGAGAATCATTGCGAAAGACAGGGAGATACCTACACCAGGCCAGATCTTCTCATACTTGGGAAAGCTCTTTCCGGAGGGAATTATCCTGTCTCAGCAGTACTGGCAGATGATGAAGTGATGGATGTTATCCAGCCTGGTCAGCATGGTTCCACTTTTGGTGGTAATCCTGTTGCAGCGGCTGTGGCCGTTGCAGCCCTTGATGTTGTAAGAGATGAACACCTTACTCAGAATGCGAGAAAATTAGGAAAGCTCTTCAGAAGACTACTTGATGATTATATCAGGGAATCCAATATTGTGAATCTTGTTAGAGGTCGTGGCTTGCTTAATGCAATAGTTATAAATGATTCCCCTGAGAGTTCAACTGCCTGGAAAATTTGTTTGGCTTTAAAGGAAAACGGATTGCTTGCTAAGCCTACTCACGGAAATATTATTCGTTTTGCCCCTCCCTTAGTAATGAACGAAGAACAATTAAGGGATTGTGTGGATATTATTATCCGGACTCTGAAGCAGTTTGAAAAATAGTGTATAAGAGTATATTGAATAAAAAATCCCGCCAAAAGCGGGATTTTTCTATTATTAACCAGTTTATAATTTATCCTCCATACTCTCTTAAGATCTCTTCCTGCATTTCATAAATACCTCCAAATCCTCCGTAGAGTATCAGGCTGACTATTAAACTAATTATACTTAATGCACTTAATACCAAACCTATTATCGCCAGTATTCTTCCGGTCTTTACATTCTGATAACCTGTATACAGTTCGGGGTTTGCACTATAGATCTCAATGGCTCTGTTAGACATTACAAGAGCAATTATTCCGAAGACAACACCCAGGATTCCGTAGCAGCAACAGCCAATAATTGATAAAATACCGAATACTAAAATAAGGGTGGAATTGGGTAATTCTTTTTTTTCCATAAAATGGTTTTAATTGGTTAGTTGAAAATATGAGTCATCTTAATTACATAAGCAATAGCGATGATAACTGCATTAAAAATGATGAGCCCCATCTTTATGCTGTAATCATATTTAAATTTATAAAAAAGATTAAATAGCAAAAAAACCAGTAAAATAACCAGGCTGTATATTGCCGGATACATAAAGAAAGCATCGGTGAATTTACCCTGAAAAAGTAACACAGCTGCTCGTTGTGCCCCACAGCCAGTACATTCAACACCAAACAGGGTCTTGTTGAGACATGGCAACATATATTCCTGGATATTCGTCAATTCTTAATACCTATCTTTTTGGTTAGTTCCCGTTTATCTGTTGTATTTACCTTTACAATATAAACAGCATTCCCTAAATTTCCGGTAGGATGCTTAAATTCTTTCTGAACTCCTTTAAAATTTTGACTGAAGATCATTTTTCCATTCAGGTCATATAGTCTGAAATTACTAATTCCTGAATCATACAGAACTTTTACCTCTAGTTGATCTTCTTTGTTGTTCTGGAAAATATCAATGGTATTAAGCAGGATATTGGGTGGTTTTGGCTTAAACCCTTCTGGCGACTCAGGATCTGACCTGCTAACCGGGAGTTTTTCGATATAGCTTAAGAAGAATCTTTGGGCGTAATCTCCTTTTGGCAGACTCATTTTTAAATACCCCGTTTTAATACCAAAATACAGGTCGTCTTTAGAATCATAAATGAACAAACGATCCGGATTGAAATTATTGAGCTCTCCGATTGAAAACTTAAGAACGGTCTCTTTATCGAGTAGTATTTTTAACGGAATAAGCTCCTCATCTGCTTTAGGCCTAACATTTATAGTGTATGGCTCACCTGAAAGAGACCAGCATACATCACTGGGGGCAGTATCTATTTTCCGGGCATCCATGGCGTGATCTTCATCTGGAGTAGCATCCTCTCTTAAGGCCAGGACCAGTTGCCTGATGTATGTAGAATCAATTTCTATATTCAATCTCAAAGAAGGCATAACAGCTTCAGGACTTTTGAACTGTGAGATGCTGGGATTTTCTTTTTGAAAGACACGTTGTGAATTCTGGAAGGATATCTTTCCGTCACTTTTCCCTATTATCATGAATCCCTGCGCTACCGGACTGATCTTTCGAGGGTACATCTGCCCACTGGTGCCGGTCTCCGTCCCATCAGGATATTTTCTGAAAATAGCAGGAACATATATTCCTGCTCCCGGCGAATAGGTCCCATAGCCTCCTTCATAATCTGACAGATAGTGAGAGTTTCCATCCTTTTTTGAATCCCAGAAATAGGCGATTCCGGTGGAAGAGGTATTCTCGGTAAGAAACTTATCCAGGTTTAAGGCTGAAGGGTATGGATTTCCAACAAGCAGGATCTGGTCTTTTCTAACAGCTAATTCAATTCTTCCGTCATTCGGTAGTCCCCGGAAATCATATATTTGAGCAGATCCCGTATTTATGGCCTGTCCTTCAATTTCATTAAGATTGGTACCATTTACGCCTTTCATAGTAAATCCTTCTCCCGGCTCCAGGTCAAAATGATCGCCTGCATAAAGCCAGTTCGAATAATTGCTACCCGAAAAAGAATAGATCCAACGGTTGGAGATACTTAAAGGATCACTGTTTCCATCCAACGCAGATATAAGTTTTGCATTTCTGCTTCCAGTATTGCTTAAAGGCTCATAAATAATATCATTGATTTGATTGATATTACCGCTAACCATAACCGGTAAGCCCCAGTAGTTATAATCATATGCGTTTGATGTTCCTTTCTGAAAAATGGAGATCTTACCGGACCCATTATTCTGATTGGTATTTTTTGCTCCCTGAAGCAACTGTGCCTCTTTTCTTAAATAGATACTGGGGGAGGTCTCTTTTTTGTTGTTTTCAGTTAAATGAATTTCATTTTGCACAAAAACCAAACGATCTTTTGCATAGATATAGCTGTCTGACTTTGACGAGGGAACAATATATAATTGCGCGTAAAGACCGCTCGCGCTAAAAATCATCGAAAAAAGGAGTGGAAGCTTCATTAAAGCCATAAATTTGCCTAAATGTAATAAATAAAGCATTTCAAAATTTGCTCTTTTAATATTTAACTTATTGAAAATGAATAATTCACAGGTTGTAAATACTTTGCTTATTGTTGTTGGAGGCGGAATACTTCTTTATACGCTTTCAGCTGACGATGTGAGCCCTTATTTTAAGATAATTGGTCTTGTAATTATTATGTTGGGACTCTATAGGGCAACTAATTTTTGGGTTGCTACCAAAGATGATCATAAAAGTGAGAATGAAAAGAAGGAAGATTAATGGAGTTAAAACCAGGAGATAAAGTGGAGTTGCTGGACGATGAGCTAAGTGGGATTGTTCAGGCAGTTGATAATGAGAATGTGCAAATCAAGACCGGGGATGGTTTTATTATGAGTTTCCCGGCGGAGCAATTAGTAAAGATCCAGGATGATATTGATCAGTTAGACCTGGAAGATTTTGATTTTGAAGAAGTGATTCAGGAAAAGAAACCGGACAAGAAGCCAAAATCAAGTCGGGCCAAATCTAGGGATAAGAAGCAACCGCCTATGGAGGTAGACCTCCATGTGAACCAGCTTATAAGGTCTCCAAGAGGGATGACCAATCATGAATTGTTAAATTTACAGCTGGATACTGCCAGGCATAAACTTGAGTTTGCTATCCGCAACCGGATACAGAGAATCGTATTTATTCATGGGGTAGGTGAAGGAGTGCTGAAAATGGAACTGGAATACCTTTTAGGTCGTTATCCCAATATAAAATTCTATGATGCCGTTTATCAAAAATACGGACTAGGAGCCACCGAAGTTTATATTTTACAGAACCCCTGAGATATTAGCTTTCAGTAGTTTCCTGCTCTTCGGTACCATTTTCACAAGTTGGGTCCTGACTTGGGCAAAGAGGGAAATCAACATTCCTCGAATTCAGATTTCCTAGGTTATAGGTCTGGAACTGAATAGATTCCCCGGAACCATCCTGTTTTTCAAATTTAAGATTGTTTATCAGGATCTGGAGTCCGTAATTTCTTGTTATATCATGTGAAATATATACCTCATGTTGTACCTGGGCCGTCTGTTCCGGGTTAAGGTAATTGGAGATCCCTTCTGCAGTCTGAAAAGCTGCAGGATTGTCTTCATCTCCCTCTTCAACTTCAAGCCGGGTAAGAACATTATCGTTATCATCGTCGTTATCCAGGTAATTGGGAGTGCCATCCTCGTCAGTGTCCCGGTATCCAGCCTCATTCACGGGATCTCCAGCACTATTAGCTAATTCGTTTGCCGTTTCCACATTATCGCCATCGTCATCTACATCCAGATAGTCAGGTATTCCATCCTCATCGGTATCCTGATGAGCTTCACCTGTTGAATCCCAGCCTTCATCCAGGTTTTCCAATCCATCTCCGTCAGGGTCGGCATTACCCGTTTCATCGATAAAATCTGTATTTATTATAACTGTAGCTCCTGTACCGCTAACCCACTCTTCAATTACGTCTGGCGAACTGGGAGGGACCACATTACAGAAATAATCATTTGGCACTTCAGAATCATAGATGCGGTAAACCACCCGGTTATTTCCCGTTAATGTGAAACTTATCTGCTCTTCTTCCGGTGGAATAAGGTTGCCATCTTCATCTACGTCCAGTTGATTACTGCTGAACTCAAGTGAAATAGATTCAAAAACATCGTTGTTGTTAATTGCGTAAATCACATTCTTATTAGTGCCTTCACAGAATTGAAGTGTACTGTCCTCAAAATCGAAACTGGTAACAATTATTTCCCCGTCATCGCAGGCTCCTAAAAGAATTAAAAGGGATATGCCCAATAATAAACGTCTCATCAAGATGCTTTTTCAACAAAAATAAGGGAATCAAAGTTATAAGGAAGCGATGTAGGAAATTATTTTATTTCCCTTAATTTTGCAGCCATGGATAAAGTCTATTTTGATTCAGCAGCAACAACCCGGTTAAGGGAAGAAGTGGTCGAAAAAATGACCCGTGTTTTAAAGGAAGTTTACGGTAATCCATCTTCCACCCATAGTTTTGGAAGATCCTCCAAGGCTCTTGTTGAACAGGCCCGGAAGACGGTAGCTGGGATCCTTAATGTGAAGGCTTCTGAGATTGTTTTCACCTCAGGAGGTACCGAAGCCGATAACCTGGCACTCAACAGCGCTGTGCGTGACCTGGGAGTAGAAAGGATCATCACTTCTAAAGTTGAGCATCATGCAGTTCTTTATACGGTTAATCAGCTTCAGGATTGTTTTGATGTTGAAGTTGAATACGTTACACTGGATGAAAAAGGGAATGTAGATTTTGCAGATCTTGAGAAGAGGCTTCAGAATTCAGATAAAAAGACACTGGTAAGCCTTATGCATGTTAATAATGAGATTGGTAATAAGATCGATCTTAAGAAAACGGCAGAACTGGTTAAGTCTTATAATGCCCTGTTTCATTCAGATACCGTGCAATCCATAGGCCATTTTGATATGGATCTTAGTGAAATTCCGGTTGATTTTACAGCGGTAAGTGCTCATAAATTTCATGGTCCAAAAGGGGTTGGTTTTGCTTTCGTAAGGCGAAACTCCGGACTCAAGCCTCTTATTTTTGGAGGAGAGCAGGAGAGAGGACATCGTGCCGGAACCGAAGGTGTGCATAATATAGTAGGACTTGAGGAGTCCCTGAGACTTGCTTATGATAATCTTGAAGAGGAGAAGGATTATGTAACATCTTTAAAGAAGCACTTTATTGAAAGTCTGAAAAGTGAGGTTCCCGGAGTCAAGTTTAATGGGAATTGTGAAGATTTTGAGAATAGTACTTATACGCTTATAAATGTTTGTCTGCCTGTTTCTCAGGAAAAGGCCTTAATGCTTTTGTTTCAACTGGACCTGAAAGGAATAGCCTGTTCCAAAGGGAGTGCCTGCCAGAGTGGTAGTGACCAGGGTTCACATGTTCTGAATGCCTTCCTGCCGGAAGAAGACCTGAAAAAACCCTCGCTAAGATTTTCTTTTTCCAAATACAACACCAAAGAGGAAATAGATTATGTGGTAAAGAGTCTGAAGGAGTATATTGAGAGTTAGATAATATCTTATAATCAAGTCAATATAAAATAAAAAAGCTGAACCCAGGTTTAGCTTTTTATTTGAAGGTTTTCGTCAAACTATTATTTTCAGCTTCTATTGTGATCATAAATCCTGAAAGCAAATCCAGGATTAGAACTCTGAAAGTTTTTATTTTCTAAAGAATTTAGCCGTATAGGTGGTAGTATTCCCTACATTATCGGTTACTATCACTTTAAGATCATTTTCGGTTTCCGTAACTACCTCATCAGAAAAATAATGAGTTAGCGTATTGTTCTTATACTCATATTCCATCAAAATGAACTTACCATTCACCGTGGCACGATACGAGTCAATTCCGGAGAGATCGTCTGTTATCTTCACTTTCAGGGTTTCGTTATTAGAGATCCACTGCCCGTCATAGAAATTCACAGGACTTATTTTAGGAGGGTTTATGTCGGCCACCAGGGTGTATTTACCAAAAGTTCTTGTGCCAGTGGTAAAACGACTTCCCTTTTTATAGGTCGTGGAGTAATTTGGCCGGCCATAATCTCCCAACCGGGCGATAAATAACTTTTCCCAGTCTTCTTTTGGATATCTGTTCATGTCAAAGCCAATGGTCATATTGCTATGCAAAGGGATCTCATCTCTGTGAAGTTCTATTGTATCCCCGTTGAATTTTATATCCAGGTAAGCGTCTTCGTATAAGCTTCCTTCCGGAATATATACATCGATGTTATTCTCTTTTACCGAAAAGGCTTCATTGGCCCTGGCTAAATATGGAGTCTCATTTCTTTCCTTTTTTTGGATCCTGTCGCTTATCTGCCCTTTAATAGGAATTCTGACCACTTTTTCATTACCCTGAATATCGGTCACCCGAATTGTATACTGGTAGTCAAGGCTGTCTTTGATATTAAGCTTGCCTTCTGCCTTAAGGTTTCCGTATAGGCTTAAGGGATTTCCGGCATTTCTGTAAAGCTTTTGTATTCTGTTACGATGATTGGCATAGTAGCCATAATCAATAAGCTGATTAAGATGTCTGGTCTCAGAAAATGAGAACTTTTCAAAATTTATCTCGAACACTTCATCTCCATTTAGGCTGGCTTTAATTTTATAAACCCCGTTATGATTATATGCACCATCCTGTTGATCTACAGTAGAGATACCAAAGCCTATTTCACCACATGCTTCAACCTGATTTGTAGTGTATGAACCATCATTTAAGGGAATGAGCCTGAGTTTCTGCCGTTCCTGGGAGTTATTCACATGAGCGTCTTCTTCAAGCGGATAGGCGAAAAGTCCTTCTATCAAAGGAGCGCGATTATCGGGAACTTCAATCCCAAACAATTGAGCGTTCATGGGGCGCTGATTTCCGTCCCGTATCTCAAAATGAAGATGAGGGCCTCCGCTGCCTCCGGTGTTCCCGCTATAAGCTATAACTTCACCCTGTGCTACCTGCAGCTCTCCTGCCTCAGGGAACAGCTCTATTTCGTAGGATTCCTTATCATATTGCCTTTTTCTGACATATTCTTTGATCTTTGGTGCAAGTCTTTGTAAGTGAGCATATACGGTAGTATATCCGTTGGGATGCTGAATGTATAATGCTTTTCCGTAGCCATAGTGCTGGATATTGATACGGCTTACATATCCTGCTGCAGAAGCCTTTACCTCAAGTCCTTCTCTTCCCTGTGTCTTTATGTCTAGTCCACTATGGAAATGATTGGATCTTAGTTCTCCAAAAGTGCCCGAAAGTACCAGGGGGATATCAAGAGGATCCTCAAAATAGGCCGCCGGATACGGAGATTGTGCCTTTAGTAAAGTGGAAAACAGGATTATAAATAACAGGCTTGTTGCTCTCTTCATAGATCTGGAATATTCAATTTTAAACCTGGGGTAAAGTTAAACAAACTTAGGGCAAAATTAAATGGCTTGCTAACAGAGAATTATTGATATTGTTGATTATTATTTCAAAACAGCTAAAAAAGTATTGGGATATTTAAAAGCGTATGTTAACTTTGTAAGGGTTCACATCGGTTTTAGCGCTTATGAGTGAAATGACGGAAATAGTTGATAACCTTGAGAATAGGATCAGTAAGCTGCTTCATAAATATGAACTTATGAAACAGACAAATGAAGCCCTTCAAAAGGAATTGACATCTGTTAGAACTGAATATGGAAAGCTTGAGGAAGATATGCAGGCCTCCAGGGATCAGATTCAGACCTTGAAAGCGGCGAACGCGATGCTTGGCAGTACCGACCATAAAAAAGAAACTAAGCTCAAGATAAACAGCCTGATCAGAGAGATCGATCAGTGCATAGTTCAGTTATCTGAATAATTTATAAAATGGAAGATAAACTGAAGATCAAAATATCGATTGCAGACCGTGTTTATCCGCTAACTATCCAACCCAGCCAGGAGGAGGGTTTAAGGAAGGCGGCCAAGAAGATCGAAGCGATGATTAAACAGTTTGAGCAGAATTACGCGGTGAGGGATAAACAGGATGTGCTTGCAATGTGTGCATTGCAGTTCGCCGCCCAAACTGAACAGAAAAATATTGATAAGTCGAGCGAAATGATTGAAGCAGAAGAGAAATTAAGATCACTTAATGAACTGCTGCAGCAACATTTAACCTCATAAGTTCTTTAAATAAATAAGGTTACTGCCTGTATTAGTGCTTTTTTGATAAACTCAACACGAATTCTTTAAAAAGGGTGAGTCTAAGTTGTAAAAGCGTGCCGTGTCCTTTTTCGGTATTCCGAAAGAGGAGAGCGGATCCTTGATCAGCTTGTTAGCCCTAAACTTGATTTTAAGGAGTTTATAACAAAACCTATCTAATACAGGCTTTTTTTTTATATCTATCTAAACACTGAATAAATGGAAATATTAACTATAGCAATAGCCGCAGTGGTGGGTCTGGCCCTGGGCTTTGGAATTGCGAAAATGCTGGAGAAGAAACAGGCTTCCAATACGATTGCAAATGCGAAGAAGGAAGCTGCCGGCATTATAAAAGAGGCCAAGGCTGAAGGGGAAAGTATTAAAAAAGACAAGATCCTCCAGGCAAAAGAGAAGTTCATTGAGCTTAAATCTGAGCATGAAAAGGTTATCCTTACACGCGATAAGAAGATTAACGATGCGGAAAAGCGCATAAAGGACAAAGAATCACACGTTTCTAATGAGCTCGGAAAGAACAAGAAATTAAACAAAGAGCTCGAGGAAAAGATAGCGGATTACGACCACAGATTAGACTACCTGGAGAAGAAACAGGAAGAAATAGATAAGCTTCACAACAGCAAGGTTCAGCAATTAGAGGTGATTTCAGGCCTTTCTGCAGAGGATGCTAAAGCACAGCTTATAGAGTCCTTAAAGGATACTGCCAAAGCCGATGCTATGTCACTTATTCAGGACACTGTGGAGGAAGCAAAACTTACTGCACAGCAGGAAGCAAAAAAGATTATTATAAATACCATTCAGAGAATCGGTACCGAAGAGGCTATCGAGAATTGCGTTTCTGTCTTCAACCTGGAGAGTGATGATGTGAAAGGTCGGATAATTGGCCGTGAGGGTAGAAACATCCGGGCGCTTGAAGCTGCTACCGGGGTAGAGATCATCGTAGATGATACCCCTGAGGCTATTATTTTAAGCTGCTTCGATTCTGTAAGAAGGGAAGTAGCAAGGCTATCGCTTCATAAACTGGTAACTGATGGAAGAATTCACCCTGCGAGAATTGAGGAAGTAGTTAAAAAGACTCGTAAACAGATAGAAGAGGAGATCATCGATATTGGTAAGAGAACGGTCATCGATCTTGGAATTCACGGACTTCAGCCTGAACTTATCAAAATGGTAGGTCGAATGAAATATCGTTCGTCTTATGGTCAGAACCTGTTACAGCATTCCAGGGAAGTCGCTAAACTTTGTGGCGTGATGGCTTCAGAACTGGGACTCAATCCTAAACTTGCCAAGCGTGCCGGACTTCTGCATGATATTGGTAAAGTGCCGGAAACTGAAACCGAAGTACCACACGCTATTCTTGGAATGCAATGGGCCGAAAAACATGGGGAAAAGCCTGAAGTTTGCAATGCAATTGGAGCTCACCATGATGAGATTGAAATGAATTCTTTATTGTCACCTATCGTACAGGTTTGTGATGCCATTAGTGGAGCCAGACCGGGAGCAAGAAGACAGGTGCTTGATTCATATATCCAGAGATTAAAGGACCTTGAAGATATTGCATTTGGTTTTGGAGGTGTTAAGAAAGCTTATGCTATCCAGGCAGGTAGAGAGTTGAGAGTTATTGTTGAAAGTGAAAAGGTTACTGATGAAAAAGCTTCGAACCTTTCTTTTGAGATTTCTCAGAAAATTCAAACAGATATGACTTATCCCGGACAGGTAAAGGTTACTGTGATCCGGGAAACCAGAGCGGTGAATGTGGCAAAATAATCATTAGAACATAAATAAAAAAGCCCTGCGCTCAAGCGTGGGGCTTTTTTATTTTAGGAAGACCTCTATCAAGTAATCGCCTTGAAGAAATCCATTTTTATGATATCGTCAAGCTGAACTTGTTTCAGCTTCTAATATATTCAGACCCTGAAACAATTCCGATAGCTATCGAACAAGATGACTTTTAATTTCAATTAATCATCATAGATATTGTGATAGGAATTTCCCTCGAGTTCAAAGAATTTTCCCGTAACATATCTAAAATGATAATCCAGTTCAGCAATCTCTTTCATGTCTTCTTCATCAAGCTGATATCCGGCGCTCATCAGGTTTTCCTTGATCCTTTTTTCGTTAGTTGACTTGGGTATAACTGCAGTTCCTCTTTGCTCACTCCATTTTATCAGGATTTGTCCCGGACTCGCACCATGCTTTTTAGCAATTTTCACTATTGTTGGATTCTCAAGGAGTGATGGTTCATCAGAGGCCTTCATTTCATCAGGCCGGTCACCACTTCCAAGAGGGGAGTATGCTGTTACATTAATGCCATTCCTGCTGCAAAATTCAAGTAGTTTATTCTGCTGGAGGTAAGGATGAAGTTCTACCTGATTCATCTCCGGAGGATTGTCCGTATCAGCCATCAGCTGCTTTAGTTTGGGAATACTGAAATTGGAAACACCAATATGTTTTACCAGACCCTGTTGCTTTGCTTTTAGCATTTCACTCCAGGTTTCTGTAAGGGGCACCTCTTCCAATGAAAGATAATCATTGGCAGTTTCTGGAAACCCATTAATCTCTGGTTTAAAGGCTACTGGCCAATGCATAAGGTACAGATCCAGGTAATCCAGCTGAAGGTCTTTTAAGGTTTTCTTCAGGGCAGGGATCACATCTTCCTTTTTATGAGCATTGTTCCACAATTTTGAAGTGATCCAGATATCTTCACGTTTCACGTTTCCCTTCTTGAAGACTTCAGCCAGACCCTGACCAACTTCTGTTTCATTACCGTAAACCGCAGCGCAATCAATATGTTTATATCCATTATTGAGCGCTATCTTTACTGCTTCGGTAACTTTTCCTTTTTCAGATTTCCAGGTTCCAAGACCAATTGCATCAAGAGTATCTCCGTTTTTAAATTTTAATTGCTTCATAATTCAATTTTTCATGAAGGTACTAATTATGTGGTGTGAGCTAAAGTAAAGAAAGTGGTTTAGCAGAATTTTAATACTACTTTCGGGGGTGATAATTCTCCATAACCTTTCTAAGGTGGGTTCTGTCTACATGAACATAGACCTCGGTGGTCGTGATGCTTTCATGTCCTAACATTTGTTGAATGGCTCTTAGGTCCGCTCCGTTCTCCAGCAGATGGGTGGCAAATGAATGGCGAAAGGTATGCGGACTTATTTTCTTCCTTATTCCCGCAGCTTCGGTAAGCCGGCGAACGATGGTAAAAATCATGGCTCTCGTCAGTTTATTTCCTCTTCGGTTAAGGAAGAGTGTATCGGTCGCTTCCGGCTTGATTTCCTGATGAACCCTTACCTGTTCTTTATATATATTGATGAATTTAATGGTGTAATCTGAAATTGGGACAAATCGCTGTTTATCTCCCTTTCCGGTTACTTTTATAAAACCTTCTTCGAAGAAAAGATCAGAGATCCTTAGATCAATTAATTCAGAAACCCTGAGACCACACCCGTATAATGTCTCGATAATAGCCCTGTTTCTTTCGCCTTCATTTTTACTCAGGTCTACCGCTGCAATGATCTTATCTACTTCTTCAATTGAAATGGTGTCGGGGAGTTTTCTTCCAATCCTGGGAGATTCCATCAGGTCTAATGGATTGTCTTTTCTGTAATCTTCAAATACCAAAAAGCCGAAGAAGCTTCTTAAACCTGAAATTAACCGGGATTGCGACCTGGCGTTTATGCTCTTTGAGGCGTTATATATGAATTCCTGAATGACTTTATCCGATATTCTTAGTGGGCTTACCTCAACTTCATTAACGTTTAGATAGTTGATCAGCTTAATGACATCCAGGCTGTAATTCTCAATGGAATTCTCTGAAAGTCCGCGTTCAAGCTTTAAATAATGCCGGTAATCCTGTAGCGCGTGCTGCCATTTCATGTGTTAAAGATAAGAATTAAGCTTTGTTAGTCTTAGTAATACTTTAGGCTTGGGTAACATTTTTTTAACAAGTTGTCACCTACATTTGATCCCAAATTAAAAAACTAAAAGTGATGAAAAAGACATTTTTATTAGTTGCTATTGCGATTTTTGGACTGAGTGCATCAACAAATGCACAGGAATACTGGAACTTTGGAATTAAGGGTGGAGCTAATTTCACCAATATGAGTTCTGATGGATTTGAGGACAATAATAGTAGAACAGGCTTTCATTTAGGTCTTTTAGCTGAAATTCCGGTAAGTGACCGATTTTCTATACAGCCGGAAGCTTTATATTCCACACAGGGATTTGAAGTTGAAACCTCCAATTATACAGATGAGTATAAATTGGATTACATACAGGTTCCTTTAATTGCAAAGATCTATTTGATAGATGGTCTTGCTGTGGAGGCTGGTCCTTCTTTCAACTTTTTAGTAAATGAGGAATATGAATATGAAAGCGGATTACTGGATATAGAGAACGACTCTGAACTGGCCAGTAGCTTTGAATTTGGAGGAGCTTTAGGTCTTTCCTATAAATTCAATAACGGCTTCTTCCTGAGCGGAAGATATACTAAAGGCTTCACTAACGTGTATGATAGTGACGACTTTGACGATGATGCCATTAAGAATAATGGTTTTCAGGTAGGATTGGGTCTCCAGTTCTAGAATTTTTGATTAACACCTATGAAAAGAGAGCGCAGGAATTTTCCTGCGCTTTTTTATTTTTATCTATCAACTGGCTTTTTCACTATATTTAATATTGATTAACAACCTAAAAAACAGTGTATTATGAAGAATTTATTAATTATTGGAGCATTAATTATGGCTTCTTTTTCAGCCTATCCGCAAGGCGGATTCAAAGCCGGTTTAAATCTGGGAATTCCGGTTGGAGATCTCTCAGATGCTTATAATCTCCAGTTCGGAGCAGATGTAGCATATATGTTCGGGGTGGCTGATACATTCTCCGTGGGACCTATGCTGGGGTATTCCAATTTCTTTCCTGAAGACTCAGATGTATTGGATAATGTACAGTTCTTACCTATTGCCGCTTCGGGTCGATTTAATTTAGGAAGTGCTTTTTTCCTTGGAGCCGATCTGGGTTATGGAATAGGTATCGATGATGATAACGATGGAGGTTTTTATTACCGGCCACAGTTAGGTTATGATTTTGGACTTATAGGGCTTGTAGCTTCTTATTCCGGCGTGAGTATGGATGGAGGTTCAGCAAGTTCAGTTAACCTCGGAGTGGAATTTGGATTGTGATTTTAGAATAGAGGGTATCTTTTAAAGCGGAGGTGTATACTTCCGCTTTTTAGTAGAAGGGTATTTTCCCCTTTATTTATTCCTATACTGTTAATATACAGTGTATTGTGATATATTTATTTCAATTAACCAATTAAAAATCCCATTATGAAAAAACTAATTTTGGCTTTGGCCATAATCTTTTGTGCCATTTATTCCGTAAATTCCCAGGAATCGCATTTCGGAGTTAAGGCAGGTGTAAATTTTGCTACAATTGGAGGAGATGATACGGAAGATGCCGATGGAAGAACAAGTTTCCATGTTGGAGTTTTGGCAGAATTCATGTTGACAGATCAATTTGGAATTCAGCCTGAAGTTCTTTATTCAAGTCAGGGAGCTAAAGGCGAAGATTTAGAAAGTGGCTTTACAGCTAAAGGAGAATTGAAGCTGGATTATATTAACGTTCCCATTCTGGCCAAATATATGTTCTCGCCGGGTTTCAGCGCTCACCTTGGTCCTCAAATAGGCTTCTTGACGAATGCTGAATTTGAATATGAAGAATCCTTTGGTGGAGAAACTATTTCAGGTACTGAAGATGTGAAAGAGTTTATGAACGATATTGACTTTGGCGTGGCCGGAGGTCTGGGTTATAAACTCGATATGGGACTGTTTTTTAATGCTCGTTATGTTCTGGGTATTTCAGACATTAATGACGATGACGATTCAGATTATAGCCAGCAGAATAATGTATTCCAGTTCTCTGTTGGATACATGTTTTAGAAATAACTTATATAAAGTTAAAGCGGAAGGCATGCTTCCGCTTTTTTTATGCCTTAATTTTAATACCTTTATTTTATGAAATTGATTATTATAAATGGTCCCAACCTGAATCTATTAGGTAAGAGGGAACCGGAAACATACGGCCACCGGAGTTTTGATGAATATTTTTCAGAACTTCAGTTCAAATTTAGAAATGTTGAACTTTCTTATTATCAGAGCAATATAGAAGGTGAGCTAATTGATAAATTACACGAATCCATAGGCGAGTTTGACGGCATCATTTTAAATGCAGCTGCCTATACGCACACTTCTGTTGGCCTCGGAGATGCTGTAAAAGCCATTAATGTTCCTGTGGTAGAAGTCCATATTTCCAATACTTTTTCACGGGAGGATTTCCGGCATAAATCGTATATTTCTCCGGGAGCGAAAGGAGTAATTATTGGTTTTGGTCTCCAGAGTTACGATATAGCAATCCAGAGTTTTCTTGATAAACCCTGATGGAAAAAGCCTGGTTAAACTGGAGCAGCGGTAAAGATGCTGCCATGGCATTATACTATGTCCGGCAGGCGGGGAAGTTTAGTGTAGAAATGCTTTTTACTACCTTAAGCGGTTCCTCTCAAAGAGTTTCCATGCATGGGGTGAGAAAAGCGCTACTTCAGGAGCAGGTAGAAAATACTGGACTTCCGTTGCAGATAGCAGATATTTCTACAGAAACTTCCATGGAAACCTACAACCAGGTAATGGAAAATGAAACTTTAAAACTAAAGGAGAGGGGATTTACTCATAGTATTTTTGGAGATATTTTTCTGGAAGATCTTAGACAATACCGGGAAGATCAATTAGCGAGTATTGGGGTAAAATGCATATTCCCATTGTGGAAGAAGGATACTTCGGTATTGATGCAGGAGTTCATTGATCTTGGTTTTAAGGCAATAGTAGTTTGCACTAACTCAAAATATCTGGATAATAGTTTCTGCGGAAAAATAATAGACCAGAAATTCATAAATGACTTACCTGATAATGTAGATCCCTGTGGTGAAAACGGGGAATTTCACAGCTTTGTTTTTGACGGACCAATATTTCACAATCCCATAAAATTTAAAATAGGAGAGAAGCAGATTAAAACCTTTGAATCTGCTGATGATAAATGGGATAATATATTCTGCTATTGTGACCTGATTCCTGAATAAAAGGTAGCAGGGATTCTCCCGCAGTCTTTCCCAATAGTTATTGGAATTTAGCTTCTCTTTTTAAAGAATCCTGATACAAGTACAGGATGACCTGACGGGGGTACAGTTATTGAAAATAAAAAAATCCTGAATTCACAATGAACCCAGGATTTATATTTTCTAACGTCTAACGCTTATAAGTGAATTACTTCACCATAGGCATCGGCAACAGCCTCCATCACTGCTTCACTCATTGTTGGGTGAGGATGAACGGCTTTAAGCACTTCATGCCCTGTAGTCTCTAATTTTCTACCTAAAACGGCTTCAGCGATCATATCGGTAACACCAGCGCCAATCATATGGCAGCCTAACCATTCACCATATTTCGCATCAAAGATCACTTTAACAAAACCATCAGACTTACCTGCTGCCTTCGCTTTTCCTGAAGCAGAGAATGGGAATTTACCAACCTTAAGGTCGTAACCGGCTTCCTTGGCCTGTTTCTCTGTCATACCCACTGAAGCGATTTCCGGAGTTGCGTAGGTACACGCCGGGATATTTCCGTAATCAAGCGGCTGAACATCCATTCCCTTGATCTTTTCTACAGTGATAATACCTTCTGCAGAAGCAACGTGAGCAAGTGCAGGGCCATGAACAACATCACCAATGGCGTAAATACCCTTCACATTGGTCTGGTAGAAATCGTTAACCACGATCTTATCTTTATCGGTTTTAATACCAAGTTCCTCAAGACCTATATTTTCAATATTGCTCTTGATACCCACAGCAGAAAGTACAACATCGGCTTCCAGGGTTTCTTCTCCTTTTTTGGTCTTTACCTTTGCCTTTACTTTATTTCCTGATTTCTCAACGCTTTCTACGGATGAGTTAGTCATCACTTTGATACCGGCTTTTTTAACGCTGCGCTCAAATTGTTTGGAAATATCATCATCCTCAAGAGGCACCAGGCTTGGAAGGAACTCTACAATAGTCACCTCTGTGCCCATAGCATTATAGAAATGAGCGAACTCAACACCAATTGCACCAGAACCAACCACAATCATTTTCTTAGGTTGCTTTTCAAGGCTCATTGCTTCGCGGTAGCCAATTACGGTCTTACCATCCTGCTTCAGATTCGGCAATTCTCTTGAGCGCGCCCCTGTAGCAACAATGATATGATCTGCAGAATATTCCTTTTTTTTATCATCCTTATCGGTAACTTCGATTTTCTTTCCTTGTTTTAGCTTACCGAAACCGTTGATAACGTCGATCTTGTTCTTTTTCATAAGGAATTGAACACCTTTGCTCATCCCATCAGCCACATTACGGCTTCTTTTTATAACCGCTCCAAAATCCTTATCTGCTTTTTCCAGTTTCAGCCCGTAGTCTTCGGCGTGTTTCAGATAGTCAAATACCTCGGCACTTTTTAGAAGGGCTTTGGTTGGGATACATCCCCAGTTAAGACAAACACCTCCAAGGTTTTCTTTTTCAACAATTGCGGTTTTAAAACCCAGCTGTGAAGCTCTAATGGCAGTTACATATCCGCCCGGGCCGCTACCTAAAACTATAATATCATATTTACTCATATTCGGTATATTTTGAATCGGTTACAGAAGTTGCGAATTTAAACAATTTAAGCTTAAACTGAAAGTAACAGGGAGCCAGATAAGGAACATAAAAAAGCCTGTCTTGAATAGACAGGCATATTAATTGAACTAAAGGCTTTTTACTAATTATGTACTTGGGCTTTAGTTATATTATTATCTGATAGATCAATAGCCGTTTTAAGTGACTGATAATTACTGAAATCTATTCCCGAATTAAGTGCAAAATCTGAAGGTAACACAACCATTCTGAAGGTTTGATCTTCGGTAAATTCCGGTCCTAAATCATCAAGATTCACCGTTCCGTGTAAATATATATTCACATCTACAGTGGTATGATTGTAATTATACTGTACTTCACCATCTTCAAGATAAAAAGTTTGAGGTAATAAACTCCAGACATCCTCACCATTTTCTACGCTCTCCAAAAGATATACAAGGATTACATCGGAATCCAGAACTTCAACAGATCCAGGTATTTCAACAAAGACGGAATACTCAGGTGCAGTAAGATCAACAGTTGCTTCAAACGTCTGACCTACAATATTTAACCCGTCGTCCCCCGGAGGACCTTGTGGACCGCGATCTCCTTCACAGGAAACCAAAAAGATGCTTGCAAGAATTAAAATAGATAGTATTTTTTTCATAATTACTGATTTAAGTTATTTATTAAATTCAATACTGGCCGAGTTTACGCAATAACGCTGACCGGTATCAGTAGGTCCATCATCAAAAACGTGGCCAAGATGGCTACCGCAGTTAGAACAAAGGATTTCTGTACGTACCATTCCGAAACTTCGATCCTGTACATATTCAATTTTTCCCTCCATCGCATCATCAAAACTTGGCCAGCCACAACCACTCTCAAATTTGGAATTACTTTCAAATAATTGTTCGCCACAGGCTGCACATTTATATACGCCTTCTTCAAAATGAAGATTATATTTTCCAGTATTGGGAGCCTCGGTTCCCTTTTCACGAAGAATGCGATATTGCTCAGGAGAGAGTTGTTTTTTCCATTCCTCTTTCGTCTTTTCTACCTTATATTTTTTCATGTTATTCTTTTTCTGGTATAAAGTCCATCGCTATACCATTAATACAATGTCGTTTTCCGGTAGTCTCGCTTGGACCATCGTTAAAAACATGTCCCAGATGTCCGCCACATCTTGCACAATGAACTTCATCTCTCTGGTATCCTAACTTGGAATCACTGCCATAAGCTACGCCACCTTCTATGGCACGATCAAAACTGGGCCAGCCGGTACCGCTTTTGAATTTATGTTTGGTTTTGTATAGTTCATTTCCGCAGGCAGCACATACAAAGGTGCCTGGTTCTTTAATATCATTCAGTTCACTGGAAAAGGGCCTTTCGGTCTCTGCTTTCCTTAGTACGGCAAATTCGGCCGGAGTGAGAACTTCCTTCCATTCTTCTTCAGTTTTCGAAACTTCATATTCTTCAGTTTCTTTGGAATTCTTTTGAGCATTTCCGTTGCAACTAATAAGGACAGTGGAAAGAAAAGTAAATAGCAAAAACTTTTTCATAGCAATCTTTATTTTATAAAATTACAAAGATTGTGCCGTGATAAAAGTTGTGATTTTGTTAATTACCTCAGGATTTCCCAGAATTCGGCGATGACCAAGGCCAGTTGTAATAAATATTTCACTGTTATCCAGAGCCTCATGGATTTCCTGAGCATCCTTAACGCTCACGTCTACATCCTGCTCATCATGAATAATGAGGGTTGGGGTCATGACTTCCATGGCTGAAACAGCACCGGAATATTCGTCCATGTCCTGCCCAAATTTCGAATCAAGATATTCTTTCATCCTTTGAGCTACTTCCTGGTTCATATTCATATTATTTGCAAAATCTCTAGTGATCTTTGTCACACTATTGGCGGTACCTATAATAACAAGTTTTTTGGTGGAAAGACCATCCTTAATGGCTTTAAGACTCGACATTCCTCCAAGGGAGTGACCAATAACAGCCTCAAATGGGCCGTATTTTTTATCAAGGTAATGAACGGCTTCGATAAAGAACGGCATCATGCTTATCTTTCCGGGAGCCTCTCCATGTGCAGGGGCGTCAAAGCTCACAGTAGAAAAACCATTTTCCTTCAGGTCCAGTGCTATCCTGGAGAGTTGCGTACCCCGACCGCTCCAGCCATGTACCAGGAGAACCTTTTTATCGCTTTTTCCATACTTATATACTACTATCTCCCGGTTTATGGACGGGACTTTCTCCTTTTCGATCTCAGAGTTTTCAAACATCTCTCTTTCTCTTTCCGGGAGACTGTAACGGAAAGGTGATAAAAATAACCGGGCTGCAAACCTGCTCGCCAGAAACGGGGAGACTCTTGTAAGAAACTTTGAAAGTTTTAAAATATAATCTGGAACCAGTAATTGCTGAACCGGTAATTTATCCTTGGTTTCTTTAGTCATATTTTAAGAATTCGACACTATTTAGCGTTTTCAAAATTAAAAAAAATGAAGTTGCTGTAAAGCCTTTCTGCGACTGCGAAGATCGACAATGGTATTGTTTTTGGATGCTTGTTAACTGTTAAATCATACTTAAACAGAAAAGAGCCAGTAACAAGCTTTTGTACTTTTAAATACCAAAACCAATTATTATGAAACTTAAAAAGACATTTATAGGGTTAAGCGTCTTGCTTTTAGTAGTAGCATGTAAGACGAATCCATTTACAGGTGAAAAAAACCTGAATTTTGTTAGCAATGATCAGTTATTCCCTGCTTCTTTCGCTCAGTATAATCAGTTCCTGGAAGAGAATGATGTTGTTAGGGGGACTGCCGAGGCTGAAATGGTAAAAAGAACGGGTAATAAGATCGTCACCGCGGCAGAAAGATACCTTAACGCAAATGGTTATCAGGGATTCCTGAACGATTTTAAATGGGAATTTAACCTGGTGAATGATGAGGCTGTAAACGCATTTGCGATGCCAGGAGGAAAAGTAGTTTTCTTTACCGGAATTATGCCTATCGCTAAAGGTGGTGGAGCAGGTGAAGATGGTGTAGCTGTTGTAATGGCCCACGAGGTGGCCCACGCCCTTGCTGATCATGGTGCTCAGAGGATAAGTGCTGCTCAACTGCAACAATTAGGCGGAGTGGCAGGTAGTATTGCTTTAAGCGGAAAGAGCGAACAGACACAGCAGATATTTGCACAGGCATATGGTTTAGGTACTACAGTAGGTGTAATGCTTCCTTTTAGTCGAAGCCATGAAACAGAGGCTGATAGAATCGGTCTTACCCTAATGGCTATAGCCGGATATGACCCAGATGAAGCTGCCGATCTTTGGAGAAGGATGAAAGAGGAAAGTGGGGGACAGGCTCCACCAGAATTCCTTAGTACGCACCCTTCCAGTGAAACCAGGATAAATAATCTGGAAAAATGGGCTCCTGAGGCTAAAGCCGAAGCCAGGAAATATGGAGTTAAGAATTTTTAGGATATAAATTACCATAAAATAAAAATGAAGAGCCGCTGTATTCAGCGGCTTTTTCTATTTTTAAGCCATGAAGCATCTACCAAAGGGAAGTAAAAAGCTTATTAGAGCCTGGGCTTTTTATGATTGGGCTAACTCGGTTTACAGCCTGGTAATCATATCGGCGATCTTTCCCATCTTTTACGGAGCCCTTACCATAGTAAAGGCTGGAAACGGGGAAATTCTGGACGATACTGTCACCTTTTTAGGACAAGCATTCAACAATGATGCACTGATTAGCTATATCACGGCTGGAGCATTTCTGGTGGTTAGTATCTTAAGTCCTTTTCTGTCGGGAATTGCTGATTATGTGGGGAATAAAAAAAGCTTTCTGAAATTCTTCTGCTACCTGGGAGGGATTTCCTGTATAGGACTTTTCTGGTTCGACCTTGAAATGTTATGGTTTGGATTGCTTTGTTATTTTCTGGCCCTCATCGGCTTTTGGTCAAGTCTTGTTTTTTATAATTCCTATCTTCCGGATATAGCGTATCCTGAACAACAGGATAAAGCCAGTGCCGATGGTTTCTCTCTGGGTTACATAGGTAGCGTTATCCTGTTAATCATTTGTTTGCTTATGATCCTGAATTATGAATGGTTCGGATTTCAGGATGAAGAGCTCCCAACCCGTTTGTCATTTGTAATGACAGGGATTTGGTGGATAGGCTTTAGCCAGTATACTTATTATTATTTGCCAAAAGGAAATAAAAAGGCACGGCTTACCCGAAATGTCCTTTTCAACGGATTCAGGGAATTGAAAGGAATATGGGAAGCCTTAAAACATACCAAAGCTCTGAAGCGTTACCTGGTTGCTTTTTTTGTTTACAGTATGGCGGTACAAACCATTATGCTTGTGGCTACCTATTTTGGAATAGAAGAATTGGATTGGGGTGACGATGATCCAACAACAGGACTTATCGTAAGTATTTTACTGATACAACTTGTGGCCGTAGCCGGAGCCACTTTTACATCAAGGCTGGCCATTAAGTTTGGTGATATAAAAATTTTGATAATTATCAATCTCATCTGGATAGCCATCTGTGGTTATGCATATTTCATTACCACTCCGGAACAGTTTTATGTGGCTGCTGCTTCGGTTGGACTTGTAATGGGGGGAATCCAGTCTTTGTCCCGCTCTACTTACTCAAAGATGCTGCCTCCCGATACCCTTGATACGGCCAGTTATTTCAGTTTTTATGATGTTTCAGAAAAGATTGGTATTGTGATCGGTATGTTCTTATACGGTCTTGTTGCGCAAATTACAGGTAGCATTAGAAACTCAATTCTCTTTCTGGTGGTCTTCTTTATAATCGGAGTGATTCTATTAATGCGAGTTCCAAAAGGACGTATTAAAGCATAAAAAGAGGCTGTCTAAAAAGTTCCTTAATGGTCATTGCGAGGAACGAAGCAATCTTTACATAATTGGTAATCACCAAAGACAGATTACTTCACTTTGTTCGTAATGACAACTTACTTTTTAGACAGCCTCTTGAATTTACTCTCAACTAATTAATTTGAGGAAACACTTCCTGAACCAAAGGTTTTAAAATCCTGTTTTTCAGGATTGCCTTTGTATTTGATATCTCCTGAACCAGAAACTCTGGCAGTCAGGGATCGTGCTGCATTTACCATAATATCACCAGACCCGGCTACCTTAGCTTCAACATTTTCCGCTTTAAGTTCATAAGCTTCAAAATCTCCGCTTCCGGTTACGCTACAGTCAAAATTCTCACTTTGTCCTCTTAGTTTTATGTCTCCTGATCCGGTGATTTTTCCTGTTAATTCTCGTACTTCCAGGTTCAGCATCATATCTCCCGACCCGGTTACCTGTACTTTAAAATCAGAAGCTTTAATTACATCTTTATTCCAGATATCTCCTGAACCTGTAAGCGCCACTTCTTCAAGACTTTCAAAAGGAACTGTTATTTTGATATCTTCAGTTGGGTGAAGATTAACGCCTTTCTCGGTTGAGATCTTTAGAGTTCCGTTTCTGACTTCGGTAATTATATACTCCTGGAGATTACTTTCAGCCTCTACTTCTATACTTCCTTCATTGCCGGCCACCAGTTCCACATTCATGGAGCCTACAAGCTGAACTGCGTCATAAGAATCTGTAGATCTGGATTTGGTAACCAGTTCTCCGTTGCCTTTTATTTTTTCAGAACTCCACCACTGTGCATTGGCTGCGGTTAGAACCATTAAGAAAGCGGCTAAAAATAAGATTGATCTTTTCATGATTTAAATTATTTGATTGATGATTATTGTTTATTAAAACTTACACTACCGTAGCTGGTGGTAATATTGAATTTCGCACCATCGTTTGATGAGCCATAGTATCCGGCTACACTGTTACTGGTATTGCCCTGGTTCCTTTTTTGAACTTCAAGGCCGTCAAGCCCTTTGATACCTCCGTAAGATGTCTTTACATCAAACTGAAAACTCATTTCGTTGTCGTAGCCAATTTTCACTCCTGCATAATCAGTATCTATATTCACGCTACGGGTACCTTTGATCACTTTTTCTATTGATAGTGAACCATAATCAAGATTCAGGTCTGCAGAGGTGAAGACCCTGTTGATCTTGGTAGTGAGATAGTCTCCATCTCCCTTGAGCACCTTGACCTTATCGATATCCACACTGCCGTAGTCACAATTGAACTCCAGTCTTGAAACTTTCTGGATTCTTGATTTTGTATAATCGGCATTTACCATTAATTCTTCGGCCTCCCCGATTTCGTAATCAGAATAGTCTGCATTGATCTCCGCATTTGTAACATATTCTATCCGGCTGTTTCTGGTATAATCGAAATTGAGGTAATTTGACTTTCCTCTTAATTCGCCAATATCAATTTTTCCATAGTCACAGGTGATCTTTGCATTTCCTGTGGTCTTATCTATGTAAATCCCGCCGTAATCATTATTGATGTCCAAATTGTTCCCTTCGGGGGCCCTTACTATATAGTTTACTTCCATATTCACATTGTCAAAACCGTCGAAGATATTTTTCCACCAGGATTTGTTCTCTTTTGAAAAACGGGTCTTGGCACTAACTCCGGAGGAAGATTGATTGAAATCTACATTTATCTCCTCAAGTTTTTCTTCAACCTTATCTTTATCATTCCCGTTGGTTTTGATAATCACTTCTATGACCACGCGATTTTCGTCCCAGGTAGTGATATCTACATTCCCATAGCTGTTATCGATACTAAGGTTAGTGTTAGCACTTACATTAAATTCTTTTTTGATCTTCTTCTCTCGGGTGTGTTTCCCATCCAGTTCTATTTTATCTATAGAAGCGGAGCTTTCCACTTTTACGTCGTAATATGGGAGGCCGGGGGCCAGCACAGCAAAGATTAGGATGCTAGATAATATTGTTTTCATGATTTTGATTCTTTAGTGTTTTAATATTCTCGATTTGGGTCAAAACGTTATTTAATAAGTCTATTCGCTGTTGAAAGTTCTGGATCATAGCATGAATAACCCTGTTGTCTCTGCCACTTTTCACCAGGTCATTTCTTAGGTCCTGGTACTCTTTTTCCAGTTTTTCCATCTGGACCATGGCATCGTTGATAATAGCTTCAGTTTCCGGGGTTTTCTCTGCATTTATAGCGTTAAGCTCTTTAGTGATCATACTGGTATAGAATTCCTGAGTTTGTTTCATCTCTGGAGAAATACTGGCAAGATCAGAGTTCTTAGCCATGCTTTGAGGGCCCCATAATTCACCAAGCAGAAAGAAAGCCAAAAGAAAACTGGCAGCAATACCAATTACAGGAGCCCATAACCTAAGAACTTTCCCTTTCTTTTGTGGAGCAGATGATTTCTTCTCCAGTTTTTTTAAGAAGCGTTCTTTATGGCCTGAATGCGGCTCTTCGATATCGAAGTTTAAACCTTCAAAAAGCTCGTCAAAGTTGTTATTTTTCATGATGCTCCATTTTTTTTCTTAAACTCTCTTTTGCCCTTGAAATCATTGTCCGGCAATTAGCGTAAGAAATATTCATTATTTCACAAATTTCCTCGTAGTCGTAGCCTTCTATCAGATGTAAAGTGAGTCCCAACCGGTAATTATTTTTAAGGGACTTTATCTGTTTCAGGATCATGCGAACTCTTTTATTTTTTTGATCATCTTCTTCCAGCGTAATTCCACCATTATCGGTTTCGTTTTTTAACTCGTCATTATAGCTTACTTCTCCCAGTTTTGCGATCTTTTTATATGCAGTGAGGCTTTCATTCACAACAATTCGCTTAAGCCAGGCTCCGAAGGTGGAGGTTCCCTGAAAACTTTCAATTTTGGTGAAAGCTCGCAGAAAAGCTTCCTGCATAATATCTTCGGCTTCTGCTGAATGACCGGTTATACGATAAGCAGTGTTATACATCGCTTTGTAATAACGATCATAAATTTCCATTTGAGCACGCTGGTCACCATGGCGACAACGTTCTACCAGGTCATTAATATGGGTGATGGTTGGTGTCAATTAATACTTGGTTTCTGTTATAAAGATGGAATTGGTTTGTATTTGTTACACTTTTAGAAAAATAATTTTTTAAAAAGCATGGCATGGGAATTGAATAATTGAATTAGGAAATCTAAAATAATATTGAAAGCTCTATTTATCAAGGCTTTCAACTAACTTCTCAAAATTAAGCAATCTTAATTTTGATGACAGTTTGACTTAAATAAAATTATGGCGAAAACAAAGTTTACGAATATTGACAGTTTGTCATTTCAGGGAATTGACGAAGATGCGGAATTAATTCCTTTGATGACACCTGAAGATGAAGAAGAAATAAACAGAGAGAATCTGCCCGAAACTCTACCAATACTTCCGCTTAGGAATACTGTTCTTTTTCCGGGAGTAGTGATACCCATTACTGCAGGCAGAGATGCTTCCATTAAATTGATCAATGAAGCTAATAACGGAAGTAAGATCATTGGAGTGGTGTCTCAGAAAGACGAGGAAGTTGAGAATCCTTCTGCCAAAGATATCAATAAGGTTGGGGTCGTGGCCAGGATACTTCGTGTCTTAAAGATGCCAGATGGAAATACAACGGTTATTATCCAGGGAAAAAAGCGTTTTCAGATCACTGAAGTGGTTACGGAACAACCGTACATGAATGCTATTATAACCGAAGTGCCTGAGACAAGGCCGGAAAAGGACAATGCAGAATTCTCTGCGATTATAGATTCTATAAAGGATCTGGCCCTTCAGATAATAAAGGGAAGCCCAAACATTCCTTCGGAAGCTTCCTTCGCGATCAAGAATATTGAAAGCACCTCTTTCCTGATCAATTTTGTTTCTTCCAATATGAGTTTAAGTGTGGAGGAAAAACAGAAATTGCTGGAAACAAATGATCTTAAAGAACGCGCGCTGGCTACTTTGAAGCATATGAATACCGAATTCCAGAAACTGGAACTTAAGAACGATATTCAGAGCAAGGTGCAAAGTGACATGAGCCAGCAACAACGGGAATATTTTCTTCATCAGCAAATGAAAACCATCCAGGAAGAACTTGGAGGGGTTTCTCATGAAGGTGAGATCGTTGAAATGCGCGAGAGAGCTAAGGATAAAAAGTGGGATGAAGATGTGCAGAATCATTTTGAGAAGGAACTCTCAAAAATGCAGCGCATGAATCCCCAGGTGGCGGAATATTCAATTCAAAGGAACTACCTGGACTTGTTTCTGGATCTGCCATGGAATGAATTCAGCAAGGATAAATTCGACCTTAAAAGGGCGAAAAGAATATTAGACCGTGACCATTACGGGCTTGATGACGTTAAGAGGAGGATCATCGAATATCTTGCGGTTCTCAAGCTTAGGAACGATATGAAATCTCCAATTCTTTGTCTTTATGGACCTCCCGGAGTTGGTAAGACTTCTTTAGGGAAGTCTATTGCCGAATCTTTAGGCCGGGAATATGTAAGGATCTCTTTAGGAGGACTACGAGATGAAGCAGAGATAAGAGGTCACAGAAAAACCTATATTGGAGCAATGCCCGGCCGAATCATTCAGAGTCTGAAAAAAGCAGGTACGAGTAATCCGGTATTTGTACTAGATGAGATAGATAAATTAAGTGTTGGAAATGCGGGAGACCCTTCTTCAGCATTACTGGAAGTTCTTGACCCTGAACAGAACAGTGATTTTCATGATAATTTCCTTGAGATGGGATTTGACCTTTCCAAGGTGATGTTTATTGCTACCTCCAATACCCTTAGCACCATTCAGCCTGCCCTACGAGACAGGATGGAGGTAATTAGTGTAACAGGTTATACTATTGAGGAAAAAGTTCAGATCGCTAAAAGACATCTTCTGCCAAAGCAGCTTGAAGAACACGGTCTAAGCAGTGACAATCTGAAAATTGGTAAAAAGCAACTGGAAAAGATTGTTGAGGGTTATACCCGTGAATCCGGTGTTCGGGGGCTGGAAAAGCAAATAGCCAAGGTAGTTCGTTACGCGGCCAAGAATATTGCAATGGAGGAGGAGTATAATATCAAAGTATCAGATGAAGATATTATCGAGATCCTTGGAAGTCCAAAAATGGAACGTGATAAATATGAAAATAATGAAGTAGCCGGTGTGGTTACAGGACTTGCCTGGACCAGTGTTGGTGGGGATATTCTCTTTATTGAATCTATTCTTTCCAAAGGAAAAGGTAATTTGACCATTACAGGAAACCTTGGTAAGGTGATGAAGGAGTCTGCTACTATCGCTATGGAATATATCAAGGCCAATGCCGAAAGGTTAGGGATCATTCCATCCATATTTGACCAGTACAATGTTCATATTCACGTGCCTGAAGGAGCAACTCCAAAGGATGGGCCAAGTGCGGGTATTACTATGCTTACTTCCCTGGTATCTCTGTTCACACAGAAGAAAGTGAAGAAAAGTATTGCCATGACCGGTGAGATCACCCTGAGAGGTAAAGTACTTCCGGTAGGGGGAATCAAGGAAAAGATACTTGCAGCCAAGAGAGCAAGGATCAAGGAGATCATTCTTTGTGAAGAGAACCGAAGAGATATTGATGAAATAAAAGAAGAATATCTAAAAGGTCTCACTTTCCATTACGTGAAGGAGATGAGCGAAGTGATAGATATTGCCATCACAAAACAAAACGTGAAAAACGCGAAAAAGCTTTAAATAATAAGCCCCGGAATTCGGGGCTTTTTTATTCAGAAACGGGATTGGCACTAATAAAAATTTACCTTTGCCATAGAAATAAATTTAAATGGATAAGAAGATTACTATAGCTATTGATGGATTTTCCTCAACAGGAAAGAGTACGGTGGCCAGGCGTCTGGCCAAAGAACTGGGCTATGTTTATGTAGATACCGGAGCTATGTACAGAGCGGTAACCTTGTACATGATGCGAAAGGTCTTTGTTTCTGAAGGGAATTTTGATGAAGAGGCGATCTTAAGGCATTTGCCATTTATCAATTTGAAATTCGTTTTCAGCGAAGAGAAAGGCTATGGAGAGATCTATTTGAATAATGAAAATGTTGAGGATGAAATTCGTTATATGGAGGTTTCTAAGCATGTGAGCAGGGTTTCAGCTATTCCGAAGGTGCGAAAAATGCTTGTAAAGCAACAACAGGAAATGGGGAAGGAGAAAGGAATAGTAATGGACGGTCGTGATATAGGTACCGTTGTATTTCCTGATGCTGAATTGAAGATCTTTATGACGGCTTCTACCGAGCAACGTGCTAAAAGACGATATGATGAGCTAATGGACCGGGGAGATGATATCACATATGAAGAAGTACTTAAGAATGTGAAGGAACGTGATTTTATGGACTCCACCCGGGAAGACTCCCCTTTAAGAAAGGCTGACGATGCTGTTGAATTCGATAATTCAGAAATGAATCTCGAGGAACAGTTTGAAAAAGTATTGAAGATAGTTAAGGACAAAATAAAAGAAGTGAATTCCTAGCAGATTCACTATAAAATACTTATCCGCAATTAATTTCAGTATTAGTTGCGGATTTTTGTTTAGTTATGTATTTTTGCACTCCTTTTTGGCAGAAGACCGGAAATCCAAAAAGGTTTGATAATCAAAATTATAAACACTTCTGAAGTTTCTAATTTGCTAAAACAGATTTCCGGAGAGACTCAGAATACAAATTTTATAGTCAGTAATGGCTGAAGAAAACAAAAACAAAGAAGTTCAGGACAACACTGAAAATGTTGAAGTTCAGGACGTAGCAGGTATGGATACTCAATCTCAACCTGAACCAGAAAAGCAACAGGAAAGTCCTGAAAAATTCCTTAAAGAATTCAACTGGCACAATTACGAAGAAGGGATCGATCCTATCGACGATGAGAAGCTGGAAGAATTTGAAAAGCTGGTTGCAGAAAATTTCGTAGACACTTTAGACGACGAAGTTGTAACAGGAAAAGTAATCAATATTACAGATCGTGATGCAATTATCGATATAAATGCTAAGAGTGAAGGAGTTATTTCTCTTAACGAATTTCGTTACAATCCAGACCTAAAGGTTGGAGATGATGTTGAGGTATTGATCGATGTTCGTGAAGATGCTACCGGGCAGTTGATCCTTTCTCACCGTAAGGCGAGAGTGATCAAGGCATGGGAGCGTGTAAACAAAGCTCATGATGAAAGCCTTGTAGTGAATGGATTCATTAAATGTCGTACCAAAGGTGGTATGATCGTAGACGTATTTGGTATTGAAGCTTTCCTTCCGGGATCTCAGATCGATGTGAAGCCAATCCGTGATTACGATGCCTATGTTGGTAAGAACATGGAATTCAAAGTGGTTAAGATCAACCACGAATTCAAGAACGTTGTTGTATCTCACAAAGCGCTTATCGAAGCAGATATCGAAGAGCAGAAGAAAGAGATCATCGGTCAGCTTGAAAAAGGTCAGGTACTTGAAGGTACCGTTAAGAATATCACTTCTTACGGTGTATTCGTTGACCTTGGAGGTGTTGACGGACTTGTTCACATTACAGATCTTAGCTGGTCTAGAATCAACCATCCAAATGAGATCGTTGAGCTTGATCAGAAACTTAACGTAGTAATCCTTGACTTTGATGAGTCTAAGTCTAGAATTCAGTTAGGTCTTAAGCAACTTAGCCAGCACCCATGGGATGCTCTTGATGAGAAGCTGAAAGTTGGTGACAAGGTAAAAGGTAAAGTAGTAGTGATCGCAGATTACGGTGCATTTATCGAAGTTGCTGAAGGGGTTGAAGGTCTTATCCACGTTTCTGAAATGAGCTGGAGTACTCACTTGAGATCTGCTCAGGATTTCGTAAACGTTGGTGATGAGGTGGAAGCCCAGATCCTTACTCTGGACAGAGAAGACAGAAAAATGTCTCTTGGTATCAAGCAATTGACTCCAGACCCATGGACTGATATCACTTCTAAGTATCCGGTTGGTTCCAAGCACACAGGTATCGTACGTAACTTCACTAATTTTGGTGTGTTCGTAGAGCTTGAAGAAGGAATCGACGGACTTATCTATATCTCTGATCTTTCCTGGACTAAGAAGATCAAGCACCCATCTGAGTTTACTAACGTAGGTGATGAGCTTGAAGTTGTAGTTCTTGAATTAGATGTAGAAGGTAGAAAACTTAGTCTTGGACATAAGCAGATTGAGGATAATCCTTGGGATAAATATGAGAAAGACTATGGAGTTGGAACTAAGCACACTGCAGAGATCACTGAGATCGTAGATAAAGGTGCTACTATAGACTTCAACGAAGATATCACTGCATTTGTTCCGCAAAGACATCTTGAAAAAGAAGACGGAAGCAAATTGAAGAAAGGTGAAGAAGCAGAATTCCAGATCATTGAATTCAACAAAGAATTCAAGAGAGTGGTAGCTTCTCACATGGTAATTCACAAAGAAGAAGAGCAGAAAATTGTTAAGCAGGCTGCTAAGAAATCGGCTGCGCAAAACAAAGACAATACCACTACTATTGGTGATGTTAATGCTGATCTTCAGGCATTGAAAGATAAAATGGAAGGTAAGAAGTAATCTTTCCTGATATTATAAAGTAAAAACCTCCTTAGACAACTAAGGAGGTTTTTTTTATTCCCGGTTCCGGAACTTTTAATGACTGAAATGATATTTTTCTGAATAGCTATGAATCGCTTTCTCAGGATAATCTTTATTTTTCATAAAAACATATTGGGAAAAATTAACCTGTATAATGCTCAGTTCCCATCATCTAAGCGGTAGTTGAAGAGAGGAACTCAATTATTTTTTTCTTTTAATTTCCAGGGTTTTAGCATTCGACAGGAACTGAATTCTCCCGTTCTTCTCAATGCGGGTGATATTTTCATCTGAAACTATATATTCGGTATTTGGCAGGTCAACTTTAATGCTCCATTCCATGTTCGTCTGAATGATCTTGTAGCTTTCGATATCTTCACTCCTTTCATAATGGATAGATATATTATTATCTGCTATTTGTATATTTTCCAGGGAGGCCTTATTCCATTCGGTAGGCATCTGTGGTTTAATAGTCACTAGTTTTTCAGAAGCCATTGGCCGGATACCGAAAAACTGCTGAATTATAGGAATGGCAAAACTGTAAATATTCCATGCCTGGCTGATCATACCATAGTCCGGGGAGACTTCATAAATACTGCCGGGAAAAGCGAAACTGAAAGAACGAGTCATTCTTTTTAAATAGTCCAGCGCCTTATCAGGATCTCCGTAATTGTTTTCGGCTACCGCCTGGACCCCTGTAGGTAAGGTCATTACCGCGCCCGTATACGAAAAAGCCTTACTTCCCTTAAAGGAAGCTTCTTCAGTGCTAACTGTTTCATCTCGATCTATTCCGGTAACAAAGACTCCAAAGGGGTTCGTATAATTTTCAGCGGTCTTAAGGGCAATTTTAGCCTTGGCAGTATCGGCGATACCCATTTCCATTGGAGTATTTACTACCCAGTTATGATGTAAAACAAAAGGCCTGGGCTCATTTGAAGGGTTCTTTAGGATATAATCTTTGGTCCTCTTAAGTTCCTTAACAGACCATGGCTTTTCCAAAGTATCTGCTCTGATGATGGCATCGTCTATCAATCTTAAAGCCTGTTCGTCTGTTCCAATAAAGTCGGCATAAGATCCAAATTCTTCAGACCAGAATTCTTTATTGATCTTCTCTTTAAGTTTTTCGGCCTTCCTTTTATAATCCCTGCTAAGTGAATCATTGTCGAACTGCAGGGCTATTTTTGAAGCATCTGCGAAAGCTTTCTGGGTATAAGCCGCAACATCTATCATTTCACTATCCAGTCCGTGTATTTCCATCATTCCAAAACCATCGGGTAAAAGATTTTTGTTTTCATCATTTTGCATCATGAGCCAATGCAGTCCTTTTTTTATCGTCGGAAAGTATTTTTTCAGGAATTTTTTATCCCCATTCCAATTGTATATTTCCCATATTAGTGAAGCAAATTGAGGAGTTTCATTGATATTCCCTTTATTGAATACGGCTCCGTTGGTAGACATTTCATGGATTATCCTGCCATTCCCGTTCACAGCTTCTGAAACACTGTCCAGCAACCGAATTGTCTCATAGACAGGTTCCGTTTGCCCTACAGCCATATATCCTTTCAGGGCATATTCACTATCTACACCAAACCACCAGGGGTAATCCGGGATACCTGCGGTAATTCCTGTTCCAATTCCGGGAACTTCCTGGACCAGCCAGGCCGAATTATATTTTAACCATTCAAAGGCTTCCTGTAATTTTTTATCGGGAACTCTAAGTCTGGAATATCCAGCCAGTTTTTCATAATGATTTCTTTTGGAGATGATCTCTTTTTCAAGATTCTCCTGGATATAACGTAAGTTTTTTAAAGTTTCTGACACAGAATTATAGGATCCTGCCAGAAAAAAAGTGATGATTTCGGTGGCTGATGGTTCAATGGATAACTCATAACCGAGTGAAGTTCCTGTTCCTAGGCCATTATATTTATTTCTTACGACTTTGTGAATACCAGACTTTCGATCTGCCATATAAACTGCACTCCAGGGATTAATGCTATCTTTTATGAGCCAGTAATCATTATTGGAATTGTATGTTGCCCGATCTGGTGTATCAATCATATCTGTCCTTTCTCCCAGCCAGGTGGGCCTCAGGTCTGAATACGCCTTAAATATGAATTTAAATTTTTTTGTGGTTGAGCCATTATTCTTAATTACGAACTGGACCGCCAGGCTTTGCTTAGTATGCGGAACGAATTGCCATCTCTCTATTTCCATTTCCTCACTCGCAATATTGAAATTCTGTTTGCTGGCAACAGGGTAGTTAGTGAACGAAGTTGCATTATCAAGCTCTAAAGTGTCCTTTGCAAAAATCAATTCAGCTTTAATCCCGTCAAAAAGTTTAATTGGATGATTCCATATTCCACCCATCTCTCCCGGGATGTGCCAGCCCAGTTCCGGAAATCCGCCATCCTGGTGACCAACCATATATACTCTGTTTCCTGCAGTGACAAAGGGGGAAGCAAGGTATTCCGGTTTGCCTTCGATAGAAGGACTGTTTTTAAGGAGTGTTGAAATCCTGATATGCTCCTGCGCAAAGCTGCTGGTAAGGAGAAGAATACAAACAAATGTCGAAAATATTTTCATAGTAGCTTTCCAGTGATATTAAGGCTAAAGCTACTTAAAATCTGTTTAATTTGCTTTCAATTATAAATTCATAATCATTTCATACTGATTGATAAATGATTTTAAACCAACTGACTTTAAGAAGCTAATAGTATCATATGCTTTGGCGTCAATATTTAGGATGGAAATATCTTTTTTCAGTCTTTTATGTAATTCCTGAAAAAGCAGGGTTCCCAGTCCCTGGTTACGATACTGCTGCTTTACTGCAAACTGCGAGATCCTGGCGGTAGCAGGATCATAGATTATATAGGCAACAGTTTGTTCATTTCTTTCGGCAGTAATTATCTTTAAGTCAGCCTGCGAACGTTCAATAGCTGTCCAGGAATTTTGCCATGAGGGATTCCAGTCCTGAAAACTGCCGTATAGGTTAGAATTTAGGGATTCAGATTCATTCAGGGAGAAGGATTGCAAAAGTGGAGTAGGATGCTTAACGGGACTGCCTTTAAAACAAATAAGCTCTCTGGTCTTTTCGAACCCTATATTTTCATAGACCTTAATTGCGGGGCCATTAGAGGTGATAACTTCTAACAGGCATTGTTCCACCTGAGCCTTCTTCAGGGAGGGAAGGATAAATTCGTATAACCTGGCGGTGATTTTATTTCCCCTTTTTGAGGGGATCACTCCGGTACCTCCGTTATAGGCAGTAGGAATTCCATTGAATACTCCCGTACCATTAAGAATAAACCCTGCCAGTTTATCTTCTTCAAAGGCTCCAGCAGATAGTTCCAGGTTTATTCCGTCATTCTTCATTTTTTTGATTAGGAGGTCTTCCGTAAGCTGAAGAGGTATCACATAATCTGAAAATGACTGGTTGAATGTTCTAAGCACTTCACTTAAGGTGGTACGATTTAAAACTCTAAAATCCATATGATATATCTTACTTGCCGGGCCTGCTGAATAAAACTTTGGCAAATAAAGAAAATTTAAAGCTTATTATTCTCATTTCATTTAGCTATAATTGAAAAATGAAAAAACGTTACTGGTTTATACTTCTTCTTCTGGCTGGAATTGTAATTGGTTATTTTTCCGGTCCTGTGCCACAGCAACCCAATTATTCTGAAGAACTTCCGGAACTGACCTCAAACCTCAAGGAGCTTGAATTATTTATAAAGCAGCACGAAGATTCATTGCCGGTTCGTGATGATAATGAGGCACGCATAATCTGGGCTAACGGGAGAGCAGAAGTTACTGAATACAGTCTTGTATATCTGCATGGTTTTGCCGGGAGTTACAGGGATGGATTTCCGGTAAATTTTGATATAGCAGATACTTTAAATGCTAATCTCTTTCTTGCACGATGGGCTGGTCACGGTTTAAAGCCTCCTGCTTCACTTAATGATTTTTCAGGTGAAAATGCCTGGGAGTCTGCAAAACAGGCTTTGGTGATAGGTGAAAAACTGGGAAAAAAGGTGATCATTATGAGCACCTCAACTGGTGGAACGCTGGCTATAAAACTGGCTGCCACCTTTCCAGACCGGGTTCATGCTCTAATCAATCTTTCTCCCAATTTAGAGGATGATGTACCAGCAACCTTTGTGCTTAACTCTCCCTGGGGTTATGAAATAGCAAGGATGATTTCTTTCGGGGATAGCAAGAAGATCGAACATGACAGCGAAATCGCTACCCAGTATTGGGATACGATTTATCCATCCAGGGCTCTGGTAGATCTGCAGGTATTGGTAGAGACAAGCATGAAACCTAAAACTTTCGAAAATGTTAATTGCCCTGTGCTTACATTATACTATCATAAAAATTTCCTGGAGGAAGATCAGCATGTAGAAGTGAGTGTTTATTCTAATGCGCATAAGCTATTCAAGACGCCGGATTCTTTGGTACAGCTTAGTCCACTCAAAAGGCCAAAAACACATTTTATTGGGAGTGACATTAAATCAAGTGACACAGAAATCGTAGAAAAGGAAATTGTTAGCTTTTTGACCGAAAAAATGAATATAGAGTTGGGTTCTGTTAATTAAGTCAGCATTTATCCTGAAAATATTTCCAGGTTAAGAAATTCGGCATATCCCATGGATTCATCAGGGTTTAGACGGGAATCACCAAGGATCTCATGGATTAATGCCTGATCGACTTCCAATTCCTTTTCACCAAACCATTCCAGCCCAAAGCTGTACCAGGTCGTCTCTTTTACCTTAATTCTGGTGTATTCTATCTGGCATCCGTATGAAATAAATTCGTCTATCTTCACAATGGCTGTGTTTCCGTTTGTTTCCTTCTTTAATTTGACACCCATGCGTTCTTTTTTTACATCAAGCCAGTCATATTTCTTTTCAGTAATGATCTCTTTGCTTAATGAGTCGTTTTCCGAAGTTGAAAAACTCCATTTTGAATAACGTTCAAAAAAACCTTCGGCATTAGCTGATAAATTTCCTTTTTCCGGCTCAGCGATCAATTGTTTAACTTCAATTTTACCTTCCCTTAATTTAATCCCAATTTCCTTTTTTCCGGTAAGCGGAAGATAAAAATCAGTTCTTGCCTCTGTATCCTCAAAGCTATAAGACTTCTTTTTAAACCAGTTACTTATCGCCTTATCTTCGGTTTTGGAGAACCATCTTATTTCTTTGCTGTTGAACATATTCCGAAATTTTTCAGATTCTGAAAATCAAATTAAGTTTACATCAAAATCTTATAACTCTATAAATTTAGAAAAAACGGGGACTTTTACCTCCATTGAAATTCATTCAATTTGATAAGGTCAAGACTATTATCTAATCCAAAAAAACCTTACTTTTGTTGCAATTCACAAATAGTCTCATGAGCCGGAAAGTACTATTAGACTCTAACCAACTCAACATTATTCTACACCGTTTGGCTTGTCAGTTAGTAGAAAAGCATACCGATTTTAAAGATACTGTACTTATAGGCATTCAGCCCAGGGGCGTATTTGTTGCCAGCCGAATTGAAAAGATCCTTAAAGAAGAATATGGCTTGAACGATATTAAGAGCGGCCAGCTGGATATTACATTTTACCGCGACGATTTTAGACGGGGAGAAAAACCTCTTGAGGCAAATAAGACGAGAATCGATTTTATCGTGGAAGATAAGCGGGTGGTCTTTATTGATGATGTACTGTATACAGGGCGTAGCATTCGTGCGGCTTTAACAGCGATCCAGTCTTTTGGAAGGCCACGTGAGATCGAGCTGTTAAGCCTGATAGACCGACGCTTTAGCAGACATTTACCTATTCAACCCGATTATAATGGGAGGCAGGTTGATGCAATTAATGAAGAAAAAGTAAAGGTAAGCTGGAAGGAAAAGGATGGTGAGGATGCTGTTTACCTGATTTCAAAATAAATAAAAAATGAGCAGCGAATTAAGTGTAAATCACTTACTGGGAATTAAATACCTAAAGCGGGAGGATATAGAACTTATCTTCAAAACTGCCGATCATTTTAAAGAAGTAATCAACCGTCCCATTAAAAAAGTCCCTTCCTTAAGGGATATTACCATTGCCAATCTATTTTTTGAGAACAGTACCAGAACACGGCTTTCTTTTGAACTTGCTGAAAAACGTCTAAGTGCTGATGTGATCAATTTTTCAGCTGCTTCATCATCTGTAAAAAAAGGAGAAACGCTAATCGATACTGTGAACAATATACTTTCCATGAAAGTGGATATGGTGGTGATGCGACATCCTAATCCGGGAGCGGGGATCTTTCTTTCCAAACATGTAAATGCGAGTATTATTAACGCGGGGGATGGAGCTCATGAACACCCTACACAAGCCCTTTTGGATTCCTATTCCATAAGAGAAAAACTGGGAGAGGTTAAAGGAAAGAAGGTGGTGATTGTGGGAGATATTCTCCATAGCCGGGTGGCACTTTCCAATATTTTTGCCTTACAGCTTCAGGGAGCTGAGGTGAAGGTGTGCGGTCCCAAAACATTGTTGCCAAAGTATATTGAATCTTTAGGGGTAGAGGTGGAAACCAATCTTAGAAAGGCATTGGAATGGTGTGATGTTGCCAATATGCTTAGGGTTCAGAATGAACGAATGGATATTAGCTATTTTCCAAGTACTAGAGAATATGTAAAACAGTTCGGTCTGAATAAGAAATTGCTTGAAAGCCTGGATAAGGAGATCGTTATTATGCACCCGGGACCTATCAACCGGGGAGTGGAGATCACCAGCGATGTGGCCGATTCTGAAAATGCCATCATCCTGGATCAGGTGCAAAATGGGGTTGCCATTCGAATGGCAGCGATCTATCTTTTAGCCTCGAAGATCAAACAATAAAGACTTTCTTTATACAGAAATCGGTTTTTGTTAACTTTAAACAGAAATAGATATTTATTATGAAAACTGCCAGAAAAGAAAATTTTCTTCTTATTGAGAATGATGCCGATAGCCTAACCGATTTTTCATCTGAACTCACAAAGCATCATGATGATATTAAGAATGAGAATGTAGTGGTATATCTTTTGGATCATAAAGATATTGAAGCCAATAGTCTGCTTGGATTCCTTGAAATATCGAATTTTCACAGAAGTCACAACAAGAGTTTTGTAATTGTAAATGATTCGGTTGGGATCGATGAGCTACCAGATGAACTTGTGGTGGTTCCTTCACTTCAGGAAGCCGAAGATATGGTACAGATGGACGAAATCCAGAGAGATCTGGGATTCTAGAATATAAGAAGAGTCCCCGTCAACAGTAAAAACATTTTAATGAAAGTAAGCATTCTGGGTTGTTATGCTGCCACACCGCGCAGTTTTACCAATCCTACTTCGCAGGTACTGGAAATAAACAACCACCTTTTTCTTATAGATTGCGGGGAGGGTACTCAGGTTCAGCTGCGTAAGAACAGGATCAAATTTTCCAGGATAAAGCATATTTTTATTTCCCATTTACATGGCGACCATTTTTATGGTCTTGTTGGTCTTGTCTCAACATTCAGGCTTCTAAATCGTGAAAAGGAGCTACATATATACGGTCCTAAGGGAATAAAAGAGATCATCACCCTTCAGTTAAAACTGGCTAATTCATGGACCAATTATCCGCTTATCTTTCATGAACTCACTTCAAAAGAACCACAGCTTGTGTATGAAGACACCAAAGTTAGTGTGAGCACTATCCCTTTAAAGCACAGGATTTATACCAATGGTTTTTTATTCAGGGAAAAAGAAGGAGATCGCAAGCTTCTAATCAATGAGGCTGTAAAATATAATATCGATGTAAGCCTGTATAAAAGCCTTAAAAAAGGTAAAGATGTAGTTTCAGAAGACGGGAAGCTTATTGCCAATCATTTGGTAACTTCAGATCCCATACCCCCCAAATCATATGCTTTTTGCAGCGACACCGTTTACGATGAGGATATAGTTCCGTTAATCAGGAATGTGACGGCCCTATATCATGAATCTACTTTCCTGGAACAGGAACTTGATCTCGCATTTCCTACCAAACATGCTACTGCCAGGCAGGCTGCCACCATCGCAAAAAAGGCCGGTGTGAAAACATTAATTCTCGGTCATTACTCTACCCGGTATGATAATATCGAACTATTTAAAACCGAAGCGGAAACTGTGTTTCCCAAGATTATTTTAGCCGATGACGGTAAAGAAATAACCGTCGAATAACACAGATTTATTTTTCTCTCTACCAAACAGTTAATCGATTGAATACGAGATTAATGACTGTAAATTCCTACAATAAATGTTAAAAAATACAAAAATTTAGTTTTTTATTAAGGTTTGAGTGTTTTTAGTCGATAAATAATGTACATTTATCGTCCCTGAGTCTAACATTTGAACCTATGAAAAGAATTACATTAACAGGATTTATGTTAATTTTTTGTACGGTGTTTCTTACATCATGTTCAAAAGATAATGTAGAAGATGAGGTTACTGCCTATAATCAGGTCGTAACAAATAAGGTAGAATATAATTATAATGCTATCGAGGTTGAAATCCTTGAAGATCTTAATATTTACAGAAAAGCTTTAGGCTTAAACGAATTAAAGCCACTTGCTGAACTTTCAGTGGAATCTGAAGATCACAATGAATACATGATCGGGCAGGGTGCGGTAAGTCATGAGAATTTTGCTCAAAGGGCTTCTTTTTTGATGGATGAAGTAGGAGCTCAGTCGGTTAGTGAAAATGTAGCCTTTGGTTACAGAACAGCAGACGCCGTTATTAATGCCTGGTTAAAGAGTAAAGGGCACAAGGATAACATTGAAGCCAATCACACTCACTTCGGGATTTCAGTTAGACAGGATGCAGAAGGAAAAAATTATTTCACGAACATATTTATAAAAAAATAAACCGCAAGTTTTGTTTTCCCCCCAAATCTGAAAAGGGTTCAGGCTAGAGGCTGGCCCTTTTTTTGAATAAATAGAAAATCCCGCTAAATGCGGGATTTTCTTTTAGGAACTTATTCATTCCCGGTTAGTATCGGTGGTAATTTATCTATATACATTCGCTGGAAATCAGGATCATACATATCACTCTGGCCTATATTCTTATATTTACTGGCGACCTTGTAAGCAGATTCACTCTGCTTCAATTGTGCCTTTCCAAGAATATCGTTTATAGCGATTTGTAATAGTGGTTCACTTGGGTCACCCAGGGTACCTAAATTGCCCACGACTTCACTATACTGAATATCGGGTTCCAAACCGTTAATATAATCTGATTTTCCACTGGCATTTATTGATTTGAATACCAGGGGTTGTATGGCATAAGTATGATTCTCATTTATATTTTCTTTGGTAAAATCAGGACTGTCATACAGGGTGACTGAAGCCTGAAATTTACCGGTAGTGGTCTCTCCCACATGTACCACCTCAATATAGGGTTCCAGTCCGTTTATCACTAGTTCACTGGCTGATGCGGTGGCATTGGAGGTAAGTATATAAACTTTTGTTAGATTAAGATTATTAATGGATTCTCCGGTTCTGATTTTGGAGTCGAATCGGTTTATAAGTCTTTCAGGGTCTGTAGTTTCAAAATGTTCCTGGTATTTCTCATTCCAGTGTTCTTTCATAAATATTTCGCCTTCGTACTGGCCGGTGATCATACTTGCCAGATCTACTGCCGATTCTACTGAACCACCACCATTATATCGCAGGTCTAAAATAAGCTCAGACACCCCGTCAGCTTTAAATTTTCCGAAGGCAGCGTTTAGTTCATCATCAAAATCGGCGATAAAACTGTTATACATTAAATAGCCGATCTTTTTATTTTCAATATCAAAGGTTTTTTTAATAAAAACCGGATTGGCAATATAGGAGCCATCGGTTAGAGTAACGGTTTGATCTGTCATTTCTATATTTCCATCTATAACGCTACCTATATTTATAGAAAAGGACGCTGCATCGAGCAGACCTTTATAGTTATCAAGTGTGAGTTTCTCACCGTTTACTTCTGTGAATACAGTTCCACGTGTAAGTCCCGCCTTTTCTGCCGATGTACCGGGAAGGATGTACTGTAGAAACCCGAAAACATTGTTAGTACCACTTATGCGGCCTAATCCGAATTTCATACCGGTACTTCCGCTTATTCCCTGAAAACGGTTTTCCAGGCTTACATAGTCATCTGTAATAAAACTGAACTTGTCTTCACTATAGGTTAAAGTATTGAATAGGTCTTCAGGCGAATTGAAATTTTCCAGATAATTAAATTTCTGGTTATCATTAGAGAAATAACCATCTGCTAGTTCTGGGGTTTGAGCTTTATAAAGGTATATTTCGTTCATCCCTTTATAGATGAAATCTTCAATTTCGAGATCCTGATTGTGGGTAGACTGAGTTTCTTCTTCGATTGTTCCAGAGATATTCTTATCAGGGCTCAATTCTTCCTTTTCACAGGAAGAAAATAGGATGCCCGTCAATGCCAGCATCATTATTATCTTCTTCATGTCGGTAATATTTGGGGTTTATTTGGTATTCTATTAATTTATAATTAATCACTTATTCATAGGTTTTAATTATTATTCATGAATTATGCCAAAAAACTTAAACAATTCTAAACTGTTAAAGGAAAAGGGCAATTAACATAATGGAATTATAAAACCAGTCCATTCTGATGGTTTAGAGTCTCCATTAAGAAAAATTAAGATTACAGGAAGTTTTTTAGTTTTATTTTAAAAAAAGCATCCCTCCGGTACCTGGAGGGATGCTTTTTGCTTTTTAAACAGCATATATTAATCGAAAAAGGTCCAGGCTAGAGGCTGAACCTTTTTCTTTTCAATCGATTTGTTGGGGTCGATTTGATCTTAATTTTAAGAGTAATCCTGTCTTATACCCCGTTATCGATTTCCGTTTGCTAAAATATTGGGGGACATTTAATTTATAGAAAGAGGTCACCTGAAAACTCTTTGCAATTCTCGTTTAAGAGAATTATTCGCAGGGGGACAAAAAGCTGTTCAGAAAACCTCTTTCCTTCAGGTTAGTTAGATTGTTATTCCATTTTTACCACACTAAACATAGACCTTCTGTTTAACTGATGGTCTTTTTCCGTACAACGGTCACAGTCTATTGCAGGTTTGGTTTCTCCATATCCTTTATATTCTACGATCCTTTCAGGTGATATCCCCTTAGAGATCAGATAATCATAAGTTGATTTTGCTCGTCTCTCAGCAAGCTTTTCATTATAAGCATTACTTCCTCTTCGGTCTGTATGAGATCCAATTTCTATTACGAGATCCGGATACTCATTCTTCATAAGATCAACAAGTTTATCCAGTTCTTTGGCGGCATCTGGACGAATATTCGATTTATCGAAATCGAAATAAATGTTATCTATTTCCGCGAGATATTCAACATCTCTTACCGGATTTAGTTGAATATCATATACCATTTCGTCTTTATCATCGGTATTGCTGGTATTAACCCGGCCTTCAAAAGTTTCATATTCAATTTCCTTGGCCTCGATAGGGAAGGTCTTGTCTCTCGCTATTTCTGTTTTGTAATTACCATCAGAATCGGTTTCAAGAAAAGCGATCTGTTCATTGTTATCACTCATAATCCTTACGGTTGCCTGGGATATGGGAGTGCCATTAACCGCATCGGTTACCTGTCCTTTCAATACCAAAGGATTGAGTTTATTAAAGACATGAATATCATCACTTCCTCCATTACGATTGGTGGAAATATATCCTTCTCTGGAATCAGCTACCTGGAAATAGGCAAAATCATCCATACTGCTGTTGACGGGTTCTCCAAGATTTTCAACTTCCCCGTCATCGGTCAGGCGGAAGATATCGAACAATCCGAGTCCGGCATGTCCGTTAGAAGAGAAGTATAAGGTTCCATCGGTATCCATAAAAGGAAAGCTCTCATCAAATTCGGTGTTTACAGGTTCTCCCAGGTTTTCCGGAATCCCAAAACTTCCATTTTCAGCGATACTCACTTTATAGATATCGGTTCCTCCCATACCACCCGGCATATCTGAAGTAAAATAAAGTGTTTTACCATCCGGAGAAAGGGAAGGATGGCCTACCGAATACTCATTATTGTTAAAAGGTAATTCTGCAACATTGTTCCATGTATTCCCTGATTTTGTTGACGAGTATAATTTAAGATGATTGGTCTTTTCCTTATCTCTTTTACCTTCCTTGTTGTTAATATAATTGTTACGTGTAAAATACAGGGTGTTACCATCCGGACTTACTACGGCAGGCCCGTCATGTAATTTGGTATTGATATCACCGGGAATAGGATTTACCTCACCAGAGTTCTTGTCCATTACATAGATATCAAGGAAAGGTTCCCCGTTCCAGCTATAGGTTTTATCTTTTACATCAACATCCTGGGCTCTTGCTGAAACAAAATATACCTGATCATCTTTAACAAAAACCCCAAAATCACTTACTTCCGAATTGAATTCTGAAGGCTGTAGTTTGTAGGTGGCTTTGCTTTTGAAATCATCCTTTTCTATCATGGTCTCAATTTCATCAGACCTGTTACCACTTTCAAGATATTTTCTAAGCCAGGTTCTTGATTCATCATAGCGTTTTACTCCTCGTAAAGCCTGTGCATATTTGTAATAATATTCAGGTGAGATAGTAGTGTCTTCAATGATATCACCATAATAGTGAACAGCATTCTCAGGGCTTCTAAGCATCATATATGCATCCCCTAGCTTCTTGCTGTTATAAATTACATTATATTCTTTTTCAATAAGTTCCTTATAAACTTCGGTTGCTTCCAGATAGGCAAAATCCTTGTAAAGCCTATCTGCCTTTTTTTGTTTTCCACTCTGTGCCTGCATGCTAAGAGAGCAGGAGAGAAGTATCAAGAATAAATAGTAAATGTTTTTCATAATAAACAGGCTTTAAATTAGAAGAAACGGGGTGATTTATACCTGGTGTTTTTAAATCTGAATTCATATATCAACAGGATCTCATGCGAGCCTGAAGTATAAGGTCTGATGTCTGAAATAGGATATTCATAAGCGTACCCGGCGCGGAAGCCATCAAATAGTTGTACATCCAGGAAACCTCCAACAGCATCGTCTATGCGGTAAGTTCCTCCCAGATAGAACTTTTCATTAAAAATAGCTGCAGCCGTAAAGTCTACAGATAGAGGAGCTCCACTGGTAGCCTTTAAAAGAGTGGTTGGTCTAAGTTTCACATTATCACTCAGGTCGAATACATAACCACCGGTTAGATAATAATGAACTTGTTCAAGGGCCAGATATTCACTGAATTCATTATTATCATTATTAATAATTTTAGGAGCAGAACCTCCTATGTACCAGTTCTGGGACGACAAATAAAAACCTAGCCCAAAATTTGGCGTCCACCGGTTTACCTGGTCCTGAAAAAATGGATCGTCGAGAACATCTGGCTCCATGAACAGTTCATCTTCTAAATTGTAATAGCTCATTCCGGCCTTTAATCCTAAACGTAGTGTCACATCTTCACTAAGGTCCAGACGGTATGAGAAATCACCATAAGCATAGGTGTAATTCTCGTAACCGGCATTATCGTTAATTATAGAGAGTCCTAAACCAACCTTATCATTGCTCAATGGTGAATGAACAGAAAGGGTTTGAGTTGTTGGAGCTCCTTCAAAATCAGCCCATTGACTTCTATGCAAGCCTACGGCTGAAAATCCGTCTCTGCTTCCTGCATAGGCTGGGTTTATAGAGATCGTGTTATACATGTATTGTGTAAACTGAGGGAGCTGTTGCGAAAATCCTGGGGCTGCAACAAATAAAATCAATATGATTAAGTATACTTTTTTCATGGTTTCCCTTTTTTATTTAGTTCCTAGATAGATATAACCTTGTATCGGTTCAAAGTCACTATTTCGAACTTGAAGTACGTAATAGTAGGTTCCTGACGGTAACTGATTAGACCCTGTGAAAGAGCTGCTTGAATAGCCATCCCAGTTATTCTGGTAATTCTGAGCTTCAAATATCTTGTTACCCCATCTGTTAAAGATCATAAGATCATATGTGAATCCACAGTCAGTATCCAGATCTACTTCAAAGAAATCGTTCCTGTTATCGCCATTTGGAGTGACAACTTTTGAAATCCCATCTTTGAGATCATTTACAGTACAGGCAAGGACTACACAGTCATCATTAATTGAAACTGTAACATCAGTACTTGAAGGACAATTTCCTTCTAACTGATACGTAAAGGTATAGGTACCTAGTTCCATGAGTGAAGGATCTATAAATCCATTGTCAAGAGCTCCTGTATTGTCAGTATCGATCCAGGTTCCAGACTCATCCACCTCTCCGGTTAACATTTCAAAAAGATCAAATACTGAATCTTCAATACATAGGTCTGGGTCTGCAGCTACCACGATTTCTTCAGCTACGGGTTCTTCAATGGTTATCGTTGCTGCAGTAGATACCTGGCCGAAACCATCCATTGCAGTTACCTGGTAAGTGTCTGGATCAAGGTCGCTGAACACTCCGCTCTCCTGATAGTTTTCACCATCGATGCTATAAGTAAGACCTTCCTGTGTTTCCACGGTGATGGTCCCCAGAGGCGAAGCACAGGTAGCAGCTGTTGTTACAGAAGCTGAAGGTGGTGTCGGTGGCTCTGGTAATTCTTCCTCATTTACTGTAACCGTAAAAGAACATTCTACAGAATTTCCTGAGGCATCTGTTGCAGTATAGGTAACTACAGTTGGGCCTAATGGGAATTCAGATCCCGAAGCAAGTCCGGCTGTCATTTCCACGCTTACTTCACAGTTATCTGATGCAGTTACAGCGTCATAATTGATAATTGATGAAGTAACACCAATTTCTACAGTGACATTTATATCCTGTGGACATGTAATCACCGGAGCTTCATTATCGATCACTGTTACAGTGAAACTTGATGAAGTTGTATTTCCGGAATTATCAGTAGCCGTATAAGTAACTGTTGTTGGTCCTATTGGAAATACAGAACCGGATTCTAAACCTTCTGTTAATTCAACTGATACCAATTCACAATTATCAGAAGCCCCAGCCATTCCGTAGTTTACAACAGCTCCACAAAGATCAGCATCACTGTTTACGGTAATATTTTGCATTGCTTCAATTTCAGGGTTCTGATCATCTACCACTGTTACTAATTGGGTACACTGTACCGTATTTCCAGATTCATCAGTTACAGTCCAGGTTATAATAGTTTCCCCTAGTTCGAATACTGCAGGAGCATTATTCGTAATGGAAAGGTCTGAATCACAGTTATCAGTTGCGGTTGGCATTCCAAGGTTTACTTCAGAAGCTGAACATATACCAGCGTCAGCTGAAACAGTGATCGCTGCCGGACAGGTGGTGATCTCCGGTGCTGAAGTATCCTGAACGATTATAATTTGTGTGAAAGAAACTTCGTTTCCGGCACAGTCTGAAGCCATCCAGCTTCTGGTGATCATATAGTCGTTATCTGCCGCTGAATCTCTATCAGTAATTAGCTCTTCAAAAGAAATTCCGGTGTCTCCTGAACAATTATCTGTAGCGGTTAAAATAGCCGCTGCCGGAACGCTGTCGCATTCAACAGTTAATTCAGCTGCAGGCAATTCTTCATTAAAAACAGGAGCTATGCTGTCTTCTACATTGATAGTTTGTGCAAAAGAGGTTTCATTTCCGGCACAATCTGTAGCAACCCAGTTTCTTACAATAGTGTAAACATTAGAACATTCGTCGTCATTACCGGTAATATTTTCAGTAAATACAACATCGATTGCTCCTGAACAATTATCTGTAGCAGTTAAGGTAGTCGCTGAAGGTACACTGTCGCATTCAACAGTTAATTCAGCTACAGGCAATTCTTCATTAAAAACAGGAGCTACGCTGTCTTCTACATTGATAGTTTGTGTGAAAGAAGTTTCATTTCCGGCACAATCAGTGGCAACCCAGTTTCTTACTATAGTGTAAACACTGGAACATCCGTCTTCATTACCGGTAAAATTTTCAGTAAATACTACATCGATAGCTCCTGAACAATTATCTGTAGCGGTTAAAATAGCCGCCGCCGGAACGCTGTCGCACTCAACAGTTAATTCAGCTGCAGGCAATTCTTCATTGAAAACAGGAACAACAGTATCTACTACAGTGATCGTTTGAGTATGCGAAGTCTGATTATTAGCATCATCTGTAGCAGTCCAGGTTCTGGTAATGATATACTCATTTGAACATTCATCATTCTGACCTGAAATGCTTTCTTCAAAGACAACTTCAATTTCACTAACGCAGTTATCTGTGGCTGTAATTACTGCTGCTTCAGGAATGGCATCACATTCAACAGTTATATCTCCCGGAAGATTTTCATTGAATGAAGGTGCACCAGTATTCTGGATAGTTATGTCCTGGCTTGCCGAAATCTCGTTTCCGGCACAGTCAGTTGCAGTCCAGGTTCTGGTAATTACATATTCCTTATCTTCATCATTCTCTTTATCAGACTTTTCAGTATAAACCACTTGTACATTTGTATCACAGTTATCTATAGCGGTAATCACCGGCACTTCTGGAAGGTTTTCACATTCCATGGTCATATCGCCCGGAATAGCTTCTACGAATTCAGGAGCTACAGTATCAACAACATTTATAATCTGAATATGAGATACTGGATTGTTCGCACAATCTGTAGCAGTCCAGGTTCTGGTTATAGTGTAAACATTTGCACAATTGTCATCGTTCCCAGAAAGTTCTTCAGTAAATACTACGTCAACGTTTTCAGAACAATTGTCGGTAACGGATAGAACTTCTGCATCTGGTACATTACCACATTCAACAGTAAGCTCTGCAGCTGGAAGCTCTTCGACAAATTCCGGAGCCTGGGTATCTACGACATTTACTGTTTGGGTGAAAACAGCTTCATTATTCGAGCAGTCTGTAGCTGTCCAGGTTCTGGTAATTACATAGGTGTTAGCACAATCATCAGAATTTTGAATAGATTCATTGTAATTCACATCTACAAAACCTTCACAGGCATCAGTAGCTGTTAATTCTACCGCTGCAGGAATATTATCACATTCTACTGTTAGCTCTTCCTGAGGTAATTCCTGGTCAAAGACAGGAGCAGTAGTATCGATTACATTTATAGTTTGAGTAAAACTTACTTCGTTGTTTGAACAGTCAGTTGCTGTCCATGTTCTGATTATTGTGAAATTAGTTCCACATTCATCGTCATTCTGGGTTGTTTCAGAGAAATTAACTGCAATCACGCCGGTACAGGCATCGGTAGCTGTAAGAGTCATCGCATCTGGGATATCTGTACATTCTACAGTGATTTCTTCTGAAGGTAATTCTTCATTGAAAACCGGATCGGTAAGATCAATTAAGTTAATCGTAAGTGTTGCAGAGGTCTGGCTTCCACAGTTATCTGTTACATAAAAAGTTCTTGTTACTATGGGCACACATCCACTTTCGTCAAAAGAGTCGGTATAAGTAATACTTTCGATGGTTTGATCATCAGAGGCAGTATAACCGGCAGCTTCGAAAATATCCTTGATATCTTCAGATCCATCCATATCCAATGCAAATCTTGCATTATCAGAGGTAAGTTCTGATGCTTCACAAACTTCAACATCAAGACTAGATGGAACCGAAATTACTGGTGCATCATTGTCGCGAACTTCTATTGAAACGGTAATTTCCTTTTCGCAAGTTGTTTCAGTCAATGAACTGGATAAAGAGGCTACTATTGTATAAATACCTGCAGTTAGTGAACCATTGTCTGATGTTACATCAATGTTGTTAGAATTATAGATTGTAATTGTAGAAAACTCATCGTTTTCGATAGTTATTAATCCATCAGCCTCACCATCACAGGTAACAGTATTAGCAGTGGCAGATAAGGTGATTTCTGGTAATATTTCTACCGTAACCATTAATCTCTCGTCACTTTCACAGCCATCAATAATTTGGGAGGCATAATAATCTTCCCCGTCTATTAAAGAGTCGGTGGAATTTAATGGAGTATTATTTGTCTCGGAAGCATACCAAACAATGTTAGCTGCATTTGGAGAAAGATCTGCTATGGTAGCAGGTGAGTCAAAACAGAAAGACTGCAGGGCATCTCCGGTAGGAGCAGCCGGATCGGCTACTTCAGCTTCCACGGC
>NZ_JAJSON010000021.1 GCF_022410465.1 Christiangramia crocea | reverse complement strand
GGACTCGAACCCACGACCTGCTGATTACAAATCAGCTGCTCTAGCCAGCTGAGCTACATCGGCAACTTATGATTTACAGAGCATTTATCTTTTCAACTAAAGCATTTGCCTTAATCTCCAGTTCAGCCTGAATTTCAGTGAAGTGTTTTTTCTTATTCTCAACATCTCGACGGTTGATCTTTGAGATCAGTTCATCATAATCTTTAATAGCCTCATCCACTACAGCCTCCGATTTTGCAGGATCTTCTTTTGGATTAGCCATCTGATGAATATATGCTGCGTCAATAATATCGGCAAACACATAATTCACGTCTTTCTTCAATAATCTTTTACTCGCCATTTTCAATAAATTTCGGCTGCGAATTTAAACTATTTTTTGATATGAAAATATATTTGGAGAAAAATTAATCCTGATTTTTTTGGAGAACGGTTAAAGCTTCAGGCATATGTCTCCCTGCATTCATGCTGTTGAATTTATGGATCAATTTTCCGTCCTTATCGAATATAAAAGTCTCCCTTCCGGGTAAAAGTCCAAGAAGATTGGGTTTTACTCCAAAAGCTTTCCTTGCATCCTTACTTTCATCGGAAAGGAATATATAAGGTAGATCATATTCATCTGCGAATTTTGAATGAGATTTATGGGAGTCAGCACTGATCCCAATTACTTCGGCTCCCAGTTCTTTAAAGTCTTCATAGCTATCTCTGAAACTACAGGCTTCTTTGGTGCATCCGGGAGTAAAATCCTTCGGATAGAAATAAACCACAAATGAGTTTTTCCCTATGAGTTTCTTAAAACTGAAATCCTTTCCATTCTGATCGGTAAGTGTAATATTAGGAACCTTCTCTCCTACTTCCATATTATTCGCCTTTGTAACTTACAAAATTACGTGGGGTCTCGTAAAGGGTAACTTCCAGGTCGTGGTCTTCCCTGATCTTTGTACGGAGCTTATTCCAGATCACCACAGCTATATTTTCAGCGGTTGGGTTAAGATCCTTGAATTCTGGAACTTCAAGATTAAGATTTTTATGGTCAAAAGACTCTTCAACCTCACGGTAAATCAACTCTTTAAGGATCTTCAGATCCATAACAAAACCTGTCTCGGGATTGGGTTCTCCGGTTACCGACACGATGAGCTCATAATTATGGCCGTGATAATTAGGATTACTGCACTTTCCAAACACCTCCCGATTACGTTCATCGTCCCAGTCTTTCCTGAACAGGCGGTGTGCAGCATTAAAATGAGCTTTTCTATGTACGGTTATTTTCATTGCTGAATAGTTGAGTAATACTTGTCAAATATGATTTTGAACCATTCAGTATAAATATGCGGATTTTTTTTCATATCCACCTTGAGATCCTCTAAAGAAACCCATTTCCATGCAGCTACCTCATCAGGGTTAAGGTTCGGCTCTCCTTCAAAATTCCCTACAAGAATATGGTCGTATTCATGTTCGGTAAGACCGTTATCAAACGGAGCCTTATAAATAAAAGAAATGGTATCTTTTAGATCTGTAGTAAAACCCATTTCTTCCTGCAACCTTCTCTTTCCTGCTTCTATATTGCTTTCTCCTTCCCGCTGATGACTGCAACAGGTATTCGTCCAAAGACCCGGGGAATGATATTTTGAAAAGGCTCTTTGCTGGATCATCAACTCATTCTTTTTATTGAAAACAAATACCGAAAATGCTCTGTGAAGCAAAGCTTTCTCATGAGCTTCGATCTTTTCCATAAGGCCGATTTGCTCGTCCTTTTCGTTCACTAAAATTACTTTTTCTTCCGCCATTTTTTTATTTGAAGCCCAAATGTACAAAAACGGTAATTTCTATCACAAATAAGCTGATTAAGCAATTCCTAAAGTTTTAGTTTTCCGGTATAGAGTTCACAATTTATGGAAAGAATGAATTCAGATCTGCGATTCATTTCATGAGAAGCCTCAGAACAAGGTACCCCGTTACGACAGTTATTCACGAGTTCGGTTTCACCATAACCTCTGCCTGAGATCCTGGTTTCCTCCACTCCCATATTTATTAAATATTCCCTGGTCACTCTCACTCTTCTTTGGGAAAGCTCAATATTGTAACTATCATCGGCCCGACTATCGGTATGAGACCTTATATCTATCAATAATTCAGGATATTCGAGCATATAAGCCGCTATCTCATCCAGTTGCTTCGCAGCCCTATTTTTGATTTCAGCTTTATCGAGGTCAAAAAGAATTGGATCAAGATTGAGCTTTTTGGCAAGATCGTCTCCCACTCTGGCGGCAAAGATCTTATCGCCCTGGATATTCTGAAATTGAATAATATTTTCCTTTCTCTTGATCTCTGCCGCATAAAAACTCCAGTTCAAAAAAGCCCTTATTGCCGCAATATTTGCCGGATCGTCGCCGGAAAAATCATGAGAAACCTGATACATCACAAGCCCATTCTTCGGGTCATCAAATCCATGACCATATATTATGATACTGCCAGGGCCATGTGATAGGGATGGAACGTCTGGCGCCGAATGATCCACAATAATCTTTTTGGTACCCTTTCTCCATTTGTTCGCTTTTTTTGGATAGAATATACGTTCAGACCCATTGATCATGGCAAGGTCACTTTTCCCCAGATACTGAGAAACCGGATCGCTGGGTAGTTCGTGTGAATAAGGAGGGGTTGCAAATCGATGATCATAAAAGGGAATCAAGCCAGTAGTCCTTGCACCCGCAGCACCTTCCGAAAGAAAATTAAGCTGGATAAGCTCAGATTTCCCGCCTTCTGAAACCATTCCATAAAGGTTCTCCAGTTCACTTCCGGCATGGCACCCGGCCCAGATAGCTCCTTTAAACTTCCTGTTCCAGAAATAAAGATTCTTATGACTTTCAAATTTTGGTTCGGCATGGGGCATCACAAAAATATCGTCACATACTCCCAGCTCTGCAGGAAGTTTCCAGTTATCACGATCGTAACCGCCGTGGGCATAACCCGGAATTCCAGCTGATTCAAAATAAGCCAGAGCTATCTTCCCGTTTTGTTTATCCAGAGTCCATTTCGGGGCAACCGACAGATCAGTGAAAACAGGTAATTTCATGTCTTCAGGTAAAAAACTACCTATCACTCCTCTTTCTTCCCATTTTTCAATATTCTTCTTTAAGTCTTCTGTGATATAGGAAACCGGAATTACAAAGGAACCGGAGCGAAAATCCCTATCTTCGAGACTAAAATCAATTCCATCTTTCTCTTTATCAGGATTGATAACCCATTTGACCTCCATGGGATACTCCTTCAGCAATTCATAAATAAGTCCGTAGGGTTTGAGTGCATTCGAGCGCGTCTGGGGAGTAATTCCAAGGTTTATGGCATATGACCCCTTAGCTAAAACCTCTGTTCCATCCTGACCCCTTGTGCCTAACGAAAGAAGAAGAATCGTTGCAAAGATCAATTCGAATTTCAGGCTCTGTAGGGAGACAACCATAGCTTCTAACAAAACTTTGTTTAAATATCATACAAATTGTTCATATACCCAATTAACTTATTCATTTAAAAGCCGGGCCGGTAAACTGGTCAGTAAAAAGCATCCAAAATGGAAAAGGAAATTCCTTAAAATAATAGTATTTTTGCCGCTCCAATATCAGCAGAATGAAGCAGTATCAGAAAGAGATCAATAAAAGAAGAACCTTTGGTATCATCTCCCACCCCGATGCGGGTAAGACCACCCTTACGGAAAAGTTACTTTTGTTTGGCGGAGCTATTCAGGAGGCCGGTGCCGTTAAATCGAATAAGATAAAGAAAGGTGCCACCAGTGACTTTATGGAGATCGAGCGCCAGCGGGGAATATCTGTAGCAACCTCTGTACTTGCTTTCGAATATCGGGATATCAAGATCAATATTCTGGATACACCCGGTCACAAGGATTTTGCTGAAGACACCTTTAGAACACTTACTGCGGTAGACAGCGTGATTGTTGTGATAGACGTTGCGAAAGGTGTGGAGGAACAAACCGAAAAGCTGGTGGAGGTTTGTAGAATGCGAAATATCCCCATGATCGTTTTCATTAATAAGCTGGATCGGGAAGGTAAAGATGCCTTTGAACTCCTGGATGAAATTGAGCAAAAGCTTAATTTAACCGTGACTCCGCTTAGTTTTCCAATCGGGATGGGTTATGACTTTAAGGGAATTTATAATATCTGGGAAAAGAACGTGAACCTTTTCACCGGTGATCCAAGAAAAGACATTGAAGAAACTGTGGAGATCAGTGACCTTAACTCCGAAGAGCTCGATGATCTAATTGGAGAAAAAGCAGCAGATACCCTTAGAGAGGAACTTGAACTTGCCCAGGGAGTTTATCCTGAATTTGACAGAGAAGCTTACTTAGAAGGCCGGTTACAGCCTGTTTTCTTTGGTTCGGCGCTAAATAATTTCGGAGTTAGAGAATTATTGGATTGTTTCATCAGTATAGCACCTCCCCCAAGACCTAAAGAGAGCGATACCAGGGTGGTAAAACCAGATGAGAAAGAGTTTACCGGCTTCGTCTTTAAGATCCATGCCAATATGGATCCTAAGCATAGGGATAGACTGGCTTTTATTAAGATCGTTTCAGGAAAGTTCGAACGAAATAAGAACTACCTTCACGTAAGGAACAATAAGAACATGAAATTTTCTTCTCCTAATGCTTTCTTTGCTGAGAAGAAAGAAGTAGTTGATGTTTCATATCCCGGAGATATTGTGGGACTTCACGACACCGGGAATTTCAAGATCGGGGATACGCTTACTGAAGGTGAAAACCTTATGTACAAAGGAATCCCAAGTTTTTCTCCGGAACACTTCAGGTATATCAACAATGCAGATCCCATGAAATCCAAGCAACTGGAAAAAGGAGTCGACCAGTTAATGGATGAAGGTGTGGCCCAGCTGTTTGTGCTAGAATTGAATGGAAGGAAGATCATTGGTACCGTAGGGGCACTTCAGTTTGAAGTGATCCAGTACCGCCTTGAGCATGAATACGGAGCGAAATGCACTTACGAGAATCTTAATGTTCATAAGGCCACCTGGGTGGAACCTGAAGATCCGAAAAGTGAGGAATTCCAGGACTTTAAAAGAGTCAAGGCTAAGTTTCTGGCCAAGGATAAATCAGGACAACTGGTATTTTTAGCTGATTCACAATTCTCTTTGCAAATGACCCAGCAAAAATATCCATCGATAAAATTCCATTTTACTTCAGAGTTTTAGAACTTAAAGCGATTGGGAGATTATTCATTTGGCATGCAGGCAAAATCCACTTAACCTGGCTACCTATTATTCATATAATTTGGTTCATAACCTGCCAGAAAGGCTGATAAAATTTATTATTTTCGGGAACAAATAAAATCCATGTCCCAAATTGATAAGTTTATTGCAGATTTTGCCTCAGCCGTCTGGGGAATTCCTTTAGTCATTCTTTTAATAGGCGGAGGAGTTTATCTTCTAATTTACTCAAGATTTCTACCTTTTAGATATCTGGGACATTCGGTAGAAGTACTGCGTGGGAAGTACAACAATCCCGACGATCCGGGAGATATCAATCACTTTCAGGCCCTTTCAACAGCCCTTTCCTCTACCGTAGGCATGGGAAATATTGCAGGGGTAGCCGTGGCAATTGCCCTGGGAGGTCCGGGTGCGATATTCTGGTTATGGGTTAGTGCTGTAGTTGGAATGGCTACAAAATTCTTTACCAATAGTCTTGCAGTGATGTATCGCGGGAGGGATACTGAAGGTAAGATCCAGGGTGGCGTGATGTACTTTATAGTAGAGGGGCTTGGAAAAAAATGGAAACCTCTGGCAGTATTTTTTGCTGTCGCCGGACTGGTAGGAGCTCTACCGGTTTTTAATGTGAATCAGTTGACACAGGCTATCAATTATATCCTCCTGGAACCAAACAATATTGAAACAGGATTTACATCGAGTTTGATAATCGGAATTGTTCTAACCATCATAACAACCATTGTTATCATCGGTGGACTGGACAGAATAAGCAAAACGGTTTCAAAGCTTGTTCCGGCTATGGTGGCACTATACTTTTTTTCAGTGCTGATCATCCTTTTTGTGAATTACACCGAAGTTCTAAAATATTTCACTCTCATATTCACCGATGCTTTTGCAGCGAATAACTACAAAGGAGATCCACTTCTTGGCGGTGTTCTGGGCGGACTTATACTTTTAGGAATAAGACGGGGAGCTTTTTCAAACGAAGCCGGTATTGGGACCGCTACGATGGCACACGGAGCCAGTAAGACTTCTGAACCCATTCGTGAAGGGCTTATCGCCATGCTAGGCCCGGCAATCGATACTTTGGTGGTATGTACCCTTACGGCCATGGCCATTCTTGTAACCGGGGTCTGGCAAAGCACCGATGTTAATGGTGTAAGTTTAACGGCCGCTGCATTTGACCAGTCTATTCCATATATAGGGAACTATTTACTTTTACTATGTATTCTTGCATTCAGTATTTCATCTCTCTTCTCCTACTCTTATTACGGAACAAAATGTCTTTCGTTCTTATTAGGAGCTGAAAACAAGAAATATTATAACTATATCTACATCCTGAGCATCATTATCGGTGCCACCACCTCTTTAAGCTTTATTCTGAATCTAATTGACGGATTCTTCGCTTTGATGGCCATACCTACAATGATCTCAACGCTTATTCTGGCACCAAGGGTAATGAAGGCAGCTAAAATTTATTTCAAAAAATACAATTAACTGATCTAAGGCTTTTGAAAATAAGAATTAATGGCTTCAGTTAGCTCCAGGATATCTTTTGGAGTATGCTCTGCATTTAAAACAATTTTGCTCACCAGTGGTGAGGTTTTCAAAGGATACCTGAAATTTGTGGTGAGTATCTCTTTTTGAAACAGATAATCAGTCAGACATTCATTGTTATAACCAAATACCGGATGGCCGGCCATGGATATCATCTCAAATTCCGCAGTCACAGATTCAAGAAAGCTTTGAATATTCCGTCTAACATTTTGCCTTTGTATATCACAAATTTCTTCGGCTTCAATTAAAGTTTTGAGAGCTGCCGGAGATGGCGGACTACCACCAGCAAAAAAATCAATTTCCTGCAACTGGCTAATCCTTCCTTCTTTTCCTAAAATGGCACCACAGGGAGTTGCCAGGGCCTTTCCCAGAGAACCACAAACTATCAACTCTTTTACCTGAAGCTCTTTTAAAAGGGAGTAACTTCCATAACCATCATCCCCTATAAGTCCAAAGCCATGCGAATCGTCTGCTACCAGAACCACATCCTTAAGAGGTAGCTTTTTTATTGCTTCAAAATCGGGATAATTTGCACCAGAGAAATCAACCGTATCGAGAAAAAGCACGATCTGGTTCCTATCCGAAGCTAAAGATTTTCTTAAAGACATTTCCAGCTCCTTGTAATTTTGAAATAACCTGCTTTTTTCACGGATCAGTGCCGGATGAGTATTTGGAGCACAGAATAATTCATAACCGGACCCGCTAAAATACCTGGTGAGCATTTGCCCTGCCATATAACCGGAAGACACACATAATGCCGCTTCACTTCCTGCTTTTTGAGAAATGTATAGTTCAAAATTTTCGTATACCGAAAGTCTTATATTTGATTTCCTGGAGGCTCCCCAATTTGTTCCGAGGTCATGAATATTCCGGATCAAAAGCTCCTGAAATTTATGATTGGTCTGCAAACCCAGGTAAGAAGTTCCGCCAAAATACAGAAGATCATGATCTTCATTTATTAACCGGGAAGTGGGGGCTTTGTCTAAATAATGGTTCATTTCATAAGTTTTACTCCGGAACCATTTTCTTCCGGAAAAATAACTTTAGCATTTTCCTGAATTTCCACCCCTTCTGCAATATCATTCTTTAGCAATAGAGCACCATCCATATCCACATAATCAAGTTGGGGAAGCAGCTGTGCTATGGCTGAAATCCCAACCGTGCTTTCCGTCATACACCCTACCATAACTTTCAGGTCCAGCTCCTTTGCTTTCTTTATCATTCTTAATGCAGGCGTGAGCCCCCCGCATTTGGTAAGTTTAATATTAATCCCATCAAAATATCCCGCACATCTCTCAACATCCTCTTCTACTATGCAACTTTCATCAGCAATAAGGGGCAGCACAGCTTCCTTCTTCAGCTTTGCCATCCCGCTCCAATCTTCAGCATGAAGAGGCTGCTCGATGAATTCAACTCCCAACTCTTTTAATTCTTTACAATTTTGAATTGCCTGCAAAGCTGCCCATGCACAGTTCGCGTCAACCCTGAAATTAGCATCGGTATGTGCTCTTAATTTCTTTACAATTTCAAGGTCATTATCAGTCCCAAGTTTGATCTTGTAGATAGGCCAGGGTTGCTCCTCCATCTTTTCAATCATTTTATCAACGCTATCCAGCCCGATTGTAAAGTTTGTAACAGGATATTGAGAATTATCAGTGCCCCATAATTCATATAAAGGCTTAGCCTTTAGTTTTCCATAAAGATCATGGGCTGCAAGATCTAAAGCACAGATACTGAAATTTGAAAGATTATGAGACTTTAAAAACTCATAAAAACCTTCAGGATCCTTAAAATCAAAAGACTCAATTTCCTTTCGAATTCCTTCGATCTCTGCCTGCATACTTTCAAAAGTGATCCTATAGTATGGGTTGGAGGTAGATTCTCCATAACCGGTATGTCCTTCCAAACTGAGACAGGCTATAAGAGTGTCCTGGGTGTCATGTGACTCCCTAGAAATTGTGAAGGTATGCTTCAGCTCAAGAACATATTTTTTAAGTTCCAGTTTCATTCGGTTAAGATTTTAATAGACTACGGGAAATTTCCGTTTAAAATAAAATATCCCGGGGATAATACCGGGATGTTTTATAGTCTTGGAATAATAAAATTCTATAAACAGTTTTTAAGCCTGACCTGTAGGTCCGAAGTTTAATGGCATCGGGGCCTTATCATAATCCCTGATCTCTCCATGGGCCTGTTCAAACTTACTGATATTATCACCCAGGGCTTTCAGCAATCTTTTTGCGTGCTGAGGTGTAAGAATGATCCTTGATTTAACTTTGCTTTTTGGTCTTCCCGGCATGATATTCACAAAATCAACTACGAATTCTGATACCGAATGATTGATGATCGCCAGGTTTGAATAAGTTCCTTCGGCAACTGATTCATCGAGTTCTATATTTATCTTTCCCCCTTTATTTTTTTTCTCTTCGCTCATGATTAAATTTTTATTCAATTTAGTTATAATATTCTTATATAGAAAGTGAGATTAGTTTTCTCTTTTATAAAAGATATAATCTGATACCACGGGCTCCAGGCCATTTTGTCTCAATTCAGTCGCTATCTGTCCTCGATGATAAGTGGAATGATTTACAATATGAAACAGTATTTCCTGAACAGAATTCTGAAATTGTTCTCCTTTGGAATTTTTATAAGAGATACCATTATCCAGCTCCAGTTTCTCTAAAATTTCCAGGGATTTATTAAAGTTTCTATTTTCAAGATCTCTTAGATCTCCTTTGTCGTGAACCTTCCAACCATCAGTTTTTACATCTTCCCCTTCGATCCTTGAATTCCAGATGTACTGAGCATTCAGAATATGTGAAAATAATCTCAATGTATTTTCCGGGATAGCGAGATGCAGATCACCATCATTAAATTTTTCAATAAGCATGGAATTGAAATGATGTGAATATTCTAAAAGATCTTTAAGGTGTTTCTTCATATCTCAAATATCGGGATAAATAAAAAAAGCCCCGCAATGCGAGGCTTTTTTTCTGAATATTATCAGGAATTAGTTATAATTAACTTCCTGTTTCTTCTCAAGCATTTCGTCAAATTCTTCTTTAGAACCAACAATTATGCTATCGTATTTTCTCACACCTGTACCTGCAGGAATCCTATGTCCTACAATTACATTTTCCTTCAGACCTTCAAGTTCATCTATCTTACCGCTTACCGCAGCTTCGTTCAATACCTTAGTTGTTTCCTGGAAGGAAGCAGCCGATATGAACGACTTGGTTTGCAGTGAAGCTCTGGTAATACCCTGAAGTACCGGATTAGCTGTAGCCGTAATCACGTCCCTGGCAGTCGCAAGATTCTTATCTTCTCTTCTAAGAATGGAATTCTCGTCTCTAAGTTCTCTTGGAGTGATAATTTTTCCTGGCTTAAGATTCTCAGAATCTCCGGCATCTTCAATCACCTTCATTCCGAAAAGCTTATTGTTCTCATTGATGAAATCATCTTTATGAACAAGCTGGTTCTCCAGGAAGATAGTATCTCCCGGATCTACGATCTGCACTTTACGCATCATCTGTCTTACCACAACCTCAAAGTGCTTATCGTTGATCTTCACACCCTGAAGCCTGTATACTTCCTGAACTTCGTTCACAAGATACTGCTGTACAGCATTTGGCCCTTTAATTTTCAAGATGTCCTCAGGAGTGATAGAACCATCAGAAAGTGGCATACCCGCTCTTACATAGTCATTCTCCTGAACAAGGATCTGGTTAGAAAGTTTCACTAGATACTTCTTAACCTCACCAAGCTTAGACTCAACGATGATCTCACGGTTACCTCTTTTGATCTTACCAAAAGAAACAACACCATCGATCTCTGATACAACCGCCGGGTTAGATGGGTTCCGTGCTTCAAAAAGCTCTGTTACCCTTGGAAGACCACCTGTAATATCCCCTGCTTTAGAAGATTTACGTGGAATCTTAACCAAAATCTTACCAACACCGATCTTCTCTTCGTTGTCCACCATAAGGTGGGCACCTACCGGAAGGTTATAAGAACGAATTACTTCGTCTTTCTTACCTAGAATATGAAGGGTTGGTATCAATTTCTTGTTACGAGATTCAGAAATTACTTTTTCCTGGAATCCTGTCTGCTCATCGATCTCAACCTGATAAGTAACACCCTGTTCAACGTTCTCGTACTTGATCTTACCGGCAAATTCAGAAATAATCACACCGTTATATGGATCCCAGGTACAGATCACGTCTCCCTTGCTTACTGTAGCACCATCGTTAATATTGATCTGTGCACCGTAAGGAATGTTATTGTTACTTAATACAACACCGGTTTTCTTATCCTTGATCTTAAGTTCAGCAGTACGAGAGATCACGATGTCTGCAGTTCCACCATCAGGGGCTTCACCTTTAACAACTTTAAGATCTTCGATCTCAGCAATACCATCAAACCTTGCTTCAAGTTTGTTATCTTCAGAAATGTTACCAGCAATACCACCCACGTGGAACGTACGTAGTGTAAGCTGTGTACCAGGCTCTCCAATAGACTGTGCAGCAACAACACCAACAGCTTCACCTGTTTGTACGATCTTGTTGGTTGCAAGGTTTCTACCGTAACACTTGATACAGATACCTTTCTTCGCCTCACAGGTAAGTGGTGAACGTACTTCAACACTTTCGATTGGCGCAGCTTCGATCTTAGCAACGATCTCTTCAGTTATTTCTTCGTTTCCAGCAACGATTAATTCATCTGTTGATGGATTTACAACATCATTAAGAGCAATACGTCCAAGGATTCTTTCTCCTAATGATTCTACTATTTCTTCGTTCTTCTTAAGTGGCTTAACTTCTACTCCTCTTAATGTTCCACAGTCATCTTCATTTACAATAACATCCTGAGAAACATCTACCAGACGACGGGTTAAGTAACCTGCATCGGCAGTTTTAAGTGCGGTATCGGCAAGACCTTTACGAGCACCGTGAGTAGAGATAAAGTATTCAAGAATCGAAAGACCTTCCTTAAAGTTAGAAAGAATCGGGTTTTCGATAATTTCACCACCACCAGAGTTAGATTTCTTAGGCTTAGCCATAAGGCCACGCATACCTGTAAGCTGACGTATCTGTTCTTTCGAACCACGCGCACCGGAATCAAGCATCATATATACCGAGTTGAATCCTTGCTTGTCTTCGCGAATTCGCTTCATAGCCAATTCAGTAAGACCTGCGTTGGTAGAAGTCCAGATGTCAATTACCTGGTTATAACGCTCGTTATTGGTAATAAGACCCATGTTATAGTTACCAATGATACCTTCAACCTGCTCGTTGGCGTCATCGATCATAGCTTGTTTCTCTTCAGGGATAATAATATCACCAAGACTGAAAGAAAGGCCACCACGGAATGCGAAACCGTAACCAAGTTCTTTGATCTTATCAAGGAATTCTGAAGTTTCAGGTACACTGGTTATCTTAAGGATTTTACCAATGATCTCACGAAGGGATTTCTTAGTCAGTACCTCATTGATGAAACCTGCTTTTTCAGGTACAGTTTCGTTAAATAAAACTCTACCTACAGTAGTTTCAATGATCTGGTAAACCAATTCACCCGCTTCGTTGTAATCTTTTGTTCTGATCTTGATTCCAGCGTTAAGGTCTACTCTCTTCTGGTTGTAAGCGATAACAAGCTCTTCCGCAGAATAGAAAGTAAGTCCTTCTCCTTTTACGGGCTCTTCTTTAGTAGATTTCTTGTGCTTGGTCATATAGTATAGACCAAGTACCATATCCTGAGAAGGTACTGTAATTGGGGAACCATTTGCAGGGTTCAATATATTGTGAGAAGCTAGCATTAATAACTGTGCTTCCAAAATAGCTTCAGGTCCAAGTGGTAAATGAACTGCCATCTGGTCACCATCGAAATCGGCGTTGAATGCAGTACACGCAAGTGGGTGAAGCTGAATTGCTTTACCTTCAATTAGTTTAGGTTGGAATGCCTGGATACCCAGACGGTGAAGCGTAGGAGCACGGTTCAATAGTACCGGATGCCCCTTAAGAACGTTCTCCAGTATATCCCAAACTACAGGTTCTTTCTTATCGATAATCTTCTTGGCAGACTTCACTGTTTTTACGATACCTCTTTCTATCAGTTTTCTGATGATAAAAGGTTTGTATAGTTCAGCTGCCATGTTCTTTGGAAGACCACATTCGAACATCTTCAATTCAGGTCCTACAACGATTACCGAACGTGCTGAATAATCCACACGTTTACCAAGCAGGTTTTGACGGAAACGTCCCTGCTTACCTTTCAATGAATCTGAAAGTGATTTAAGCGGACGGTTAGAGTCTGTCTTAACTGCTGATGATTTTCTTGTATTATCGAATAATGAATCTACAGATTCCTGAAGCATACGTTTTTCATTACGTAGAATGACTTCAGGAGCTTTGATCTCCATTAATCTTTTCAGACGGTTGTTACGAATAATTACACGACGGTAAAGATCGTTCAAATCTGAAGTCGCGAAACGACCACCATCAAGAGGCACAAGAGGTCTAAGTTCCGGTGGAATAACCGGCACAACCTTCATGATCATCCATTCCGGATGGTTTTCTCTGTTGTTGTTCGCGTCACGGAAAGCTTCCACAACCTGAAGACGCTTAAGTGCTTCAGTCTTACGTTGTTTTGAAGTTTCATTGTTCGCTTTATGTCTTAATTCGTAAGAAAGCTCATCAAGATCTATTCTTTTAAGGATCTCAATAAGACATTCAGCACCCATCTTAGCGATAAACTTATTTGGGTCGCTATCTTCTAAATATTGATTCTCCTGAGGAAGTTCATCCAAAATGTTCAGATATTCTTCTTCAGTTAAGAAATCCATTTTCTTTAATGGCTTCCCTTCTTCATCCTTCGCGTTACCCGGCTGAATTACTACGTATCTTTCGTAGTAAATAATCATGTCGAGTTTCTTAGAAGGAAGTCCTAGCAAATAACCAATTTTGTTAGGCAATGAACGGAAATACCAGATATGAGCTACAGGTACAACAAGGTTAATGTGACCTACACGATCTCTACGTACCTTTTTCTCGGTAACTTCAACTCCACAACGGTCACAAACTATCCCTTTGTATCGAATTCTTTTATATTTCCCGCAGGCACACTCATAATCCTTTACAGGACCAAAAATACGCTCACAGAACAATCCGTCACGCTCAGGTTTGTGCGTACGATAATTGATCGTTTCAGGTTTAAGGACTTCACCACGAGATTCCGCGAGGATAGACTCAGGAGAAGCTAAACCTATAGAGATCTGGTTGAACCTCTGTACTGTATTTTTATCATTATTTCTAGCCATAATAAATGCTGCTAATTATTGTGAATATTCCGTTTAAATGGGGCCGCTTATGCAGCCCCTTTCAACAGAATGTTATTCTTCAAGTTTTATATCCAATCCAAGACCTTTCAATTCGTGCATAAGTACGTTGAAAGACTCTGGCAATCCAGGTTCTGGCATTGGCTCACCCTTAACAATAGACTCATAGGTCTTAGCCCTACCGATAACGTCATCAGACTTCACGGTTAGGATCTCCCTTAGAGTGCTGGATGCTCCGTAAGCTTCAAGAGCCCAAACCTCCATCTCTCCAAATCTCTGACCACCAAACTGCGCCTTACCTCCAAGCGGCTGCTGAGTAATAAGTGAGTATGGTCCAATAGAACGGGCGTGCATCTTATCATCGATCATGTGACCAAGTTTCAGCATATAGATAACACCTACCGTTGCTCTCTGGTCAAAACGCTCTCCTGTTCCACCATCATACAGATAAGTATGACCATATCTAGGAATTCCGGCTTCGTCAGTAAGTTCATTGATCTCATCGATCGTTGCACCATCGAAAATTGGAGTAGCATATTTCTTACCATTTTTCTGACCAGCCCATCCAAGTACTGTTTCGTAGATCTGCCCGATGTTCATACGTGAAGGTACCCCAAGTGGGTTCAACACGATATCAACCGGAGTTCCGTCCTCAAGGAATGGCATATCTTCCTGACGAACGATACGTGCAACAATACCTTTGTTACCGTGACGTCCTGCCATCTTATCCCCTACTTTCAGTTTACGTTTCTTAGCGATGTAAACTTTAGCAAGTTTCAAGATTCCTGAAGGAAGTTCATCTCCTACAGAGATAGTGAACTTCTCTCTTCTAAGGTTACCCTGAAGATCGTTTTCCTTAATTTTATAATTATGTATAAGATCTGCAACAAGCTCGTTAAGGTGATCATCTGTAGTCCAGGTACCACTAGTTAAGTGAGTATAATCATCTACAGCATTCAGCATCTTAAGAGTATACTTCTTACCTTTTGGCATTACTTCTTCACCAAGGTCGTTCTGTACTCCCTGAGCCGTCTTACCACCAATAATAGCAAAAAGCTTCTCTACCAGATTAGATTTAAGCAGAGCGAATTTCGCATCATACTTCTTCTCCAGTGCCGCAACATCTTCCTTATCCTGTGCTCTCTTTCGCTTGTCTTTGATAGCTCTTGCGAATAATTTCTTATCGATCACAACACCGCTCAATGATGGAGAAGCTTTCAATGAAGCATCTTTTACATCACCTGCTTTGTCACCAAAGATGGCACGAAGAAGTTTTTCTTCCGGTGTCGGATCACTTTCTCCTTTAGGAGTGATCTTACCAATAAGAATATCACCAGGCTTCACTTCAGCACCAACTCTAATCATTCCATGCTCATCAAGGTCTTTAGTAGCCTCTTCAGAAACATTTGGAATATCATTAGTCAATTCTTCATTACCTAGCTTGGTATCTCTAACTTCAAGAGAGTATTCATCTATATGGATGGAGGTGAATATATCATCTCTAACCACTTTTTCTGAAATCACGATCGCATCCTCAAAGTTGTAACCTTTCCAAGGCATGAAGGCAACCTTCATGTTTCTACCAAGGGCAAGCTCACCGGCTTCGGTAGCGTAACCCTGGCAAAGTACCTGTCCTTTAGTAACCCTGTCTCCTACTCTTACAATAGGCTTAAGGTTGATACAGGTTCCCTGGTTAGTCTTTCTGAACTTAATAAGGTCATAAGTCTTGGAGTCATCATCAAAACTTACCATTCTTTCCTCATCAGTACGATCGTACTTAATTACAATCTTATTAGCGTCTACATATTCTACTTCTCCTTCTCCTTCTGCATTGATCAATACTCTGGAGTCTGTAGCCACCTGTCTTTCAAGACCTGTTCCAACTATCGGAGAATCTGCTCTTAATAATGGAACTGCCTGGCGCATCATGTTTGACCCCATCAGTGCACGGTTTGCATCATCATGTTCCAGAAATGGAATTAATGAAGCCGAAATAGAAGAGATCTGGTTTGGAGCAACATCAGTATAATGAACCTCTTTAGGATCAACAACCGGGAAGTCACCTTCCATACGTGCAATAACACGATCTGTATCTATCGTTCCATCATCTTTCAAAGGAATGTTCGCCTGAGCGATCTTCTTACCTTCCTCTTCTTCAGCACTTAAGTAAATAGGCTCTTCGGAAGTATTGATCTTTCCTTCAGAAACACTACGGTATGGAGTTTCAATGAATCCCATTCCATTCACTTTAGCATAAACTGAAAGTGAAGAAATAAGACCAATATTCGGACCTTCAGGAGTCTCGATAGGACAAAGTCTTCCGTAGTGAGTATAGTGAACGTCACGTACCTCGAAACCTGCTCTTTCTCTTGAAAGACCACCTGGTCCTAATGCAGAAAGACGACGCTTATGCGTAATTTCTGCAAGAGGGTTGGTCTGGTCCATGAACTGAGATAACTGGTTTGTACCGAAGAAGGAGTTGATCACAGAAGAAAGTGTCTTCGCGTTGATCAGATCTATCGGAGTAAATACTTCGTTATCACGAACGTTCATTCTTTCACGGATGGTTCTGGCCATACGTGCAAGACCAACACCAAACTGCTGAGACAACTGCTCCCCTACGGTTCTAACACGACGGTTAGAAAGGTGATCAATATCATCGATCTCAGCTTTTGAGTTGATAAGCTCAATTAAATATTTAACAATGGTTATGATATCAACCTTGGTAAGCACCTGCTTATCCATCTCAACATCAAGACCAAGTTTTTTGTTCATTCTGTATCGCCCAACTTCTCCAAGGCTGTAACGCTGATCTGAGAAGAAAAGCTTGTCGATAATTCCACGAGCAGTTTCTTCATCTGGCGGTTCAGCATTACGAAGCTGACGATAGATATGTTCTACCGCTTCTTTTTCAGAGTTGGTAGGATCTTTTTGTAATGTGTTATGAATGATCGCATAGTCGCCGGTGGAATTATCCTCTTTATGAAGAAGGATAGTCTTGGTTCCGGTTTCAAGGATCTCTTCTATATGCTCTTTTTCAAGCTCAGTATCACGATCTAATACTATTTCGTTTCTTTCAATTGAAACAACCTCTCCTGTATCTTCATCAACAAAATCTTCATACCAGGTGTTCAATACACGGGCAGCAAGTTTACGCCCAAGAACTTTTTTAAGTCCTGATTTGGATACCTTAACCTCTTCAGCAAGGTCGAAGATCTCCAGTATGTCCTTATCACGCTCAAATCCGATGGCACGGAAGAGAGTGGTTACAGGTAATTTTTTCTTACGATCGATATAAGCGTACATTACGCTGTTGATATCGGTAGCAAATTCAATCCATGAACCTTTGAAAGGGATTACACGGGCTGAATATAATTTTGTTCCATTAGCATGGAAAGACTGTCCAAAGAATACCCCTGGCGAACGGTGTAACTGAGATACTACTACTCGCTCGGCACCGTTGATGCAGAAAGTTCCGCTAGGTGTCATATAAGGGATAGTTCCCAGGTATACGTCCTGTACGATGGTTTCAAAATCTTCGTGCTCAGGGTCGGTACAGTATAGCTTAAGTCTTGCTTTAAGCGGTACACTGTAAGTTAGTCCGCGTTCGATACATTCCTGGATGGAGTATCTTGGCGGGTCCACAAAATAATCTAAGAATTCTAGTACAAATTGATTACGGGTGTCCGTAATGGGGAAGTTTTCTAGGAAGGTGTTGTAAAGACCTTCATTTCCCCGCTCTTCTGATTTGGTTTCTAACTGGAAGAAGTCCTGAAAGGACTTTATCTGCAAATCCAGGAAGTCCGGATATGCAGGCTTGTTCTTCACAGAAGAGAAACTCAATCTTTCAGTTTGCTTTGCTAACATCAATGGACGGGATTATAATTTATATAAAAATAAGCGCGAAAAGAGCATTCGCTCTATATACGCAAAAGGGTTTAGACCTTCAGGAGCGTATCCTGAGGCCTAAACCTAAATAATATTGCTTTCGTCAAGCTTATTTAAGCTCAACCTCAGCTCCTGCTTCTTCTAATTGCTTTTTAAGAGCTTCAGCTTCGTCTTTAGCAACTCCTTCTTTTACTGGTTTTGGAGCATTGTCTACTAATTCCTTAGCATCCTTAAGACCTAGTCCTGTAAGTTCTTTTACAAGCTTAACAACTGCTAATTTAGATCCACCTGGAGCGGTAAGAATTACGTCGAATTCAGTTTGCTCTTCAGCTTCTTCACCACCACCAGCGGCAGCACCACCAGCAACAGCTACTGCAGCAGCAGCAGGCTCGATACCATATTCTTCTTTTAAAATATCAGCTAACTCGTTTACTTCTTTTACGGTCAAGTTAACCAATTGTTCTGCGAAATCTTTTAAATCTGCCATTTTCTATCGTTTTTAAAAAGTTCTTTAAAATTTATAATTGTTAAAAAGTGCGTACTATATTATCCCTCTTTTTCTGAAAGAGTCTTAAGGATTCCCGCAAGTTTTCCTCCACCTGATTTAAGTGCAGAAACAACGTTTTTAGCAGGAGATTGAAGCAATCCAACGATATCCCCGATAACTTCTTCTTTAGACTTGATATTAACAAGTGTTTCAAGATAGTCATCACCTACATAAATAGCTTCTTCTACAAAAGCTCCTTTAAGTACAGGTTTCTCAGATTTCTTTCTAAATTCCTTAATTACTTTCGCCGGAGCATTTCCGGTTTCAGAAAGCATTATTGAGGTATTGCCTTTCAAAACTGAAGGAAGTTCACCGAAATCTTTTTCAGCTGCTTCCATAGCCTTTGCAAGCAATGTATTTTTAACTACCGACAACTTAACATCAGCTTTGAAACAAGCTCTACGTAAGTTAGAAGTACTTCCGGCATCTAGGCCAGAAATGTCAGCCAAATAGATAGTTTGGAATCCGGCTAACTGGGCAGTTAAATCTTCTATAACTTGTGATTTTTCTTCTCTTGTCATAATCTTAAATTATTGCTCAGTAAACCTTTTAGTATCTATCGCAACACTCGGGCTCATAGTAGTGGTCATATAAATACTCTTAATATAAACACCCTTAGCTGCCTGAGGCTTCAATTTTACCAGCGTAGTTAATAATTCTTTCGCGTTACCTGCAATTTTCTCAGCATCAAAAGATGCTTTTCCAACTGCTGCATGCACGATACCAGTCTTGTCAACCTTAAAGTCGATCTTACCAGCCTTAACATCTGAAACCGCCTTGGCGATATCCATAGTTACTGTACCGGTCTTAGGGTTAGGCATTAAACCTCTTGGCCCTAGAACACGTCCTAAAGGTCCAAGTTTACCCATTACGCTTGGCATAGTGATGATTACATCAACATCTGTCCAACCGCCTTTGATCTTCTCAAGGTATTCATCTAATCCAACGTAGTCAGCACCAGCTTCTTTAGCTTCTTCTTCCTTATCTGGAGTCACAAGAGCCAAAACTTTAACGTCCTTACCAGTTCCATGAGGAAGTGTTACCACACCTCTTACCATCTGGTTAGCTTTACGTGGATCTACGTTCAAACGAACTGCAAGATCTACGGATGCGTCAAAGTTCTCGTTGGAAACTTCTTTTATCAAAGCAGAAGCTTCGGCAACTGTATAAGTTCTGCCGTTCTCAATCTTAGACTGAGCTTCTTTTTGCTTTTTAGTTAATTTTGCCATTTTCTAATTTCTTTTTGGATTAAAACGGTGCATCACCTTTTACAGTTATTCCCATCGAACGAGCTGTTCCGGCAACCATTTTCATTGCAGACTCTACAGTAAATGCGTTAAGGTCCTGCATTTTATCTTCCGCAATCGCTTTAACCTGATCCCAAGAAACACTAGCTACTTTTTTTCTGTTCGGTTCACCAGAACCTTTTTTAGTCTTCGCCGCTTCCATCAATTGTACTGCTGCAGGTGGAGTCTTGATTACAAAATCAAAAGACTTATCCTTATAAACAGTAATTGCAACTGGAAGTACCTTTCCTTGCTTATCCTGAGTTCTACCATTGAATTGCTTACAGAATTCCATGATATTTACTCCGGCAGCACCCAAAGCAGGTCCAACTGGTGGTGATGGGTTAGCAGCACCTCCGCGAACTTGTAGTTTTACAACTTTACTTACTTCTTTTGCCATTTTTCAAATTTTTAAATGATAGTTTATTGAGTGGAAGCTGAAAAAACCATCAAAAAATATATGTAACAGTTATTTTTATACTTTTTCTACCTGCATATAGCTTAATTCCAATGGTGTTTTTCTTCCGAAAATTTTCACCATTACCTCAAGCTTACGCTTCTCTTCATTAATCTTCTCTACAGTACCATTAAATCCATTGAACGGTCCGTCAATTACTTTAATAGTTTCTCCTATAGTAAATGGAATTGCGACATTATCAGCCTTAACGGAAAGCTCATCTACTTTTCCTAACATTCTGTTCACTTCAGATTTTCTAAGTGGCACAGGATCTCCTCCTTTTGTTTCACCCAGAAATCCAATCACTCCATTGATTCCTTTAATAATATGAGGAATCTCTCCTCCAATATTTGCCTGAATCATAACATATCCAGGAAAGTAAACTCTTTCTTTGTTCACTTTCTTTCCATTACGAATCTGAATAACTTTTTCAGTAGGAACTAAAACCTGATCTATTGCATCCTGAAGACCTAAATATTCAATCTCCTTCTCAATATAATCCTTGACCTTATTTTCCTGTCCACTAACGGCACGAACCACATACCATTTTTTATCCTTTGCTTCTGCCATCGCTATTTAATTATGATTTAACCCATTCGAAGTACTGCTCAATCGCTCCACTAAAAAGCGTATCAACACCCCAAATTGCTAATGAAAAAATAATCGAGAACACAGCCACAAGCACTGTAAGCCTTTGTGCTTCAGTCCAACTTGTCCAGGTAACGTGGTTTCTTAACTCGCTATATGATTCTGATATGTAATTAACAATTCCTGCCATTTTCCTTAAAAATATTTGCACGGGTTGAGAGGCTCGAACTCCCGACACCTGGTTTTGGAGACCAGTGCTCTACCAACTGAGCTAAACCCGTAAATAATATAAGTGAAGGTATCCCGCTCTTCACGGGATACCTTTTTATATTTAAATAATTCTTAGTCTAGAATCTCAGTTACCTGACCAGCACCTACAGTTCTACCACCTTCACGGATAGCGAAACGTAGTCCAACATTCATTGCGATTGGCTGGATAAGCTCTACTGTAATAGTAAGGTTATCACCAGGCATTACCATTTCCACACCATCAGGAAGGTTAATTGTTCCTGTTACATCAGTTGTACGTACGTAGAACTGAGGACGGTAGTTATTATGGAATGGAGTGTGACGACCACCTTCTTCTTTCTTAAGGATATAAACCTCTGCTTTGAATTTAGCATGAGGAGTTACAGAACCTGGCTTAGTGATTACCATACCTCTTGAGATTTGAGACTTCTCAATACCTCTAAGCAGGATACCAACGTTATCACCAGCTTCACCTCTATCAAGAATTTTACGGAACATCTCAACTCCTGTAATAGTAGAAGTTAATTTTCCAGCTCCCATACCAATGATCTCAACAGGATCTCCAGTGTTAGCTACACCAGTCTCAATACGACCAGTTGCAACAGTACCACGACCTGTAATAGAGAATACATCTTCGATAGGCATCAAGAAAGGCTTATCTACATCACGCTCAGGAAGTTCAATCCAGCTATCAACAGCCTCCATAAGCTCAAGAACAGTCTTAGACCATTTCTCATCTCCTTCCAGGGCTCCAAGTGCAGAACCTGAAATTACAGGACCATTGTCACCATCATACTCGTAGAAAGAAAGAAGATCTCTAACTTCCATCTCAACTAGCTCAAGAAGCTCCTCATCATCAACAAGGTCAACTTTATTCAAGAACACAACGATTCTTGGGATACCTACCTGGCGTCCAAGAAGGATGTGCTCACGAGTTTGCGGCATAGGACCATCAGTTGCAGCTACAACAAGAATAGCACCGTCCATCTGAGCAGCACCAGTTACCATGTTCTTAACGTAATCGGCGTGACCAGGACAGTCAACGTGAGCATAGTGACGATTTGCAGTCGCATACTCTACGTGTGAAGAGTTAATAGTAATACCTCTTTCTTTTTCTTCTGGAGCGTTATCAATTTGATCAAACGCACTAGCTTCTGAATATCCAGCATCAGCCAATACTTTTGTAATCGCTGCAGTTAAAGTCGTTTTTCCGTGATCTACGTGTCCAATTGTACCAATATTAAGGTGCGGTTTGGAACGATCATAAGTTTCCTTTGCCATAATTAATACTTATTTAATCTTAGTTATATATTAGTGTTCAATTTTATACAAAACTAGAGCCAACGACGGGAATTGAACCCGTGACCTCTTCCTTACCAAGGAAACGCTCTACCCCTGAGCTACGTCGGCCTACAATCACTGTTTTTTAAACAGCAATATCCATAAACCAAATGTGGTTTACGGAGAAAATCAGGATCGAAATACAGTGCCGATATAACCCACTTTCATAATCTAACGAATAAGATAAAAAAACAAAAGGCAGGAAAACCTTTAAATTTCACTTATTCAGCGACCGGGGATATCCTGATTCAAATTAATTTAGAGCGGGAAAATCACGCCTTTCGGCGTGAATATATTCCGCTTTGAGCGGGAGACCGGGTTCGAACCGGCGACATTCAGCTTGGAAGGCTGACGCTCTACCAACTGA
>NZ_JAJSON010000002.1 GCF_022410465.1 Christiangramia crocea | reverse complement strand
CGGGTTCGAACCGGCGACATTCAGCTTGGAAGGCTGACGCTCTACCAACTGAGCTACTCCCGCCTGTGCTTGCAAATATAATCTGAAACTTTTTCAAATTCCAAAAATTTTCCAGCTTTTTTAAAATGATAACTACGGAAAAAATTACGGATCCGGGTGAAAATTTCTTCATTTAAAATCTTGTTAAATGCCGCTTATCCCATTCTGTTTTCTAACAAAATAGTCCTATTTTTAGCTACAACTATAAATAAATACGCATAAATGGATTTCATGAAAAATAAAGCCGGTAAAATTCAGGATTTAATTGACAACAAACTATTAGAAAAAAGGAAAATTTATATGTGGGGCGAGGTTAATGACAAAACCGCGAAATATGTGATAGACCGCCTTGAATACCTGGATCTGGAAGGAGATGATGAAATTCAGCTTTTTATAAACAGTCCGGGAGGTTTTGTGACCGATGGCTTTGCCATCTATGACACCATTATGAGCCTGGAATCACCGGTTTCTACGATTTGTACGGGACTCGCGGCATCTATGGGATCTATCCTGCTTTCTGCTGGAAAAAAAGGAAGAAGATTCATCCAGCCTCACGCTAAAGTGATGATACATCAGCCTAGTGGAGGAGCCCGCGGTCAGGCTTCTAATATTGAGATTGCCGCAAACGAGATCTTAAAAACAAAACATCTCAGCGCAAAGATCCTGGCTGAAAACTGTGGTAAAACCGTAGAAAAAGTACTTAAAGATTTTAATCGGGATTACTGGATGGATGCCGAGGAATCAATGGATTATGGAATAGTAGACGGAATTTTTAAGAAGTAGAAATGGAAATCAAACATAAAGAAAACAACCAGCGGGGGATGTTTTATATTGAAAATAATAAGGGTCTTATCGCCGAGCTTACCTATTATAAAAATTCAGGTAACATTCTTACCATAGATCACACCGAGGTTAAAAGAGAGCTTGAGAATCAAGGCATCGGATCCAGTCTCGTAGAAAGAAGTGTGGAGTATGCCCGGGAGAACAATTTGAAAATAGACCCACTCTGCCCTTTCGCTGAAGTTAAGTTCGATGAGAATGAATCTTATCAGGACGTTAGGGCTTCCTAATGCTAATTACCACTACCACTTATCAATAGATTTTGTTATGCGAGCCCCTCTTGTAATTATTCTTCTTGGTCTATTCCTTTTATGGGGATGTAAGAACGAAAACGAAACACCGGGTATCGAAGAGAGAAATGAGGTAAAAGAAATAGGGTCGCTCACAAAAGCTGGCAGAATTGAAGACTTTTTAGAGAAGTCTCCAAATGAACCGAAGCTTTATAACTCACAGGCTGTCTTATCATTTTATGAAGAGAATGATTTCGCTCCCATCTGGAACAACAGGAAACTAAGAGAAGAGCTCTACAGAAACATTGAAAATGCGGAGGATGAAGGCCTGTTCTTTGAAGATTATCACGGTGAAGCTCTTAAGGATTTGCTTAGCTCCATTGATTCCAATTCGAAGGCAGAAAACGATTATCTAGAGCTATTGCTCACAGATTCTTTTTTAAGACTTTCAGAAGATCTGGCCACGGGGAAGCTCAACCCTAAAGAGCTATATCAGATCTGGGGAACTCCTTTAAATCAAATAGACCCTACAGGTTTACTTAATAAAGCCATTTCAGAAGAAGATATCCAGAAAGCGCTTGATTCTGTAAGACCTGATCATATAGTTTATCATGGTCTTAAAAAAGCGCTCAGGCAGTTTAAAAGATTTGGGATTGAAGAAGATTCAGCGACCCAAATTGGCTCCGGAAAGCTTATACGCCCAGGAGAATCGGATGAAAGAATGAGGTCAGTAGCCCAGCGACTTTCTGAACTTGGTTATTTTAAGGGTGAACCCGATTCGGTAAAAACAAATTATAACGAGGAAGTTCAGGAGGCTGTCAAGGCCTTTCAGCAGGAACACGGTTTACAGGTAGATGCGCTCCTGGGCAATTCCACTATTCAAAATCTTAACCTGACCAGAAGGGACAGATATCATCAAATTATAGTAAACCTTGAAAGATGGAGATGGTACCCCAGGGATCTTGGAGAACACTATATTATCATTAACATCCCCGACTACAGGTTAAGCGTGGTAAAAAACAGAGACACCATAAGGTCACACAGGATCATGGTAGGAACCCAGGTTCGGAAAACACCCGTTTTCTCCGATCAGGTGCAATATATCGTTTACAATCCTACCTGGACAATTCCTCCAACAATTAAAAAGAACGATGTGATTCCCGGGGTAAAAAGGGACCCGGCATATTTACGAAAAAGAGGCCTGAGAATCTATGATTCACAAGGAAGCACTGTCGATCCTTCTACTGTAGACTGGTCTTCCTCAAAACCCCTGTCATATACTTACAGGCAACATCCGGGTGCATCAAACCCTCTTGGAATGGTTAAGATCATCTACCCGAACGAATATATGATCTACCTGCATGACACCCCTTCAAAGGATCTTTTTGAAAAAAATGCACGGGCTCAGAGTTCAGGATGTGTAAGAGTGCAGGATGCTCTTGGACTGGCCAGATATATTCTCAGCGACCAGGAGAAATATGACGATAAAAAGATAGAAGAGATCATTCAGTCAGGAAAAACCACTGAAATCCCGGTAACCCAAGATGTGAGGGTTCATCATTTTTACTGGACTGCCATAAATGAAAAAGATACCATCAGGTTCATTGATGATATCTATAATCTTGATAAAAATCTTTGGGAACGGCTAAAGCCTGAAAACTGATTAGCTATTCAAGTATTTAGAACCTGACTGATATTTCTCATTGTTCTTGTGGATATACACCACAGATTTTCCCTTAATTGTATTGATAAGATTTTTTGCAATCTTATTCGGAACGGCAGGACAACCGTAACTTCTACCCAGTCTTCCATATCTATTAATGAATGTAGGCTCGGCATAATCGGCTCCATGGATCACAACATACCGCTTACGCGCATTAGAATTAAAGCCTTTCTCCATCCCATCAATAAAAAGAGAAAGTCCATTCTTACCATAGTAGGTTTCCCCGGTCACATAGAACCCAAGAGAACTTTGGTGAGAATTAACCGTATTGGAAAATTTTTTCGCAAATTCAACACCGGTATTCTTTCCATGTGCCACGAATGTATTGAATACAACTTCCTGCGTATCCATATTAAGGATCCACATTCTCTTTTTCTTGGAAGAAAGATCAAAGTCGATTATTGTAAGTAAAGGATTAGAAACCTTACCGGCTTCCTCCAGTTTTGAATATCCGTTCATAGCCTTTTCAAATACCGGAAGATTCGGCATTGTAGCATTATTGAGTGAAAAAGTTTGATACAGGTCATCAACTTTTTCTTTAATAGTCTTTTCAATTTTGGTTTCAACGGAAATTTCCGAAGTGATCTCGGAATTGTTAGAATACTTGATTTCATCGGTACTGCTGAATGCAAATGAGAATATTAACACTCCAACAACAGTAAGGATTCGGTACTTCATATAATTCAGCTTTTTATAATTATTTGTTAATAAAAACCAAAAGTCCTGCCAACATACAAAAATTCAGAACTAATTTGAAAAAAATACCAATTTTAACAATTAAGACTTTTAGATCGCTTAAAATTAGCTACCTAACGCAAAAATCAGGTGTATTCAATCAACGCAAAAGAGTGACTAATATTTTAATTTTTTCAGAATATAATTGTTAAAGTTTTAAGCTAATGAACCTGTAAGATTTGGAAAAAATTTTGTTAAGGTCTGATGTGTGGCTGCTATTGAGATCTTCGGGCTCATTAAAATTTGTTTTTTGGCAAAAGAAAAACCCTGAAATATGGAAACTCAATATCCGGATCTTTCGGTTAAGAAGAGGTTGCTCTTGGTACTGTGAGCCTGAAAATAATAAACCTGAAGTAAAGATCTTGCTGAATTCGGTTAAGAACCAGGGGCTCTAATTGAGTTTATACAGATCCTGAAAAAAGTTGCAGGACCAAAACCCTATATCTGAATTCGAGAGAACCCATCCCGATCCCGAAAAGAGGATCGAAAAAATACAGGTAGCAATATAAAGGAACCACAGGTAGTTTTAATAAAAGATTATAGTCTCTTGTTCAGGCATTGCGACGAAATGTTTTTATCTTTAACCCCCAAAATTGTTTTAGCTTCATGAAAAAGAAAGTCCTGTTAATGATACTGGATGGCTGGGGAATTACTCAAAATGAAGAGGTTTCAGCCATTGCAAAGGCGAATACGCCCTTTATGGATTCCCTTCCGGGGAAATTTCCACACGCCACCCTGAGAACAGATGGAATGAATGTTGGTCTTCCTGAAGGCCAGATGGGCAACAGTGAGGTTGGCCACATGAATTTGGGAGCCGGCCGGATAGTATACCAGGATCTGGTAAAAATAAACATGGCCGTAGAGAAAGATACCCTAAAGGACGAACCGGTACTCGAAGAGGCCTTTAATTATGCCGTAAAGAATAACAAACCTGTTCATTTTATGGGACTTGTTAGTGATGGCGGTGTACATTCTCATATCAACCACCTGAAAGGCCTGCTATCTGCCGCTGAAAAATTCGGAGTTAAAGAAAAGTATGTACATGCTTTTACTGATGGTCGTGATGTTGACCCGCATTCCGGAAAAGGTTTTATCGAGGACCTTCTCCCCCATCTTGAAAATACAAATTCAAAACTGGCCTCTATCATCGGAAGGTATTATGCAATGGACCGTGATAAAAGATGGGAACGTGTGAAGCAGGCTTACGACCTTATAGTTCATGGTAAAGGGAATAAAACTACCGATGCCCTTGCTACAATTCAGGAAAGTTATGACGACAATGTAAGCGATGAATTTATAAAGCCGATAGTTCTTACTGATAAAGATGGTGATCCTGTGGCCCAATTAAGGGAAAAGGATGTGGTGATTTATTTCAATTTTAGAACAGACAGGGGAAGACAACTCACCCAGGCCCTTTCTCAGGATGACTTTCCGGAATTTGAGATGAAGAAGTTGCCATTATATTACGTGACCATGACGAAGTATGATGATTCTTTTAAAAATATCAATATCATCTTCAAAAAGTCAAATATCAAGGCTACCCTAGGGGAAGTATTGGAATATGAAGGAAAGAAACAAATAAGGATCGCTGAGACCGAAAAATATCCCCACGTGACTTTCTTCTTTTCCGGAGGAAGGGAGAAACCATTCAGTGGTGAAAAAAGGATCATGTGCAATTCGCCAAAAGTGGCTACCTATGATCTTCAGCCGGAAATGAGTGCATTTGAGATAAAGGATAAGATAGTTCCTGAAATCGAAAAAGAATCTGCTGACTTTATCTGTCTGAATTTCGCCAATCCCGATATGGTTGGCCATACCGGAGATTTTAATGCAGCGGTCAAAGCCTGTGAAACAGTGGACATCTGTGCGAAAGAAGTTGCCGAAACTGCCTTTGACAAAGATTATTCTGTCATCATAATAGCAGATCATGGTAACAGTGAGGTAATGAAGAATCCTGACGGAAGTCCGAATACGGCTCATACCACTAATCCCGTACCACTTATACTTATGGATAAAGATGTTAAGACCATCAAGGACGGTAAATTAGGAAATATAGCCCCTACGATTCTAAAACTTATGGGAATCGAGAAACCAGATCTAATGACCGAAGATCCCCTAATCTGAAAATTTATATGAGGAAAATTTCAATATTACTGGCGGTCCTTACGTTAAGTTGTGGTAACACCTTAAATAAATCCGCAGATGATTTTAATGTAGAAAAAAGTGAAGAAACCAGTATCCAGGAAGATGTGTTATTAGGAGAATTCACAAAAGAAGATCTGAAAAAAAGACCATTTTCAAGCTGGTATGAATCCGGATATAAAAAATTCTCACCAGATGATGAGGCAATGAGTACGATCAAAAAAAATATTGGTGACTATGAAATAAAATTGCTGATGGGCAGTTGGTGTGGTGACAGCAGAAGAGAAGTACCTAAGTTTTTAAAACTTCTGGATAATGCTAATTATAATTATGATAAGCTTAAAATGATAGCTGTAGATTACAACAAGACCACTCCCTCCAATATTGAAAAGGAACTGGATGTGCACCATGTGCCAACCATCATTTTCTACAAGAACGGAAAGGAAGTAAATCGATTTGTAGAGTATCCACAAGAAGAGAGCATAGAAGAAGATATTGCTATGATCTTAAGCGGGAATAAGTACAAAAATTCCTACGCAGACTAAGTAAAACCAAAGCTTTAGAGTCAAATTAGAAAATATTAAGTAATTTCGCATTATGCCCAATTCTCTAACGATAGCAGTTGATTTTGACGGAACTATAGTAGAGAACAGATTCCCCGAAATAGGCAAACCTATACTTTTTGCTTTCGAATCCTTAATAAAATTGCAGGATGAAGGGCACCGCCTTATCTTATGGACTTACCGTCATGGCGAAAGACTGGAAGAAGCAGTGCACTTCTGTCAAAAAAATGGACTGGAGTTCTATGCGGTAAACAAAAGCTACCCGGAAGAGGAATTTGACCATACAATAAGCAGGAAAATACTCGCTGATATTTTTATTGACGACCGTAATCTTGATGGTTTAAAAGGCTGGGGAGAGATTTACCAGAGTTTAACTAATAACAAACCGGGAAAGAACGGAAAGAAAAAGAAAAGAACCGGTTTATTTAGAAGATTTTAAATAATAATATGATTATACCAAAATCCAGAGAAGAGATAGAATTAATGCGCGAAAGTGCGCTGATTGTTTCTAAGACCCTTGGAATGCTGGCTCCTAAGATCAAACCGGGAGTTACAACTCTGGAACTGGATAAACTGGCCGAAGAATTCATTCGCGACCACGGTGCCGAACCTGGCTTTTTAGGACTTTATGATTTCCCCAACTCACTTTGTATGAGTCCGAATGCCCAGGTAGTTCATGGTATCCCCAATAAAACTCCGCTTAAGGAGGGAGATATCATCTCTATAGACTGTGGTGCAATAAAGAATGGTTTCTACGGTGATCACGCCTATACATTTGAAGTAGGCGAGGTAACTCCCGAAGTAAAAAAATTACTTGAAGTTACCAAAGATTCTCTCTATATTGGGATGAGAGAATTCAAAGCAGGAAATCGTGTTGGAGATGTGGGCTATGCCATACAGAAATACACAGAAGACCATGGGTATGGTGTGGTTAGAGAGCTTGTAGGCCACGGCCTTGGTCGAACCATGCACGAAGATCCTGAAATGCCTAACTACGGAAGACGTGGAAGAGGCAAAAAATTCATCGAGGGAATGGTTGTTGCCATAGAACCCATGATAAATATGGGAACTAAACGCATTAAGCAATTACCCGATGGATGGACAATACTAACCGCCGATAATAAGCCTAGTGCTCATTTTGAGCACAACGTGGCTCTTGTAGACGGCAAACCCGAATTACTATCTACATTTAAATATATTTATGAATCCTTAAAAATTAATTCCAAAGAAGAAGACGAATTTAGAGTAAGAGTTTATGATTAAAAGTTACAGACAGGAAATCTGGAAGACCCTACACAAAGATTCCTGGGAAGACCGCTTTATCTATAAAGTCTCAAATTTCGGAAGGATGATCAGTTATCTGAAAAACCCGGAAGGAGAACTTATGAAAGGCGGAAAAGTAGGTGGATATTTAAACTTCGCGGTTAAATTGAAGAATGGAAAGCACAAAACGTATTACATTCATCGTGTCATCGCAGAGATGTTTTTAGAGAAGAAAGAAGGCGACCAGTATGTAATTCACAAAAACTTCGTGAAAAACGACAATCGCGTATCTAATTTGGCTTGGGCCACCAAAGACGAATGGGTCCAACATCAGTACGACAGTCCTAAAGTAAAGGAGAACAAAAGGAAGAGAAAACTTAGAAAAGTCACTTCTTATTCCAAGTTAACCTATGCTCAGGCGGTGATCCTGAAGAAAAAACTTTTAGATCCCGAAAGAAAAACCCGTATCAGAGTACTTGCCAAGCAATTTGGAGTCTCAGAAATGCAGTTGTATCGCATTAAATCGGGTGAAAACTGGGGAGATATCGAAGTATAGAATGAGTAATCTTTTTAAACTGGCCTTAAATAGTATACCCAGGCCGTTTCTTATTAGAATCAGTTACCTGGTAAGGCCATTTTTAAAGATCTATCTTAAAGGTACACGATATACCGATCCTATTGATGGAAGCGGTTTCAGGAAGTTTTTACCTTATGGTTACGAGGAGCAACGGGAAAATGTACTTTCCCCTTCTACCCTTTCACTTGAAAGGCACAGACTCCTTTGGCTTTATCTGAAAAATGAAACCGCTTTTTTCAGTAGTGATATCAAGGTTCTGCATTTCGCACCGGAGCAGGCTTTTTATAAGCGTTTCAGGAAACTCTCAAACCTTGATTACACTACAACAGACCTTAATTCCCCGCTTGCCGATGTAAAAGCAGATATTTGTGATCTGCCCTTTAATAATGGCACTTATGACTTTATTTTATGCAACCATGTCCTGGAGCATATTCCAGATGACCGGAAAGCAATGGAAGAACTATACCGGGTTTTAAAACCAGGCGGAACGGCAATTTTACAGATCCCCCAGGACCTCAACAGGAAAAAGACCTTCCAGGATGACTCGATCACCGATCCCGGAGACCGTGCAAAGATCTTTGGACAGTATGATCATGTACGGGTTTATGGTAGAGACTATTTTGATAAATTAAGACAAATAGGCTTTGAAGTAGAAGAAGTTGATTATACTTCAAACTTGAGTCCGGAAGAGATAGATCGATACCGACTTGCGAAAGGGGAAATAATACCTGTTTGCAGAAAGAAATAACTATTCTAAGAGCTGTTTTTCGAATCCCGGAGTAGCATATGCTTTAACCTCACCATTCTCACCGGAATAGATCATATAAACCTCAACTCCATCTATACGACCCAGCATCTCTTTGGACCTCTCCAGTCCCAAAGCCATAAAAGCAGTCGCATAACCGTCTGCCATCATACAGTTTTCCGCAAGCACCGAAGCGCTTAACAAATTACTTCTTTCAGCTTTTCCTGTTAAGGGATTAACCGTATGAACAAATCGCTGACCGGTTAAAGAATCTACCCTGTATTTCCTGTAATTCCCGGAAGTGGCCATAGCTGAGTTTTCGAGTTTCACTTTAGCATATAAGCTTCTATGCCCCTGCTCCTGCATGGGATCATCGATCCCTACTATCCATTCAGAATCATTTTCCATATTTTTTCCTTTTGCCAGCAGCTCACCTCCAAGCTCTATAAGATAATTCCGGACTTTGTGACTTTCCAGGTATTCGCCAATCATGTCTATGGCATATCCCTTCGCAATGGCATTAAAATCAAGGTATATGGATGGATCTTCTTTAGTGATCGTATTATTCGACCTTAGACCAAGTTTATCAAAACCCACAAGTTTATTCAGTGAGTCGAGGCTGATACTGTCAATTTCTTTTAGTTGTTTTCCCGGACCAAATCCGTAGGCATTCACCAGCACCCCAACTGTCGGATCAAAGAAGCCATTACTTTCTTTATAGATCCTTTCTGATGCCTTAAATACCTTTAGGAAATGTTCATCAACCTGAACGGTAGTATCCCCCCGGTTTATTCTGGAAATATCTGATTTTGTACTGTAGGTACTCATGGAAGTATTAACCGCATTCATAATACTATCCATAGCATTATCGAAGTCCAGGTCCTTTTTTGAAAAATACTGCACCATATAGGTAGTACCCAGGGCCTCTCCCTGAAATCGCTGAGCTGTTTTATCTTCCTCCTTCGCACAGGAGTGAAAGAGAAAGGCAGAAATAAATAAAATAGTTATTCTTCTCATCATCAAATCTCTTTCCAGCCCGAATAGTTTACCACATAATCTTCATCACTGGTGATAGGCTTCTCATAGTCTAGGGAGTTTGCAAGCCCCACTGCTGCATAAAAGGTACGAGCATTGAATTTATCTGCATGTTCTTTGATCTCTTTAAAGAAAACCGGATCAAAGGCTGAAGGATCATCAGGATATTCTATAGCCCGTACGATCACAAAATGTAATTTCTGCTCTTTTAAGGCTACGAATTGGGGATTCTTTTTTAACTCTGAATTCACACCCAGGAATTCGTATCCGTTATCTTCAAGATCCTTTCCTACGATATTCATCGCAAGGTTATGCAGTTCCTGTTTGTTAAGTTTAGGCATAGCTCAAAGATAAAAAATCCCGCCGAAGCGGGATTTTGTTTTTTTATTATCCTCCGAAATCATCGAATCGGATATTCTCTGGCGGGATTCCAAAATCCTCTCCCATTTTCTGAACAGCTTTGTTCATCAATGGAGGTCCACAGAAATACAATTCAATTTCTTCCGGTTCTTCGTGATGAGACAGATAGTTATCAATCACTACCTGGTGGATGAAACCTACGAACCCATCACCTTCGTCATCAAGGCTTGATTTTACTTTCCAGTTATCTTCTTCCATTGGCTCTGAAAGTGCCAGATAGAACTTAAAGTTAGGAAAGTCCCTTTCCAAAGCTCTGAAGTGTTCAGTATAGAACAATTCACGTTTAGATCTACCTCCATACCAGTAAGTAACTTTTCTATCGGTTTTCAGTGTTCTGAAAAGATGGTACAGGTGAGATCTCATTGGTGCCATTCCTGCTCCACCTCCTACGTATAGCATTTCTGCATCGCTTTCGTTGATAAAGAACTCTCCGTAAGGTCCAGAAATTGTCACTTTATCACCTTTCTTCAAACTAAAGATATAAGAAGAGGCAATTCCCGGGTTAACGCTCATCCATGTATCTTTTGCCCTATCCCATGGCGGAGTGGCAATACGAACATTCAGCATGATCTCACGCCCTTCTGCAGGATAAGAAGCCATCGAGTAGGCTCTCTCTACAGTCTCAGGATTCTTCATAACCAGTGGCCATAATTTGAATTTATCCCACTCTGCCTGAAACTTATCAGGAGTTTCATGCTCTTCAGGGTGAGCAGTGATATCCATATCTTCGAATTTCACCTCACATTTTGGAACTTCAATCTGAATATATCCACCGGCTTTGTAATCCATATCTTCAGGAATCTCAACAACGAATTCCTTAATGAACGACGCCACGTTATAATTTCTAACTACGGTAGCTTCCCACTTCTTGATACCAAAGACCTCTTCAGGGATCTGGATCTTCATGTCCTGCTTCACCTTTACCTGGCACCCAAGTCTCCAACCATCTGCGATCTCTTTTCTGGTGAAATGAGGCTCTTCAGTAGGAAGAATTGCTCCCCCACCTTCTTTTACGATACACTTACACTGGATGCAGGTTCCACCTCCACCACATGCAGAAGGAAGAAAAAGCTTATTATCACCAAGAGTCGAAAGCAATGTGCCTCCAGAACCTACTTCAAGATCTTTTTCGTTGTTAACATTAATAGTAACCGGACCAGATGGCGCCAGCTTTGCCTTGGCTCCCAACAGAATGGATACCAACAACAATATTAGAATTAAGAATACTACTACACTCGCTATAATAACTGTCATAATCTTTCTTTTCGATTATAATTTAATACCCATGAAACTCATAAATCCTAATGCCATCAATCCGGTAATGATAAAGGTAATACCAAGACCCTTTAAAGGCGCAGGAACATTTGAGTATGCAATTTTTTCTCTAATGGCAGCGATTGCAAGAATAGCCAGGAACCATCCAATACCACTACCCACTCCGTAAGTAACCGCTTCCGAAAAACCGGTGAAGTTCTTCTGCTGCATGAACAATGATCCCCCAAGAATCGCACAGTTTACCGCGATAAGTGGAAGAAAAATACCCAGAGCACCATACAGTGCAGGAGCAAATTTTTCAACTACCATTTCCACAAGCTGTACCATGGAAGCGATCACCGCGATAAACATGATAAAACTAAGGAAGCTAAGATCTATACTGGCATATTCTGCACCAAGCCAGCTTAAAGCTCCGGGGCGCAGCAAATAAGTATCCAGCAGATAGTTGATAGGAACTGTAATGGCAAGTACAAATATTACCGCAGCACCTAAACCAACAGCTGTCTTTACAGTTTTTGATACCGCCAGATAGGAACACATTCCCAGAAAATAGGCGAATATCATATTTTCAATGAAAATACTTCTTACAAAAAGGTTAACCAATTCCATTTCTTATATACTTTTTAGCCTGTAGCTGTTAGTTTTCTTCGATTAGTTTTCGGTTTCTTGAGCGCTGTACCCAGATAATCACACCTACCACGATAAGTGCCATTGGAGACAGTAGCATCAATCCGTTGTTCTCATACCCCAGAGCGTATAGTCCGGTAGAATCAGCCAGCGTAGCTCCCTGATGTCCCAATACTTCAAAACCGAACAGTTTCCCGGAACCTAAAAGTTCTCTGAAAAATGCCACGATGATAAGTATCAAACCGTAACCGGCAGCATTACCAATACCGTCAAGGAAAGATTTGTAAACACCGTTACCCAAGGCAAAAGCTTCCAATCGTCCCATTACGATACAGTTGGTAATAATAAGACCAATAAATACCGAAAGCTGTTTGCTTACATCGTATGCATAAGCTTTAAGTATCTGGTCCACCAGAATTACCAGTGAGGCAACCACCACAAGCTGTACAATAATCCTGATACGGCTTGGGATCATATTTCTTAACATTGAAATGATCATGTTACTGAATGCCATTACCGCCATTACCGCAATAGCCATTACCACCGCAGGTTCCAGCTGAACCGTGATAGCAAGGGCTGAACAGATACCAAGTACCTGAACCGTAATAGGGTTATTGTCGTCTAAAGGATCAGACAATAATTTTCTATTCGCTTTGGAAAGAAAGTGCTCCTTTTCTTCAGAATCTGAAAGAAAAAGGATCATTTCTTTTTTCTTTTCTTCCTCTTTAGCAGAGTTGTATGTTTTCTCTTTAGCCATAATTATTTTATTGCTACTTTAATTTCTCCTTGCTTTTTGAAGTAAGGAAGGTATCTTTTCAGTCTCTCTGAGATCATATCTGAAACACCATCTCCAGTAATAGTGGCTCCAGAAATCGCGTCCACTTTATTATCACTTTTATCTGAAGGATCTATATCTCCTTTTACCACAGACACCCCTACAAGGTTTCCGTTCTCATCAAATATCTTTTCCTCTTCAAAAGATTTCTTGAACCAATCTTTAGTAATTTCTGCACCAAGCCCGGGAGTTTCTCCAAGGTGGTCAAAAGTGGCACCCTTAACGGTATTTACATCATCTTTAAGAGAAATATAACCAAAGATCGCATTCCACAATCCGTTACCTCTTAAAGGAACTATATAGTATTTTTCACCATCTACATCTGCAATGTAAAGTGGGAAAACCTGCTCTTCAACCGGTTTTTTCAATTCTTTGGCAAGATCTACCTCAAAGGCATCTATAGATTCATCTACTTCTCCATTCTGGTCCAATGCCAGTTCTTCTACTATATACTGGTCATATAATTTCTGCGCTCCCGGCCTGTCTGTTTCCACTCCAACAGTAGCCAGAATATTCTGCATTTTTTCCTGACGAACATTCTCACGTTGAGTTGGCTGTAGTGAAGTTGCAGCAAATGCAAGTACTGAAGCCACTACAATCACCATGATAACGGCAAACATAAAAGTATAACCGTTGCTATTCGTTTTATTTACTGATTTTTCCTCCATAACTAAACTGCTGTTTCTACCTGGGTATTGGCGTTTTCAAGTCTTTTCTTCCTTCTTTTAATATTCGCCTGGATCACATAATGATCTATGGTAGGTGCGAATACATTCATCAACAAGATTCCGAGCATAACTCCTTCCGGATATGCCGGGTTGAAGACACGTATCATAATTGATAAGAAGCCTATCAAAAATCCGTAGATCCATTTACCTTTCATGGTTTGTGCAGCAGAAACAGGATCGGTCGCCATAAATACAACCCCGAACGCCAGTCCACCTACAATTAAATGTAAATACCAGGGGAAATTCGTAAGATCGTTCCCTTCAAGTCCCATTGATGGCAGCGCATTAAAAATAAGCCCCATCACAGCTGCTCCAATAAAGGCACTTAACATGATTCTCCAGCTACCTACTTTGGTAAGCACCAGAAGCAATGCTCCGGCGAGGATACATAGTGCAGATGTTTCTGCTATGGAGCCGGGGATCACCCCGTAAAACATATCCATAGAAGAATAACCCACTTCACTTCCCGCTGCAAGCTTTCCTAAGATCGTTTCTCCAGAAACCGCATCAACTTCAGATGCATTGCTCACCCATACCGAGTTACCAGACATATAGGTAGGGTATGCGAAGAATGCAAATGCACGGGCAGTAAGTGCAGGATTCAGAATATTCATCCCTGTTCCTCCAAAGGCCTCTTTCCCGATAAGTACGGCGAAAACAACCGATAATGCCACCATCCAGAGCGGAATATCGATCGGCATGATCATAGGTATAAGAAGTCCTGTTACCAGATAGCCTTCATTCACTTCATGACCTCTAAAAATCGCAAATGCGAATTCAATTCCAAGACCCACCGCATAAGATACAGCGATCATTGGAATTATCTTTAAAGCTCCGTGACCAAGAGCATCCCAGAAAGTAAATGACTCTCCGAGCTGACTGTAATACTGATAACCTCCATTCCACATTCCAAAAATAAGAGCAGGAATAAGAGCGATCACAACCGTGATCATGGTTCTTTTAAGGTCTACAGCATCACGAATATGTGCGCCTTTTTGAGTAGTATGATTGGGAGTAAATAAGAAAGTGTCCAGTGCATTGAAAGCCGGAGCGAACTTTTCATATTTCCTTCCCTTTTGAAAAGGCTGTTTTATTTTATCTAATCTTTGTCTAATCCATTCCATAGTTCTTCAGCTTTTTAACCTACTTCGGTGATCATTAAATCCAAACCTAATCTAATAACTTCCTGGATTTCCAGTTTGGAAGTATTAACGTATTCTACCAATGCAAAATCTTCCGGAGCAACTTCATAGATGCCCAGATTTTCCATTTTTTCGATATCTCCAGCCATGCATGCTTTTATTAGCTGCATAGGGTAAACATCCATTGGCAGAACCTCTTCCATTTCTCCGGTCACAACCAAAGCACGCTCCTCCCCGTTAAGGTTTGTAGTAGGTGTATATTTTCTGTTTGGAAATAACCAGGACAGGGATGTTCTGGAATTAGAATGTATATTATTATAGGTAAAAGGTATCCAACCAAACAACCTGTAGTTGTTACCCTCAGGGATCATGGTCACTTCGTTGTCATGAAAACAAATATACTGACCGTTAGAAAGCTGAGTCCCGGTAAGTACATCGCCTGAAATGATACGAACATCATCAGAAACCTCTCCAATAAAATCGGAAACATTTGCACCAATAGTGGCCTGATAATATTTTCTATTCTTTGCCTCACTTCCAGTTACAGCGATGGTGCGATCTGCATGATATTCTCCGGTAAGAAAAACATTCCCGATAATGGCAACATCTTCAACTCCAACCGTCCATACACGCTCTCCTCTGTTAACCGGATCGATCTTATGGATCTGAACACCTACATTTCCAGCAGGATGAGGTCCTTTTACATGATGCAGTTCTACTCCCTGGATATCCTTAAGATACTTTGCGGAACTATCATCAACACATAAATGAACTTTTCCAGGGGTTAGTTTCCTTAAGGCGTTTATCCCTTCCTGAAAAGCGTCCAGTTTATCTTTAATGATGAAACCTTTATCGGCCGCAAGAGGAGCTGTTGTAGCTGCAGAGATAAAGATTGCCTTTGGTGTATCGGCAGGATCTGCAACAATGTTGTAAGGGCGCTGATAAATAAAAGCACCGCATCCACTTTCAAGAACTCTTTCCTTTACATCTTTTGCATCGGCTTTTGCCGCATCCATTTTACCGAAATCCCGGTATACATTTTCCGGATCGGCATCGATAATAACCTCTAGAATTCTTCTTTTATCTCCTCGTTTAATTTCTTTAAGAACACCACTTACAGGTGTAGTGAAGCGAATTTGTTCTGTGTATTTTGAGTAGAAAATTTCATCACCGGCTAGAAGTTTTGCTCCTTCTTTTACAACCATTTTCGGTACTACAGTGTGAAAATCTGGCGGTTTGATCGCGTAAGTCTTGGATCTCGGAGCCTTGACCAGCTCCTTTTCCGCCTCCCCTTCTAATCGCAGAGTCAATCCTCTTTTAATTCGAATGTCTTTTGACATAGGATGGAGTGTATGTTAAAATTTTTAGTTTAAAGTCGTGCAAATTTATGAATTTTCACTCCATATATCCCAACAATTGTAAGAATTTTACTGAGTTCAACTGTTAAAATAAATTCTAGAAAAAAGTATAATTCTTCTAACTTTGTTCATTATACATTATATGAGGACATTTTTGTTATTTCTGGTTATTGTCTTAACTGCTTCCACAAGCTTTGCACAGGTTACTGAAGAGACACCTCCACCAAACTTTATTGGAACGGTGATCTTTAACGGTGATTCAAATGAAATTTCAGGCAACCCTATCATAAGACTCGGAGGCAGACTTTCATTGAGTTTTGATGATATTATAGGAGACGAAGCCGATTATTATTATACCATTCAGCATTATAATTTCGACTGGACTCCAAGCCAGCTCAGCAAGAATGAATATATGGATGGCTTTGATGATGTACGAATCACTCAGTATACAAATGCATATAATACCTTACAGCCCTATACACATTACGAATTAAGCATCCCCAATAATAATGTCAAGGCCTTAAAGGTTTCGGGTAATTATATACTAAGCATTTTTAATTCAAACCGTGAACTGGTCTTTTCAAGGAAATTCATGGTCTATGAGCCAATAACCCAGGTGGGTGCTGAAATAAAACGTTCAAGGGATCTCAAATATATAGATGAAAAACAGGTAGTGAATTTTAGCATTAATTCACCAGACCTTCTTTTAAAGAATCCCGAACAGAACGTAAAAGTAAGCGTGATACAGAATCATAATCTAAAACTGGCAATTAATAATCTGAAGCCACAGTATACCATTGCGAATGAATTAATCTATCGCTACGATACAGAATCATCCTTTTGGGGCGGGAATGAGTTTTTTCAGTTTGATAACAAAGACCTGAGATCTACCACTGCAGATATAGCTGCTGTAGAAATGGAGGAACTATATCATCATTTCCTGTTTACAGATTTCACCCGAAGTGACGAACCCTACACTTACAACCCGGATATTAATGGCGGCTTTGTAGTGCGTAACATCCAGGCCCAGAATTCTGACATCGAAGCTGAGTATGTCTGGATACATTTTCGATTAAAAAACTACGACCCTATAGATAACGCGGAGATTCACCTTTATGGCGGCTTCAATAATTTTGAGCTGAACAAAAGCACCTTGCTAAAATACAATGAAGTCACAGGCTATTATGAAACAGCCAGGTTATTCAAGCAGGGCTTTTATAATTATAAATATGTTCTTCTAAATGAAGATGGCACTCTTGATGAAGGATTTATAAGCGGAAACTTTGACGAAACTGAAAACGTCTACACCATCCTGGTCTATTATCATAACCCGGGAGCCCGTTACGACAGATTAATAGGAGTAGGAACTGCTAACTCTAGAGATATTACCAACTAATCTTATTTAGAAAAAATGAAAGTAAGGCGTTCATTAATGAAATACAGGGGTGACCAGTGCCTTAATTGTGGGCACCCGCTTGAACTCACCGAAAGATTTTGCTCAAGGTGTGGGCAAATGAACAGCACCAAAAAACTAAGTTTCAACGACTTTTTCACTGAATTCTTTTCAGGTCTCTTTGCCTACGACTCCAGATTCCAGAGAACTTTAAGAGTACTGCTTTTTAAACCCGGAAAGATATCCAAGGACTACATTAATGGCAAAAGGATGCGTTATGCCAACCCTTTCAGGTTTTACCTTAGTGCCTCCATCCTATTCTTCTTATTATTTGGCCTTACTGTAGACTTCGGAGAAGACCTCATCCAGGGAGACAGATCAAACCGGGGAGCTATGATCCACAGGCCTCCACAGGTGGGTTTGGATTCTATCAATAAGATCATCACATCCCGGGGCCTTGACAGTATTAAGATAGATACCACTCAGAGGTCCTACAAGGATAAATACATTTCTCAGGCAGAGATAGATACTATGAATTTCTTTGATGCCAGTAATAAGAAAATAGATCTTTACTCCTCTTTCGTGGTGGAAACCGGCATTAGAAATTCTGAAACAGCCATAGACAGTCTGCAACATGAACACTCCAGATACAACCACTGGCTCTACAAGAAAATGGTGGATGTAGATACTTTTAAAGAGGATCCAGGTCTCTTCATCAACTATTTTATTAGTAAGCTTCCATTTATCATCTTTTTCTACCTCCCGGTATTTGCACTTTTTATCTGGCTGCTTTATTTAAGAAGGAATTTCAATTACATGGAACACCTTATTTTTGCCTTTCATACCCAAACCATGTTCTTCTTCTTATATGGTTTTGCTTTGTTGCTTGAAGAGTTTATTGCAGGAAACTGGGCATTTACCGGCGCTAACTTTATTTTTCTCTTTTATCTATACAAAGGAATGCGCAATTTTTACGGGCAGGGACGTGTTAAAACCATTCTAAAGTTTATACTTTTAAACCTGATATTTTTTATTTTAGCAATAATAGCAGCAATAATTTCCCTGCTTGCATCTTTTTCGATATACTAAAATGATCCAACAGGTTACAAGAGGCATTAAGATTTCGGTGGAAACCCACTTTGAAGGAATGTTCTACAAGAACTACAGGTTGCACTTTGCCTTCGGATATCAAATAACCATTGAGAATCAAAGCAACGACTGGGTACAGTTAAAGTCCCGTTTCTGGAAGATCAAGGACGCTCTTAACGATACCGAAACTGTTTCGGGTGAAGGAGTGATCGGTAAAAAACCGGTTCTAAAACCTGGCGAAAGACATACTTACCAAAGCGGATGTTTACTTACAGGACCTTTTGGAGCGATGAGCGGGCATTATAACATGATTAATTTTACCTCTACCCGAAATTTCAAAGTGAAGATCCCTTCATTCAAACTAAGCGCTCCTTATGCACTGAACTGAATAAATTTCTCAGTAACCTCACTATCTATAAGATCCTTATACCAGAATTTAATTCCCTCCTGCGTATTGTGAACCTGAGTAATGCTCTGGGTCTTCAAAAATCCCCGATCTATGATAAGGTCTGATTCTTTATTACCCTGCCCGGCATTATGATGAAAATCGAGTAAAGTTTTGGCCGAAAAACCCCTGGACTGTTTAAGCTCATTGAACCATTTTCTGCGTAAATTTTTCATTTCCTTAGTGTAAAGAGGAGATGAAGACCAGATGTGCTCTTTTAAAGGAAGCTTGGAAACCTTTCTGTTATCGCCATTCCAGATAAGTTCTTTAAACATCAGGCCATTCTGCCAGTCTACCAGGATCATAGTAAAAGGCTCAATATCTTCAAGATCATAGTCCCACAGAAGATATTTAAGTTTTTTACCAGCCAGAAAATCCTTTACAACCACTCCCCTGCTCTTCCGATAATCATTTTTCCTGACATGAGGTTGTTCAGCTCCATTCATAAGACAAACACATCTCATATTTTCACTCACTCCCACCCAGGTACCCCCTGCCTTTTTATCTTTCGGAAAGTATAATTTATTCCCATTATAAAATTCCATTTGAGGGGGCAATGACAACCTACTCACAGCCTCGTCGCGATTAGATGTTAAAACAAAGCCGTTCAACCAGTCAGGATGGGGTATTAACGTGATAGTACACATGAATAAAAGTCAAAATTTTAAGGAAAATTACGAAAAAAGTTAAGCTTTCGTGAAGAGGACCAGGTTGTTATTCAAAACCGCTTAATTTTTTTACCTTTAGCAGAATTAAATTACAATCGAAAAAAGCAAAAATTATATTATGGGAAAAGGATTTTTTCACGTTCCCGTAGCCGTTAACGAACCCGTTAAAAGTTACGCACCGGGAACCCCCGAAAGAGAAGAAGTTTTACTTACTTACAAAGATCTTTTCAACAGTAAAACAGAAGTTCCACTTTATATTGGTTCAGAGGAAATAAAAACAGGGGACACCAAAAGCATAAACCCTCCTCACGATCATCAGCACGAGGTAGGAACTTACCATCTTGCGAAGAAAAAACACGTAGAAAAGGCCATTGAAGAAGCTCTGGAAGCAAGAAAGAAATGGGCAAAACTTGAATGGGAGCAGCGCGCTGCCATTTTCCTGAAAGCAGCCGACCTTATTTCTGGTCCTTACCGACAGAAGATGAACGCAGCGACCATGATCGGTCAGTCGAAGAACATTTACCAGGCTGAGATCGATTCGGCTGCAGAAATCTGTGACTTTTTGCGATTCAACGTAGAGTTCATGAGTGAACTATATAATGAACAACCAATTTCTTCAGACGGCAACTGGAACCGTGTAGAATACAGACCTCTTGAAGGTTTCGTATATGCCATTACACCTTTCAACTTTACTGCCATTGCGGGAAACCTGCCTTCAAGTGCTGCGCTTATGGGGAATGTTACGGTTTGGAAGCCAAGTGACAGCCAGATGCTATCTGCACAGGTATTAATGGAAGTATTCAAAGAAGCTGGGGTACCTGATGGGGTGATCAATATGATAAACGGAGATCCTGAAATGATTACCAATACCGTCCTTGCGAGTCCGGATTTTGCCGGAGTACATTTTACCGGAAGTACAGATGTATTCAAGGGTATCTGGGAAAAGATTGGAAAGAACATCAGAAAATATAAATCCTACCCCAGAATTGTCGGAGAAACTGGTGGTAAGGACTTTATCCTTGCGCATCCCACTGCCAATCCTAAACAGGTTGCTACAGCTATTTCACGTGGTGCATTCGAATACCAGGGACAAAAGTGTAGTGCTGCTTCAAGAGTGTATTTACCTAAAAGTCTTTGGCCTGAAATTAAAGATTTTGTTGTGCAAGATGTAAAATCTTTCAAAATGGGATCTCCTGAAGATATGGGTAACTTTATAAATGCCGTTATTCATGAAGGAGCTTTTGATAAGCTGGCAGGTTATATAGATAAAGCGAAAAAGGATAAGAGTACAGAGATCGTTGTAGGTGGAAATTATGATAAATCCAAGGGTTATTTCATTGAACCTACGGTAATTCTGACCACAGATCCACACTATACAACCATGGAAACCGAATTATTCGGTCCTGTAGTGACGATTTATGTTTACGATGATAAAAACTTTGACGAAAAGAAATGGGCAGATATCTGTGAAATGGTGGATAATACAAGTATCTATGCGCTTACCGGAGCGATTTTATCCGGCGACCGTTATGCTGCTGCTCAAGCAACAGACCTGCTCCAGAATGCTGCAGGTAACTTCTATATCAATGACAAGCCTACAGGAGCTGTAGTTGGCCAGCAACCTTTTGGAGGTGCACGATCAAGTGGTACTAATGACAAAGCAGGATCCAAGATGAATCTTATGAGATGGATCTCGGTTAGACTGATCAAAGAAACATTTGTACCCGCAACAGATTACAGATATCCATTTATGGGTGAATAATAATTTCGATTTCCAAAATTCACAAAAACCGCCATGAAACTGGCGGTTTTTTATTAATACTAATAATCAATCTATTAGATCTCAACTTGGAATTTTCCTACAATTTCAACGAGTAATCCTGTTTTTCACCGAAAATTTCGTGTTTATTCGGTTTTTTCATTTAAATTTATTTGCTAATTCATTATTTCCCAACAATTTAGATGACTTAGCTTAAGTTATTGCCCTCAATTTTTTTGCCCCCACAATCATACCCCTACCTAACTATTGTTTTATTTAAACCTGGCAACTATGGGGAAAAAATTACTTTTAAAAGTAGCGTACATATTTCTGATTCTGTTAAGCTTTTCTTCTTTAAAAGCTTACAGCCAGTGTACTACAAATCCATCAGTGAATATCCAGCCTGACGGAACCACCACTATATGCTCTTTTGAGGATGTTTCTTTTTACGTTTCTGCCTTTACTGCTGGAAGCTCTAATTCCTATACCTACGCCTGGCAAAAATCTACTGATGGAATTAATTGGTCGAATCTAGATACGGGTTCCTCAATTTCAACAGGAACAAGTGGAACAACTATTACCTTATCCGGAAGCTCACAAATCTCAAACGGCAACAAAATAAGAATTCAGGTCGCAGCAACTTGTGATAACGGAGAGACCACAGTAAATAGTAATAATTTTACAGTTACGGTTAAAAGTGAAAGGAATCCGGAAGTTAGTATTTCTGCTTCTGCAACTACCATATGTTTGAATGAAGAAATAAATTTTACTTCCTCCAATCTTGAAGGAGGGACTTCACCTATTTATGAGTGGTTTGTAGATGGCACATCTGTTGGAAATAATTCTCCCAACTTTACCGCTTCGGGATTAAGTGCAGGACCACATAATGTTAGAGTGGAAATGACATCCAATGCTACCTGTGCACAGCCTGGCACTGTTACCAGCAATACCATAGACATTCACGTAAACTCTTTAGTTACACCCGGAGTAAGTATAACTTCAAACCATAATGATATATGCGCAGGGGAGGAAGTTACTTTCGATGCCACCCCTGTTGACGGAGGAAACAACCCACAATACCAGTGGTACGTAGGAGGTAATCCTGTGGGAAGCAACTCTGCGTCCTATACCACCACTAATTTAGCAGTGGGTTCTCAAAGTGTATACGTAGAAATGACCTCAGACATTACCTGTGTGGATGATTCTTCAAATCCGGCTCAAAGTAACTCAATAGATGTTCAGGTTAATCCATTACAGGTGCCATCAGTAAGTATTTCCACTACTGATACGGATAATACTATTTGTGATGGAGCTTCCATAACTTTTAATGCAACACCTGATAATGAAGGTGACAATCCTCAATATAACTGGAAAGTCAATGGTTTGGCTGTTTCAACTACTACCACTCCAACATTTTCCACTTCCGGCTTAAGTGATGGGGATATAGTAAGCGTTGAATTGGTATCAGATATTGAATGCGTGGATCCGGCGCTTAACCCGGCTGAAAGCACAGGCATAGAGATCACTGTAAATCCTATTCTAAATCCGGCTATTACGATCTCAGCCGATAATACCTTAATTTGTTCAGGCTCGGTGGTAAATTTCACTTCTAATTTAACCGAGGGTGGTTCTAATCCGGAATACCAATGGTATGTTAATGGATCTCCAGCAGGAACCAGCAGCTCCTTCAGTCCTAGTGACCTTCCGGTTGGTACAAACGTGCAGGTTTATTTGGAGGTCACAAATAATGATGAATGTATAGCAGCTGAAAAAAATGTTATTACCAGTTCAATCATTGAAGTAGAAGTTATATCCGGAATTGCCGCCCAACCAGGAATTATAACAGGCCCAACTGCCATTTGTCCTGTTGCCGATAATCTGGCATTCTCTATTGAGACAGTTTCTGGTGCCACTTCCTATGAATGGAAGTTACCAACGGGATGGATATTCAAAGAGGGAGGTGATAATGATGGTACCGCTGTAACTGTAAAAGCCACAAATAATTCTGTACGAGGAAGTAATTTTATCAAAGTTCGAACCAGCAATATTTGCGGAACAAGTGACTGGCAACAACTCCAAGTGGATGTAGAAGATTTTGTGGAAGTACAGGCCGGAGAAGATCAAACCGTTTGCCAGGATGTAACTAGTATAGATCTGACCGGTACCGCTAGTTTTGGAAATGGAAATGCCGGTAAATTAAATCCTAGATGGGACATTGTAACAGGTAGTGGTACTCTTAATAACCCAACCGATCTTGCGAATGCCACTTATAATCCAGGAGGAAGTGATGGACCTGCCAACCCGGTTACTCTCAGAATTATAACAGATGCGCCAAAAGGAGCTTGCCAGGCCGGTTATGATGAAATGACGATCTACTTTTATGAAGATGCTGCAGTGACTTCAATCTCTTCTGCTTTTTCTGTTTGCCAGGCCGGCGAAATTAATTTATCAGGTACTATTGGAGGAAGTGCAGAAATTGGCACTTGGACGGCTAACCCTTCTACTTCTGGTACATTTGACGATGCTAATTCACTAACACCTATTTTCACTCCTGATGCATCATATACAGGAGATATTACCTTTACTCTTACAGCCAGCGGACCCTGCTCACCGGATGCTACAGCTACCGTAGTGGTGACTGTAGATGAAGCCTCTACAGTGAATGCAGGAGAAGACTTTTCAATGTGTTCAACTGAAGCTGTAGCACTCAACGGAAGCTTTACCGGGGCGATCGGAACTGGTATTCAATGGACATCAAATGGAGATGGAAGTTTTTCAAACAGCACATCTGTAACTTCAACATATACTCCCGGAAGTAATGACATCGCAAACGGCTCAGTAACACTAACCATAACTACTACAGGTTCACCAACAACCTGCGGAGAAATCACTGATGAAGTTCTGGTTACCATTTACGAACAACCTGGAGTCACCATAGACCCCGTTACCTCGGCGATCTGTGAAGATGAGACTTATGAGATCACGGCTAACATAACCGGAGACTACAGTACAGGCACCTGGACTACCTCGGGAGATGGATCTTTTAATAATTCGAATACCTCTACAGCTATATATACTCCGGGAGCTAATGATATAAGTAATGGTAGCGTTGACCTGACCTTTACAGTTCAGCCCGATAATACAAATTGTACGGAAACGGATGCTACATTCAGTCTTACCTTGGAACCATTACCAGTTATTGAAGAATGGAGCGACCAGGTAATATGTTCTAATTCAACTTTAACACTCAACGGAGCAAATATAACTAGCGGTGCGAGCCAGGGGCAGTGGGAGATCGTTTCAGGTGGCGGAAGTCTTAGCTCTACCGCAATGTCGGCAAATTATAAAGATGTGGTCTACACCCCACCTTCCAATCAGGCCGCAAATATCGTTCTACGCCTAAGCACAGAAGATCCTGCCGGAAATTGTCCTTCAGTCTCTTATGATCTCAACGTTTCTGTAAATAAAGAACCGGTAATTACCACACAACCTTCAAATGTTGGGGTATGTTCTACAGAACCTTCAGAATTATCTGTGGTGGCTACAGGAGATAATTTAACCTACCAGTGGTATAAAGACGGAGCTCCAGTAGGTCCAAACTCCCCTACCTTATCCTTTAGTAATACCACCTCATCTAATGCAGGTAGTTATTATGTAGAAGTATCAGGAGCCGATTCCTGTTCCCTTGTTACTTCCGAAACCGTTACAATGAACGTAGACGAAAATATTGTTATAACCGCTCCAGCCAGGGATGTAAGCGTGTGTGGGGATGGTCTATCTGAAGCTATTTTTGACTTTATCGCCCATGCGAACGGTGCAGAACTCAACTTCACCTGGTTAAAGGATGGGAACCCACTCGATATCAATTCAGATCCAGACCTTACTTTTGATCCACCTACCAGGGATGGAAATGGGGTTTACGAAGGCTCGCTTGTAATCTCAAATATTGGGAATGACGATGCTTATAATGGAAATTATCAGGTTCAGATAACCGGACCTGATGGATTCAGTTGTTCAACAGCTATTTCAAACACATTCTATTTAAGGATCAATCAATTTCCCGACGACCCACAAGTTGAGGATATCACTTATTGCCAGCTTGATACACCTGAACCATTGAGTGTAATAAGCGGAACCAATCTAAAATGGTATGCTTCGGAAACAGGAGATGACCTATTCACAGATACTTCTGGTTATCCAATTAACCCTACACCTTCTACAGACGACTTTGGTGAAACCACCTACTGGGTCACCCAGACTCCGGATGTGTGCGAAAGCAATCGCGTTCCTGTAAAAGTTATAGTCAAAGAAAAACCGGCAGTTCCAGAAACTGAGGCAAGTGTTAGTTTATGCCATAATTCAACTGCCGAACCACTGAGCGCCACTCCAGTTAGCGACGCTACCTTAAACTGGTATGATGCGGATTCGAATTTCATTGGAAATACGGCTCCTACTCCGGATACCCAAACTGTCACTTCATCGCCAATTATTTATTATGTAAGTCAAACTCTTCCAAATGAGTGTGAAAGCGATCTTGTAGAAATTAGTGTAATGGTAAATGCGCTGCCCGATGTAACCGCTTCTACCGATGATGAAGTTATTTGCGAAGGAAATTCCACGACTTTGCGGGCATTAGGTGCTACCTCTTACATCTGGATGGAGGGTGAAACAGAAATTGGAACGACTGCCGATATTAGTGTTTCTCCCACTATTAATACAACTTATACTGTAATAGGAACAGATAGTAACGGTTGTGTAAATTCAGCAGAAATTGAAGTACAAGTAGATCCTCCTTCAGAAGGAGGTCTGCTATCCGGGCCATCTTCAATTTGTATTGACGGATCCGGCACTATTACATTATCAGATTATATAGGTGAAATTCAAAGATGGGAACAATCTATAGACAATGGTGCCTCCTGGACCACTATAGATGAAACTTCAGAAATCCTTACTATTGAGAATTATACGGTTGCATCGACTTATAGAGCTGTGGTAAAAAGCGGGGTTTGTAATGAAGCAAATTCAGAAGAAGTTTCTATTGGTGTTGATCCACTACCTGAGGGTGGAGAGTTAAACTGGGTAGGTGTAGGAAGAATTTTTAGTATATGTGAAGTGCAAGATCCTGGTTATGCTGTAGATATACAGCTTACCGGAATTACAGGAAGCATAGAAAAATGGGAATACAGAGCAAGCAATCAGACCACCTGGACCACTATTATTGAAAACGGAGAAACCTTCCAGGGAGATGTTTTATCTGCTGGTAAAATAGAAAGTTTAATTGGAGACAGAAGCACAGTTTTTCGAGTTGAGATCACTAGTGGAGCATGTCCGGATCCGGTATATTCAGAAACTGCCTTACTATCTATAATCTCTTCTGAAATTCTTCCGGAACCAGTTACCGTTGATCCCGATGTCATCTGTTTTGGAGATGAAGTAAGATTAACTGCGGAATCAGGGTATACCAGTGGAAGCACAATATCTGAAGATGGATTATTTGATAATGCCGGTATTACCAACAACGGCTGGCGAGTAACCCTGGAAGGAGACGTAGTTGGATTTGATACTGACGCTAACAACACCAGGCCAGACAGGTGGAAAAGAGCTACGGATCACCCTCTGACAACAGCCGAACTAACCTCTCCTTATAATTATCAAGATGTTTTTTGGGCAACTGGGATCCAGGATGGAAATAAGGGATTTGGAGTGGTTTCTAGTGGAAATAATTCTACCATTGAGACGCCTGTATTTGGTATTGATGATATGGATGCAGCCCTTCTAACATTTGACCAGGCGTATAATTTGACTCCAGGTGCTTATATAAGTGTGGAAATATCTACAGATGGCGGTGCTACATATGAGCAAACACCGCTATATGTTAGAGGCGTTCCTGCTGATTCAGAAGAAGGAATTACAAGTGGTAATTTTGCTGATTTTGCCCTAGGTACAGTAGATGATCGACCAGAAAATAAAATTGAACTTGATCTGGGCCCTTATTTAGGTGAAAATAATTTGAGAATAAGGTTTAATTACCAGGGCAGCCAAATAGGAGATGTATGGGCGATCGATAATATTGATTTTGCCGATGGACCCCAGGGTGCTTCTCAGGTGTGGACGGATTATACAGATCCCGCTAACCCCGTTATAATTGGTACGAATAATACCGAAACATGGATCCCCACATTAATAGGATGGAATACATTTGAATTTAAAACCACACTAGTATATAATTCTAATGGGGAATCATGTCCCGTAACGGAGCATGCTAAATCTGTAAAAGTTTTTGCCTTTGACGAATATACTGTAACTACAACCGCAGAGGAAGGCGAATGTGGTTCTAATTCCATAATTCTTTCGGCTTCTGTTATCGGGGCCTACCAGGGTGAAATAACTTCTTATCCCACTCTTGATGGCTATATCGGACAATGGGAAATCACAGGTCCACCAGACTATACCTTCTCAGAAAGTCATTTGACTAATGAGAATGACAATCTGGCTGCCATAAACGATCCTAATGCTGTTTTTATACCAGATACTTTTGGATCCTACACTTTCAAATGGACCCTTACTCCAACCACAGTTAATGAAAATGATGTTCTTATTGAGAATACTGGTTGTCCGCCGATAATCAATGAAGTTCCAATACTTATAGAAGAATGTTTTGCCCTTGATTTTGACGGCATAGATGATTACGTAGATGCAGGCAATACCTATACGGGCTTCTATAGCCTGGAAGCATGGGTAAGACCGGAAAGCGGAAATGGAACGATTATATCTAAAAGGGATCAGCATAATGGTGGTGATGGATATGAACTAGAACTAAATAATGGTAAACCTGTATTCAGATGGAATGGCGGGGTTCTAACATCCTCTCAGGCCATTGATATAAATGACAGGTGGTATCATATTGCTGTAAGTTTTAATGGTACTTCAGCCACCCTCTATATAGACGGAATAAAAGTCGTAGACAGAACCACCGGTTCTGCCGCAACCAACAGCACAGCTCCTTTGCTTATAGGAGCTAGCGGAGATATCAATACCGGTATTCCAACTAATTATTTCTCTGGCTGGATCGAAGAGGTGAGAATCTGGAACACAGAGATCACTCAGGAACAAATACAGTTCATGATGAACCAGCATCTGCAGAATGCAGCTAATATGGGAATGGAAATACCTATGCCTGTTCCGGGAGGCCTTGCCTACTCAGACCTTGAAGGATATTACAGATTAATTTCTTCAGATCCCGATCCAGCCAACTTGGAAACATTTGATGCTTCTCTTATGCCTGCTAATGGATTAACGCCAGACCTGGCTTTAAATTCCGTTCCGGCGACATTGAACAATATGACCACGAACCAGCAGAATACGGCGCCTTTACCATATTTATCCGCAGTCGACGGCCCATGGACCAGTGTCAATACCTGGTTAAGACCAACAGTATGGGATATCCCAAATGCAAATGGGGTAAATGGTGATCCTATTGAGTGGAATATTGTGAGGACCTTCCATGATATCACCTCACAGGCAAAAGATATTACGGTCCTTGGTTTAAAGTCGGAGACGGTCGGTAAAGAATTAACTATTGCAAATCCCGCTGGGCCCCAGGATGAAACAAATTCCGGCCAGTTTATAAGAGTTACGCATTATCTGTGGCTTGACGGTAATATGGATCTTGTCGGAGAGTCTCAGTTATTACAGGATGAGGGAAGCATTCTTGAGGAAAACAGTGCAGGTTGGCTGGAAAGAGACCAACAGGGAAGGTTAAGTAGTTTTAATTACAATTACTGGAGCAGTCCGGTAAGTGTTCAGGGTTCAGCAAATAATTCCGGGTACGTTTTAAATTCTGTACTGCTGGATGGTTCGAATTCTGCAAATCCTCAACCTATTACATTTAATTTATATGAATTTGCGGCTGATGGAGGAAAAACCACTCCTATAACGATAAGCTCGTTCTGGATATGGGACTTCAGAGGGGGAGAAGCAGATATTTACGGTGACTGGACGCATCTGGGAGAAGACGGAACCGGATTAACAGGATCAGGTTATTCTATGAAAGGAACTGATGGAACAGTTGCTCCGAATACCGGAACCCAGAATTATGTTTTCCGTGGAAAGCCCCATAATGCTAATATTCAATTAAACATTGGTCAGAATCAGAATTATCTGGTAGGGAATCCTTATCCATCCTCTATAGATGCCTGGGAGTTTTTACTTGACAATTTAAATGGCGTGCAGGCGCCTGATGGAACTCCAAGCAGGGGAACAAGCAGTGTGTTTAACGGTACTATATATTACTGGGATCATTTCTCTGGCAGCACACACCTTTTGGCAGAATATATAGGAGGATATGCGACATTTAATTTTTCCGGAACTGCTCCAGCTATTTCAAATGACTGGAGAATCAATAATACCGGAAGTACCGGGAATAAAGAACCTAAACGTTATGTTCCGGTAGCCCAGGGATTCTTTGTGAATAGCTCAACCGAAAGTGGACAGACTTTTTCCGGAAACATTACCTTCAAAAACAGTCAGCGAATCTATAAAAGGGAAAATAATGGAGACCCATCTATCTTCTTGATGCAGGAAGACCGTTTCAAGTCAAGCCAGACCTCTTCAACCCTAACTTCGGAAGATGAAAGAGCAAAAATAAGATTAAAATTCCAGTCACCTGGAGGCTATCATCGCCAGATCCTGGTAACAAGGGACTACAATACCACGAACAATTTTGATCTTGGTTATGATGCTCCTCTAATAGAAAATAATGCTGAAGATATGTACTGGTTGGTAGGAGATAGTCCTTATGTAATTCAGGCAGTTCCGGATTTCGAAAAAGACCAGGTTTTACAACTGGCTATTAAAACCCAGGCCGGAGGTGAGTTCACCATTAAAATTGATAGTACGGAAAACTGGCCTGTTGGAAAAGAAGTGTATCTGAAGGATAAAAAACTGGATACTATTCATGACATACTTAATGATCCATATGCTGGTACTTCAGATACCGGTGAAATAAAAGACAGGTTTGAACTGGTGTTCTTTAAAGAGGCTCAGGACCCAACACTTCCGGATCCCGACGATCTTTACGACCCAGAACTTCCTCTGATCGATGGTCTCGTAGGAATTAGTTATAGCCATTTCAGCAGACAAATAAAAATTAATAACGATGACCTTCTCGATGTTTCAAGAGTGATGGTTTTTGATATAAACGGAAAATTAATCCAGGAATTCGATGGATTACCTACCGAAAGAGAAATTTTGCTTGGAATGAAACCAGTGAGATCCGGTATTTATATTGTAAAAGTATTTTGTGAGAATGCTATCTGTAATAAGAAAATTGTTGTAAAATAATACAAGAAGGTATTTTCCTACATTTTTAAGCTTTTTAACCAATAAAAACATCTATTCAACTGAATTAAAGTAAGTTAATCTAAAATTTTTTTCTTTTTTTATACCGTTTATCGATTTTATGTGTATTTTTACCGATGAAAATCAACCCATTGGTAGCCTATGCATAAAATTACCTCATCGGTGAGAACCGGGGGACTTATTATCTTTCTTCTAGTTTTCACACTTAGCTTTATCATAGCCTCAACAGAGAATTCAGTTGCTAATCTTACGGTAACCTCTGATGAGACCACTCCTGTTTCATGCTTTGGTGTAAACGACGGAGCTATAAAAGTTTCAGTAACCGGAGGCAACTCATCATATACTTATAGCTGGTCTGGTCCTAACAACTATAGTTCCTCAACTGAAGACATAAGCGGTTTATATGCAGGAACATATGACCTGCAGGTTACCGATAGTGACGGAAATACCGGAACAATTATAATTGAAGTCAACCAACCGGATGAACTTCAGATTTCCGGCTCTGTTCATACCAATGTATTATGCAATGGTGAGAGTAATGGTACTTTGACTGCCGGAACCGTTACAGGGGGAAACTCAGGATTTGAATATAGTATC
>NZ_JAJSON010000020.1 GCF_022410465.1 Christiangramia crocea | reverse complement strand
TTTCATTTCAATACTTCCCAGGTTTTCGCCCTGATATAGTTTTTGATGGATTATTCCCATAGACTGGACCCGGTTCTGACTGGCGATCATAGCGTCTTTAGTAGCCGGATCTTCTATTTGAGCCGATTGCAGGGCAATAAGACTTTTTACCATTTCCAGATTGTTCTTAACCCGGTGATGTATCTCTTTAAGCAATAATTCGTTTTCGGCATTTTTGGCCCTGATAATTCTGGTGGCTTTTTTGCTTTTCAAAAAGAAATATAAGAGCGAGAGCAGGAATATAAACAATAGAGAAGCGATCACGATAATAAGGGTCTGGGTCTTACTTTTTTGATCTATTAAAGCGGCCTGGGATGCCAGAGTTTCATCTTTTTTTCCACTTTCATATTTAAATAAAGCTTCAGATTCCAGATTAGAAACTTTATTCTGCATAAGAGTCTCGTATACCTCATGTGCTAGTTGCTGATTTAAATACGCCTTTTGAAAATCCCCGATTTTAGAATAGCTGTCTGCTATTTCATTATATAATATCTGCATTTTTGGCTGGCTACCCTGACCCAGGGCAACATATCCGTCTTTACTAGCTTCAAGATGTGGAAGGGCTTCCTTGTAATCTCCCTTCATATAATATGCCTTGCCAATTCCCCGTCTATAGGTTTTAGCAGCTGGCCGTTCAGCTCCAATCTTGGCCTCAACTATTGCATAAGATTTCACATTATCTTCCAGAGATTTTTGATACTCTTCAAGCTCTGCCCATACATCTCCGCGATAGCCATATGCCCGGGCCAGATTGAAATCATCATCTATATTGTAGCGATTAATCGTTTCAATACACATGTCCGCAGCGTGTATCGCCTTTTCTGGTTCTCCGGCATCATCATAAGCCAGAACGAGTGCTAGCCAGGTTTGAGCGGTAGTATGATGGTCTTCCACTTTTTGTGTTAGCTCCAAAGCTTTTAAACCATATTTTATTGACAATTGCGGCTCTTTTTGTGAAAGAAAAATACTCGCTAGTGCACTAAAAGCTGAGCCCAAGCCTTTCTCATTCCCTGAAGCTTCGTAAATTTCAATGGCATCGAAGATCAATTGTTCAGAACGTTCTGTGTCATTTCCTTCAATGTATTCATAGGCCAATTCGACACTGGTAATAGCTACCTTGGCCATATCATTCACTTTCTTGAATAATGCAATTGCTTTTTCACCGTGAGGAAGTATCGAATCAATCGTAAAGGGTACGTGAAAGGCATGCCAGCGCATTAAAAGAAGGTGTGCTTCCGCTTTAAGTTTTTCGTCTTCTAAGCGATAAGCCCGGTCTAAGGTCTGCAAAGCTTTTTCATGAAAATTTTCAGGATTTTCAACATAGTTATTATTTAGCCATTCAAGGGAAATATTTACAGGAATCTCTTTGAATGTATTTAGGCTGTAGGTGTTAATGGAATCTGTTTGGGCAAGGGAAGCATTTAAGAACAGGCTGAAAAAAAGCAGATGGAAAAAGTATCTTTTCTTAATTATGGTTTCTAAATGCAATAAGCTGAATCCTGAAAAAAAACTAACCAGTATAAGTGTATAGATTGTTTTGAACATAACTTTTTGATCTACTGGTTGTAAAGAACCTTTTATATAATCTTAAATATACATATTTTCCTTATAAAAAGACCTGGCTCTTTTTTATAAGTTGCTGAGTGCCAAATTATTTCGAATATCCTACGGTTACTCTGATAAAGTTTAATGATTCCCTGTTTTTAAAAAAATCGGTTTCTGGTGATCCTGCTTTTATATTCATAAGTTCAATTTTTGAATAAACCTTTAGCAGGGTGTTTTTTAAGGATAAGTTTTAAACTAGTTACGGGAGTAAGAAGCCAAGTATGGGAATTGCGTATGACTTGACTAAATATTTTAGTATCTTTCAATAATTAAATAAAAAATTTATGAATATTCAATCTTTTAAAATATTATTAATGATTCTGAGCTTTATGAGCTATCCGGTTCTTGCTCAGAACAGTAATCAGACCCTTTCCGAGAAACTGGGGTATCCGGCTGACGCAAAATTGCTTATTATTCATGCTGATGACGCCGGGATTAGCCATTCAGAAAATATAGCAACCATAAAAGCCCTGGAGGAGGGGGGCGTAAATTCTGTGAGCATTATGGTACCCTGTCCGTGGTTCCCTGAAATTGCGGAATATGCCCGCCTGCATTCTGAAGAAAAAGACTTTGGCCTTCATCTTACGGTTACCAGTGAGTGGAAGAATTACAAATGGGGGCCCACAAGCTCAAAAAATATGGTACCCAGCCTGGTTAACGAAAATGGTTATTTTTTTCATTTAGAAGATAGTATACGTTTGAAAGCAGACCTGGGAGATGTTGAAAGAGAAATTACGGCTCAGATCGAAAAAGCCCTGTCTTATGGAATTGATATAACTCATTTGGACGCTCATATGGGGGCTATAAGAACCACGCCGGAGCTGATGGAAGTTTATATTAAGAAAGGTCGGGAATATAATTTACCAGTCCTTTTAAGCGAAGATATGTCATCTCTTGAGACAGTTAGAAAAACGATGAAATTAACTGCAAAAGATATAGTGGTTGACCATTATTACCAGGCTGATCCGGAAATATTCGCCAAAGGTATGGAATCATATTATGAAGAAATTCTTAATAATCTTAAGCCTGGATTGTCCACCATTATTATTCATTTAGCTGAAAATAATGAAGAAATGAAAGCCGTTACTATTGATCATCCTAATTGGGGAAATGTATGGAGACAGGAAGACCTTGATTTTTTTACAAGCGATAAAGCTCAGGAGTTAATTGAAAAAAATAATATAATTATGGTAACCTGGCGTGAATTAAGGGACAAAATTGTAAGAGCAGATTGAAGATTCCAGGGGGTGTCTCAAAATCTCTTTATTCCATAAATTCTGCTTAATGTTTGATTGGGGAAAGCCGTATTTCTGTATTATCCAGTAAAAGTAGGAAACCAGGAGTACATTCCAAAGAAGGCAAAAAGCTTCTAATTTAAAAGCCTTATTAGGCTATTTTAATTCTTCAGGAGAAACTTTGTGAAGGGAGTTTCGACCTATATATGGGTCATCCTGGTTATTCGGTGTCAAAGCCTGTTCCTCTTTTTAGAATGCATACTTATCAAATAAGCATTTCATAAGATGTATTAAACTGTATATTGTAGGTTAAATAAATTACAACTTTCTATGTCATTGAAATGGCCAATTATCTTTCTCTGTTTCCTTCTTTTTATTGCATGTGATTCCAAAGAACAATCTGAATCTTCAAAAAATCCGGGAAACCGACTTGCAAAAGCCAGTAGTCCTTATTTACAGGAGCATTCCGATAATCCCATAGATTGGTATGAATGGGGTCCTGAAGCCCTGGAAAAGGCTAAAAGGGAGAAGAAGCCAATTGTAATTAGTGTTGGATATGCAGCCTGTCACTGGTGTCATGTAATGGAGGAAGAAAGTTTTATGGATACGGCAGTGGCCGCTATTATGAACAAAGAATTTATTTCTATTAAGGTAGATAGGGAAGAAAGGCCCGATATAGATAAAGTATATATGGATGCGGCTGTATTATTAAATGGAAGTGGGGGCTGGCCTCTGAATGTAATAGCTCTTCCGGACGGCAGACCTTTTTTTGCCGGGACTTACTATCCTAAGGAGCAATGGAAAAAGTTACTGAAACAAGTGGCAGAAACCTATAAACAAGACAAGGAGGGAATAGTAAGAACGGCTGATGCTCTTACCAAAGGGATACGCAAAGGTAATTCCCTGGACAGCCTTAAAGCTGAAAATACGGAATTGACAAGTAAGGAGAATTATTTGGCTTTAAGAAATTCATGGAAGGAGAAATTGGATCCCTATAAAGGAGGGTATAAAGGAGATCAAAAATTCCCGCTGCCGTTGTCCTGGGAGGCCCTTCTTCAGTATCATTATTTGACTGGAGATGAAGAAATTCTTGAAATCGTAAATACTACTTTAACCAATATGGGAAAAGGAGCAATTTATGATCAATTAGGAGGTGGCTTTTCCAGGTATACAACTGACTCAAACTGGCTGGTACCTCATTTTGAAAAAATGCTCTATGATAATGCTCAATTAATTAGTTTGTATTCTCAAGCATATAAGCTTACAGAAAATAGGGAATATGCCAGGATCGTAAGAGAGAGCATTGAATTTGTGGAGCGGGAGCTGTATAACGGAAAAGGGGGGTATTATTCCTCTATCAATGCCGATAGTAATGGAGAAGAAGGTAAATATTATGTGTGGAGTGCCCAGGAGATAAATAAAGTTTTGAATTCTGAGGAAGCCAGATTATTTAAGGATTTCTATAATATTGAATCATATGGAAATTGGGAAGCAGGAAAGAACATCCTCTATCGCAATTATTCAGAGAAAGAATATGCGAAAGAAGAAAATCTTGAATATTCTGAGGTAAAAAAAATACTTACAGAGTCCAGGAATAAACTTAGGTTAGTCAGAGAAAATAGAACAAAACCAACGGTAGATAGAAAGGTGATTACTTCATGGAATGCCCTTATGTTAAAGGCCTATCTGGATGCGTTTACCGCTTTGGGTGATAATCAATATCTGGAAAGAGCCGAAGAGACTGCAGATTTTTTAACCGAAAAAATGACGGGGGCCGATTATAGCGTGATGAGAAGTTATATGGAAGGCAAGAGCAGGACCCCGGGTTTTTTAGACGACTATAGTTATCTAAGTAATGCTTTGATTAAGCTTTATCAGATTAATTTTAAGGATAGATGGCTGAAGCAGGCAGACAGTATTGTTCAATATGCCATAACACATTTTGGGGATAACCAGACGGGTATGTTTTATTATGCTCCTAATAATATAAATGAACTTATTACCAGGCAGTTTGAAATGGATGACAACGTATTGCCTTCTTCTAATTCTGTAATGGCAATTAATCTATTTGTCTTGGGTGAATTAAAGGCTAGTAAAGAATACTCTGCTCGTAGTGAAGAAATGATGCAGAGAGTTTTGAATCAACTAAAGAAATACCCTTCCAATTATGCAAACTGGAGCAGGCTATTAGGTTATAAAGCTTTTGGCGTTAATGAAGTAGCTATTGTTGGGGAGGATGCCTTTGAAAAAAATATTATGTTTCAAAAGAAATATTACCCCACAGCCATTTTTATGGGTGGGAAATCAGAAAGCCTTCCGCTACTGAAGGGTAAATTGATTACGGGATCTACTCTTATTTATGTTTGTGAGAATAAAACATGTAAGTATCCTGTAGCTGATGTGGGGGCTGCTCAAAATATGCTAAGTGAGTATAAGTCAGATTATTCCGGAATCCTTGACCTGAATTAAAAGCTTCATACTTAAAAATAAATTCATTTAATTTAACTGCCACTTCTTTTTATATAAATTTATAGAAGTATTACATTTAATATAAAAAATAAAGAAAGTTTTGTACATTACGCTAGATTAATTTCCTGAAAAGGGAAAAATAGATGTTTATTTTTTAAAAAAAATTTGGCCTGGAGGGTATAGCTACTTCTATAATGCTTTCGGTTTTTTGCGAATGAAGCTAACCTGTCGCAGCCTCTTAACAGAAATTATATTATTTCTGGGGAGACCCGTTTTTCTCCTCACCGAATATTAGAATTCAAAGTTTTTAAATTATGCGATATATAATACGGATTTTAGTTGTAATGCTTGTCTTTTTTCAGTTTGGATGCAATTCTCCAAAAGAACTTTTTAATCAAAGAGATCTTGAGGGATGGCAGATTTATGGTACCGAGAAATGGTATGTTGAAAATGATTTACTGGTTGCAGAAAGCGGGTCTGATGAAGAGTACGGATATCTTGCAACAACCGATAACTATAAAAATTTTGAACTGGAACTGGAGTTCTTGCAGGAGCAAAATGGAAATAGCGGAGTGTTTTTCCGTTCCCATATCGAAGGGACAAAAATTACCGGCTGGCAGGTAGAGGTAGCACCTCCGGGCCATGATACCGGTGGTATTTATGAATCCTATGGTCGGGATTGGTTGATAAAGCCTGATTCTTCCAAAGATGAAGTGCTGAAATTTGGTGAATGGAATAAGATGAAAATCAGGGTGGTAGGAGATTCCGTAACTACCTGGTTAAACGGAGTTCAAATGGTAGAATTGAAAGATGATAAAATTGGAATGGCTACGGGAAAAATAGCACTCCAGATTCATTCAGGTGGAGGGATAAAGGTTTACTGGCGTAATATTGAAATAAAAAAGATTCCGGAATAGGCGCTTAAATACAAATTTTAAATAGCGGCTAGCAATCATCAATTATGAGAGACACTGTAATAGGTATAGACATTGGGGCTACAAAAATTCATATGGGGATAGTTAATGCGTCCCGGGTTATCAAAGATCATGTGATTCCCACATCTGCAAAGGCATCTAAAGAACAAATTATTCAGGAAATAATTGAGGGAATTGAGAAGTTGGCGAATGATGATTTTAAGGGAATTGGAATAGGCGTTCCCGGACTTGTGAATGTAGAGAAAGGAATTATCTATGATCTATGGAATATTCCTTCCTGGAAAGAAGTATTCTTAAAAGATCATTTGGAGCGCTATTTTAATAAACCTGTGAAGATCATAAATGATGCTAATTCCTTTGCCATGGGAGAAAAAAAGTATGGAATTGGAAAGGATTATAGCAATTTTGTGGGTGTTTCTTTAGGAACCGGCTATGGTACGGGTATTATTATAAATAATGAACTTTATTCAGGGACTCTTTCCGGGGCCGGGGAACTGGCTAATATCCCTTATTTGGATAAAACCATCGAAGATTACTGTAGTGGGAAATTCTTCAGATCTCATTATGGAGAAGAGGGATCTGTATTATATAAAAGAGCTGAAGAAGGTGATCGGGAAGCGCTAAAGGCATTTGACGATTTTGGAAAGCATCTTGGAGAGAGTTTTAAATTAATTCTCTACGTACTGGCTCCGGAAGCCATTATTCTAGGAGGCTCAGTGAGTAAAGCCTTCAGGTTTTTTGAAGGGTCACTTCAGGAACGTATAAATTCATTTCCTTTTAAACGAATTACTGAAAAAGTTAAAATAGTTCCTTCTATTGTTTCCGATGTTTCCCTATTAGGTCCCGCAGCCTTATTCGATGATGATTCGGCCTGCTGATTTTGATTATAATTAGAGAGTTACTTAGACCTGTAAAGAAAGTTTCTTCTTTACAGGCCGTAATACAGTTTTTTAACACCTAACTAAACTATGTGACCCCCATGATTCTTATAAACTTCATTTATAAGCTTAAGAAAGGACCGGAAGTTTTGGCCTGTAGGTAGTTGAAAGCCTTTTGATTGAACTTCTATTATATATTTAATTCCTTCCTTAATTGTTGCTTTTTCTGTTAGAGAGCCTAAATAGGTTTTATTACATGAAAGCATTGTGGCAAAATTTAGCACTTTAAATTTAAGAATGAACTTTACAAAAAAATTTAATAAAGTTTATAATAAATAAAAAAAATAACTATAAGTTTAGTTTTTATAATTAAAAATTGTTTATTTGTAAAATTACTGTTAAAAAATAATGGAAATAAAAGGTATAAAAGAAAGGTATTTAGCACTTGATATTTTGAGAGGTTTAACTATTGCCTTGATGATTGTGGTGAATACTCCCGGAAGTTGGGAAACCATCTATGCCCCCTTTAAGCATTCAGCATGGCATGGTTTTACTATTACCGATCTTGTTTTTCCGACTTTCCTTTTTGTAATTGGGAATGCGATGAGTTTTAGCCTTAAGAAATATGAATCCAAAGGCGAAAAAGCGTTTTTAACAAAACTTTTTAAAAGAAGCCTGATTATATTTTTTATTGGATTGCTTCTAAATGCTTTTCCATTTGTTCAGCAAGATGTTTCCGGTGAATGGCAGTTTGTGAATTTTTCCAATATAAGGATAATGGGAGTGTTGCAGCGTATAGCAATATGCTATCTGGCTGCCGGCCTATTGATTAGGTATCTAAATATGAAATATTTACTAGGCATTGGAGCTTTTCTCCTGCTGCTTTATTGGGGGTTGTTGTATTATTTTGGTGATCCTGGAGCTGCTTATACTCTGGAAGGGAATGCGGCTCTTAAATTTGATTTGTTAATTTTTTCTTCTGAGAATTTGTATATGGGTTACGGAATTCCTTTTGATCCTGAAGGCTTGCTCAGTAATATCCCGGCTATAGTTAATGTAATAGGAGGCTATGTAGCGGGGATCTTTATCCAAAGATCCGGAGGTAATATTTCTACTGTTGGGAAACTGGCTTTAATAGGACTGCTTTTATTGGGGACTTCTCTGGTTTGGGATAGTTCCTTCCCGATAAATAAACCAATATGGACCAGTTCATATGTCCTTCATACCATTGCCTGGGATTTATTAATATTGGCATTCTTAATATTGATAACCGACATTTTACGATTTAAAAAGGGAGTCTACTTCTTCGAGGTATTTGGAAGGAATCCTTTATTTATATATATCCTTTCGGGGGTAATAATACAAATTGTCAGTCTCATTTCTTTCGGCGAGCTCAGTTTAAAGACCATTATTTATCAGGATATTTTTCTCGCGGGCTTAGGTCCTTATACAGCCTCTTTGCTATTCGCTTTGAGTTATATGTTTATTCTGTGGTTGATTGGTTTGTGGATGGATAAAAGATCAGTATACATCAAAGTTTGAAAAACATAATATTTTAAATCATTAAAAATTTGTCTTTAAAAATATTATTTTTTCAATATAAGATTGCTTTTTTTCAATTTTTATTGAAAGGATAAGTCTTTTCTAAGTTTTATCTATATATTTAAAAACTAACTAAATTAATTCAATTATGAATGTAAAAATTACTACTACTCGTGTAGATTTTTCTCCGGGTTATGTGAAAAATATGCTTTTATATTTTTCCATGATTTTCCTTTTTTATACCCTGGGAGGTAGTCAATCTCTTTATGCGGCTACTGTAGAGGAAAGTTATACACAAGAAACAATTTCGGGAATGGTTACTGACCAAAATGGTGTGCCCTTGCCAGGTGTAAATGTTTTCATTAAAGGAACAACGGTTGGGACACAAACCGATTTTGATGGAAATTACAGCTTAGATGCTTCCGCCGGGCAAACCCTTGTCTTTAGTTATGTGGGTTACAAAACTCAGGAAATGGTTTTGGGTGATCAGGATGTTGTTGATGTTACAATGCAGGAAGATGCAAGTCAACTGGATGAAATTGTGGTAATGGGATATACTCAGCAAACTCGAGGTGACGTGACTGGGTCTGTGGCCTCAGTAGATATTTCGGAGGCAACTAAGGCTCCCATTGTAAACGCAGCAGAAGCCCTTCAGGGTCGGGTTACCGGGGTGACTGTGCAAAACGATGGTTCGCCCGGTTCTTCTCCTATAGTAAGAATTCGTGGATTCGGAACCAGTAACAATAATAATCCACTTTATATAATAGATGGGGTTCAAACAGATGATCCGTCTATTCTTAACAGTATAAACTCTAATGATATTGCGCAGATGAACGTTCTGAAGGATGGAGCTGCCGCTATTTATGGTGCAAGAGCATCAAATGGAGTTGTAATTATAACTACAAAAGGTGGAGGCTATAACATGGCTGGACCCTCTATTTCTGTGGATGGATATGTTGGGTTTGCAAGAGCTGCGAATCTTCCTGACCTGTTAAATCCACAGCAACATGGAGAAATGATATTCCAGAGTCTTAGAAATGATGGTGCCACAGTTACTCACCCGCAATATGGGAGTGGAGCAAATCCTGTCGTGCCGGACATGATCCAGGGTGTACCGGTAGATGTTACCGTTCCTCAGGGTGGAACTGATTGGTTAGATGAGATATTTCGTAATGCTGCTACCTATAACACATCCCTTAGTATGGAAAATGGGAATGAACATGGGAAATACCTATTGTCGCTTAATTATTTAAAAAGAGAAGGTATACAATTGGAGACCGGATATGAAAGAGCTACTACCAGATTAAATTCAGAATTTAAAATAGGTGATAAAGTAAGAGTGGGTGAGCATCTTAATGTTTCATTCAGCAATACCCGTTCCAATAACCAGGTCAATTTTGCATTGAGAGCTTCACCTCTATTGCCGGTTTATGACGATAATGGAAATTATACGGGAACCTATGCGGCTTCTGCTGGTTTGAGTAACCCGGAAAACCCTGTTGCGATTCTTGAAAGGGCATCAGATAATTACAGCAAGTCCCTTCGCTTGTTTGGAGATGTTTATGCTTCACTTGAAATATTAGAGTCTTTGAATATTAAAACTTCTATTGGAGCAGATATTCAGTCATATGATGGAAGGTTTTTCCTTCCAAAGAATCCAGAGCATTCGGAGCCCCGTTCAACAAATACACTAACCGAACAGGATTCCAATAATTATGAGTGGATCTGGACGAACACCATAAACTACAATAATAATTTTGGAGAACATAGTATTAATGCTGTTGCAGGTATGGAAGCTCTTTCCCAGCGTGGAAAAGGGAAAGGAATAAGTAGAAACGACTATTTATTTGAAAGCCCTGATTTCTATCTTTTAAGCAATGGTGCTGGGGCACCTATTATTGATTATGCTTATGATGGGACTTCAACACTGTTTTCGATATTTGGTACCGCGAATTATAATTTTGCGGGTAAATATTATTTGTCAGCAACTGTTAGAAGGGATGAGTCTTCAAGATTCCGTGGCGATAATAAGAGTGATGTTTTTCCGTCCTTCAGTGCTGGATGGGTAATTAGTAATGAAGACTTTTACCCCGTGGATGCCTTGGTGAACAGATTAAAATTAAAAGGATCCTGGGGAGAATTAGGTAACCAGACCTTACCATCTGATAACCCAACCATTAATATATCTAATTTAAATAATCAGTATGCCAATTATGCCTTTAGTGGTAGTGGCACTCCTACAACAGGAGCTATTTTGAGCCAGGTGGGAAATCCTAATCTTAGATGGGAAACCAGTGTAACGAAAAATATTGGTTTAAATGTTGGGATGTTTGATGATAGATTGGATGCCAGTGTTGAAGTTTATGAGATTACCACAAAAGACCTTATTACAAGGGACAATAGCTTAATTAGTACTACGGCTATAGATGCCCAGGCGCCTCTGGTTAACCTTGGATCTATTAAAAACACCGGTGTTGATTTTAGCATTGGTTACCAGAGCCAGGCAAGTTCTGATTTCAGTTATGGTATAAATCTTAATGTATCCCATTATAAGAATGAAGTTACAGACCTTATAAGTGAGTTTCAAACTGGAAATACCGGATTTAGAGGTGGTGCCATCACCAGAACTTCGGTAGGGAAACCGCTCTCTTATTTCTATGGAAGAGAAGTAGTAGGGATTTTTGCTTCCGAAGCAGAAGTTTCTGCGGCGGCCGATCAGGGCTTTACCACTCCGGCTGATGGAGTAGGGCGTTTTCAGTATGCCGATATAAATAATGATGGTGTGATCAATGATGAGGACAGAACTGATATCGGGTCTCCTCATCCTGATTTTACTTACGGCTTAAACCTGACCGCAGAGTACAAAGGATTTGATATGTCTGCCTTTTTCTCAGGTTCACAGGGTAATGACATTTATAACTATCAAAAGGTGTTTACAGATTTTCCTCTTTTCTTCGATGCGAACAGAAGTGCGAGAGTCTTAGATTCCTTTACTCCGGATAATCCTAATGCGGCCTTACCGGCTTTAAGTGCAACAATTCGTAATAATGAAACGAACCCTAACTCTTATTTTGTTGAAGATGGTTCTTATTTAAGATTAAAAAACCTGCAAATAGGTTATAATTTTGCAGATAATATAGTAGATAAACTAAGAATTCAGGATTTGCGTATTTATGTACAGGGAACTAACTTGTTCACTATTACTGGTTATGATGGTCTTGATCCTGAAATAGGATCCTTTGACAGTCTTACTCTGGGAGTAGATGGGAATGTTGCAGGCGGAGGTCTTTTAACTGTCTATCCTGTATCACAATTATATACATTAGGTGTTAATATTAAACTATAGTAATGATGAGAAAGAAAATATTCTATTATATCCTTCCTATTTTTGCTTTCATAGCTTGTAATGAGGAATTTACCGAAAATCCTGCTATAGGAGCATTAAGTGACGAGGCCCTGCAGAATGCACAGGGAGTGGATCTTTTACTTACAGGAGCCTATTCGGCTCTCGATGGAGTAGTCAATAATAATGGAGGTAACGGTTTTGCCGTTAGCCCTGATAACTGGTGGTTTGATGTAATGTCAGACGACGCTCATAAAGGAAGTACCGATGGGGACCAGGCAGATTTGTATAATCTTGAAACTTATACCTTCACTCCTGCTAATCCTTATATCTTAGGAAGATGGGAGGCGCTGTATGGTGGTGTAAATCGTGCGAATGCTGTGATATCTGTGATTGAAAGTATTGAAGGCGAAGATTTTTCTGAAAAGTTAGCTGAAGCAAGGTTTTTAAGAGGCTACTTTAATTTTGAATTGCAAAAGATTTTTGGAAACCCTGCCTTTATTTCAGCCGAAAATTACGTTAATAGTGAATTTAATCAACCCAATCCGGGCCCGATCTGGGACCAAATTGAAGCTGATCAGCAGTTTGCCATTGATAATTTACCAGATATACAATCAGAGCCTGGAAGACCAACTTCCTGGACTGCCAAAGCTTTTTTAGGTAAGACACACTTATTTCAGAAGGATTGGCAGAAGGCATTTGATTTGTTACAGGATGTAGTTCAAAATGGACCTTATGGTTTAAATGATGAATTTGTAGCTAACTTTAGAGCTGGAGGTGAAAACAGTGAAGAATCTGTTTTTGCGATACAGTTTGCTGCAGATGATGGACTTTCATATAATGGAAACGTAGGTGGTACCTTGAATTTTCCTAATGCCCTTGGTTGGTGCTGCGGTTTTTATGTGCCCACTCAGGATTTAGTGAATGCATATAAAACGGGAGCAGATGGATTGCCACTATTGGATAATTATAGTGACACCGATGTGGCTAACGATTATGGAATTGAAAGTGATGAAGCTTTTACTCCGGAATCCGGACCACTTGATCCGCGTTTGGATTATACAGTTGGAAGACGTGGTATACAGTATAATGGATATGGAATCAACCCAGGTAAAGAATGGGTGCGTAACAGTTTTTCTGACATTTCCGGACCTTATCTGCCTAAAAAGAATGTCTATTACGCAGGAGATGACGTAAATATGGGAACAGGTTCCTGGGGTCAGCAGCATTCAGGTGTAAATTATAATGTGATGAGATTTTCCGGCGTCTTACTAATGGCTGCGGAAGCTGCCGCAGAACTGGACGATCTGGATACTGCGCTTGATTATGTTAACCAGGTGAGAGAGAGAGCTAAAAATTCAACTTACGTGCAGGCTGAAGATGGTTCGCCGGCTGCCAACTATAATATTGAAACTTATGCTTCATTCCCTGATAAAGAATTTGCTATAAAAGCAGTTAGATTTGAGAGGAGACTGGAACTGGCCATGGAAGGTCATAGGTATTTTGATCTGGCTCGTTGGGGACCAACTTTCATGAAAAATGTTATTGAGGAGTATATTGCCAATGAAACTCAAACAATACCTAATTTTGGTCCTAAAGTATCCCCGTTCAAGGAGTATATGGTTATAATGCCTATACCAACTACGGCAATAGATCTTTCGGGGAATATTTTAGAGCAAAACCCACAATACTAGAATTACTTGAATCAAATAAGCTATACAACATAAGCTTGTATATTTTATAGAAATAAATAGAATAATAAGATGTTTAAGGGCTTGTCTAAAATAGGTGAAGACTTATTAAGGCGAGCTCTTAAACTTCATGCCAAACACTTTTAAGAATCAATCCCCTTACCAGATTTTATGAAAAGGCAAATGTCGAAAATGAAAACAGCGAATTTATTTGTGTTGCTTTTGGGTTGCACAATTTCTTTCCTTAGTTCGTGTTCATCCGATCCTGATGAAACAGAAAAGAATATTAATAATTTTACCCAATTATCTTCAGAAGATACGGGAATTGATTTTCAGAATAATTTAAAGGAAAATGACAGCATTAATTATTTCAGTTATTCTTACCTCTATATGGGGGGAGGGATTGCTGCTGGTGATGTTGATAATGATGGTTTAACCGATCTGTTTTTTACCGGTAATATGGAGCCTAATCGCCTTTATCTTAATCAGGGAGATTTAAAATTTAAAGATATCACTCAGGAAGCCGGGGTTAGTGGTGATAACAGGTGGTTTACAGGAGTTACCATGGTTGATATTAACGAAGACGGATACCTGGATATTTATGTTTCGGCTTCTGGAAAATTTGAACCTCGGGATAACTTACTGTATGTGAATAACGGTGATGGTACCTTTACTGAGAAGGCTGAAGAATATGGTATAGCAGATAAAGGTCATAGCGTTCAGGCTACTTTTTTCGATTATGATATGGATGGTGATTTGGATCTTTATGTAGCTAACTATCCTCCAACCCGTTTTGACGCACCTAATAACTACTATCTTTTTAAAATGCAGAACGTTAGTGATGTAGAGACGGATAATCTATATCGAAACGATCAGGGACATTTTACTAAGGTCACCAATGAAGCTGGAGTGAGGTCTTTTGGTCTTTCCTTAAGTGCGACCGTGGGAGATCTGAATGAAGATGGATGGCCAGATATTTATGTTTCCAATGACTTTAGTACGCCTGATTATATGTATTTGAATAATCAGGATGGGACATTCACAAATGTATTAAAAGAAGCTACCCAGCAAACTTCATTTTACGGGATGGGAGTAGATATTGCTGATTATAATAACGACGGACTGCTTGATATCCTCCAAATGGATATGGCAGCAAAGAACAATCGCCGTGCGAAAGCAAATATGGCAAGTATGAATCCCTCAATTTTCTGGAGTACAGTGAATGCTGGTTTTCATTATCAGTATATGTATAACTCTCTTCAGACCAATGCGGGTAATCTACATGGAAACACTCCGCATTTTAGCAATACAGCGAATTTAGCAGGCGTTCAGGCAACCGATTGGAGCTGGGCTCCTCTCTTCGTTGATCTGGATAATGATGGCTGGAAAGATATTTATATCTCCAATGGGACTAGGAGAGAGATTAATAATAAAGATTATTTCAATGAGCTTAAGAAGAGACCTACACAAACTGATAGCCTATTAGAGAAATCCCTTGAGATACCTTCTGAAAAGGTAGATAATTTTGTTTATAAGAATAATGGGGATATGACCTTTGAAAGGTCTAATGAGCAATGGGGCTTAAGTTATAAAGGTTTTTCAAATGGGGCAGTCTATGTTGATTTGGATAATGATGGTGATCTGGAAATCATAACTAATAATATTGATGATAAAGCAACAGTTTTTCAAAATAATAATACGGGAAATAATAATTACCTGACGATTGGTTTTAATGGGCCTGATAAAAATAAGTTTGGGATAGGAACGAGAGTATATATAAGGAATGCCGGGAGATCTCAAATGCAGGAGCTTAATCTTACTCGTGGTTTTCAATCATCAGTTGCTCCCAGATTACATTTTGGTGTTGGAGAGAAAGATAAATTAGAAGAGGTAAAGGTCGTTTGGCCGGATAAGAAAGTTCAGGTTCTAAAAGACGTTTCAGCCAATCAGCTCTTAGTGGTTGATTATGCAAATTCAGAAAAGCCCGTTCCTTCTAAACTGGAAAATCCAGAACAAGAATTATTTTTAACCGTAGCGGCAGATTCACTGAATCTGGAGTATAAGCATACGGAAAACAGCTATAATGATTTTGAGAAGGAAATACTGCTTCCTCATAAGACTTCAATGTTCGGCCCGGGTATGGCAGTGGGTGATCTAAATGGTGATGGTCTGGAAGATCTTTTTGTTGGTGCAGCCGCTCAATATCGTCCGGGAATTTATTTTCAAACTCAAAACGGTTTCGAAAAGAAGGAATTTGAAAATATTCATAACGACAACAAATATGAAGACCTTGGCGCCCTGATATTCGATGCCGATAAGGATGGGGATAACGATCTCTATGTCGTTAGTGGCGGAAATGAATATAGCCAGGATTCTGAAATGCTGCAGGATAGATTATATGTAAATGAAAATGGAAACTTCAAAAAATATACCTCTGCATTGCCTCCTATGATCACAAGTGGTTCAAGAGTTTATGCGAACGATTATGATAAAGATGGTGATTTAGATCTTTTTGTAGGCGGGAGATTAGTTCCGGGGAATTATCCTGCGCCCGCTAATAGTTACCTTTTAGAGAATCAATCTGAAAATGGCAAACCAAAATTTGTAAATGTCACACCTGAAATTGCTCCTGATTTTGAAAAACTGGGTCTTGTAACGAGTGCAAGCTGGACCGATTTTAATAAGGATGGGTGGACCGATCTGGTTATAGCCGGTGAGTGGATGCCTATAAAGGTTTTTAAAAATGACCACGGCAATTTTATTGATGTTTCCAAACAATTAGGCCTTGATGATACTACCGGTTGGTGGTTCAGTCTCAAAGAAGGTGATTTTGATAATGATGGGGATATGGACTTCATTGCAGGAAACCTGGGTCTCAATTATAAATATCAGGCAAGTCAGGATGCCAGCTTTGATATTTATTACTACGATTTTGACGGTAATAATGTTAAGGATATTGTGCTGAGTTATTTTAATGATGGTGAAAAATTTCCGGTAAGAGGTAGAGAGTGTTCCTCCCAGCAAATGCCAGGAATAAAGAAGAAATTTGAAGATTATAATTCTTTTGCCAATGCAAATCTGGAAGATATATATACCGAAGACTATTTGGAAAATGCGCTGCATTACCAGGTGAAGTCTTTTGCAAGTGTGTATATCGAAAACACAGAAGATGGCTTTAAAATACATTCCCTGCCCGTGGAAGCTCAAATATCCAATATCAATCAGATCCTTGTAGAAGATTTTAATAAGGACGGAAATCTGGACGCACTGATAGCCGGAAACCTGTATTCATCAGAAGTGGAAACTCCTCGTGCTGATGCAGGGATAGGACTGCTGCTTGAAGGTAATGGAAAAGGAGGGTTTAACCCCGTAAAAGCAAGGGAAAGTGGATTATTTGTAACGGGCGATGTAAAGGATATGGCTAAAATTTCAACCCCTGAAGGTGAATATATAGTCTTCGCGAAGAATAACGATTATCTGCAATTGGTAAAACTGAAAAATACAGAATCTAATTACAAGGAAATAGCTACAGCCAATTAAGCCTGTTTCAGAAAAAATATAAGAATTATGAAAACCTCTGATTTAAAGAAAAAGTATGACGCCATTGTTATTGGTACCGGAATTACAGGAGGCTGGGCATCCAAAGAGTTATCTGAAGGTGGCCTGGATACACTGGTTCTGGAACGAGGTAGAATGGTAAAACATGTGGAAGATTACCCTACCATGAATATGGATCCCTGGGATTTTGAATTTCGCGGACAGGCAACTTATGAAGACAGGCAAAGACAACTAAAACAGGCGAGAACGGGTTATACCACTGGGGAAGCCAGTAAACACTGGTTTGTGGATGATATTGAACATCCATATAATGAAGAGAAAAGGTTTGACTGGATTCGCGGCTATCATGTAGGAGGAAAATCTCTTATGTGGGCCAGGATGTCTTTTCGGTGGAGTGAAATGGATTTTGAGGCCAATAAAAAGGATGGGCATGGTGTAGACTGGCCAATTAGATATAATGATTTGAAGCCCTGGTATGAAAAGGTGGAAAAATTTGTTGGTATTAGTGGAAAGGCAGAGGGTTTACCTCAATTGCCGGATAGTATATTTACTCCTGAGATGCCACTCAATTGTGTGGAACAGGATTTTAAGGAGGGCGTTGATGCAAATTTTGATGACAGGACCGTAATTAATTCGAGAGCAGCAAACCTGACCGATCCTGAAGGCCGTGAGGGTAGAGGACCTTGTCAATATCGTAATAGATGTATTCGGGGCTGTCCATATGGAGCTTATTTTAGTAGTAATTCTTCCACCCTTCCTGCTGCCGAGCGAACAGGAAATATAACCCTTAGACCACATTCCATTGTTTACGAAATCATATATGATCAGGAACAGGGCAAGGCGATAGGTGTAAAACTTATAGATTCTGAAACAAAAGAAAAGCTGGAGTTCTATGCAGATGTTATTTTCTGCTGTGCGGGAACCGTTCCGTCAACATCGATTCTAATGCAGTCAAAATCTGAAAGATTTCCAAATGGTTTGGGGAATGACAGTGGCGAGCTGGGTCATAATTTAATGGATCATCATTTTAAAGTAGGTGCCAGTGGAGTATCAGATAATCATGAAGAAGATTATTATAAAGGAAGAAAACCTGCAGGATTTTTTGTTCCTCGTTTTCGTAATATAGATGAAAAAAGTACCGTGGACACTTTTATAAGAGGTTATGGAATGCAGGGAGGAGCCAGTAGAACTGACTGGACAGAGGCCGTAGGAGAAATGAGTTATGGTAAGGAGCTAAAAGAAGAGTTGCTTAAACCCGGGGACTGGCAAATTGGAATTAATTGTTTTGGAGAGTGCTTGCCATACCATGAAAATAAAATGTCTTTGGACTATGATAAGCTTGATCAGTGGGGTTTACCTACGGTGACCTTCGATTGTGAGTATAAGGAAAATGAAATGGCAATGAGAAGGGATGCCAAAGAACAGGCAGTTGCCATGCTTAAGGCAGCTGGATTTAGAGACGTGGAAGGTTATGAAGATCCGTGTTTTCCCGGAAACGGAATTCATGAAATGGGAACAGCAAGGATGGGAAGAGATCCTAAAACCTCTGTTTTAAATAAGAATAATCAAATTCATACGGTCCCGAATGTATATGTTACAGATGGTTCATGCATGGCTTCTTCAGCTTCACAGAACCCTTCCCTAACTTATATGGCTATTACAGCAAGAGCTGCTAATCACGCGATTAAAGAATTCAAGGCCGGGAAATTTAAGACTAAGGAAAAGGAACAGGCTTAATAGAAGGCTTTACAGCCCAATGGTGATCAATTATTAACTAAAAAACTATCACAATGATTAAAAGAAGAACATTTATTAAACAATCAGGTTTGGCATTTGCTGCCGCCGCTGTATTACCAAGCGTTTTATACAGTTGTGATAGAGATTATCCTTTAGGTCTTCAGCTTTATTCCTTAAGAGAGACCATAGGAGATGATGTTAATGGGACTGTTGAAAAAGTTGCCGGAGTAGGTTTTAAAGAAGTTGAAACCTATGGCTATTCTTCAGAGAACGGATTCTGGGGATTAAGCGTTTCAGAATTTAAAAAACTTTTGACCGACAACGGCTTAAACTCCCCAAGTGGTCATTACGGGCTGGATAAATACCTGAGTAAAGAAGGTTCAAAAAGTGATTTCGCCTATACCCTGGATGTTGCAAATGGCCTGGATCAGCAATATGTGATTATTCCTCATATTTCTGATAAGCTTAGAACATCCATAGATGATTATAAACGAATGGCTGAAAAATTAAATGAGGCTGGTGAGATGTGTAAAGATGCCGGATTGAAACTGGCATATCATAATCATGCTTTTGAATTTGATAATTATAATGGGGAGAATGGTTATGATGTCTTTTTAAATAATACGGAAAAAGACCTTGTGGCTTTTGAGATGGATATTTATTGGGTGGTAAGAGCTGAAAAAGATCCGGTCCAATTATTTCGAGATCATCCTGGAAGGTTCCAATTATGGCATGTTAAAGATATGAGTAAAACCAATAATGAATTGAACACCGAAATAGGCTCCGGAACAATCGATTTTAAGAAGATATTCGATATGGCTAAGGAAGCCGGTGGAAAACACTTTATTATTGAGCAGGAGAACTTTGAAATGGATCCCTATAAAAGTCTCTCTCAAAGTTACAGGTATATTAAGAGCGACCTTCTTAATTCATAGATTGGAAAGACTCTCACTAATTAGAATTGAAATAATTTAATTATGAATAGAAGACAGGCATTAAGAAATATAGGTTTTGGAGCAGGAATTATAGTAATAGGACCTACTACTTTAAGCCTTTTACAAAGTTGTAAAAATGATCCTGAATATGACTGGCAACCAGTCTTCTTAACAGCAGGTCATGGTCTGGTATTGAAAAAAATACTGGATGTAATATTACCCACTACAGATACTCCGGGAGCTAATGATGTTAATGTTGCTCAGTTTATAGATGCCTATATGAACGAAGTCCCTTCTCCGGAAGATCGGGAAGAATTTCAAAGAGCAGCCCGGGCATTCTCTCAGGCTTTTAAGAATGCAACCGAAAAGGAAGCAGAAAAAGGCGAGTCCGTAGATTTTGAAAACGTAGTGGCTAAATTCCTTAAGGCTACACCAGCAGAAAAAGAAAATTTCATCAAAAGAAATGGGGAGACTCAGGACCCAATGGATAAAAGCCCTGATACGGATGAAGAATTATTTTCACCTGAAGAGGCCGATGCATTAGCTTTTTCTTATTTGAAAAATGTCAGGGATATGGGCATTTGGGCATGGAAGACCAGTGAAGAAATAGGGGAGAATGTTTTGTGGTATGACCCCATTCCCGGTGAATATATTCCATGCGGCCCGGTTGAGGAGCTTGGTAACGGGAAGGCAATGTCCCTTTAAATAAGAATATAGTCCAATTAAATTCAGTCTGATGCGAATCTTAACCCTTCTAATCATCCTATTATTTTGTACGGGCTCTTATTCCCAAAACGACCTGGGGATTTTCAAGTTTAACAGGGATATAGGAGATCCTGATCATAAAGGTTCGGTAAGCTATGATAGTAATGGCCAGGTTTATACTTTAAATGGATCCGGTTATAATATATGGTTTGAAAGGGATGAATTTAATTACTTGTATAATGAAGTGGAGGGTGATTTTATTATTACTGCCAATTTCGAATTCCTCGGAAAAGGAGTTGATCCTCACAGGAAAACAGGACTTATGATTAGGGAGTCTGAAGCTGAAGATGCATCACATGCGAGTGCAGTGTTGCATGGTGACGGACTTACTACAATGCAATGGAGGAGATCTGAGGGAGATGAGATGCAGGTTGAAAATAATGAGATCCGGTCACCAAAAAACCATTACGAAATTCTTCAACTGGAAAGGAGAGGAAGGGAGATTATTATGAGAGCCGCTCATTGGGGTGAACCTTTACAGGTTATTGGATCAAAAGAGATAGAAAGTCTGGACGGGAAGGTGTTAGTAGGTTTATTCATTAATTCCCATGATCCGGCTACTATTGAAAAAGCCAAAGCCTGGAATGTTAGATTAGATAAACCGGTTTCTGAAAAATATAATCCCGGAGAAGAGGGTTGGTTAGGATGCAGACTGGAAACCATCAGTATAGAAGACGGCAAGAGAAAAGTTATTTATTCCAAAAATGACAGGTTTGAAGCGCCTAACTGGATGCCTGATGGTAATGAACTGTTGTTTAACATGGAAGGTTCTTTATATACCATTCCTGTAAATGGAGGAGAAATTTCAAAATTAGATACTGGATTTGCCGATAATCTTAATAATGATCATGGCATTTCCTTCAATGGGGAATTATTGGCGATAAGTCATAGCCCGGAGAATGAAGGTTCTGCAGTATATGTTCTTCCGTTAGAGGGAGGTACACCGCAAAGAGTGACTGAAAAGACTCCGTCCTACTGGCACGGATGGGCATCTAATAACGAAGAAGTAGTTTACGTCGCCACCCGGGAGGGAAATCCAACTTACGATATTTATAAAAAATCAATCCATGGTGGTGAAGAGATCATGTTAACAGATACAAAGAAAGGTGAACATGTAGATGGATGCGAATATTCTCCGGATGGTAAATATATTTATTATAATGGGAGTTCATCAGGAACCATGCAAATCTGGAGGATGAAACCGGACGGTAGCGAAAAAGAACAAATTACCTTTGATGCTAATAATGACTGGTTTCCCCATATTTCTCCGGATGGTAATTGGATCGCCTATATTTCCTTTCCTCCGGAAATTCCTGTAAATGATCATCCTTCTTATAAAAGAGTAACTCTTAATATTATACCTGCTTCTGGAGGAGCTCCAAAGGTTATAGCTTATCTGTATGGAGGCCAGGGAACTATTAATGTGCCTTCCTGGGCCCCTGATAGTAAACATTTTGCTTTTGTTAGTAATTCAGGAGAGAAGGCTGAGTAAGATATGAACTATCATTGGGTAATTAGAAAAGACTGGATTTCGAGTATTTAAAAAATGGTTTCCCAAATCTTCTTTAAGAGGAAATACCTTTTGAAGTAAATTTATATGAAGGCACAAAAAAAGTCAGGTTGGCTCTTAAGAATAGTTTTGCTAATTATTCTATATGTGCCTATATGGGTTTCGGGTACTTTGGTTATCACCCACCTGGATCCGGATTTTCCTTCAGAACCTGGTCTTGTTGATACTGGAATGGGTGTTTTTATCCTTAGTATTATAAATACTCTTTTAATCGTTGGTTTAATTGTTTCCTCAAATCTTAGAGGGTTTCGTTTGGCACTTTTATTAGGCATTGCTTACTACGGAGTATTTACTTTTCTTACACAAATCGAAACATGGTACTTTCTGGGTGAATTAAATGTTTCAAAAGAACTTCTATTTGAATTATTGCTTATGGGACTCCCGGTTCCTTTTCTGTTTATTCCCCTGGCGGTATTTTTATGTGGTAGATGGAAAGCTCAGAAAAATATTATTAGTAACGACAGTCTTAACCTTCATATGAGTGAGCTAATTCTGAAGATATTCATCTTGGCAGTTGTTTATGTGCTAATATACTGGCTGGCGGGATACTTTATCGCATGGCAAAATCCTCAACTCCGTGAATTTTATGGCAGTCCCGGGGAAATTGTACCATTTTGGAAGCATACATTCTCTACTATGATTAATGATCCGGGTTTATTCATTCTTCAGATAATGCGGGGTTCCCTATTCACTTTAATAGCTTTCAGTATTATTCGCAATTCCAATGTAAGTAGATGGATTACAGCATTACTGATAGGCCTGTTTCTGGCTGCTCCTCACTTTGGGCATATTCTTTCGAATCCATTAATGCCACTAGCCAGTGTCAGGTTAAGCCATATGATAGAAACTGCATCTTCCACATTTGTTTACGGAGTAATCATAGTGATGGTGTTGTATCGAAAGAATAATGCTGTAAAAGATTTATAGATATTCTTCTTTTACCAAAATCCTTTTGAAAGTTAGTCTAAAAGTATTCCAGCCTTAGAGGATGAGGGGCGGCATTCACTTAGGCTTTACCGATTATTATATATTTGATTTCCTGCGCAATTTAATATAGGAATTCAGAAATATGGTGTTGAGGTCTGGGATAAAGATGTAAAGAACAGAAGGCTATAGATTTAACTGTAAATTATCCATATTTTGATTTATGAAGTAAAAAAAGCTTTAGTTAATAGTCCCATTAATATTTTCAATTTTAATATTTTAATGCTCCTAAAAAAACGAATACTTCAATTTTCAGGAGTTATTCTTATTAACCTACTAAACCTTCTTTATGAGTAAATTAAACAGAAGAACCTTTATTTCCCGAACCACATTAACAGGAATGGGTTTGAGTATTGTTCCTTCCCAGGTGCTGGGAGGTACTGCCGTAACCTCTCCAAATGATAAAATTAATGTTGCTTTAATTGGTGCCGGGACTCAGGCTATGAAAATGTTGCCTGGCTGGTTGGAACGGGACGAACTTCAATTCGTAAGCGTTTGTGATCCCAATCGTGAAAGTTGGGATTACCCGCAATGGGGCTCTCCTCAGGGAGAAACCCATGGAGCTGCGGGAGGAAGAGAAGTTGGACGAAGATTTATAAATGACTTCTATGCGAAGAAGTTAGAAAAATCTTCCTATGATGGTGTTTCAACCTATGCCGATTTTCGGGAACTTTTGGAAAAGGAAAAAGATCTGGATGCCGTATTTATATTGACGCCAGATCATTTGCATGCTACTATTGCCCTGGCAGCGATGGAAAAAGGTCTTTATGTGGCCACTCATAAGCCGATTTCTAATTTTATGAATGAGACCCGGCTAACATGTGATATGGCAAGAAAAACCGGTCTTGCGTCTCATTGTTTTGCCTTTCAAAATCCCAGGGGATTTTATGGGATGCAAAACCTGTTAAAAAGTGGAGTTATTGGTGAAGTGAAAGAATTCCATCGATGGACTAATCGTCCCATGTGGCCGCAGGGTTCACCTCATTTACCGGTACCTGAGCCTGTGCCTGAAGGTTTTGACTGGCAATTATGGCTGGGCCCATCCATAGATCGACCATACTCGCCTGCCTATACTCATACTGTATTCAGGGGCTGGTATGAATTTGGAGCTGGCTGCATGGCGGATATGGGCTATTATGGATTTTGGAAAGACTGGCGGATTTTGAATTTGGGAAAACCGGATAATGCCGAAGGAAATCATAGCAAAATCTCTCAGGTTAAAGACTTCAGAAGTATGTGGGTTGAAAATAATGTGAGTTACCCTCACGCCGGCAGGGCTAACTGGGAGATACCCGTTCTGGGTGAAGATAGAACCATGGACGTTTTCTGGTATGAGGGTGGAATAAGGCCAAGAACCCCTAAGGCTCTTATTAAAAATGATAAAAAGATTGGTGGTGACGGAGTAATGTTCATAGGAGAAAATGGAAGTATTATTTCGGGTTATGCATATGAAGAACCTGTTCTGTTTGATGCAAAGGGGAATATTCAGAAAATTCCTGAGTTTAGTTTAGAGGGAGCCGATCTTAGAGATGAAACTTCAGAAATGATCGATGCATTTAAAGGCGTAAAAGCCTCAAGGGGAAGTATAGATAAGGTACAGAATGTTGCTGAAACTATTTGCCTGGGGAACCTTGCCATTCGTATGGACGATCGTCTGGAATGGGATATCGATAATATGCGGGTGACCAATAATGAGGAAGCGAATCAGTATGTTTCCCGGGATTACAGACCGGGATGGGAGCTTTAACGAAAACCAACTTTTAAAATTAGAATTATGAAAAAACTTCAAATCTTAGGGATCTTATTTATTTTATCGAACTGCTTATCCGCTCAGGAAAACTCGGTTTATGAAAATGAAGGTTATGTTAGCCTGTTCAATGGAAAAGATCTTAGCGGATGGAAAATTCCCGAGGGCGATGGAGGTCACTGGAATGTGATAGACGGGGTGATAGATTATGATGCCCGCTCTGAAGCCACAGGGGACAAGAATCTCTGGACCGAGAGTAAGTATAAAGATTTTAAACTACATGTAGAATGGCGGTTTAAGGGTTACGGTGATCATCTTTTTCCTTTGCCTACCATTTTACCAAATGGAGACTACTTGCGTGATGAGAATGGTGATATTATAGAACCTTTAGGCCCGAACTCCGATTCCGGGATATTGATAAAAGGCGCCGGCCAGGTGCAAATGTGGTGCTGGTCTGTAGGATCAGGTGAATTATGGACAGTAAGAAATAATAAGTCCTTATCACCAGAAGTTCGGGCAGCAGCAGTACCTTCTGAAAAGGCAGATCAGCCTGTGGGTGAATGGAATTCCTATGATATTATCCTTAGAGGAAAAAGGATCACGGTGATTCTGAATGGAATCACGGTAATTGATAATGCTTTATACCCTTCAATGCTCGAATCGGGTCCAATTGGGTTACAGCATCACGGAGGAATTAATCCGGAAACAGGAAAACTAATGGGAGCCTCCAGTCTTGTGCAGTTCCGGAATATCTGGATAAAAGAGCTATAATAATTGGATGTAAATGCCGGTTTGTCAGAATTTGGCGGTATAATTAATTAAATAAATAAGGGCATTTCCTACAATTTAATATTGAAATGATATTCCTTCTATTCTATGATATTAACTCTCAAACAGCCGGTGAATCCTGGGATTGACTATTTTTGTAAGGCATTTGGAATGAATGAATTAAACGGGATAAAAGTGTTAAAAATTTGATTTGTATTAAGAGGTATTCCATATTTACTGGACCTAAATCATTTATTATGGAGCACTTAACCAACTCAAATGACCTTGAGTTTACTGAAGTGTATAGCCGTATTGAAAGGACCTACAATATCGGAAGATTCATAGTCATCAGTACTGGTATCGCTGTTATGGTCAGTGTGTACTTATTTCAGTAAAAGATTTAAGATTGTTGAAGGACCCTCAGTGAAGAACTGGGGGTTTTTTATTTTCGAAAATGCAGATCATCGAATAAATATGCTTTATATCCGATTAATTCGTAAGTTTAGGAAGCCAAAACTAAATAAGGCAATTATCATTTAATGTCTAAGGAATTATTATTATGGCCAGCTGCATTCAATGGATAGGTGATTATAGATTCATTATTTAATTTAATTAGCTAAAGCTCTTTCCCTGGAAAGAGCTTTATTTTTTTTACCAATTCATCAATAAATGAAATTTTTTTGCATCTTTTTGCATCGTTTTCAGTCCTGATAGAAAGTGAACATCAAAAATTAAAAACTATCATTATGAAAACATTCCATGTACACGTAAGAGTAAAGAATTTAGAAGAGAGTATAAATTTCTACAATGCGCTGTTTGCAGCTCAGCCTACCATCCAGAAGAAAGATTATGCTAAATGGATGCTGCAGGATCCAAAAGTGAATTTTGCGATTTCAAATGGTCATTCCGAAAACGGGATTGAGCATCTGGGAATACAAACCGAAAGTCAGGAAGAGCTTCTGGAAGTTTATAGAAATCTGGAAAAGGCAAAAGGTGAGATCTTTGAAGAAGGGGATTGTTCCTGCTGTTATTCAAAAAGTGAAAAGTCCTGGATCACAGATCCCCAGGGAGTGGACTGGGAAGCTTTTTATACTTACGGGGCGGCTACCGTTTACGGTGAAGGGCGCAATGCCAAAAAGGCTCCTGAGGCTATGGAGAATTGGAGTTCCAATGAGGCAGCAGAATGTGATGGCAGTTGTTCGGTGTAGATTAGAATATCGTAAAAGGAAAAAGCACCTAGAGAGGTGCTTTTTTTTATCAATGTTATTTATATAAAAGCCAGTTTTCATTTGCTTTCGGGATCAGGAACCGGCCAATTCTTTTGGCTTTAGCTTTATTATCCTGGTTGATCTCTCTGCAACATTTTTGCACATTGTTTTTTGAAGTGTTCATAACAGTATGGTTTTATAATTATTCTATTACTGTCAAGACTTTTATGACTCCAAAAAGATGCAGAATTATTTGCATTTTTTTAAATGCTCCTGTAAAGGCCCACAGGTGCCTTTTATGTCAAATGCCATAAGATTACCCTGGCCATCAACTTCTACATGAACACATTCCATGATCTTTTCTTTCAACATTTGCCTCGCGCGCTGAATCCTGCTTTTTGCTGCAGTAAGACTAAGGTCTAGCTTATCTGCTACATCCTGCTGTTTTAAGCCCTGTATATCGGAAAGTTTTAACGGTTCGGAATATTTTGAAGGCAGCAGGCCTAATAAAGGTTCAACGAATTCTCCTGCCTCATAATAAACTGGGTCTTTCTCAGATTCTCTTATCTCCGCTTGAAGATCTACATTCTTATTCTCTTTTTTAAAATGGTCCATACATGTATTATAGGCTATCTGGAAAAGCCAGGATCTTATATTACGGATCTCCCTACCCGAACAACAGGAAGAATATACTTTCATCAGAACTTCATGAGAAAGACTATTGGCTACATCAGGATCTTTCGTGATCTTAAGAATATAATTATTTAGCGCATCCTTATACTCAAGCCATTGTTCTGAAATATCTTTATACTTGTTTAACTCCATATCTAACTTCTTATAAAATTCTGTTTAAATTCTATTTAAAGCAAAACTAAAAACAGGATGAAAAGGATGCAGAAATTTAAGCTTTTTTTGTTCTCCTTTCTATTTAAAAAATCTCTTTAGTAAATAGGCGATACCAAAAGTGGTGATAAGGGAAAAGCTTCCATATAAAATTGCGATCAGGCTAAGATCCTTGTCCTTCAACAACTGGTTGGCAATATAAAGTGCCAGAACGCTATTCTGTAAGCCCATTTCTATGGAAATGGTAAAGGCCGATTCATGTTGCAGTTTCATTTTTCTGGAAGTAATAAAACCCGCTATCATGGTGAGAATATTTAATAATACAAGAGGGATGAAAAGTGGAATGTAATCCAGAAAATGAATGTCCTTGCTGGACTCGTCTATGAATATCACGGTCACCACTGCCAGTAGTAGAAGTGAAGGTAATATATACTTCAGGGGTTTGTGAATCCTCTCCCTTTGTTCTTCGCTGAGTAGGTTGCCAATGGTAATACCGCCAAGTACAGGCAGAACGACACTTAGCATAACTTCTTTCATTGTTCGCCAGAAGCTTAGGTCCACGCTTTTGCTTTCATTGCCAAATAAGCTATAGCTCAACTCAATGATTAGTGGTATTGTGAAAAGGATTAAAAAACTGTTGAATGCAGTAAGGGAAACCGATAGCGCTACTCTGCCTTTTAGCATTTTGGTGACCAGGTTAGATGCGGTTCCCCCCGGGCAGGCCGCCAGGAGCATTACACCTATTTTATAAATGGGTTTCATCGGCCAGAAATATATCAGCGTAAGTGCGATGAAAGGCAGCAGAAACATCTGGCAGGAGAGCCCCGTAATTATCGATTTTGGATAATAAAAAACCCTTTTAAAATCTTTGAATTTAAGCTCAAGTCCAATACCAAACATAATAATGGCAATGGATAGGGGCATTATGATGTCACTGATGTTTTGCAATACTGTTTTCAGAATTAATCAAACAAGTTCTCCGTCTGGATTTTAAAACTTATAACTTTCCGGAGTTGTGAATTAAAATCAAGATAGAATTGATAAAAAATTACTTTCTGTGCTACTCCAGTTTAGATTTTATCTCAGAATCGGTACTTTTGTACTGGCAAAAAATTAATCTGGGTTAATTTACTTAATTTTAGGCCGTTTCGAAAAAATTTAAATTATCATCGATAACAAAGAAATGGTAAAATACCTGCTAAGAAGAAGTCTTCCAATTTTATTATTACTTACCGGATTTTTCACCCAGGCTCAGATATACGAACCCGTTGAATGGGATACGGAAGTAAAGAAAGTATCAGACCAGGAATACCAGCTTGTCTTCAATGCTTTTATAGAAGAGAACTGGCATTTGTATTCCCAGGAGCTGCCTGAGGGAGGTGCTCTTCCCACGGTTTTTATTTTTGAAAAGGCCGGGGAACAATATGAGCTCATAGGAGATACCAAAGAAAGTGAATCGGTTACCGAATACGACAAGGTCTTCGAGATGGAACTTTCCTATTTTGCCTACCAGGCTACTTTCACCCAGAATATTAAGGTTCTGGATTCTTCATTGAGCATAATAAATGCAAAGGTAGAATATCAGGTTTGTGATGATAAGGCCTGTATTTTTGAAGAAGAGAAATTCGAATTTGTTTTAAAGGAAGGGGAGCCCAGTTCACAATCAGATGAAAGTCTTACGGAAGATGCATCTGAAGAAGTGGAGGTCAATGACCCGGAAGAAAAACGCTCCTTCTGGGGAATATTTATAGTTGCATTCCTATCAGGTTTTGCCGCTTTGCTTACCCCCTGCGTTTTCCCAATGATACCCATGACGGTCAGCTTTTTTACCAAACAAAGTAAATCGAGGGCTGCCGGGATAAGGAATGCGGTTTTTTATGGGGTTTCCATTGTGGTTATTTATGTGCTTTTAGGTTCTCTGGTTACCCTCATTTTTGGCGCTGATTCTTTGAATGCTTTATCTACCAATGTTTGGTTTAACCTGGCTTTCTTTGTGCTGCTTGTAATATTTGCCATTTCATTTATGGGAGCTTTTGAAATTGTACTTCCCAGCAGTTGGGGTACAGCTATAGATTCAAAGGCCGATAAAGGTGGTTTGATTGGTATTTTCTTTATGGCGCTGGCTCTAGCGATAGTTTCTTTCTCCTGTACAGGTCCTATAGTTGGTACTTTACTCGTAGAAGCCGCATCAAAAGGCGGGATTGCACCTATAATAGGGATGCTGGGTTTTTCCCTTGCCATTGCACTGCCATTCGGATTGTTCGCGGCATTCCCTGGGTGGCTAAATACCTTGCCACGTTCCGGTGGCTGGTTAAATACGGTAAAAGTGACCTTAGGATTCCTGGAACTTGCACTTGCATTTAAATTTTTGTCCAATGCCGATCTGGTTTTGCAGCTTCATCTTCTTGAAAGGGAGATCTTTCTTGCCATCTGGATAGTAATCTTTGGAGTCCTGGGTTTTTATTTATTCGGGAAGATCAGGCTACCGCATGATTCTAAAGAAGATCATATTTCTGTGGGCAGGCTTATATCAGGGATTATTGTACTTATTTTTACCATATATCTGATTCCCGGCCTTTGGGGTGCACCACTTAAGATCATAAGTGGTTTTCCGCCACCTCTTCAGTACAGTGAATCACCATACGGAGTTGGGAATTCCAGGGATAATGTTTCTGGATCGGTTTCTAATGAACTTCCTGAAGGAGCCCATTATGGACCTTATAATATTTTATCTTTTTATGATTATGAAGAAGGACTGGCTTATGCGAAGAAAAAGGACCTGCCGCTTCTTATAGACTTTACCGGGCATGCCTGTGTGAATTGCAGGAAAATGGAAGAACGGGTGTGGGGAGAACCTCAGGTCTTAGAAATCTTGAAAAATGAGGTGGTACTTGTTTCCCTGTATGTAGATGATCAAAGAAAGCTACCTGAATCTGAACAATATGTGTCTGAAACTACAGGAAAAGAAATTGAGACTATAGGTAATAAATGGAGCGATTTTCAGATCAGTAGATATAAGGCCAATGCCCAGCCCTATTACGTGTTACTGGATCATAATGAAGAGAAACTGATAGCTCCTTCTGCTTACGAACCTGATGCTGACGAGTTTTATGACTGGCTACAGCAAGGTATTAACAGCTTTAAGAATGAGAATCCCGGAAGTGTGGAAAGTCTGAATAAAGATTCCGAAAGCGTTTTTCAATAATCTTTCTCCTTTTTTCGGTAGACGCCTTTAAAGGTTTCGTTTAAAAGATTTCCCTGGAGGTCGTAAAGCTCCCAGAGTTGAGTGATACTGCCATCAGGATTCTTTGTCCAGGTGATCTGATTGTAGTAATCGCCTTTTTCACCTTTTACAGGCTTGCTTTTGAGAATCATTTTACTGGTTTGAGCTTTTCCTTTTAATTTCAGAATATTTCCTGAATTACTTAACCATAATTGGTTCCAGGTAGAATCTGCAGGATCGTAATAATTAAAACTCTTACCGGAACCCCCTTCCTTTCCTTCCCAGTTTTCACTGAGAATGCAATTGTCTTCCAGTTTTTCTACCAGATTTTCACCGATCTTTTCACCTTTTTCATTGAAAACTTCCCAGTCCCCCACCCAGAAATCAAACTGATCATGTGGAGGGGTACAGCAGGAACAATCATCCTGGGAAATTCCGAGATATGGAATTGCGACGAAGATAAGTAGCAGTAAATGCCTCATATTAATAGGGATTGTGTGGATTATTCTTCAATATAGGTATTTGGGTTTAATCCGGGTAAATTGTGATATGAAGCCTAGATATACGATCCGGGTATATGTTTTGGTCCCGGTTTTATACCACTATCTTATCATCGCTGGTGGTGATCCTGTTTTTTGCCTTTTTATCTTTTTTTCGTTCCTGCATTAACTGATAAGCTAAGAATCCTCCTGCCAGCAGGGCGCCGGCAGCAATCCCTACGTTTCCGCCTTTCACTGCAGCCTTTTTCCCTGCCTTGAAGACGAAGCCTCTTACTACAAACTTTCCTGCTAATTTTAATACATGCGCGAGATTCATATTTTTATCTTTTTTTGATTATTTCTTCTCTTTTACTTAATATGAAAAATCAAAAGGAAAAATGCGTTAAGATAATTCCAAATAACAGATATTTAACTCATATAAACTATGCTGGAGTTTTATTCGTTAAAACAATATATTCGCAAATAAAAAAGTATGAGATTCAAACGATCGGGTCTGTTTATGGGAGTGTGTGCAGCTTTGAGTTTCTGGTCATGCAATAATGATGATAATTTAAACAGGGATGTAAGAACCTCAGGAACTGCTCATTTGTATGCTACCACTCATAGCGGGCAGGTTAAGAGATATGATATCAATACCGGAGATGTCACAACCTTTAACACCACGTCTTCTGATGCGGAAGGCATCTACTTTTCTCCCGAAGAAGATTCTTTTACCTTGGTTTCGAGATCGGGTTCCATCCTGGAGAGCTATACAGGGCTGGGTGATTTTCAGTCGGGTATTTCTGTTGACCTTGAACCGGAATTCATTAGTAGTACCGATCTTGAAAGTCCCAGGGATCTGGCAGTAAGTGGTAATTTTTATATCGTTTCAGACGATACAGATCTTGACGAGGATGAACAGACTTCAGAAGGAAGGCTTTTTATCTACACAAAGGGAAGTACAGGCTTTACACTGAGAAATGTGGTTATCACCAAATTCAGGGTATGGGGTATTGAGTTTATAGGGGGCGACCTCTATGCGGCCGTGGATGAGACCAATAAGATTGCGGTCTTTCGCAATTTTCTTTCTATGCACGCCCTCAATAGAATAGTTACTGCAGATAAGATCGTCGCTTTCCAGGGGCTCGTTCGCTCACACGGACTTCATCACGAAGATGGCACTATGGTGCTTTCAGATATCGGGGAGGCTGAGTCGAATAGCGATGGAGCCCTGCATGTTATTCAGGATTTTGAAGCTAAATTTAATGGAGCTTCCGGTGGTGGGTTTGTGAAAGCTGAAGACCAGTTAAGGATTGCAGGGAATAATACCTTGCTCGGTAATCCTGTGAATGTGATCTACGACTCTAATTACAATGTGATCTTCGTTGCCGAAACACTGAATGGAGGCGGTCGAATCCTGGCTTTTAACGATGCGACTTCCATTGATGGAAATATTTCTCCAGATCTTAAATATGGCCTTCAGGGTGTTTCGTCCCTTTTCTTTCATACCGAATAAGTGCAGGAATTAATTTTTAATACTTCTCCAAAAAGGAAATTTTAATTCTCTAAAACTGCTGTAAATTCAGGCGTTTCAAAGAAGCTGACCCCCGGTTTTAATTCAAGTTTAACGGGAGGAAGAAAAATTTGATATACTTTTGCAGTTATAAACCAACAGATTTATGGCTAAGAATTTAGTGATTGTTGAGTCTCCCGCGAAGGCTAAAACCATAGAAAAATTTCTTGGAAAGGACTTTAAAGTCGCTTCCAGCTTTGGGCATATTGCCGATTTGCCCACTAAAGAGATTGGTGTGGATACCGAAGGAGATTTTACACCTAAATATATTGTCTCCAAAGACAAAAAAGATGTAGTAAGAAAGCTGAAAGGTCTCGCGAAAGAAGCCGAGACAGTATGGCTTGCGAGTGATGAGGACCGGGAAGGAGAAGCCATTGCATGGCATCTGGCCGAGGAACTCAAGCTTAAGGATGACAAAACAAAACGTATTGTGTTCCATGAGATCACAAAATCTGCGATCCTTAATGCGATTGAGAATCCACGTGGAATAGATTATAACCTGGTAAATGCCCAGCAGGCAAGACGGGTCCTCGATAGGTTGGTAGGATATGAGCTTTCACCTGTACTTTGGAGAAAAGTTAAGGGCGGACTTTCTGCTGGTCGCGTACAGTCAGTTGCGGTAAGACTTATTGTGGAACGTGAGCGTGAGATCCAGGAATTTAACCCTCAGGCGTCCTACAGGATAGATGCAGAGTTCTCTACTGAAGACGGAAAAAGCTTCAAGGCCAGGATTCCGAAGAATTTCGAAACTAAAGAAGAGGCTGAAAAATTTCTGAAAGATAATATAGGTGCCAACTTTAAGGTTGCCGAATTAACTACCAAACCTGCGAAGAAGAATCCGGCACCGCCATTTACCACTTCTACGCTTCAGCAGGAAGCAGCCAGAAAACTTTATTTTTCGGTAAGTAAGACAATGACGATGGCACAGCGTCTTTATGAGGCTGGTCATATCACTTATATGAGAACCGATAGTGTAAACCTTTCTGAAGACGCCAGGAAGGGTGCTAAAAATGAGATATTAAAGGCTTACGGAGAGAAATACTCAAAATCGCGTCAGTTCAAGGGTAAATCCAAAGGCGCACAGGAAGCTCACGAGGCCATCAGGCCTACCAGCTTCCAAAAGCACAGCATTTCGGGAGAGCGTGATCAGCAGCGTCTTTATGAACTTATCTGGAAAAGAGCGATCGCTTCACAAATGAGCGACGCCCAGCTGGAAAGAACAAATGTTAAGATAGAAGCTGATAAACATAACAGCCATTTCACTGCCAATGGTGAGGTACTCAAATTTGATGGATTCCTGAAAGTTTATCTGGAAAGCAGTGATGAGGAAGATGAAGAACAAAGCGGAATGCTTCCGGCATTAAAGGAGAATCAGCCTCTGAATAATGAATATATAACTGCAACCGAGAGGTTTACCAGGCCTCCTTATCGTTATACCGAAGCTTCTCTGGTGAAAAAACTGGAAGAGCTTGGTATTGGCCGTCCTTCAACATATGCGCCTACCATTTCAACTATACAGACCAGGAATTATATCGAAAAAGGTTCGGTAGATGGAACTGAAAGGGATTATGTTCAGTTCAGGCTGAAAAATGATAAGCTTTCAGAGAAAACATTAACCGAAACCGTTGGTAGTGACAAAGGTAAGCTGGTGCCTACCGCAACCGGGATGGTGGTGAACGATTTTCTGGTGAATCATTTCTCCAATATCCTGGATTATAATTTCACGGCAAAGGTTGAAGAAAGCTTTGATAATATTGCGGAGGGTAACAAGGAGTGGAAGGCTATGATGAAGGAATTCTATAAGGATTTCCACCCTCATGTACAGGATGTTGCCAAGAATGCTGATAGGGAAGTAGGAGAGAGAGTGCTGGGTGAAGATCCTGAAAGCGGGAAGCCAGTAAGTGTCCGGCTTGGAAAATTCGGACCTATGGTACAGATAGGAACCGTGGAGGATGATGAAAAACCAAAATTTGCAAGTCTAAGCCCCGACCAGAATATGGAAACCCTTACTTATGATGAGGCAATGGCTTTGTTCGAACTGCCTAAAAAGTTAGGAGAATACAAGGGAGAGGCCGTTGAGGTGAATAATGGACGTTATGGCCCCTATGTGCGTTTCGGTAAGAAATTTGTTTCGCTGGAAAAAGGGGAGGATCCATTGAACGTTGATTTTGACAGGGCTATGGAACTTATAAAAGAGAAGGAAAAAGCAGATGCTCCTATATACGAATATAAAAATATGCCCGTTCAGAAAGGAGTGGGAAGGTTTGGCCCGTATCTTAAGTGGAACAATATATTTATCAACGTAAACAAAAAATACGATTTTGATAACCTTTCCGCAGAAGATATAGAAGAGCTCATTGAAGATAAACTGAAAAAGGAACGTGATAAGCTTATACATCACTGGGAAGATGAAGGTATCAGGGTCGAGAAGGCACGATGGGGAAGATTCAATGTGATAAAAGGAAGAACCAAAGTAGAGCTGCCAAAGACCACAAAAGCTGAGGAGCTTACCCTTGAGGAAGTAAAGGAAATCCTTGAGAAGAAAAGCAAAACTAAAAAGAAGACCACGGCCAAAAGAAGTACCAAAAAGAAAAAAACTACGAAAAAGAAATAATATATGGAGTTTGATTTTCTTAGTCCGGTAGACGATGAACTGCTGGAGGAGATCAGTCATTTAAATGCTCAGTGTATCGGGCCCCGGATGAGACTTCATACGGAGAGATCCGGCTTTCCTGATATGGAAGGTGTGAACGTTGCAATTTTTGGAATAAGAGAAACCAGGAGAGCTCTGCGTAAAACCGAGGCTCCGGTTTTTTATCAATTAAGAAGTCAGTTATACAGGTTGTATCCCGGTAACTGGGGACTAAAACTGGCCGATCTTGGAGATATTGAGGCTGGTGCAACAGTAGAAGATACTTATTTTGCTGTTCAGAATCTGGTTGAAAGTTTAATAAAACACGATGTAATACCAATTATTCTTGGGGGAAGTCAGGATCTTGTTTATGCACAATACAGGGCGTATGATAAACTGGATCAGATGGTTAACCTCGTGAATATTGATAGAAAATTTGATCTCGGGGATGCCGAAAAGATGATCAGCAATGAATCTTATGTAGGAAAAATCGTAATCGATAAGCCTTATAATTTATTTAATTATACTACAGTTGGTTATCAAACTTATTTCAACTCCCAGGAAGAAATTGAGCTGGTAGAAAGACTGTTTTTTGAAGCTTATAGACTGGGTGAAGTTACTTCAGATCTTTCGTTGATGGAGCCTATATTCAGGAGTGCGAATCTGGTAGGACTTGATCTGGGATCTATTGATTCGGCTTCGGCTAATACAGATTATTTTAGGTCTCCAAATGGTTTTAACGGAAGGGAGATTTGTGCTCTTGCCAGGTATGCCGGAATTAGCGACAAGGTCTCTTCATTTGGGATCTACGAATTCAATGATATGCTGGGAAACCTCGCAAATACGCTTATTTCCCAAATTATATGGTATTTTATAGAGGGCGTAAATTATCGTACCAATGAAAATACTATTTCGGCAAAAAAAGAGTTTATAAGATATCAGGTACCTATAGATGACGAGGTGCTGGTATTTTTTAAGAGTCCTGTGAGTGGGCGCTGGTGGATAGAAATTCCGTTTTTGTTAAATGTAAATACTAAATTAAAAAAGCATACGTTATTACCTTGCAGCGAGGAGGATTATCTCGAAGCTTGTAATCAGGTAATTCCCGAAAGATGGTATAAAGCCAAAAGAAAAAACGAAGTCTAAAAATGTATTCAGGCATTAACTTGATTTACTGTATTTTTACCTGAAATATTGTTTTTTAAAAAATAATTAGATAGGTTTACTGCCGTAAATCAAAATGTCTTAACCTAAGATAATTATGAAGAAGTATATTTCGCTCATTGCTGTTCTGGCCTTGCTTTCGAGCTGTGGTGGTGGCGATCGTGGACAGCTTGTAGGTGCGGAGGGGAAGAAGTGGAATCCGGAGAAACCTTATGGTATGACATTGATTCCCGGTGGTTCTTTCATCATGGGTAAATCTGATGATGATATAGCCGGCCAGAAGAATGCGCCTCCAAAAACGGTGACGGTGCGTTCATTCTATATGGATGAGACGGAGATTACAAATTCAGAATACAGACAGTTTGTTAATTATGTTCGGGACTCTATTGTAAGGGTTAACCTGGCTATTATGGCCGAAATGCAGGGGGCTGTCCCCGGTGATGATGGTATTGGGGAGTTCGCTTTTGCAGATGCCGATCCTGAAAATCTTACACCGTATCAGGAATATATGCTCAATACATACGGGCAGGGAGGTCCAACCGATGATTATGAAACCAGAAAACTTAATAAGGACATAGATATTATTTGGGATACAGAAGATTATCCTGATGTTTATTATGCAGAAGTGATGGACTCGATGTACATTCCCTTGGATGAGGTGTATAACGGTCAGCGCACCATCGACGTAAAAAAGCTTAAATTCAAATATTCCTGGATGGATATTCAGGCAGCGGCCCGTACTCAGGGCGATAGAAGCAATTTCATAAAACATGAGGAAGTAGCGGTCTATCCCGATACCACCGTGTGGATCAAAGATTTTAACTATTCTTATAATGAGCCTATGCACAACGATTATTTCTGGCATAGCGCTTTCGACGACTATCCCGTTGTGGGGGTTTCCTGGAAACAGGCAAGGGCCTTTACACAGTGGAGAACCAAATATCATAATGACTTCCGTCGTGTTAAGGGTGATGCAAATGTTCCCTCATATAGATTACCAACCGAAGGTGAGTGGGAATATGCTGCAAGAGGAGGTCTGGAAGGAGCTTCTTATCCATGGGGAGGGCCTTATACACTGAACGACCGTGGTTGTTTTATGGCAAACTTTAAGCCTCTGCGGGGTGATTATGCTGCTGATCAGGCACTTTATACTGTGGAAGCTAAATCATATGATCCAAATGATTACGGGCTGTATAATATGGCCGGAAACGTTTCAGAATGGGTCGATTCTTCATACGATCCCGGTTCCTATGAATATATGTCTACGATGAACCCTACCGTTAACAATCCACAAGATCGTAGAAAAGTGGTTAGAGGAGGTTCCTGGAAGGATGTTGCATATTTCCTTCAGGTAAGTTCCAGAGATTATGAATATATGGATTCAGCCAGAAGTTATATTGGCTTTAGAACTGTCCAGGACTATCTCGGAACTGATGTTACCCTGAACCAGGATAATCGTTAATTTATTTTAGTATACTTAAACCTATTTATACCAAGAAATCTAAACATTAAGAGTTATGGCAAATTCAAGATCCACAAAGAAACTTACCAATATGGTGTATGGTTTGGGAGCATCTGTAGTTATTTTAGGTGCCCTTTTTAAAATCATGCACTGGCCAGGAGGTAATCCAATGTTAATATTAGGACTAATCGTAGAGGCCCTGGTATTTGCTTATTCGGCATTTGAACCTGTAGATGATGAAGTGGACTGGTCACTTGTATACCCCGAACTTGCGGGAGGTGAAACAAGGGGGCGAAGCACGGCCCTTGCTGAAGAGAAAGAAGCAGAAGGAATGCTATCCAAAAAGCTGGATGAAATGCTGAAAGAGGCTAAGGTTGATGCAAGTCTGATGACTTCTCTGGGAGAAAGTATTAGAAATTTTGAAGGAGCCGCTAAAGGAATAGCCCCTACTGTAGATTCCATGGCCTCTCAAAAGAAATACAGTGAAGAACTTAGCGTTGCCGCTGCACAAATGGAGACTTTGAACAATATCTATAAAGCCCAGGTAGAATCTGCTGCCAGACAGGCTGAGGTTAACCAGGAGGTTGCCGAGAATGCGGGTAAACTTAAAGCACAAATGGATTCACTCGCAAATAACATGGCTTCACTGAACAATGTGTATGGTGGCATGTTAACTGCAATGAACGGAAAAGCAAGAGTCTAATTGAATCTATCAATTAAGCTGTTTTTATTAATTAAAAAGACTAATTAGACATGGCATCCGGAAAACAATCGCCAAGGCAGAAGATGATAAACCTGATGTATCTGGTTTTCATCGCCATGATGGCATTAAATATGTCCAAGGAGGTACTTACCGCTTTTGGACTTATGAATGAAAAATTGACTGCGTCTACAGCAAATTATGCTGAAAGAAATAACGCATTAATGGCAGGGCTGGCTACCAAGGTAGAAGAGCAACCTGCAAAATATACTTCTATAAAAGAAGATGCTGATAGAATTCATGAACTTTCTACGAATCTTAGTGAGTATATTGAAGGTATCAAATCAGAATTGAAAAATTCCGTAGATGACCCAAAAGATTATGAGACTATGGATCAATCTACCGCAATGGACGAAATGTTCTTTCAATCCGGTAGAATTTCGCCAAAAGGTGAAGAATTCCTGAACAATATTCAGCAGTATAGAGAAAGTGTTTCTGAAATTCTTAGCAGTAGTTATCCTGCTATTGCGAGTAAGGTAAACATCGATAAAACATTTGCTACAGAGCCTGAAAATGTTGAAGGAGCCCAGGTGCCTTGGTTAAAATACAGATTCGAAGGTTTCCCTTTAGTTGCTTCTATTACTCAGCTTACTCAGTTACAGGCTGATATTAAGAATACAGAGAGTGAAATCCTGTCATCTATGCTTTCAGGTCAGCTGCAAAGTGATGTTTCTTTAAAAAATTATGAAGCAATTGTAATTCCGAGTAAACCTGCTTTCTTTAGTGGAGAGAACTTCACAGGGAAAGTGGTTTTAGGACGTTTTGATAACACACTTCAATTTGAAAATGTGGTGATAAACGGCAAAAAAGTTGAAAATACTCAGGCCGGTCAGGTAATGCTTGAATTTCCTGCTGGGAATGTTGGAGAGCAAAAGATTTCGGGTGAGCTTCAGTATATGGAGAACGATTCCCTGAAAAGTATTTCGATTTCTGATTCCTATAACGTGATACCGTTGCCGAATTCAGCAGTTATTTCTGCAGATAAGATGAATGTAGTTTATCGCGGGGTTCAAAACCCTATGACGATTTCTATTCCCGGTGTGAGCAATGTAAGTGCTAATGCTCCTGGTTTACGATCTGCGGGAGGTACCGGAAATTATTTGATGGACGTAACTACATTACAGGCGAGAGAAGTGACCATTAGTGTTAGTGGTAATCTTCCTGGAGGAAAAACTGTTTCAGACAGAAAGACCTTTAGAGTAAAAGATATTCCACGACCTGTAGGAACCATTCGTGGAGAAGACGGCGCGGTGTCTATGCAGAGAAACAGTCTTGAGATCGCCAGCGTTGGAGCCTCCCTTCCGGATTTTGATTTTGACCTCAATCTGAATGTTACCGGGTTTAAGTTCAAGGTTCCGGGACAGCCAACCATCATTGTGAATGGTAGTAGATTAGATGACAGGGCTAAGGCTGCACTTAGACGTGCTGGTCGTGGAGAGTCTGTTCAGATATATGATATTGAAGCTTCTCTTGCTGGGAACTCAAGCTATAAGCTTAAGAAGGTTGCCCCTGTAGTGATAGAGCTTACAAACTAAAATTTTAAAGAAATGAGCTTGAAAGAATTTTTCGTATATGGATTTGTGATGATGATAGGTGTGTCTTCTTTCGGTCAGGCAAACATCCTGAACGCCGATAAACCTGAGGATATTGGGAAAAAATCGGAAGCTCAGGCCTTGGTAGATAAAGAAGATAAGCCTTTGGAGTATGGATATGTGGGTGACCGCGATATCTTATGGTCTAAAGGGGTGTGGGAGATCATCGATCTTGATGAAAGGGTGAATTTCCCTCTTTATTATCCTATCGATACCAATAATATAGGCACAAACAGGAGGTCGCTTTATGATGTTCTTGTAAGCGCGATTAAACAAGGTAAGATCGAGAATATTTATGCTGATTCTTATTTCACTGAAAAAAGAACCTTGAAGGATATCAGAGCAACACTTTCCAAAGTAGATACAACCGATCTTGGTATTGAACAATACAATGCCGGTGAAGAAGTTGATGAACAGTTTATAGATCGTCGTGATCTTGGTTCAGCTGATATTGCGGAATATCATATTCGTGGCCTTTGGTATTTCGACAAGCGTCTGGCTGAGTTGAAATATCGTTTGCTGGGGATTGCCCCGGTAGCTCCCGATGTTAACTTTATAGATTCCGGGCAAACCGATCTTGTTGAATTGTTCTGGGTATGGTATCCGGATGCCAGAGAGGTTTTGCACGATGCTAAGGTATTCACCGGAGGTAATACTTCGCAGACCATTTCATTTGATCATTTGTTGAATTCCAGAAGGTTTGACGGTGTCATCTATAAAGAAGATAACGTGCAGGGAGACCGTGCTATTGACGAGTACATTGCGGATAATGCATTTATGCAGCTACTCGAGTCACAACGAATCAAAGAACAGATCAGGAATTTTGAACAGGATATGTGGAGTTATTAATCCACTTGCTTTAATAAAATATAAGGCGCTCCTTTCCGAGCGCTTTTTTTTATTCCTATTTCTTGATATTAGCTAACAGGCTTAATATCTTTAACCCATGTTGGATTATATAGTTGTTGGTCTCGGACTCAGCGGTGTCGCTATTTCAGAAGAACTGGAGAAAAGGAATAAGAAGTTTGTTGTTTATGAAGATAATTCTCAAAACTCTTCCTATGTGGCAGGAGGAATTTTCAATCCTGTAATTCTGAAAAGATTCACTCCAGCCTGGAAGGCCGCTGAACAGATTAAATCAGCCATTCCTTTTTATGAGCAGCTGGAACAGAAACTTCATGTAAGACTTATTCATAACTGGAATATTTACCGAAGATTTCATTCGGTTGAAGAACGGAATGAATGGTTTGTGGCGGCAGACAGATCCTCTTTATCCCCTTTTTTGGATCCCGACTTAAAAAAGAATTCCAACCCCAACTTAATCGCTGATCATTCTCTGGGAAAGGTATTGAATACCGGGAATATCGATACGGAAAATCTCCTGGATAGTTATAGTGCTTATCTTAAGGATAAAGGCACATTTAAAGATGAAAGGTTTGACTATTCCGCTCTTAAGATAGAGAAGGATCATTTTGATTATAAAGGCCTTAAAACTACTAATATTGTCTTTTGTGAAGGCTATGGCCTAAAGAAAAACCCGTATTTTGACTACCTGCCTCTAAATGGAAATAAAGGCGAGTATATCACTATTTACTCGGAAGATCTTAATCTCGACTTCGCGGTGAAGTCTTCGGTGTTTTTGCTTCCACTGGGAAATAACCTTTACAAGGTGGGTGCTACCTACGACCATAGTGATAAAACTCCTGAAACGACTACCAAGGCAAAAGAGCGCCTTATAGGTCAGTTGAAAGAACTGATAAAATGTGATTTTGAAGTAGTAGATCAGGTAGCTGGGATTCGCCCGGCTGTGGCTGATCGTCGGCCCCTTGTGGGAGAACATCCCGAAATATCCAATCTTTATTGCTGTAATGGCTTTGGAAGCCGGGGAGTACTTATAGCTCCTAATATGGCTGTAGAGCTTATCGAAAACATAGAAAATGGCAAGCCCCTGGATTTGGAAATCGACCTTCAGCGGTTTACCCAAAAATATTATTCTAAGAATTAATTCTTTCCCGAGTTTTTATTGTATTTAAAAAAAATGTTGATCCAGATATTTCTAGATAAACGCATGATCACCGGCATGAACACTATTAAAGTGCCAACAATGGACAAAAAAGCACCCATAAGACTGGCGCCAAGGAATACATATGAGATCACGAAAGCGGCCACTGCAAATGCTATTCCCACAGCATAGCTTACATACATAGCCCCATAAAAAAAGGAAGGTTCAATCTTATATTTAGTGCCGCAGTTCGAGCAGCGTTCATGCATTTTATATACCCGGTTGAGTTTGTATGGGTTTGATTCTATATACATACTTTCTTCGTGACAGACGGGACAGGTGCCGGTAAGAATGCTGTAAATTTTGGTTCCTTTAAGAAGGCTCATCTAATTTTTTTTGCATAGCAAATTTAAGCATCTTTGCAGGAATTATAAAGTTATATAAGTTACAGATGCTTAATATTCATAATCTTTCAGTTTCATTCGGTGGAGAATATCTTTTCCATGAGATCAGTTTTAGGTTGGGAGCCGGGGACAGAGTGGGATTGATCGGAAAAAATGGTGCCGGAAAATCCACCTTACTTAAGATTATTTCCGGGGAACAGGAATATGATTCGGGACAGATCGCCAAGGATAAAGAGCTTAAAATAGGCTTTTTAAAGCAAGATCTGGATTTTGAAAGAGGAAGGACCGTAGTGGATGAAGCTCACCAGGCCTTTGAAGAGATCAAGGTGCTGGAAGAAAAGATGGCTCATATCAATGAGCAACTGGCGACCCGTACAGATTATGAAAGCGAATCTTATAACCAGTTGATTCAGGATCTTAGTGAGATCACTCATCAGTATGAGATCATTGGCGGCTATAATTATGAGGGAGAGACTGAAAAAGTTCTTCAGGGTCTTGGTTTTGAACGGGAAGATTTTGATAAGCCTACAGACACCTTTTCCGGCGGATGGAGAATGAGGATAGAGCTTGCTAAATTACTGCTCCAGAACAATGATATTCTGCTGCTGGATGAGCCTACTAATCACCTTGATATTGAAAGTATCATCTGGCTTGAAGGTTTTCTTAACAATTATCCCGGTTCGGTGATGCTGGTATCGCATGATAAGATGTTTCTCAATAATGTTACCAATCGCAGTATAGAGATCTCCCTGGGAAGTATCTACGATTACCGTAAACCTTATTCTGAATTTATTGAATTCAGAAAGGAACTGCGTGACCAACAGTTGGCAGCACAGAAAAATCAGCAAAAGGAGATCGAGAACACAGAGAAACTTATAGATAAGTTCCGCGCTAAGGCCAGCAAGGCTTCGATGGCTCAGTCCCTCATTAAAAAACTTGAGAAGATAGATCGTATTGAGGTGGATGAAGATGATAATGCGGTGATGGCGGTCAACTTTCCTGTATCCCTAAATCCGGGAAAGGTGGTGATTGAGGCGGAGCACCTGGAAAAATCGTATGGAGATAAGAAGGTGCTCAGGGATGTAAACTTCCTGATCGAAAGGCAAAGCAAAATCGCTTTTGTAGGTCAGAACGGGCAGGGGAAAACCACGCTGGCTAAGATCATCATTGGAGAAATTCAGCATCAGGGAAAATTGAAACTTGGACATAATGTTCAGCTGGGATATTTCGCACAAAATCAGGCTGAGTATCTTGATGGTAAGAAAACCGTACTGGAAACTATGGAAGATGCAGCGAACGAAAGAAACAGGACAAAGGTTAGGGATATGCTGGGAGCTTTCCTTTTCCGCGGAGATGAAGTGGAAAAGAAAGTGAAGGTGTTATCTGGAGGTGAAAGGAACAGACTTGCATTATGCAAGATGTTACTGGAACCCTTCAATGTGCTGGTAATGGATGAGCCCACGAATCATTTAGACATCAAATCAAAGAACGTCTTAAAGGAAGCTTTAAAGAATTTTGAAGGCACCCTGATCCTCGTTTCTCACGACCGGGACTTTCTTCAGAATCTAACAAGCAGGATCTATGAGTTCAGGAATCATAAGATCAAAGAGTATCTTGGCGATATAGATTATTACCTGGAGCAGAGAAAACTTCAGGATATGAGGGCAGTGGAAAAGAGCGAGAAAGTAAAAGCGTCAAAGCCACGAAATGAGAGTGCCGAGAAAAGATCTTTTTCCGATCAAAAAGAAATAAAAAAATTAAAAAACCGACTGAGTAAAACGGAAGCCAAAATAACAAAGCTCGAAAAAGATTTGAAGGCGAAAGACAAACAGTTGGCAGAGAATTATGAGAATACGGTAACTAAACCCGATTTTCTCAATAACTATAATGCTTCCAAAAAGAAACTTGAGAAACTCATGGAAGAGTGGGAGGAACTCCAGCTCGATCTGGAGGGATTGAGTTAAAAATGTATCGAATTTCAATTTACAATTAAACCATATGGACAAATTTCAGTCTTAATAGATATTATGGATAAACGCAAGATCATTCTATCTGCTTTGGGCATTGTGCTCATTATTGTTGCCATTTTTGGCGCAAAACTTATTATAGACAGTAACGTGAAGGAGAAACCTCCCGTCACGAAAACTGTGAAGAGTGTATTTATAGATACGGTAAGGAATCGGACCGTACCTATTGTAGTTCCCGCAAATGGGAATATTACGGCCCTTCACAGAATGGAACTATATTCAGAAGTACAGGGCATTTTTAGATATAGCAGTAAGGATTTCCGTCCGGGGCAAGAATATCGCAAAGGCCAGGTGTTGCTGAGTATAGATTCAGAAGAATACCGCGCCAGTGTGCAGGCGGCGAAGAGTGATCTTTATAATAATATAACCTCTCTAATGCCAGATCTAAGACTGGATTATCCTGATGCATTTCAGAAATGGGAGAAGTATCTCAATAATTTTGATATCTCAAAACCGGTTCCTGCACTTCCTGAGACAGATACGGAGCAGGAACAGTATTTCATTACTGGCCGCGGAATAATTTCAGCATACTACAATGTGAAAAATCTGGAAGAGCGACTTTCAAAATATAGTATAATTGCACCCTATGATGGTATACTTACTGAAGCCCTGGTGAATAGGGGAACTCTTATAAGACCGGGACAGAAACTGGGAGAATATATAGATCCCAGTGTTTATGAGCTGGAGGTTTCTATCGCAAAAAAATTCAGTGATGTTCTTGAAATAGGAAAGAAAGTGGAACTTGCAAACCTGGAAGGCACTGAAACCTATGAAGGGACTGTAAGCAGGATCAACGGAAAAGTGAATCCGGAAACTCAAAGTATCCGGGTGTTCATTCGTGTAGAAAATCCTGAGTTGAGTGAAGGAATGTATCTGGAGGCGAAACTGGATGCCAAAGATGAAGAAAACGCCATAGAGATCCCAAGGGAGTTGCTGGTAGAAAGATCCCGGGTTTTTGTGGTTCAGGACAGTACACTTAACCTGGTAGATGTGAACCCGGTGTATTTCACTAACAATACGGTAGTAATAAAGGGTCTTGAAGATGGAACAAGAATACTTTCGGCAAATGTGCCGGGAGCATATTCTGGAATGCTGGTGAAGGTTGAAGGTCAGAAAGACCTTCTTAAAAAGGAACAATCTTGAGAAATCTTATCAATTACTTTATAAAGTTCGGGGTCGCGGTAAATGTCGTGATCATTGCCTTTGTGATCTTTGGGGTCATAGGGGTGATGAATATGAAATCTTCATTTTTCCCTTTACAGGAATCCAGAATCATCAATATCAGCATTGCCTATCCTGGTTCAGCGCCTGAAGAAATAGAAGAAGGGATAATCCTTAAAATAGAGGATAACCTGAAGGGGCTTGAAGGAATAGATCGGGTGACTTCAGTAGCGAGAGAGAGCGGAGGTTCCATTACGGTGGAGATTGAAAGAGGAGAGAATATAGACGCCATGCTTACCGAAGTGAAGAATGCGGTAGACCGCGTTCCTACATTCCCGGGAGGTATGGAGCCACTTGTGGTTTCAAAACAGGAATTTGTAAGGGAGACCATAAGTTTTGCCGTTAGCGGGGAGAATGTTCCCCTTGCTACTCTTAAGCGAATAAGTCAGCAAATAGAGAACGACCTAAGGTTACTAGACGGAGTTTCCCAGATAGAAATTTCCGGTTTTCCGCAGGAAGAGATAGAGATAGCTGTAAGCCAGAACGACCTTTTGGCCTATAACCTTACTTTTGAACAGGTGGCACAGGCCGTAAGGAATTCCAACATTCTTTCTACAGGAGGGACTATTAAGACCGATGCGGAAGATTATCTTATTCGTGCCAATAACAGGGCATATTATGCCGATGCTTTGAATGATATCGTGCTCAAATCGAATCCTGCAGGAGAGATCGTAAAACTGGGAGATGTGGCCATGGTAAGGGATCAGTTCTCAGAGACTCCAAATGCACTTTATTTTAATGGTAATGTTGCAGTGAATGTTTCCATTAGTAATACTAACAGCGAAGATCTTCTTTCCACTGCTGAAAAGATAAATGAATACATAGAGGAATTCAATCAGAAGAACAGCAATGTTCAGCTGAATGTTGTGAGCGATGCTTCCATTACACTGGGGCAACGGACACAGTTGCTGGTGGAGAATGGATTTGTGGGGATCTTGCTGGTATTGTTCTTTCTTTCTCTCTTTTTGAATTTACGGCTGGCTTTCTGGGTGGCATTCGGACTTCCGGTAGCTTTTCTTGGAATGTTCATTTTCGCAGGTTCGCTTGGAGTGACCATTAATGTCCTTTCCTTATTCGGGATGATAATCGTGATAGGAATTTTGGTAGATGACGGGATCGTGATCTCTGAAAATATCTATCAGCATTCTGAAATGGGAAAAAGCCCGATAAAGGCGGCCCTTGATGGTACTATGGAAGTAGTGCCCCCCATCCTTTCGGCAATTATCACCACGGTTCTCGCATTTGCGACCTTCCTTTTCCTGGATAGCCGGATAGGTGAATTTTTTGGAGAGGTTTCTACGGTAGTAATTTTAACCCTGGTCATCTCATTAGTCGAGGCGCTTATTATTTTACCCGCACACATAGCACATTCAAAAGCCTTAAGAAAAAGGGAAGAGAATGGTAGCCCTAAAAAAGGGCTGGCCAGATTCTTCCAGCATATGCGCAAAATAAACGCTCTGGGAGACCGGGTAATGGTCTTTATGAGGGACAGGATATATAGTCCGGTATTAAGATTTATTCTTACCCAACAGGTAATGGCGTTTGCTATACTTGCTGCAGTACTTATTCTTACCATCGGAGCCATTGGTGGTAACTGGATAAGGGTTACTCTCTTTCCCAGTATTGCAAGTGACAGGGTGAGCATAGACCTGTTGATGCCGGAAGGGGTGAATCCCGAAAGGACAGATTCCATTATCACTATGGTGGAAGCAGCTGCATGGAGGGTAAATGAAGAATATACGGAAAAACAAACCGGCAATAAACAGGTAGTTGAAAATATAATAAAAAGAGTTGGCCCCGGAAATAATAAGGCTTCCTTACAGGTAAACTTACTACCCGGGGAAGAAAGAGATTTCGGTTCTCCTGAGATCACCAATGCGATTAGAGATGAAGTAGGTCCCGTTTATGGTGTGGAGAGCCTTACTTTTGGCTCGGGAGGAAATTTTGGAGGTTCCCCGATCTCGGTATCCCTCTTAGGAAATAATATGGCAGAACTTGAGGCTGCCAAGGAAGAGTTAAAACAAAATCTTGAGAATAATTCCCTGTTAAAGGATGTGACCGACAATGATCCAAAAGGGATCAAGGAGATCAACGTTCAGCTAAAAGACAATGCCTATGCGCTGGGTCTTGATCTTGGAGAGGTTATGAGGCAGATCCGGAATGGATTCTTTGGAGCCCAGGCACAACGTTTTCAGCGTGGGCAGGACGAGATCAGGGTCTGGGTAAGATATAACAGGGAGAACAGGTCTTCTATCAATGATCTTGACGATTTCCGAATCGTTACACCTACCGGCCAGAGAGTGCCTTTTGATGAGATAGCCAATTATGAGATCGTGCGTGGAACCGAATCCATCAGTCACCTGGACGGGATGAGGGAGATTCGTGTTTCGGCAGATATGGAAGATCCAAACGGGAGCTCTACCGAGATACTGGAAGATATGCGGGCAAATGTGATTCCGCCACTCCTTGAAAAATATCCGAGTATAACGGTTTCCTATGAAGGGCAGAACAGGGAAGCCTCCAAGCTATCCAGCTCTGCGGCCAAGGTTATACCTATTATTCTGTTCCTGATCTATGCAACTATTGCCTTTACATTCAGAAGTTATAGTCAGCCGTTCCTGCTAATGATCATGATCCCTTTTAGTATTATTGGAGTAGCCTGGGGTCACTGGCTTCATGATTTTCCAATTAATGTGCTTTCAGCCCTTGGAATCATAGCTCTCGTGGGAATTATGGTGAATGATGGTCTTGTGCTTATTGGAAAATATAATAGCTTCCTACGGGAAGGAATGGATTTCAAAAAAGCACTTTATGAGGCAGGCAGGTCAAGATTCAGGGCGATATTTCTTACATCGCTTACCACTATAGCTGGGTTAGCACCATTATTACTGGAAAAAAGCAGGCAGGCACAATTCCTTAAACCAATGGCAATATCCATATCGTATGGAATTGCTGTTGCTACCATCCTAACCTTACTTCTGCTGCCTTTATTACTTTCTATAAGCAATAGCATAAAAGTTGGCGGATATTGGTTACGAACGGGAGAAAAGCCTGCAAAAGAAGAAATGGAAAGAGCTATTAAAGAGAAAAAAGAATCAGCATCGCATGAAAGTATTACATAGTCTAATAATTCTTGTTTTTAGCCTTTTTTATTCCTGTCCTTCCTGGTCTCAGCAGCCGGTCTTAACCAAGGATGAAGTCATTGCCAGGGCTCTGGAGGAAAACTTCGGGATAAGGCTTGCGAGGAATGATGTGGAAATAGCAGAAAATAATCAAAGCATCTGGAATTCCGGATATCTACCCAGCCTTAGTGGAATTGCAGGTGCAAATTATGATATCAACGACCGGCTTACAGAGCCAGATGGGAGAGAAGTAGTGGATCAGCAGGATATTGAGAACACTCGTTATAACGCTTCTATAAATCTGGACTACACCCTATTTGATGGTCTTGGAAGATTATATAATTACCAAAGTCTAAAGGAACAATATGATCTTTCTCAGCTCCAAGCCAGGGAAACCATTGAGAATACAATCCTGCAGATCATGAGCGTATATTATGAGGTCGCCCGTTTATCAGAAAATATAGGTGTGCTGGAAGAAAGCCTGGAGATCTCGCAGAACAGGGTTACAAGAGCTAAATATCAGTTTCAGTATGGCCAGGCCAATAATCTGGTTGTATTGAATGCGAGGGTAGACGTGAATAACGATAGTATTGCGCTTATAGAGGCCGAACAGTTATTTCGAAATACCAAGAGAGATCTTAACGTGTTGCTTAACCGGGATGTGAATGCGAATGAATTTCAGGTAGACACTACAGTGAGTTTTATCTCTGAACTTGAGCTGGAGAGTTTTGTTGATCAGGCTGAACTTAACAACGTCTCCTTGCTTCAGATAGAAAAAGATCTTGAAATAAGCGATTACGATATCAAGATTAGTAAATCAGGTTATCTGCCTACTTTAGGGCTTACCGGTTCCTATGGCTGGAACCGGAATCAAAGTGCTGCTACAGCATTCTTTCCCGGTTCAACTACCACAACAGATGGCCTTGCGGCTGGTCTGAGCCTTAGATGGGATATTTTTGATGGCGGGAGGACCAGCGTACAGGTTAAGAACTCTAAGATCAGATATCAGAATCAGGAGATCATTAAAAGCCGGTTGATAAGTGAAGTTAGCAGGGATATAGCAAATGCCCTGGGGAATTACCGCAATAAACTTTATATTTTGAATGTTCAGCAGGAAAATGTAGAAACCAACCTTGATAATTTTAACCGGTCTGAAGAACAGTATAAACTGGGAAGGATCACCTCCATAGAGTTCAGGCAGGCACAGATAAACCTTCTTGATGCCAGGACCAGTCTTAATCTTGCAAAGTATGATGCAAAGCTTGCAGAATTGCAAGTGCTTCAGTTAACCGGTCAGTTACTGAATGTTGAGTTGTAATTATGTATGAACATTTTTTTCAATGTCCTTATTGCTGGGAAGAGATCTCGGTTCTTCTTGACCCTTCGATTTCGAGTCAGACCTATATAGAAGACTGCGAGGTATGCTGCAGGCCTATCGAATTTCATGTGAACTTTGAAAATTCTGAACTGGTTGGATTTGAAGCCAGGGATATAGAACAATAATATTTTTCGGTTCCGCGTATTATTACTTATGAATAATTGCTAATTTAAAGTTTTAGTTTAGTTATGGCAATTAGTTTTGAATTAGCAGGTCACGTGGTAGGGATAATGGTTGACAGGAATATAACCAGTGAATATCTGGAGGAGATCCATGCAGTTATTGAAGAAAAATTGAAGGAGCATAATTACATCAATCTTTTCTGTGAGATTATGCCAGATAATAAGGTGCCGTTGAAATTACTCCTGGAAAACATCAAGTTCAAGTTCGACCATTCTAATCAGATTAAGAAGCTGGCTATGGTAACAGACCTGGCATGGGTGCGTAGGTTCATGGATATAGACAACTTTTTTGTGTCTACAGAAGTTAGGTCTTTTGAGTTAAAGGACAGGCTTGAAGCCATTCGGTGGGTGACTGAATAATTTATTTCAAAAAAGTTTGGAAGAATCCTTTTTTCTGTCTTATATTTGCCGTCCAATATCGCGGGATAGAGCAGTAGGTAGCTCGTCGGGCTCATAACCCGAAGGTCACTGGTTCGAGTCCAGTTCCCGCTACTTCAAAGCCAATTATCTATTAATTAGATAATTGGCTTTTTTATTTTCAGTCCATTATCGAACCAAATACCCTTTTAGGGGTATGGCATTGAAAAGCGTAAGCATTTATATTTGAGGCGTCTTAACCTAAAGTTATAATATGTTTCGTTCGCTAAAAGTGTTGTTAGTTGTGATTTTGCTTTTTAATCTCAGCTGCTCAAAGGACTCACCTGAAGATAATACACCAACCGACCCTACCGAAAATCCTGGTTCCTCTGAAAATCCTAATATTGATTATGACCTTGTCGAAATAACTGGTACTGTAGATTTAGGAGAAAACCTTAAAGGTGAGGAATTAAAAGTAGTTGGAGTAGCTGATGATTACGAGGTTGCTGAAAACGGAGACTATATTGCAGGGGTTACTTCAATGGATAAGAAGGTTCTGTTCGTTGAAAACAACAATGGAGATATGCTTTACGCTTCTTTTGTTGAAGATGAAAATCAAGCTATAAATGCAGAAACTACTGCCAAAGTAATTTTTGGGATGATGCCATGGACTGCGAACACCAGCTTTAGTGATTTATCTAAAATATTGGATGAAGTTAAAGAGAAGGAACAATTTATAGCTCTTGTTGAGGCTATAGAAGTAGCTGCCAAAAATAATCAATCTCCTTTAACAGACGAAACCGTACTTTCCTCTTTCAAGAGTTTATTATCGAGTTCTTCTGCAAATGAACAACAATCTATGATGCGTGTGCAGGAAGTTGATTATTTAGTTGAACCAAAGATTAATTATGAAAATAGTAATCTATTAGTAAATAATGATGGAACTACTACGGCTGCCTGGGGGTTGGAGGTTCTTGACTATGAAGATAATACCTCATTGACTGGGAATCTTATGTTGGTCGGAAATCAAGTAAGTTTTCCATCTATAGAGAGTGTTTGGGATTATTTCTGGAATGATGGCTCTGCTACCAGTATGGTATTTAAAAAAGCAGAGGATTTAGAAATACCTTTAGGATATGAAGGTAAATATCGAATGAAATTTGGTGGACCAATGCGTGGTAGCTCTTCTTTATCTATAGATGCTGCGTTCTATAACTTCTATACATCAATCAATGATATATTTACAGCATTCGGAGTGAAATCAGACCAATATGCACCCAGCATAGAAAGTTGTGATGGAAATATATTTGGTGGTTTGATAGATATATACATCAATGCACTTCAAGAAGATGAATTGACGGTAAAATTTTTCTTATTTGAATTATATGAATTTTCAAAATCATCTCTTTTAGAGCTATCGAGGTGCTCTGAGTATTTTAGTGGGATGTCAGATGCTGTGACAAGCAACAAAGAAAAATATCTTGGTCATGCTCTTAGATTCTTGGATGCTTATTCAAAAGTAGAAATTTCATACAAATTGGGAAAGAAATTTGGTGACATGGCATTACTCAACAATATCGATATCTGTCGCCAGGTTCTCGATGGAGAAATATATCCCTGCTTCAAATTAGTAGAAAATCCAGATATCGATGATACGGTTCTGGCAAAAGATGAGCAATTTAAAATAGATGTAAGTACAGAGTTAAATATTACTCCAGAGGAAGAGACATACCCCGTTGGGGCTAAAATACATTGGGAAGTAATCGAGGGTGATGGAACACTTGATTCAGAAATTACCAATGTAAGTTCAGATGGAATGGCTGAAGTTACATTTGTTGCAGGAGAGGAAGAGAAACAGGTTATTCATGCTTCAGTGAGAGGAGAAGGAGGTGAAGTTATAGATGAAGTTGAATATAATCTTAAGGTTTCTGAGGAAGTATTTGATTACGAAGGTACATGGTTGTATCAATATAGTTGTTGGGATGGAGAATGTCGTACTGAAATTAAATTTATCATGGATGCTTCGGGAAAAAGTGTATCGTCAGAATATAGGAATAGAAATCCTAATGACTTCAGTTGGAATGAATGGGTAGATTATCATATTACTTATTATTTACTCTACAATTCCAGTAATAAAACATTGCGCCTAACTAATAACTATTATACCTCTAATGTAAGTTACTTTCAGGTTGATTCTGTAGAACAAACAGAGTTTATAATAAGGAGTGAGGACCCAGAATCCACATCCTACATTAGGTTGGTTAGGTTGTAAATTCTTTTATTGGGTAAGGTGTATTTCTATAATTTCGAAATAGATGCTAAATCCTCGAAGAATTGGTTCGATATTTCAATTTTACTCGCTACTAAAAGCAAAGCCACTCAAACGAGTGGCTTTTTTTCTTATAATATGGCTTTCCTTTTAGAATTAATCCCATGATTCTCAGGTTTTCAGTTTAATTTTCTTATTTCTTAATTAACAATTAATCGATAAAACTCTTATTACACCGAGGCTTTTAGGAGCAAAATTTGAAATTCGATATATTGATTGAAGACCAATCAAATCAGTGCGATATGAATTTTAAAATAAAAACCTCATTTCTTGTAAGTGTTCTTGTACTATCATTTTTTACCACTAATGCTCAAAAAAGAACCGAACCTATAAAAAAGATCAGATCTTTAGACCTTGATTCATCCAGGTATGAAATAATGGTCTATCATCCCGAGAATGCCGAGAAGAAAGCTAAAGAATTAGGTCCCATAATGGCCGATGCCCTTGAATATTATAAAGAAAGCTTTGGAACCGATCTCAACTTCAGACTTGCTTTACTGGATCAAAAAGCCTGGGAGACTTTGGATACCGATGTTCCCTACGGGCTTCCGTTTTATTCTGCCGGGAATCCCTCTATTGCCATTATTCCTTCTGTGGCAGATGGAGCCGTATATGACTTTATGCTTGAAATAAAGGATGAGGTGTCTCCTGAATTAATGTCTCAAATTTCTGAATTAGGTTATTCCTATGAGAATTTTTCAGCTAAAATGCTGGACCTTATCGGCTTTCACGAAATAGGTCATGCTTACATGATCGCCTATGGCATCAATAACACCAATCACTGGTTAAATGAATTTGTTGCCAACTATTTTTCATATGCATTTTTACGACGTACCAATCCTCACCTGGCAGAGGTTTGGGATATTTCTAACCGGGTGATCCTGGAAGCCTATGATCCAACTCATACTGGTTTAGATACCTTTAATGAAAAATATGCCGGAGTTGGCGTTCCTGATTATGCCTGGTATCAATCCATGTTTGAAAGCCGGGCAAATGATTTATTTGATAAAAGGGGGGAGAATTTTTTAAGATTACTTAAAAATGAATTTCCGGCAGGAAAAGAATCTCTCGATAATAATGAAGAGCTTGTAATGAGACTGGAAAAAATTGAACCTGGTTTTGTAGAATGGAGTCAGAAATTCAAATGAATGGTCACGGACTACTAATAATAAAATAGTCTGACGTCCAGTTTTTAAAAGTAAAGCCACTCAACTGAGTGGCTTTTTTGTTTAGATAGCTTCTATCCTTCCGGATCTAAGCTGGTTGCTATTTGGATATTTTAACCATATGCTCATTCAGGGCAGGAGGAGGAATAATATTACCGCTAAAATTTACCTGGTCAAAATACTTGAGAAACCCAGCCTCTTTTGCGGCCTTTTCCAGTTGGTCTGAACTTTTTTTGTTGGGAAATTTCCAGACGGCCATAAACTGGTAATCCATTCGTTCCCCACCCGTATTATTATTTATCGCGGTCCCGATAATCTGGGCTCCACTCTCAAGTGTTTGCATGAGCACCGGATTGATCTTGTTTTCAAAAAAATCTGTTCTCTGCTCGGTGGTTAATTTGTACCATTCTGGTTTCGCTTTCCATATCTCTGTTAAAATATAGCCATTCTCCGGCTGAGTATTCTCCTGTGCACTGAGCACTGAAAAACAGAAAAATGAAATGGATAGGAATAAAAATAATCTCTTCATTTTAATAATTTTTAAGTTGATAATTAGGAAAATAAATCGAGTAGGGAGTATCAAAAGTTATAAAAAAATAATGTGTTTTTCAAAAATTAAAATTTTTAGAAGATCATAATTGTATGATTTACAGGGTGGAAGATGGCATGTGACTTAATAAAATTTTCAAAAGAACAGAAGGTGGCAAGAGAAGAGAAAATGAGGGTTTGGAAATGGAAAACCCAACTCCAGTCTACTATGTCTCCTTTGATGAGGATGAATCATCTGATTCTAAGAAACTGGATTTGGATCTTAATCCAGGTGTCTACGGAATGGCTTGTTTGCATCGTAGTGAAGATAATTCTTATTCACATTTATTTCACAACGAGATTAATGGGTTTGAAGTGAGAGACTGTTAATCCTTGAAATTACAGCATCCAGATGCAGGGCACTCAGTTTCTGGATACCCTTTTTTTACTACAACTCTTATAATTATTTAAATTAGAATTATAATAACTATGAAAGCAAAATAGACTTTAAAATTCCTGGTTCTAAGGTATATTTATCGAGAAGCTCTCCGGTTTGAAAGGCTTTAAAATTCATTATATCATCATCATCAGATATTTCCACTTCCACAAAGAATCTTTCAACGGCATATAAAGCAAAATTTTTTTGCCATCCGCTTCTGTATTCAATGATATCGCCATGATAAATAATGATCTCCTTTTTTTCGTTCTCGGGAAGAAGGTTGAACTCTTTAATTGTGATTAATTCCATTTTTGTAGGGTTTAATGGATGTATATAATTTTAGCGGGAGGTGGTGCTTTTTTCTGTAAAAACATCAGATCTTCTGTGATAAAGATAAGATGTGAATCAGTTTTTACCTCATAAATAGCTGTTAACTAATGTTTTATTTATGTTAATCGATTTAAAATAATGGGGTTTTCCCGGCTGTTTTTATGCATAGCCCAGGCTGGATTAGAAAAATCTACAGGACCCTAACTTAGGGAAGATTCATTCGCCGGCTGCAGTTAATATTGGCGAAATTAAAAGAGGCATTCATATTCTGAACACCTCTTTTAAAAAAGCTAAGTCTGAAATATTAATCAGAACTGATAAATTGTTTGAATTCATCCGAACTGAACATGGCGCTGGCATCATGGCCAACACCTTCAACTTCGATCTTGTGATGATTGTTCTCAGCAGAATAGAAAGTCTCAAAATAAGTGAAGATATTCCTTCCACGTTCAAGTCTGTTTGAACCTAAAAGAATTGCTGCACAATCGGTGGTATTCAGGGTTCCTTCGGTTTGGGTGTCGTTTGCTCCCAGTAAATAAACAGTGTTTCTGGATATTTGCAGTTGCAGGAGATCTTCCTGTGTTATTCCGTCTACATAGGCCGGCGCGAACTCAAATCCGTAAGGCCAGTAATTATAGCCCGTACAATCTGTAGGGGTATAGAATTCACTGGTGCTTTCATTATATCGCTTTCCGTCGGGATAATAGAAATACTGGTTGTTTGCCACAACATACCGGAATTCATAATCGGGATGATTAGATTCTGAAGTATTCACTATGGCATAATGCTGAGCAAATGCTGCTCCGGAACTATGCCCGGCAATAGTGATCTTCTTCAGATTAGGAAATTTTTCCTGGTCACTTAGATAATCTATTATTATATCCAGAACCGAAAATGAGCTAATGTTGTTTCCACTATTTCCTGAATCGGCACCTGTTCTCCAGCTGCTCCCCCAGAATAATTCACCAGACGAGGCATTGGCTTCCTCTTTAAAATTAGGGGAAATAACAAGTGAGTTTTCCAGTTTCCCGGTAGCACCAACCGCATTGGTCATGTAACCAAAATAGTTATCAGCATCCCTGTTTTGCCCGTGAACTGAAAAAATTACTTCTTCAATTTCCTCCCACACGTAGTTATTGTCTGAAACTATTTCGAATGTACTGTAAAACTGAAAAGAAAGGCCTTCAGTAATTTCCAGTTGCTGGATACACTCTTCCGTAGCCGAAGTGCACGGAGTCTTTGTTTCTTCAGCTTCGGTAGTGGTAAAACTTCTGGAGAACTGAGTGGACAATGCTTCCCCATTGCTTCCCATTGCCATCGTATTAATTGAAAGGGTATAAGGTGAATTAGGGTTGAGTCCTGTATACGATATGACCGCTTTTGATCCGGCACTAGTCAAAGAAATATCATAAATCGCTTCTCCCTGGAAATCTGAAAATGAAAATGCTTCTGTAAATCCTTCAGAATTCAGGGTGCTGGAGAAGGCGATCTCTATACTTCCATCCAGAGGAACATTTGACATATCATTACCCAGATTTGAGCCATTGATCCTTACTGAACTAATTGTTAATTCAGTTTTAGGAGGATCTGAGTCAGTATCGCAGCCTGTAAAAAGAAAGGCTATTAATAATGATCCCAGTATCTGAAATGATATGTTTAATTTTTTCATAATGGTTTTTAAGAGCGGGAGCTTTTTTACTCCCGCTCATGACTAATTCTATTCACAAATTGGATATACGCAACTGGAATTTTGAGTGGTGGTAGAACCAGCGGCGCAGTCTACCCCGCCAACGGTCCATTCACCATTGATCTTATAGGCCCAGGATCCTGAGTATTCCCAGAATTCACCTGTTCCGTCAACATTGGCATCACCATAGGTTTCAACCACGGCCTCGCCATTGAAAAGCTCAACACCGTCATCTCCATTCTGATTCATGGAGTCTGACTCCAGTACATGTTCAAAATCATCTATACATCCGCCAAAATAGGCTGCTATGGTACCCGGCTCTCTGGCGAGCAGGATGTCATCACCTTCTTCTACAGCCATTTGAGGGAATACGTATTCCACTCCATCGGTTCCACCGCCATTGTTGGTGATACCTACACCGTAGATACTAAGGTCTTCAATATCCTTATTTGCTTTAAAATGGACGGCTTTTCCACCGTTTGTACCACTACCATCCCAAAGAATGGCCAGTACTCCTTTAAGCTCAAGAGCTTCTTTACAAATTGGATATGGACAGGATGACTGGCTGTTAAGAGTACTTCCAACGCTGCAGTCAACACCACCGTAAGTCCATTCTCTGCCTATCTTATAAGCCCATGAGCCTGAATACTCCCATTCTAAACCAGTCCCGTCAACATCTGAATCTCCATATACTTCAATGATGGTATCCCCATTATAAAGTTCTATCGCGTCATCTCCGTTCTGGCTAATTGAATTGTTAGATTCAAGTATTACTGCAAATTCATCAGTACAATTTTCGAAATACGCTGATAATGCTTCCGGATTACGGGCAACAAGAACGTTGTCCCCTTCAGAAAGTGAGATCGCCGGGAAGGTATATTCAGGTCCGTCGGTGCCAAGACCATTATTCGCGACTCCAATACTGTAGATACTAAGATCTGCAATATCTGCATTGGCCACCACATGAACTGCTTTACCGTCGTTAGTGTCTGAACCATCCCAGGTAAGTGCCATCACACCTTTAAGTGAAAGCGGCGGTAATTCTTCAGTAATATTGATCTGAACCTGTGTATTATCATTATCGGTTGCATTCTCTATGGATGCTACGCTTATGATCACGGATTCGTTGTCATCATTTTCCTGATCTGGGGTGGTAGTAAGCTCAAAAGTGGCAGAAAGTTCACCCGCAGGGATCACCAGTTCCGTACTACTTACAGAATAATCTGTATCCAAAGTGGCTGTTCCTGCGAAATCGAGGTCTACCGTGACATCTTCATCAGTATCCTTATCAAGTTCAGCAGTGATCGTTATGGTCTCTGCACTTTCCTTTACTTTATCGGCGTCAGAAGAAAGCTTAATAACAGGAGGTACATAAGCTGCGGTTCTGAAATTGATATTTACCGGTTCTTTTAGAGCTTCTCCTTCAGCCCCGTATACTCCTTCCGGAATGTTTATAGTATAACTTGTTTCATAATCAAATCTCGTATTTGGAGTAATTTTTATTGTTGAATTAGAATTTGAAAATTCCAGGCTGTAGTCGGCGTTTCCTCCTTCAGCGTTCACCTGTAGTGCTGAACTCAGCGCTTCGGTATTCAAACTGTGGGAGAATACCAGGGTTAAAGAAGATTCCACGGGAATATTCTCAGCACCATCCATGAGGTCATCTTCTCCTATATTCTGTTTTAGCAGCCTAAGAACTCCGTCATCTTTAACAGCTATGTCATCATCATTGGAACAGGCTGAGAAAGCCAGCAAGATGAAGATAAAGACACATGAACTCAAAAGTGCTCTCGTTTTAGATTTTATAATAGTTTCCATTATTTAATGTTTTAGAGAGTTATTCTATTTTATGGTTGTTTTAGTACAAATTCTTCACTGAATCCAAAAGGATCAAAATCCCAGAGGATTGGTAGCATTAAGTAGACCATTGCCGTTAGTATAAGGATTGAGATCAGGTTCATCCAGATACCTGTTCTCACCATGTCTGGGATTCTTAAATATCCCGAGCCAAAAACCACTGCATTTGGCGGGGTGGCCACCGGTAACATAAAAGCACATGATGCTGCTACCGTTGTTGCGACCAGTAACATATATGGATTCAGGTCTAGTTTTAATGCGATAGGGGCCAGGATTGGCAAAAGCATTGCTGTGGTCGCCAGATTAGATGTAAGCTCAGTAATGAAATTAACACTGAAAATTACGATCAATACCAGGAGCAGTAGCGGTAAAGTCTGGAGTAATGTCATCTGTAGGCCAAACCATTCGGCCAGTCCTGTAACTTCAAATCCTGAAGCAAGTGCCATACCTCCGCCAAACAGGAGAATAATCCCCCATGGCATTTTTACGGCTTCCTTCCATTTAATGATCCTTTTTCCTTCCCCTCCAGAACTTATGGTGAAAAGGCTTATCCCTGCGATCATCGCTATAATGGTGTCGTCTATTCCCGGAAGGAATTTTTCCAGGATAAATGAACGGGTGATCCAGCAGAATGCCGTTATAATGAAAATGCTCATTACGATCTTCTCTTCCCGTTTCATTGGACCCAATTCAGCAATAAATTTTTGAATTTCCTGTTTCCCGCCGGGGAATTCCTTCTGTTTAAAACTGAATGCTATATGGGTTATATAGTACCAGGAGATGATAAGTAATAATACAGATATGGGCAGCCCAAATTTTAACCACTGGAAAAAAGTGATATCTATATTGTATATCTCCTGTATGTAGCCGGCAAAGACCAGGTTTGGAGGTGTTCCTATGAGGGTTGCAACACCTCCTATTGATGCACTGTATGCAATGCTCAGCATTAAAGCTTTTCCAAAGACCCTGTTCTCATCTTCTTTGGTAGCCGGATTATCCTTAAGCTGTGAAACGATAGACATCCCTATGGGAAGCATCATTACAGATGTCGCGGTATTCGATATCCACATGGAAAGGAATGCCGTGGCCACCATAAAGCCAAGAATGATATTCTTTACATTAGTGCCTATTAGATTTATGATATGCAATGCAATACGCTTATGGAGATTCCATTTTTCAATCGCGATCGCAAGCATAAATCCTCCCATATAAAGAAAAATATATTTATGCCCGTAGGAAGCGGTTGTCGTAGAAAGATCAAGGGCTCCCGTTAACGGGAATAAAACAATGGGGAGTAATGCAGTTACGGCGATAGGTACTGCTTCTGTCACCCACCATAATGCGATCCAGATGGTTGCTGATAATACATCATAAGCAGCATCTGGCATTCCTTCGGGTCCTCCAATGCTTTGTAATACAATGAATAATACCGGGCCGAGTGCTAAAAAAATGTTTTTCCGAGCCTTCATTAATGTGCCTTTTTAAATGATTCCATATCAAAATCTTCCACCAGTTGTCTTAGAAAAACACCGGTTTCTGGGAGAACGAAATTGAGATACAATAGGTCTCCATCAGAATCTGTGGTTTTTAATCGGTTCGGAATATCTTTTACAGATCTACCTGTGAGATATTTATAGTAAATGAGAGCTATCAGGTAAGACCCGTCGGATGAAGGATGTTTATCATCAAAGTACATCTTAAGGTCTGGCCTCGCTTTTTGAGCCTGCATGAAAATGGTTCCCACGGGAACTACGTTCACACCGGTCTCTTTTCCAAGTTTTATATAGGAAGTGCCAATAGTTTCCTGCATTAACGGATTGGAATCATAAGCCCAGGTCATTGAAAGCAGGGGAGTGGCATCTTTTTCCTTTACAAGCTCAATGAGCTTGGTGGCATAAGTAGTAAACCTTTCAGGTGCATCTATGGTACTCATACTATGATCTTGAAGCACCACATAGTCCCAGCTTTCTTCTTCAAGAATAATCCGGGTATTCGTTTCCTTTTCTTCTTTCCAGTGCTGTTCCAGGTTGCTGCCCCCCACAGTGGATTGTGAGGTTTGCAGCTTTACATCCTGATCTTTTGCCATAGCTTCTACCATTTGGGGCATGTTCCAGAAATAGGTGAAACTATTTCCAACAAACAGAACTTTCTCTGCCTGCTCTTCCTGGCTGAACAATACAGCCGGAAGAAAAAGTAATATGATAGATAGACGCAGTAAACGTCGGGCATTATTTCTCTTCATTTCTGTCATTATCATGAATTGATATCTGTAGGTTCAAAAAAGTCTGGAATTGGGTTTGGAACATTCTCATTCCTGTCTATTTCAGTTTGGGGGATTAGAAAACGCTGAGGCAACTGGTTACCTGTATTAGGCTCTACCGGAACCCTTACGTTACTTTCATTAAGAGTTCTTCGCATGTCATTGAATGGTTCAATAAGTCCGAAAAGTGTAACATATCTTTCTTCCAGAATTTCTCTTAGCAAGGCATCTTCCTGAGATAACCCATCTTGATTCTCAATACCTCCCGGAGCGAAGTCCGCAGCAGCATAAGCTTCATAATTAAGGTTAGCAGCGTCTATATTCATTAAATATCCTCCTGCATCCATAAATGCCCTGAAATTGTTGAGTGCATTCAATCCTGCATCAAAACCCTGGGAACGTAATCCGGCTTCAGCCAGGATCAGTAAATTTTCCTGATAGGTTACAAGTGGGGCAGGAGCTGTTTGCGCCGCAAAACCATCTTCAGTATTCGGCTGAACTCCTACGCTGGTAATATTGAAGAGATAGTTAAATCTCGCTGTTTCGTCGGTTTTACTATTTCCGCGATAATTTTCGGGCATTGGGTTTTCCGATCCGGGTTGCACCAAACTGGTCATAAAATCAGAAACTACCACATCGGCCTGTCTAACTGCGACAGCAAATAACTGATAATTTAAATTTGAATTTTGAACCGCTGTACCGTGTGGAGCGTACATGCTGTTCTCCATAGAACTTATTCCATTTTGTGCAGCCTGATAGGCTAAATCGTATTGTTTTGTAACTAAATAAAATCTTGCCTTTAGAGTATAGGCGGATTCGATCCACTTATTTGGGGCACCATCATAATAAATATCAGATCCTCCAACAGGTCGCCCTCCACCTATTTGTAAATTTGAGATAGCTTCATCCAGGCGATCCTGGATTTTCTGAAATACGGCAGGCTGATCTTCATAAGCAGGATTCGTATTCTCAATATCGCCAGCTTCATCATAAGGAACATCTCCATAAAGTGAAGCTGCAGTCCCAATAATATATGCCTTTAAAACCTGGGTAATTCCAAGGCTTACAGGACCAATATTATCATCTATCGCAACAGTTTCAGCAACAACTGCATTTCTATATGCATTTACATAGAGATCATACCATAAAGCATCAAAAGTACTGGTAGTTACATTGTATTGTGTTAAACTCAGGTGCTGGCGGTCTAATCCTGTGTATTGTCCGGCAAAAAGGGCAGACCTTCTTGCTGTTTCCCCACTCTGCACAAGAAGATTTCCAACTTCAGCACCTGTTAGGATACTACCAAATGTACTTTCTGTAATATTATTAGGGTCGTCATTAATGCCATCTACCAGGTCGCTACACGAGAGCTGAAAGCTTACAACAAGTATTAAAATTATAATTCGTTTCATGTTGTTGATAGTTTTAAAATTTTACGTTAAGATTTACCAGATATGATTTTGTTGCCGGGTTGTTGAAATAGTCAATACCACGAGCTGCACTAATCCCGGAAAGGTTGGTATCTGGATCATTACCTTCAAACTGTGTCCATAAGAACAGGTTTCTTCCTGTTACTGTAAATTCAATCGACTGTAATTTGGTTGTATTTTTCAGCCATTGGGAATCCCATAAATAACCCAGACTTAATTCACGAAGCCTTGTCCAGGAACCATCTTCAATATAAAGTTCATCAGTCCCTCCACCAAAAAATCCTCCTTCACCATTATACCATGATTCGGTAAGTGCTACAGGTCCTCCACCAAAATCCTGAATATTTCCACGGAAGGTTTCACCTATATTGATCACATTACCTGCTGAAGTCACATAATTTCGTTCAGCAGTAACTCTGTTAGCTGTATCGTACCATCTACCCAGATCACGAAGTACAGATTTTGTTCCAGCGAAAATATCGGCTCCCTGATAGGTTTCCAGCAATGCTGAAAGTCTAAAGTTTTTGTATTTAATAGAAGTAGACAATGCTCCCTGCCAATCTGGATTGGGATCCCCAATCACACCTACTTCCTGATCTTGTATAGGAAATCCATTTTCATCTAAAGCATAATTACCTTCTTCATCCCTTAAAACTCTCGAACCCCAAAGTACACCTAGTGGCTCGCCTTTAACCGCTCTAGAAGAAACTGCTGCCAGGCCTCCTAAATCGAATGATTCTATACCAACTAGGTCGGTAACTTTATTCTCTACAGTGGTGAAATTTGAGTTAATGCTCCATGAGAAATCATCTGTCAGGATTATTTGATATCCTAAATCTAACTCGAGCCCTTTATTCTCAATTTCTGCTCCGTTAGCATAAATGGAACTGTAACCGGTTGAGTTTGGTAAAGGAAAATCTAAAAGGACGTCCTCAGTTTTATTATCGAAATAAGTAACACTAAATCGAAGTTTATCCTGAAGGAATCTAAGATCTACTCCAAATTCAACTTCTTTTTTTCTTTCAGGTCTTAGTGCGGTATTTCCTCTACCAGCAGCTGGAATGAACGCTCCATTTCCGAATAGGGTCAAATCGAGGTCACCACCAAGACTATCGCCAAATGAAGGTGAAACAAATATATTGGAAGTATTATAACGAGAGGGTTGCACCCCAACCTCACCATAAGAAGCTCTTAATTTACCGAATGAAAGTACATCGTCATTGATGTCCAGAAGCTTGGTGAACTGCCATGCCAGGGAGGCCGATGGAAAAGCGAAAGTATTATCTACATTATTCCCGAAGGTAGAGGCTGATTCTACCCTGATAGTTCCTGTGAAGTATAACATCTCAAGAGCGTTCAGGGACAATGAGGAATAGACCGCGGCAGTCCTTTCATGGCCTTCAGAACTTGTAACCGATCTGTTTTCAGGCAATGCATTGTCTATATCGCGAATTCCGCTGTCTACATCTACAAACTGAATGAAATTTCTTGCGGATGCTCCCTCAACACTTCTTGATTTTGAATTATAGTTGAATCCGGCAAGGAAAATACCACCAAAATTATCACTTACGTTGAACTGAGATTTGGCGATATAGTCCATATTGAAGATGGTATTCTTGGCGATAGAATTATCTATAAGGCCTGAACGAAAGGCACCAGCAGCAGATCCGGGGGTAAAGAATTCATCTCGTTCTTCAGTGTAATGATCAAGACCAACTCTAGCGATAAGGTCAAGCCAACTCATTGGTTCAGCGGTAAGCTCAAAATTTGTGATAAAACGGTCTACCTTTGCTTCATTTTCCTGTTCATTTATGGTCCATAATGGGTTGTTATAAGTCGGTGATCCATCGGCTCCCAAGGGTTCACGATAAGATCTTTGTCTGTCTGAAACAGGTGAGGCATCAGGCCCGGAATAGTAATTTCCTCTATATCCGGATATATCAAAATCTGTAGGGTTCCTTAACAGTCCTAGATATAAGCCTGAAGAACTTGCACCTTTTCTAATTCTGTTGGAGTTTGTTCGGGCATAAGTTGAACTAAAGTCCAGACTCAATACCTCATTAAATTTATGTTTCGCGTTTAAACGCGTTGTAGTTCTTCTGTAATCAGAATTATTTTTAATAATACCCTGTTGATCAAGATCACTTATACTGAAGAAAACTGAACTTTTTGCGCTTCCTCCACTAAGGCTAATATTATTTTCCCAGAAATAACCATTGTCGAATACCTGGTCGAAATTTGAATCATCATAAGTTTGCTGTGAATTCTTGTTTATGATAGGGTAATAGATACGCCCATCCTGGTCTTCATAGAATTCTCCTGAAGTGTCAAAGTCATCCTGGCCACCGGGGCGATCGGCAATGAGGTCTCCATATGAATCCCTCGCGCGCTGGTCATAAACTCCACCATCACCCTGTCCGTATTCATTCTGTAATGGATACTTCTGATTGATCACATCATAAGAAAAAGTAGTGGAATAATTTATCTGAAGGCCCTGGTTATAACTACCATCTTTAGTGGTAATGATCACAACTCCACCAAGCGCCTGTGTACCCCATAAGGCAGCCGCTGAAGCACCTTTTAATACTGAAATTGATGCAATATCGTTCGGGTTAATATCGTTTAGCCTGGATTCCTGGCTAACCCCGCTGCTTTCAGAATTTCCCCGTACATCATTACTAATTGGTACTCCATCAACTACAATAAGTGGCTGACTGTTTCGGGTTATAGAGGATAAACCTCTGATCTGAATATAGGCGCCAGCTCCGGGATCCCCTGAATTTCGGGAGATCCTTACTCCGGAAGATTTACCGGATAGCCCATTTAATAAGGTGCTTTCACCTGATTCGCTTACGGTTTCTCCATCTACTGTGGAACTGGCATAACCTAACTCATCTCGTTTTTCTTTAAAGCCAAGAGAGTTGATCACTACGCTTTCCAGCGACTCCACATCTTCTTCCAGAACAACATCTATATTAGTGTCATCCCCAACGCTAACCACTTTTCTTTTAAAGCCGAGATAGCTAAATGTTAGCGAAGCATCTTCATTCGAAATCGATATCGTAAATTTGCCATCAAAATCGGTCGCTGTTCCGTTTTGGGTATCGGTTTCTAAAACCGTTACTCCGGCGAGTGGCATGCCATATTGATCTTTAACAGTTCCTGAAACCTGTTGCTGACTAAACGCAACCTGAGAAAAGCAAAAGAGTAAGAGCAAAAAAGATTTAGTAAATAAATATTTCATTGGAATTGGTTTTTTTAAAGTACTGGTTAATTAATTGTACCTTTAGGATCTGTTATTATAACCTTAAAAAACTGTAACGTTTGTTAGCAATTATATAAAATGATAACCATATAATTGTCACTTTAATAATTTTTAATGATTTTTACCGAATTTTATTGATTAAAGCCTAAAATGAACCAGGAAAATACTACCCCTTATCATAAAGAATTTGTTTCAAAGCTTGAGACTAAGTATGGTCAGTTTGATTCTGGGAAGAATAAGTTTGAATCTACCAGCAATTCAAGAATTGCAAGGGACCTATGTTATAGTGATTCACAATTTTCCAGGTTGATCAACAATACTGCTTCTGAAGGTGAATTTAAAAGAGCCTTAAGGAATGTTAACCGTTTGTTAAATGAAGACAGGCTTCAAAAAGAACATCGATCTCCGGAAAATGGCAGTGTCCGGGCTGAAAGAAACTGGATTATTTATATTCTCGGGCTGGCATTTATTATTCTACTGGCTTATTTGTTATTCTTATATTCCAGAGACACCGGTAAAAATCTGATCACTAAGGAATCGCCCCGATATGAGATGTTAAAATGGAGTTTTGAGAATAAATATATCATGCCGTATGTAAAACTTAAGGAACTTCCGGCTGACTGTAATTACCCATGTTATAAATATCAGGGAAAGTGGACTTTAAAGAATGAATATAAGATCCCGTTTTTCAGGGAAAGGAACGGGTTTCATTATGTAGCGAAGGATGCTGTGATGTATGCCAGGTGCATGGATGAAAGTAGTGATGATGGGAAAAATTTTGAGGGCTATGAGTATCAGCTACATGAAATATGGTATGATAAGAGGGAGTTTCCCATAGATTCATTTTTAATGGCCGATAACAGAACCAGGATCAGGGAATCTTATAATAATTCAGATTTTGCCAGTGATGATAACTTCGTGAAGATCGCTTATGTACATACCTTTTTCAGGAATGAATTCTCAATAGACAGTACTTTGATAAACAGGAAGGGGAAAGCTATTGGCAGGGATATTGAATTTCTGCCTGAAGAATCACTTCTGAAAAAGATCGATTCAGAAAAACTGATAGATGAACTTAAGAGTGAGATAAACGCGATAGCAAAGAACCGGCTTGAGGATTTCTCCAAACCAATAAGCTGCCAGCCAACTGACGTGCCTAATACAGACTTTCATTATATTGATGAAGGTGATGAACTGAGTTTTAAATGTCAGTTCACCACCGGCAGATTTTTAGTTGATTATGAAAAGATCTTCGTACTGGACGATCAGTATATCAACAATATTTGCAGATAAGTTAAAAGTCGAATCGCTGGGGGCCGCCTCTTCTTATATCCTCATTTGCGTAGGATTCGAATTTTTCAAAATTTTTCCTGAAAGCATTTGAAAGTTTGAAAGCTTCTGTATAGTAGGCCTTATCGTCATTCCAGGTTGCCCTGGGACTTAATACCTTATCGGGTACACCCGGGCAGGTTCTTGGTTGAGCCACCCCAAAGACTGAATGTATGTGGTATTTTTCATAGGAATACCGGGTGTCAAGTTTTCCTTCTAAAATCGCATTTACCATAGCCCTGGTGTATTTCAGCTTTATTCGTTCTCCAACTCCATATGCTCCTCCGGTCCAGCCGGTATTGATAAGCCAGACATTCGCCCCGCTTTTATCAATCTTTTCACTGAGCATCTCGGCATATACCGTTGGATGTAAGGGCATGAATGGTGCTCCAAAACAGGCTGAAAAAGATGGAACTGGTTCCGTAATTCCCGCTTCGGTACCCGCAATCTTTGAAGTGTACCCGGAAATGAAATGATATGCTGCCTGGCTGGAAGTAAGCTTGGAGACAGGAGGTAATACTCCAAATGCATCAGCAGTGAGGAAAAATATATTTTTCGGATTACTGCCTATCGAAGGAACCTGAATGTTCTTTATATGATCTATGGGATAACTAACCCGTGTATTCTGTGTGATGGAAGTGTCAGTATAATCTACTTCCCCGTTTTTAATGATCACATTTTCAAGGAGGGCTCCTTTTTTGATCGCCTTAAAGATATCCGGTTCCGATTCCTCTTTCAGGTTGATGACCTTTGCATAGCAGCCTCCTTCAAAATTGAAAATCTTATCATCTGGAGTCCAGCCATGTTCATCATCCCCAATCAATTTTCGATTGGGATCTGCAGAAAGAGTGGTCTTTCCCGTTCCCGAGAGACCGAAGAAAATCGCGGTATCGCCATCTCCGCCTACATTTGCTGAACAGTGCATGGGAAGTACATTGTGTTGTACGGGAAGTATAAAATTAAGAGCTGAAAAAATTCCTTTTTTGATCTCCCCCGTATATCCCGTACCTCCAATAAGAACCGTTTTCTCCTTAAAATTTAGAATGGCAAAATTAGACTGCCTCGTTCCGTGGACTTCAGGGTCTGCCATAAATCCGGGTGCATCAATAACTGTCCATTCCTTTTGGAAATTTTCAAGTTCTGATGCTTCAGGCCTCAAAAACATGTTGTATGCGAACAGATTAGACCAGGAATATTCGGTAATTACCTCCAGGTTTAAGCGATACTCATTAAGGGCTCCGGCATATGCATATCTTTTAAAGATCTTTTTCCCTTTGAGATATTGCAATACATCATCTTTAAGTTTGGTAAAATATTCGGGTTGAATAGGTTGATTTATATTACCCCAGTCCACTTTTTCATCAGTGATCTCATCTTTAACAATAAACCTGTCCTTTGGAGATCTTCCTGTATATTTACCGGTATTAATGGCAATACTTCCCGAATTGGTCAGCTGGCCTTCATTATTAGCAAGGATTATATCTGTTAATTCTTCAGGATCAGGTTGAAAAAGTACCTGTGAGTCTGATAAAACATCTGATTTCATAAGATATGTTTTGTTGATATGTCAGCAATATGACTAAATTATTACTAAAATAATGGCCTTTACTGGTTTTTATTAAAATTTATTAAAATTTAATGGTCTTAGTCTTTCCGAAAAGAAAAGGGAAGGGATGCGAACGGATTAAACTGGTGTTTTGAGGATCAAAAGATTTTTGGGGAATTAAGACATTCTCCTGGGAAAGGAATCGTTTCATAGAGCTAATATTTAATGCTATACAGCTAACTACCAACCACAAATAAAAATATATTTGATTCCTTCTTTGGTTAAGGATTTGAAGGGTCGATAGTGTAGGGCATCGGCCCTTTTTTATTTTTTAAAGCTTATTTTCATAAATTGATAGTGAATTGTTCTAGACAGTGTTTTTTTGGAATAGATTCATGATAAATTCCCAATAATGGAAAATTTAGAATTGATAGGCCTTATTACAATCCTGGTGGTAGCACTTATAGTATTGTTGATTGTATTTAAACATTTTAAAAACAAATGAGCTATATAGAATCGAACGAAAAAGGACCAGCAGAACTGATCCTTTCTTGATGAGATCCCTATTTAGACTTTGAAGCCATATGCTTCATCATTGCATTGAATTCATCCTTGAATTCCTCAAAATCCACCTGATTTCCCTGTAATATCATACTCCAATGCCGGGTTTGGGCTCCCTGGGCAACTGCTTCCTGAATTTCTTCATCTGTGGCACCATGAGCCTTAGCGGCGGCAGTGTGATAATATATACAGTAGTTGCAGGGGATCTGTGAGGCCACCGCGAGCTGTAGTAATTCCCGGTATTTGGGTGGAATCTTACTTTCCGGGCTGTTCAGCATTTTAAAATTTTCCCAGGCACCGGCCAGGGCATGGTCGGGGAATACTTCAAACATTTCAGGAAACATCCCGAATTCTTCTTCAATTTCGGCTTTGGCCTTTTCATAAGAACTAATGTCCTGAGCGTTTATCGTCAATGAAATTAGCATAAGAGGTACAATGAGCAGTAGTTTAATTGATTCCTTTTTGATCAGAGATTTCATGACTATAAATTTTTGAAATTAATATTTAAGGTCATGTATTTTTCTCATTGTGTAAATAGGTTAAAACCAGAAAAATTAGTAGACGGATTGTGCATTCTTAAGGAATTGCTGGAAAACAAAATACCACTTTTTAGGTATTTTCTGGAGTTCTTCTTCTCACTATATTAGGGGTAGGATAAATTTTCCAGTAGGCTAGGATGGTTTAGATGCTTATTTCATATGTAGGGTATAAAGATAGCATTGTTACACCTGAACTTTACTGTTGAATTGCCAGTCACAAAACCTTTCATTCTAATGAAAGGTTTTTGTTTGGTTCAGTTATACTAATCTGTTTCCCGGTTTTCTTAATTTCTGGAATTAGCAAAAAATTATCATTTCGCGTTTCTGTTGACTATACTGAAATGCGTACCTTTTTCTGAAATATTTTCTTCAGGCTTCAAAAGCTCTATGTAAAATATAAACTTTTTTAGAATGAATGATTTAGATAAAATTTCAGAAGCTAATTTTAATGTGACCATTCCTGTTAAAATAGGCTATCCCGTACTTGATAATTATTTAAGGGAGAAGCTGGTAGGCGAAATCATCAGCAAGGAAAATGAGGAGGGGAAAACTTCCAATTATGCGCAGATCCTGGATGTTTCCATAACTAAAAGCGAACTCGAAGATTTTGATCTATGTCTCCATGTTAATCTGCAAACGCTCACGAGCCTTTTTAAGAATAAACAGGTAAGGCTCCTTTGTCATGCATCCCTGGAGCTTGACAGAGAAAATCAGAAAATTTCATTGAAAGATTATGAAGTAGATAGTAAGACCAGTAACTGGATCGCAAATCAGTTACTGGAGGCTGTAATTAATAAATGGATGTATTCAAAATTGAAGCAGAAAATGAATTTCAATTTTATGCCGCACATCGAAGAGCAGATGGATGCACTCAACGAAAAACTTGAAAATAAGCTTGAAGCAAAAGAGGGAATTCATCTTATAGGTTCACTTGATGATCTGGAAATATCGCAATTCATGGCCGGGGAGAATGATCTTTGGATTTCTTTAAATATTAGCGCCAACGGAGTGGTAGAGATTGAAAAGATCAAGCTTTAATCTGGACAAAAGCTGATGCATATCATATTTCTTTAGCCTGATTGCCAGTATTTTTGGAGCCAAATAAAACCTAAGGTGGCTTCAGATTTAATACAGAAATATAACGTTGCGGGACCACGATATACGAGTTATCCTACCGTTCCTTATTGGGAGGAACAGGATTTTAATTCAGAGAAGTGGAAGTCTTCTATTATTAGGAGCTTTAATGAAAGTAATTCTTCAGAAGGCATAAGCCTTTATATACATCTTCCTTTTTGCGAAAGCCTTTGTACTTTTTGTGGTTGTAATAAGAGGATCACGAAGAATCACGGAGTGGAAGATCCCTATATAAAATCAGTTTTAAGGGAATGGGAAATGTATTCTGAGCTTCTGGAAGAAGACCCGGTAGTAAAGGAAATACACCTTGGAGGAGGTACTCCTACCTTCTTTTCTGCTGAAAATCTTAAACTTCTTATCGACGGAATTTTTAAAAAGGCGAAGAGATCTTCTGAAGCGGAAATGAGTTTTGAAGGTCATCCAAACAATACTACAAAGGAACATTTGGAAATTCTGGCAGCACTCGGATTCAACCGGGTGAGCTATGGGGTGCAGGATTATAATCCTACTGTTCAAAAGGCAATTCACAGGATCCAGCCTTTTGAAAATGTGAAAAGAGCTACCCTACAGGCCAGAGAAACAGGATTTTCTTCGGTAGGGCATGATATTATTTTCGGACTTCCATTTCAGACAAAGGAACACATTATTCACACCATAGAGAGAACCAAAGAGCTGATGCCAGACCGCATCGCTTTTTATAGTTATGCCCATGTTCCATGGATAAAGGGAAATGGACAGCGGGGTTTTAATGAAAAAGATCTCCCGACGGCAAAGGAAAAAAGAGAGCAATACGAAACAGGCAAGCAAATGTTACTGGATGCAGGTTACGTGGAGATAGGGATGGATCACTTTGCCCTTAGAACAGATAGCCTTTATAAAGCCGTGGAAGAGAAAACCATCCATCGAAATTTTATGGGATATACCAATTCTAAGACCCAGGCTATGATAGGTCTCGGAGTTTCTGCTATCAGTGATAGCTGGTATGGCTTTGCTCAAAATGTAAAAAGCGTTGAAGAATATCAGGAGTTAGTCAGTAAGGATATTCTGCCCGTTTACAGAGGTCATATTTTAACCGATGAGGATCTGGTTATAAGAAAGCATATTCTCAATCTCATGTGCAAATTAAAGACCTCCTGGTATACGCGTAAGGAGTTTTTTAAGGAACTGCCAGATGTTTTGATCCGTTTAAAGGAAATGCAAAAGGATGGTCTTATCGAAATTGACAGCAATTATCTGGAGATTACCGAAAAAGGGAGGCCATTCGTACGCAATATATGTATGGCCTTCGATATGAGGCTGCAAAGAAATAAGCCTCAGACACAATTATTTTCAATGACAGTATAATAAACACTTAAATTTAATATTATGGAATTTACACCAGAAAGAACCGTTGCCGATTGTGTGACAGAAAATATAAAAGCCTCTCATGTCTTTAAGAAATATGGAATAGATTTTTGCTGCGGGGGAGGGATAAGTATACAAAAAGCCTGCGAAAAAAATGGCGTTGATTACAGCCTTGTAGTCGAAGACCTTAAAAGCATAGGAAGCCTTAATGATAAGGAAACCGACTACAATAAACTTCCATTAGATGAACTAATAGATCATATAGTGGAAAAACATCATACCTATGTCGAGGCGAATATTCCACTGCTGCTTCAATACACCAATAAAGTGGCCAGGGTACACGGTGGTAACAATCCGGAACTTATTGAAGTGCATCAGCTTTTTCAGAAAGTAGCCGGTGAACTGGCCTCACATCTCAAAAAAGAAGAATTGATCCTTTTCCCTTTTATCAAGAAAATGGTAAAGGCAGCAAAAGAAAGGACCGGAATAAATATTCCGCAATTCAATACTGTAGAGAACCCTATTAAAATGATGGAGGTAGAACATGAAGATGCAGGTGATATCTTTAAGGAAATTTCCCGCCTTACCGATGGTTATACCCCTCCAGCACACGCTTGTAATACTTACAGGGCGCTGTTTGATAAGCTGGATGAATTTGAACAGGATTTACATCAGCATATCCACCTGGAAAATAATATTCTGCATCCAAAAGCCCTGCAATTGGAGAAAAAATTAAGGACTTAGAATTCCTTTAAAGCTCTGCAGAGAAGGTGTCTATAACGTCTAAACAATCTCATACCTTAAATTCACCTTTTATAGACGCCTTCTTGCTTTTAGAGCTTTAGAAAACCTAACCCGGAATCCAGCCTTGATGTAAGTTCAAGGATAGTTGTGTTTTCAAGCATATGTTTCAGATTGCTTCTGATTTCGGTAAAATCGTAGTGCAAGGGACAGGGATGTTCTTCTGAACATTTCTCAAGACCTAATGCGCATCCGTTCATGATAGAATCACCATCTATGGCCTTTACGATTTCGGCAATGACAGTTGTCTGTTTTTTCGGACTAATAAAGAAACCACCCTGTGGGCCTTTTGCTGATTCAACAATTTCCTGCTGAACCAGCTTTTGAAGGATCTTGGCTGTGAAAGCTTCAGGAGAATTAATTTCCCTGGCTATTGTTTTGAGGCTCGCACGTCTCTTGTTTTTCGATTCCTGTGTTATGAACAGAGTTGCTCTTATTCCGTATTCGCATGCTTTTGAAAACATTCACCAGAGTTTTTATAAAATTGAAGATAATTTAAAAAAAAGACAAAATTGTCCTTTTTTAAATTTTCATTTAATTTTTAGTTATTAAATTCACCGTAGAGCAGTTTTTATCCTTTTTATATGCGAATGTTGAAACATCATACCACGCTTGCGATCATTTATTTCATGATAATTGCCATTCTGGGAGTCATGCTGCGGTTCTTTGTTGTTTTTGATATTCCGGTCACCTATAAGTTCATCGTTCATACACATTCTCATATCGCTTTACTGGGCTGGGTATATACGGCTTTAACCACTCTTATTTACTTTGCGTTTCTGCGATCCCAGCCTGTTCAAAAAAAATACCGGCTTATTTTCTGGTGTACACAGGGAACCATAATAGGCATGCTGGTTACTTTTCCATTTACCGGTTATGCCCTTTTTTCAATAATTTTTTCCAGCCTATTCCTTATCGTGTCATACTGGTTCGTCTTTTTCTTTTTTAAATATTGTCCTCAAAATTTCAGGAAAACCAATAGCTATAAGCTTGTAAGGATTTCCCTATGGTATATGGTCATCTCCAGCCTTGGTCCCTGGGCCCTCGGGATAATTATGAATACAGCTGGAAGTGGTTCAGCCCTATACAGAAATGCAATATATTTCTACCTTCATTTTCAGTATAACGGCTGGTTCATAGTCGCTCTCTGTGGTATTTTTCTATATATTTTTGAAAAAAAGTCTTTTGTTCTCCCCAAAATGATCTTTAAGCGTTTTTATTACCTGCTGAATGCAGGGGTGATCCTCACCTTTTTCCTTTCGCTGTTATGGATGCACCCGCACTGGTCTATTTATCTAATTGCTTTAATTGGCGGGATTTTACAGCTTATTGCTTTTGGTGTGCTTTTCAAAGCTATATACTCCAAAGCCATATCTGTTTTTAAAGGTTTCCCGCCGCTGCTCAGCTTTTCTATAAGGCTGGTTTTATTCATGTTATTCATAAAACTGATTGCGCAGATCCTAGGCTCATTTCCGGTGATAACCCAAACGATCTTTACCAATCTAGATATGATCATCAGTTATATTCACTGGGTATTTCTTGGCATTGTAAGTGTGCTTTTGCTGGCATTTCTCAAGCATTTCAGACTTCTGAAACTATCCATGACTCAGCTTTATATTTACCTGGCGGGTTTCTTCCTTACTGAACTCCTGATCTTTTCCAGGGGCCTGGCAATCATAACGAATGCCGGCACTTATCCATCGCTACATTTGCTTATAAGTCTTGCCAGTATAATCATTCTAATAGCCATTGCCATGATTCTGGGCAGTCAGCTTTTGTCTAATGATTAAACCGTTGTGAATCTATCAGATTTCAGTTTATCTACGGTGTCGGCCAGCTCATTGATAATACTCATTCCACGGTCTTTAGTGTACCATATCTGGAGCTTGGCCTTAAAGGCTGCATCTATTTTCCCAAATTCAGTTTTATAATCGGTTACCATTTCGGTGGCTGGAACTGATCGCGGGCCCCAGGTGGTCATTACCTCAAGATTCTTATGCAGAATGATAAGTTTTGGAATCGAGCGGGTACCATTGGTGAGAAAATTATCCATTAGTTCCGGGTGCTCGTCCCTCAATACGATCTTTAGACTGATATTTTCGGAAGCTTCGGCAATCTTATTTAATACCGGGATGGTCTGTGCGCCATCAGCACACCAGGATTCCAGGATCACCAGCCAGGTTTGTTGGGGCCTTAGGTTTTTGAAACTGTCTTCCTGTTCAGGAGATAATTTAATGGTCTTGTTCAGGCGTTGGATACGTTTGAAATTGAGGGCTGTGAAATTTACCCTGTCTTCATTAGGTTCTCCTGTGGTGCTTTTATACTTTACCAGGTCTTCTAAAAGATTTAAATAGTCCGGATAGCTGAAAGAATTTTTCAGGCTTTGTAGCAGTAGTTCACGCATGACAAAAAATTTAGGTGGCACTAAATTAAGCACTATACCTTCAGGGATATATGACCATTCTCATATTAGCCAATTATATTATCAGAAATCCTTTCTGTTTGAAATTCTTCTGATGAAATAAAGAGGAACGCTTACCCAAAGAATGAGCATAGCTGATGATAATATGATACCCTGATTGGTTCCGAAGAACTTTTGGAAAACCGCTCCGGTATAACCCAGTAGGGCTGAAATATCCATTTTCAGCAGAATAAGTACCCTGGAAAGATCTATAGGGTTTAACATGGTGGCGATCAGTGAGAATTTATCCAGTGGATAATCCTCAAAGAACACGAGTGACATCAGGAATATTCCGTCATAGATTACGGCCAGAAAGAGCCAGAGCAAAATCGCATATCCAAAGCCCTTTATCTTATTGTCGTTCGTGAGTGCGATCACAAAGGCCAGAGCAGTAAAGATAAGTGTCAGGAAAACTCCTGTTATTAGGAGTAATGAGAAATTAGCTATGGCATCACTGTTAAAGATGCCGTAAAAGATAAATGGCAAACCAAGGCCTATCACCAGGCTCATGGCCAGAGACAGTGCTACTCCAAAATACTGTCCCAAAAAGATCGAACTTCTTTTTACCGGCTGGGCGAGAAGCAATTCGGTAAATTCCTTTGAATTATAATAATACATCACTCCAAAAATGGTTCCGATAAGTGGTACCAGGATAATGATGACGTTCATTAATGTGATCACCGCCTTGGAAAGATCATTATTAAGAAAAAGCAATACGAAGCCCAGCATTAAATAGAAAAGGAAATATACGTAGCTCCAGCGGCTTCGCATAAGATCGTAGAAACTGTATTTTAATATCTTAAACATAACTGGTGGTTAAAATTGATGCTATGGCATGCTCAAAATCGGGCTGCTTGGTCTTGGTCTTCAGGGCAGGAATACCACCTTTAAAATAGATCTTGCCTTCCAGCAGGAATACAATCTCGTCTGCTATCTCTTCTACAAAACTCATGATATGAGAAGTGATAATAATGGTTTTTCCTTTTTTCTTTTCTTCGGTAATAAGTTCTTTAAGCCTTAAATGCGAAATGGGATCGAGACCGGTAGTAGGTTCATCCAGGATGATAAGCGGACTGTCGAACATGAAAGTCAACACCAGGTTTACCTTTTGTTTGGTACCTCCAGAAAGGTTGCTCAGTTTTTTGCTTAGAAAAGGTTCCAGCTTGAATAATTGAATCAATCTTTCGTCTTCCGCTTTTTTGTAGGATCGTAGATCTTTTATCATGCGAATAAGTTCCCGGACTGTGAGGTTTCCGGGAAAATTCGCGATCTGGGGCAGATAATCAATATTATTGCGGTATTTCCAGTCATTTTTGACCGATTTCCCATTGAGTTTGATGCTTCCTGAATTTGGAACTACCATTCCCAGGATGCTTTTTATAAGGGTGGTCTTTCCGGAACCATTGGGTCCCAGAACTGCAAATATCCCTCCCTGGTCTATTTCCAGGTCAATGCCTTTTAAGACCTGATTCTTTCCGAATTTCTTATGTAGGTTTTCAATGGATATCATGGGATACAGGTTTTAGTAACGGATTTTGATCCAACAGGTTATCTGGGGTAAATACGGGGGAAACCTTTTCTGAAAAATCAATAATATCGATAAAAAGACTCCTTAGAAGAATAATGGTTTCGGGTGTCCGGTTCACGATGTAGGAAAACAGCTTTACGGGCCTGTATGGTACATCGCCAATCCCGTCCTTATTGAGATCGTAGCCCGTATAGCTGCTCCAGTAATTTCCGTCGAAACTGTTATCATTCAATTTGCTGTTATATGAAATATCGAATGAATTGTTGAAAAAATTATTCTTTTTGAAAATATTGGAATAACAGGCCCCTCTAACCTTAACAGCCCAGCCATTATTCCTGAAATCATTATCTACATAATTGATACGGTTTGAACCTTCGATATTGATACCTACCGTATTCTCTACAAACTTATTATTGCTTATCTCTGAATCGTTGATCTCTTTCAGTAATAATCCGAAGGAGGCTGTTCCCCAGTTCTTTCTGAAAATGTTTCCTTTCATGGTTATGAATTTGGAGAACATCACAGCTACGCCAGCACCATTGTTTTCAAAAATGTTGTTTTCGTAAATATCGTTATTTGAGAACATGAAGTGCAGCCCGTATCTCAGGTTGTTTTGACTAATATTATCTTTTATAAGAATATCATCTGAAAATTCAAGGTAGATACCATCCCGAACTTTTTTGATGGTATTTCCAATAACCTCTACATTATTGCAGTACCAGAGCTGTATCCCATTCCCGGAACTGAACTCCTCAACCGCATCCCCAAGAATGGTGTTGTTTATCACCTTTCCGTTCCTGGCTTTTTCGAGATAGATCCCAAAAAAGAGACGCTCCAGTTGAAGATTCTTTATCAGGAAGTTTTCACTTTTCACGACTCTCACTGCGGCAAAGTCTGTAGTATAACTAGTACCAACATTTATGATCTTAAGACCGTCAATCGTGACATTATCAGCTTCTATGGTAAGGATCTCACCCTGGTCTTCACCATCAATAACCGGAAATCCTTCTCCAATTATGGTAAGTGGTTTGGTGATATGTAAATTGAATTCTCTGTAGACTCCCTTTTTTATTTTAATGGTATCGAAGGCCGCAGCTTCAGCAATTGCAGTTTTTATATTCTTATAACTACAGCTTTCACAAACTTCAATAGTATTAGCTCTTCCCTGATTGAAGAAGAGAGCAAAAAAGAGCAATATGAAAATCGGTAATTTCAAGTCTTAATTTTTACCGATGTATGGCTGAATTTCATGCCAGTTATAAATATCCCCTCCGTAAGAGGCCTGTATCTCATTTGCGGCAGTTTCAGTATAAAAGGCTGAAAGGTTAGCCCCCATAGGACTTGAAATTTTCTCGCTTATTAAGAATGTGGCCATGGTAGCATCTATCAGTTCACCCGGCTTGCTAAAATCGCTTACCAGGTACATCGCATATTGAATGTCTTTATGTTCCTTTCTGAAATTGATCATACACTCAATAGCATCAAATTTATAGATCTTGCCTTTGCTTGTAACCAGTTCTGAGGCATGTTGTTTGTCTACGATGGTCATCTTGCAGTATTCACAACCATCCTCACCATAATTTATGGGTTCGGGGCCAATCTCACAGGAGATAAGCGTGAAGGCAAATATGAGCGTGTAAATAAAGCGTTTCATCTTTTTCTAATTATTTTGTTCGCCATTCCTTTTTTCCAACGAAGAATGCCATAAGTGTGAGAAGCATTCCGGCAAAGAGCATATAGGCTCCTGTATGAGGATAGGAATCCACATCGAAATTAAGCATTTTTTGGTGACCGAATAATGGCGGTTTATAAGTCATTGGTGTGCCATCGGGATGTGTCATCTTCATGATGGCGTTGGGGTCCAGGTCTGTACCATATTCTGTAAGCCAGGTGTTAAAGTCATACATTCCCATGATTCCCAGAATGGTCATTAAAATGAGCCAACCCAGAAACCATTTATAGCTTACTTTGCCTAAAAGTCCCAGAATTCCTATTAAAACTCCTAATATAGCCATTCCTGCAATTACCTTTGGAAATACTTCGAATTCCCACATTTCTTCAGGCTTGGGAATTTTTTTCATTCCTATATAATGATTTAGGCCGTCAATATTCTGGATATCGAATTCCTGAACTCCTTCAATTCCGGTGATGTATATGTTCATCCCCATTGGATCGGGATACTGGGGAGCTCCCAGCATGATATTCCATAGTGGGAATTTAAAGAGGCCCAGCAATAGTAGTGAACCTACTATCATTATTATTCCTGCTTTTTTCATCATAATATTTTTTAATAGAAAGGCGGGAGCAATCAACCAACCCCCGCCTTCTCAGAAATACATGCCCTTAGTTCATGTATTCCATCTAACTAAACATCAATCTTCACCTAGAGACCAGCTTAACTCTATGTTAGAATTAGCAGGGGAAACCCTAACATATCCCTGCATTTCCTGGTGTAAAGCTGAACAGAAATCGGTACAATAGAATGGCCAGACTCCCGGCTGTTTTGGTTCCCAGACAAAGGTTTCGGTCTGTCCGGGCATGATCAGCAATTCAGAGGTGTTGGCACCTATCATACTTATTCCGTGTGGTACATCGTAATCCTGTTCGTGGTTGGTAACGTGGAAGTATACTTTGTCTCCCACTTTTATACCTTCAATATTATCTGGAGTGAAGTGGCTCCTTATCATGGTCATATAAACATGTACTTCATTTCCATCTCTTTCCACACGGGCGTCTCCGTTAGAAAGAGTAGCATATTCATGCTTGTTCTCATCCAGTTTGAAAATTTTTCTGGAATTGGCTTTTACAATATCTGCGGGGATACCTGCTGCATAATGAGGTTCTCCAATAGTTGGGAAGTCAAGTAACAACTCCATTTTTTCACCTGTGATATCATAAAGCTGCGCAGACTGGGTCACTTCCGGACCGGTAGGCAGATAACGGTCTTTGGTGATCTTGTTCATCGCCAGTACGTATTTACCGAATGGGTCTGCAGAGTTACCACCAGGGATCATCACGTGACCTACAGAGTAGTAACATGGTTTTCTGTCTATCACTTCACGTGTTTCCACATTCCATTTCACAACCTCAGAAGAGATAAAGAATGAGGTATAGGCATTCCCTTCACCGTCGAACTCGGTATGCAGAGGTCCAAGACCAGCCTGTTTTACAGTTCCGGCAAGTACATCTTCGAATTTAAGGATTGGGATTCCATAGGCCTCTCCATCAAACTTTTCATTCTCGATGGCATCGATCATTTTAGTATAGGAATGCACGGTAAGGTCGGCTGAAAGTTTACCATTTCCAACAATATACTCTCCTGTTGGGTTTACATCACAACCGTGAGGGGATTTTGGGGTAGGTAACAGGAATACTGCGCCTGGAACTTCTAAAGGATCTACAACAAGAACCTCTTTTTTCATAGTTGAGGTAGCAGTATGAGTATCATCATCATAAATATTGTGAGCGTAGTTGGCAGGCATTGTCTTACCGCCTCCATTATTAACGTATTCTTCGATCTTTTTCCAGTTAACCGCTGCAATAAAGTCTTTGTCATTTTGGGAAGCGTTCACTTCAAGTAAAGAGTTAGCCTCTTCAGTATTATAAGTTGAGAAGAAGAACCAGCCGTGAGATTTTCCTCTACCAGGATGGGCAAGGTCATAGTCAAATCCAGGCATCATAAGCTGGAATTTGATATCCATATGTCCTTCTTCGGGGTCAACGCTTATGAAAGTGAGGGAGCCTTTGAAATTACCTTTGTATTCATTAATAGGCATGTCACGCTGAGGTACGGGTACAGAGAATCTTGTTCCTGCTACCACATATTCGGTATTTTCAGTAACAAAAGAAGAACTGTGGTTACCGGCAGAGTTTGGTACCTCGATGATCTCAGTGGTCTCGAAAGTAGTAAGGTCAACTTTTGCAATTCTAGGGGTATTGTTACCATTGATGAATACCCAGCGACCGTCAAGTTTTCCATCGGTTTGTGAGATGTCCGGATGGTGAGCGTCATCCCATGGTACAAAACCGTGAGAAGTGTTCAACATTGGTTTTGTCTCTTCGTTATATCCCCAGGCTTTTTCAGGATCCTGAGAGAATACCGGAATTACCTTTAACAGCCTTCCTGAGGGAAGACCGTAGACTGATAATTGTCCGCTGAACCCTCCGGAGATGAAGGCATAGAATTCATCGTGCTCTCCCGGTGCCACATATACTTTTTCTGCAGCGCTGGAAGCTAATGCTCCACGATCTCCATTTTTCGAACTTTCACTGTTGTCACAGCTAAAAAAACTTGCTGCAACGAACAGTGATAGTATAAATAAAATTGATTTTTTCATGATTTGTGAGATTGATTTATAAGCTTATTAATTTTCGGGTATGATTACTTTGTCCACCACGTGCACGATTCCATTTCCGGCTGGTACACTGGCTATGATTTTTGCTCCGCCAACATATACGTCTTCACCTTTTACTTCTACCGGCACATTAAGGTCGCTCGCCTGTCCAAGTTTTTTGAATTTCTTCAAAAACTCCTTGTCATACTTACCGGGGGTGACGTGGTGTTTAAGGATATGTGATAGTTTGTTTTTATTTTCCGGCTTTAAAAGGTCTTCCACAGTACCTTCAGGTAAGGCTGCAAATGCTTCATCGGTTGGAGCAAAAACCATTAGGGGTCCTGCATTTACCAAAGCATTTTCCAGCTCTGCAGCCTGAACGGCAGCAACCAGGGTTTTGTGATCTTCAGATTGGATGGCGATATCCAGAACCGTGGGTTCAGATACATCATCCTTAACAAAGGCCTGCCCCTGTCTTTCTGTACTGGCCTGCTCTGTGGAAGTGGAAACGTTTTCTTCTTCTCCTTCTCCGTTGTTATTTCTACATGCGGTAATACCGACAATGAGAACTGTTAATAGAAAAATTTTGAATGTTGCTTTCATATTTATAGGTTTTAGTTGGTCATATTTTAATCCCTATTCAAGTGTCCTGAAATATTCCAGGATCTGCCTTGCTTCCTCCTCTGTAAGGTTCTGGTTTGCCATAGGTGATCCATTGTGTTCAATAAGCAATTGTTTTGCGATAGGATCTTTCATGACCATCTCTTCAGGATTGAGGATCATGTTCATTACCCACTCCGGAGATCTTCTTTCCAGAACACCAGCAGGTGCCGGCCCGATGAATTTTTTTGTTGGTTTGTGGCAGGCCAAACATTTGGAATCGAAAATAGCCTTTCCTTTAGCCACCATAGCCTGGTCGATCTCAGCTGGTAATTCAAGGTTCTTAACAGGGCCAATTCCTTTATTGTCCATATCTATCATGGCAACTTCAGACGTAGAGGTTTCAGGTTTTTTTACTTCTTCTTTTTTGGAGTAATCTCCTAATTCGATCTCATCTGATTCTTTTTTTTCTTCTTTTCCGCCGCAACTGATAAGTGCCATAATGCTAAGTATCCAAAGGCTTTTAATAATGTATTTCATAGTTTTTTGACATTTAATTAATCTTTTCAAATTTAGTGCGGAAGGAGAAGGGAAAATATGACTATTATCATATTTAGGATAAAAAGGTCCTTTATTGATCCGAGGCCCTGAAAACCCAGCCAGTGAAGAAGTATGATATATGTCATTTTAAGTAGGAGAGACTCTCTATATTTTAGCAGAAATATTCTGGGAATAGTACCAGATGACAATTCCGGAATTTAAAAAGCTTACTTTTATAAGTAGATATTCCAATCTAAAAATCATTTTATGGATCTTAACCGGTTTATTGACCACACCTTACTTTCGGCCAGTGCAACTTCGGCAGATATAAAAAAACTTTGTGAAGAAGCGGTAACTCATAATTTCTATGCGGTTTGTGTAAATAGCAGTTATACAGAAACAGCAAAGGCATACTTGAAAGGATCACAGGTGAAACTTGCGGCAACTGTAGGGTTTCCCTTAGGGGCGGCATTGGCAGTATCGAAGATTGAAGAAGCCAGGAAGGCGGTGCTGGAGGGTGCTGATGAAATTGATATGGTGATCAATATAGGTTTTTTAAAAGATGGGAAGAAAGCTGAGGTAGAGGAGGAGATCACCGCGATTAAAAATACAATCGGAAATAAGGTACTTAAGGTCATTATTGAAACCTGTTACCTGTCTGAAAAAGAGATAAGGCTTGCCTGTGAGATGGCCCTTAAAGCCGGAGCCGACTTTGTAAAGACTTCAACCGGATTTGGGAGTCGGGGAGCAAGCCTGGAAGACATCAGGATCATGAGAGAAGTAGTGGGAGTTAGAATGAAGATCAAGGCTTCCGGAGGAATTCGGGATGCCAGAACAGCAATGGAATATGTAGAACTTGGTGTGGACAGGATAGGTACTTCTTCCGGTATTAAAATAGTTTCTGAAAACCCCGAAAGATTATGAGTTTACACATTGAAGCTAAAAAGGGGGAGATAGCCGAGTCTGTACTTCTTCCCGGAGATCCGCTCAGGGCAAAATGGATTGCAGAAACCTTTCTGAAAGATGCTGTTTGTTATAACAATATTAGAGGGATGCTTGGTTATACCGGTAACTATAAAGGAAAAAAGGTTTCGGTACAGGGCACGGGCATGGGAATTCCTTCCACGCTTATCTATTGCAATGAGCTGATTAAGGATTATGGAGCGAAGAAGCTAATTCGGGTAGGAAGTGCAGGTGCCTATCAGCCCGAAATTAAGCTTATGGATATTGTGATTGCCATGGCTGCTTCAACGAATTCAGCGATCAATAAGTCTTATTTTCCACATGCCGATTTTGCTCCGACAGCCAGTTTTGATTTGTTAATGAAGGCTGTTGCTTATGCCAAAGACAATGGTATTTCCTTTAAGGCCGGAAATGTGCTTTCTTCAGATAAATTCTATGAAGATAAAAAGGATTCCTATAAGGAATGGGCAGATCACGGAGTACTTTGTGTAGAAATGGAAGCTGCGGCAATCTATACGGTCGCGGCAAGATACGGGGTAGATGCTCTGGCCATCCTTACCATATCAGACTCCCTGGTAAACGGTGAGGAAATAAGTGCTTTGGTAAGAGAACAGAAACTGGTAGAAATGGTGGAGATCGCCCTTCATTCTTTTTAATGAATTAGGTTTTATTCAACTTTGTTATATTGTATTGAACATCTGTCAAATTGAATCTTCCATAAGTGAATTCTCCTTCGGGATAGCACCATATAGCTTCACCATAGGATGGAAGGCGATATCCCCTTATATGTCTGTAGTTCTTCACGGGAGTGGAAAACCTGAGTTTTTTCATAATGTCTATTGCATATCGGTCTTCAGAAATAAAATTGGCAAGTTCTCCTTCTTCATTGAATTCCAGGACAGCTGAAACTTTCTCGTTGTTCAGTTTGAAAATCGCTTTAACGGAAAGATCGTCAAGCTCCTCCCATTCTATGCGCTTATCTATAAGAGCTGCCGGTGCGAAAAGACAAATGTCGTTTAAATAAGTAACCATTTCTGTAGGGAACAATTCTGGGGGCGAAAGATCTACCACGCTGAATAATGAAAGCGGTTTTATCTGCATCCGGGCTCCGGAACTTTTGAAGGAATGAAAACCCCTGGTTGGTAGTCCTTTAAAGTTGGCTTTCATAAAAAAGAAACGTGCAGGAGAGTCTGTAAAATTGAATTGTTCAGATCTAAATTTGAACCATTCCTTATCCTTTTCACGCATTTCTCCTTCAAAACTGATTTTAATGTTTTTTACTTTCGGCTTTCCCACTACACCTACAAATAGGAGATAATTCTTTACAACTTCAGGTAGACCGGCAAGATCCTGTTGAGTGAGTGTATCTGCGGGGTAATTTTCAATTCTTTCAGACACTTCTTTTTGAAAGCTTCTTTCAAACTCCCAGCCTGCAAAATGTATGATCGCGATCAGGATGATAAGCAGGTTTACTATAGTGCCGAATTTTGCATCATTCCAGTTCAGGACGATCAATACCTGTGAAACAATGGCAGCCGGAATAGCTATTACTGCCCATACAGGATTACTCTGAATATAAAAAATAACAGACGGTATAAAAAGTAATGCAGTGAACAGCCAGAATATCCCCTGGGTTATGGAAATGGCATTGCTTGATTCCGGTAGTTTAACTAAATCAAAAGCCTTAAAAAATCCAATAAAATGGATAAGAAGATGAATAATCAGTAATGCTATAAATACGATCTTCATGATACCCAAAGATTATCCAGCTTCAAGAAGATGGTCTGTCAGAGCCTGAAAGTTAGAACGGGAGTATTTGCGTGATTGGCAAGATCCTCACCTATACTGCCATAAAAGAAATGGGCGATACCTTTTCTTCCATGAGTGGATATTGCGATGATATCAGCATGAATAGAATTACAGTAATTATAAATTCCTTTTTCAAGCGTATAATCATCATAATAAGTAATCTGATCCTTTACTTCGGGAGCATCCATACCTGCATCTTCCAAAAATTTATTGGCAATAGACAGCATTTCTTTAGTGCTCATGAATTTTTCGGGAACATTTACGAAAAGCAGTTTTGGTTCAACTTCAAAAAATTTAAAAAACTGCCTTGATCTTATAAATGTATCTATGGTTTCCGGCTCAAAGTCGGTCACAAATACCGCATTTTCGATTTTAAAATCAGGGATACGATTTTTAATTACCAGTACCGGGGTTTCTGAGGTTCGCACCACTTTTTCAGTATTGGATCCTGCAAAGACCTCTTTAATACCAGAGGCTCCATGAGAACCCATCACTATAAGATCGGCCTCATATTCCTTGGCTACTTCATTTATTTCCCTGAAAACCTTGAAGTTTTTCACCTCCTGGGCTACCTCGATGCCTTCCAGATAGTCCTTATCGAGGAATTTTTCAAAGCGCTGCTTTGTGAGTTTCATAAAATGAATAGCATTGAAGACTTCCTGTTTTTCATCATTAGTCAGAAAAGATTCAGGAAGGCCCATCATATGCACCACAACTATATCTGCATTTTGCTTTTTGGCGATGGTAGCGGCTACTTCAAGGGCATATTCGGAATGCTCTGAAAAATCAACGGGGACTAGAATCGTATTCATAACTAAAAGATTTAAGATTAATAAACCATCATTACAGCTTTTCTTTTTTCCAGCTGTTTCTCTATTTCAGCAATGGCCACTTTTACGGAATGCTCAAAATAATGTTGCGAGGTAGCTGCAAAAACCTTGCTTCCGGGAATGATGCATTCTATCTCGCAAATTTTTCCTTCTCCCTTTGGGTCATTTTCTAATTTGAAATAGATATTTATTGCTTTTATAATTTCAAATCTGGCTCTTAGCTTGTTCAGTTTGTTCTCGGTATATGTTGTTAGGGCTTCGCTGGTAGGTATTTTCACGAATTGAATTTGAGTGCTCATAATTGTGTGTATTTTAGTTCTACTCAAAGCTACTCTTTACTTTCTTCAAAAAATATGACTCTTGTCAGTATTGCATTTTTTCCCGGGTAGAAGTGGGTTTTAGCTAATTTTTAAGAGAAGCTTTAACTGGGAATGATTAAATTAATTACATGAAAAGTACTGGTTTGAAATTACTGGCTTTAACCACATTTATATTGGTCTTGCTGGCTGTTTTTTCGGCTCTGGGTTTCTCTTTTCCTGTTGTTTATTTTTTGATGTGCGCGGGCCAGTTGTTGCTGATATTTACAGTTTATAAGATCCTTACCGAAAAGTATACCACTACAAAAACCTTTGACGATTTTTATGAAGACCACCCGGTTAAGGACGAATAGTTACAATTTACAATTTTTTGTATTTGCATATTTGAAATCCTTATTAAATATCGTCAACTTTGTAAAAAAGTTTTACCTTTAAAATCGCTTAGAGTCCCCTCAAGGACTTTAAAGCATTTAAACAGGAAACCTACTTAATAAGTATATAGTTTGCAGGAATTTCTGGATCACAGAGATATTTTCAATGTCCTATTTCAGGCTGCTTCTGAAGGCATCATCGTTGTAAATTCAGATCAGATCGTGGTTGCTGCCAATAAAGCGGCCCAGGAGATGTTTGGATACAGGGAAGGTGAGCTCATAGATCAACACCTGGATGTGCTTATTCCTAAAGAGTACCATCACAGCCATCACGATCACTTCAATAATTTTCTGAATAAAAGTGAAAAGCGCCAGATGGGTCACGGCAGGGATCTTTATGGAGTGAAAAAAGACGGCACCCGTTTTCCTGTGGAAGCAGGACTTAACCCGTTCAAAATGGACGGCAAGGATTATGTGATGTCCTTGGTGATAGATATTACAGTTAGGAAAGAGACTCAGCGCCAGATCAAAGAACTCAACACCCAACTTGAAGATAAGATCAAAATAAGAACCCAGGAGCTGAGAGAAACCGTTGAGAACCTCGAAGAGGAAATAATGAGAAGGAAAGAGGCAGAGCGGAAGATCAAGGATGCCCTTCAAAAGGAAAAGGAACTCAACGAATTAAAGACTAAATTTCTTTCGCTGGTATCGCATGAATTTAAAACCCCATTGAGTGGGATACTTACTTCTGCAACGCTTACTGAAAAATATACCAGGGAAGATCAGCAGGAGAAAAGGGAGAAACACCTTGTCACCATTAGGAACAAGGTTCATTATCTCAATAATATTCTTAATGACTTTCTTTCAATAGAAAGACTTGATTCCGGAAAAGGCCAGTATAAGTATACTACTTTCAGCCTAAAGAGACTCATTAATGAAGTGGTCTACAATGCCAATATCACACTTAAAGACGGGCAGGAGATCCTTTACCCCAGAGATCTGGAGGATATTAGTCTGCATCAGGATGAAAAGATCCTGGAACTGATACTCTCTAATCTATTAGGGAATGCCATCAAGTATTCACCCGAAAATACGGTGATCAAATTTGATGTGAAAATAAAAGAGGGGAACATTATTTTTGAAGTGGAAGACCAGGGAAGGGGAATCCCGGAAAAGGATCAGAAGCATATTTTTGAAAGATATTTCAGGGCAGAAAATGCCCTTTTGGATCAGGGTACAGGAATTGGCCTCAATATTGCCAAGGCTCACCTTGAAAACCTTAATGGAAGCATACATTTTACAAGTAAGGAAAATGTGGGAACAAAGTTTACTGTTGAGGTTCCAGTGAAAAATAATTAATTAGAGTATTCTTATGAAGAAAGTATTGCTAATTGAAGACGATGTAACGGTTCGTGAAAATACGGCGGAATTGCTGGAGTTGTCCGGTTATGATGTGGTTACGGCTTCTAATGGTAAAAATGGAATTGAAAAAGCAAAACAAAACCTTCCTGATATTATAGTTTGTGACATCATGATGCCGGAGACCGATGGCTACGGAGTGTTGCAGGAATTAAGTAAGGATCCCAAGACCATAAATATTCCTTTTATTTTCCTTTCGGCTAAGACCGAACATAAGGATATAAGAAAAGGCATGGACCTTGGGGCTGACGATTATCTTACCAAGCCCTTTGAGGAAGAAGATCTTCTGAGTGCAATAGAAAGTCGCCTTGCAAAAGTTGAAATTCTGAAATCCCATCAAAAGAAAAATGAAGTTTCAGAAGTTAAAGAAGGTGGCCTGAAAAACCTTGAGGACCTTAGAGAGCTTTTCAGTGATTATCCTCTGGAAGAATTTAAAAAAGGCGATACTATTTATGAGAAAGGTAAAAAGTCTAATTTCTTTTATCTGGTAAAAAGAGGTGTGGTGAAAGCCCACAGGATGGATAACCAGGGAAAGGAACTCATCACAGAGCTTTATAAGGATGACGATTTCTTCGGAAATCATGCCAACGATTCACAGTCGGCGTATGAAGATTATGCCACTGCGATGGAAGACACACATCTACACGTGGTCTCAAGAGAGGAATTCCATAAGATCCTTGGCAGGAATCCGAGAATCACGTTGCAATTGGTTGAAGTTCTGAATAATAACCTTTCAGAATTGAAAAAACAGCTCATGGATATGGCCTACGGCTCGGTACGTAAAAAAACTGCAAATACCATCCTTCTTTTTGCAGAAAGGATCAAAAAACATCCGCTTAAAAGCATCCGGATTTCGAGGGCCGATCTTGCGGGAGTGGCCGGTATGGCTCCGGAAAGCCTTATACGAACCCTTTCTGAATTTAAAAAAGAAGGCCTTATAGAGATCGAAGGGCGTAACATTAAACTTGTTGATTCCGAGGCGTTAAAAAATATAAGTTAAACATCAAAAAAAACATTTAAACAGGAAGAACTGACTTTTATCATTTTTCCGGTTGCAGGCTTCACTTAATTTCGCTATTGATAAGTGATGACCTATGAATGTATTAATCCTTACCGATTTTTCGGAGGTTTCTGATAACGCCGGCCGTTATGCTGTAGATTTTCTGCAGAATATCGCTGCGAACTTTTTTCTTCTCAATATACATGACTTTAATTTTAGTAAATCGGCCAGTAAGTCCCTTGAAAATGAACTGGTTTCAACCCTGGAACAGCTTCAGAATAGTGTTCAAGACCTGGAAAATCATACTAAAAATCCTGAACATAACTTCAATACTATATTATCTTCAGATAACCTTATAAATGCTGTGCGAAAGGCACAGGCAGAAAAGAAGATCGATTTTATATTTATTGGTGCGGCCAGTCAGGAAGTGCATCAGCACCCTATACTTGGGGATCATGCCTATGAGGTAATACGCAAGATAAGGTGTAATATCATGGCGGTACCCGGGGGTAGCACCTATATTAAGGCAGAGAAGTTCGTTCTGCCGGTGGATTATTCAGTGATCTCAAGGGAAAAGGTGTTTCAGCATCTTGAACAGGCAGGTTTTATAAGTCAGGGCCGACTTACGGTCATTGAACTGGACGAAGATCACCACGAAAGCATGACCAAAGAATTTGAATGGCCCCAACTTTCAACCGTAAATGGTGAGGTAAAGACAAAGTATTTAAAAATGGGTGAATCTCAGATCTTTAGCGAAGATCTGCTGAAGGAGATACAGGGCAGGTTTGATATGATAATTATTATAGGTAAGAATCTGAGTGTTTGTGACCACTTTCTCCACGCCCGCTATGGTTTACTTTCAACCCTGAGCAATTCCCTTCCTATACTGGTGATTCACGAATGTAAGTGATCTTTGTGATGGATAGGGTAAATTGTTTTCATTGTGGAGAAGAGTGTGTGGACGGGCCGATAAACTATTCGGAAAAGTCATTTTGCTGTACAGGATGCAAAACGGTATTTGAGATTTTGAATTCAAATGACCTCTCTTACTATTACGATCTGGAGAATGCTCCGGGTAATTCTCCCAAACTCAGCGAAGAGAAATACGATTTTCTTGAGAATGAAGAAATAATAGAAAAACTCCTGGAATTTGATCATGGTGACAGCCAGATAGTTTCCTTTAGAATTCCTTCTATACATTGTAGTTCTTGTATCTGGATCCTTGAGAATCTTAACAAACTTCACAAAGCGGTTAAAAGTTCCCAGGTAGATTTTCCAAAGAAAAAACTGAGGATCAGTTTTTCTGCAGAAGAATTATCCCTGAAAGAACTTGTTATTTTATTGGGTAGAATAGGTTATGAACCCAATATATCCCTGGAGAATTTTGAAGAGGAGAAGAAGGGGATAGACCGCAGCCTCATATACAAATTAGGTGTCGCTGGCTTTGCCTTTGGCAATATTATGTTTCTCTCATTTCCTGAATATTTCGAAATCAAAGAATTCTGGCTGGAGCAGTTCAAACATCTTTTTCGCTGGCTCACGTTCAGCTTTGCACTACCGGTGGTGTTCTATTCCGGAAAGGATTATTTCGTTTCTGCCTATAAAGGGCTTCGATCAGGATTGCTGAATATAGATGTGCCCATTGCATTGGGGATCGCTGTCTTATTTTTAAGAAGTACAGCCGAGATCATTATGGACACAGGAACCGGTTTCTTTGACAGCCTTAGCGGACTTGTATTTTTCCTTTTATTGGGGAAATTCTTTCAGCAAAAGACCTATTCTTTCCTTTCTTTTGAAAGGGATTATAAATCATATTTTCCCATTGCGGTTACTCGAATTTTTTCCGAAGAGGGTCAGCAAAAAGAAGAACAGGTCCAGGTTTATAAGATTAAGAAAGGTGATAGGGTAATTATCAGGAATGAGGAGCTTATTCCTATGGATGCCATTCTCATTAAAGGTGATGCGAAAATTGATTACAGTTTTGTGACCGGAGAAGCTGAGCCAGTGAAAAAGTACAGTGGCGACAGATTGTATGCTGGAGGAAGGCAGCAGGGAAGCATTATTGAGGTGGAAGCGCTGAAACCAGTTAAGCAAAGTTATCTTACCGAATTATGGAGTGATGAGGTTTTTAGTAAAGATAAGAGCAGTGCTTTTCAAACCTTGACAAATCAGATAAGTAAAAGGTTTACGTATGCTGTCTTGAGTATAGCATTTATTTCGGCCATCTTCTGGATGATGTATGATCCGGGCAAGGCATGGAACGTTTTTACGGCGGTACTCATTATAGCCTGTCCATGTGCCATTGCGCTGGCAGCACCCTTCACTCTGGGGAATCTTTTACGCATCTTCGGAAGGAACCATCTTTATTTGAAAGATACTACCGTTATTGAGCAGGCCGCTAAAATTGATACTGTGGTTTTTGATAAGACCGGGACTATTACCACCAATCAGCGTGATAGCATTAAATATGAAGGCATAGAGCTTAGTATAGAGGAACAGGAACTTTTAACCGGTAGCTTAAGGGCGTCCAATCATCCCCTGAGCCGTGCTCTGTATAAGGTACTTCAGAAGAATAGCATCTCTACCCCAGAAGTCTTCCACGAACATGTGGGGCAGGGGCTCGAAACCTCTTCTAAAGATCTGTCTTTAAAGATAGGCTCTGCTGCTTTCGTAAAGGAGAAATTCATTAACGGTACATCAGTACAAAAAAGAGAAGAACTGGAAAAAACTTCGGTTCATATCAGCTCGAACGATCAGTATAAAGGCTGTTTTACCTTTCATAACTCATACCGAGAAGGACTTTCGTCGCTTTTCACCAGCCTGGGGAAAAATAAAGAACTTATCATACTTTCAGGGGATAACGATGGCGAACAGGAAAGACTGGAACAGCTTCTTCCAGGCGGGATCAGAATGTTCTTCAACCAGAAACCTGGAGATAAACTTCAGTTTATCAAAGACCTGCAGAAGCAGAACAAAAGAGTAATGATGGTAGGAGACGGTCTTAATGATGCCGGGGCTCTGGCCCAGAGCGATGTAGGGATAGTCATTTCAGAGGATATCAATGTCTTTTCTCCGGCCTGTGACGGAATACTGGACGCGCGAAATTTTGGTAAATTTCATGACTTTTTTGAGCTGTCCTCAAAAGCTATTTCAGTTATAAAATGGAGTTTCATTCTATCGCTTTGTTATAATCTTATCGGACTGGGTTTTGCTGTTTCAGGAAATCTTATGCCTGTGGTAGCCGCCATTCTTATGCCTTTGAGTTCCATCAGCATAGTTGGATTTACCACACTGGCCACTCAAATCCTTGGGAAAAGATTAAAGCATTAAATGAAAACAAAGCTGACCGTTGTCATTTTTTAGCCACTACTCTCAGAATACTTTTACAGCCATATTCAATTAATATGAGCATTATCTACATGTTGCTGGCTATCAGTGTGGTTGTGGCCCTTATATTTTTTATCGCTTTCATAGTCTCTGTGAAAAAGGGACAGTATGACGATGTATACACACCTTCTGTTAGGATGCTCTTCGATGATGAATTGGTCAAAAATGATCACGAAAAAAATCAACCTGTCAATAAAGTGAAATCAAATTAATTATGGAAGTACAGCAATTTTATTACGATAATAAAATCGTAAAGAAATTTATTATTGCCACTATGTTTTGGGGCATTATAGGTATGAGCGTTGGATTATTGCTTGCCTTTATGTTCATTTTTCCGAATGTGACCGAGGGTATCTCATGGCTTAGCTTTGGAAGGCTAAGACCCCTGCATACCAATGCGGTGATTTTCGCATTCGTGGGGAATGCCATTTTTGCCGGTGTATATTACTCTACCCAGCGTTTACTTAAAGCCAGGATGTGGAGTGATGCCCTGAGTAATATCAATTTCTGGGGTTGGCAGCTGATTATCGTAGGTGCGGCTATCACTCTGCCACTAGGTTTTACCTCGTCAAAGGAATATGCCGAACTGGAATGGCCTTTTGATATTGCCATCGCGATCATCTGGGTTGCTTTCGGTGCCAACCTTATAGGAACAATGATCAAAAGAAGACAACGGCATTTGTACGTGGCGATCTGGTTCTACCTGGCGACCTTCGTGACGGTTGCAGTGCTCCATATTTTTAACAATATCGAAATTCCAGTAAGCGCCTTCAAAAGTTATTCATTCTATTCGGGAGTTCAGGATGCTCTGGTTCAGTGGTGGTATGGTCATAATGCCGTTGCATTCTTTTTGACCACGCCTTTCCTTGGACTTATGTACTACTTTGTTCCGAAGGCCGCTAACCGCCCGGTATATTCTTACCGCCTTTCTATCATACATTTCTGGTCGCTCATCTTTATCTATATCTGGGCTGGGCCACACCACTTATTATATACAGCCTTGCCAGACTGGGCTCAGAACCTTGGGGTAGCTTTTTCTGTAATGCTTCTATTCCCATCATGGGGAGGGATGATCAACGGATTATTAACACTTCGCGGTGCCTGGGATAAGGTAAGGGTAGATCCTGTTCTTAAATTTATGGTTGTGGCGATCACCGGTTACGGAATGGCCACTTTTGAAGGACCGATGCTTTCTCTAAAGAACGTGAATGCTATAGCACACTTTAGTGACTGGATCATTGCTCACGTTCACGTTGGAGCACTGGCATGGAACGGATTCCTGACCTTCGGTATGATTTACTGGCTTGTTCCCAGACTTTTTAAGACAAAACTTTGGTCTGTAAAACTTGCCAATACCCATTTCTGGATTGGAACTCTTGGTATCATTATTTATGCGTTACCAATGTATGTTGCCGGATTCGTTCAGGCTTCAATGTGGAAGCAATTCAATCCTGATGGAACTTTGACTTACGGTAACTTCCTTGAAACGGTTACAGAGATCATCCCAATGTACTGGATGCGCGCAATTGGAGGAAGTCTTTATATTCTTGGAGCCTTTGTAATGCTCTACAACATTGTAAAAACTGTTCGCCAGGGTAGCAAAGTAGAGGATGAGCTTGCTGAAGCAGCTGCCCTTCAACCTGTAACCAAAAAGAGAACTACCGGGGAGGCTTATCACAGCTGGCTGGAAAGAAGACCTGTCAAATTAACCATTTTCGCTACTATCGCCATTCTAATTGGTGGAATGGTGCAGATCATTCCATCGTTGATGGTAGATGAGTATGTTCCGGTAATTTCAAGCGTAAAACCATATACCCCTCTGGAACTTGAAGGACGGGATATTTATATACGTGAAGGCTGTGTTTCCTGTCATTCACAAATGATTAGGCCTTTCCGAAGTGAAGTGGAACGCTATGGAGAGTATTCGAAAGCAGGGGAATATCGGTATGATTATCCTTTCCTATGGGGAAGTAAGAGAACCGGGCCCGATCTGCACAGGATAGGCCAGAAATATTCAGATAACTGGCACCTTAACCACATGTACGATCCGCAAAGTACTTCTTCAGGTTCCATAATGCCATCCTATAAATGGTTAGTAACCGATGAACTGGATAAATCCCAGACTGAAGATAAGATGCGCGCCATGCAAACACTTGGAGTTCCTTATACCGAAGAAGAGATTGCCAGAGCTCAGGAGTGGATGGATGAGCAGGGGACTCAAATTGAGCAGAACCTGTATTCGGATCCCGATTTTGTGACGAGCTATGAAGCCGATAAGAAATATGCGGAAGAGAACGGACTGGAATTTACCGAGATGCGGGATCGTGAGATCGTGGCACTTATAGCCTACCTGCAAAGGCTGGGTACAGATATCAAAGCTGAAGATTTAGAAGAACAAGTAACTAATAATTAAAACCAGAGACCATGTTGAAATTCGTAAAAGGTCCATTGGAAAGTATAGATGGGGTGGAGATCTACCCCATCATCTCCCTGCTCATTTTTTTCATCTTTTTCACTGCACTTTTCTGGTGGGTGATTACGGCGAAAAAAGACTATATAAAATATGTGAGTAGGATGCCGCTTGATTTTGATACCGATGAGGAAAGCCATAACAACCAAAAAACAGACTTATCATGAAAAAAGTTTTTTCAGCATTAAGAATTCTGGGCCTGACCATTCTTGCTGTAGTCATTGCCGAAGTAACTCTGGAAACAGGAGATAAAACCAGTTTCGAAGTCTATCCTGTTTTATGGCTGATTCTGGCAGTGGTAGTAATCATTGCTTTTGCCATAGAAGTTTCAATTGCGGCACTTGAAAGAACCTTATATAATTCCCTTAAGCCTGAAGCCAGGGAAAAATACGATGCTGCAATGGCAAGTAAAAAGGCAGAGAAATCCTGGTGGAGAAGAACCTATGAAAAGCTAGTGGATAAAAAGCCTATTGAAAAGGAGGATGAGATCATTCTGGATCATAATTATGATGGAATAAAGGAGCTTGATAATAACCTTCCGCCATGGTGGCTTTACGGTTTTTACGCAAGTATCATCTTTGCCGGGATATATCTCGCCAGGTATCACATTTTTGACGGAACAACCCAAAGAGAGGAATATTTGATCGAAGTGGCCGAAGCCAAAGCGGCAGTGGAGGAATATAAGAAGAATGCAAAAGGTCTTATTGATGCCAATACGGTTGAATTATTAACTGGTGAAGAGGATATCAACGCCGGGAAGGCAATTTTTGAAGGGAATTGTGCTGCCTGCCATAAGATAGATGGTGGCGGGGGCATAGGTCCTAATCTTACCGACTCATACTGGATACTGGGAGGTGGAATCAAAAACGTATTCAATTCAATATCTGAAGGAGGCCGGGCCGGTAAGGGAATGGTTGCTTGGAAAACCGATCTTAAACCAGATGAGATCGCTCAGGTAGCAAGTTATGTCCTGAGTCTTCACGGAACCACTCCTGCAGATGCTAAAGAACCTGAAGGTGAATTATGGGTAGATCCCGACGCCAGAGTTGAAGAAGTTGAGGTTACAAGGCCCGATTCTACTTCGGTAGAAATTGAAATGGATAACGAGGAAGAATAAACACTTTCGGAACTGATTTTATCAGTTCCAATCTTCCTGAAAGGAGATTTTCGTTGACGGGCTATTAATAAGGTAGAATAGATAAATAGAAAAAGGTGGAGAACGAAAGATTTAGAGACAGCATAGGTACGGTAACCAATGAAGGGAAACGCTCCTGGGTCTATCCTAAGAAGCCTTCCGGTAAACTTTATGAATACCGTAAATATGTAAGCTATATCCTGCTGGCCTTTCTGTTCGTCTCCCCCTTTATAAAAATTGACGGTAACCAGTTCCTCATGTTTAATGTTCTGGAAAGAAGGTTCAATATTTTTGGAGCGACTTTCTGGCCCCAGGACTTCTATCTCTTTGTGATCATAATGCTTATAGGCGTGGTGTTCATTTTGCTGTTCACTGTTGCCTTTGGAAGGATCTTTTGTGGGTGGGTATGCCCGCAGACCATTTTTATGGAAATGGTCTTTCGCAGAATTGAATACTGGATAGAAGGAGATAGAGGAAAACAAATAAGACTTAATAAGCAGCCATGGAACGCTGAAAAGATTCGAAAAAAAGGATTTAAATGGACTGTTTTCTTTATCATTTCCTTCCTTATAGCAAACATATTCCTGGCCTATCTTATTGGTAGTGACAGGTTGTTGCTTTATATACAGGAAGGTCCTGAAGCTCATTTAAGTACGCTTATATCATTATTGATTTTTACCGGGGTATTCTATTTTGTGTTCGCATGGTTTCGGGAACAGGTTTGTATCATTGCCTGCCCCTATGGCCGGCTTCAGGGAGTACTTCTGGATAATAAATCCATTGTAGTGGCTTATGATCACAAACGTGGAGAGAAGGAAAAAGGGCGGGCCAAATTCAAAAAGAATGAAGATCGTGAAGCCAGTGGTAAAGGTGACTGTATAGACTGTTTTCAATGTGTTCAGGTTTGTCCTACAGGTATTGATATTCGTAATGGTACACAGCTTGAATGTGTAAACTGTACAGCTTGTATTGATGCCTGTAACCAGATGATGGAAGCGGTAGACCTGCCTAAGGGCCTGATTCGGTATGCAAGTGAAGAGAATATTGAAAAGAAGGCGAAGTTTAAATTCACCCCTCGCTTAAAAGGTTATTCAGCAGTACTTTTTATTCTGATATCTGTATTAACCGGAATGCTGTTCTTAAGAAGCGATGTGGAAGCTAATATACTAAGGTTGCCCGGGCAGTTATATGAACATAAGGAAAATAATATGATCAGTAATGTATATACCTATAAGCTGATCAATAAAACAACCCGGGATTTTGAGGATGTAAGTTTTAAGCTGATATCTCATAAGGGTAAGATACGTACCGTAAAAGATCACGGGATTTTGGTGCCGGGAAATGGACTGGCTGAGGGAACACTTTTTATAGAAATAGACAGATCGGGACTGGAAAATGAAAAGGATAAGGTAGAAATTGGCGTCTACAGCGGCGAACAACTGATCGAAACCACAACCACCACATTTTTAGGACCAAGAAGCTATAATTAGAAGTGAACTGATTTGCTTTTAAAAATAATGAAGATCAGTTTAAAAGATTATTCGTGCTTTCGTGGCAACAAAATAAGTTGAATTAAAAAAATAATCATATGAAAATCAATTGGGGAACAGGACTGGTTATAGGAATGCTGGCTTTTATTTCTTTTATCATGTATTTCGTGGTGACCATGCTGAGTAGTACGGAATATGATCATGACCTGGTAGTAGAAGATTACTATAAGGCGGAACTTCACTATCAGGAGGATATTGATGCTGAAAAGAATGCGCTTAGCCTGGAAGAAAATATCCGCCTGGAAATAAAAAACGGAAAACTGGTGTTGGTATTTCCGGAAAGTATGAAAATTGAAGAGATGGAAGGGGCTATTTATCTGTACCGTCCTTCCAATAAAAATCTTGATTTTCAAATCCCGCTTTCTGAGGTTAAGACCAGGGAGTTTTTAATTCCAGGGGAAAAGCTGGTTGATGGGAGATGGAATGTGAGTGTGAACTGGAACACTAAGGGCAAGGAATATTTATTCAAAAAAGAAATCGTTTTTTAAATGTTTTTATCTGCATTAATATTCGGATTACTGGGAAGCTTTCATTGCGTGGGCATGTGTGGCCCGATAGCTTTCCTGTTACCGGTAGACCGGAAAAATGATGTCCGTAAATATTTGCAGATCTTTCTTTATCATCTTGGCAGGATCACTTCTTATGCTATAACTGGATTGGCTTTTGGCCTGGTAGGTAAGAGCCTTTCACTTTTTGGACTTCAGCAACAGCTTTCAATAATCATCGGGGTGGTTATGCTGATAGTCCTTTTTCTTCCCTCCCGCAGATTAACAGGAAATAAAATATCAGGGATCTGGATGAAATGGATAGGGAGACTTAAAAATTCCCTGGGTCAGGAATTAAAGAAGAAACGTCTTGATACATTCTATACTGTTGGGTTTTTGAATGGATTTCTACCCTGCGGATTGGTTTATATGGCTGTTTTTGGAGCCATAGCGAGCGGAAATGCTTTTAATGGAAGTATTTACATGATGCTGTTCGGCATTGGGACGATCCCTTTAATGACCGGGGCAATCTGGATCGGGAATTTCATATCGGTAAATGTGAGAAAATACATCCGCCGCATGATACCTGTATTTCTTGGAGTAATTGCGGTACTATTTATAATAAGAGGGCTAGGTCTTGGAATACCATATCTCTCTCCCAAACAAAAGGGGGGAAAGATTTCTGCTAACTACGAATGTCATGCGTCAAATCAAATTATAAAACACTAAAGTTGAAGATTATGCTATTAAATTTACTAATACCCCTCGTAAACTGGAATCTGGGCACAGGTATAATCATGTTTTTCGGCCTGGTTTGTATTGGCCTTATGCTTACAGTGCATCATATGATTAACAGTGGAAAGAATACTAACAACGGTAAAAGTGATAAAGATAAATGACAGGAATAGGGGAAATCCCGTATTTTTCGTCAATAAAAACCTACGGATAGGATATAAAAATTTTACTTCGTAAATTTAAGGGTTGTTATCTGTAAAAGGATAACTCAGAAGGCTAGTCGGCTATGCGTTTGTATAACGATTAGCCTTTTTTATTAGTTAAATCTCTCTGATTGAGAAGCGCTATTAATTTGTTTACATCTTCGATTCTTTTTAGGTTCAGATCATTCTTTTCTATCAAACCCACAATTTCCTTTTTATTAATATTCAGGGAATTAATTATATTCCGTTCATTCAGTTTCTTAATCTCCACTGGTAGGTTCTCATTATTAAAATGAAAATAATAAGATGTTGATGCCTCTAACTCTGGTTTCTTTTCAACGTGAAAACTTGTTTTTGCTCTTTGACCGGGATGGAAATTACGATAATGTTTTCTCAAAAAGTTAACTCTGTTGCCATCTTCAAGAATTTCAAAATATACCTGTTCAACTTTGTTGTCCGGGTTTAAATAAGGTAAAACCCTGAATCTTCTATTATTTAAATACACATTTAGGGATGGGGATTTTCGAAGTTCCATAACCTTATCGTTTTCGGTAAGGATTTCCATAACCTCATTATAAATATTATAGCGAATATAGAAACTTCCTAAGCTATTACCGGCTTCAAAAATCTGACCCTGAACAAATTCTTCTTTCAGATAAGGGCTTCCTTCGAGTTCGCTTATGGGTATTGCGGTATTAATATTCTTTTTTAAATCTTGAAACATATCAAGATATCTATTGTTGTGGTCTCCTGATCCGGTAATAACACCAGAATTAATTTTCTGGGCTGGTGAAATTAAAGGGAATAATATAAGGATGGATAAAACACTGAATATTTTTTTCATAATGCTTACTAGATGGATTGACCTAAATATAACAAAATTGTTAATATCCTATTAATAAATACCCTCCAAAACTTTAAAAAACAGTGATTTATAAAGCCGATATTTCCTAAATTATCCCAGTTTACATTATTTAAAATTTGAGATTTGGGGCATTTTAAATTTAAAATTCTGTATTCCCTTTTATTGGTTTTGGGAATTACCGGTAGGCTTATCGGGCAGGATGCAGGTTCAGTTCAGAGAGTAAAATCCATCGATCCTTTTATTAGGGCCGATGAAGTACACATTCAACAGGATTCTGAAGATAATCTTTGGATCACTACTCCCGTTAAGGTCTTAAAGTACAATTCAGTCAGGGCATTAGATTATAATAAATTTCGAGGTGTTCCACGGGATATTGGCGATGAATTCATTGCAACCTATACCGATTCTGAAGATCAAACCTGGCTGGCCGGTAACCAGGGGCTTGCAATTTACAATCCTGAAAAGGATAGCTTTGAATTTATAAGTGATGTTACGGGAAGGATCTATGCTCTGCGGGAGGATTCTGGTAAACAACTTTGGATAGCTGCCGAGAATGGTATTTTTAAACTAAAGGTGGATTCCTCAAAAGCCGATTATGGCATCTCACGCTTTCTTTCAGAAAATACACTAGCTGCCGATGTGACCCTCTTTGAGAATTCGGTCATTTTTGCGGGGCCAAATGGGATACTCACTATAGACCGCAGGTCAGGAAAATTCAATAAGATAGATATGGGGTATTACCAGAATCTGCATATAACCAGCGTTCTGCCCATGGACGATCTTATACTTTTTGGAACAAAAGATCAGGGATTATATAAAACCGACAGGGATTTTATGAATATTCAGAAGGTATATTCACTTCCTTATATCGTGGCCCAAAAGGAGATAACAGCACTCCAGGAATTTAACGATGAAATAATAATATCTACAAACGGTGCCGGTGTAATTCGTCTGAATAAAAAGCTGGAAATGATACAGGGACCAGATAAAATATACCCTCAAAATATATATTCAGTCCTGCTTAACGATCAGAACCTTCTTTGGGTCGTTGCTAAAGAGGGACTTTTTATTCAGAATTATTCCGGATTTGCGGTGGAAAAACTTAAAAACGACCCGTTAAGATATTCCAGTCTGGCAAATGATTTTGTCACAACTGGAGAAGTGGACTCACAAGGGAATCTTTGGTTTGGAACAGGTAAGGGCTTAAGTATCTGGAATCCTGAAACCAATCGCTGGAGACATATTGAAAACCTGAATTACAACCGGCGTATGAATGCACCAGATAATATCACAGATCTGGCTGCTATAGATGAGCATATGTGGGTGGCTACTGCAAAGGACGGTGTTTATAAGATTAATATAAACACGCTTTTGAGAGCTCATTATTCGGTAGATGCACTTTACAAAACGAAGATACAGTCCGCCAACACACTTTTTATAGATGCAGGCGGGAATGTCTGGATCGGGGGTGAGGAGGGCTATCTTACCGTTATACGGCCCGATAATGAGATAAAGGATTATCCTGTTAAGGAAGTTCAGGCAATAGCCGAACTGGGGCCAAAGCAACTTATTGTGGCGACCCGCACAAGGGTTCACTCTCTTAATCCCATTACAGGAAGAATTAGCGATCTGGAAGCTCTTAATGCCGGGAAAGATCTTTTATATTATTCAGTTAAGGATCTAAAGATTACCCATGGGGGACGTGGCCTTTTTGCTACAGAGGGAGCCGGATTACTTATCTATGATTTTGAAGATGATACCTTGCAGAGATTAGGAGCAGAGGAAGGACTGCCTTCCAGTAACGTCACCGGTATTGAATGGCTGTCAGATGAAAAGATATGGTTGGCGACTGACAAGGGCATGGCATATTATAATGGCGTGGAAAATGAAATTAAGGTTTTCTCAGAACTCAACGGACTTAGTACAAATGAACTTACCACTGATTTTATGAAATTGGATAACGGTAGTTTTGTCCTGGGAAGTTCAAAAGGAGTGAATATATTCAAGCCAAAAGTTATGCTGGCACAGCAGGAATTCAAACCCCGTTTGCAGTTTAGAAATTTTGTAAGTCCTGATGAGAATGGAAAAACGGACGAGGTTCAGCTTGCCGGAATAAATGATCTTGAGATAGAAGAAGGTTCCGGGTTTTATATAAACTTTCAAGGAATTTCTCATTTGGATCCTGAGGGCATACTCTATTCCTGGAAAATGGAGGGGCTGGAAGATGACTGGAGCAGGCCTACAACATTAAATAAAGCAAGTTACTCAAATTTGCCCCCCGGTAATTTTGTCTTTAAGGTGCGTTCCAGGCTCAGGGATTCCGGCTGGACAGAACCAAAACGGTTAAGTATTAATGTTCAGGCGGCACCGGCAACCATAAGTACGGTCTACGTCTTTATGGGGATTAGTGTTCTGGCGATGGTGGCAATATTCATTTTTGTCTTTAGCAGAAGGTCAAAAAACGCCGATCAGCTGGCTAAGGTAGAACTCCGTAACCGGCTTCAAAAAGAATTCAGAAAACCGGTTGAAAGCGCGGTGCAGTCTTTAAGCAAGATCTCAGCATCAGCCGATTCCGAAAGTGTTGAAGAACTTCAGCGATTTGCAGCGAGGTTTGATGATCTTTTCCACCAGATACTTAATTTCAATTATCAGGAATCTGTATATGAGATCTCTAAGATCAACCTTAACAGGCACTTTCCGCAGGTGGTAAAAGATATTGAGCCTGTGTATAAAAGTAAAAATCTGGAAATGATCGTGAATGATCAGTGGGGCGATGCCGAATTCTATTATAATATGGAAATGCTGGATAAGATCTTCTTTAGTCTTATTTCCGGGAGTGCAGGTTATTCCTTTAAAGGAGGCAAGATCATAATCAATCTTATTGAAACCAGTGTGGGAGACCTCAAACTACAGATTACCGATAATGGGCGGGGAATGCCTACCCATGATATCAAGGTGTTGGAGAAGAATAAATATCCAAACCAAAAAATGAAATTAAGAGACAGGAGCGGGCTTAGGTATATTCTGAAGGCGAAAGACCTGATCTCTAAATCTGGAGGTAGCTTCAGTTATGAGACCGAAAAAAATGAAGGCTCAACATTTACAGCTATACTTAAGAACAGGAGAGAAGATTATCGTAAAGTGCCTGAAAGGGCTGCTGCGATCTTCAAGGCTGAAAAATCAAAAAATCAACCTGCTACCAGTGTTCCGTCAGAACTTAAGAATCTTAGTGAAATTAAGATCCTGATCATAGAAGGGGACAGCAATACCCGGCACTTACTCGTGAACAATATTGGAAAATACTGCCAGATTTATCAGGCGGCTACTGCCGAAGAAGGCTTGGAAAAGGCGGGTATGATATTTCCGGATATCATTATTTCGGCAACGGTGCTGGCAGATATGAATTTCTTTCAACTGACTAAGATGCTTAAAAGGAATATTGGTCTGAACCATATTAACTTGATTCTTATCGCCGATGCAGGCCAGAAATTTGCCGGGGAGCAGCTGGATGAAATGACTGAAATCATTAGAAAGCCACTCGAAATAAACCTGTTGTTATCCAAATTAACCAAAATCCTTATCTGGCAGCAGGAAATAAGAAACTCCTATATTCAGTCGCATATTGATAATTCTAAAGTTGAATTCAGGAATGGAAGCGATGAGAGATTTATTTCAAATCTTACGGATATCGTGATCGGGAATATAAATAATGAGAATTTTAGTGTGCATGATCTAAGTGGAAAAATTGGGATAAGCAGTAATGCCCTTTTTATGAAACTAAAAAGTCTGGTCAATCTATCTCCTCAGGATTTCATGGAGTTCACAAGGCTTAATTATGCTAGAGAAATGCTGGAGAGTGGTGAGTATAATCCCATGGAAGTCGCCTACAAATCAGGCTTTTCCAGCCCCAAACTTTTTTACAGCTCCTTCAAAAAGTTCTATGGATATAATCTAAGTGATTCTATTGAGAAACCCCTATAATCTTTTGCCCTAAAGAAAATTAGCCTGGTTGAGTATTTTCAGCCAGGCTAATTGTTTTAACATGGTGAGTGTTTAACCTACCAGGTGTATCTCACTAAAATCCTTATTCACGATCATCGTATTTTCATCCTTATCAAATTGAAGTTCTTTAAGCGGAACTTCTTCATTTTCAAAGAATGCTTTTTTGATCTGAAAAGGAAGTCCGTGGAACTTCAGTTTGAAAGTGGTGTAGGGAGCAGAGTATTTTCCGCTTTTATGCTGTTGCAGAATGATTTCATCTGTCTTTCCGGTTAATTTGAAAGTCCTCAGGCTGAATATCCCCTGGCGGTATTCATAGCCGTCATGAGAATCTTCATAGAATTCAGAGTTCTCTTTTCCTAATTTATAGTAGATATCGAGACTGATCTGCTCTAATTTTTTTTCATCAACATATTGCTGTACCGGATACTTAGGGATAATCGCCCCTTCCTTGATAAAAACGGGAATCGTATCCAGAGGAGCATCCACCCACATTTCACGTCCGCCAGAGACCGGTTTGTCATTCCAGAAGTTGTACCACTTACCTCTTGGAATATACATTCTTCTGCCCTGTACATTTGGCTCCTGTATGGGACATACCAGGATATGGTTTCCAAAGATAAACTCATCTGCCCTATAGTGGGTTTGCACATCTTCCTGATCATGGTATACCAGTGGCTTAAGAATTGGGACTCCTTCAGCTACATATTTATAGAAAGTGGTATACAGGTAAGGCAGTAGTTGATACCTTAATTCTACATATTTTCTGGAAATATCGAGCACCTCCTCGCCAAAAAACCAGGGTTCCTGCTCTCCATGATCTCCAGAGGAATGGACCCTGCAGAAAGGATGGAACACTCCTAGTTGTAACCATCGGGTATATAATTCGCCGGAAGGCTGTTCGGCAAATCCACCAATATCTGATCCGGCAAAGCTCATACCGCTCATACAAAGTCTTTGGATCTGTACATTGGCCAGCCATAGGTGTTCCCAGCTTGCTATATTATCTCCGGTCCAGGTTGAGGTATAACGTTGCCCACCGGAATAATTGGCCCGGGTGATGATAAAGGGTCGTTTTGGGAAATTGAATCTTTTAACCCCTTCATAAGTGGCTTTGGCCATTTGCATCCCATAGACATTATGGGCTTTTCGATGGCTGCAGGGATGCCCGTCATAATCATGGCGAACATCAAAAGGGAAGGTTTTTCCCGGAACCTCCATCACTGCCGGCTCGTTCATATCGTTCCAAACACCTTTTACTCCAATTTCTCCAATGAGTTCGCGGTATAATCCGCTCCACCATTCTCTAACCTCGGGATTGGTGAAATCGGGAAAATAGCATTCTCCAGGCCAGACTTTTCCACGCATGTATGGTCCGTCTGCCCTTCGACAGAAATAGTCGTTTTCCAGTCCTTCTTTAAATATGCTGTAATTCAGGTCTATTTTTATACCGGGATCTATAATGGCAACTGTTTTAAAACCATCATTTTCCAGCTCTTTTACCATTCTTTTTGGATCGGGAAAATATTCCTTGTTCCAGGTAAAACAGCGAAAACCATCCATATAGTCAATATCAAGATAGATAGCATCGCAGGGAAAATCAAGTTCCCTGAATTTAGAAGTGATCTCCTTTACTTTACTTTCCGGGTAATAGCTCCATTTACACTGGTGAAAGCCGAGGGCCCACATTGGTGGTAATTCCGGCTTTCCGGTGAGGTCGGTGTAAGTAGTCAGTACATCGGCCATTTGGGGGCCATAAATAAAATAATAGTTCATTTCACCGCCATCTGCCCAGAAACTGGTAACGTTTCTTCTTTCGTGACAAAAATCAAAATGGGTCTTGAAAGTGTTATCAAAGAATATTCCGTAGGAAAGGTTGCTGTGAAGTCCCATATAAAAAGGCACCGCTTTATATAATTCCACGGTGTCCTTTCCGTAGGCATACTGATCAGTATTCCACAGGCTCATCCTTTTTCCCTTAAGGTTAAAATTGGTAGGTTTATCTCCAAGTCCGAAGAAGTTTTCCTGCTCCCGGGAAGTCTTGCTCATCTTTACGAAGTTTCCTCCGAATTCAAAACTCTCCTCCCAGTGGAAACCAAGTTCATCTTCAAGGATTGGCCGGCCATCAAGTTCATACATTCCTACCCGAAGATCATCTTTTGCAATCTTACACTTGAATTTTTCAGTAGTAATTAATACATGAGTTTCTGTATCTTCAATTTTTAGCTGGTTAAAACCATGTGGATGTTCCTCATCTACCGCATATGAAAAATCATTTTCAAAGATCCCGTTAGTAGAATAACGGAACCTGAGCATATTATCGCGAAGTACAGTTATTTGAAGGCGTACCCCGTTTTTGGTGATAAAATTTATGGTGTCCTGATCGTGTTCGAATGATATTAAGCCGGAGGGGTATAGATTCCCCTTATGTTCTAGTTCTGTATTGGTAATCATAGTCTTACAAACTTTTTATGAAAGCTACAAAAGAAGCTTTTTCCGATGAATTATTACAGGCTTGTTCATAAAATTTTAAAAACAACCGTACCCAGTGGAGGTATGGTTATTTCTGCTGAATGGTCCCTGCCATGAAACTCTTCCTTTTCAATTTTCAGACTCTTATTTTTGGTACCGGAGCCTCCATATTTCTTTTCATCAGAATTGAATATCTCCTTAAGTTTTCCTGAAGCAGGAAGTCCTACACTATAGTCTGTAAGGACACTGGGTGTGAAATTGCAGACAATGATAAGAGAATCTTTCGGGTCTTTTCCTTTTCGGATAAAACTTAAAACCGAATTTTTACTATCGTCATATGCTATCCATTCAAAGCCTTCAGCACTAAACTGTTTTTCATGTAAAGCGGGTTGTTTCTTATATAATTTGTTTAGATCGGTAAGCAGCTCCTTTACTCCTTTGTGGTAATCATCTTGCAATAGATGCCAGTCGAGACTTGTATTATAGTTCCATTCTTCGTACTGGCCAATTTCAGCTCCCATGAATAAAAGCTTTGCACCAGGATGAGTGAACATATAAGAATATAAAAGACGAAGATTGGCAAATCTCTGCCATTCATCACCCGGCATCCTTCCCAGAAGTGAATGCTTGCCATAAACCACTTCATCATGGCTTAACGGTAGAGCAAAATTCTCTGTAAAGGTATAGGTCATACTAAAGGTGATGTCGTTTTGATGATATTGCCTGTAAATGGGATCTTTTTTGAAATATTCCAGTGTATCATGCATCCAGCCCATCATCCATTTCATCCCGAAGCCTAAGCCTCCCAGGTCTACAGGTCGTGAGACCATTGGAAAAGAGGTGGATTCTTCAGCGATCGTCTGCACTCCTTCAAAGCTGCCATACACCTCCTTGTTGAGCTCTCTAAGAAAACTGATTGCATCAAGATTTTCTCTTCCTCCATGCTCATTAGGTTCCCATTCGTGATCTTCCCTGGAATAATCCAGGTATAGCATAGAAGCAACAGCATCTACTCTCAAACCGTCCACATGATATTTATCCAGCCAGAATACAGCATTGCTTATTAAAAAAGACCTTACTTCATTTCTGCCATAGTTAAAGATGAGACTTTTCCAGTCCGGATGATATCCCTTTCTTGGGTCTGGATGTTCATAAAGGTGAGAACCGTCAAACTGTCCCAGACCATGTTTATCTTCGGGAAAATGAGAAGGCACCCAGTCAAGAATAACTCCAATCCCTTCCTTATGAAATGCATCCATGAGCTGCATGAATTCCTGAGGATTACCAAAGCGGGAAGTCGGAGCAAAATATCCGGTAAGCTGATAGCCCCATGAAGGATCATATGGATATTCCATAATAGGCATGAACTCTACATGAGTAAAGCCCATTTCCTTGACGTAGCCTACAAGTTCATCGGCCATCTCGGTATAAGTAAGAGAACGGTTTTCGTCCATGTTCTTTCTCCATGAACCCAGGTGAACCTCATAAATGGAAAATGGCTGATCCAGGGAATTTTTATCTTTTCTGGTAGACATATATTTTTTGTCTTTCCATTTATAGTCCAGGTCCCAAACGATGGAAGCCGTATTAGGAGGGTGTTCACAACTCAGGGCATAGGGATCGGCCTTTTCGATCACCATGTCATTATGATGGGATTGTATCTTGTATTTGTATTTCGTTCCTTTTTCAACTCCGGGAATAAAACCTTCCCAGATTCCGCTGCCATCCCATCTCACATTCAACTGATGTTCGCCTTCGAGCCAGTAATTAAAATCTCCTATTACAGAAATTGATTTTGCCGATGGTGCCCAAACTGCGAAATAGACTCCTTTTTCGCCATTTACTTCCATCAGGTGTGCGCCAAATTTTTCATAAAGCCGAAAATGCTTGCCTGCTCTGAAGAGTGAAATATCGAAATCTGAAAATAAAGAGTGTACCTGTACTTCTTTTTTCATAATTGAATGCTAGTTTTTCTTGTGTTTTAAAATACTGGCTATCCCCCTTAGAGGAATGATCGTCCAGCGTGGCCTGGAATTGAGTTCGTAGCCCAGTTCATAAACGGCCTTTTCCAACAGGCAATAATCGAGTAAAAATTCGATTTCCTGCTTATAACCTATGTTAAGATTCTCTTCCTGAACTTTATGAACGTAAGTTTCCATAAAGACACCTATCATGTATTTATAAAGTATTTCTCCCGCCTTGAACAGTTCTTCCTGGGAAGTGGAGAAGCTTTCATCGCTATTGAAAATGGTAGAATAGATCGCATAATGAAAGGATCTGAACATACCGGCAACATCCTTAAGCGGGGGTTGCTTGACCTTCCTGTCCTGAATAGTGCTTTCGGGTTCCCCTTCAAAATCAAGTAAGTAGAAATCATCTTCATGAACCAGTACCTGCCCCAGGTGATAATCTCCATGTATCCTTATCCGTTCGCTTTTCATCCTTGTCCAGTTGAAATTAAGGAAGTGTTCCCGGATCTCTTTTTTTCTGTCCAGAAACTCCTTGGCAAGGTCCAGGGCTTCACCCTCGAGTTTATGCATATTGTTTTCTATGGTATTCAGCCGGTTCTGGAACATGTAAATAAGCCTGTTCTTTAACCAGACCGCGTAATCTCCATTGTATTTTGCTGGTGTAAAGGATGTATCCTGCATATCGCTGCCCAGGGCAATATGCATTTCGGCGGTTCTTAATGCCAGTTTTGATACTTTCAGGAATAGATTGAGCCCCGCAAAATCGATAATTTCAGGGGGGATCGTATTTATTGGCTGTCTTTGATAAAGTTTGATATCAGGAAACCGGTTTACTTTTATCCTTTTCTTTTCAAGATTAGCAAATACCAGTTTTAATTCCTTTAGCATATATTTCCAGGCATCTCCTTCATTTTCGATTAAATCCTGCATAAGTCCCAGAGTTACGGTGTCGCCGCCATCCAGCGCCAGATTGATACTTCCTACATAGGCGGGGATATTCTGGAATTTACTTTTTTCTGTAAGGAACCTGATGATCTCATAATCCGGATTTTTACTGGTATAGATCCTTCGGAAGAATTTCATGACGTAGCAGTCATTGTAAATAATGGAAGTGTTACTTTGTTCTCCACCCATAAATCGCGAAGATTTATACTTTGTAGGTTGAACGGTCTCTGACCGGTGAAAAAGAATCTTGTTTTCAGGTGGATCAGCTGAAGACTCCATTATCTTATTAAAGACCAGTTTCCTGAAATCCTCAATATGAATTGCATCTATAAGGTAGCCTTCATGGCCTTTAAAACTTACAGGAGCAATGATGGTGCCTGTCTCTAACTTCTCCTTGCTGCCGGGAATAAAGCTTAACGGAATAAAGTAATCCTGAAAGAATGCCTCACTAAAATTGATCTCTATGAGAACCCCATAATAGATGTTTTTTTCTGGTGCAATCTTACAGTGGTCTACAACCTCAATATATTTCAAGGTACTTGATTTTCCGGCATACCATCGCTTTTTCAGAATATAATCTTCCAGTATCTCAGTACTGAAGGTTTTAATGAATTCTGAATCTTCAAATGCTTCTTCCCAGCTGCATTTGAACTGAAAATCTGATGTATTTACAGCAGATGGTGCCTTCTTAGTCATTATTTTAATGTTTATGAATTCGAAATAAGTGGAATGGCATTGCAGGATGCAATTCGACGTAGCACCATTCCTCGTCCCAGTTATAGGAATTACCCGTAATAAGGTCTTCTACCCTAATAGATTGTCCCTCGTGTAGTCCCAGTTCGTATCGGGGTACTTTTACAGAGCCATTCTTTTGATAATATGGGTCCAGGCTTACCACCATTAAAGTGTGGTTTTCCCTTTCCTGGTCAAATTTATAATAGGCCATAAGACCGTCATCATGGATGTCACAAAACTGAATATTGTTTGTTTGCTGTAATGAGGGGTTGGTTTGTCTTGCCTCGTTGATCTTGGCGATCACCCTCATTATTTTATTCTCTGCACTCCAGTCCCAGTGCCTTATCTGATATTTTTCTGAATCAAGATATTCTTCTCTTCCCGGAACTGCATCTGAGACCATGAACTCGAATACCGGCCCGTAAATTCCCGTATTTGAACTTAATGTGGCTGCCAGGAAATAGCGTATCATGAACATGGCTTCATTGGCGCCCTGAAGATGATATGGATTGATATCTGGTGTATTAGGCCAGAAATTCGGTCTGAAATATTCTTTCAGGTCAGTTTTGGTAAGTTCGTTCATATACTCAGTTAACTCATGTTTACTGGTTCGCCAGGTGAAGTAAGTATAAGATTGGGTGAATCCCTGTTTCGCAAGCTGTTCCATGATCTTTGGGCGTGTAAATGCTTCAGAAAGGAACAATGTATCAGGATGTTTCTTCCTTACTTCAGAAATAAGCCATCCCCAGAAATAGAAGGGTTTGGTATGCGGATTATCCACCCTGAATATACTTATCCCTGCTTCTTCTATCCAGTATAGCACTATTTCGAGGAATTCCTGCCACATTTTCTTCCATTCTTCCGATTCAAAATAAATAGGCAGGATATCCTGGTATTTCTTCGGTGGATTTTCTGCATATTGAATGGTTCCGTCTGGCCTCCACCTAAACCAGTTGGGATGTTCATTTACATAGGGATGATCAGGAGCGGCCTGCAATGCGAAATCCATGGCCACTTCAATTCCCAGGTCCCTGGCTTTTTTTACCAGCGATTTAAAATCATCAAGATTTCCCAGATCCGGATGAATATCCTTATGTCCGCCTTTTTCAGAACCAATTCCCCATGGAGAACCTACATCATCTGCCCCTGCATTAGTAGCATTGTTCTTTCCCTTCCTGTTTACTTCTCCAATAGGGTGTATAGGTGGAAAGTATAGGGTGTCGAATCCCATTTCGGCAATTCGGGGTAAGATGTTTTCACAATCCTTGAAAGTTCCATGTTTTCCTTCTTCTCTTGAAGCAGAGCGGGGAAAGAATTCATACCAGGTGCTGAAGCGTGCTTTTTTCCTGTCCACATATACCGGCAATTTCTTTGATTGATAAGGAACTGCCTTGTGTGGATATTTTAAAAGTATGTTTTCCAGACCTTTATCCAAACAGATGTTTACTGATTCTTCATACTGATCCTTATTTGTGAAGTCGGCAATAGCTCTTTTTAAAAGAACGGCCTCTGGTTTTGTACATTTTTTCAGGATCGGTTTCAGGATCTCCGCACCTTCCAGTAATTCTGAAGTTACCTTCTGGCCATCTTCAATTTTTTTTACGATCCCGTGTCGCCAGTTTAATCCATGATCTTCCCAGCCCTGGATATAATATTCGTAGTCTCCCTGTTTTTCTACTTTAAAGAATCCTTCCCAGCTGTCATTTATTGTGGGATGCATTCGCGATTCATCCCAGTTCCGCTGTTTTGAATGTTTATAGAATACCGAGGCCTGAATTATATCATGACCATCACCAAAAATATCTGCCTGAACATGTACTAATTCATCGGTGACTCTTTTAATGGCATACTCACCACAATTTACTGCAGGCTTAATATTTTCAATGACAATTCTGCTCTTCTCCGGCATGGCAATGGTTGGTTTTTTATATTTTAAAAAATGTGCTGAATCTTAAATTTAATAAACTGATTCTGAAAATCGTACGTATTAGCAAACTTGTTTGTTTTTTTGACAATTAATTAAGGTTTCTACCAGTACTTCTTAATGCGCTTATCTTTTTATTTTGGTGTTTTGAATAAATTTTAAGAAATTTAGTTCTTGCCCTACTCTTTTGATAATCAACACATTTTAATAACCAATCAAAAATTAAAAACTATGTCTATTCTAAAATTGAAATTTTTCAGGTTGTTCTTTATGGGCCTGATGGGATTAAGTCTTATTGCAGGATGTAAAAATGATAAGGATAAAAGTGAAGAGGAAGTAATGGAGGAAACAGCTGAAGCTGATAAAAAATCTTCATCTAATAGTGGGGTCTTTACTATTACCACAAAATCTATGGAATTTAGCATCCCTAAAGACACCCTGCTCTCAGGGTGGAATACAATCAGATATAAGAATAACTCCAATATGACCCACTTTGTGGTTTTTGAAAAATATCCGGAGGGTAAAGGTTTAGAAGATGCCGAAGACTCCCTGGTCCCTGTGTTTCAGAATGGAATGGACCTGATAATAGAGGACAAGATGGATGCTGCGATGGAGGAGTTTGGAAAGATGCCCGAATGGTTTAGCCAGGTGGTATTTTCAGGCGGAACCGGTTTGGTGTCTCCTAATACTACAACTGAATCTACCATAAAACTCGAACCAGGCACATACATTATAGAATGCTATATAAAAATGCCAGGCGGTAGATTTCATTCTACAGAAGGTATGGTAGAGGAACTTTATGTAAAAGAGGAAAAGAGTGAGTTAAAGGAGCCGGCTGCTGATTACACTATTTCCATTAGTGGTGAAAGTGGAATTGAAATGGATGCAACTCCTTCTGCCGGGGAGCATGTTTTTAAGGTAAATTATGCAGATCAAAAACAGCACGAGAATTTTGCCGGTCATGATGTGCACCTGGTAAGAGTTGAACCGGGATCAGATTTAAGTGTATTATCTGAGTGGATGGTATGGACCAATCCAGAAGGATTTATGACTCCTGCTCCTCAGGGTTACAAATTTGTGGGGGGAATGCAGGAAATGCCTGGTGGCAATTCCGGTTACTTTAAAGCTAATTTGCAACCTGGCAATTACGTGCTTATATCTGAGGTTCCTAATCAGCAGGAGAAAGATCTCCTCAAGGAATTTGAAGTAAAATAAATATAAAGGCTGTCTAAAAAGTCTATTATCTGTCATTGCGAGGAACGAAGCAATCTTTACATAATTGGTAATCAAAGCTGAGATTACTTCACTTCGTTCGTAATGACGCCTGGATTGACTTTTTAGACAGCCTTTTTTATGCTGCTTTTAAACTGTCAAGTTTTGTAGGAGGTATTGGAGCCGGTACGGGATTATTCACAGGTTCGGTACTTTGCAAATATTTGAACATGGACTCCAGATCTTCATCTGTAAGATTCGCAAAGTTTTGCCATGGCATTGGAGGCAGGATCATTCTACCGTCTTTCTGGCCTTTCAGTTTACCTTCGCGCATTGCGGTTTTAAATTGGGCAACGGTCCAGTTTCCTATTCCAGTATCATCAGAGGTAAGGTTTGCCGAATAGGAAACACCCCATGGGCCAACGAAGGCGGTTAACTGCCCGTTCATGAGCATCCACCCTTTTCCAAGAGCTTCTGTATTTACAGGAGGAAGACTGTCTCCTGCACTAAAGCCGGATAATGCAAGCTCCGGAATTTCCTCAGGCCCTCTTTGTCCCATTCTTTTTGGGGAATGACAATCGTGGCAGCCAATGGTTTTCACCAGGTATTCACCTCTTTTAATACTGTCATTGAGGCTCATTTTCTTCTCTTCCGGTTTATCCTCATATTTTCCATCATTACAGGATATTAAAAGTGGAAGTACTCCTGCTATGAGGAGATACATTGTCCTTCTGGAAAATCCCAGGCTCTGAAAATTGATGTTTGATAGAATTTTATTCATAATTAATAGGTTGATTAGTCTTTCTAAAATATCATAAGTTTTTGATATTTAGGGTATTATTCGTTGAATGTTAAGAAAATAAAGGTGATTTACCTATATTCCTGGATGATGCTTATTTTTGAAGCATGAAGATAGATAACCTTGAACAGGGATTTTTTGGAATAGGAATTCAGAATGGAAAAACTCCTGAAAATCTTGGAGTTTTATGGCGTTCTGCTCAAAATATGGGGGCCAGTTTCATTTTCACCATTGGTAATCGGTATGCGAAGCAGGCCTGTGACACTCATAAAGCGGTGGGAGCAATGCCTTATTTTCATTATGAGACTTTCGAGGATTTCTACGATCATCTGCCTAAAGGAGCCATGCTGGTAGGAGTAGAGCTTACCGAAAACTCAGAGCCTCTGGAAACCTTTAAACATCCAAGGAGATGTGTTTATCTGCTTGGAGCTGAAGATCACGGCCTTTCCAATGCAGCGATTGAGAAAGCACATTATCTGGTAAAATTCAAGTCTACTCTGAGTCTGAATGTCTCGGTTGCGGGAAGTATTGTAATGTACGATCGTGGATTAAAAAATGAATTTTCCACCTGATCATCAGGTTTCTGGAGATTCTTTAGGTGGGTTTTTCTGAAAAAGCTTCTTCTCTTTGATCATTTTCGCGGTAAGTCCGGGGACCATAGATTCCCAGTTTTTATCACCTTCACGAATCATTTCATATACTTTGCGAGGGGGTATCTTTAATGCTTCTTTATCGTAATCTTCAATATCTACCACCCTGTCATTATCAACAAAAAATTTGTAAAGTTCCTTTAAACGTGGGTGCACTTTTAAATTCTTACTATTGATTATTTCCCCGGTTTCTTCATCAAGGATCGGGTAGAGGTAGACCTTGAGTTTCTTGAAGAAAAGTTTGCCAAATGCTTCCAGTATACCACCACTAAGGCTTCGGTAGTATTTCTCATTAAAAATGTCCTGTAAGTTGTCAACTCCCAGTACCAGGCCAAGTTGTTCTTTAGTATGCTGGGCAAAATATTCCACGACTTTATAATATTCCTGGAAGCTGGAGATCATCACAGTTTGTCCCGAGGCGCATAAAAGATCGGCACGATCTAAAAAATCCTTTTCATCGATCTCGCCTTCAGCCTTAAGGTTATTAAGGGTCATTTCAAAGATGATGACCGTATTTTCTTTCCTGACATTTTTTTCCTTTAAAAATAGTTTTCTGGAGGTCTTGAACATGTCCAGATTCAGATTGGTTACCGGTCTGAAGCTACCTCTAAGGGTCAGGATATTTTTCTTATAAAGAGCATTCGCCGGCAGGATGTTGTTACCGTCTTCAGCAAACATTACCGCATCGGTGATCCCTTCCCTTACCAAATGAAGGCTCATAAGCCTATTATCTACATTTTCGAAAACCGGTCCGTTAAAATTAATCGAGTCGATCTCGATCTTGTCGCTGTCAAGATGGTCATAAAGATGGCGCATTACGTGCATAGGATCATCGCTCTGATAGAAGGCGGCATAAATAAGGTTGGTTCCCATGACGCCAAGGCTTATCTGCTGGTGCGACGCGCTATTCTCGTGCAGCTGTACATGCAGAATGATCTCGCTATATTCCTGTTTTGGCTTTTTCTGAAAACGGATTCCCAGCCAGCCATGACCTTTGTATTTTTTTGCCCAGTCTATGGTCGCCACTGTATTAGCGTAACTGAAGAACAGTTTCTCGGGATGTTTAACTCTTGAGATACGTTGCTCAATGAGCCCGGTCTCATATTTTAGCATGCTTTTAAGCCTGGGTTCGGTTACATAACGGTTTTGCGGATCCAGGCCATAGATGGCATCGCTAAAATCCTTATCGTAGGCGCTCAGGGTTTTGGCAATGGTGCCTTTTGGATTTCTGGCCCTGAAAAAATGCCTCACGGTTTCCTGTCCCGCCCCTATCTCAGCGAAAGTCCCATATATATTCTCGTTGAGATTTAGACGGGTGCATTTATTCTCAATGGATAATATATTTTCAAATTGGTCTTCAGCGAGTGCAGACATATTGCATTCATTTAATTTGGCATTTGAAAGTTAGGAATATTAAACGTGCCAGTGGTATATTTTAAGTAATGTTTAAAAGTTATCCGGTAATTTTAGCAAGCCTTTAAAGGCTTATAATGAAATGAAAACTGGAGGGTGATGCTCTGCGGAATTGAACTTATATAACAATTGCGGGTTTGCGTTGATATTTAAGACAAAAAAACTTTATATCTTAACTCAATATTTTATAAAATGAAAAGCTTTTATCTTTCAATAATTACAATTTTAGTTATGACCTTATCATCGGCTCAAAATCCATTTAATTTAAAAAAAGATCACGATGCACTAATGGTAAAGGATGTTGCTGTTTCGGCAGATTTCTATCAGGAAATTTTTGGTCTTAAGGAAATACCCAATGGTGGACTAGGTGATCATATTCGCTGGTTTGAGTTGAGTAATAAGGTTCAGATCCATCTTATAGAAAGTGAAGAAGCTCCAGAAAAGAATAAAGGGTTTCACCTAGCCCTTAGCACCGATGATCTTGGAGCTTTTATGGAATTTCTGGAATCAAGGAATATCCATTTTGAGAACTGGCCGGGAGAAAAGGGAACTACCAACACCCGTCCTGACGGGATAAAACAGATCTATCTTCAGGATCCCGATGGATACTGGATAGAAGTGAATAATAACAGGTTATAAGCCTGAATGCTAAATTTTGTCGGTAACGACTTTATAAGTTGGATCTTCCAGAATATTCACGTCAATGATCTTATCGGCATTATCCAGCAGTTTACGACAATCGGGGCTCAGATGCCTTAAGTGAAGGGTTTTTCCTTGCTTCAGGTATCTTTCAGTAAGTTTGTTCAGGGCTTCGATTCCAGACATGTCAACCACACGGCTTTCTGAAAAATCGATGATAACTTCATCGGGATCATTAATTACATCAAATTTACTATTGAATGCTGTAGTGGATCCGAAGAAAAGCGGACCATAGATCTCGTAATGTTTTACTCCGTTCTCATCTATGCTCTTTCTTGCCCGGATTCTTTTAGCGTTATCCCAGGCAAAAACCAGAGCAGAGATTATCACACCTACAAGCACAGCAAGAGCCAGATTGTGAAGGATTACCGTTACTGCGGTTACCAGTACCATAACGATCACATCAGATTTTGGCATTTTATTGAAGGTCTTAAGGCTTGCCCACTCAAAGGTTCCTACAGCAACCATAACCATCACTCCGGTAAGTGCTGCCATAGGCAGCTTTTCGATAAGGTCGGCACCAAACATTATAAAAACCAGTAGCATGACGGCTGCTGTTATTCCAGATAACCTGGCTCTCGCGCCAGATGAAATATTAATTAGACTTTGTCCAAGCATGGCACAGCCTCCCATTCCCGAGAAAAAACCGGAAAAGATATTTGCCGTTCCCTGGGCAACGCATTCCTTATTTCCGCTTCCCCTGGTTTCGGTAATCTCGTCTACGATATTCAGGGTAAGTAAACTTTCAATAAGGCCAACTCCGGCCATTATCAGGGCATATGGGAAAATGAGTGAAAGAGTTTCAAAATTCACAGGTACCATCGGGATATGGAAAGGAGGAAAACCACCATTGATAGAGGCCATATCACCTACGCTTTTAGTATCAATTCCTAATGCAACTACAATTCCGAAGATGGCAAGGATCGCTGCAAGAGATGAAGGGAATACCTTGGTAAGCTTTGGGAGCCCCCATATGATAAACATGGTTATAAGTACGAGTCCCAGAAAAATATAGAATGGAGGGCCAGTCATCCAGACCATTTCTCCTTCAGCATTTACCGTTTTGAACTGAGCAAGCTGCGACATGAAAATAATGATTGCCAGACCGTTCACGAAACCAAAAATGACGGAATGAGGTACAAGCCGGATCAGTTTTCCAAGCCTGAAGACCCCTGCCAGTATCTGCAGGATTCCTGCAAGTACCACGGTAGCGAATATGTATTCTGGTCCGTGTGATATTGATAGCCCTACGATCACAACAGCTACCGCTCCCGTCGCTCCGGAGATCATTCCGGGACGCCCCCCTAGAATTGCAGTTATCAATCCCATCACAAAAGCAGCATACAGTCCGGTTAAGGGTGATAATTTTGCGATCATGGCAAAGGCAACTGCTTCCGGTATAAGTGCCAGGGCTACTGTTAGACCAGCCAGGATTTCAGTTTTGTAATTGATTTTCTGGGAAAAATCGAAGAGATTCAGGACTTTTTTCATGACAATATCTTTGCTTTTTCAGCTTGCTTTAAGAGCCGGCAAAAATAGTCATTAAAAACAGAAGCACAACTTCTGCCCATGTTAGATTTGAATTTTTATGATATTTTGATTTTCAAGCCTTTATAATTGTAGAGTTTTAAATTTTCAAAATCCATAATTTATAATTTTAGCCATTTATCAGCTCTTTTGTTGTTAAATGCTTAGGTCTTACTGAATGGTAAATGTGGGGAAATTCTCTTTTGGTAATAACCAGTTGCCACAGGTTCAGTCTTTGCGCCCTGAATGCTGCAGCTGATGAGCAGAGGTAGAATTCCCACATCTTGTAAAAGAAATTATTGTAGTATTCCTTTAGGCGCGGCCATGCTTCCTTGAAATTTTCATGCCATGCCATTAGCGTTTTATCATAATACAATCCGAAATTGTGCAGATCCTGAAGTATCATATCGTTGCCCATAGCTTTTCCTATTTGGGTGATAGACGGTATCAGCCCCTGTGGGAAGATATATTTATCTATCCATGCATCGGTGGTGTAGCGGCTTTCGTTCCCTCCAATAAAATGCAACAGACAGATTCCTTCATCCTTCAGATTGCGATTTATAACTTTCATAAAGGAAGAATGATTCTTATGGCCCACATGTTCAAGCATTCCAACAGAAACAATCCGGTCAAATTTCTCGTCGAGCTCACGGTAATCCTGTAAACGGATTTCAACAGGAAGATTTTCACATCTCTCCAGTGCGATTTTCTGTTGTTCCTTAGAGATAGTGATACCCACAACCTGTACGTCGTAATGCTTCGCGGCATAATAAGAAAAGCCTCCCCAGCCGCAACCAATATCCAGTACTTTTTGGCCTGGTTTCAGGTCTAATTTCTGGCAGATTAGCCCAAGTTTGTTTTCCTGCGCCCGGGCCAGGTTATTGGTCTCGTGCCAGTAGCCACAGGAATATACCATTAGTGGGTCCAGCATCTCTGTGAATAGGTTGTTGCCAATATCATAATGCCTGGAAATGGATTTCCGGGCTTTTTTGATGGATTGCATATTAAAAATCCTGGCTTTGAGAACCTGCCACTTCAGCCTGAGGTTTTTGCGGATCTGTTTTTCAAGGTCGGCTTCAAAAAGGCGGTGTATAAACTCATCCAGCCGTGGGCAATCCCACCAGCCTTCCATATAAGATTCTCCAAGACCAAGTGAACCATCCCTTAGAATTCGCCGGTAGAATTCTTCATTAAAAACACGAATGTCCCAATTTCGGTTGCCATTAATACTGATCCCGGCACTGGTAAGAAGATCCTCTATGATTTTTTTATTTTCATTCTGCATAACTCAATTAGTAATTTGATGAGGCAGAACTGGGGGATAGAATGGGACTTGATTTAGAGTTCCCGGAACGAGATTCTGTATTAAAATTAAATCATTTCTATGATATTTTGAAATTTGCCGGAAGATTTGTCGCATGCTCGCTTTTAACTTCCTATTTTTGTGGTCTCAAACGAATGAAGAAGAGTTATGGCACATAAGGCTGGTTTTGTGAATATTATAGGGAATCCTAATGTTGGAAAATCTACCCTTATGAATGCTTTTGTGGGTGAGAGATTATCTATAATTACCTCGAAGGCACAAACCACACGTCACAGGATACTGGGAATAGTCAACGGAGAGGATTTTCAGGTGATATTAAGCGATACGCCGGGAATCATTAAACCCGCCTACGAACTACAGGAATCCATGATGGATTTTGTGAAATCTGCCTTTGAAGATGCCGATGTGCTTATCTATATTGTGGAAATTGGCGAAATGGCTTTAAAGGATGAAGCCTTTTTTAACAAAATCAGAAATTCGGAAGTCCCGGTTCTATTGTTATTGAATAAGATCGATAAATCCAACCAGGAGCAACTGGAAGAGCAGGTGAGCTACTGGCAGGAAAAGGTGCCAAATGCTGAGATACATCCTGTTTCTGCTCTTGAAGGGTTCAATATTTCGGAAGTTTTTAACCGAATTGTGGAATTGCTACCTGAATCCCCTGCTTTTTATCCTAAAGATACCCTTACCGATAAACCTGAGAGATTCTTTGTGAATGAGATCATTCGTGAAAAGATCCTTATGCATTATAAAAAGGAGATCCCATATAGCGTGGAGATCGATACCAGTGAATTTTTCGAAGAGGAAGATATCATAAGGATGCGTAGCGTGATCATGGTTGAACGTGATACGCAAAAGGGGATCATCATCGGGCATAAAGGTTCGGCTCTTAAAAGAGTGGGGGTGGAAGCCAGACAGGATCTTGAGAAATTCTTCGGAAAACAGGTGCATCTGGAACTCTATGTTAAAGTCAATAAAAACTGGCGGAGTGATTCCAATCAGCTTCGTAGATTCGGGTACACAGATAAAAAATAATCTTTTCAGCTTAACGCAGTGAGCTTTTAATTGGTTTAAAACCATTAATTTTGCTCCCTGAAATCAATTTTAATTATGGGTAATATCGTTGCCATTGTAGGTAGACCTAATGTGGGTAAATCAACTTTTTTTAACCGCCTTATCCAGCGTCGCGAAGCGATCGTAGATTCGGTTAGCGGGGTGACCCGTGACAGACACTATGGAAAATCTGACTGGAATGGCCAAAAGTTTTCGCTTATCGATACCGGCGGCTATGTAAAAGGCAGTGATGATATCTTTGAAGCTGAAATTGATAAACAGGTAGAGCTGGCAATTGATGAGGCCGATGCTATCATCTTTATGGTAGATGTTGAATCTGGCGTTACCCCGATGGATGAGGAAATTGCCAATCTCCTTCGAAAAGTTAAAAAGCCTGTGTTGCTTGTCGTTAATAAGGTTGACAATAACAAGAGACTGGAGAACGCTGTTGAATTCTACTCGCTTGGCCTGGGTGAATATTTCCCGATTGCGAGTACGAACGGAAGCGGAACAGGTGATCTTCTGGATGCACTTATTGAAGCCCTGCCGGAAGTTGAAGCCGAAGAAGAGACCGAACTGCCAAGGTTTGCTGTGGTAGGAAGGCCTAATGCAGGGAAATCCTCCTTTATCAATGCCCTGATTGGTGAGGATCGATATATAGTCACCGATATTGCCGGAACTACCAGGGATTCCATGGACACCCGCTATAACAGGTTCGGATTTGAATTTAATCTTGTAGATACTGCGGGGATCAGAAGAAAATCCAAGGTAAAAGAGAACCTGGAATTTTACTCGGTAATGCGTTCGGTTAGGGCTATTGAAAATTGTGATGTTTGTTTGCTTGTTCTGGATGCTACGCGTGGTTTCGACGGACAGGTGCAAAATATCTTCTGGCTGGCTCAGCGAAATCATAAGGGTATCGTAATCCTGGTGAATAAATGGGACCTGGTAGATAAGGAAACCAATACTATGAAGGATTATGAAGCGATGATCCGAAGAGAAATAGAGCCTTTTACTGACGTACCGATTGTTTTTATATCAGTATTGACCAAACAGCGCGTTTTTAAGGCAATAGAAACGGCCGTAAAAGTTTTTGAAAACCGGAGTCGTAAGATAAAAACCCGTCAATTAAATGACGTGATGTTGCCTATTATAGAAAAGAATCCACCCCCGGCCTACAAGGGTAAATATGTTAAGATAAAATACTGTACTCAACTCCCAACTCCGCATCCTCAGTTTGCATTTTTCTGTAATCTACCACAGTATGTGCGTGATCCTTATAAAAGATTTATAGAAAATAAACTAAGGCAGGAATTTGACTTTCAGGGTGTTCCTGTGACCATTTATTTTAGAAAAAAATAGTTTAGATTATCTTTATTCCTATCCGGACAGGTCTTAAAACACTTTGTCGCGAGAAACCGAAGCAGAAGGATATATCTTTTTGCAAGTTATCTAATGTTCAGCTTCACCGGGAGTTCAGTAAGACAGAATAGCAGTTTTTTAGGATGTAAGTTTGGCATATTTCAGATAAAAAAAACCAATTATTCCTGCTAGTAAGGAAGCTGAAAAAATACCGATTTTAGCCTGATCCAGGTAGGTTTCACTATCAAAGGCCAGTTCGGTTATAAAAAGTGACATTGTAAATCCTATCGCTCCCAGAAGGCCTACACCGTAAATATGCTTCCAGTGTACTTTTTTGGGAAGCCTGGATATTTTTAAGGCTACCATAAGGCGTGTAAATAATACAATCCCGAAGAATTTTCCCAGAATTAATCCCAGAAGGATTCCAAGACTTACTGGCCTTAGGAAATATGAAAAAGATTCTGCTGTAAAGCTCACCCCTGCATTGGCGAAAGCAAATAATGGTAACACCACGAAGCTTACAAAAGGATGTAATGCATTTTCAAGTCGCTGAAGTGGAGGAGTGGCATCCTGTGTGAGGAGGGAGAATTTACCTATGGTTTCAGTGATCTCTTCCTGGCTTTGCCTCGCTTTCTTGGAAGGTTTTTTAAGCTGGGTTTTTATGTGGTAGGAGAGGAGTTTTACTTTTCTGAGAAAGACAGGTGTGTTTATTCTTTTGCTGGTAGGAATAGCGAAGGCAGCCAGTACTGCTGCTATTGTGGCATGTATTCCTGAAAGCATTATCGCCAGCCAGAGTCCCCCGATTCCCATTACCGCATAGAACAGATTATTCCTTATCCCAATGTAATTGGCCCCAAGCAGCACAAGAAGAAAGAATAAGCCTATTCCCAGACTTTGTAGAGAGATCTGTTCGGTATAAAAGAAGGCGATTACCAGTACGGCTCCCATATCATCGGCAATTGCGATTGCGGTAAGGAATATTTTTAAAGAGACCGGGACCTTATCGTTCAACAGGTACAGAATTCCCAGGGCAAAAGCTATATCTGTAGCCATGGGGATACCCCATCCCGAAATGGAGTCGGTACCGGAATTGAAGAAAAAGTAGATGAGAGCCGGGAATAACATACCTCCTATCGCTGCGGCTATCGGTAAAACAGCTCTTCTTAGACTGGAGAGTTCCCCATGCATGATCTCTTTTTTGAGTTCGAGGCCTATCAGAAAAAAGAACATAGACATGAGCCCATCGTTAATCCAGTGAAGCAGATTTTTCCTGATCATAAACTCATTGAGTCCTATGTATATTTCCTGTTTCCAGAATTCATGGTAATAACTAGAGAGAGGTGAATTCGCAATTCCAATAGCCAGAACTGTTGATATAATCAGGCTTATACCAACCGAGGTTTGTTTTTCAATAAAATTTTTGATGGGAAGTAACAGGTAGACATCTAGGCCGGATTTTTTCATGGCGTTTACTTTTTGAAGGGTTAAAAAGCGAAAAAACCTTAAGTGGTCTTTAAATTAAGTTAAAAAGACTGCTGACAATATGATGTAAGTCATGTTTATGGTTCAATTTAAGAATTATTTAGGGGCTAAAAAGCATCATTTTTGAAGGAAATTGGAAAGCAGTATTATCCCAAAAAACCATAGAATGTTATACGGCTAATATATTGTTTGTTCAACGATTAATTTTTGAATCGTGCTTCTTAGGGCTTAAATTTAATGTAGTTAAATGTGAATTTAAAAAGTATAGCGTATGGAAATTTTTACTGATTTTGTTCACAATTATAATAGTTCCCTACGAGGTCTCAACATTTTTGCCAAAATTGGAGTGACATTAGCTTTAGTGCTAATATTGCTAGCAGTTGTAGGTGCTATAGTAAATGTGATCGTACACAACGTTTAATTTTAAGGAATAAACCAGAATTAAACTATTAATTCTTCAGAATCCTTTTGCAGGTCTTTCTATAAGGACTGTGAAAGGATTTTGCTTTTATAGACCTTCCCTTTTTAAATTTTTCATTATAAATTGCTGATATATATTGCTTCTTATGTAACTCTTGTTACTGTAAATAATTAAAATCTCACTTAACTTTATAATTCTGGAATAAGAATATGCGGTTATGACCCCCAAATATGATGTAAGACTTCCCTAAACTATTGTATGAAAAATATTTTCTATGGAGAACGAGATGTGATTGGTCTTGCCTGCCATGGAGATGATTGATGAATGAATGTTTTGATGAAAAAAGCCCCGCTTTTAAGCAGGGCTTTCTTTTTATGTAAATTTTATTTTAACCTAATACCTTTCGTTCTCTCATGAAAGGCTGGTCATAATAGCGTTTTCCGGTCGCTTTATATAAGGCATTGGCGACAGCTCCCATGATAGGAGGAAATGGAGGTTCACCCAGTCCGGTAGGATCTATACCATTCTCTACGAAATGAACATCTATAACCTTAGGAGCTTCCCGGTGGCGTATCAATCGGTAAGTGTCAAAGTTCTTATGCTGTGGAACACCATCCTCGAACGTCATCTGGCTATACATAGCATGCCCAATTCCATCTACAGTTCCTCCTTCAACCATATTTTTTGCTGCATCGGGATTTACTACGATTCCGCAGTCTACGGCACAGGTGACTTTATCGATAATAGGTTCGTTATTACTTACACTCATATCCAGGATTTGCGCCACATAGGAATTATGGCAATAATATGCCGATACCCCTCTGCTTATTTCTGAACTTTCCTTACCCCATCCGGCCTTATCTCTCACCAGTTTTAATACTCCTGCATAACGCGAAGCATCGTAATCATTATCTTCACCTACAGGATCGGTTTTTGCTCTTTGCAGCATATCCAGTCTGAACTGTATTGGATCTTTACCCATTTCCTCGGCGAGCTCATCCAGGAAGGATTGTTCAGCTCCGGCAATGAAATTTGATCTTGGCGCCCTGAATGCACCTACCGAAATGTTTGATTCCAGGGTCCAGCTTTCCGCCAGGTAATTATCGATAGCTCCTGCAGGAAAACGATTGGCAAAAAGCGGGCTTTCTGGGATTCCACCGGCATTTACATGAAAACCAGTAAGATTGTTATTTCCATCCAGTGCAGCACGGTATTTTACGTGATAGGCAGGGCGGTAAACACCATTAGTCATATCATCCTCACGGGTATAAACCAGTTTTATCGGTTTTCCCATTTTCTGTGAAATCACGGCAGCTTCTACAAGAAAGTGCCCATAAAGTCTACGGCCAAAACCACCTCCCATCCGCGTCATTTGAATATCGATATTTTCAAGATCGAATCCCAGGCGTTTATTGACACTTTTTTCCGCATATTCCGGCGTTTGAACTGGTCCTAACAGTTCCGCTTTATCTTCTGTTACATTAGCGAAAAAGTTCATTGGCTCCATGCAATTATGGGCCAGGAAAGGACAGGTATAAGAACGTTCTATTACCCTTGATGCATTCTTAAAGGCCTTTTCAGGATCCCCATCGCGCCTCACAACTTCAGATTTTTTAGAACCGACTTCCGCCATCAGAGAGGCATGAAATTTACTGCTCTCCAGTCCACTGGCATCATCCATGCCAAGAGATTTTTCCAAAATCTGAATATCCTTTGTGAGTTCAGGATTAAGGTCCCATTCCACTTTTAATTCTTTTTTAGCCTGCATCACCTGCCAGGTTGATTCCCCAACCACGACTGCCAGTTTCGAAAATGCGGCAACATCGCTCCACTCTTTCTCCATATCTTCAGGATAGGTATCTATGGTGAAAACATCTACTATTCCGGGCATCTCCTTTACTTTTTCGGCGTTCATAGACTTTAACTGCATTCCAAACGCTGGTGGTTGCACCACCATGGCGATAAGCATATCATCTTGGGTAACATCCAGTCCAAATAATGGCTGGCCGGTCACGATCTTTTTAGCATCTACATTCTTACGGGACGTGCCTATAATTTTAAATTTGTCATTATCCTTAAGTTCCACTTCCTCGGGCACCTCTACCTGTGCTGCGGCCTTCGCGATTTCGCCATAACCTATAGAACGGTCACTGTTTTTATGCTGAATGATTCCATTCTCAACGCTTAGTTCAGATACCGGTACTTCCCACTCACTGGCGGCTGCCGTTAACAACATTTGTCTTGCAGTGGCACCAGCCATTCTTAGAGATTCCCAGCCCTGCCTGATAGACTGACTTCCTCCTGCCAGTTGTCGGGTGAAAATATCAGTATTAAGAGGTGCCTGTTCTACGACAACATTGTTCCAGTCTACATCCAGTTCCTCGGCCACGATCATAGGCATGGAAGTCTTAACATTCTGGCCTATTTCAGGATTAGGTGAATAAATGGTCACGACTCCGTTATCTCCTATCTTCAAATACCCGTTCAGTTCAAACCACTCATCGGGCATTTGCATGGCCACTTCATTTTCGGTTGCTTCTTCAGCCCGTTTACACGCCAGCCAGTTAAAACCGATGATCATTCCGCCTCCTGCAATAGAAACGCTTTTTATAAAGGATCTTCTTCCTATTCCTGTTTTTATTTTAGTCATTTTTTCCGGTTTTTAATTAAACTGACGATTAGGCGATATCGGAATCTGAAGCTGTTTTGATAGCAGCTTTAATACGGGTATAAGTACCACACCGGCAGATGTTTCCATTCATAGCCATTTCAATTTCCTCATCACTCGGACTGGGATTTCGTTTCAGCAAGGCGGTTGCCGTCATGATCTGACCTGCCTGACAATAACCACATTGAGGAACATCATGTTCCAGCCAGGCTTTTTGTACCGGATGATCTCCGTCTTCAGATAAGCCTTCGATAGTGGTGATCTTTTTATCCTTTACCGTTGATATTGGTAACTGGCAGGAGCGTATCGCATTCCCATCCAGATGAATAGTACAGGCACCACACTGGGCGATCCCGCAACCGTATTTTGTTCCAACCAGTTTTAAATGGTCTCTTAAGACCCACAACATAGGAGTAGACGGATCTACATCTACATTCTGGCTCTTTCCATTGATGTTGATCTTAAAATTTGCCATGCGAAAAAATTTTTCTAAAAGTTAAGGTTTTTTTTAAAATATAAGCCGACGAAATCGAAGTCTGTAAAGATTTTTTTAATCTTATCTACTCGTTTTTAGTTGTTTATATAAATAAATGGGTTTATTTATTATACTCTTTATTGATGAGCTTAAAATAATCCTCTTTTGTGTCTATATCGAATAACATTGCCCGGGCAGGAAGTGAAATAATGAGATCCTCATTTTCCTGAATGATATTTTTAGCGCCTTCATCTCCTTTCAGATTAATTAATTGCGAAAAGAAATCGTTTGAAAACAGTGCAGGAACCCCGTTTTTCTGTCCATAATTACTCACAATGATTTGCTTTTCATTTTTTCTGAAGGCTTTAAGCATGGAGTTCAGATAACCTGTTGTTATCAAAGGCTGATCGGCCAGCATGACCAGAATACCATCACAATCTTTTTCCTGCTCAAATATCTTATCAACCCCATAGGCCAGGGAAGATCCCATGCCGTCCTGCCAGTCCTTATTGTTCAGAATAATGGCTCCGGTTGGATCAGTGTGTTCTGTAATTGTTTCGAAATTAGCTCCTAAAACGCAGTAAACTTTTCCGGCATTTGAAGCAACAGCTACATCAAAAGAATTTTGAAGCAGGCTTTTACCCCTGAATTTTAAGAGCTGCTTGATTCTCTTCATCCGGGAAGATGAACCGGCCGCGAGAATAAGAATATGAATATTATTCAATTTCTGAATGTATTTTGCCTTTTTCCTCTCTTAGGTGACCTATGTCCTTATTGCGCATCACGGAAAGTATTTCTGAAATGATCGAAACCCCTATCTCCTGTGGAGTCTCGGCTCCAATCTTTATACCGGCCGGACTGTAGATCGAATCAAAGAAATTCTCCTCAAGTTCGGGAGCTCTTTCGAGCAATTCATTAAAAAGCTTCTCTCTTCGTTTAACCGATCCCAAAACACCAATATATGGGAGCTCAAGATCCTTTAACGAGATAAGGAATTTCAGGTCGGTCACATAACTATGGTTCATGAGCACCACAGCCATATTTTTATCGAATGTTAGTTCTGAAAGCTGTTCGGAGAAAAGATGGTACAGATTATTAATGCCGGGGAAATTATCCGGTTTCTTCGGGTCCTTCGGTGAATCCACCACATCCACTTCCCAGCCCATCATTGAGGCGAGGCTGCATAATTGTACCGCATCGTGTTCAGCGCCGATGATCAGGAGTTTAAAAAGAGGAGACATTTCCTGCTCAAATAGCAAACTGACTTCAGCTTCTTTCTGTAATCGCTTCCAAAAACTGATCTTTTCAGAATCCGCAATCTGTGCATGAGTCCCTAAGACAGCTTCAGTTTCGATATTCTTGTCATACTCTGAAATAAGCCTGAACGACTGCCTTGTTCGGAAAATTTCCTCAAAAATATTATGAGTTTTCCTGTCGATCTCAAAAGGCTCCAGAAGTATATAAAGAATCCCTTCGCACCCAAGCCGGTATCTTCCGTCATAGGTCATCATTTTCGGTTTACCTGTTTCAAAGACTTCCTGGGCCTGATGGAAAACCTCTTTCTCTACACATCCTCCGCTTACTGCTCCTGTCATCTTACCTTCTTCAGAAATGAGCATGCGAACACCGGGCTTCCTGTAAGAGGAGCCCTCGAGTGCCACTACACTGGCAAGAACGTTTCGAATATTCTTCTGCCCGTTAAGAAAAGCGACTTCTATTAGTTTCCTGAATTCATGCGTCATGATTTGAAGATAGCTCAATTGGGAAAATCCTGCAAGAAATTTAGATTCGATCCTATTCCAAGTGAATTCCATGCCTATTCTTCCACTTTGGAAATTTCACTAAACGGAAAATTAGATGTAAAGACATAGCTTTTACGAACAGTTTTCTTACATTTAAAATAAAACTGTAATGAAAATTCTTTTTTTCGGTATCACCAGGGATATTGTTGGAGAAACTATGGTTGATGCCAGGGATCTTAAAGAAATTGGTACCGTAGGTGAGCTGCGGGATCTGCTGAATGCAAAATATCCCCGGTTAAAGGACTTATCATCTCTTAATTTTGCGATAAACGAAGAATTAGCTGAAGACTTTGAAGCGATCTCGGTAAATGATGAAATTGCGTTAATTCCCCCGGTTAGTGGAGGTTAATATGGAAAGAATCATTGAACTTGTTGAAGATTTGGATCCGGGGAAGGTTTATGACGAACTTTCTCATCCCGGTAGCGGCGCTATTTGTGTGTTCTTTGGTGCGGTAAGGGAGGCCACTAAAAAAAGAAAGGTCTCACATCTCTTTTTTGAAGCCTATGAAAATATGGCGCTAAAGGAAATGAACAGGATCGCCGATGAGATTGAACAGAAATGGGATCTTAACAAGGTGATCATCAAGCACGCTGTTGGAAATAAAAAAGTACAGGAACCTGTAGTGATCGTTGGTGCATCTTCTGCACACCGGGATAGCAGCTTTGAAGCCTGCAGGTATCTCATTGATACCCTGAAAGAAAAAGTGCCAATCTGGAAAAAGGAATTTTTTGATGATGATGAAGTCTGGGTTAGCGCCCATCCCTAAAGTTGAATTAAATGCTGATAGATAACCATAATCGAAAAATAGATTACCTGCGTCTTGCGGTCACTGACAGATGTAACCTCAGATGCAACTATTGTATGCCTGCTGAAGGGATTAATTTTGCAGACAGTAAGGATCTTTTATCAATTGATGAGCTTTTCCGCCTAAGTAAGGTGCTGGTTGGCCAGGGCATTAGAAAGATAAGGATTACCGGGGGGGAGCCCTTTATGAGGAAGGACCTTATGCAACTCCTTAGAAGGCTCAAAACACTGGATGAACTTGAAGAAATAAGTATCACCACCAACGCTTCTTTAATCGAAAAACATATTCCTGAATTAAAAGCTTTGGGAATTACGAGGATCAATCTTAGCCTGGATGCTATTGAAGAACCCACTTTCAATAAGATAAGCCGGAGGGAGCAGTTCGCGACTGTGTATCAAAATCTTTTAAAACTGATCCAGGAGGGTTTTGATGTTAAGGTGAATTTCATTGTTCTGGACAATCAGAACATTCAGGATATAATTCCAATTATAGAAAGACTCACCAAACATTATCAGGTTTCAGTAAGATTCCTGGAGGAAATGCCTTTTAATGGAGGCAGCAGGAGCTTTCAGAAGATCAAATGGAACCACAGTAAAATATATGAGTATATCGCTTCACATTACGGTGATATCAGTAAACTGGAATCTGAAAAGACTTCCACTTCAGTGAACTACAGGATCAAAGGCTATAAGGGTAGTTTTGGGATCATCCCATCATTCACCCGTAATTTCTGCGGAAGCTGTAACCGTCTCCGGGTCACCGCAACCGGTGATGTGATCACCTGCCTTTACGCGACCGCATCAAAGAACCTGAGAGATATTTTGAGGAATTCACCGGAAGACAGGCCTGTGGAAAATGAGATCCTGGCAGCTATTTCAAACAGGGCAAAAAATGGTTTTGAGGCTGAGGAGCGAAGCACTGATATATATTCAAATTCAATGACGAGCATAGGTGGATAAAAAACTAACTCATATAGATTCGGCTGGAAATCCACGAATGGTGGATGTTTCCGAAAAGGAAGTTACTTCCCGGTATGCAAGGGCATCAGGGAAAGTGATCTTTCCTTCTGAAATTTTTAATGATCTGCAGCAGCAGGATTTTCTAAGTAAAAAAGGGAGCGTAATTCAAACAGCGGTTATTGCGGGAATTCAGGCCGTAAAGAAAACTTCAGATATCATACCTCTCTGCCATCCGCTGAAACTTTCAAAGATAGGTATAGAGATAGAGCCGGGAAATGATTGTCTCGAAATTAGCTGTGAGGTGAAATGTTCTGAAAGAACAGGAGTGGAGATGGAAGCGCTTACCGGGGTTTCTGCTGCAGCGCTAACTATATACGACATGACAAAGGCCCTGAGTCATGAGATTGTGATCTCAGATATTCAACTGGAGAAAAAGACCGGAGGAAAAAAGGATTATGGAAACTAAGTTATACGGCCTGGTACTGGCAGGAGGTAAAAGTTCCAGGATGGGAATGGACAAGGGTGTTTTAAAATACCACGGAAAACCCCAGCGTGATCATTTGTATGAAATGCTTCGGGAGGTTTGTGATGAGGTTTTTTTAAGCGTTCGAAAAGATCAGGAAGGTACAATTCCTGAAAACTTCAGCACAATTGCTGATATGGACGAAGTTCGCGGGCCACAAAATGGAATGCAAAGCGCACATAAAACACATCCGGAAGCTGCGTGGCTGATAGTGGCTACAGATCTGCCTTTACTGAATAAAGAGGCTCTTTTAAAACTGGTTGCAGAAAGGGATAGACAAAAAGTTGCCACGGCTTATGCAGTTTCAGGCTCAGATTTGCCGGAACCTTTATGTGCTATCTGGGAACCCAGAAGTTTTAACCTGGCTAAGGAATTCATCTCAGAAACCGGAAATACCTGTCCGCGTAAATTCCTTATCAATTCTGATATTAAGATCATTCATCCAGAAGATGATCTGGTCTTAATGAATGCCAACGATGAAAAGGATTACAGGGAAGTACAGAAAATATTAAGTGAAACTTGAATGAATCCCGATACATAAGGCAGACCAGGCTTCCTCAATTCGGAAAAGAAGGGCAGGAGAAGCTTTCAAAGGCCAGGGTCCTGGTGATAGGAGCCGGTGGTCTGGGAATCCCTGTTTTGCAATACCTGAATGCCATGGGTGTGGGAACCCTTGGGATCGTTGAAAATGATAAAGTAGACCTGAGCAATCTTCAGCGCCAGGTTATTTATTCTGAAAACGATCTTGGAAAATCGAAGATCGAAGTTATCAGCGCTAAGTTAAAGGCTCAGAACTCCGAGACTAATATTGTCACTTTTGAAACATTTTTCAACAGGGAGAATGCTTCAGAGATTGCCAGGGATTTTGACCTGATTATCGACTGTTCAGATAATTTCACCACACGATACCTGGTTAATGATATTTGTGTGATACAAAAAAAGCCCTTTGTTTATGGAGCTTTACATGACTTTGAAGGCCAGGTGTCTGTTTTCAATTATAAAGATGGACCTACCTACAGATGTCTTTTTCCAAAAATGCCAGAAGCAAACGAGATACCTGATTGCAATACAAATGGTGTTTTAGGGGTTCTTCCGGGAATCATAGGGACTTTTCAGGCTCTGGAAGCAGTAAAGCTCGTAACCGGCATTGGCGAGGTGCTTTCAGGTAAATTATTGATCTATGATGGCCTGCGTCAAAGTATTCATCATATGAAATTCCGGAAGGATACTAAAAACTCTGATATTTCGCAGCTTCAGGATTCCTATCAGGTACCATGTTCTATGGATTCTATAGAGAGTTCGGAATTTGAAAAAATAAGAGCATCAACAGAAATCCAGATCATTGATGTTCGAAGCCCCGAAGAATTTTCAGGTTTCAGCCTGGAGCAGTCGGTCAATATTCCGCTTGATCAGCTTCAAAATAATATTGCTTTTCTGGACAGGGAAAAGGAAATATATCTTATTTGTCAGTCGGGTATGAGAAGCCGGAAGGCGGTGGAAATTTTAAAAGAAAAAAAATTTACGAAGCTGAAAAATGTAGAAGGAGGGATAAATAGTATAAAAAAATATGTCATTGCCGGTAAGTGAATTGCTATTAATAAGTCTTGGATTTTTTGTGATCGCAATTCTGTATTCCTCGATAGGTTTTGGCGGCGGTTCAAGTTACCTGGCCATTCTCACCTTGTTCTTCACCAGCTTTTTTATAATTCGCAGTTCCGGTCTCATTTGCAATCTTGTGGTGGTAACCGGGAGTACCTTCCTGTACTGGAGAAATGGACATTTTAACCTGCGAAAATTCCTGCCCTTTATTATTACAAGTATTCCACTGGCTTTTGTGGGAGCTTTGTTCAAATTAAGGGAGCAGGTCTTTTTCAGTATTCTGGGGGTGGCTCTAATCCTGTCTGCCATCTTTTTGGCCTGGCAAACCTTGAAAAATCCAAAGACTTCAGAAGAGATCAGGGAGTACCATCCTGTTTTAGCTTATATTATAGGAGGTTCCATAGGCTTGCTATCAGGAATGGTAGGGATAGGCGGCGGAATTTTTCTCGCTCCGGTACTCAACCATTTAAAATGGGATAGATCTATTAGCATCGCGGCCCTGGCAAGTTTCTTTATACTGGTGAATTCAGTTTCGGGATTAACGGGGCTGGCTGTAAACCAAACGCTGGAGGTTCCCATGCCTGAGATACTGTTCCTTATGCTCGCTGTTTTTATTGGTGGCCAGATAGGAATAAGACTAAGTATTAAAAGACTTACCAGTAAAGGAATAAAATTAATTACCGCGCTGATGGTCTTTATAGTAGGGGTCAGGGTGCTTTTAGTGAACGGAATAGAAATTTTTTAGATCATGATAAGTTATACGGAAGCTCATAAAATAGTGATTGAAACAGTAAAGGATTTTGGTGAAACCCAGGTCCATATCATGGATAGTATTGGCCGCGTTCTGTCTGAAGATATCCTTGCCGACAGGGATTTCCCTCCGTTTAACCGATCTACAAAAGACGGGATCGCGGTGAATGCTGAACATGTAAAAATAAACAATCCTTTAAGGATTGAAGGCGTGTGTGCGGCCGGTGACCCCCAAAAGAAACTTCAGGATCCCGCTCATTGCCTGGAAATTATGACCGGAGCTGTGCTTCCTCTTAACTGTGATGCAGTTATCATGTATGAAGAAGTTGATATTGAGAATGGCAAAGCAAGGATAAGCAGTAGTCCAAAACCAGAACAGAATATCCATAGAAAAGGAAGTGATCAACAGAAGGATGAGCTGATTCTTGAGAAAGGAGAACAGATCTCATCACAGAATATTGGTATTCTTGCCAGTGTGGGGAAGGAAAGTCTCAGGGTGAAAAAACTTCCGAAGGTTGCGATTATTTCGACCGGAAATGAGCTCGTACCTATAGATCAGGTTCCCGAGATTCACCAGATTAGGACTTCTAACTCTTATACTCTCCAGGCTCTTTTGAAACAACTGAATATTGAAAGTGAATTAATGCATATTCCGGATGAAAAGAAAATCCTTGAGAAGCGAATCCGGGAAGCCCTTCAGGATTTCGATGTTCTCGTCCTTAGCGGCGGAGTCTCAAAGGGAAAATATGATTACCTGCCGGAAATCTTTGAGAAACTATCGGTTCAGAAGAAATTCCACCGGGTGGCCCAGCAGCCGGGTAAGCCATTCTGGTTTGGAATTCACCAGGAATATAAAACACATATTTTCGCTTTTCCAGGAAATCCTGTTAGTACTTATGTGAATTTTCATATTTATTTTAACGACTGGATGGACGCGTGTTTGGGGCAGTCATCAAAAAAATATGAGATCAGGATGAATGATGAGGTAGAAAATCCTACTGATCTTACCAAGTTCCTTCTTGTTTCTGCCAATCATGAAAAAGCTGTTTTGACCGGAGATCTGGTAAACGGGAACGGCTCGGGCGATCTAGTTAGTCTCAGCAAAGCTTCGGGAGTGATAAAAGTTGATAAGCAATCAGCTTTTAAGGTAGGATCTGTTTTTAGTTATATTCCTTTCAGGTGATTATTTCAAAAGGATTCCTTTTTAACCTTAAGGAGTCGCACATTAACTGTAAGTGATCCATTCCGGATTATTTTCAAACCTCTGTTACTTAAATAAATCGTTTATTTCCCTGTTAAATTTTGCAATTGTATTTCTTGTATTCTCGATTCTAAATTTGATATGGACCATTCTAAAGAACGGTTTCAACTAAGATCTCAAATATTTTAAATATCTTATTTAAAAATTCAGTTTGAAGAAATTACTTCTGATATTATTATTTTTTTGGAGCTCATTTATAATTGCTCAACAACAACTCCAATTTCAGAAACTGTCATATGAGGAAGGGGTTAATCAGAGTATTGTCTATGCTATCTCTCAGGATTCCATCGGCAATATATGGATGGCTACTGAAGAGGGAGTTATAAGATATAATTCTAAAAATTCTGAAACATATAATAAATATGACGGATTGCCAGATGAATTTGGAACACGCATCCGGACTATTTTTATTGACTCCGGTAATAAAATCTGGATAGGTGGTGAAAATGGGATCGCTTACTTTGATGAAGGTGAAAATAATTTCAAGAAAATTGAATTATCGGGTAATTTACGCCCTTCCTTAGTCAAATTCTTTGCTGAAGATGAAGATGGAAATCTTTGGGTAGGTTGTTTTAACGGTCTTTGGAAATTAACCCATAATGGCGACAACACAAAGGTGGAAAGGGTTCAGAATCTTCCCAATGTTCAAACTGTTCATTATATAGCCAATAGTATTCTTGCCGGAACAGATTCGGGGCTTTACAAAATAGATACCCAAACCGGAGAAATGGTAAAACTCACCGGCCTTAATAAAGACTATAGTGTGACCGATCTCGCGAGATTGAATGACTCTACCTTTATAATTGGTACCCGTAGCAATGGGATTATACTTACCAAACGCAAAGGAAAAGAAAAAATGCAAGGCTAGGTTGTTTATTTTAAAATGATGAAGGGGCGGTTAAAACTTATTTAACCGTCTTTTCTATTGGAAGCAACACTGGCTGGCCGTATAAAAAATTGACTTTCAGTTTAAATTACTTCTATAGACTAGTGTAAATATTTTCCCTCTGTTTTGGTGATAAAAACTTCTCTAGGCAACTGGAATGGTCATTTAAAAAATCTTCAACTTCTTCAATAAACTCCGAATTTCTTTGTGGTCGATTTACTGTTAAATGAATGGTGATTGAGTCACTTTCCGGAGTAATGCCTGTAGTGACGGTCCAGCAAAGTGCATTAGGACACTCTAATAGAGCAAAGCGTATACCTCCTCTTATCCTGGTTCGGCGTAATGTGAATTCTCCCCATATTCCGCCAATGTATACTTCGTCATCGCCAGGGATATCCAAATTAAAAATGTTAGTACTTATTTCTTCCAGGTTGGAAACCTGCAGAGAATTCTGTAATTCTTCTTCACCTATTTTTACACTGATTTTTCTAAAAAACTCCATGCTCTTATTTATAAATGCATCACTATATTTTATTAGATAAAAATAATGATAATAAATTCAAACAGTAGTATTCGGTTTCCTAAAAGAAGGAAAAATACTTTGATGGTTTTTATACTGAAATTTAACCCATAAGGTGATGCCTTCAGAATTAGAACCTCTTGATTATGTAACACGGTGCCTTTAAACCAGATCTAATTCAATATAATATGGTAAATAATTTAGATGTCTTGGCTTATGAAGGTGATTTTAATAACTTTGATTTTTAATTCATCATTGGCTTTAACTTTCTGGTCCCCTTAAAAGCTTTTGAATACTATATACCATACACAGAATTTTATAATCTAATTTAAGATGAAAAAAAAGCGAAAAATATCTATTAAAGATATTTCTAAGGAGCTGGGGATCTCTACTACAACTATCTCATTTATTATTAATAATAAAGCGAAAAACAGGATAAGTAAGGAAGTTATCGAGAAGGTTGAGGATTATATCGAAAAGGTGGGTTATAAACCAAATACTACTGCTCAAACTCTTAGAACCGGTAAATCCAAGACTATAGTTTTCATGGCCGAGGATATTTCTGACCCGTTTTTTTCAGCTATAGCCAAGGAGATGGAAGAAATTGCTTTTGAAAATGGGTATAAGATCATCTACTGTAGTACCGAAAATAAAAAAGAAAGGGCACTGGAGTTACTTGATCTTTTTAAGGATAGACAGGTAGATGCCTTTATTATTACTCCGCCGGAGGGATTCAAAGATGAAATGGAAAAACTTATCAGAGAGAATAAACAGGCGGTTATGGTATTTGACAGGTATTATGACGATTTTGAGCATAATTATGTGGTTTTGGACAATCTGGCAAGTTCAACGCGGGCCACAAGATATCTTCTGGATAACGGATTTCAGAATGTTGGATTTGTAGGACTTAAATCTGATATTTCCCCAACTCTTGAAAGACTTCAGGGTTATCAGCAGGTGATGGCAGAAAATGGCCAGAAAGACCGCTCTGTACTTATTCCATTCGATGAAGTAAAAACCCTGACAGGCAGAAAGAAGATTTATGATTTTATTAAAAGGAATCCACAAATAGACTCCTTGTTATTTGCTACTAACAGCCTTGCTATAAGCGGGCTTAAGACCCTAAAGGAAATGTCTCTTAAAATCCCGGAGGATGTCTCGGTACTTACTTTTGACGACCGCGATCTTTTTGAGCTGTATTCGCCACCTATTAGTGTTATATCACAACCGGTTAGTCAATTGGCCAATGAACTTATTAAGGGAACCTTAAATTTGCTGGAAAGCGATTTTAAAGAATCTTCTAAATTTCGGAAAGTTTTGAAGGGACAATTGATAGAAAGAATTTCCTCTAGTCGTGTTTCTGAGAATAATTCAATTTAAACCCTTTTTTTTGCTTTTCCTTTAAATTTTAAGAATAATTCTCTACCAGAATAGTTTGGTAAATAGGAACATGATATCTATATTAGCCCTCAAGTAAATCGTTTTACTAAATCGATTTAGTAAAACGATTTACCAAGATGTAAAAAATTAAACTAACACTTAAGCTGATTTTCAACTCTAAATCAAGAAGAATGACTGTTTACCGAACCTTTTATTTGTTATTTATCGGAGTTATAATTTTGGGAGGATCGTATTCAGGATTGGCTCAGGATCTAAATCTGGAAGTTTCCGGGAATGAGCAGTCAGGGTATTCTGTAAATGTACTTGACGGAGAGGAGCTATTAGTTGTTGCTGACGGAGAATTCTCTCTGAAGCTTTCCAACCTTGACTTAAGTGTCCAGCATGAAATAAAGAATTTTAGAGCTTCATCTTTTAATAAGTCAGAAACCGGAATCAGTCTTCAAAAAGATATTTATCTGGATAGATTTGATTCAAACTTATCAGTCGAGGTAGAATATGACCGGATAAGTCCGAATCTTATAAAAAAGACAATACGGCTATTTCAGCCTTCCATTCCCACTCTTTACTATAGTCTTGGCGTTAAGAATATTCCCGCAAAGCGGCCGGAACGTTACATAACTTTTGAGCATGGGAATTTCCCCGGCGGCCTTGTTCACGAATTATATCCTTCAGCAGGTTTTATAACCCCTCAGGGAAATGTAGTTGGGTTTTTAACAGATCCGGGCTATAAGAATCATTTTACCAGAACCACCCGTAGACGCTTTAGTGGACGTGGAGGAGGAATGATTGGGATGAGGGTTCTCCCTGATGTACGTCTTCTTTCCGTTGCCACTCAGGAAGAACAAAACTCCGGAAATGACTATATACAGTACACTTTCGGGGAAATGGATGTTCTTGACAGGGGAACGGTTAAAGAGCTTGACCTTCCTGAAGACTTCAGGAAAGTAGGTAATCTTGAGATTGAGAGAAAAGACAGTATAACAGAACTGAATTTTAAAGACAATAGCAAAGCGGGAATGGAACTAATAACGCCTATGAGGGACCAGAAGGTGTATACTGTTTCATTCCTCGCTAAAGCTAATGCTCCTGTTTCCCTGAAATTATACAGGGTAAAAAATGGGGAAAGGACAAAAGAACTGGAACACGGCATCAAGTATATTGATAATTTTCCGGTAAATACCAAAGAATGGACCCGGTTTAAAGGAAGCGTTTTGGTACCCTATATCGATAAGGACAGCATTATGATGTTCATAGGTGTCAATAATCCGGAAAATGGTTCTTTAAAGTTGAAAGATCTGAGAATAGAGGAAAACCACCCATTTGAAAGACCTTATAATAGGCTGACTTTAGGTGAACCCATAGAAAAGGTTACTTATATTTTTTCTGAGCCCTGGAAAGACCAGAAACAATTTAAAATTTCCACAAAAACAAGGCTTGCTGAAGGAATGGGTTTTCAGGGGTCTGAAATTGAAAAGATGCTATACGCAAATTTCCAGATGATGACCTGGATTACTTCCGTGGATGATTTCACCGCTTTTAATGTGCCTAATATGAATTATTCGCCGGATATGTATAACAGGGATTCATTTTGGTCCGTTATTTCAACCTATAACAAAGAACTCAATATTTCCATCTGGAATCAATGGGCCAGAACCCAGACGCCACGTGGTGCTATTGGTACTATTATCACGCCTTATATGGGGTCGGTAGAAGCCAAGGATAATGAAGCAACTATAGAATGGCTTATTTGGGGATTGCTCAATAAAAGGCGGTTTGGCATGGAGTTGCCACAGGAAAAGATAAAACTTGCCGCAGAGTATATCCTGAATGAATTTGATGAAGACCGCGATGCAGTTTGTGCTTCCCATTTTTCAATGAGCCAGATAGATGTCATGGAATACCATCCTAAAACCCAGCGAATGGCTGCAAACCAGGGAATGTTTGCTGTAGCACTCAAGACCATTAAAGCCTTGGGAGTAGAGATAGATGAAGATTATGTAGCAAAGGCGGAAAAGGAATATTTAAATTTTTACGATCCTGAGAGAAAGCATCTATTATTCGATACAGATTACCCCGACCTAATAAGTTTTACCGACCTGATTCCGGAATTTCTTTCACTCTGGGTCTTTAATGAACCAATGCTCACCGATGAGATGGTGCAAAACCACTTGGATCAGATCCCGGCACTGAATAAAACTGATGAAGCTCCTTATCCTGAAATGGGAACTACAGCACCTATTTGTATAAGGCTAACAAATGATGCCAGTGGCTATGCCTATATGGATGAAAACTACCAGCCATTTGGTGAGTTTGGAAAGAACAGTTACGGAAACCATGCCCGGGATGGTTATTACTATAATGGAGGCAGCTGGTTGAGGGCCGAATATACCGCTTATGTTACCGGTCTTAAACACGGCTGGGAAAAGGCAGAAAAACGAATGAAGAACCGCTTATGGGCGGAGATTCATCTGAATCCATACTGGCCCTACAGCAAAGAATTTATCCCAACTAAATGGAACAATTATGAAGAATGGTGGGATTCCACACGAGGGTTAAGCTGGAATGTATTCGTATTGATGGCAAATGAATTTGCCGGACTTCGTGAGCCCGAAATGGATCCCGATTACAGGAAACAGTAGTTTTAATTTTTTCCAGAAGTAAAACGAAGAACTGTCTGTTTAACCTGGAAATCCTGATAAAATTTTTAATAAGAATTTAATAAATGAATGGCATGAAAAAAATCAACTCTATTACTAATCTTTTGAAAGGTCTATTATGATGAAAAAAAATACGATTTTCAGCCTGTTGATGATTTGGGCTGTATGTACGGGAGGCGCAGTTTATGCGCAGACGGTTACAGGTGTAATTACTGATTCCAGTGGTGCTTTACCAGGCGTTTCGGTAGTTGAAAAAGGAACCTCGAACGGTACCGTTTCAGATTTTAACGGGGAATATTCCATTGAAGTTTCCGGCAGTGATGCGGTGCTGGTATATTCCTATGTAGGATACCAGACTTTTGAAGCCGAAGTACAGGGGCGTAACAATATAGATGTGACTCTGCAGGAAGACATTTCCCAGCTTGATGAGCTTGTGGTTGTAGGTTATAAATCCCAGAAAGAGTCCACTATTACAGGAGCAATTTCTTCTGTAGATATCGACAAATTAGAATCCAGAAGGGTTTCTGAAGTAACACAGGCACTGCAGGGGCAGGTAGCCGGGGTAAATATTACTCAAAGCACAGGTGCTCCCGGAGATGAGGTCGAAGTACGAATTCGAGGTAATGGTACTATCGGGAATAACAATCCGCTTTATATTATTGACGGAATTCCAAGCCGTGAAATATCTTTCCTGAATCCTTCAGATATACAGTCGATGACTGTCCTTAAGGATGCTGCCGCTGCTTCTATCTATGGATCACGTGCCGCCGGCGGGGTGATCGTTATCAAGACCAAAGAAGGTAAACAGGGAGGACAGTTTAAAGTTGATTATTTTGGAGGAATCCAAAAGGTGATCAACCTTCCAAATATGCTTAATACCGAGCAGTATATGCAAACCGTAGAACAGGCTTGGGATAATGCAGGATATGATGGAACAAATCCTTATACCGAAGACATTGGCCGTTCAGACTTTGGAGATGTAGATTACCTTGACGAATTATTCGAATTAGGAAAAACTCATAGCCTGAATGTTTCGGTCTCAGGAGGAAACGAAAAGACCAACTACATGATATCTGGAGGTTACTTTGGCCAGGATGGAACCGTAGTTTATGATAACGATAAATTCAGAAAACTGAATTTCCGTACCAATATCAGTTCACAGGTGCTGGAGCGTATGAAGGTAGGTGCCAATGTTCAGATATCTTATAATACTCAGGACAGGATTTCTTCTAAAGGAGATGCGCCGGGAATCATAAGACACGCGTTTTTACGTCCGCCTAACATCCCTGTATTTAAAGACCCTTCAGATCCAACTTATACCGAAGAAGATCCTTTTACCGATCTTCCATTTTACCAGGGACCGGACAATTATGAAAGCAGTAAATATGAATACAGCCAGAACCCGATAGCTTTGGCCTATTTTACCGATGATGAAACTTCAACTTTCAAGACTTTCGGAAATGTCTATGGAGAGTATGATATTTTTAAAGATAAATCACTAAGATTTAAGACCAATCTGGGTGCTGATCTTAACTTCTTCCACTCAAAAGCATTTAACAGAAATTTTGGTGATGATGATGGGAATGGAGCAGCTATAGACCAGGGACTGGGTAGACAAAATCGACCTAGTTCCCTGTCCGAAGCAAGAGGTCAGGACTTTACGATTACCTGGAACAACAGTCTTCATTTTGATAAGGAATTTGATGAACATTCCATAAGTGCACTTTTAGGTACAGAATTTATTGTTAATGAATCCTCAAACCTTAGTGCTTCAAGGTTAAGATTCGATTTCACCGATCCTAACTTCAGATATCTTGATTTTGGTGGAACAGATCGTGACCTTTGGAATGGAGGACTCGCTGAAGAATGGGCTCTGTTCTCTTATTTCGCTTCAACTACGTATGTGTACGGTGACAGATATATGCTAACTGCCAATTTAAGAGCAGATGCTTCTTCCCGTTTTGCAGAAGATAATAAATGGGGTTATTTCCCATCAGTCTCAGCGGGATGGATGATCACTGAAGAAGAATTTATGGAGGACACAGATTGGCTTTCAGAATTGAAACTTAGAGGAAGCTGGGGGCAATTGGGTAACCAGGAAATTCCAAACTATGCATATCTTACCCTTTACAGAAGGGATGCCGACAGATATCTAATAAGCAGATATGGTAATCCTGATCTTAAATGGGAAACTACCACCCAGGCTAATATTGGTATTGATTTTGGACTGTATAAGAACAGATTATATGGTAGTGCAGATTATTTCAAAAAGAATACTGCAGATATTTTATTGCCAATTTCCCTTCCGCAGTTTGTTGGAGATGTTTCACCAACTTATCTGAATGCCGGAGAAGTGGAGAACAGTGGATTTGAATTTGCCCTTTCATACAGGAATTATGATAATCCCCTTGGCTTCGAGATCAGTGCAAATATGGCCACACTTAAAAATGAAGTACAGTCCCTACATCCCAACCTGCCTTATTTGAATGGAAGGGTAACAAGAACTCAGCCTGGGAATCCTTTGAACGCTTACTACGGTTTTGTTCAGGAAGGAATTTACCAGAACCAGGCCGAAGTAAATGAGCATTTGTCTGGAACCGCCAACCCGCCTCAACAACCAGGGGATATCAAGTTTAAGGATCTTGATGGAAACGGAATCATTAATGATAATGACCGTGATTTCATAGGTAATCCTAATCCCAAGCTAAGCTACGGAATGAACTTTAACCTGAATTATAAGGCTTTTGATTTCAGTCTTTTATTACAGGGTGTAGATGATGTTGACAGGTACAATGATCTTAAAAAGATCATAGATTATGATACACGTCCATTTAATTATTCAGACAGAGTGTTAGGAGCATGGGATGGAGAAGGCTCTACCAACACCATTCCAAGGGTGAGCTTTAGTGACAACGGAAGTAGTAAGGTGTCTGATATTTTTGTAGAAGATGCTTCTTACCTGCGACTTAAGAATGTGGAGTTAGGATACAGCCTTGATTCTGATAAATTATCGGGTCTTGGAAATATCAGATTATATGTTTCAGGACAGAATCTGCTAACATTTACAGATTACTCCGGTCTTGACCCTGAGTCTACAGACCTGATAGATATGGGAACTTACCCCCAATCTTTAACCCTGTTGTTTGGTGTAAATGCAAGATTCTAATCGCTTTAATCAGTAACAAAAAATTGAATACAATGAGACATATTCCTAAAATATTAATAATTGCTTCAGCCGTATTTATTGCGGGCTGTGACTCCTATCTTGAGAAAGATCCAATAGGATTGATCACGCAAGAACAGATCAATGCCGAACCAACGGTATCTTCTGTGACCTCAAGTGTAAACTCTACGTATCAAACTCTTTCCAGTACCCTGAATATCATTGGGGAGTGGAACTGGGATGATGCTACCGTTTTAAGAAATGATTTTATTCTTCAGGATATAGCTTCTGGAGATATGAATAAGAAATGGAACCCAGATGGTGACCAGGCCTGGATGGATCAGATCGCTGCCTTTAATTTCACTTCCATGAATGGGGCCTTTAATGGGCAGTGGAGTTATGATTATGAAGGTATTGCAAGGGCTAATCAGGCCATAAATATCCTGAAACAGGATGAGGTAATAGCTAATCTTGATATGGATGCCGCTACCAGGGACAGATTACTTGGAGAGGCGTATTTCCTGAGAGCTTTCTATTATTTCGATCTGGTTAATAATTTTGGAGATGTACCTTTATTGACTGAACCATTGGAGAATTTCTCTGAAGCCTATGAGGTGACTACAAGAACGCCCAAAGATGAGGTTATAGAATTTATAAAGTCTGATCTTGATCTGGCGGTTTCCATGCTTCCACAGCAAAAATATTCCAGCGCTTCAGAGCCCTGGAGAGTTTCTATTGGGGCGGCAAAGTCTATGCAGGCTAAAATAGCTTTGTATAATGAAGACTGGAATAGTGTAATATCTTATGTGGATGAACTTCAGTCCTGGGGCTTTTATTCGCTGAACGATAATTATTTTGATTCTTTTGATGTGACAAAAGAATTCAATGAAAATGAAGTGATCTTTGCCTATGACCATGAGCAGGGAGTGAACCCGAGCAAAGGTAATGGTCTTGCTGCATTAATGGGATGGGGCTTTGTAGCACCTTCTGAAGATTTTATAGCTGCATTTGAAGAGAACGACCCGAGATTAGGTTATACCGTAGATGTGGAGGCTCAGGAAGTACACAAGTTATTAGGTTCTACCGATGGAGCTTTTAAAGGAAATGCCGATTCTCCCGGGAACAAGGTTTATATAAGGTATGCAGATGTATTGCTTTGGAAAGCTGAAGCTCTTATCCAGCTTGGAGAGGTGGAAGAAGGCCTTGCCATAGTTGATCAAATAAGGGAAAGAGCAAGGAATACTCAATCTGTAGACGGAAGTGAGACTCCGGCTGATGCACTGCCTCCGTATTCCGGACAGGGCTTGTCCCAGTCAGAAGCCATGGCAGCACTTATGCATGAGAGAAGAGTGGAACTTGGTTTTGAATCCCAGAGATTTATGGACCTTAAAAGATGGCAGATTGCCAAGGAGGTACTTACCGAACTAGGAAAGAATTTCCAGGATTTCAATTACCTGTACCCAATTCCACAGGGAGAGATCGATAAATCGGGAGGACAGATATCACAGAATCCCGGATACTAAAAAATCAACAAATCCGGCTACTCTCGGGTGGCCGGAAAATGAATAATATTAATAATATGAAAAAATTAAGCTATTTAGGAGCAACTTTATTGTACGTGCTCTTTATGGGTGGAATCCAGGGGCTGGCACAGGAAACCAAAGAAAAAGACTGGATGTTAGGTCCCTTCCAGAGGTTCACCCAGGGGAAACCAATTATCTCTAAGGATACTTTATCTACTTTCAATGACCCTATGAGCGGTAAGGAAGTAAGGTGGGAATCAATGGCCACTTTTAACCCGGCTGCTGTTGTTAAGGATGGGAAAATTAATGTCTTCTACAGGGCCGAAGAAAGAGTAGGGGAAGACGGAATAGGAACTCATACCTCCAGGCTGGGACTTGCTACGTCAGAAGATGGGGTTAAATATAACAGAAAGAAAAAGCCTGTTTTTTATCCGGATAATGATGATCAGAAAAAATATGAATGGACCGGAGGAACTGAAGATCCCCGTATCGTGGAAACCGAAGACGGTACTTATGTGCTAACCTATACCCAATGGAACCGGGATACTCCCCGGCTGGCCGTTGCGACTTCAAAGGATCTGAAGAACTGGGAAAAACATGGTCCTGCCTTTGAAGAATACAAAGACGGGAAGTACAATGATATGCACACCAAATCCGGTGCTATTGTAAGTAAACTTAATGAAGAAGGTAAGTTAATCGCTGCCAAAATAAATGGGAAATACTGGATGTATTTTGGAGTTCCTCATATCTGGCTTGCATGCTCCACAGATCTTGTAAACTGGGAGCCGATAGAAGATTATGAAGGGAATATCTCTCCGGTGCTCAGTCCGCGTCCGGGTTATTTCGATTCCTGGTTAGTAGAAGCAGGACCACCGCCAGTTCTCACCGAAGACGGGATCGTGGTGCTTTACAATGCCGGAAACTCAAAGAATATTGGAGTAGAAGAACTTGGAAATCGAATTTATACAGGAGGACAGGCTTTATATGATGCCAATGAACCCTGGAAGATCCTGGATCGTGCCGATAAACCATTCATTAAGCCTGAATTAGATTTTGAGAAATCAGGTCAGTATAAGGATGGGACTACATTTATTGAAGGTCTGGTGTACTTTAAGGATGCCTGGTATCTTTATTATGGTACTGCAGATAGTATGGTGGGAGTAGTTAAATCTAAGGATAAGGAATAAACTATCAATAATATTCAGAAAGCCTGGTTTAAACCGGAAGACCATCTGCTGACTATCCTTGTCAGGTTGGAATCTGCTCCGGTTTAAACAGGCTCTTCTTTGCTGTGAATTCAGGAATATCATAGAAAGAGACAAACTTCAAAAGTTCATTTTTGATAGTCTTTCACCTTGCATTCCCGTACCATTTTTCATCTTGATCCTTTAGTCTTACTTGTTCTGCCCAGGTATATGTGCCTGCGTGATCAGTAAGTAGGAACCGAATTAGCCGGGATCAACACTAAAGCTCTAATTAAAAATAGCCTTTAAGTAATGAACAAACGATTATTATATTATTCCATTACTGTGGCAATGGCCGGATTTCTTTTTGGTTTTGACACAGTGGTTATCTCAGGTGCGAATCTTCCAATTAAGGAACTTTGGAATACCTCAGGTTGGTTTCACGGGACTTTTATTATGTCTATGGCACTTTGGGGCACCGTAATTGGAGCTTTAGTAGCGGGAATACCTACCGATAAATTTGGAAGAAAAAATACACTCATAGGTATAGGAATACTCTATTTTATTTCGGCAATTGGTTCGGGACTCGCTCAAGATCCTTATAGCTTTTCCTTTTTTCGTTTTATTGGAGGTCTTGGTGTGGGAATTTCTTCTATTGCAGCACCTACCTATATTTCGGAAATCTCTAATCCAAAGAATCGTGGTACCCTGGGCTCTCTTTATCAATTTAATATTGTTTTTGGTATCCTGATAGCATACCTGAGCAATTACCTGCTTGAAGGTGTGGGTGGGGATAATGACTGGCGATGGATGCTGGGAGTGGAAGCAATTCCCGCTTTAGTTTATACTATTTTGGTTTTGGGCGTACCCAAGAGTCCGCGTTGGTTGTACCTTCATCAGAATAAGGCCGATGAAGCCCTGAAGGTTCTGGTAAAAACCAGTTCAGTGGAAGCTGCGGATATTACTCTCAAGGATATGAAGAATGACCAGGAGCGTAGTAAAGGCAGCAGTACCCAATTATTTTCCAGGAAATACAGCTTTCCATTAACCCTGGCATTTCTGATTGCATTTTTCAATCAGCTTTCCGGAATCAACTTCATACTGTATTATGCGCCTGAGATTCTCGAAAAAGCAGGTTTTGGTACGGAAGATTCTCTATTCAGCGCGATTGCTATAGGTCTGGTTAATCTTGTCTTCACCTTGTTAGGGGTTTATCTTATTGACCGCACAGGAAGAAAGAATCTTATGTATATAGGCTCCATTGGTTATATAATTAGCCTGACCATGGTGAGCTACTTATTTCTGAGTGATTCGGCTGCGATATCAAAATTAGTATTTATCCTCATGTTCATTGCAAGCCATGCGATAGGTCAGGGCGCTGTGATCTGGGTGTTTATTTCAGAGATTTTCCCGAATAAAGTTAGAGCTTATGGTCAGGCATGGGGAAGTGGTACCCATTGGGTTTTTGCTGCTCTTGTTACGCTGTTCGGATCAGTTTTACTTGATGTGCTGCAACCATGGATGCTATTTTCCATTTTTGCTGGACTAATGGGGCTGCAATTGCTTTTTGTTCATTTCATGATGCCCGAAACAAAAGGAAAATCTTTAGAGGAGATAGAAGCATCCTTTAAGGATCGCTAATATACCTGCTACCAGGAATACTTTTTATCCAGTAACTGAAATAATTGATTATAAAAAGGAGTAAAATGAAATCGAATAAAGGCTTTATAGCGTACGGCATTAAATTTAAGCCCATTTTAAAAGATAAAATCTGGGGCGGTTCCAAATTAAAGAATATCCTAGGGAAATCAGCTACAGATAGTGCCGGTGAAAGCTGGGAGATCTCAACTGTAGAAGGCGATGTTTCTGAAGTGCAGAATGGAGTTTATAAGGGTTTGCCGTTTGATGAATTGCTTGAGCGATTCCAGGATAAAGTTCTGGGTAAATCTGTAGTTAATAAATTCGGAGGGAATTTTCCTTTATTGATCAAATATATTGACGCTTCCAAAAATTTATCTGTTCAGGTACACCCCGGGGATGAAATGGCAAAGAAAAACCATAATTCCTATGGAAAAACGGAAATGTGGTATATTATGCAAGCTGATAAAGGATCCATGATAAACGTTGGATGGAAAAATAAAATCAGTTCTGAAGAATATAGCGAGAGTCTGAAAAATGGGACTATAACCGATCATCTCAATTTCATTCCGGTTAATGAGGGAGATACTTTTTTTATTAAAGCAGGGAAAGTTCATGCTATTGGAGAAGGTGTTATGTTAGCGGAAATTCAGCAGACTTCAGATGTAACTTATAGGGTGTATGATTGGGATAGGGTAGATGAAAATGGGGTTTCAAGAGAACTGCATATAGATCTGGCTGGTGAGGCAATGAATTTTAATGTTATAGATGATCATTCCGTTGATTATAAACTCATAAAAAATCAGTCAACCAATCTGGTAGACTGTCAATTTTTCACAACCAATATTATTGAAGTACAGGGAAAGATAGTAAAGGATTATTCTTCACTGGATTCCTTTGTGATTTTTATGTGCGTTTTGGGAAAGGCGAAAATTGATGTTGACGGAGCAGAGGAGTTGATTGAATACGGAGAGTCTATTTTGGTTCCTGCAACCTCAAAATCGATAACCATCGATGGAAACCTATCAAAATTATTGGAAGTTTATATTTCATAGTTAATCTGAAGTGTATCCTAAAGCAGAACTATTCTTCTTATTGAAACTAAGAGGGGTGTTATTGTCGGGTTACCTTAGTAAGAAACTCCGTGAAAAACCTGAGCTGAGAAAAGGCAACAAAAAAACCCGCTTCATCTGAAGCGGGTTTTAAAGGTGGTACCTCCAGGAATCGAACCAGGGACACACGGATTTTCAGTCCGTTGCTCTACCAACTGAGCTAAGGTACCGTTTGCTTTGAAAGCGGTGGCAAATATAATTTCATTTTTAGGAACTCACAAAGGAAATATTAAAAAAATGCTTTCGTATTTTTGAGGTCTAAAGATATTCTGGATGAATTTAGTTATCGATGAAGGAAATACTCTCGTAAAGACTGCTGTTTTTCAAAATGATAGACTTTTAGATAAACAGAGTTTTAACAAGAAAGAATTTTCTGAGAAATTTCAAATTATTCGAAAAAACTTCCCTGAGATAGCCAATTCTGTAATTTCAAGTGTCGCTTCTCAAAATTCTGATCTCATTGCAGAAGTGAGAAAAAGATATTCCCTGCTGGAGTTTGATCAAAATGTAAGACTTCCGTTCACAAATAAGTATGCTACCCCTGAAACCCTCGGAAAAGACAGGATCGCTCTTGTAGCAGCAGCAGTAAATTCATTCCCTGGTAAAAATGTGCTTATCATTGATGCGGGCACTTGTATCACATACGATATAAAAACCGAGCGGGAAATTTATCTTGGCGGAGCGATATCCCCGGGAATGGAAATGAGATTTAAATCCCTGCACAAGTTTACAGCTAATTTGCCGTTAGTAAAACCGAAGCAGGATGTGGAACTGATCGGTAACTCTACCGAAACCAGTATTTTATCCGGAATTATTAATGGAATTAGAATGGAATTAAGGGGGGTGATAGATGTTTATGATACTGAATTTGAAGATTTAACAGTAATTTTCACCGGTGGAGATAGTCAAATTTTGTCTATACCATTAAAAAATAGCATATTTGCCAACTCAAATTTTTTGTTAGAAGGACTTAATTTCATTCTAGAATTTAACAGGACTCAATGATAAAACGATTTATAGTAATCGTAGCTTTATTTTTAGCTTTTACTGCCGAAGCACAGGAAAACGTATCTTCGCCCTATTCATACTACGGTATTGGCCTAACCAACTTCAAAGGTACTGTTGCAAACAGATCTATGGGAGGGATTAGCATATTTAATGATAGTATCCATGCGAACTTGCAAAATCCAGCCTCTTATGGTAGGCTTAAACTTACAAATTATCTGGTTGGGGGTAGTCATGAAAGAGTGAGCCTTGAGTCTTCTGAAGCAAGTGATAATGCTAAGATTACTTCAATTGACTATCTTGGTTTAGGAATTCCCATTGGGGATGGTTTTGGGATAGGCGTTGGCCTTATTCCATATACCTCGGTTGGATACAGGATACTTGATATTGAAGATGAATCTGCCAGCCGTCTTAACGGAAGGGGAGGGATGAACAAAGTTTTCCTTTCTGCAGGCTATGCTTTTAACGATAATTTTAGCATCGGAGTGGATGCTAACTATAATTTTGGTAATTTTCAGAATCGCAGGACTGTAGTACGGGATGGGATAGAACTGGGAACTCGTGATGTGAACAGATCTGATATAAAAGGTTTCAACTTTAGTTTTGGAGCGAATTATCAGAAATTGCTTTCAGAGGGCCTTAAATTACATGTTTCCGGAACTTATTCTCCGGCAATAGATCTTAATTCTGACAACTTCAGGGAGGTTTCAACCATTGCTTTTGTGAGTTCTTCAGGGCTGGTTGTAGATACCCGGGAAGTGGATGTGGAAGATACAGACTTTACTTTACCTTCAAGGCTTACCTTTGGAGCGGGAATTGGCAGGGAGCATAAATGGTTCCTGGGGGCGGAGTATTCGAATGTTGGATCATCTTCCTATGAAGATAGTTTTATGTTCAGAAATGACGGGGGAGAATTTGAAGATGCTTCCCAGTTTGCAATAGGCGGATTCTTTATTCCACAATATAACTCTTTCACCAGTTACTTTAAAAGAGTTGTTTACCGTGCCGGATTCCGCTATGATGCCACAGGTCTTGTTATCAATAATGAGTCCATTAAAGAGTTTGGCATGTCTTTTGGATTAGGATTGCCGATAGGGGCCACCAACAGGGATTTATTCTCTAATGCAAACCTTGGAATCGAGCTTGGACAAAGAGGTACCACCGATTCTGGTTTAATTCAGGAGAATTTTTTAAGATTGTCTGTTGGACTGTCGTTAAACGATAAATGGTTCACAAAAAGAAAATTTGATTAACCACACAATAAACAAGAAGATGAAAAAGAGATTTCTAGCACTATTAACTGTTGCCTTACTAGGTTTTGGGGCTATGAGTGCACAATCGGGTGATTGTGCTACAATGGCGGCTTTAGCATATGATGATGCGAAGGCCAAAAATTACGACGCTGCTTATCCTGCTTTGTTAAAAGTAAGGCAAGAGTGTCCTAAATACAGCCTTGCGACCTATCAATACCTTGAAAGAGCTATTGAGTCTAAACTTAATAAGGCAACCGGGGAACAAAAAGAAGAACTGGTACAGGAACTAATTGAGGTTTGGGAAGAAAGACTTGAACTTTACCCGGACAAAACCGAAAAAGGTAAAGTTTATACTGATATCGCCTTGCTTAAATTCGATAATAAAATAGGAGATAAGGAAGATCAGTATGAGGCTTTTCATAAGGTATATACTGTAGATAAAGATAACTTTAAAAGCCCTAAAGGTCTTTATGCATATTTTGACCTGATGGTTGAAATGCAGGATGAAGGTGAAAGAACACTTCAGGATGTATTTGAAAACTATGATCGTGTATTTGCCAAGATTGAAGAAGAGGAAAACGACGCTGCAGAAAATCTTGCACCGCTTTTGAAAAAGCAGGAAGAAGGTGAAGACCTTACGGCTAAAGAGCAAAAGCAGATCAAGTATGCTGAGATCAACCTTTCCAACTATGCTAAGGTAAAAGAAGCGATCAATGCAAAGCTTGGTGCGAGAGCAGATTGTGATAACCTTATCCCGCTTTACAAGAAAGACTTCGAGGATAAAAAGACAGATGTTAACTGGTTAAAGAATGCTAACGCTAGACTTTCTGCTAAAGACTGTACGGAAGATCCGCTTTTCATTCAGGTTTCTGAAGCACTACACAGGCTGGAGCCTTCTGCAAAGTCGGCATACTCTCTTGGTCAGTTAGCTGAATCTGAAGGAGAATACAGCAAGGCCCTTGATTATTATAACGAGGCTGCCGAGCTAGAGACCAACAAATCTGATCAGGCGAAGATCTATTACAGAATTGCTAATAACTACAAAGAAAAAGGTAGTTTTAGTCAGGCTAGAAGCTTCTATAGAAAAGCACTTACAGCTAAGCCTTCTTTAGGTAGTGCTTACCTGCAGATCGCAAGTATGTATGCTCAAAGTGCCAATAACTGTGGGGATGATGCATTCACTAAGAGATCTGTGTACTGGCTGGCTGCTGATTATGCTTCAAGAGCTGCAAGGGTAGATCCTTCTATTGCGAGCAATGCGAATCAGGCTGCCGCTGCCTACAGAGGTAGAGCGCCACAGAAATCTGATGTATTCCAATCTTCATACAATGTAGGAGATGCGATTCAGATCAGTTGCTGGATAGGTGAGACAGTTCGCATCCCGAACCTATAAGATGAAACTCACATATAGTAATATAATTTCAGGCATTGTCACGCTTATCGGCGTGACAATGCTTTTTTCATGTGAAGGTAACCTGCAGGAAGTAAGAGCCTTCAGTCTGGAAGAAGATGCACCACAAGCTATTGCCGAAGGAATAAATCTGAAATTTACCGATTCAGGCAGGCTGGTTGCAACTCTGCGCAGTCCAAAGATGCTGGACTACAGTAATAAAAACTTCCCTTATCGTGAATTCCCTGAAGGCTTGGAAGTGGAATTCTTTGATGAACAGGATCGTAAAAATACGGTAGAGGCCGATTATGGGATCGTGTACGAGAAGACCAATCTCATCGATCTGCAGGGGAATGTGGTGATAATAACTGCCGACAGCACAAGGCTTGAGGCGAACCAGCTCTTCTGGGACCAGAACAGGAGCTGGGTTTTTACTGATAAACCCAATACCATCCGTTTTCCTAATGGTGCTTTAAACCAGGGGCAGGGTTTTGATTCTAATCAAAATTTCGGTAATTTCCGTTCTAGAACCAATACCGGTATACAAATAATAGAAGAAAAAAAGGATGAATAAATTTTTCAGGTATTTTGAATATGCCTATCTCTTTTTTGCGGCCTTTTTCATTTTTGAGGCGATCAGAATATGGAATACTGAAAGGAACAGGGCTTATTTATTCCTGTTTTTTGTTTGTATAGCTGTTTTTATGTTCTTCTTTAAAAGACGTTTCAGGCGTAAATACGAAGATCGTAACAAGTAGCCCAATGGAGGTCGATATACTTATCATTGTTTGTTCTCTTATCCTTTCGGCATTCTTCTCGGGGATGGAGATCGCTTACGTCTCTTCCAATAAGATCTATATAGAAATTGAGAAACGGCAAAATGACTTCCTTGCCAAGGTCTTAAAAAAACTAACCAGAAAACCATCTAAGTTTATAGCTACCATGCTGGTAGGCAATAATATTGCACTTGTTGTCTATGGGTTTTTCATGGGAGACCTGTTGATGGCCTGGCTTACGGGTATCGACACCCAAAGTGGTTTCGTGAAATATCTGATCTCAGACCTGAGTCTTTTTACTCAAACGGTAATCTCAACACTGGTAATTCTTTTAACTGCAGAATTCCTGCCTAAGGTCTTCTTTCAGATCTATGCCAATACCATGCTTAAATTCTTTGCGATCCCGGCCTATGTATTCTACCTGCTTTTCAGCTTTGTGTCGTCCTTTGTTATCTGGATCTCAGATATGATACTAAAAAGGTTCTTTAAGACCGAAGGAGATGAAGTTCAGCTTGCTTTTAGTAAAGTGGAGTTAGGAAACTTTATCAGTGAGCAAATGGAGACCGTGGAAGAGCATGAAGAAGTGGATAGTGAGATTCAGATTTTTCAGAATGCACTCCAGTTTTCCGATATTAAGGCCAGGGAGGTAATGATCCCCCGAACCGAAATTATTGCCGTGGACCAGAATCAGGCACCCGGCGACCTTATTCAGACTTTCACCGAAACCGGACTTTCCAAGATACTGGTCTATAATGAAACCATAGACGATATTATCGGTTATGTGCATTCATTCGAACTTTTCAAGAAACCAAAATCCATAAAATCCATATTGCTCCCGGTGATCTTTGTGCCGGAGACCATGTGGATCAAGGACGTGCTTAATATCCTTATCAAAAAACGAAAAAGTATTGCTGTGGTCATCGATGAGTATGGTGGTACCAGCGGGATGATGACCGTGGAAGATATTGTGGAGGAATTGTTTGGCGAGATTGAGGATGAGCATGATTCGGCAGTGCTTATCGAAGAAAAGATCGGGGAAGATCATTATAAATTTTCGGCGAGACTGGAAGTGGACTATCTTAATGAAATTTATAGAATAGAGATTCCCGAAGGAGAAAACTATGAGACCCTAAGCGGTTTTATTGTGAATCATACTGAGGAAATTCCACAACAGGGCGAAGTGATAAAGATTGAAGACTTCGAAATAAAAATCCTTGAAACTTCCAATACCAAAATCGAATTGGTGGAGCTTAAAATCAAAGCTGAAGATTAAAGCTTAAAAGTTAAGAATTTGCTAATTTTAAATTTTATTATTAGCCTAAAAACCTTATTTTCGCCCCCTATATTTTGATAAATTCTAAATTCAAATGGCAGTATTAAATAAAATCAGACAAAGGTCTGTTTTCTTGATTATTATCATCGCATTGGCATTGTTTTCATTCGTATTGGCCGATGTGATAAGAAATGGTGGACTGAGCTCTCAGAACTCTCAGAATGTAATTGCCACAGTAAATGGTAAGGAGATAAGCAGAGAGGAGTTCGCTCGTGATGTGGAGACATTTGAAAGAAATATGGGTCGTAATATAAGTACTACCCAGGCAGTAAGTCGTGTATGGGATCAAAAGCTGAGAGAAGTGATCCTTACTGAAGAAATTGAAAAGTTAGGTATAAGAGCCGGAGAAGGGCAGGTTACCAACCTGGTGCGATCTCAAATGGCCGGAAATCCCAATTTCACTAATGAAGCGGGAATGTTTGATGAGAACAGGCTGAGAGAATATGTGGCCAATCTTAGGGAGACCTCGCCACAGGCTTACGAGCAGTGGCAGAACTTCACTTCAAATCTTGCAAAAACTGCCAAGCTGAACAGTTACTACAATATGGTGAGCGCCGGAGTTGGTGCTACTTTGATAGAAGGAGAGCAGGCTTATAGAATGAAGAACGATAATATCAATATGAAGTTCGTTCAGCTGCCATATTCTTCGATCCCGGATAGTGAGGTTGAGGTTTCAAAATCTGAGATCAAGAATTATATAGAAGAGCATCCGACTACTTTTGAGACTGAGGCTTCCAGAAACATCGAATATGTGATCTTTGATGAAACTGCTTCTGAAGAAGATAAGACTGAAGCAAAGGAGTCTTTAATTGACCTTAGGAAAGAACGCGTGGAATATAACTCTGCTATAGGAGCAAATGACACACTTCCTGGATTTGACAGTACTGATGATTATGCAGATTTCGTAAGCAATAATTCAGATCTTCCATTCGAGAACAGATTCAAATTCAGAAATGAATTTACCGGAAGAAATGCTGAGGCCATCTTCAATCTTGAAGAAGGTGAGACCTTTGGTCCTTATGAAGAAGATGGATACTGGAAATTAAGTAAAGTTATTGAGACCAAGAATATCCCGGATTCTGTGAAAGCAAGCCACATCCTTATTACTTATCAGGGATCTCAGCTTGGAGCGGGCGTTAGCCGTTCTAAAGAGGAAGCACAGGAGCTTGCTGATAGTATAGCCGGAGTGGTGAGAAATGATAAAGCCAAGTTTGCTGAACTGGCTTCAGAATACTCTGCCGATACTTCAAATAAAGAACAGGGTGGAGACCTTGGATATTTTGGTCCCGGAATGATGATCCCGGAATTTGAGAATTACGTTTTTGAAAATGAAACAGGTGATGTAGGTGTGGTGGAAACCCCTCTTGGTTACCATATAATTTCTATCGATGATCAAACCGAAGCAGCAAGGGCTGTTAAGGTTGCTACCATAGCAAGAGAGATTCAGGCATCAGAGACCACTATGAACCGACTTTTCAATGAGGTTACGAAATTTGAGATTTCAGCCTCTGAAGATGATTTTGGAGATGTTGCTAAAGAGAACAATTATGAAATTAAGACTGTAAGGGACCTGAAGGCACTTGATGAGAATATTCCTGGAGCCGGACCACAGCGTAGAGTGATTCAGTGGGCCTTCGAAGATGAGGCAAAGGTTGGCGATGTTAGAAGGTTTGATACAAATAACGGATATATCGTTGCTCAATTAACTTCTAAAAAGGATAAAGGACTTATGAGTGTTGAAGAAGCCTCTTCTGTCGTGACTCCAATTCTTTTAAAAGAGAAAAAAGCGGAGTTGATCAAGGAAAGATTAAAAGGAAACACACTTCAGGAGATCGCCAATAATCACGGAGAAAGCGTTCAGACTGCCAATGCAGTTAACTTAAACAGTCCGACCCTGGCCGGTGCAGGAGCAGAGCCTGAGGTTGTAGGTGCTGTATTTGCTATGGAGCCAGGAAAAGTAAGTGAGCCTATTGCCGGTGAAAATGGAGTTTATGTAGTAGAGCTTGTTAGCAGGTTCGAGGCTCCTGCGATGGATTCCTACAAAGCATTTGCACAGCAGGAGAGCATGGCGCGAAGGGCTGAGGCTTCCATGAGAGTCTTTGAGGCACTTAAGAAGAAGGCAGACATAGAAGATAACAGAGCTAGATTTTACTAAGATCTAATCGAAATATAAAAAAGCCCTGCCATTTGGCGGGGCTTTTCTTTTTACGTCAGGAACTGGGGGTTTAAACTGGAGTTTTCAGCTTCTAACCTGGGTTGTATTATAGCTTAAAGTGTTCTCTATAATACCAGTTCAGAATAATCAAATATGATGTTGTAGCCTTTGTTTCTGAAATAATCTTTCTCTTCTTTCCCTCCGGTTGCAAGGATAAAATCTCCGCCCCAGCCGCCCAGGCTTTTTATGAATTCGCCGTAGTCCGGGAACAGCTCAGATTGTATTCTTGGCAGGTTGATGACTTTTGAGATAAGCATTTCATGTGCTTTCAGCATTACTTTAAATTCTTCCAGGCTTTCGCTTTTTATCACCTGCTCGGTGATTCCTGAAATCTTCTCTGTAAGTTCCTTAATATTTTCCTTAGGCTGATTTCTGTAGTGAGCTATGGCTTCACGGCTGTTCTGTTTCCTGTTGAGGTATACAAAGAATAATCGATCTGAAAACACAGGGTTAAAATCGGAAGTAAATACAGCCGGACCGTGAGATGTTTTCTGATAAGTTATAGGAAGGTCGCTTTTTGCCGCAGCGATATCATAACCGCTCCCGCCAAAACTGTTTTCGAGAAGTTTATAGGCATCTATTTCCAGCCATTGGGCAAGATTGTTTATTAAGGTTGAAGAAGTGCCCAGGCCCCATTTTCGATTGAAATCAAGTCGGGTAGTGATAGCGTAGCCCTTCTTATCGGCAAATTTTGATGGATTGGTCTTATAGGCACTGCTGAGTATCTGCTGAAGTCTTTGAGCGGTATTTCTTAGCTCGGGATCCTTCTGTTGTTCCATGTCCAGTAACGGTTGAAACTGGCCTTTGTCAATGGTGAATTTTGCCTGAAACCATATCTCTCCGTTTTCATCGAGGCTTGTCCAGTCAATAATATCCTTGCCGGCTTCAGCCACTTCCAGACTTTGACCTTTTGTAGTTGGTAAAGCCAGCGCTTTGGCACCGTCGAGTACCGCGTATTCTCCGGTTAGTAGTATTTTTCCATTGCTTTGAAAAACCTGCATTAGGATCTCATTTTTTCAAGTTGTTCTATCACACTGCTGTGGGTGATGGTGTGATGGGTAAAGAATTCTATCATTTCTGCTTTTTCTTTTTCCGTTGCCTGGTGCTGGTTTAGAATGTTCATGAGGTGCATTTTCATGTGTCCCTGCTGTATTCCCGTGGTTATGAGTGATCTCAATGCGGCAAAGTTCTGGGCTAGTCCGGCCACGGCCACGATCTCCATGAGTTCCTTTCCGGAAGGTCTTTGCAGTATGTCCAGAGCAAGTTTTACAAGAGGGTGCAGACTTGTGAGTCCGCCTACCGTACCCAGTGCCAGAGGTATTTCCATCCAGAATTTGAAGACCCCATCCTCAATGTTGGCATGTGTGAGGCTGGTGTAATTTCCATTTCTCGAGGCATAGGCGTGCACACCTGCCTCCACAGCCCGGAAATCGTTCCCCGTCGCCAGGACCACGGCATCAATTCCATTCATAACTCCTTTGTTGTGGGTTACGGCCCGATAAGGTTCGATTTCGGCAATTTTCACCGCCTGAACGAATTTTTCGGCAAACTCCTTTCCGCTTATGCTGGCATCTTCACATAGTTCATCCACGGGACAGGATACCTCGGCTCTCACCCTGCATTCTGGTACAAAATTGGAGAGGATGCTCATTATAATCTGCAGGTCTTTCTCCTCAGGCGTAAAGTTTTTTTGTTTTTTGGCCTCTTCCTGTAAAACCTCGGCAAATTTTTCCAGGCAGGAATTAATAAAATTTGCGCCCATGGAATCGCGGGTATCAAAATTCACAAAAAGCTGGTAGTAATTTTCCAGATCTGCAGTCTTATCAATAAGGTCGATGTCCAGGATCCCGCCCCCACGTTTTACCATGTTCCTTGTGATAGGTTCCACGGCTTTATACAGTTTCGGTTCAATCTCATTAAAGAGCTTCCTTAGTTTTTCATGATCTCCTCTAAAGAGGAAATGAACCTGGCCTATCTTTTTATTATTGATCACTCTGGCTTTAAAACCACCTCTCTCACTCCAGAACTTGGCCGCTTTACTTGCAGCTGCCACCACCGAACTTTCTTCTATAGCCATTGGTAGCGTGAAATATTTTCCGTTTATCAGAAAATTAGGGGCAAGTCCCAAAGGAAGGTAAAAATTGGTTACCGTATTTTCGATGAACTCATCGTGAAGTTTCTGCAGTTTATCATCTTCATTCCAGTATTGTTTCAGGACCGAAACAGCAGTTTGGTCACTCTTCAAATAATGCTCGGCCAGCCACTCAATTTTTTCATTTTTGGTAAGCCTTGAAAATCCGTTTACGGGTTTTGTCATCCTTTTTGTCTTTCAAAAGCCCAAAGATACAATTCATATTTTTAGACCAGAATATAACCGCTTATATGAAAAATTAAAAACTAAATTTTTTTTAACAAATCCTTAGTATTTAACTGTAAAAATGCTCATTTTTTGGTCAAAATTTATTAAACTTGGCCTTGATTAAATATTCTTGAATTTTTATGAAATTCCCCAAAATACTGGTTGCTTTTATTTTAGCAACATCTTCTGTGCTTACCGCACAAAAAAAAGAAGTTAGTCTCGAGGAAATATGGAGCGGGACATTTAGTGAAGAACGACTTCAATCTCTTCAATCTTTAAATAATGGCGAGGAATATGTGGTCCTTGACCGGGATAGAACAACCGGAAATACCCGTATAGATGTATACAGCTATAAAACAGGGGAGAAGACCAGGACCCTTGTGAATAGTGCCGATCTTGATGGGATCAATTCTTTTCAGGCATTCAAATTCAGTTCAAACGAAGAAAAGATATTGCTTTCTACTGAAGTTGAACCTATCTACAGGAGGTCTTCCAGGGAGATCTATTATGTCTATGATGTGAACACCGAAAAACTCACTAAGATTAGTGAAAAAAAGATCCAGGAGGCGGCCTTTTCTCCTGATGCATCTAAAGTAGCTTATGTTTTTGAAAATAATATCTATATCCACGACCTGAATTCCGGACAGGCCAAACAGATCACTACAGACGGTGAGATAAATAGTGTAATAAACGGTATTACTGACTGGGTATATGAAGAGGAATTCTCATTCGTTAAAGCATTTGCATGGAATCCGACCGGAGAAAAACTGGCGTATCTGAAATTCGATGAATCAGAAGTGCCGGAATTTTCCATGGATATGTTCGGCAGGGATCTGTACCCCAGACAGCATGTCTTTAAATATCCAAAAGCCGGGGAGTCCAATTCAGAAGTGAGTTTGCATATGTATGATGTAGGTTCAGATTCTTCAGAAGAGATAGACCTGGGAGATAAATTTGATTTAGCATCTGAAAGTTCCGAGACTGGGAATGTGGTGAAAGATTTTTATATCCCCAGAATCAAATGGACAGCCGATCCTATGTTGCTAAGCGTTCAGGTGTTGAACAGGCATCAGAATAACCTTGAACTTATATTTGTAGATGCTGAAGATAATGATGCAGAAGTGGTGATGAACGAAACCGATAAGGCCTATGTTGATATTACCGATAACCTTACTTTCTTAGAGGATAATAGTTTTATCTGGACCAGCGAAAAGGACGGCTATAATCACATTTATCATTATGATGAAGATGGAGAGTTGATCAACCAGATAACCAGCGGCGATTGGGAGGTTACCAATTATTATGGTTATGATCCGGAGGCTAACAAAATTTACTATCAAAGCACAGAAAATGGCAGCGTGAATCGCGATGTGTATTCCATCAAACCAAATGGAAAGTCAAAGACAAGGCTTACTAAAGGAGCCGGGATGAACTCAGCCGATTTCAGTGCAGATTATACTTATTTCATCAATTCCTTTACCAATACCAATACCCCTCATGTGTACACGCTTCGCCGGGCCAGGGACGGTAAGGAGGTTCGCGAGATTTTGAATAACAGTAACTTGTTAAAGAAGGTTGAGGACTATGACTTTTCTCCAAAAGAACTTTCCACAATCAATGTGAACGGAAACGAGCTTAATATGTGGATCATTAAACCTTCAGATTTTGATGAGAATAAGAAATATCCGCTTTTAATGTATCAATATTCGGGACCTGGTTCACAATCTGTTTCCAATTCTTATTTCGGAACCAACGATTACTGGTATCAGCTTTTAGCGAATAAAGGTTATATCATTGCTTGTGTGGACGGCAGGGGGACCGGTTTTAAAGGAGCCGATTTCAAGAAAGTGACCTACCAGGAACTTGGAAAATATGAAGTGGAAGATCAGATATCTGCCGCTCAAAAACTAGGTGAAAGAAGTTATATAGATAAAGACAGGATTGGGATATGGGGCTGGAGCTATGGTGGCTTTATGTCTTCCAACGCGATCCTGAAGGGGAATGATACTTTCTCACTGGCTATTGCAGTTGCTCCTGTTACAAGCTGGAGATTTTACGACACTGTTTATACTGAAAGATATATGAGGACTCCTCAGGAGAATCCTTCAGGGTACGATGAGAACTCTCCTCTGAATCACGTTGAAAAGCTAAAGGGCGATTATCTCATTATTCATGGTGGAGGAGATGATAATGTACATCTTCAGAATACCATGAGAATGGTGGAAGAGCTGGTTCAGGCTAATAAACAATTCGACTGGGCTATTTATCCTGACAGGAATCATGGGATCTACGGGGGCAATACAAGGCTGCACCTGTATAATATGATGACAGATTTTATACTTGAAAAACTTTAATTAAATACATAACTATAAATGGCAACGAGAGACGTAAGAGTTAAACAGAAAGAGCTTTTTGGGCATCCTTTAGGGCTTTATATTTTATTTTTTACCGAGATGTGGGAACGCTTTTCCTATTATGGGATGCGTGCAATTCTGGTATTATATCTTGTAAGTGCCACTACAGAAGGGAATGCCGGATTGGGATGGACGCAGGCTGAGGCTCTTGCCCTGTATGGATGGTATACCATGTTGGTTTATGTCGCATCCATTCCCGGAGGTATACTTGCAGATAAGGTTTTTGGGCAGAAACGGGCAGTGCTAATTGGTGGAATAGTGCTGGTAGCCGGTCATGGGATACTTGCCGTTGAACAGATGTGGGCCTTTTATACCGGTTTAACGCTTATTATTATCGGGGTTGGATTCCTTAAACCCAATATTTCCACTATGGTGGGAGGTCTTTATAAAGAAGGCGATATTAGAAGGGATAAAGGATTTACAATCTTCTACATAGGGATTAACCTTGGAGCATTCCTTTCCAGTTTGATCGTGGGTTATGTGGGGGAGAATATTGGATGGCATTATGGTTTCGGACTGGCTGGTATTGCGATGGCTTTAGGTCTCATAGTTTATCTTTTTGGTCAGAAACACCTGGTGAATGTTGGGAACCTGCTTTCTAAAACCGAGAGGGACGAAGGAGCTTCTTTAGGAAAGCTTTTTCAGGATCTTTTAAAATCACCTCTGCAACTGGTTATCTCGCTTTTTTTACTTGCTGCCTCGCTTTACGGGATGTACGTAATGGGAATTGCTTACGGATTGCTGTTCATCTTCCTTACAGTTGTGATCTCAATGATGATGATGGTTTATAAAGATCTTACCACCAAGGTAATGAAAGACAGATATGTAGTAATGCTATTGTCTTTTATACTGGTGATCGTATTTTGGGGCGCCTTTGAGCAGGCCGGTGGATTGATGAATATCTATGCACTTGATAATACGAACAGATCCCTTCCTTTTAGTCTTCCACTTATAGGAAACGAAGTTCCGGCGTCCTGGTTCCAGTCACTTAACGCCATGTTCATAATTATTTTCGGACTTGTCGTGGCCAATTTCTGGGCACGCAGAAAACTGAAGAACAAGGAGGCTTCTTCTATTTTCAAGATGGCAACCGGTGTTATAATTATGGGTCTGGGATTTGTATTTATGGTCTTTGCAGCTTTACAATTCGAGTCTAATGGAGCTTCTGCGATGTACTGGTTAGTTCTGGCTTATCTTTTCCATACCATTGGAGAACTTTGTTCTTCGCCGGTAGCGCTATCTTTCATTACTAAACTTGCACCGGTAAGATATGCTTCCCTAATGATGGGTGTTTATTTTGCAGCTACAGGTTTAGGAAATAAGGTTGCAGGTGTGGTAGGGGAGTTTGCTTCTGAAGCTGGTGATATAGCCATATTCTCCGGAATAACAATTTTTACGGTATGTTTCGCTACATTAGTGCTTATTATGCTGAAACCATTGAAACGATTGACTCATGGTGCCGAGGATAACGAAAGGGAAATGCTGGAACAGGAACAATATGAGCTTGCAGATACGGAAGTGAATTAGTAACCAAATATTTTCATCATGGATATTACTTTATGGATCATGATTATAGGATGGGTTTTCGTGCTCATCTGGGTTCCGTTTATCATCTATACAAATAAGGACACCCATCCAAAAGCATTGTTTGTTCTGTTTTTTGCTGAAATGTGGGAACGTTTCTCTTACTACGGAATGCGGGCATTACTTGTCCTGTACATGACGAAAGTTTTATTCATTGATCTTGCTCAGAATGTGGCTGAAACCCAGGCATACGGAATTTACGGATCCTATACTGCTATGGTGTATCTGTTTCCTGTTCTAGGAGGCCTGGTAGCCGATCAGTTACTAGGATTTAAAAAGACCATTCTCTGGGGAGGTCTTTTAATGGCTTTGGGGCATTTTACCCTGGCCCTGCAGGGCTTTGAGAATCTTGAAGGGAATATGCCTTTCTTTTTTGCAGCTCTTGCCCTTATCATTGTAGGGAATGGTTTCTTTAAGCCTAATATAAGTTCTTTCCTGGGAACATTTTATGACCCGAATGACGCCAGAAAAGATGGTGCTTTTTCCATTTTCTATATGGGTGTGAATATCGGCGCATTCCTTTCTACTCTCACCTGTGGGTATGTGGGCCAGCAGATAAACTGGCATTATGGTTTCGGGCTTGCAGGAATAGGAATGTTACTGGGACTTATCGTTTTTTATATTTTCACAAAATCCAGCCGTGATTTTGAAGGAAAAGGTATGTCACCGGAAGAAGTGCAAAGTGGTGAAAGAAAATTCCTGGGTATGAAACCTGATATAGGAGTATATATCATCTCATTACTGGCAATTCCTGTGTGTGCATTTATGCTGGACCTTGATGAGTTCATGTCTGGCGCACTGATCGTTATTTCTCTCTTAATTGTTGGTTATTTGCTTTACCAGGCATTAACTGCTAAAAATAGGGTAGAAGGCCAGCGATTGCTGGTTGTGGTAGTGTTATTCTTTTTTCATGCTGTTTTCTGGGCACTATTTGAGCAGGCCGGGGGTAGTCTTACCATTTTTACCGATAAAAATGTTGACAGATTAGTAGGTGGAACTGAGATACCCGCTTCTATCTTTCAGAGTCTGAATCCACTTTACATTATGTTATTGGCGCCATTATTCTCATGGATCTGGCTGAAACTCAGTAAAACGGGAAAAGAACCCAGTACCCCAATGAAGTTCGTGCTTGGTCTTGTCCAGTTAGCATTAGGTTTTGCAGTGATCGTGATAGGTGCAAAATTCTTCGCAGGAGGAGATGGCCTTGTACCAATCGTATTCCTGGCGCTGATGTATTTGCTGCATACTACCGGAGAACTTTCATTGTCGCCTATTGGACTATCAATGGTAACAAAACTGTCTCCAGCCAAAGTTGTGGGATTCGTTATGGGAGCTTGGTTCTTATCTATCGCACTTGCTAATAAAATGGCAGGTCTTATAGGAACCTTAACAACCAGTGAGGCGGTGACTGATGATACTCCGGCTGAAATGACTCTGGGTATTTATTCTGAAACCTATCTTATCTGGGGTGTAGGCGTGGTTGGTGCGGCTGCATTAATTTTGTTACTTCTTGTGCCTTTATTGCGTAAATGGATGAATGGAATTCATTAAATTTAGGAACGCTTTTTGTTTGTTTACCTGAAAATTGAATTTATGAAGAGATTATTCCTTTTTCTATTTTTGATTGCTGGCGTTGTTGTCAACGCTCAGGAGATCGAATGGATGAGTATGAATGAGGCGCTGGAAGCTCAGAAGAAGCAGCCTAAAAAAATATTTGTAGATGCCTATACCACCTGGTGTGGTCCCTGCAAAATGCTTGATAAGAACACCTTTGGCAATAAAGATGTAGCCGAATATATCAATGAACATTACTATGCTGTAAAGTTCAACGCTGAAGGGAATGAGGTGATAAATTATAAAGACAAGGTCTTTAAGAACCCCGATTACAACCCCGAAAAGAAAGGTCGGAACAGTGTGCACCATTTTGCTCTTGCAATGGGGGTGAGTGCTTATCCAACTATGGTATTCTTTGATGAGAAAGGTGAGTTTCTAAGTCCTTTAAAAGGATATCTTACTCCTCAGCAACTTGAGATTTTCCTGAAGGTTTTTGCCACCGATGATTACAAGCAGGTGAAAACCGATGAGGAATGGAAAAAATACCAGGAAGAATTTGAGAGTACCTTTTCGAGTTAATTCTTAAGGAAAGATATATGCTCCCTTTTCACCAGTATAGTGGAAAGGGATTTTTTTTAGTCTGCAGGTATTCCTCCACTGGTTTACAAAAGAAGGATGATTACTTCCGTCAGCGATTATCTGCCGGGGCTGCAGCTGATTTATGAGTCTTTCCATATTCAGTCTTGGTGAGTTCCTCAAAATAATAAATTCAGGCTGAAATTCTTTGAGGTTATAGCTGGCAGTAGTGTCGATCACTAAACAAATTTGGTCTGAAACCGAAAGTATATCGGGAAGCTGTTGGAGGCTGAAATTTTCTATCTGTCGCTCTCTTAAATATGCTTTTAGAAAGCTCAATTGATCTTTATTTTCTGCAAATATTGTAAGATCATATTTCTGTTTTTTTCCTATTACGCTCTCCCGAGTTCTATGAAAAACAACTATCTCGTCCGCCGGATTATTAATCTTATTATAAAAACTTGCCAACTGGAAACCCATTATACTTATCAGAAGAAAGCAAAGCCTTTTGAAGTTTGGCTTTGCAATAACGAGCAAAATCCCTAATAGGATCAGATAGACTGCCATACTCTGTAACAGGCTGAAATCGATATCACTAAACACAAAGACATCAAACTTCGCGATCTTCCCGATGAAAGTATTAAGGAAGGTTATTACCATTCCCAGAAGATCTGCCAGGATTTGTGGCAGGATATTCATAAACGCCAGTAATATAACCAGTATCCCCAGGGCCAGTATAAAGCCAAGAAGTGGTAGCACTACCAGACTGCTAACTAGGAAGAGACCCGGGAACTGATGGAAATAGTAAAGGCTTAAGGGCAGTACCCCGATCTGAGCAGCCAGACTCACCGAAATTATTTTCCAGAAATAATCAATAATCCTGATTTTTGGGCTGAATAATCTATTTATATAAGGTTGAAAAACAATGATGCTGAACACGGCCAGGTAACTCATTTGAAATCCCACCTGGAATAAATAAAAGGGATTGATAAGCAAAAGGAAGAATAGTGATAGGAACAGGCTGTTTAGTGTGCTGGTTTTCCTTTTAAGCTGAAGTCCTATGGCGATAAAGGAAAACATACAAACTGCACGCACCACCGACGGACTTAAGCCGCTTAGGATCGCAAAGCCCCAGAGTAAAATTATTACAAGCCCGGGTTTAAGGTATTTGCCATATTTGAGCTTTTCCACGGGTTTTAGAAGAAAATTCAACAGTAGCATTAAAATACCAATATGCAGACCGGAGATCGCAAGAATATGGATCGCCCCGGCAGCAGCATAATTTTTATAAAGCTGATCATCGATATCCCTGCGCTGACCAAGGATCAAAGCCTGAAACACTGCCAGTTCCTCCTTGCCGAAATCATAATTTCTAAGGTTGGATATCAATTTCTCTCTTAAGGTCCAGGCTAATACAATAAAATTTTCCTCCTGTCCAGTCACTTCCAGCTGTTCACCTGAAATACTGACCTGTCTTTCTACTCCCAGCCTCTTCATATAGTCCTTATAGTTGAACTGAAAAGGATTCAAAGGAGGTTTTATTTCTTGTGGAGTCCAGGGAATTAAGATTTTATTTCCGGGTTGAAGATTTATGGAATCACTATTTACATTCAGTAATAATTTACCTCTGGAAGAATGAATTTCGGTTTCTGAAATAAGTTCTTCCACCTTCAGTAAATACCTTTCTGAAAATTGAGTGGGTTTTAATTCTTCAGTAATTATCGCCTTTGCAAAGAATATCTTTTCAGTACCTGAATCCTTTTGAAGATAATGATTCGCCTGATTTTCCGGAATCGAATAATAGGTTGAGAAAAGTCCGATGGAAAAGATGAGAAAAAAAGTAGCAACTCCCATCCATGGACTGGGAAAGAGCTGTCTGGTGGCATTCAGATAGGCAATGAGAAAAAATAACATTGTGGCTGAACCGAATAACAAAATGAATTGCCGGCTAAAAGAAAAATAAAAAGCACAAAGTATACCTGCAATAAGGTATAATGAGAGTCGAAGGAAGATAAACTGAAAGTTCTTCAACGAATGTTTTTTACATTCAGAAGATATGAAATTTTCAGATCACTCTTCGCGCCATCACAAAATTATTATACCAGTAAGTCTCTGAAAGAGAAGAGATAATAACCCCTCGAGAAGTTGAGGAATGTATGAAATAGATCCCATCATCATTCACTTCTACCACCAGGCCAACATGGTTGATGACCTTCCGGTTCTTATTGGTCTCAAAGAATAGTAGATCCCCAACGCTAACTTCCTTAAGGTACAGGCGTTTTCCTTCAAGAGACATGGCGCGGGATGTTCGTGGAAGGGAGATGCCCTCTTCCTGAAAAGAGGTGTAGATGAGTCCGGAACAATCCATTCCTTTTTTATCGGTGCCTCCAAATTTATAGCGAGTGCCTTCAAACTTTTTAGCGGTTTTAATAACCTTGTAAGCTCTGTCATTTTCAGGTTCGGCAGAGGGATTTCGGTCATATACCTGTGTGATCTTTTCCGTTCTATTTTCTTCTTTTTTTGTGGTGATCACGCGGGGCCGGGAGGAACCACATGAGGAAAGTAAAATAACCGTCAGAAAAAAAAGACCGGTCATTAAGAAAGATCTTTTTAGTTTTCTCATGATCATTGGGTAATGTTTTGGTAGATCAGCTGGGCTGTTTTTCCGCTGGCGCCGTTACCACCAAGTTTTTGTTCCAGTTCAAAATAATCTTCAAAGATCCTTTTTCTGTTTTCTTCATCAAGGATCTTATTGAGTTCAGCTTTAAGGTTTTTTGAATTGAAATCATCCTGGATGAGCTCTTTTACCACCTCCCTGTTCATGATAAGATTTACCAGGGAAATATAATCCAGATTGATGATGCGTTTTGCAATATGATAAGAGATATAACTTCCTTTATAACAAACCACTTCCGGAACTTTGAAAAGGGCGGTTTCCAGGGTAGCGGTACCCGAAGTGACCAGAGCCGCATGCGAAATGCTTAGCACATCATAGGTCTTGTTCATTATAAGGCTGATATTGGATGTCTTCATAAATCTTTCATAGAATTCTTTATCCTGACTCGGTGCACCGGCAATAACAAACTGATAATCTTTAAAATCTCCTGTAACACTCAGCATTACTTTCAGCATTTTTTCGATTTCCTGTTTTCTGCTACCAGGAAGCAGGGCTATGACCGGTCTATCGTCCAGATTGTGATTCCTTTTAAAACTTTTAATATCTATTGGAGGCCTGTTTTCAATCGCGTCCAGTAAAGGATGACCTACAAAATGAACGTGAAAATCATGCTTTTTGGTATAAAAATCCTTCTCAAAAGGCAGGATTACATACATTTGATCTACATCGCGTTTAATCTTTTTGATCCTGTTTTCTTTCCAGGCCCATATCTGGGGAGAAATATAGTAGTGAGTCTTATAACCTTCGGTTTTTGCCCATTTTGCAATGCGCATGTTGAAACCGGGGTAATCAACAAAGATGATCACATCGGGATCAAAGCTTTTGATATCTTCCTTGCAAAGTTTAATATTATTGAAAATCGTTCTGAGATTCATGATGACTTCAGAGAAGCCCATGAACGCCAGTTCTTTATAGTGTTTTACCAGCGTACCACCCTGTTCCTGCATAAGGTCTCCACCCCAGAAGCGGAAATCAGCTTCTCCATCAATTTGTTTGAGGGCCTTCATAAGGTTAGAGGCGTGAAGATCTCCTGAAGCTTCTCCGGCGATGATATAGTATTTCATCCTAAAAGAATTTATAGATTGCTACTGCTACTGCAATGCATACGGTAGCCAGTAATACCCCGCGGGCGTGATAATTCTGTTTCTTTTTTAGAAATACAAAAAAGGGGACGAAGTTTAAAATCGCTCCTAATGCAATGATCTTCCCGAGGTAGCCATTGGCTACAGCGTCTTCAAGAGTTTCGTCGATCCCGGCTTCTGAAAGTAGAGAGATATAAAGCATTACTCCCGCTATATTTGCGGCGATGCCAGTTAGAAATCCGGTAAATATATTTTGTTTAATCATTCAGAGGCCAGCTGCTTAGATCTTTAATAAAATGATGTGCCGTAAGGTCGAATTGCACGGGAACTACGGAAACATATCCTTCAGAAAGGGCTTTTTCATCGGTATCCTCTCCATCGTCTTTGTTGACGAACTTTCCGGTTAACCAGTAGTACTCCCTGCCCTGGGGATTGGTTCGTTTATCGAATTCCTCTTCCCAGTGTGCATTAGCCTGCCGACAAACTTTGATGCCTTTTATTTCAGATTCTTTCAATTTAGGAAAATTTACGTTCAGGACAACGCCTTTTGGCAGGCCATTCTTAAGCACATTTCTGGTGATGTTCTTGACATACTTTCTGATGGGTTCAAAATCGGCATTAAGAGAATAATCCAAAAGGGAGAATCCTATGGCCGGAATACCTTCGATTCCTGCCTCTACGGCAGCACTCATGGTGCCTGAATATATAACGTTTATGGAAGAATTAGAACCGTGATTGATGCCACTTACACAAAGGTCTGGCTTGCGATGCAGGATTTCCTGGGTGGCGATCTTTACACAATCGGCCGGAGTTCCTGAACAGCTGTATTCCTTATGCTTGTACGTTTCCTTTATGGTGACCTGCTCGCAGAAAAGAGTATCACTTATTGTGATAGCATGTCCCATCCCGCTTTGAGGGCTGTCCGGCGCGACAACGATCACGTCTCCGAGCTCTTTCATAACTTCTACAAGCGTCCTTATCCCCGGGGCTGTGATGCCATCATCGTTAGTGACCAGGATAAGCGGTTTAGTCTTGTTCATTCAAAAATATTTGGTTTCGCTAAAATAAGAATTTAAATAAGTATGGCTTATATTAGTGGTTTAACAAATTAATGCTGATTATGCAACTCATTGGCATAGTTTTTACTATACTTATAGTGACCAAAGGATGACGAAATTAAAACGAGTTATGAAAAGGAATTTTAAAATTTTAGCGGTAGTTCTTCTATTTGCTGCTGCTGCCTGTAGTTTTACGACCAAAAAATTTGATGACCCTAATAAAGATAAGCTTCTTATAGATCTTATTACCTATGTGCTTAACCAGGGTCATTATGAGGCGAAAGATATTAATGACAATTTTTCAGCTAATGTATACGAAGATTATCTGGAGAGCCTGGATCCCTCCAAACGCTTTCTTTATGCGGAGGATGTTGAAGAATTCAGCAGTTATAAAAACCAAATAGACGACCAGATAAAGGGTAAGAACATTGAGTTCTTCAATCTTACCTATAGCCGATTAGGTAAAAGAATGGAAGAGGCCAGGTCTCTTTATAAGGATATACTTTCCAAGCCTTTCGATTTTTCTGAAAATGAAACAATCAATACAGACTACGATAGTCTGGAGTATGCTTCGTCAAAAGAAGAAATGAGAAAAAGGTGGAAAGAACAACTTAAGTTCAACACCCTGATAACCTATTACGATCTTAAACAGGATGAAAAACAGAAGAAGGAAGAGGATCCATCCTACGAGATGAAGTCTGATGCCGAGCTTGAGGAAGAAGCCAGAGAGACTACAATGTCCAATATTGACAGGTATTATGATTTTACAGATGATCTTCAAAGGGAAGATTATTTCTCTGTATATATAAACTCCATAGTAGAAGAGTTCGATCCGCATACCTTTTATTTCGCTCCACAGGACAAAGACAGGTTTGATATAGCTATGTCTGGTAAACTTGAAGGAATTGGAGCCCGTCTCATTAAGGATAGTGACAATATTACTATTACAGAAGTTATTTCAGGTGGACCGGCCTGGAGAAGTGAAGAGATCAGTGAAGGAGATGTTATCCTTAAGGTTCAGCAGGAAGACGAAAAAGAAGCAGTGAGTATCGTGGGAATGCGTCTGGATGATGCGGTAGACCTTATCAAAGGCCCAAAAGATACCAAGGTTACCCTAACGATCCGTAAAAAGGTAATGGGTAATATAGAAGAAGTAACTCTTACTCGTGACGTCATCGAAATTGAAGAGACCTACGCGAAGACCTCCATGGTTAAAAAGGATGATAGAAAATACGGAGTAATCAATCTTCCAAAGTTCTATTTTGACATGACCGATTATGAGGAGCGTAACGCAGCCTCAGATATCAAGCAGGATATTATCCGCCTTAAGCAGGAAGGAATGGAGGGGCTGGTTTTAGACCTTAGAAATAATGGCGGTGGTTCGTTAAAAACTGTTGTAGATATCGCTGGAATGTTCATTGAAGAAGGTCCTATTGTGCAGGTAAAATCAAACGGCCAGCGTAAAGAAGTGCTTAAGGATGAAGATCCTGAGGTCCTCTGGGATGGTCCGCTGGTGATTCTTGTGAACGAGCTTTCAGCTTCGGCTTCAGAGATCCTGGCTGCAGCGATGCAGGACTATAAAAGGGCTATTATTATTGGTAGTAAGCAAACTTATGGTAAGGGAACAGTTCAGAATGTGATTGACCTGAACAGATGGTTGAGAAATAATGATATGGGCGATATGGGAGCTCTTAAGATAACCACTCAGAAATTCTATCGTGTTAACGGAGGATCTACTCAGCTTGAAGGAGTGAAGAGTGATGTGGTGGTGCCAGATCGTTACAGTTTTGTGGATATTGGTGAAAAAGATCAGGAAAATCCATTACCATGGGATAAGATAGATGCAGCTGATTATGAGATATGGAATGGCTATGTGGGCTATGATGAAGCAATTGAAGCCAGTAAAAAGCGAATGAGCGAAAATGAGCAATTGAAGCTTATTGAAGAGAATGCGAAGTGGGTGAAAACTCAAAGTGAAGACTCCAGTTATCCTCTAAGCTACGAAGCATATGCCGAAGAAGCTCAGCAGGAAAAACAGAGGGCTAAGGAGTTTGATGCTATAAAAGATTATAAGACTGACCTTACCTATAAATCACTTCCTTATGAAGAAGAATTATTTGCTACAGATACTATTCTTAAAGAAAAGAGGGAAAGATGGCACGAGAGTCTTAGTAAGGATGTTTATATAGAAGAGGCCATTAATCTGCTTTCAGATATGAAAATGAATAACATCACTCGCAGTAAACTTGCTGATATTGATCGAAAAGGCAAAGTGAAAAACTAATATATTTTAATCATTCAAAACCCGGAATTAAGCTTCCGGGTTTTTTTATGTTTTATTTAGATGAAAAGGAAATATATCTATCCAGTAATTATTTTACTAGTGGCGGCAATCCTGCTGATGGTTGATAAATGCGCTCAATATGATAATCTATCTGAGTCAAGTTTGATAAAGATAAATAGTAGAATGGTGAATCCCCATAATCCGGATCCGCCATAACTAAAGAAAGGCAAAGGAATACCTACGGTAGGGAAGATGCCTATTACCATCCCGATATTTACGAGAAAGTGTAAAAAAAGAATCCCTATCACCGAATAACCGTAGATTCTGGTAAACTGATTTCGTTGTCTTTCAGCCAGCTGAAGCAGCCTTATAAGCAGAAGTACAAATAGAAGTACTACCAGCGCGCTTCCCAAGAATCCCCATTCTTCCCCTACGGTACTAAAAATGTAGTCAGTATGCTGTTCAGGCACAAAATGGCCTTTTGTCTGGGTGCCTTCGGTCCACCCTTTTCCCAGCCAGCCACCGCTGCCTATGGCTATCTCACTCTGGTTGGTATTATAGCCGATTCCGCGGGAATCCACTTCCTTTCCTAAAACAATATTAAAGCGGTCGCGGTGCCGCTGCTCAAATACATTTTCGAAAATATAGTTTACCGAAAAACTAAGGCTAATTGAAATAATGGCGAAAAGTGTGATCAGGATCCTGCCAGGACGTTGTTTTCTCTTTCTGAAGAATAAAAGAAGGCCTATGAATAGCACTGCCGCGCTCACCCACATAGGGCCCACCAGGAGGGTAAGAATAAAGACGGCGACCGCAGATAATCCGGTAACAAGGTAAAAGCCCGATAATCCTTCCCGGTAAAGCGGGAAGAAAAAAGCTGCATAGACCAGGGCGCTTCCGGGATCCGGTTGTGGAATTATAAGAAGTGCCGGGATTGCTATTATTATAAATGCTTTTACCTGGTGGCTGAGTTTTCTGATGTTGGTTTGTATATCGCTTAGATATTTGGCCAGCGCAAGGGCTGTTGCAAACTTGGCAAATTCAGAGGGTTGAATACCAAAACTTCCGAAAGAATACCAGGAGGTGGCCCCAGAAATTGTTTTTCCAAAGACAAATAGTCCTGCCAGGGATAATAGTGAGATCAGATAAATAATACTGGAAAACCTCTGGTAGAACTTAGCTTCCACCGAGAGGACGATAATGATAAGGAAAATACTCAGAATGATGAAAAGCGCCTGTTTCCCATAAGGCTGACTCAGGTCAAAAAAGGAGCCTGTGCTGGTTCCCAGGGAGGCAGAGTATATATTGGCCCAGCCAAAACAGATTAAAATTAAATAAATAAAAATGCTTATCCAGTCAAATCCTGCGCTGTTCCTGCTCATTTACTGGTTAATTTTGAAAGGTTCGCCACTAAGCGGTTTTGCATATTCCTCTTTCAGGCTGTGGCTTAAAATCCATTCTTCCATATCGGTCCTTGTGATAGTGCCTTTCAGATATTTTTCGATCATAAGGCTTGCCATACGCCCTGCATATCTACTTCCCCAATATCCGTTTTCTACAAATACAGCAATCGCTATTTTTGGATTATCCACCGGTGCAAAAGCAACAAAGATGGAATGGTCTGTCAATTGCACTCTTTTTCCGTCAATTTTGGTAAAATTTTCGGCAGTTCCCGTCTTTCCGGCGATTTCAATTCCAGGAATCCTTAGGGTAGAAGCCGTTCCGCTTTTGTAAACTTCATGCATGCCTTCTACTACCGGTTCATAATGTCTTTCCTCAATCGTAGTGAAATTCTTTTTTGTGAAATTTTCATCTTTGATCGGCTTACCTTCTACTTCTTTAAGGATATGAGGGGTGTAATACCATCCTTTATTTCCAATAATGGCGGCCATATTAGCAAGCTGCATGGGAGTCATTAATACTTCCCCCTGACCTATGGCATTGGAAATGGTGGCGGTGGCGTACCATTTATAGGTAGGGTAGTTATAGATCTGGTTATAATATTCGGATGTAGGAATCTTACCAGGTCTTCCTGTGGTTAGGTCCGAACCTAAATAATCGCCCAGACCGAAACTGGCCAGGTGATCGTGCCAGGCATCCATTCCCTGTTGCGGACTTGGGTACTTCTCTATAATACGGCGATAAACATTGGCAAAGTAAGCATTGCAGGAATTAGCAATCCCCGGGATCATATCCAGGGGGCTTCTATGGGCATGACAGCCAAGTTTTCTTCCTCTTCCATAGACATAACCATGATTGCACGAGAATTTATCGTCAGTGTCCACCACTCCTTCCTGCAGGCCTATCAGGGCATTCAGGGTCTTGAAAGGGGAGCCGGGCGGATATTCGGCGAGGAGTCCGCGGTCATATAGCGGTTTAGCAATGGTGTCATAATATAATTCGGTGAAATTGGGAGATCGTTTACGCCCAACAAGTTTTGCAGGATCATAAGTGGGTGCGGTTATCAGTGCCAGGATCTCTCCACTTTCTGGTTCAAGAGCAACAATACCACCTCTTTTGTTTTCCATTAATTTGGTACCGTAAGCCTGAAGTTCAGCATCTATGGTAAGACTAATGTCCTTGCCTTTTTCGGGAAGCGTATCATAGATTCCCTCTTTATAGGGGCCAATGTCACGGTTAAAGCGGTCCTTTTGAATGTATTTTACGCCCTTTACCCCGCGGAGCAGGTCTTCATAATAAGCTTCAACCCCGGCCCGGCCAATAAGGTCTCCGGAAAGGTAGTAAGGATCGTTATTTATTTTACTTTGATTTACTTCAGCTATATACCCCAGAACATTTGCGCTATGATCTACCTGATAGTCCCTTAGAGATCTCTTCTGAATATAAAAACCTTCATATTTCCTCATTTTTTCCTGAAGGATGGCATATTCGCTTTTGGTAAGCTGAGGAATCACTACAGATGGTAACATAGGTGAGTAGATGCGGGCCTTATCCAGTTTTTTTTCCAGGTCTTCCCGTTCGATGCTTAGGATGTTACAGAATTCGGTAGTGTCAAATGGCTTTAGGTTCCTGGGGATTACCATTACATCATAAGAGGGCTGGTTAGAAACCATCAGTTCACCGTTACGGTCGTAAATATATCCGCGCTGAGGATAATCGTAAATTACTTTAATAGCATTATCCCTGGACCTTATTGCAAGCGAGGTGTCTACTACCTGTAGATAGAACAGCCTGCCGATAAAAATCAGTCCTGTGGTTAATATAGTTATGTAAAGTAATACTTTTCTCATCTGTATTTCCTGCTGAAAAGTGTGAGACTAAGAAGGATTAGGATCACAGTGAATATACTTGAAAATAATGTCTTTTTCAGTATGATCAGTATATGAGTTAAGCTAAACATTTCCAAGGAAAATAATACGAAATGATGTATTAATACCATTAAAAAAACATAGCTCAGTTTTGCTCCAAATGGTGTTGCTGAAAGTCTTATGTTCTGGTGATCATAACTTATTCCAAAGGAGAACCTGAGTAAATTTGGCCGCACAAATGCGGCAACCAGACATGCCGCTGCATTTATCCCTCCACTATCCTCAAAAATATCAATACTTATACCAAGGAGGAAAGACAGAAGTAAAAACAGGCTTTGATTTCCGGTAAAAGGATATAACAGGATAAACAATACATAAAGATATGGATTGACGTATCCGGCAAAGTTGATGTTGTTCAATACCAGCACCTGTAGTAATACCAGTAAAATAAACCTTAGTGTATTTGATATCAGGCTACTGTTCACTTTTTTCCAGGGCTTTGATTTCTTTCTTATTTACGTTCTCTATCACATAGACATAGCCAATATTGGTCATGTCATTGAATAACTGGATGTTGATAGTGTAATAGCTCTGGGTCTGATCCAGGCTAAAATCGGTTATACTTCCAATAGGTAATCCCTTCGGAAAGATCAACGATCTGCCTCCGGTGATTATTGTATCTCCTTTTTGAAGAGGTGCTTGCCTGGGAACATCAATTAACTGTACAATATTAGGATTGTCCCCATTCCATACCAGACTTCCAAAATGGTTAGTGTTCTTTAACTGAGCATTGATCCTTGAATTACTGTTCAGGATTGAAATGACCCTGGAATAATTTTCATTTACCCTGTCTACGATCCCAACGATTCCCTGGCTCGTAATTACACCATATTCGGCCTGTATCCCGGATTTTTCTCCACGGTTTAGTGTAAGATAATTATTGGGTTTAGAGAAGTTATTGTTTATCACACGTGCCGTTCTGAATAGATAATCACCTTCAAAAGAGGTGCTGTCAAGCTGTTTTTCTACTGAAATACTGTCATTGATATTAGAGATGATATTCCGAAGTTTATTGTTCTCTTCCAGAAGTCTCTCGTTATATTCGTCAAGATGTAAATAGGTGTTGATGCTGTTGGACCAGGAGTAGATACCTCCTGTGACGAAATTAGCAGAACTTATAAACCTGCTTTTGTGAAAGGCATGATTCTGAATGGTAAGAAAGATGGATATCGCAAGCAGAAATAAGAATAGAATGGAATTCTTATTCTTTATAAGAAAATTGAAAATCTGCTGCATAAACTAAAACTTCTCCTACTTGATCAAAATCCCTTTATATCTGTTCAAACTTTTTAAGGTTATACCTGTACCGCGTACTACTGCACGTAATGGATCTTCTGCAATATAAACGGGCAGATCGGTCTTTTGTGATAAACGTTTGTCCAGGCCTCTTAACATTGAACCACCCCCAGCTAGATAGATACCGGTATTGTAGATATCGGCAGCAAGTTCCGGCGGAGTTTGAGAAAGGGTTTCCATTACGGCATCCTCAATTCTCAGGATAGATTTATCAAGCGCCTTAGCGATTTCACGGTAAGAGATATTTACCTGTTTAGGTTTACCTGTTAACAGGTCTCTACCCTGTACACTCATCTCTTCTGGCGGAACTTCAAGATCTTCGGTTGCCGCACCTATCTGGATCTTTATTTTTTCCGCAGTTCTTTCCCCCACATAGAGATTATGCTGGGTACGCATATAATAAACTATATCATTCGTGAAAACGTCTCCGGCAATCTTAATCGATTTGTCGCAAACAATACCACCCAGTGCAATTACCGCAATTTCAGTAGTACCGCCCCCTATATCCACGATCATATTTCCTTTTGGTTGCATGATGTCTACCCCAATACCAATTGCAGCGGCCATGGGTTCATGGATAAGATAAACCTCTTTACCATTCACTCTTTCCGCACTTTCTTTAACGGCCCTCATCTCCACTTCGGTAATTCCCGAAGGGATACAGATAACCATTCTTAAAGCTGGAGTAAAGAGTTTCTTTTTAAGAGCGGGAATTTCTTTGATGAACATGGTGAGCATCTTCTCGCTGGCATCAAAATCGGCTATTACACCATCCTTCAGAGGGCGGATAGTTTTGATATTCTCATGAGTTTTTCCCTGCATCATAGCCGCTTCTTTGCCAACGGCGGTGATCTTGCCGGAAGTCCTGTCGCGGGCTACTATTGAAGGGCTGTCTACAACAACTTTATCGTTATGAATTATCAGGGTGTTGGCTGTACCTAAGTCTATCGCAATTTCTTCAATGAGAAAGTCAAAAAATCCCATAGTGTAGTATAAGTATTGAGGTTTGGGTAAATGTACTAAAATTAATGTTTAAAATGGCGTGTTCCTGTCATCACCATTGCGATATTATTTTCGTTGCAATAATCGATACTTAACTGATCTTTTATTGATCCACCGGGTTGAATTACAGCAGTAATGCCTGCATTTCCTGCAATTTCCACACAGTCAGGAAACGGGAAAAATGCATCGCTGGCCATCACTGCGCCCTTAAGATCAAAATTGAAGGAATGTGCCTTCTCTATACTTTGCTTTAGAGCATCAACCCTTGACGTCTGCCCTGTTCCGCTGGCACAAAGTTGTTTGTTCTTGGCTAAAACGATAGTGTTGGATTTAGTGTGTTTGCAGATCTTGGAAGCAAATATCATGTCAGATAACTCATCATCTGAAGCTTTATTGCTGGTCGCCAGTTTAAGATCTTCCATCGCATCTGTTTTAAGATCTTTATCCTGAACCAAAACTCCATTGAGACAGGTTCTTACCTGGTCGCCTGGAAGTTCAACATCTTTTTGAACTAAAAGGATTCTATTCTTCTTTCCTTTTAGAATTTCAAGTGCTTCTTCTGAAAATGACGGAGCGATCACCACTTCACAGAAAAGTTTGTGGATTTCTTCAGCAGTTTTGGCGTCAATTTCCACATTGCTGATCAAAATCCCGCCAAAAGCTGAAACCGGGTCACCAGCCAGGGCATCTACATAGGCTTGATGGATGGTATCGCGCTGGGCAAGTCCGCAGGCATTATTGTGCTTCAAAATAGCAAATGTTGGAGCTTCTCCCCTGAATTCGTTCATCAGGTTTACAGCCGCATCAACATCCAGGAGGTTGTTATAAGAAAGTTCCTTTCCATGAAGCTTGTTGAACATCGCTTCAAAATCTCCATAAAAAGTACCTTTTTGGTGAGGGTTTTCCCCGTACCTAAGCTCTTTCCCTTTTAGCTCACTTTGCTTGAACGAATTTACTTCGCCTTCCTTATTGAAATAATTGAAGATAGCCGAATCGTAGTGTGAAGAAATATTGAATGCCTTGGTTGCGAATCGCTTTCTATCTGCAAGGCTAGTTCCTCCGTTTTTTTCGTTCAGTAAATTCAAAAATTCTTCATAATCGTCAACCGAAGAAACACAGGTAACATCTTTGAAGTTCTTTGCAGCTGCGCGGATAAGTGAAATTCCTCCAATATCGATCTTTTCGATGATATCCTGCTCGGCAGCACCGGATGCCACTGTTTTTTTAAAAGGATAAAGGTCCACAATCACAATGTCTATCTGCGGAATTTCATATTGTTCCAGTTCTTTTACATCACCCTGATTTTCCTGACGATTAAGAATTCCTCCGAAGACTTTCGGGTGAAGCGTCTTTACCCTTCCACCTAAAATCGATGGATAGGAAGTGACATCTTCAACTGGAATAACCTCGATCCCGAGGTCTTTGATAAATTTTTCGGTGCCTCCTGTAGAATAGATGGTTACACCAAGTTGGTCAAGCTTTTTTACTATCGGCTCAAGCCCGTCTTTACTAAAAACTGAAATTAAAGCAGATTTTGCTTGTTTTAATTCGCTCATTGTGTTGTGTTTGTTAAAGCTGCAAAAGTAATTATTTAAGCTAAATCTATAAAGATGTAAAAGGTGAATTATCAGTAAAATTTATGAGACAATTTGGTGGAGGCACTTTTTAATAAATTTCTAACTTGCAATGAAATAAAGTAGATCATGAAATTAAAAGTAATTGTACTAATCGTTACTATTGTTTTAACTGTACCTGGCTGCAACCCTGAAGAGTTAAAACCAGAAGATATAATTTCGAAATCCATTGCATACCATGATCCTTCAAATCAATGGCAAAGCTTTAATGATACTTTAAATATTGAGTTAGTTGCACCAGACGCACCAATTAGATTTAGTACCGTGGTTATAGATCGGCCAGGGGATTATTTCTCATTAGAAGCTATCAGGGATACACTTACAAAGACTTTTATAATAGATAAAAAAGAATGTATTTTAAAATTGAACGGGAGTAAGGAAATTTCTTCTGAGGAGGCCAAAAAACACGATTTGAACTGTGATAGGGCTTATTTATATAAAGACTACTACGAATATCTGTATGGCTTGCCGATGAAACTTCTGGATCCGGGAACCAATTTAAAAAGTATGGAAAAAGTAACATTTATGGATAAGAAATATTTAAAAGTAAAAGTTACTTATGATAAGGAGGTGGGAAGTGATATCTGGAACTTTTATTTTAATCCGGAGACATATGCGCTGGAAGTATACCAATTCTTTAAAACCGATAAAACCTCAGGTGAAATAATACCCGATAGCGGAGAATACATTCTTCTGGATGGTCTCGAAGAAGTTGGAGGAATAAAAATGCCTAAAAGCAGAAAATGGTTTTATAATTCAAATGATAAATTGCTGGGCACAGATATCCTCAAATAAAATTCTTTATAAATTTATAATCCTGCTGAGGAATTACTGGAAAAATTGTAACACTTTGAAGGTGTAGGCGTCCTATTCTTGAATTTCATAACCAGCAGGGCAATATTATGCTAATCTATTTACGTGTACTTAAGGAAAGTTTCAATTTTGCGATAAGTGCTCTTAGGAACAACCGGCTAAGAACATTTCTTTCCCTGCTTGGCGTTACCATTGGTATATTTTCGATCATTGCGGTTCTGGCCGCTGTAGATTCCCTTAAAAAGGATATTACCGGCAGTCTGAGTGCCTTGGATAACAGTACGGTGGTGGTGATGAGGTTCAATTTTGGACCTTCAGATGTTCCGCGATGGAAGAGAGAACAGTTCCCTGATGTTACTTATGAAGAGTATCAGAATTTGAAGAAAAACCTCCCGGATATAGAGGCGATCAGTTTTGCCCTTGGTGTTCCCGGTGGTGCTTCCCTGAAATATCGCGACGTTACCAGTACGGGAGTGGATGTTGGAGCTGTCACTCACGAATATTACGATATTGAAGCTTTTGAATTTGAAAAGGGGAGGTTCTTTAATGAACCCGAAGCTGTAGCCGGGGCAGGAGTGATCGTGCTGGGACATGAGATCGCCACCAATCTTTTTGGAGAGATGGATCCCATAGGTAAGGAAATCCGGATTTTTGGACGCAGGGCCACGGTGATAGGTGTGCTTGAAAAACAGGGACAGTCCTTATTTGGTGGTTCAAGGGATAGTCAGGTATTTGTACCCGCTAATTTTGCGCGTAGGGTGTATGGAACTACAAAAGGTACCGTCTTTCCGCAGATCGTCCTAAAACCTGAAGACGGGGTGGACAATGATGAATTCATCGCTATGCTGGAGCAGCAGTTAAGGAGTATGAGAGCGATCAAACCAGGAGAGATCAATACTTTCTTCATTAATCAATTACAGGGCTTCGCTGATTTTATAGATAATATCACCGGTCAGCTTAATATTATTGGAATCGTGATCAGCGGATTTTCTTTGCTGGTAGGTGGTTTTGGAATCGCGAATATCATGTTCGTGAGTGTGAAAGAGCGTACCAGTCTTATTGGAATTCAGAAATCCCTTGGAGCAAAAAATAAATTCATTCTTTCCCAGTTCCTGTTTGAAGCGATTATACTTTCAGTAATTGGCGGAATGGTTGGACTGTTTGTCGTCTGGCTTGTATCAATCATAGCCTCCCAGTTCACCGGCGATTTTGAGTTTGTACTCTCTCCATTTAATATCCTGATAGGTACCCTTGTTTCAGCGGTTATAGGTCTTATCTCCGGAATTATCCCGGCTATTTCAGCTTCTAAGCTGGACCCTGTGGAAGCGATTCGAACAGGAATGTAATTCCTAAACTCCCATTCATTTTTAACATTCAATTTCTGAAAATTAACTACCGATTTTATAAATTTGGAAAAAATCCTATAAAATGGAAATAATCCAAAATGAACAATAAAACTAAGTCAATATTACATCTCGATTTAGATGCATTTTTTGTTTCTGTGGAACGTCTGAAAGATTCCCGCTTGAAAGACCGGCCTCTTATTGTAGGTGGTCTCGGCGATCGTGGAGTGGTGGCCGCATGTAGTTATGAGACCCGGAAATTTGGCGTGCACTCGGGTATGGCTATGAAAGTGGCTAAAAGACTATGCCCGCATGCGACCTATATTAGGGGAGATGCATCCATTTATATACGGCATTCTGAAGTGGTGACTGATATTATTAAAAGTCAGGTGCCCACATTTGAAAAAGCGAGTGTCGATGAGTTTTATGCCGACCTTACCGGCATGGATCGTTTTTTTGGGGTAAAGAAATTCGCCCATGAACTGCGCGAGACCATCATCAGGGAAAGCGGACTCCCTATTTCTTTCGGCCTTTCGAGAAATAAGATAGTCTCCAAGATCGCTACCGGGGAAGCCAAGCCCAATGCTGAAAAATATATTGAAGCAGGGGAAGAAAAGGGCTTTCTGGCTCCACTGGAAGTCAATAAGATTCCCATGATCGGGAGCAAGACCTTTCAGGCCTTGCTGAATCTTGGTGTGCGAAAGATAAAGACCATCCAGGAAATGCCTGTGGAAATGCTGGAAAGCGTACTTGGGAAGAATGGCCGGGTGATCTGGAAACGTGCCCATGGTATAGATGATCCGCCAATTGTTCCATTTCATGAACGAAAATCCATTTCTACTGAACGCACCTTTAACCGGGATACCATAGACATGGTGAGACTACATGCAACCTTGGTCGCCATGGCCGAAAGTCTGGCCTATCAACTTCGAAAAGGCAACAAGCTGGCCTCTGTGGTTACAGTGAAGATCAGGTATTCCGATTTTCAAACGCAAAGCAAACAGGCGAAAATTCCCTATACCAGTGCCGATCATATCCTTATTCCCAAGGTGGAAGAGCTGTTCGATAAACTTTATACGAGACGCCTGTTGATCCGGCTTATTGGAGTGCGTTTCAGCGGGCTGGTGGCTGGTCACTACCAGATAAATCTTTTTGAAGATTCAGAAGAGATACTCAGCCTGTATAATTCACTGGATAAGATCAGGCAGCGGTTTGGAGAGCATAGTGTAAAAAGGGCTGTGGGAATGGAAGTAAAGACCATCGGCCGGATGGGAAATCCCTTTAACGGCCAGCCGCCAATTGTGCTGGCGCATCGTAAACAATGATCTATTTGAATTGTCATACCTGGTATTCGCTTAGGTACGGAACCTTTTCCGTAGAGCGACTCTGCGATCTGGCTGAAAAGAATAAGGTAGAATATCTGGTGCTAACAGATATCAATAATACTTCGGCTTGTCTTAGCTTTCTTAAGATGGCGAACGAAAGGGATTTTCAAGCTTTGGTTGGTGTCGATTTTAGAAATGGAGTAGATCAGCAATATGTAGGAATTGCCAGGAATAATAAAGGTTTCAGGCAGTTGAATGAGCATCTTTCAAAACATATACATGTTCAAAAGGAATTTGAATTCGATGCTCCGTCTTTGCCTGATTGCCTGATTATTTATCCTTATGAAAAGATAGCAGAGAGGGACAAAACAGATTTTGGAAACAATGAATTCATAGGGGTTTCCATAGAGAACCTGCGAAAGCTTAAATTTTCAAAATATAAAAGCAATCGGGAAAAGCTGGTGTTGTTTCAAACGGTGAGTTTTGAAAATAAAAGGGATTATAACGCACATCGCTTATTAAGAGCAATAGATAACAACGAGCTTTTAAGTAAACTTCCGGTAACCGAACAGGCATCATTTTCACATCGGTTTGTTCCTTCAAAAACCATTCTGGCAGAGTTTGAGGATTTTCCCCATATCCTGGAGAATACGAAGAATTTAATCTCTGGGTGCCAGGTGGAATTCAGTTTTAACAGGGGACAGAACCGGAATTTAAAGGTGTATGGGAATAGTGAAGAGGAAGATATTGGGCGGCTACGGGAATTATGCGACCGGAATTTATATAAAAGATATCCGGAGACAGACGGAAAGGTTAGAGACAGATTGGAGAGGGAGCTTGCTTCGATCATCAAACTGAAATTTGTCTCTTATTTTCTTATCAATCATGATATTGTTAGTTATGCCCGTTTAAAGAATTACCCTTTCGTGGGCAGGGGAAGCGGGGCGAATTCCATAGTCGCCTATATCATTGGGATCACCAATGTAGACCCGATAGAGCTGGATCTGTATTTTGAACGCTTTATCAATGAAAGCAGGGCTTCTCCGCCCGATTTTGATATCGATTTTTCATGGAGGGACAGAGAAGATATAACACGCTACATTTTTGAAAGATATCAGAACACAGCCCTTATGGGAACTTATGTAACCTTTAAAAGAAAGGCCGTGGCCCGGGAGCTGGGAAAGGTCTTTGGACTTCCCAGGGAGAATATAGACAAGCTTTCAGATGGTTTTTTTGATTACCGGGAACTGGACCATCTCGAAAAACTGGTGTTGAGGTATAGCCGTTTGATCGAAGGTTTTCCCAATTATCTGAGTGTTCATTCGGGTGGAATTCTGATCCTGCAGGAGCCAGTATATAATTATTGTGCGACATTTTTACCGCCTAAAGGTTTTGAAACGGTGCAGATAGATATGAATATCAGCGAAGATGTGGGAATCCATAAGTTCGATATTTTGGCTCAGCGCGGACTTTCAAAGATCACCGATGCCATAGAGATTATTAAAAAGAATCAGCCAGAAGCAGAACTGAAAGATATTGAGAATTATAAGGCTTTTACACGGGATCCTAATATCAATGAATTATTGAAAGAGGGAGATTGTATGGGGGTTTTCTATGTGGAATCTCCTGCTATGCGTGGTTTACTCACAAAACTGAAGACAGATAATTATATGAACCTGGTGGCGGCCAGTTCGGTTATCAGGCCGGGAGTATCCAGCGCGGGAATGAAGGAAGAATTTATCAAACGCCACCGTGACCCTGAAAGACGAAAACAGGCGCATCCTGTGATGTTGGAGATCATGGACGAAACTTACGGAGTGATGGTCTACCAGGAAGATGTGATGAAGGTAGCTCATAAGTTTGCCGGGCTCAGTTTTGAGGATGCAGATGTATTACGACGGGGGATGAGTGGCAAGAAAGTGGCGAAGGCCGATCTTGAACGAGTGGAACAGACTTATTACGATAAGTGCCTGGAAAAAGGTTACTCCTTAGAACTTACCCGGGAAGTCTGGGAACAGATATCTTCTTTTGCCGGCTATGCTTTTCCAAAAGGGCATTCAGCTTCATACGCTGTAGAAAGCTACCAGAGTCTTTACCTGAAACGTTATTTTCCGCTGGAATTTATGGTGGCTGCATTGAACAATGGTGGTGGTTTTTATAATATCCAAACCTATATTCAGGAAATAAGAAGATGGGGAGGGAGGATACATGCTCCCTGTATCAATAAAAGTGATCATCCTAATGTTATTTATGGCAGGGATGTATACCTGGGCTTCGGTTATATCAAGGACCTTGAAAATAAGGTTATACAGCAGATCCTTGAAAACCGGCAGTTTTTTGGGGAGTTTAAGAATTTTGAAGAATTTCTGGACCGGATTTCAATCTCTATAGAGCAACTCACTATTCTTTTAAAGATAAATGCTTTCAGGTTTACGGGATTTGATAAGTATCACCTGCTTTGGAAAGCCCATTTTAAAGTAAGTAAAACCAAATCCCGGATAAATCAGCCTTTATTGTTCAAACCTCAATACCGGCATTTTGACCTTCCTCAATTTGAGATCTCCCGTCTGGTGGAGGCTTATGACCAGATTGAACTTTTGGGATTTCCGCTTTGCAGTCAGTTTCAACTATTAAAATATCCAATGAAAAAGTGTGTAAGGGCAAAAGACCTGAAAGCATACCTGGGAAAAGAGATCGAAATTTATGGGAATCTTATCACTTCGCGCACCACGGGAACAGTAAATAATAAGATCATGCGTTTTGGAACTTTTTACGATAAGGAAGGAGATGTTTTTGATACCGTGCAGTTCCCGGATACTTCAGAAAAATATCCTGTTAGAAGCAAAGGAATCTATTTATGCAGGGGTATGGTTTCCTGCAGTTTCGATTATGTTTCGATCACAATCAGTAGTATTGTGAGGCAGGAAACCGCTCAGGATCCCAGACTGGCAGATAATTCTTTTAAGATGAAAATAGCCTGATGGTCCTGGTTTTTTAAAGGCTGAAAATATCGATAAAATTAAAGACCTCGTTAAAATCTTTCTTCTCTCCTACATATGTTTCCTTAATTTATTTTAAAAAATTTTAAAGTTCGTTAAATGATTAATATTCAGTATTTAGCTTCGTTATATTTGATTCAAATTGAGAATGAGATGGGAAGTGAAATTGAAAAAGAATATGTGGACTCTGTTTTACAATTAATAGGATTCTTTGTCCTGTTATTTATTATTCTGGCAGTATTATTATAAATACTAAAATTTAAATGGTTTAGTTAATATCAAAAAACCCTCATTTATAAATGAGGGTTTTTATATGCTTTTAATTTAAGACGTCTGTTTAAAGTATTTCAGCAACTTTTTTATTGACCCATTCCAGGAAGATCTCGTCTTCATGAGAAAAAGGGTCTTCTGTATGACTGTCAATATCTATTTGCCCTATATTCTCCCCATTTACAAAAAGAGGAATAACGATCTCGGCTTTAACATGAATGCTGCACGCAATATAATTGTTCTGTGCCTTTACATCTGGCACCACAAATTTCTTATTGGAAACCGCAACCTGACCACAAATACCCTTTCCAAATGGAATGATTTCATGTTCTGTAGGCTCACCGGCATAAGATCTTAACTTTAATTCTTCTTTATCACCATTCCTGAAATAAAACCCCACCCAGTCATAATAAGGAATGCCCGTTTGTAATAATTCACACACCTCTGAAAGTTTGTCGTCTACCGACTTTTCTTTGTTCTGAAGGATGTCTTCTATCTGGGGTCTAAGTTTCTGAAATGGCATATTAACAATGTTTAGTGCAAAAGTATTCAATTTATAGTGTAAAGTAAGCCTTTGATTTCTATAAATTTGTTAAAAACCATACTGTAATTTGCTCAGTTTATTCCGTAAATACCGCCTCGTTCTGCGATTTATTTTCATCTTTCTGGGTAGCTATTTTCTATTTTCAAGTTTGTATAACGGCTATCTTATCCTGTATGATACGGAGCAGCCCGTACCCGATCCGTTAACGCGGCTGGTAGCGAGGCAAAGTGGAACTCTCATGGAAAGTCTGGGATATAATGTGGAGGTTGTGATGCATTACACCGGCCTGTCCATGAAATTAATGGTAGAGGATATCTTTCTTGCGGGTATTGTTGAAGGCTGTAATTCAGCGAGTATCATAATTCTCTTTGTTTCCTTTGTACTGGCTTTTTTCGGGCGGCCACTTGCCACCTTTATGTATATTTTTGCCGGTTCGGTGATTATCTATGTGGCGAATATTTTAAGGATAGTGATCCTTGCCGTTGGTATTTATGAATATCCCCAGTATTCGGGGTTTATGCATTCGGTGTTTTTTCCGCTTGCCATCTATGGAACGGTTTTTATTCTCTGGCTAATCTGGGTTAGAATTTATTCGGTATGGAAAAAAGGATAAAAAGAAGATACCGGATAATTGAAATAGGAATCCTGATCCTATTGCTGGCCGCTATAAGATTTTTTGAGGAGGATATTTTTTATGATCCTTTGATAATGTTCTTCAAATCAGATTACCTGCTAGGGATTATTCCACCTATGGATATGGCGAAATTAATGATCAATCTCAGCTTGAGATATGCGCTGAATTCAATCATTTCTCTGGCTATAATTTATTTCTGTTTCAGAGATATGGGCATTCTCAAGTTTTCAGTGATCCTATATGGGGTTTTATATGTGGTCGCCACTTCGGTATTTATTTTTCTTGTATTAAATATTGAACACGAACATTACCTGGCCTTGTTTTATGTGAGAAGGTTTCTGATTCATCCATTATTCCTTCTCATTCTTTTACCGGCCTTTTATTATTATAGATTAAGGAATTATAAATAAAACAGCTTTAAACATCCAGCTTTTTTTTGTTCTTCTCCAGCCACTGCCTAAAATTGAGTAGCTCAGGATTAAGTTTTCGCGTGGCATTCACATCTCTAATGGTACAGAAATACTCTTCCTGTTCCACCTTGAATTGAAACATATTCCCAAGATCATCGGCTCCGGGAAAATCAAAATTCCTGTAGACTTCTGGTTCAACGGCATTATATTTCACTTTTTTGCCATAAACCTCCGTGAAGATATCGGCCATTTCCTTACCTGTAAGATGTTCTCCTGCAATTGCAACAATTTTATTTTTATAGGTATCTCCTGCTTTAAAAATTGCATAAACACATTTCCCAATATCCTCAGCTGCTATTCCTGGAAGTTCTTTGTTATCCATAGGTAAAGTGATTGCTAACTCTCCATCCTCTCCTTTTTTCGGCCCCATCCCGAAATTTATAAAGTTATCCCAGAAAAATGAAGTAAATAATAATGTATATGGAACCTTACTGGCAGTGAAATATTCATCGGCCTCACCTTTAGCATCAAAATGTGGAACCTTGTATTTTTCCATCAAAGTGGGCATGCGGTCATCGTCTAACGGAATCCATTTTCTGGTGTCTTCCAGTGTAGACCAGATCACATGCTTCAGGCCTACTTCTTTACCAGCTTCAGCCATGTTTTTGGCCTGTTCCAGTTCTTTTTCAGGAGAGAAATGTTCCCAAAAGTTGGTCATACAAAAAGCACCATAAGCCCCTTTGAACGCCTTAATAACGCTTTCTTTGTTGTCAATATCTGCTTCAACTAATTCAGCTCCCAGTTCTTTTAGTTCTTTAGCCTTGTCTGACGATGGATTTCGTGTAATTGCCCTGGCTTTGAATCCACCATCCGGGTCATTTAAAATTGCACGAACTAATCCACCTCCCTGAGATCCGGTAGCACCTACGACAGCAATAATTTTTTCATTTTCCATGGTTGATATGTTCTTTTAAGTTTTTGATATACATAAAGTTACATATAATCAATTTAATTTCAAGTATCAATTTTTTTGTTAGGCTGAAGATTGATTAGGAATTTTGATGGAGAATTGGCTTTTAACCGGGATAAATCAGTTTAAAACTTCATTGTATTCTTAATACTTAGTAACCCGGATCTGTTTTACAATATCCATCCAAAGGTCTTTAACTTCAGGATTGCTGAATCCTGCTTTTTTTAAGTTATCGAGTGTTTCGCGGTTTATGTTCGCTCCCCAGATATTCAGGGGAATAAAATTTAACCAGTCCATCAATTTCCCGAGGAACTTCTTATGACTTCTCATATGTTCCAGCATTAAGAGTTGGCCACCTGGTTTAAGAACCCTTCTGATTTCCTTTAATCCTTTCACAGGATCAGGAACCGAGCAAAATACACAGCTGGTAACAACAGTGTCAAAGCTATTGTCCGGAAATTCCAGGTGCTGAACATCCATTTCCATAAATTTTACAGGAATTGGACTTTCTGCAAATTTTTTCTCCGCTTTTTTCAGCATTTTTGGGCTAAAATCGATCGCTGTAAGTTGAACCCCTTTAGGGTAGTAAGGGATACTTCTGCCTGTTCCTATTCCTGCTTCCAGTGTTTTCCCTTTAGCCTTTCTGAGGATCGGTTGCATCCACTTTTCAAATCTGCTACCTGCCATTACGCCTTCGAGCCAGTCATAACAGGATGCTATTCGATCGTACCTCTTCTTTATTTTTTCAGTGGAAGACATCTCATTTTTTTATTCCGCGGAATTTTAGATTATAAGGAAGTTCATCATTTTCCAACATAAAAATATATTCAAAAGAATGGTCCATTCCTCCAAACTGCCCGAAATGTTCATCAGATTCAGAATGTTCCCGCCGCAGATGGTACATCCATTCAGATTCATTCATCATCCTTCCCTGCGACATATGTTGGCCAGACAAGGCATGACCATACATGTTTTCAAAATCTTGTCCCGTAGCGCATACCATATATTGTTCGTTATGGTGATAATAGTTCAACCTAATAATAGTATCAAATTCTTCGCTGTAACAATGAATCTCTAATAAATGGTCTCCTACTACTTTAACATCGGCCACGGCCGGTTGAATGGTTTGTATCTCGCTGTTAACGGGAGTAAGTGTTCCCACGTAACTTCCTTGTAACAGTGCCTCTGCGCCAAACTCCTTTTTATCACAAGAAATGAATAACATGAAGGTAAGAAGAAATAGTAGGGCGATCTTTTGGATTTGCATAGGTAGTTGTTTTTATGATTATTTCTCAGGTTTTACTTATTCTGGGATACCTTATAAATGTATCGGCAGTATATACCACGGCTTTAGTCCCGGTTGTAATAATTACATCCATACAACCAGGGGGGAGAGGATCTTCAGAAAGTCCTTTGGCAAGTACGGATTTTTTAACTTTTTGATTTAAGTGTTCTTTTGGCCTCTTCGTATTCCTTTTTAGATATTTCGCCTTTCGCGTATCGGTTCTTTAGGATCTCCAGAGGCTTTTCCTTTTTCCTTTTTCCTGGGGGAATTCCGTAAGGTAGAATGAAGACCCAGATTAGAATTACTATCCAGAATATCCACCAGAAAAAATGCATACCCCAGAAGTGCCCATCAGTGTAATGCATAATTTTTATTTTAAAAGTTAAAATTGAAAGAACTCCATTGGGTTCTTATTTTATCAAAGTTAGTAAGCTGAAATTCGGGGAAATATGAGGGATGTCATTTTCAGTAAGATCCTTTAAATCTTTCTGGGTATAAAATTGAAAGATAATTCCCAAATGTTGAAATAAGAGTTCGTATATCCTGTGTAATTTTGGTTTAAATTTTTGAGATTTTCTTGCCTAAAACGCTGATATTGAAAAAAAATGTATTTTTGTAGTCGATGAAAAACGCTTTGAGACATATTGGTTCTCTTTTGATGGCTGTAATAGTCCTGTTTTCAACTTTCTCTTTTACAGTTGATAAGCATTTCTGTGGAGACTATCTTGTAGATAAAGCGGTTTTTTCCAAAGCAGAAACCTGCGGTGTACAAATGCCTGCTGATTCAGAAAATCATTGCTGTACTAACGAAAAAGTTTCTGTAGAAGGTCAGGATGAATTAAAGATATCATTTGATTCTTTTGATCTTCATCAACAGGTTTTCATAACCACATTAACTTATACTTATTTTGAACTGTTTGAAAGCCTGCCTAAACAGATCATTCCTTACGAAGATTATTCTCCTCCCATACTGGTCCGGGACATTCAGCTGGTAGACCAGGTCTTCCTCATTTGATATTAAACATAAATTGGATTTACCCCATAAACCGAAAGGGTTTTTAGGGAAATCATTGGTTTTTGATCATTCTAATTTTAATGTTTAATCATCTTTATATATGCTGAACAAAAGCATCAAATTTTTAATAGAAAATAAACTTGTTGCGGTAATATTACTTACCGTGATCATTGGCTGGGGAGTCACTACTGCTCCTTTTAATTGGGACATTGGTTTTGCTCCCAGTGATCCGGTGGCCGTGGATGCCATTCCCGATCTGGGTGAAAACCAGCAGATCGTCTTTACGAAGTGGGCGGGAAGATCTCCCCAGGATATCGAGGATCAGATAACTTATCCGTTAACAACTTCCCTGCTTGGGGTACCTGGGGTGAAAACTATCAGGAGTTCTTCTATGTTCGGTTTTTCAAGTATCTATGTGATCTTCGAAGAGGATGTTGAGTTCTACTGGAGCAGAAGCCGAATCCTTGAAAAGCTGAATTCACTACCCGCCGGGTTATTGCCTGAAGGGGTAAATCCTTCTTTGGGACCGGATGCAACCGGCCTTGGACAGATTTTCTGGTATACCCTGGAAGGCCGGGATAAAGATGGGAATGTGACTGGCGGATGGGATCTTCAGGAACTTAGGAGTATTCAGGATTATTACGTGAAATATGCTCTTTCCGGAGCCAGCGGAGTTTCTGAAGTAGCTTCTATTGGAGGCTACGTTCAGGAATATCAGATTGATGTGAAACCTGAACTTATGCGGCAGTATGATATCTCTTTAGGTGAGATCGTAAAAGCCGTTAAGGAAAGTAACCGTGAAATAGGCGCTCAAACCTTAGAGATCAACAGGGCCGAGTATCTGGTAAGAGGTCTTGGCTATGTGAAATCTGTGGAGGATATTGAAAATGCAGTAGTGGCTTCTGAAGATTATACCTCACTAAGAGTGAAAGACCTGGCGAATGTGTCTCTTGGGCCGGCAGAACGACGTGGTATTCTGGATAAGGAGGGTGCTGAAGTTGTTGGTGGAGTAGTGGTGGCCCGTTATGGCGCCAATCCTATGGAAGTGATCAATAATGTAAAAGACAAGATCAATGAAATAAGCGGTGGTCTGCCTTCAAAGGAATTGAAAGATGGCAGAACTTCTCAGGTGACCATTGTTCCTTTCTATGACAGGACAGAGTTGATTGAAGAAACGCTGGGAACACTTAATGAAGCCCTTATTCTTGAGATTCTTATCACCATCCTGGTGATCGTTGTTATGGTTTTCAACCTTAGGGCTTCACTTCTTATCTCTGGATTACTACCAGTAGCCGTACTCATGGTATTCATTTCCATGAAATTCTTTGGTGTTCCTGCCAATATTGTAGCTCTTTCGGGTATAGCAATCGCGATAGGAACTATGGTGGACCTTGGAGTTATTCTCACTGAGAATATCATAAGACATAACAATGAACGGACTGAAAAATTATCCATCAATCAGATAGTATATAATGCAACTTCTGAGGTTTCAGGAGCCATTCTTACTGCAGTTCTTACAACGATTATCAGTTTTCTGCCGGTATTTACAATGGTAGGAGCTGAAGGAAAACTATTCCGGCCGCTGGCCTTTACCAAGACCATGGCACTTGTATCGGCCGTACTTGTGGCTTTATTCCTTATCCCGCCTTTTGCCGCATTTATTTTCCAAAGGGATAAGGTCAAAGACAAATTGGTTCCGTTTATATATGGTTTCCTGATTTTACTCGGAATCTTTGGTTTGTTCTTTAGTATTCTGCTTGGTCTGGCCCTTATCGCCTTCGGAATTGGAGGAATACTGGAGAGCAGAGGTCGTATAGATAAAACCTTCACCAACAAAATCAATGTGATTATCTCGGCTCTGGTGATTGTCTTTCTGCTTGCGCAGTACTGGCGACCACTGGGACTGGATAAGAATATTTTCTGGAACCTGTTATTTGTTGGATTTATAAGTTTTGGCCTTCTGGCCTTCTTCTGGCTTTTCAGAAAATACTATGTACAGATACTGAAGTGGGCCCTGGGGAACAAATTACTTTTCCTTTCAATACCTTTAGTTATTGTGATCATGGGGGGTGTGATTATGCAGAATACAGGAAAGGAATTTATGCCTTCCCTGAATGAAGGTTCCTTTCTTTTAATGCCAACATCGCTACCTCATTCAGGTGTTGAAGAGAATAAGAGGGTATTGCAGCAGCTCGATATGGCGGTAGCTAATATTCCTGAAATTGAAACCGTGGTGGGAAAATCGGGACGTACTGAATCGGCCCTGGATCCCGCACCTCTCTCCATGTATGAGAATGTAATTCAGTATAAATCTGAATATATGGAGAATGAGAGGGGAAAACAGCAGCGGTACAGGGTGAATGAAGACAATTTCTTTGTGTTGAAGAACGGGAAACTTGCTGCTAACCCCAACCTGGAAGTTGATAATGAAGCAAATTATGCCGACTCCCTGGTTAAAAATCCTTTATTACTTAAAAGACAGGATCTGATCCCCGATGAGGATGGAGAATATTTCAGAAACTGGCGACCTGATATAAAATCGCCCGATGATATCTGGAATGAGATCGTGAAAGCAACAAAATTGCCCGGGGTGACTTCGGCGCCTAAACTTCAGCCAATCGAGACCCGTTTGGTGATGCTCCAGACCGGGATGCGTGCGCCTATGGGAATTAAAGTCAAAGGTCAGGATCTGAAACAGATAGAAGCTTTCGGGATGAAACTGGAAGATATTCTGAAAGAGGCTGAAGGTGTTAAGGATGAAGCTGTATTTGCGGACAGGATCGTAGGTAAGCCATACCTGCTTGTGGATATAAAAAGAGAAAGACTCGCCCGATATGGAATTAGTATAAATGATGTGCAACAGGTACTTGAAGTTGCTGTAGGAGGAATGAGTCTTAGTCAGACGGTTGAAGGCCGAGAGCGCTATGGTATAAGAGTGAGGTATCCGCGTGAGCTCCGTAATACTCCACAGGATCTTAAGAACATTTACATTCCTGTTGAAAAAGGAAATCCTGTACCCCTTGAAGAATTGGTGGATATTAGATATGAACAGGGGCCACAGGTCATTAAAAGTGAAGATACCTTTCTCGTGGGCTATGTGCTGTTTGATAAACAGGATGGCTATGCCGAAGTGGAGGTGGTTGAAAACGCCCAAAAACTTATTCAGGATAAAATCGACAGCGGAGAGCTGGAAATGCCTGGTGGGATCAGCTATAAATTCACCGGTACTTATGAGAACCAGATCAGAGCTGAAAAGACATTATCTTTTGTAGTGCCGCTTTCGCTGCTCATCATTTTTCTGATCCTTTATTTCCAGTTTAAGTCGGTTTCTACTTCTTTGATGGTATTTGCCGGAATAGCCGTTGCTTTTGGTGGCGGTTTTATGATGATGTGGGCTTACGGACAGGACTGGTTCCTGAATTTCAATTTCTTTGGAGAAAATCTAAGAGATCTCTTTCAGATGAAAAATATCAACCTGAGTGTGGCGGTATGGGTAGGTTTTATAGCCTTATTCGGAATTGCTACCGATGATGGAGTAGTAATGGCCACCTATTTAACCCAGACCTTCGACAGGAATGATCCGGAGGATAGAGCAGAGATCAGGGCTTCGGTCGTGGAAGCTGGTGAAAAAAGGATTCGTCCATGTTTGATGACCACGGCAACGACTATTCTGGCATTATTGCCCGTACTTACTTCTACCGGAAGAGGAAGTGATATTATGATACCTATGGCTATCCCTAGTTTCGGGGGAATGCTTATAGCTCTTATTACTCTGTTCGTGGTGCCGGTGTTGTTCAGCTGGAGAAAAGAGGCTAAGGCAAAGAGGAAGTTGAACAGTAAAAATTTGAAAGCATATGAAAAATAATATAAATCTTCGTTTGGGGCTTATCCTGCTCACAATATTTGGATTCCTCTCGACGGCGAATTCCCAGCAGCTGCAAAGTTATATACTGGAGGCGGAGGCTAATAATCCTGAGATTAAGGCTTATGAATCCCGGTTTAAGTTGGCTAGAGAAAAGGTGGAGGAAGTTAATTCCCTGCCCGATACCGAATTGAGTGCAGGTATCTTTGTGAGTGAGCCTGAAACCAGAACCGGTCCGCAAACCGCGAGATTTTCCGTAAGGCAGATGCTGCCCTGGTTTGGAACTATTGATGCTAGAGAGAAAGCCGCGGGAGCCATGGTGGAGGTAGAAGATATAGAAGCCGATATTGCGAGGAGAAAGGTCGCCCTTGCTGTGAGTCAGAACTATTACCAGCTTTATGCCCTTCAGGAAAAACAGGAAGTCCTTCAGGAGAATATCGATCTGCTGGAACTCTATCATCAGCTGGCTCTTAATTCAGTAGAAGCAGGAAATGCTTCAGCTATTGAGGTGCTTAGGCTGAAAATGAGGCAAAACGAATTAAAAGAACAGCAAGAGATCCTTGGTTTTAAATACAACTCGAAGAAAGTTGAATTCAATAAGGTCCTTAACCGTGAAGTTACCCTGCAGGTAGCCTTGCCGGATACTTTGGCTATAGATGCGGCAGATACGATAGCGTTTTCGGGAAATATTGAAGTGAACCCTGAGATACTAAAATTCGACGGTCTTTCTGAAAGCATACTGCAGGCCGAAGCTTTAAATCAAAAAGAAGCGCTTCCTAAACTGGGACTTGGTCTTGATTATGTGAATGTGGCCAAAAGAACCGATATGGAAATGTCAGATAACGGCAAGGATATTCTTATGCCAATGGTTTCTGTGTCGATCCCGATCTTCAGTAATAAATACCGTTCGGTAACCCGGCAGAATGAAATAAGACAACAGGAAGTTGCTCAAAAAAGGGAAGATAAGCTCAATCAGCTACAAAGTCGTCTTGAAGCAGCTATGAACGCCCGGTCCTCCGCAATAGTAAGCTGGAAGGTTCAGTTGGATAACCTTGAGCAGGCGAGAAATGCAGAGGAAATTCTTATTAAGACCTATGAAACCGGGAGGCTGGATTTTGATGATGTACTTGATATACAAGAACTTCAGTTAAAGATCCAGATGAACCTTATTGATGCTGTTGTTGATTATTATCAGGAAACGGCTATGATAGAATATTTTTTAGGTACAGATAAATAAATTTAAAAATGAAAAAATATATAACCTATATAATTGTGATGCTCGCAGGATTGTTGCTGGGGTATCTGATCTTTAATAGCAATTCAGAAGAAAGTTCACAAGTTTCCGAAACTCATGAGCATTCCGAGGAGGAAGTACAAATGTGGACCTGTTCCATGCATCCGCAGATCATGCAACCCGAACCCGGGGACTGTCCAATTTGTGGGATGGAACTTATTCCAGCTGAAGCCGGTGCAGAAGGTTTGACTGCCGATGAATTCAAAATGACCGAAAATGCCATGAGCCTGGCCAATATTCAGACTACGGTTGTGGGAAATGCAGATGCAACCCCGGGCAAGATCAGTCTTTCAGGAAAAATAAAAGAGAATGAAGAGGCCAATGCGGTACAATCCAGCCATGTGGGTGGTAGGATAGAAAAGCTGTATGTGACCTACACCGGAGAAAAGGTGAACAGGGGGCAGGTGCTAGCCACCATCTATTCCCCAGATCTGGTTGCGGCGCAACAGGAACTGCTTACAGCCGCGAGGCTCAAGGAATCACAGCCCGCTCTTTATAAGGCGGTGAGGAATAAGCTGAAATACTGGAAACTAAACGATGCCCAGATCGATAAGATTGAGGCTTCGGGAGAGGTTAGGGAAAACCTTCCGGTTTATGCTACGGTTTCCGGAACGGTTACTGAAAAACTGGTTCAGGAAGGTGATTATGTTAAACAGGGTCAGCCACTTTATAAGATAGCTAACCTTAACACGGTGTGGGCCATTTTTGATGCCTATGAGTCCCAGATATCGAATCTGAATGTAGGGCAGGAAATGAAAATTACGGCTAACGCATACCCCGATAAGGAATTCAGCGGAAAAATTTCCTTTATCGATCCATTGCTGGATGAAAGTTCCAGAACGGTAAAGGTAAGGGTAGAGCTTAAAAATACAGATGATATGCTTAAACCGGGCATGTTCGTACAGGCTGAACTAGAAAGACCTGAAGGTGTTCAGGAAGGATCTATACTGATCCCCAGATCAGCAGTGTTATGGACCGGTACCCGATCACTGGTGTATGTAAAGTCCAGTCCTGATGAGCCGGTCTTCCAGATGAAGGAAGTGAAACTGGGAGATGCACTTGATAATAGTTATGAAGTGCTGGAAGGTCTGAGTGATGGAGATGAGGTGGTGACTAACGGAACTTTTACCGTAGATGCTGCGGCCCAGCTTCAGGGAAAAAGATCGATGATGAACAATCCTGAAAGCCAGCAGAAGCAGGCTATGAATATGAAAATGGATCTTCCGGAAGATTTTCAGAAGAAATTTGTGAAAACACTGGGCAAATACTTTGAACTTAAGGATGCCCTTGTGAATTCTAATCCTACTCAGGCCATGAATGCTGCTAAGGCTTCTTTAAAAACTATGCCTGAAGCTGATCTTGAAGGGATGGCAGCCGCTCATTTTAAAAAAGTGAAAGAAATGCTGGAGGCGATCTCTAATAATGAGAATCTGGAAAACCAAAGAGCACATTTTGTGATCCTGTCAGAAAATATGATCGCCCTTACCGCGAATATTGACAGCCTGGGAAAAGAAATCTATATACAGCATTGCCCCATGGCTGATTCCAATAAGGGAGCCGACTGGCTAAGCCTTTCTTCAGAAGTGAGAAACCCATACTATGGAGAAGCTATGCTCACTTGTGGAGAAGTTTCAAAAACCCTTAAATAACCAATAATTATGAGAAAATTGAGATTTAGTTTTTTGCTTGGAGCAGTACTGCTGGGATTTACTTCCTGTGCTGATGATAAGAGCACTACAAAGAAGGAAGCCTCCCATGAGATCACCTCCAGTGAAAGTGCAGATCTAAAAGCAGAAGAGGAAAATGTAAGAGGAGTGATCAGGGCTTACAAATCTGCTCTGGAGAACCTTACAACCGAGGGAACTTTTAAGCTCTTTGCAGATTCTTCAAAGGTATACGAATCGGGAGGGGTTGAAGGCACTTATAAGGATTACATCGATCACCATTTAGGTCCTGAACTGGGACATTTTGAAAGTTTCAAATTTTCAGATTACAGCCTGGACGTGGAAGTAGACCTTCCATATGCCTTTACTACAGAAACCTACGTCTATACCATAGTACTGAACCAGGAAAATTCAGAAAGCCGTACGATCCGGAAAAAAGGCGTTGCGACTTCGGTGTTGAAAAAAATAGAGGGAGAATGGAAAATTATTAAAACCCATTCTTCTTCGAGAGATTACAAACCAGAACAATAAATTTAAAAAAATGAAAAAGATAATAATCACAATAGTCATTGCAGTAATAAGTTTTTCAGGTTTTGCACAAGACCACGACCATAAGGGTCATTCAATGACCAACAAGGAAACAACGGAAGGGAAGAAAAAATCTTTGAGTCCTCATACCAGTGCTATGGCCATGATCGGGGATGCTCATGTGCATATAGATTATTCTTCTCCAAGAGTGCGGGATCGTGTGATCTTTGGGGGGCTTGTTGGATATGACAGGGTATGGCAGGCCGGTGCGCATATGGCCACCTGGATCGAGACCAACAATGACTTGGTGTTTGATGGTAAGACCTTACCAGCTGGGAAATATGCTTTTTTTACTATTCCTGGAAGGGAAAGCTGGAAAGTGATGTTTAATAGTAACTGGGATCAGCATGGAAAGGATGAATATGATGAAAACAAAAATGTTCTGGTCCTGAATGTTAAACCTGAGCAGTTGCAGGAAATTCAGGAAGAACTGGAATATAAAGTTGATAAAATTAATGGAAATAAAGGAATGATCAGTCTGGCCTGGGAAAAGGTGCAAATTAGCCTTCCTTTTGAGGTTAGTCTGTAGCAATTCCCCGGCCATCATATAGGTAGAAGTTTTTAAATAGTTCACGATCGCTGTATAAGGTTATAGTTAAAAGCAGGGAGGATTATACTTATATGCATTGGGCTGGACCCAGTGATAACTTGCGAAGAGTATTAGTGAAACTTAAACCTAAGTTAAATCATTATTGAACTAGCATTAATCATTTAATTTTATAATTAACCAAACCTAAATATTATGAAAACTAGATTTTTAAAACTAAGCTTGATGGTTTTTTCTGTTATTTTTCTAACCTCATGCAAGGAGGCAAAGGAAAATCAATCAGTTGAGGTGAATACACCTGAAGAGGTTAAGAAAGCTGAGAAAAAAGTCGCTGATGTTGCAGATCAGGATTTTATCGATGGAATGACGGGGAAGATATGGCACAACTATCTGGAGATAAAAATGGCCCTTACCCGTGATGATGCTGATAAGGCAAAAGATGTAGCGAAGTCAATGGCTGATTCGTTTTCTTCTGAAAGGGAGGAAATGAAGAGTATAGCTCAACAATTGGCAGAGACCGATGATATTGAAAAACAACGCCAACTATTCGCTGATTTTACCGAAAAGGCAGGGCCTATGTTTGAAGAAGCTCTCTCCAAAGGAACAATCTATAAAAAATTCTGTCCTATGGCTTTTAATAATAAAGGAGCCTACTGGTATGCTGATGTAGAGGAAATCACAAATCCATACTTTGGCGATAAGATGCTGGATTGTGGGACTGTAGAGAAAACTATCAAAAAATAATCAACCTAAAAAATAGACCATGGATTCTAAAGAAAACAACCAGAATAAAATGAAAGGTGGCAAATACGTTAAATTTTTCATGATGTTGGGATTGTCATTTATCGCGATGTACATCACAATGTATCTGAATACCTACGAATTTGATCATGTTTATTTCAGCCTCACCCGTTTTTATATGACCTGCCTGGGAATTTCTGCAATGGCTGTCATTATGCTGTCTTTCATGCTTAATATGTATAAAAACAAGAAAAAGAATATAGCCATTTATGTGGGGAGCCTGGTTTTATTTATAAGTGCGCTTGGACTGGTAAGAGCTCAGGGCCCTATAATTGGCGATGTGCTTTATATGAAAGCCATGATCCCTCACCATTCTATTGCCATTCTTACCAGTAAGAGAGCTGATATTAAGGATCCTGAAACTAAAAAGCTGGCAGAAGAGATCATCGAGGCCCAGAAAAGGGAGATAGCACAGATGAAGAAAATCATTTATCGTTTGGAGAATGAGAAGTAATTAAAATATGAAGAAGCCTTCTTCAAAACAGGAAAATGAAAAATTATCCTCTAATAGTTGCCTTGCTTATAGGAATCATAGGTTACGCTCAGAAAAACCTTGAAGCCTCAGTAGAGGGGAATGTTAATAATCTTCCTGTAAGAGAATATAAGCTCACCATCGAGCAGCAAAAGGTGAACAAAGCCGGGAAGGAAGTGATGGGGATGACCGTAAATGGCGGAATTCCAGGTCCTACGCTTGAATTTACAGAAGGTGAATATGCGGTGATTTATGTAGAGAATAAAATGAATGTGGAAACTTCCATACACTGGCATGGAATATTATTGCCTAATTACTTTGATGGGGTTCCCTATTTAACTACTCCGCCTATTGAACCGGGAACAACCTTTAAATATGAATTCGAGATCAAACAAAGTGGAACCTACTGGTATCATTCTCATACAATGCTTCAGGAGCAAAGCGGTGTATATGGGTCTTTGATGATTCATCCAAAAGAAAAGCAACTTGATTATGATAAAGACCTTGTGCTGCTGCTTTCAGATTGGACCAATGAAAAACCAAAGGATGTACTTAGGTTTTTAAAAAGAGGAACCGAATGGTATAATATTAAAAAAGGTACTGCCACTCCGCTAAATCAGGTCATAAAACGAGGGGCTTTGGGAGCTCAAATCGATTTTTGGCGACAACGTATGGAAGGCGCCGACATTGCGGATATATATTATCCTGCATTTCTGATTAATGGCGAGGAGAAGGTAACTTACCCTCAATTTAAACCTGGTGAAAAAGTGAGGCTCAGGATCATCGACGGATCTGCATCCACTTCTTTTTGGATGACTTTTGGGGGAGAGACACCCACTCTGGTGTCAGCAGATGGTGTGGATATAGTGCCGGTTAAAAGAAACAAAACCTTTATTGCCGTAGCAGAAACCTATGATTTTATAGTTGAAATTCCGGAGGACCGAAAACTGGAATTTAAGATCACCGCTCAGGATGGATCCGGAACGGCTTCGGCATATCTCGGGCAGGGAGAAGTTTTATCTGCACCCAGTGTCCCAAGGCCAGATAAGATTGCTATGATGCAGCAAATGGCAGATATGAAAATGAAGATGGGCGCACCCGCCCTAAAGTTTAATCCAAAGAAAGTAGACCCTTATGAAATGATGGATAAATGGGGTATGCATATGGAAGAAATGGATCATAATGCTATGAATATGCCGGATGATGATAAAAGTGATCATATGGATCATTCCCGGATGAACCATGACGACATGGAGAAGGAGAATGATACTACCATAATTGATCATAGCACCATGGATCACGGAAATATGATGGATGAAAATGATCAATCTGGGAAAGGGCATGCAATGGCAGATATGCCTGGGATGGGTATGTTTTCTGAATATAATTATGATTATTTGGAATCGCCTGAAAAAACCAGTTATGATGAAGATATTCCGGTGACTGATATATTATTGAATTTAACGGGTAACATGTCCAGATATGTTTGGAGTATGAATGGCGTGCCCCTGGCAGAAACAGATAAAATAAAAATTAAAGGTGATGAGGTGACCCGAATTACCTTTAATAATCTTACCATGATGCACCATCCTATGCATTTGCATGGTCATTTTTTTAGAGTGATTAATGAAAATGGTGAATATTCTCCCCTGAAACATACGGTGAATGTACCTCCAATGCAAAAGGTGACCATAGAGTTTTATGGCAACGAATATGGCGACTGGTTTTTTCATTGTCACATTCTGTATCATATGGATTCAGGAATGGCAAGAGTAGTTAGTTATGATACAGCCAGAGATGAAAGAATGGAGGCACATCCTGTGAAAAAGCTGGTTAACCAAACAAACAAATTTTATACATGGGGAATGCTGGACGCAGCTTCCCATATGACCGAATTCAGTTTAGTGAGTTCTGACATAAGGAATCAGTTTACCGTTCTCGGGGAATATGGCTGGAATGAGAATCTCGAAGCCGAATTTAGTTATGAATATTATCTGAATGATTGGGTCCGCCTTTTTGCCGGAGTAAATGTGGAGAATGAGGTGGAGGACAGTATGGAAGAACTTAGTACGACAGCTATTGGGGGGATCAGATATTTTACCCCTTATATGTTTTCCCTGGATCTCAGGTTGGATAACAAGCTTAGACCTCAAATTAGTCTTGCCAGGGAGATCATGATCTTTTCCAGGTTGGCGGTATTTGGAGAATATGAATTTCAGGCTGATTTTGGTTGGGTAGATGAACTTGCGGAAGGTGAGAATTTTGAAAAAGAAGAAACCTGGAGTGCCGGGCTGGAGTATTTTCTAACTAAAAACTTTTCGTTGATGGGTAGCTATGATAACAGATTTGGTGTAGGTGGAGGATTATCTTTATTATTCTAATGGACGCGAATCGAATTAAATCGAAGAAATTCTAACAGCAATAGAAAGGATTAATTAGTAAAATCAAATATTATGAAAAGAATACTCTTATTGATATTTCTTTGCTCCTCAATTCAGTTTGCTTCTGGCCAGCACACCCATGAGGAAAATGAAGAACATCAGCATGATACTACTGCGACCGAATCGCAGCAGGAAGATACCCATAGCGATAAGAATAAGGCCGATGAGGCAATTACTCCGGAGTTCCCTGATGACGATGATAACGTAAAAGCAGATCTGGATTCATTTCCAAACCTTCACCCGCTGATAGTCCATTTCCCTATAGTGTTATTACTGCTTGGAGGCTTGCTGCAACTTATCCAGATTTTTGTGTTAAAGCGCAACCTGGACTGGGTTATTCTTTTATGTGTGGGCGCAGGTTTTATTGGAGCCTATATTGCCGGGGTATATGCTCACCCTCATACCCACGATCTATCTGAGGCTGCTAAAAAAGTACTTGAACAGCATGATATTTATGCCGAATGGACCATTTATGCCAGTGCCTTAGGTGCGGTTTTAAAACTCGGAAGTCTTTTCCTCCTCAGGAAAAATAGACTTTTTGAAATAGCACTTTTTCTTGTCCTGGGCTTTGCAGCCTATTCTGTGTCAGAGGCAGGTCATTATGGAGCGCAACTGGTTTACCTGGAAGGGGTTGGTCCACAAGGTGATTATCTGGAATCCGAAGATGATAGCCATTCTCATTGATTAACCAAAAAAATATCATTTATCCAATGAACAAAAGTGGATTATTCTATTTTTGCCATTCGAAAAAAACCCAAATAATTTATAAATATCCTACAAATAATTTTAAATGATCGTAAAAAGAAAAACAGCCATGAATATCCGGAAGGTCCACAGATACCTGGGTATTTTTATAGGTATCCAGTTTATCATGTGGACGGTAAGTGGTCTTTATTTCAGCTGGACCGATCTGGATGAGATACATGGTGACCATTTTAAAAAGCATCACCCTGAACAATCAGCATTCAGCGATCTAAAAAGTCCTTCAGAACTTGCACCTGAATTAAAAGTCACCTCAATTGATCTTCAGGAGATCTCTGGGGAACCATATTATTTTATAAATGGTGAAGTTCTTATGAATGCCAGAACAGGAGAAGAGCTGAAGGAGATCAGTGAGGAGCATGCTTTATCCATTGCAAGCCGGTATATGAAAGATGAGCTTGAAGTGTCCGGTGTGGAAAGAATCACCAAAACCGGAAAGCATCATGAATACAGGGAAAACCTTTTGCCAGCCTATGTGATCTCTTATGATACTGACGAGAACCTGAAAGCATATATTGGCGCAACAAATGGAAGCTTTAGAACAGTAAGGCACAGAGATTGGAGATGGTTTGACTTTTTATGGATGACCCATACCATGGATTATGAAGGAAGAGATGATTTTAATAATCTCGCATTACGTAGTTTCTCTTTACTTGGATTAATTACGGTATTAAGCGGATTCCTGTTGTGGTATATTTCTTCACCCACGGTGAGAAAAGTAGTTCAGCCGAAGAAAAAGAAAAAAAAGAAGAAGAAAAAGAAAGATAAGTTAGAATAGGAATAATTAAAAATGACAAATAGTAACAGGTTAATATTTAAAATGATGAAAAGTAAATTAAAAAGTTCAATCGTATTAAGCATGCTTGCAGGAAGTTTGGTCTTAACCTCTTGTGGTGATAACAAAAAAGAAAAGGATGATGCATCAGATCCAATGCAACATGAAATGCATCAGGAGGCTGAGGATATGGACCATGCCAAAGAAACTGAAAAAAGTATGGTAGAATTCAAAAATGATACTATACAGGAAGTTTATAAACAATATCTTACAATGAAGGATGCTTTAGTAAAAAGTGATCATGTAGGAGTTCAGGAAGCAGCAGATAAAATTGTAGCGGCATATGGTGAAGCTGCAAAAGACAATGGTATAGCTTTAAGGGCGAAACGTTTTTCTGATGTGTCTAATATTCATGAGCAAAGAGATATCTTTTCAAGCCTTACTAAAGCTTTGGAGCCTGTACTTAAGGAAGCTATTTCTGATGGAAAGATCTATAAACAGTATTGCCCGATGGCTTTTGGAGGTAAAGGTGATTACTGGTATTCAGATTCTGAACAGATCAGAAACCCGTATTTTGGAGATAAAATGCTTAAATGCGGTAGGGTGGAAGAAACTATAATGTAAATTATAAATTAAAACAGGCTGAAATTTTTCAGCCTGTTTTAATTACTACTTTTATAAAGCTAAAAACCGCTGCACTTGGAAGAATTTCGAATTCATATAAAGAATGTTGTCTGCCAGCGCTGCATTATGACGGTCGAAAATATCCTGCAAAAACTGGAGATCCCATATCATCAGGTTAGTCTGGGAGAGGCTGTTATTACCAGAAACCTTAGTAGTATTGAAATTCATCAGCTTCAGAACCAATTTCAGAAAGTGGGTTTTGAGCTCGTTCAGGATAAGAATGAGAAAATGATCAACCAGATCAAGTCTATTATTATTGAAGAAATCTATTCAGATGATCCTTCAAACAAAAAGCTTTCAGAGATTCTTACTCAAAAGCTTAATTACGATTACAGCCATATCACCCATTTGTTTACTGAAATGGAAGGCCAGAGCATTCAGAAATTCTTTAACGCCGTTAGGACAGAACGTGTAAAAGAACTGATAAATAATGACCAGTATAGCCTTGCAACCATTGCGCATTTACTTGGTTATTCCACCCCGGCTTACCTGTCTACTTCCTTTAAAAAGGCTACGGGATACACTCCATCAGAATATAAGTCCCTGGATTTAAAAGACAGGAACAGTTTGGATGCGGTCTAGACTGTTTCCAAAGATTTAAGCCTATTTTAGGAAAGATTCCTTAATAATTTTGTTCTTTCATATTGGGAAATCTCTGATTTAATAAACCTATATGGAAATTGTTCTTATCATCGCGGGAATTAGTATCTATTTGTTTACGGTTCTGGATATAGTTCAAACAACTTTATCCATGCAGGGAGGAGGCTGGATAACCAGCAGGTTTTCCCACGGTTTCTGGACGTTATTTCTTAAACTTTCCGGAAGGGATGGACGAAAAAAGATATTATCCCATACAGGATATATACTGCTTATTTCAATAGTCCTGATCTGGGTCTTTTTACTTTGGTCAAGTTTTGTCCTTCTTCTTTCGGCATACGAAGAATCTGTTATTAATAGTGTTACCAGGGAAGCGGCCGATATTTTTGAGAAGATATATTATGCAGGTTTTACCATTTCTACCCTGGGAATGGGCGATTATATAGCCTCTGCCAATGTGTGGAGAATTCTATCAGCTATTTACTCCTTTACAGGACTTATTCTCCTAACCATGTCGGTCACCTATTTTATTCCGGTACTATCAGCGATTATCGAACAGCGTAAACTGGGAATCAGGTTGAGCAACCTGGGCAATAGTCCTGAAGAAATTCTTATTAACTCGTGGAACGGGAAAAATTTTAAGGGATTTTCAGAAATGATCACCGACCTTTCTGAATCACTGGTGCATCACAGTCAGAATCACCGTGCCTATCCTGTGATCCATTATTTTCACAACTGGAAGGAAAAGAATGCGGTGATCCTGCAGCTTGCAAGGTTACATGAAGCACTTTATTTACTCAAATATGAGATTAAGGAAGATATAAGATCAACCGAAATGGAATTAAAGCCTCTTGAAATTGCATTTCAGAATTACAGGGAAGTAATCACGGAAGTTACCCATATTAAGGTGATTGAGAAGGCTCCCCCGCTGGCTGAGACAAGCCAGCTCAGAAAACAGGGGCTTATGGTAGAAGACAGGTCTAAAATATCTGCAAATGAAGATCTTATCCATACCCGTAAATTATTTCAAACCTTGGTAAGACAGGATGGCTGGAGCTGGGATCTGGTTTAATCTTTATGAAATCCTAAAATTAGGTCTTTCAGGTTAAAAACATTTAAAATCGAAAGAACTTAGCATAATTTTATAAGTAGCTCTTTTATCTCATCTCTATATTTATGGTATAACCATATAAATCAACGAGTTATGAGAAATGAGAAACTGATTATGGCGTTGGGGAATTGCATCAATCACTGTAATTACTGTGCCGATGCCTGCCTTGATGAAGATGATGTAAAGAAGATGGCAAACTGCATTAGAACAGATAAGGTTTGTGCTGAGGTTTGTTCGGCATTAAGTCAGGTTCTTGCTACTAAATATCCCAATGTTAAAGACCTGGTTCAGTATTGTAAAAAAGTATGCCAGGCTTGTGCTGATGAATGTGGTAAGCATGAAGCTCAACATTGTAAAGATTGTGCCAAGGCCTGCCGTGAATGTGTAGAAGCATGTGAGACTTATTTGGCATAATGAAAATAAGGTCTGGAGAACCCTGTAGTTACAAAAACCTGATCAGGGTTCTTTAAATAGACTTTTTCTTTTGACTTTTTCAAGTTTCTTTTCTTAAAGCTAACCATAACCAAATAATTCCAAAATGGAAGACCATAAAGATCACGATGGAGAAAATCACAGCAGTGGAATGGCCAGCCGCGGAGTAACCAGGCCCATGGCCGAAAAGGAAGTAAAAGGACATTCTCATGACGATGGCGATAATGGAGGGATGGACCGTATGAAAATGCTTCATATGCACCATAAGCAAACCCTCTGGGTATACTGGATGCTAATTATCCTGGGCGCCTGGTTGGTGATCTCTCCTTTTACCTTCGATTATGGAAAGGAAATAGTACAGCCTTCTGGTGGAAGGGACTTATGGATAACCGACTCTATGAGAGTACTGGTAATGAAGTGGAGTGATATCATCAGTGGGCTCCTTCTAATGTTTTTCGGATGGCGGTCTTTAACTCCTAACCGGCCCATCAGTCTTTGGATTGCCTGTTTCATTGGGATCTGGTTGAACTTCGCTCCTGTTGTTTTCTGGGCTCCCAACGCATATATTTATAATAATGATACCATAGTAGGGGTAATGGTTATAGCTCTGACCATCCTGGTTCCCGGAATGCCAAATATGATCACCTATATGAAGATGGGATCGGTGGTCCCTCCCGGCTGGACCTATAACCCTTCCAGCTGGCCGCAACGCTGGATCATGATCGTTCTTGCCTTTTTTGGCTGGATCGTTTCCCGTTACCTCGGAACTTTTCAACTGGGCTATACAGATTTTGCTTTTGACCCCTTTTTCGGTGAGAGCACCATGAAAGTGCTTAATTCTAATATGTCTCATTCCCTTCCAATTTCTGATGGTGCTTTTGGAGCACTGGCCTACACTTTCGAATTTCTGATGGGATGGATGGGTAGTCCTTCCAGATGGCGTACTATGCCCTGGATGGTAACCTTTTTCGGGATACTGGTGATCCCTTTAGGTTTGGTTCATATCTTTCTTGTTATTTCCCAACCCATTTTTGTAGGGGAATGGTGTACATTTTGTCTTCTCGCTGCGGCAATTATGCTTCCAATGATCCCTCTGGAGTTTGATGAGGTCATCGCAATGGGACAGCATATGGTACAGGCTAAAAGAAGAGGAGATAATATGTGGCATGTATTCTGGAAAGGTGGAGAGTCTTTTGAAGAAAATGAAGATAAGAGATCTACAGAACTGATCGATCTTCCTCAAAAGCCGATGGGAGTATTTAAATCTTCAGTCTGGGGGGTGAGCGTTCCCTGGACGCTTGCAGTATCTACTGTATTAGGGCTTGCGGCGATGTTCGCGCCCGCAATTTTCGGAGTGGAAATCACAACCATGGCAGCACATGCGTTTCACCTGGGCGGTTCCCTAACTGTTGTGATTTCGGTGATATGTATGGGAGAGATCGTGCGTATGGGACGGTACTTGAATATTATACTTGGTTTAGGCCTTGCCGTGGCCCCATGGCTGGTAAATGACAGTGTAATAGGTCTTAGCATTACCGGAACGGTTTTAGGCCTTTTAATAATTGCACTTTCTTTCCCAAGGGGCATAATCAAAGAGAAATATGGTCTATGGGATAAGTACGTGAAGTAAATTGCAAAGAACTGGTTTGCAAAAAAATGAAATTAATTTCCCATTATTTGAAAAGGCTTATCGCAAACTCATGTTAACTTCGTATAGAAAAACATAGCTATAAGGAATTTACATTTAATTTCATAGGCTTCAATTTACTGCAGTTATGAATCATACATATAAAATTACGGGAATGACCTGCATGGGGTGTCGTTCACATGTGGAATCCACCTTAAAAAATGTTAAGGGCGTCACAGAGGCTTCTGTAGACCTTGAGAAAGGAGAGGCAGAAATTAGCATGAAGGAGCATATAAAAATTGAAGAATTTGAAAAGGCCCTTCAGGAAGCCGGGGGGAATTATCATATCCTTCCAAAGGAAGATCCGGAAGATGCTTCATCCAAACCAATGCAACATACTTACAAAATAACCGGAATGACCTGTATGGGGTGCCGTTCCCATGTGGAGTCCGCTTTGAGAAATGTCGATGGTGTCATGGAGGTTTCTGTTGATCTTGAGAAAGCAGAAGCCAGGATAAGCATGAGAGAGCATATTAAAATTGGGGAATTTGAAAAGGCTCTTGAAAACGCCGGGGGTAACTACCATATCATGTTACCGGGTGATGAAGATAAGACACACCATAAGCATTCTCATTCCGAAAGCAATAAAAAGGAAGGAAAGGGTACGGGCAGCTGGTACTGTCCCATGCATTGTGAAGGTGATAAGACATACGATAAACCGGGTGACTGTCCTGTATGTGGGATGGATCTAGTGGAAGAAGTTAGTCTTAAGACTTCATCTACAAAATATACCTGCCCGATGCATCCCGAGGTGGTGAAGGATGAACCAGGGAGTTGTCCTATTTGTGGAATGGATCTCGTACCCATGGAACCTGAAGCATCAGCTGAAGAAAAGGGATATAAAAAATTACTTCGTAAATTCTGGATCTCTGTAGCCTTTACGCTTCCTATCTTTCTTATTGCGATGTCTGAAATGATCCCCGGAAATCCTCTTTATGAAGTAGCCGGGATGAGGGTATGGAACTGGGTTCAGTTCGGACTTTCACTACCTGTGGTTTTTTATGGAACATGGATGTTTTTTGAACGTGCCTACAGATCTATAAAGACCTGGAACCTTAATATGTTCACTTTAATTGGGATTGGGGCAGGTGTTGCATGGGTTTTTAGTGTATTCGGACTTATCTTTCCCGATTTTTTCCCGCCTCAGTTCAAGACCGAAATGGGAACGGTGCATGTATATTTCGAGGCAGCAACCGTTATCCTGACACTGGTTTTGCTGGGTCAGGTACTTGAAGCAAGAGCTCACAGCCGAACGAATTCCGCAATTAAGGAATTACTGAAACTGGCTCCCAATACAGCGGTTAGAGTAAGGGATGGGAAGGAAGAAACCATATCTGTAGATAAGATCGAAAAAGGAGATGTTTTACGTGTGAAGCCTGGTGAAAAGATCCCAGTAGACGGGATTATAAAAACCGGAAAGAGCAGTATTGACGAATCCATGATCACCGGAGAGCCAATTCCGGTAGATAAAGCTGAAGGAGATAAAGTAAGTTCAGGGACCATCAACGGGAATCAGAGTTTCACTATGACTGCCGAAAAAGTGGGAGATGAAACCCTGCTCGCACAGATCATAAAGATGGTAAATGAAGCCAGCCGTTCTCAGGCACCTATCCAAAAACTTGCTGACAGGATCTCGGCCTATTTTGTTCCGATCGTGGTGTTGGTGTCAGTGATTACCTTTATTGCCTGGGCGATATTCGGACCTGAGCCGGCTTATGTCTACGCGCTGGTGAATGCTATCGCTGTACTTATTATTGCATGTCCCTGTGCACTGGGACTGGCCACTCCCATGTCCGTAATGGTTGGAGTAGGGAAAGGGGCACAAAATGGTGTGCTTATCAAGAATGCCCGGGCCCTGGAAGAATTCAATGAAATGGATACCCTTATTATTGATAAGACCGGGACCATTACCGAGGGAAAACCTTCAGTTGAAAAAGTAGTTTCCGTTGACTCTGATTATTCGGAAAAGGAGATGATAAGATTAATAGCTTCAGTAAATGCTCAAAGCGAACATCCCCTGGCGGTAGCGACAGTGAATTATGCCAGTGAGCATAATGTTGAATTTAATGAAGCTTCCGAATTCAACGCCGTTACAGGAAAGGGCGTTCATGCCAGCCTTAACGGAAAAAGGCTTGCCCTTGGGAATGATAAGCTGATGCTTGCAGAAAATGCTGAGATCTCAAAAGAGGTCGAAAAGAACGTGGTTGCAGAGCAGGAGCAAGGGAAGACGGTATCTTATTTCGCAGTGGACGGAAAGATTGTTGGCTATATTACAATCACTGATGCTATTAAAAAGACAAGTGAAGAAGCATTGAGAGAATTACAGGAACATGGGGTTAAAGTGATCATGCTTACTGGTGATAATGCCAAAACCGCCGCAGCCGTGGCAAAACACCTTGATCTTGCTGATTTTAAAGCCGGAATGGTTCCTGAAAATAAGATGGAAGAGGTCAAAAAATTACAACAGCAGGGAAAGAAAGTTGCCATGGCTGGGGATGGTATTAATGATGCACCAGCTCTGGCACAGGCTAATATTGGGATCGCCATGGGAACCGGAACCGATGTTGCAATCGAAAGCGCCGAGATCACCCTGGTTAAAGGAGATCTAAAAGGAGTCCTGAAAGCGAAAAAGCTTAGTGAAAAGGTGATGCGAAACATCAAGGAGAACCTATTCTTTGCACTTATCTATAACATAATTGGAGTTCCCGTAGCGGCAGGGGTACTTTATCCCGTATTTGGTATTTTACTTTCTCCTATGATCGCAGCGCTTGCGATGAGCTTTAGCTCGGTGTCTGTTATCACAAATGCCCTTAGGTTGAGAAGTGCGAAGCTGGATTAATGATGTCATTTCGAACGAAGTGAGAAATCTCTTGAGATTTCTCAATCGTCCCGATAGTTATCGGGACTCCCTCGAAATGACATTTTATTTGATAATATAATCCTGAACTTGTCTTAGGAACCCTAAACTGGCTGAGATCAAAGATTTTATGAGGGTAAAAAGTTCAGTCTAACCATACTCGGAAAATCAAACACTTTATGCAGGATTTTTTAAGTCAATGGGGAGAAGCAGCATATACAACTGCCGGATTTTTCTGGATGGCGCTATGGACTTTTGCCCTGGGATATGTTATAAGGAGCGGAATACAGGTATTTGTGACAGAAAAGCGAATGCAGAAAACTATGGGAAGTAAGAATCCAAAGGGCTATTGCTTGGAACCTTTTTCGACTTTATTAGTAGTTCCTGTAGTTTTGCGGCTCTCGCATCTGCCAAAAGCCTTTTTAAAAAGGTCGCCAATTTTGTTTCTTCCATTGCCTTTCTTCTCGCTTCGACCAACCTGGTTATAGAACTGGGAATCATTATTTCGATCTTCCTGGGGTGGCAGTTCGTTGTAGGGGAATATGTTGGAGGAGTCACTTATACTTATAAGCTGGTTGCTGATTAAGCTTATAAATCTTAGAAAACTCATCAAAAAAGCCCGCGAAGGTCTGGAAAATGAAGATGATGAGGATGCCGATCCCGATAAATCCTGGAAAAGAAAGATGAAGTCTAAAACATCTTCAGTGACCTGGTAGTCTTTCCAATATTGAGGATCAACGCCAAATATTATGGCTGGAAAATGAGCTTTTTTATCCTTTTTCTTCTGTTTACTTCTTTAATTGGAGCATCACTGGCATTGCATTACGGCTTTAATTTGCTCAACCTTCATCCAGACCCTTCTTCGGTGAAGATCATGGATGCGGAATACTTTAAGATCAACTATACTTTCTGGCTGAATATGATATTCCTGGCCATATCGGGCTATATGCTTTACCTCGGATTCTTTAAAAGAAAGGATGTGATGTTTATGAAGGAAATGGCTCCCAAAAGTCAGGTTCTGGAGAAAACACTCAAATACATTGCGTTCATATATTATGCATGGCTGGCTGGCTGCAGGTCTCATTATAAAGTTCTCTATAAATTCATAGAATGAAAAAAGGGCCGTAAGGCCCTTAAGATTAGTATGTGGAAAAGGGTTTTATCACTGATTTCTCTTTTTTTGCATATGGATTTTTCTTCCTTTTTGCCTTTTTTCCTGAAGCTGTTCCCATTTTGTGAACTGTTCGGCAGTAAGAATTTCTTTCATCCTGGCTTTGTGTTTTTCGGAAATCTCCATTTGTTCTTCCCTCATTTTAGAACGCTCTTTGGTCATTTCCTTCCGGATTTCTTCTCTTTCTTCACGGCGTTCCTGCATTAGCTCACGGCGATCTTTAATTTGCTCGGTGTAAAGTTCTTTAAGCTTTGCTTCCTGTTCTTCATTCAGGTCCAGTTGCATGGTCAGTCTTTTAGCATGAAGGCTTGCCATTTCTACATCAGACATTTCTGACCTTCTTTCTCCTTTTTCCTGGGCAAAGCTTGTGATGCTGGAAATGAGGATCATTAGGGTTATAAGATTTTTCATGATCATAAATTATTGACATTGAGTTTATTTGACGCCTTAGATAAGGAAAGGTTTAAAATGAAGAACAGGGCTATAGCCCTGTTCGCTTAAATCATTTATTCCAATTTTACCAATTGGAATCATCTTTCTTGGTTTTATCGTTTTTGTAGCCTTTTTTCTTTCCCTGCATTTTCATTTCTCTTTCATGCATCACTTCCCATTTGGCATACTGACTTTCATTCAGGATCTCTTTCATTTCTTCTTTGAAATCGGCCTGAATTTTCATTTTTTGTTTATTCATATTGGCTCTTTCATCGGCCATATCTTCGGGGTCATCGGCCATATCCTCCATATGGTCTGCCATGAGCTCTTTCTGAGCCTCCAGCCTCTTCATTTGTGCTTTTTTTATATTTTCTTTTTGCTCTGCATTGAGGCTTAACCGTGTTGCCATTTTATCGGCATACATCATGGCATGAGGCTCAGGATCATTCATCATCATGGCCTGTTTTTCATGGCCTTTTGCTTTTCCCTTATTTTTATCAACCTGGGCAAAGGCCCCAAAAGAAAGGAATAGCATTACTAATAATAAGCTAATATTCTTCATCACTTAAAAAGTTTTGGTTTATACACACTTAAAATTAAGGGATATAGAACCTGGAAGGATATGTTTTAACATAAAAAAAACTATCACTGTTAAAGTGATAGTTTTTTTATTTGTATATGTTAAAAGCTACTATTCCACAGGGTTAAGGATAAGATCTATACGCTTAAGCACATCCTGAAGATGATATCGTGTTAGGGTGTCTCCAGACCTGTACAGAGAGTTTCTTATCTGTCTCTCCAGGGTGTTTAATTCACCTCTTACAACAGGTCTTATGTCACTTTGAGAAACATCGATATTACTTCTTGTGACCCAATCTCTCCATCTGGCAGGAATCTCGTCCTGCTCTTCATTCATCAAATGCTCCATTCTCTCGATGTAAGCCCTTTGAAGATTCCTTCTGTAGCGGTCAATTTTTCTACCCGAATAAACCTCACTCCAAACCCCTTTTCGAAGTTCGGTCATCATATCAAGTAAAGAATATGCCTCTTTTCCGTTTATCTCTTCATTTTCCATCAATCTTGCCATTCTTCCGAAATCAAGGATATTATTAAGGGCTCTTTGCTGCACATTTCTGATACGCTCAATATTTCCATCGAATTCGATCTTATTGAAAATATCCTGATTGATAAGCCATTCAGGAGTTTCAAAAAGTTGCTTCTGAAGAAAATCCATTGCTCTTTCCTGTGTCTCCTTATCTACATGAGTGTAAACTGCGCCTTCCTGATCATAGGTTTTGTAATATTCATACACACCTCCAATGTTGGCAGCCACGTGTCCCATATATCGATTATATTGCGAAAGTACCTGTTGGTATAAGTCATCCAGGTCTTCATAGTCTTTACCATCTTCAGCCGTCCATTCTATAAGCTTAGGAACAATTCGTTTCAGGTTTTTAATACCATATTCGCTGGCAAGCATGGCATCGTCACCAAGATCTTCGGTTTGTGAACTTGGATCTATCACACCGCCACCCTGTTGTCTTCCGAACCGATACATAGGGTCACCGGCATGTTCCAGGATCCATTCATCAAGGATCGGCTTTTCCTCTTTTCCTTCTTTTTCAGGAATTGGGCGGTAACCCCATTCTATAGCATACTTGTCATAAGGACCAATATCTGGCATTAGTGCCACATCTCCGTCTTCAGGCTGAGCGATATAATTGAACCGGGCGTAATCCATAATAGAAGGAGCTGTTCCGTATTTCTGTGTAAATTCAGCATCCCTTAATTTTTCCACGGGATAAGCAACACTACTGCCCATATTATGTGGTAAGCCTAAAGTATGACCAACTTCGTGAGAAGAAACAAACCTGATGAGTCTTCCCATTACTTCATCCTTAAATTCAACATCCTGTGCTTCTTCATTAATAGCTGCAGTTTGAACAAAGAACCAGTTTCTTAGTAGGGTCATCACATTATGATACCAGTTGATGTCTGATTCCAGAATTTCTCCGGAACGGGGGTCACTTACATGAGGACCATTGGCATTAGGAATTGGAGAAGCCAGATATCTAACTACTGAATATCTTACGTCTTCCGGGCTCCAGTCCGGATCCTCTTCAATTGTAGGTGCATCTTTTGCGATAATGGCATTTTTGAAACCGGCCTCTTCAAAGGCAACCTGCCAGTCTTCGATTCCCTGTTTAATGAAAGGTCTCCACTTTTCAGGAGTGGCCCTGTCTATATAGTAAACGATGGGTTCTTTTGGTTCCACGAGTTCTCCGTTTTTGAACTTCTCCATGTCCTCCTCTTTCACCTCAAGTCTCCACCGGTCAATGAACTCTACAGTTTTACTTTTCTGAGCAGCCAGGCCATAATCGGTTTGCTCAGTAGTGAACCAGCCAACACGCTCATCATAATATCTTCTTTCCATAGGAACCTTTGGAAGCAGGATCATGGAATTGCTGAATTCCATGGATATGGATCCCATACTTTCGTTAGATGGCGGCTCCCCGGCATTGTAGGTCTTTACATGTCTTATTTCAATGTTTTCAGGATAACTTCTAATCGTATCTATATAAGACCTGCTTTCGTCAAGTCTTGAAACCTTATATTGTTTTCTGGTACGATCTGGAAGCCCCAGGGGCTGTACATCTTTGGTATAAAGGTCCGTCACATCGATCACGGTGGTTTTGCTAATGGAATCCTTACCCACTGTCTTAATGTCGAAAGACTGTATTATAGGTTCAAAATTTGAGTTTACCACAGCCTCATGAACCGGAAGCGAATCATTGGCATAGATATCATATGAAACTACCCTGAGCAGTACTTTATCGCCTTTCTTTTGCCAGCGATGAACCTGGGTATTCTGTTTACCTCCACCAAAACCAATTCCACTGGCGGTCTTGGCTATACGCGTTACGGTGAGCATTTCCCGGTTAAAAAGACTGTCCGGGATTTCGTAGAAGTATTTATCTTCAACTTTATGAACGGTAAATAATCCCTCGTCACTTTTTGCATCTTTAGTGATCACCTTATCGTAAGCATTAATTCCGTTCTTATCTTTTTTGGAGTCATTACTGGCGGCAGGAGGGGCCTTTTCCTGTTTCTGAAAAACAGCACAGCTGGAAACCGATAATGAGAGGGCTAAAAGCAAAAGCTTCAGGCTCTGGTTCTTGATCATAAATTGTTGTTTTAGTTAATACAGATTTGATGTGAAGACGGAAATTTGAATCGGAGAATAAAAAAGACCGCCTTTCGGCAGTCTTTGGACTGTTCCTATCCTAAATGGTTTAAAGAATTTTTAAGAAATCTTGATTTTCATATCATCATCTTCCTTAAAGACCTCGATCATCTTATGTTTTCTAAGCCCTTTCAGTGATTTATCCCATTTCTTATTACTTAAACCTGATTTTTCCTTTATCTCATTTAATTCGAAAATCTCATCAGCCTTTAACAGCTTATAAACTGCTTTTTCGTCTTCATTTAATTCTACCGCTTTCTTTTCAGGCTTCATCTGTGGGAAGAACAATACTTCCTGAATAGACTGTTTGTTGGTAAGGAACATGATAAGACGATCCATTCCAATACCTAGTCCGGATGTTGGTGGCATTCCGTATTCGAGTGAACGAAGGAAGTCGTTGTCAATGAACATCGCTTCATCATCTCCTTTTTCAGATAGTTTTAACTGCTCTTCAAAACGCTCTCTCTGGTCTATAGGATCGTTAAGCTCAGAATATGCATTGGCGATCTCCTTTCCACATACCATCAGTTCGAAACGCTCGGTAAGCTCAGGATTTTCCCTGTGCTCTTTACAAAGCGGACTCATCTCTTTCGGATAATCAGTAATGAAGGTAGGTTGTATAAAGTTACCTTCACATTTTTCACCGAAGATCTCATCGATAAGTTTTCCTTTACCCATGGTGTCATCAACCTCGATGCCCATTCCTTTCGCCGCATCATAGAGTTCTTTTTCAGATTTTCCGGTAATGTCAAATCCAGTATATTCCTTGATGGCATCGGTCATGGTTAGCCGTTTATAAGGAGCTTTGAAGTCGATTTTATGTTCGCCAAACGTCGCTTCGGTAGTACCGTTAACTGCAATGGCACAATGTTCAAGCAATTTTTCCGTGAATTCCATCATCCAGTTGTAATCCTTATAGGCCACGTAGATCTCCATTGCCGTGAATTCCGGATTATGAGTTCTGTCCATACCTTCATTCCTGAAGTTCTTGGAGAATTCGTATACCCCGTCGAATCCACCAACGATCAACCTCTTTAGGTAAAGTTCATTGGCGATCCTTAGATACAATGGAATATCCAGGGCGTTGTGATGCGTCACAAAAGGTCTTGCCGCAGCGCCTCCCGGTATCGACTGAAGGATTGGGGTCTCAACCTCGAAATATCCTTTTTCATTAAAGAAATTTCGCATCGCGTTGAATAACCTCGTTCGCTTTACAAAGATCTCCTTGACTTTAGGGTTTACAGCAAGGTCGGCATATCGCTGACGGTATCTTTGTTCCGGATCATTAAAGCCGTCATGTACATTTCCTTCTTTATCGGTTTTAGGAAGCGGAAGTGGTCTGATAGATTTACTCAAAAGATGAAAATCCTTTACCATCACCGTCATTTCTCCTACCTGGGTCTTGAAAAGTTCCCCTTCAATCCCTATAAAATCACCTATATCCAGCCATTTCTTATAGAAATCATTGTATTTAGACTTGTCTTCACCGATACAGATTTCATCTCTGTTGAAATAAACCTGGATCCTGCCTTTGGAATCCTGGAGTTCAGCAAAAGAAGCTTTCCCCTGGATCCTTCTGGACATCAGCCTTCCTGCGATCACTACTTTCTTGCCATCTTCGAAATTTTCCTTTATATCCGTAGTTGTATGATCTACCGGAAACAGATCCGCGGGATATGGATTTATGCCGGCCTTTCTAATAGCTGATAATTTTTCTCGTCTAATTTGTTCCTGTTCTGATAACTGCTGCATATATCTATGTATTTCTAAATAATCTTCCCTTTAAGTTAAAATCCCTTTAAAAGCAGGATTTTTTAGCTCCTCTCCCCCCTGGGAGAGGTTTAGGGAGTGGCTCCAACAAAATGCGGATGCAAATATAGTGACTATCAGCCTGCCATACAATGCAATTAAAAGCCGAAATAATAATTCTATCTTTGCATCAAAATTTGCTTCAATGAGTATTTGGAGAGTAATCTTATCGGTGTTATTTCCACCGCTGGCCGTCTACGATAAAGGCTGCGGATCAATTATAATCGTATTACTGCTTACCCTTCTAGGCTGGGTCCCAGGGGTGATCGCTGCACTAATTATTTTGAATAACCCCAAATTTCAATCATGAATAAGGAAGTTGAGGTAAGGTATTTAGGAGTAAAGGATTATAAAGAAACCTGGGATTATCAGGAAGAGCTTTTCCAGGAAACGCTCAATCTCAAGATAAAGAACAGGAGAGAGGAGACAAATATTCCCACCAGAAACTACTTCTTATTCGTTGAGCATCCTCATGTATATACTTTAGGTAAAAGTGGTGATGCTAAAAACCTCCTAATTTCAGAAAAGGAACTCGAGGCCAGGAATGCTACTTTCTATAAGATCAATAGAGGAGGGGATATTACCTATCATGGCCCAGGGCAGATAGTTGGATATCCAATTCTGGATCTCGATAATTTCTTCACAGATATTCATAAATATCTCCGGCTTCTTGAAGAAATGGTGATCCTGACGCTGGCTGAATACGGGCTGAAAGCTGAACGAAGTCCCGGAGAAACAGGGGTGTGGCTGGATGTTGGAACTCCGTTCGCCAGGAAGATCTGCGCTATGGGAGTGAGAGCGAGCCGATGGGTGACGATGCATGGCTTTGCCCTCAATGTAAATGCCGATCTTGGCTATTTTGACAATATCATTCCATGTGGCATCGAAGGAAAAGCAGTAACTTCCTTAAATATAGAGCTTGGAAAGAAGGAAATTGATATGGAAGAGGTAGAGAAAAGGCTTTTATATCATTTTGAGAATTTATTCGAGGCAGAACTGGCGTTTTCTTAGATTTAAAAATTCTTAATTCCTCAAAATATTAAGATTGCTATTGCAGGGTTCATAAAAAAACTGTGATATAATAATTACTTGAATAATTAGTAAATACTCCCCTCTTTTTAAACTTGTTTTTTTTCTTTTTTTGAACAAAAAGTCAGAATTTCGCTTCAAATTTTTTAAAAATTCTAATATGAAGAAAAAATTACAATTCATTTTTGTTCTGCTTTTTTCATTTGCCACACAGGTTGGGTTTTCTCAAGCCAGAGAAATAACCGGTACGGTAAATGACACTGATGGTCTTCCTCTCCCAGGAGTAAATGTCATCATTCAGAATACGAACAGGGGGACACAAACCGATTTTGACGGGAACTATTCAATTGATGTTTCTGAGGGAGAAGTGCTATTATTTAGCTATGTAGGTTATACTACTGAGACGGTACCTGTGGGTACTCAAAACACCATTAATATTACTTTACAGGAAGATGCGGCTCAACTGGACGAAGTGGTAGTGGTAGGTTATGGAACCCAAAGTAAACGAAATCTTACCGATAATGTGGCGAAGCTAACTGCGGAAGATATTGAAGAGGTTCCAGTTCCTAGTATCCAAAGTACCATTGCAGGTAAAGCTGCTGGGGTGCAAATTTCTGCAACCAATGGAAAGGTTGAAGGAGGAGTAAATATTAGGATTCGAGGTATTGCCAGTATAGGGGCAGGTTCAGAGCCATTATATGTATTAGATGGTGTGCCGCTTATAAATAACAACGAATCTAATAACGGATCACCCACTAACCCGTTGCTTACATTAAGCGCCAATGAGATACAGTCTATAGATATTCTTAAGGATGCTTCTGCAGCTGCTGTATATGGTTCTAGGGGAGCTAATGGGGTTGTAATCATTACTACTAAAAAAGGAGCCAATAAGCCGGCAAGCTTTTCCATGAACTATTCTTATGGTATTAGTGAGCCTACCAATACCAGGGAGTGGTTAAATGCAGATGAATATATTGAACTTTTCACCGAAGCCGCCATTAATGGTTTGGGAGAAGATGAAGGCATCCCATACATTGAAGGGATTTTTGATTATATTTCTGATGGGACAGACTGGAGAAATAGAGAGGTAGATACAGACTGGCAGGATCTTGCATTACAGGATGGTCATGTTCAGGATGCAAGTCTATCTATGTCTGGGGGGAATGAGAAAACCACTTATTTCTTTTCCGGTGCTTATAACGATACTGAAGGTATCGTAAGAGGGAATGAGCTTGAAAGAATTAATGGAAGAGTGAATGTTACTCATAATTTCAATGAAAAATTCAGAGCTGGGATGAACATGAGCTTTTCCCGAACAGAAATTGACAGGATCGCAAATGATAATGCTTTTGTAACACCTCTACAGGCTATAGCACAACCTGCAATTTCTCCCGCTTATCTTGAGGACGGGGATCCTAACCCGAATACCTTATACCCTAACTTTTTGCTTCAGGATAAACATGCTTTCTATAATACGGTTATCAGAAGGCTAACAGGAAGAGGTTTTGGTGAATATCAGTTTTTTGATTTTTTAAGGTTCAATTCAGATTTTGGATATGATCTTTATTATCAAACTGAAGATAACTATGTAGGGCGTCTTGCACCATTTCAGTCTACCAATGGAGAGGCGTATGCTTCTAGTGTTGGAACGGAGTCTTATGTAAGTAGTAACTATTTCACTTTCTCGAAAGTGTTTAATGATATCCATGATGTGGAAGTTGTGGCGGGTATGGAATATAACCAGTCAAACAGACGTTTTCAGGATGTTACAGGGATTCAGTTTCCTACAGATGATTTTCAGACCATTAATAGTGCCGCTGAGATTACAGGGGGATCAGGAGAAGAATCAGCTAACAGCTTTCTCTCTTATTTTGGAAGGCTTCAGTATTCATTATTCGATAAATATTTATTCAAGGCAAGTGTTAGACGAGACGGGTCTTCAAGGTTTGGTGAGGACGTGAGATATGGTACCTTTCCAGCAGTTTCTGCAGGATGGATCATTAGTGAGGAAGATTTCCTTTCCAGTTCCAATGCTATTTCATTCCTTAAACTTCGAGCCAGTTATGGTGAAACAGGAAATGCGAATATTGGAGATTATGCTGCTTTGGGATTATTTAGTGGTATTTCTTATAATCAGAGACCCGGTATTGCTCCTGTGCAGGCCGCTAATCCACTTTTAACCTGGGAAAGCGTTAAACAAACTGATATAGGTTTGGAATATGGATTCCTGAATAACAGGATTTCTGGTGAGATTGATTATTATATCAAAGAGTCAGACGGGTTGATATTTGATCAGCCTCTACCAGGAACTTCAGGTCAATCCAGTATTACCAGAAACATAGGTCTTCTGGAAAATGAAGGATTTGAATTTGTTCTTAATACTACCAACATCGAAACCAATAATCTTAGCTGGAAAACTAATTTCAATATTTCAAAGAATAATAATGAAGTTAAGGAATTACCAGATGGAGCTGATGTGATAATCGGAGAGACTATTTTAAGAGAAGGGGAGCCTCTATCTGCTTTTTATCTTATAGAATATGCCGGTGTGGATCCTGATAATGGGGATGCCCTGTACTATGTAGATGGAGTAGGTAGTGAAACAACTACAGATCCTAATGAGGCTAATCGTGTTATTGCCGGTAAACCTTATGCTGACTGGATTGCAGGTCTTACAAACACTGTTAATTATTCAGGAATAGATCTTTCCTTTACTTTTATTGGAGAATGGGGTGCCAGCATTTATAATGGTGGTGGAATATACCAGTCTGCGAATGCTGACTACTTTGATAATCAAAGCAGAGACCAGTTAGATAGATGGCAGGAGCCGGGAGATATTACTGATGTGCCCCAGGCCAGACTGTTTGGAGGAAACGGTACTGCAACTTCTACAAGATATCTTCAGGAATCAGATTTCATTCGTTTAAGAAACCTGACTTTAGGATATACAATTCCGAAAGATTTTACAGACCAGATGGGTCTGGAAAAATTCAGAGTCTATTTTACAGGTATTAACTTGCTAACGATAACCGATTATGACGGTTACGATCCTGAATCTACAAGTGATGCAGGTCAGGGAGTAGGAGTTAGCTTCTATTCAGCACCAGCTGTAAAAACGATGTCATTAGGTGTTAATATTAACTTCTAAAAAAAAATTATGAGAAAAATATATAATTCAATTTGGTTACTGGCTTTAACGTTACTGTTTACAGGTTGTGACGATAAGCTGGATTTAGAGCCAAGACAGGAAATTTCGGCAGGGACTGCAATATCTACCGGAGAGAATGTGAAAAATATCCTTATAGGTGTCTATAACGAGACCGCTCAGGATGATTCTTATGGAGGTTACCTTCAATTGATGGCAGATCTTTATGGGTTTACAGACCAGGCTACATGGGGCGGTACTTTCCAGCAGCCTAGACAGGTTTTTAATAAAAGTATTTTTGTTGATAACAGTTTCGTGAGAGATTTATGGTTGAATGGTTATGAAGCCATTAATCAGGCGAATCTTGTACTTGATTATGCAGATCTTGTAGACGAAGAGGAAAGAGAGATAGTAATGGGAGAGGCGTATTTTCTTCGTGCTTTGAATTATTTTGATCTTAACCGCTTCTTTTCCTCTCCAGATAATAGCCTTGGAGTACCTTTAACACTAGATGGAATTACGGATTACTCACAGAATCTGGAAATAGAAAGAGCTCCTGCAGATCAGGTATATACACAGGTGGTGTCAGATCTTGAAAAGGCAATTCAATTTTTGCCTGCTTCTAACGGCATCTTTGCTGATCAGTATTCAGCTCAGGCTTTACTGGCAAGAGTGCAACTCCATCTTGGAAATTATGAAGCTGCCAGGGATGCTGCAGATGGAGTGATTGAAAATAGCGGGCATTCATTGACCGGAATGTATTCGGAAGCATTCAATAATGATGAAGATTCCAGCGAAGATGTATTCGCTTTCCAGGTTACTTCACAAGATGGAGAGAATTTGCTGGTTGTTCATTATGCAGACCAGTCTAATGGAGGTCGAGGCGGTGATGTAACTGTAAATGAGGAATATCTAAATATGTTTGGCGATTCTGATGATAGAGGATCTTTCTTTTATACAAGTGCTCAAAATGGAGGTACCCTTACTAGTAAGTATACAAACCAGTTCGGGAATATTCCTTTAATAAGACTTGCAGAAATGTATCTTATCAGGGCTGAAGCTAACGAAAGATTAGGAACCGATGTTGGGGCTACTCCATTAGAAGATGTAAATGTGGTGAGGGAACGTGCAAATGCAGGGCTTCTTTCTGAAGTTACTTTAGATGATATCTTAAGAGAAAGAGAACTTGAACTAATGTTCGAAGGTTTTCTAATATTCGATTATACCAGAACCGGAAGATCGGTAGGGGAAATTCCTGCAGATTCACCTAGGTTGTCATTTCCAATCCCTCAAAGAGAGATAGATGCAAACCCATTACTAGTACCAAATCCTGGTTATGGTTCTTAAATAAGAGGACTTAAATTACTTAAAAGGCTGGGATCATTCTCAGCCTTTTTTTTGTTAATATATTGGATTAAAGTTTGTATAACAGAATCTCATCATCTTCCCCTTTCACAACAAGTTCCAGTCTGGAATCCAGGTCAGCATTTGCGATATCGACTCTTGAATTTCCGTAGACCGGGAAACCATCCAGCAGTTTTGCATTTTCATCAAATACATAAACCTTCTGTGTTTGAGTATCTGTAAGAGCGATCAGGGTTTTATTTGTAATTTCAAAGATCTGCGGATCTGTATATAGACCAAAATCCAGTTCCAATTTTTTCCCGTCAATTGAAAGCTGATTTTCATTCAGGTATACCAGGTGATCATCATTGGCAACTATCCGGTTGTTTTCTGCCAGTTGAAGATTTTCTTTAGAGACCTGACCTTGTTGCGATATTTCGATCAGCACATTTTTGGGAGCCGTAGAAACAAACTTCCCATTATGGCCATACCATTCATTTTCGGAAAACTCAATATTCTCTGTTACCGGAACTCTTATATTTCCCTGCCTGCTCAGGATATTCAGTTTGCCTGATTCTTCTGCAATTAATATGTAATCCCTGGTGCCTAAGCGTATATGTTTTGGAGCTTTTATAATACCGGTCCTGGTGCCATCAAAATCAAATCCTCTAATTGCTTTCCCCTTTGGTCCTACCATGTAGATCCTATCATTTTGAGTAAGTACGAAACGGTAATTCCGGTTTTTGTCATAATCAAAAACGGAGAGAGGCTGGGTTAGTGAACTATTAAATTTGATAGGAAATCCCTTCACCTTATTGCCATCCCTGTCTAAAACTTCCATATTATAGCCGGTAGAGAAGGCTAATTGCTGATTTCCGTTCCTGAACAGGTCTACCTGATAGATTGGACTGGTGATCTGGCTATCCAGCTGTTCTTTCCAGAAGATATTTCCTTTATTTGAGATTAGGTAAAGTCTGTTATTATCATCCTGAACCGCAATATCCATCTGGTCTGTACGGTGATTCTTAAAAAATACGGGATCAGTGACAACAGGATTATCCAATTTAAAAGAAGCAATTTGCTCGGCGCCTTTGCTGGTGGTAGAGGTATTCCTGGAATTTGAGAATACTCCGTGAATATGCGCAAAGTCACCTTCATTAATGATCTGCAAGGCTGCCAGGCTATTTTCTTGAAACTTCATTTTGTGGGATTCATCTCCCTCTTTTGTGAAATTTATAAACTCCGGTAATCTGGATATAAATATCATGGATGATTCGGAAGACAGTGATGCCATGAGTTGGTTAAAGTAAGATCTTCCAGATATGGTATCCGAATTCTGGAAATCGGTAAGTATTTTTTTGAGAACATCGGTCTCATTGGAAAAAATGATAAAATGATCTATGATGGTATAGAACTTATTTTTTTCCATATTCATAAGGCTGGAAAAGGTCTGTTGAAAATCCGGACTGTCACTTAATTCTACTATGGGGGAGCCACGGTAAGTTTCGAGTGGATTTCCCATTCCGGCAAGCTCTTCTTTCGCAGCTTCTATTTCCACAGCATTTAATATGGTAGCGTTACCTTCTTTTAGCCGGATGTATGCAATTTCACGGGTTTCGTCCAGTACTCCTGGATAATTGTTTCTGCTGCTGTCTTTCTCTATTTTTTGAAGGTTTGAATGTAATTTTTTAAAAGATGAATAGCTTAGGGCGTACATACTTAAAAAGTCTTCAGGACATACCCTGACACTTTCAATGTTCCTCGGATTGATTCCTGAGAAGGCCTGAAGAAATTTTTCTGAATTATTCGTCAGACTCAGGCCATTGGCCTTAATTTCTGAATTTGTAAGCTCAAGATCAAGTACAGTCCATTCGGCGAAACTTTCGAAACCTGGGAAATGAAATTTTCCAAAGAAATCTGAAATTTTATCTATAGCCCCATGTCTTATAAAAACCGATGCTTTATTGGGGTCTGAAGCATTATAAGCTCTTTCAAAACTGCTGTCTTTTAATAGCTTTTCATTCCTGGCAATATCCAGGATTTTTTGACGGGAGTTGCTTATTACTGCTATGTTAGCCTTTTCAAGCAGAAAGAACATGGTGTTATTTAGTTCTAGTTTTTGAAAACTGGTGTTACCTTCCTTGATGGTCTCCATGGCTTTATTTTGTACGGAATCCAGTTGGACAAGAGCCGAATCCTTTCTTGTGCTTATTGTATAGGTGAAGGTTTTAGACGAGAGATTCGAAAAGCTTATTCCCGTGGCATGATTCAGGTTCAGGTATTTGAAAAAATTAAACTGGTAAGAAATGCGGTCTTTTAATGGGAATTCACTGCTTTTTATAAAATCATTGTTTTCGATTTCCGGAATAAATGATTTGATATCCTGAGAAGTAAAAAAAAGTTCGGTGTCTTCGGGAATATGATCTATTAAACTGAATTCTTTTTTTCTGTTATCTGAACATGCAATAACAAACACAGCCAGAACCAGTATCATCAGTTTTTTCATAGAAAAGGGGGTTGCTTTTTGACAAAAATAACAACTTAGAAGTCAATCGTCAATTGATCGGGAAGTAGTTTAAAACTTTTTCTGTGATATTTAGTAGTTCCGTATTTCTCGATTGCGTTCCTATGTTCCTTGGTTGGGTAGCCTTTATTGTTCTTCCAGTTATACTCTGGATGTTCTTTGTGGATCTTTTCCATATATGCATCACGATGGGTTTTCGCCAGAATGGAGGCTGCAGCTATACTTATGTATTTTCCGTCGCCCTTGATGATGCAATCATAAGGGATATCCCTGAATGGTTTAAACCTGTTGCCATCCACTATTATATGTTTAGGAGTTTTGCTCAATTTTTCAAGAGCTCTGTGCATCGCAAGAATAGAGGCATTCAGGATGTTTATCTTGTCAATCTCTTCCATAAAAACATGAGCCACTGCATAGCAAACAGCCTCCTCTTCCAGGCATTTTTTGAGGCTGTTTCTGGTGGCCAGGTTTAATACCTTTGAATCATTGATCAATGTATTTTCGAACGTTTTGGGCAGGATGATGGCTGCAGCCGTTACGGGTCCGGCAAGGCATCCTCTACCGGCTTCATCGGTTCCGGCTATTGAAAGATTTAGGTTATAGAAGGATAGCATGGAGACAAAAATATTAAGAAATTATAATTTTCGGCTTGGTTGGCTCAAATTCTATTAAAAATAAAATAGCTTTATTGAGTTCTAAAGAAATTTATTATGTTGTTTATTAGGGAATAATAACTAATTAAGAATTTTGTTTTCTTGACTATACTGCCCACCAATGGCGGGTGGTTTTTTTGTTTTGAGTATCTTCCGCTATCTTGCGTGAAATATTTTACTTTTGCCTGAATAGTAGTATTTATGAAAAAACTCCTGCTTTGTTTTATTGTATTTTTTTCAATTCAGGCATTCGCGCAGCAGCCACCACTTGGACCAGGAAAAAAAAGCGTCAAAGAAAAGGATACCCTTCCGGAGATTGATTTATATAAGATTATTTCTATTGAGAATGATACTACTTATCTGGATACTACCCTGACTATTCTTAAGGATTATAAATTCAATTACCTTAGAAAGGATAATTTTGAATTACTTCCATTTTCAAATACCGGCCAGACATATAACAGTTTAGGCTTTCAAAAAGACTATAAAAAGACATTTCCGCTTTTCGGAGCTCGCGCCCGGCATTTTAATTTTATGGAAGTCGAGGATATTGATTATTATCATGTGCCTACCCCATGGACACAATTCTATTTTAAAACGGTTCCAGAACAGGGTCAGCAATTAGATGCATTCTTTACCATAAATACTTCAAAGAACCTGAATATGTTCATTGCTTATAAGGGTACGAGAGCTTTGGGGAAATACCAGCATATTCTAACCAGCACCGGAAATCTAAGACTTGGATTTAGTTATGATTCAGATAATGAAAAGTATCATGCCAAAGCTCATTTTGTATCTCAGGACCTGCTGAATGAAGAAAATGGAGGTCTTACAGCACAGGCTATAGAGCAGTACACTAATAAGGAGCCGGAATTTGAGGATAGGTCAGTTTTGGAGGTTAATTTTGAAAATGCTGAAAGTGTTTTATTTGGAAAGAGATTCTTTTTAAATCATGAATATGAGCTTACTAATGTGGTCGATTCCATTCATAAGATAAGTCTGGAGCATACATTGGATTTCAGCTACGAGAAATTTGTATTCCGCCAGCAATCTGCTGTGAATAATATTTTTGGCGAGTCATTCGAATCCTCCCAGCTTAAGGATGAGACAAGACTGGAGAAGCTTTTTAATGAGGCTTCGGTGAATTATTCCAATCGGTTATTGGGTGAGCTTAGCTTTAAAGCCGGTCATACCAATTATGACTACGGATATAATTCAGTATATATAAAGCCTGGCGATACAATTGGCAACCGCTTAAATGGAAATTTACTTCATGTGGGCGGTGCGTATAAAAAACAGATCGGAGGTTTTAGTGTTGAAGCAGATGCTAAACTGAATCTTTCAGAAGAACTACCTGGAAATTATCTGGCTGCGACAGCGTCTTATGAATTTGATTCACAGAACTGGATCCGTTTTGGGGTCAATCAGAATAGTGTGAGTCCAAACCTTAATTTTCTCCTTTATCAGAGTGACTATGTGAATTATAACTGGCAGAATGATTTTGAGAATGAAGTGTCTCAAAGGCTATTTGCTGATTTTAGATCTCGAAGATTTGGAGCCCTTTTTGGAAGTCTATCACAAATAGAGAATTACACCTATTTTTCTTCTGGTGAAGATGGGATGGTTAGACCATTCCAGGCAGGGGAGCAGGTAAGGTATTTAAAATTGAAGGCAGAAAAGGAATTCGACTTTGGTTATTTTGGTTCTTATAATACAGTGATGTATCAAAATGTTTTGCAGGGAGTGGGTGTTTTGAATCTTCCGGAATTTGTTACCCGTAATTCTGTCTATTATAAGGATCACTGGTTTGATAAAGCTCTTTATTTACAAACCGGTTTTACGCTGAAATATTTTAGTCAGTACCAGATGGATAGGTATGATCCCGTGCTGGCTGAATTCTATGTGCAGAACACTCAGGATTTGGGTGGCTATCCGGTTGTCGATTTTTTCTTTAACGGAAAAGTAGATAAAGCCAGGGTATTCTTTAAGCTCCAACATATAAATGCCTTGCTGGATGGAAATAATAATTTTTCTTCTCCGGGCTATCCATACACCGATTTTCTTGTCCGGTTTGGGCTTGTTTGGGATCTTTTTCTTTAGAATAGGAAGGGCGTTATTGCTGAATTCTCTCCTAATTAAGTTTTGGTTTAAACTTTTAATGAATTCCCATTGATTAAATATGCTTAATTCTTTGGTTTTTGATCGAAATGATAGATTTCACATAAAAGTAACTAAAACCTGAAAAAGTTATTGTGTAATTAAAATAGGGATGTATATTTGCACCCGCTTTGGAGTTAAAGCGTTGTTCATTGAGGGTTGCAATATTGGTTTGGGA